>NZ_JBIUWY010000001.1:164301-1303922 GCF_044743685.1 Glutamicibacter sp. NPDC087583 | reverse complement strand
TTCGGGTCAGGCTTTTAATGAGTCACATCCAAGGGTGGGACGGCTGGTTCTTATCCTGCCAGCTAGTCCCAGACCAACCACCTCGATACTCACAGGTTTTTAAACCGAATTGGTCATGTGCAAACGCAGTTGCTAGCGTCAGTACGTAGCAGACGCTGCTCCACTGCAAGAAGTTCTGGGGCCGATCGAACGGAGTAATGTTTGTCTGGAGAAGAGCGCAGGGAAACTAGAAGCATTGCAAGACGAAGCTTGCTCGGTCTGGCTGTTGTTGGTGGAACCGCCGCAGGGCTTTCTTTCCTCTTCCCGGACCGTCGGGCCTCTGAGATTAGCGCTCCTTCAGTGACCCCGTCTCCGAGCCCCACGCCGAAACCGACTCCCGATATGCGGTATTTAGCGAATCTGAAGAGTGGGAAAGAAATTAGTGGCCATGAAAAGGTCTTCGGCAGAGCATATTCGACGCTGAAGATTCTAGAGGCGGTACCTCTAACCAACTATCGCAATTCTTCGAAGCTTCGGTTGGCGGTGTCTGTTGTCGGGCATATCAATGAACTGCAAATAATCGATCCCTCCGTCGGCAACACTATTCACACGTTGAATTTGCCCGATGACAGCGGGCACGGAATTGATTCGATGGTTTGGGATGAACCCCGGCAAAGACTTTATGTCAGTGTGGACGGGAGTGTTCTCGCATGGAATCCAGCAATTCCTGAGCAGTTCAATACCTTGGTGGACGTTGAAGGCGCCTCGGTTGCATATGAGCTTCGGCTTGATTCGAGCGGCAATTTGTGGGGAGGAACCTATCCACTCGGCGCAAGCTTCAACTACAACGTCGAAAGCAAGAATCTTCGAGTATTTGATCGTGTAGCCGAAGACACCGACTATATCCGCCGGCTGGCATTGGATGGCCGGGGCAGAGTATGGATGGGAACGGGGTCTCGGAATCCTAGGCTATTCACCTTCGAAGCGGGGAAGCCGGACGCAGTACGTGAAATAAACCTTCCAGTGCATGTGGCCCATGGATTCATTGGGTCGCTTGACCCTATCGGGCACTACCTCGCTGTTACCGTTAGCTCCGTTTCCGAACAATTCATACTCGATACCCGGACGATGAAATGGCACGAGCCAGTGACCCGGGTATGGGCATCGCGCGAGATTTCCAAGTCCAGTGCGGGGAGATTCTTCAGCATCACTTCCGGCCATCTGCATTCAACTGCATTCCAGGGAATGGACGACAAGCAACTCGGAAAAGTCGAGGCGCGCGGCATCTTGTGCATCATTCCGCAGAATGGGCGCATCCTCATCATCAGTACGACAACCGATGGGATTCTCTGCGAAACATTCGATCTGGGTTTGAATCGCGTACGCGCTACCCGCGAAATCAGATTGACCCCGAGCGCCATCAAGATCCAATCGCTGCTCGGACACAGTGACGGAAACATCTATATCGGAGGATACAAGGCGAACGGTGTCGCCGCATTGAATCCGGAAACTGGCGTTCGTTGGAACTCCGGCGATGACGAGCAGGTGATCAACCAGATCGAAGGAATGGTCGAATACAACCAGAACAAGACCTACATCGGTTCCTACGGTAGCGCTGACCTGGTCCTCATGGAAACACCTCAAAACAATGCCGACAGAAAATACGATCGCATTGCACGTCTGATCACAGAGTACTCGCAATCGAGGCCCTTCGGCTGGGCAGCGAATTCATCCAGCGTGTTTGTCGGAACTGTTCCGGAATATGGAGTCTCAGGCGGTGTTCTGGGGAAGATTGATCCTGCTACTGATACGGTCTCTTGGGTTCTTGACGGGGACGGCAAAGGATTCGTTTCAGGCCATTCCATCATCGGGCTAGCCGCCGATGAATCGTATCTCTATGGCACCACTTCGGTACGCAACGGATATGGCGTTGAAGATACGACAAGTCCTGCCAAGGTCTTCAAGATGCACATAGCGTCCCGCAAGATCCTCTGGGAAACAAGTCCTGTGGAATCCGCTGGCGCGTTGTATTCACCTGTGATCATCGGCGGTTGGCTGGCCGTAGCCGATCTGCAAGGTGTAGCCTTGCTGGACTTGGACAGCGGACAGTTGAAGAAACGGCATATCGTCAACAACGTTAAAAACACTTCCTATCGTCCTGGATGGCTAGCTGCAGACGTAAGGGCAACGCCGGATGGGCAGAAGATGGTTCATGCTGCAGGGGGTGGAATAACAGTGATGGATTATGTTGCAGGAACTACTCATTCCGTCGTGTCCACACGAAGCCATGACCGGCACGGCACCAGATTGACCGTTGGTGCCGACGGCCACGTGTACGGGATTCTAAATCAAACCACACTGGTGCAGCTTGCCCTGGCGCCGGAATTGACCTAGCCAAGTTCGCGGCGACGAGCCGAGGTGGATTGCCGTCCGAGGATTTCCTTCCCTTCATTAGCCGTATTTCGCAGTCGCAGTTCCTGCAGTGAAGGAAAAGCCGAGACGTCATAGTTTAGGCTTGTATTCATGCGCATTGCACGATTTGTAGTAGATAGCGACCCGCTGTACGGCGTAGTCGACGGTAACGATATTCATGTTTTGGCTGGAGATCCATTTTTCCAGGGGATCAAGACCACTGGTGCTACGCACTCTTTGGATGATGTTCGGTTGGTAGCGCCGATTATCCCTCGCTCAAAGGTCGTGGGCTTTGGCCGCACGTACCGCGAGCACGCCAAGGAACTTGGAAATGAAGTTCCTGCTGAGCCGCTGATGTTCTTGAAGCCGAATACTTCCGTAGTCGGCCATGGAGACCCCGTCACCCTGCCGGCGTTTTCAAATGAAGTTTCCTTCGAAGGTGAACTTGCCGTGGTGATCGGCCGTATCTGCAAGGACGTTCCAGCCGACAAGGCGCAGGACGTGATCTTCGGCTACACCGTAGCAAACGACCTGACCGCCCGCGATGCTCAGCGCACCGATCCGCAGTGGGCTCGTGCCAAGGGCTTTGACGGTTCTTGCCCGCTGGGCCCGTGGATTGAGACTGAGATTGCCGACCCGGATGATCTGGGAATTATCAGCCGCGTCAATGGAGAGGTTCGCCAAGATGGAACTACCAACGACATGATCTGGCCAGTCAACGAATTGGTTGCTCGTGCTTCCGAAGCTTTCACCTTGCTGCCAGGCGATGTCATCATGACCGGCACCCCGGCAGGCGTCGGCCTAGTCAATACAGGCGACGTTGTAGAAGTGGAAGTCGAAGGTATCGGTTCATTGCGAACCGTCTTCCGTCGCTAGGAACCATCACTGATGTTGTGAGGCTTTCGATCGCTAATGTGATCGGGAGCCTCGCGCTTTAACTGCAAGTTTCTTTGCAGAAGGCATAGAATGAAAACATCATGACTGATCTTTCGTTGATTCCCGTTGTTACCGAAGATACCCCGGTACGCGTTCGTTTTTGCCCATCCCCAACTGGTACCCCTCACGTAGGTTTGATCCGTACTGCCCTCTTCAACTGGGCCTACGCGCGTCACACCGGCGGCAAAATGGTCTTCCGCATCGAAGACACTGATGCCAAGCGTGACTCCGAGGAAAGCTACAACCAGCTTTTGGATGCTCTGGCTTGGTTGGGTATCGATTGGGACGAGGGCGTTAACGCGGGCGGTCCGCATGAGCCATACCGCCAGTCGCAGCGTGGTGAGATCTACGAGGACGTCATTGCCAAGCTTCGCGCTGCAGGCCATGTTTACGAGTCCTACTCGACCCCAGAAGAAGTCGAAGCACGCCACAAGGCAGCCGGCCGTGACCCGAAGCTGGGCTACGACAACTTCGACCGCGAACTGACCGATGAGCAGAAGGCTGCGTTCAAGGCCGAAGGCCGTGAACCGGTATTGCGTGTACGCATGCCGGATCACGACATCACCTTCAACGACCTGGTACGTGGCGAGATCACCTTCAAGGCTGGATCCGTTCCCGACTATGTGGTGGTGCGCGCCAACGGCAAGCCGCTGTACACCCTGGTCAACCCAATCGATGATGCGCTGATGGGCATTACCCACGTACTTCGTGGCGAAGACCTGTTGTCCTCGACCCCACGCCAGGTCGTCTTGTATGCGTTGCTGCACGATATCGGCGTTGCCCAGTACATGCCGCGTTTTGGCCACCTGCCATACGTTATGGGACAGGGCAACAAGAAGCTCTCCAAGCGTGATCCAGAATCCAGCGTATTCTTGCACCGCGACAATGGATTCATCCCGGAAGGCCTGCTGAACTATCTCGCGCTTCTTGGCTGGTCGCTAAGTGCTGATGAAGATATCTTCTCGCGTGAGCAGCTGGTAGAAGCCTTCGATGTAGCAGATGTGTTGTCCAATCCTGCCCGCTTCGATGTGAAGAAGGCAGAAGCAATCAACGGAACCCACGTGCGCATGCTCGAAGCACAGGATTTCCGTGATCGTTTGGTTCCTTACCTGCAGGCCGCTGGCCTGGTGGGCGAAGAACTGACTGAACGTGAAAACGACATCCTGGACCAGGCTGCGCCACTGGTACAGGAACGTATTGCCCTGTTGGGTGAAGCGACCGACATGCTTGAATTCCTCTTCAAGTCTGATGACGAAATTGTCATCGACGAGAAAGCGCTCAAGGGAATGCCGGCAAACCTGGTTGAGGTTGTCGATGCTACTGTCCAGGGCCTCGAAACCCTTACCGAATGGAACGCCGAAACCATCCAGGCAGCACTGCGCACGAAGCTCGTGGACGAACTGGAACTGAAGCCTCGTCAGGCATTCGGACCAGCCCGCGTTGCTATCTCCGGAAACCGCGTATCTCCACCGCTCTTCGAGTCCATGGAAATTCTTGGACGCGAGTCGAGCCTCAAGCGTTTGCGCGCATTTGGTGAGTCCCGCTAGCTATTCGCCGAAAGCCCGGTGAAAAGCACTTTTAACGCCTCGGATGGTTCCAGTCCTATGACTGGTCCTGTCCGAGGCGTTTTCTTTGCGATTGTTGACACACTCGTAGATGTGCGAACGGCCGCAATGCGCGGTTGCTCGTTCATGTCCGAGCCGGATCTGGCGCATCTGTATCCTGAATGACTGACCGGAATTGCGGCAGGTTTTGCGGATGACGGGGCTTATGCCCGGGAGAGGTACATGGCAGGCGGGCTCGCGTTGATGGAACAGCGAGCAGTGCGGATGCCGCGTGCGTACAGTTCGGCAGGATTAACCGCGTCCAGCGAATAAGCCTAAACCCCATTTGTGCCCCGTTCCTTGGCCGGTGCGATGAACTAGAGGGCCTGTCGGCACAGGCGCTTTGCATAGGGGATGACCCTGTTGGCGGCTATCAATGTGCCGTTGGCGCGGGACTCCAGTATTTTCTCACGGACAGTGCCTCACTTCACAAGAATTTCCCTGGCTGGCTAGTGGCGGATTTGGGATGACTGGCAACTGTTCTTTGCTGATTTTCCGCGGATTCTGCCTGGGGTACCGGTCGCGGGGCTCGATTTGTGTACTGAACATTAGGCCGGTATAGTTTTATCTCGTGCTACGGCAGTGGCCGGAATGATGCTCAGCTGAATTCCGGAAAGGCCAAGTCACAGTGGGATATGGTGTAATTGGCAACACAACGGTTTCTGGTTCCGTCATTCTAGGTTCGAGTCCTGGTATCCCAGCGCTTCACCAAAGAGATTTGGTGAGCTGAAGATTTATCTTCAGCATACGGCCCCATCGTATAGCGGCCTAGTACTCCGCCCTCTCACGGCGGCAACACGGGTTCGAATCCCGTTGGGGTCACCACAGTAAAACCGCGGAGAATTCCGCGGTTTTTGCGTTTCCCGGACAAAATCTGCATCAGGCTCGCGGGTTTCCCTGTTGGCATGAGGCAAGATAGTTCTCATGGAGTCGAATTCAGATCTGGCTAAGAGCTCAGGGCAGGAAACTGCCTCGCAAACCGAAATTGGCAGTGATTCCGCGGCGCGTTTGAGCGAGCTCCAGGAGCTGCTCGAAGAGCTTTCCTTTGTAAATGGCCAGCCACGAGAAGCCTCTGCCTTCGAAGAACTGCGCAACAAGGCATTGCATCAAATCTCGGACTACCTGATTCCACGAGTTTCGAATCTCGGCGCACCGCTGCTGCTGGTCGTCGGTGGCTCCACGGGCTCGGGCAAATCGACTCTGGTCAATTCCCTCCTGGGGGAACCCGTCAGTCTCTCCGGCGCTGTGCGTCCGACCACGCGGACTCCGGTCTTGGCTTTCAACCCTGTTGACCAATCCTTCTTTGAATCTGAACGGATTCTTCCCGAACTTAAACGCGTAGCCGGCCGTGGCTTCAATGCACATGCCGGAGCAGCCAGTAACCATGCGCTGTTGATGACGCCTCGTGAGCAGGTTCCACGAGGTTTGGCCATCCTCGATGCCCCGGATATCGACTCGGTTTCCGACGAGAACAGGGAATTGGCGGGCCAGCTTCTGAACGCAGCAGATCTGTGGATTTTTGTCACCACAGCCAATAGATACGCCGATGCTCTTCCTTGGGATATGCTCACCGAAGCCGGCGCACGGAAAATTACCGTCTGCGTCGTCTTGAACAGGGTGCCACCGGGAGCCGAAGACGATATTGTTCCGGATTTGAAACGCCTGTTAAGCGAGAAGGACCTGGATCCGTCGTTGCTGCATGTCCTGAACGAGACGCAACTGGATGACCAGAAATTGATTCCAAGTGAGCACGTGGAACCCTTGCTCGCATGGCTGAACTCATTGGCAGCAGATTCCGCTAAACGGCAGCAGATTGCGGCCCAAACACTTGACGGCGCGTTGCGGCGCGCCACCGCAGATGTCAGTGAGCTTATCGCTGAACTGCAAGAGCAGGAGAAACAGCTCGGTGAATTGCGCGCCCTTACCAATGAGCGCTTTGAGCAATCGTTGGCCAGAATTAGCGATTCCCTCAATGACGGCTCATTGCTGCGTGGCGAAATCCTGGCCCGGTGGCAGGACTTCGTAGGAGCGGGCGAGCTGCTGCGCGGAATCGAAGGCGCCATTGGACGGATGAGGGATCGTGTTGGCGCATTCCTGACTGGAAAACCGCCAGCGACCCATCGTGTTGAACAAGCCATCGAATCAGGCCTGCACATGGTCTTCATTGCCGAGGCAACCAAGGCCTGCCATGACGTTGACAGATCGTGGAAGAACACGCCATTTGGCCAAGCGCTACGCTCTAATCTGCAATCGCCGCGCCCGCCACAGGATCTCAATGAGCAAGCTTCGGAAAGCATCCGGCTTTGGCAAAAAGATGTCTTGGACATGATTCGGCAGGAGGGCGCCGGGAAGCGCAAGACGGCCCGCATGGCGGCATTTGGAGTCAACGGGGTGGCGGTCATCCTGATGGTTGTGGTCTTTGCGTCAACAGCGGGCCTCACCGGTCTGGAAATCGGTATTGCCGGCGGCTCCGCATTGGTAGGGCAGAAACTGCTGGAAGCAATTTTTGGCGAGGATGCGGTACGTCGCATGGCCACCAAAGCCCGCAAGATGCTTGACACCCGGGCACGGGATCTACTGGATAGGACCTCGTCGATCTACCTGGACGAGCTAGCCGCAAAATCGCAGCCGGAGCTTGCCGATCGTTTGGGCAGGATTACCTCAGCCTTGAGTAGCAAAGGGGCTCACTAATGTCCGAGCGCAAGATTCTCAGAGCACTCAGCGGTCTCAACTCTCAAATCAACAGCATCGTGGAAGCGATGCAGCTTGCAGAACCATATCTGGAACCAGAAACCATCGATCTAGCCGCGGACGTTATCACGCGTGCTGAATCTCGGCGCCAGCTTTCATCCGAACATGTGGTTGTAGGACTTTTCGGTGCCACGGGCAGCGGAAAATCAACGATGTTCAACGCTTTGGTAGGGCATGAGTTGGCGGCCACGGGTGTCATCCGCCCGACTACTACTGATACTGTCGCTGCAATCTGGGAACCAGAAGGATCAAGCGAGTTACTGGACTGGCTGGAAGTGACCACTCGTCACGTCATGGGCGATCAGGACAGACGGGCACAACCTGGAAAGAAAAAGAAGTTCGACTCCGGTCTCTTGCTGTTGGACCTACCCGACATGGATTCCACGGCAGTGGATCACCACAAGATTGCTGCTCGTTTGGTGGGCCAGGTGGATTATCTGGTATGGGTGCTTGATCCGCAGAAATACGCCGACGCGTCAATCCACCATGGATATCTCAATTCCTTGCGCAGCCAGCAGGGGAACCTGCTGATCGTCCTGAACCAGATTGACAAGATTGCAGAACAAGAACGCAAGCAAGTTGTCGATTCCTTGCGCGGCATCTTGGCAACGTCCGGCTTGGAGAACCTTCCCATCGTTTGCGCCTCTGCTGCCACGGGTCAAGGGGTCGCAGATGTGCAGGCCAAGATTGCGGCCGCGGCGAAAAACAAGGCACTTTCCACGCGTCGGCTCCGCGCAGATGTTGATCAAGTCATCCACCGCCTGAGTGAGGAACTCCAGGTGGAGAAGGTGCGCCTGCCTAGCCAGCTGCACCAAGCGGAGCTGGAGCGTGTGATCGCAAAAGCGCACGGCGCCCAGTACATTGCTGATGCAGTGGAGACCTCCTACCTGCTTCGGGGTGCTTCGCGAACAGGATGGCCTTTGACCACGTGGCTGGTGAAGCTGCGCAACGATCCGCTGAAGCGGATGAATCTTGGGCGCCGGCATGAAGACCCTGAATTGTCCTTGACTTCGCGGCCAGAGCTTTCTGTAGCGGAGACTGCGGCTATCGAACATGGCATCGACCAGTATGTTTCCGAGGCTTCCAATGATCTTCCGGAAAGCTGGAAAGAGCCACTGCGTGAAAAGGTGCACGCGAATACGGAGGTACTACATGACGGCATCGATGCGGCTATAGCCGGGACACCGCTGGGTGTTGAACGGTCATCCTGGTGGTGGCCGGTAGTTAAAGTCATCCAATGGGTGGCACTTCTTGCGGCCTTGGGCGGCGCCTTGTGGCTCGCGGGCTATCCGGTGGCTGGATACTTCCAATTCGACCTGCCGCAGGCTCCCCGGGTTGAAGGAATCGCTGTCCCGACGCTGCTGGTTTTCATAGGAATACTGCTGGGTATTGTCCTTGGCTTGGCTTGCTCGTTTGTCAACCGAATAGTCGCTAAAGTTAAGCGTAGGAAAGCGTTGAAGAACATTGAACGCTCGGTATCCCACTTGGTCAGGCAGGCCGTGATTGATCCTGTTGACCAGCATTTGGACACCTTCAATAGTTATTCAGCATTGATCACCTCAGCAGCCAAGAAAGCCGATTAGAACTCTGTGACTACAAACCAACCAAACGTCGATGCAACGGTAGGTGACCTTGGGGAACAAGGCATCCTGGACGCGATGTTGCCGCTGCTTGATTCAGAACAAGCAAGTCTCGGGCCCGGCGACGACGCAGGTGCGCTGCGCGTGCGCGGAACGGAAGTTCTCGTCTCCGTGGATACCCTGGTTGAGAATCAAGATTTTCGGTTGATCTGGCCCAGCGGGCTAGAGCATAGAGCCTATGACATCGGGTGGAAATCCATTGCACAGAATGTTTCGGACATTAATGCAATGGGCGGTCACGCTACTGGCGCCGTGATTTCTTTGTCCCTGCCGAAGGACACTTCCTTGGAATGGGTCAGGGACTTCAGCCGCGGCGTTGCCGAGGCTATACAGGGACTTGGCGCACAGGAACTTACCATTCTCGGGGGAGACCTCGGGAAGTCCCAAGAAATTTCCGTTACCACTACCGTTCTGGGCGAATGCGAGCATGGCAAGGTCCTGAGGAGCGGAGTCCAAGTTGGCGACCGCATTGCCTTGGCGGGACGTGTCGGTGCTGCTGGGGCAGGGCTTTCCGTCCTGGAACATGATCGCAACGAACAAGGCTGGAGCCGGGCGGTGCGCCGGCTGGTCCAGGCGCAGTGCCGTCCCGTGCCACCGTTGGAATCCGGCCCGCGTGCCGCGGAATCGGGTGCTACAGCCATGATGGACATATCTGATGGGCTGATCCGTGACGCTGGTCGCTTGGCCAAAGCCAGCCATGTGAATCTCGAGTTAGAGTCTTCCGCGCTGCAGGATTATGCTGTTCGATTGGAAGCCGCGTCAGAACTGACCGGCACCGATCCGATGTCGTGGGTATTGTACGGCGGCGAAGATTTTGGACTCCTTGCTGCCTTCCCAGAGGGAATTGAAATCCCAGAGGAATTCACCGTAATTGGTGCTGCCAAGCCGGCTAATGGTCGCCGCGCAGTGGTGAAACTTGATGGCAAGGTAGCAAAGCCTGAGTCAGGCTTTGACCACTTCGGCTAGCTGCTCCGAACGTGCTTCATGAGCTGGCTACGCGCGGTCATTCTGGATGCGCAGCAGTTCGGAAAGCTCGTGGGCGGCGCTAGTCACAGCTTCGTGGTGAATCTTCCCTGGCTGGCGCGTGAGCCGTTCAATCGGGCCGGACAAGGACAGGGCCGCAATGACTCGTCCGGACTGCCCGCGAACTGGTGCTGATACGGAAGCTACACCTGGCTCGCGTTCGCCCAGCGACTGGGCCCAACCACGCCGACGGACCCCAGCCAGAATTGTCGGCGTGAAGCGCGCGTGATGCAATCCGTCGACCATGCGTTCATTGTCTTCCCAGGCGAGCAGAATCTGGGCTGCCGAGCCGGCTTTCATGGATAGCTGGGTTCCAACAGGGATGGTGTCACGCAGGCCAATTGGACGCTCAGCACTGGCGATGCACACTCGATAATCGCCCTGCTTGCGGAAAATCTGCGTGCTTTCACCGGTGAGGTCGCGAAGCTTGATGAGCACGGGGCCCGCTGCGCTGACCAATCGGTCTTCGCCAGCGGCGCTGGCGAGTTCCACCAGACGGTTCCCCAACTCAAAGCGGCCGTGCATGTCGCGTCCCACCAATCCATGGTGAACTAGCGATTGGGCAATGCGGTGCACCGTAGGACGCGAGATTTCGGTGAGTTCCACCAACTGTGACAGGGAAGTGGGTCCATTCTCCAATGCGTTGAGAATGGCTGCTGCCTTGTCCAGTACGCCTACGCCGCTGCCTGTTGTCATGGTTCCAGTATCACGTCTCAGTATTTGAGATTCAAGTCCGCATACTGGAGAAGTCGATCTATGAAGTGTCAAAGTTGGAGTATCAAATGTTCGTAGCTTGAGGAGTGTGTCGCATGTCCGCCATGCAGTCGCCCCAGACATTGGCAGAAAAAGTCTGGAATGCACATGTTGTGCGCCGAGGAGAAGGCGAAGGTGAAGCCCGCCAGCCGGATTTGATCTACATTGATCTCCACCTGCTGCACGAGGTGACCTCGCCGCAGGCCTTCGAGGGCCTGCGCCTGGCTGGCCGTCCGCTGCGTCGTCCGGACCTGACGATTGCTACCGAAGACCACAACACCCCAACGCTGGATATTGACAAGCCCATTGCCGACCTGACCAGCCGCACCCAGATCCACACCCTGCGGGATAACTGCAAGGAATTCGGTGTCCGCCTGCACTCCTTGGGCGACAAGGAGCAG
The DNA here is from genome assembly GCF_044743685.1 of Glutamicibacter sp. NPDC087583. Lineage (NCBI taxonomy): Bacteria > Bacillati > Actinomycetota > Actinomycetes > Micrococcales > Micrococcaceae > Glutamicibacter > Glutamicibacter sp. NPDC087583. The sequence continues at coordinate 1,292,423 of NZ_JBIUWY010000001.1, read as the reverse complement.
GGCATCGTTCACGTGGTAGGTCCGCAGCTGGGGCTGACCCAGCCAGGCATGACTGTTGTCTGCGGTGATTCGCATACCTCGACCCATGGCGCCTTCGGAGCCCTGGCTTTGGGTATCGGCACCTCGGAAGTCGAGCATGTCATGGCCACCCAGTCGCTGAGCCTGAAGCCGTTCAAGACCATGGCCATTAACGTCGAAGGCACCTTGAAACCTGGTGTTACCTCCAAGGACATCATCTTGGCGGTCATCGCCAAGATCGGTACCGGTGGCGGCCAGGGATACGTGCTGGAGTACCGTGGTTCTGCGATTCGCTCGCTGTCCATGGATGCCCGCATGACCATCTGCAACATGTCCATCGAGGCTGGCGCCCGTGCCGGCATGATCGCTCCGGACGAGACCACCTTCGAATACGTCAAGGGGCGCCCGCACGCACCAGCCGGTGAAGACTGGGACGCCGCCGTCGAGGACTGGAAGCAGCTGCACACCGATGAAGGCGCGCGCTTCGACGCTGAAGTCTTCTTGAATGCAGATGAACTCGAACCATTTGTCACCTGGGGTACCAACCCCGGCCAGGGTGTCTCGCTGTCTGAGAATGTGCCTTCTCCGGAAGACTTCGAAGACGAGAATGACCGCAAGGCTTGCGAGCGTGCCTTGAACTACATGGGTCTGACCGGTGGCACTCCGCTGAAGGACATCCGCGTGGATACCGTCTTCCTGGGGTCCTGCACCAACTCCCGCATGGAGGACCTGCGTGCAGCTGCCCAGGTCATCAAGGGCAAGGAAAAGGATCCTGATGTCCGCATGATCGTGGTACCCGGCTCGGCGCGTGTTCGGCTGGAAGCCGAAGCAGAAGGCCTGGATCAGATTTTCAAGGATTTCGGTGCTGAATGGCGTTTTGCAGGTTGCTCCATGTGCCTGGGCATGAACCCGGATCAGTTGGCCGAGGGGGAGCGCTGCGCGTCCACCTCCAACCGCAACTTCGAAGGACGCCAGGGCAAGGGCGGACGTACCCACCTGGTGTCGCCACTGGTGGCCGCGGCTACCGCAATCCGTGGAACCCTCTCGTCGCCTAGCGACCTCGTCAACGCACCGGCTTCGGTCTAGGAAGGATCACCGTCATGGAAAAGATTGTCAGCCACACCGGTATTGGTGTTCCACTGCGCCAGAGCAATGTGGACACGGACCAGATTATTCCTGCCGTTTACCTCAAGCGCATCACCCGCACCGGATTCGAGGATGCGTTGTTCGCGGGTTGGCGACGGGATGAGAACTTCATCTTGAACCAGGAACCTTTCAATACGGGCTCCGTGCTGGTGGCAGGTCCCGAATTCGGCACCGGTTCTTCGCGCGAGCACGCTGTCTGGGCGTTGAAGGACTACGGATTCAAGGCTGTGATCTCCGCTCGTTTTGCCGATATTTTCCGTGGCAATTCGGGCAAGCAGGGACTGGTTGCTGCTGAAGTTGCCCAGAGCGATATTGAATTGATCTGGAAGGAACTGGAGAACAATCCAGGCACCACGGTCACCGTTGACCTGGAATCGCGTACGGTCCAGTGCGGTTCCATCTCGGCACCGTTCCAGATTGACGACTACACCCGCTGGCGCCTGATGGAAGGCCTGGACGATATCGGCCTGACCTTGCAGCATGAGGAAGATATCACCGCATACGAGGCCAAGCGTCCTGCGCATAAGCCGCAGACTTTGCCGGCACGAACCGCAGGCTAAGCACCGAGTTCAAAATAAATGGAATGGTCCGCTCCTCCCTGACGTTGTTAGGGGTGAGCGGATTATTGCATTCCTAATGGAATGATTTTCGGCAGAGCATAATAGGTCTGTCTGAAAGCATGCTCACAAAGTGTGCGCCACGAGATGATCTGGGCATACTGGCAGGTACAGAGGCGGTATGCTTACTTAGTCCTGCCAGTTCGAAAGCCTAGAAGCTTCGGCGGGCGATAACGACTACGCGATGAGGTAATTCATACATGGGTAAGATCCTGACGATCCATGGTGGTGTCCCGCTCAAGGGCACCGTACGAGTCGGCGGAGCAAAGAACCTAGTGCCAAAAGCCATGGTCGCGGCTCTGCTTGGCGATACCCCTTCGGTATTGCGCAACGTACCGGAGATCAAAGATGTAGCTGTCGTGCGCAGCCTCCTTGAAATCCACGGTGTCAAGGTTGACCAGGACCCTGAAACCGGCGATCTGACCATGGACCCTACCCAGGTCAAGACCGCCTCGAACCAGGCGATCGATGCCCATGCCGGTGACTCGCGTATCCCTATTCTTTTCTGCGGACCATTGATCCACGCCCTGGGCGAAGCGTTCATCCCGGATCTGGGTGGCTGCCGCATCGGCGACCGCCCAATTGACTTCCACCTGGAAGTGCTGCGCGACTTTGGAGCGATCGTTGACAAGGCTGCCGATGGCATCCGCATCTCGGCCCCTAATGGGCTAACCGGCGCCAAGGTTGAACTGCAATACCCAAGTGTTGGCACCACCGAACAGGTCCTGCTCTCGGCCGTTCGAGCCAAGGGTGTCACCGAAGTCAGCAACGCGGCCATTGAGCCAGAAATCCTTGACCTGATCTCGCTGCTGCAGAAGATGGGCGCCATCATCTCCGTGCACCGCGACCGCGTGATCCGCATCCAGGGTGTCGAGAAGCTTACGGGCTTCGACCACTCCGCTTTGCCTGATCGCAACGAAGCCGCATCATGGGCGTCTGCCGCGCTGGTCACCAAGGGCGACATTTTCGTCCAGGACGCGACCCAGCGTGATTTGACTGCTTTCCTGCACGTCTACCGACAGATCGGTGGTGAATTCGACGTCAAGTCCGACGGTATTCGCTTCTATCATCCAGGTGGAGACCTTAACCCACTGATCCTGGAAACCGACGTTCACCCGGGCTTCATGACTGACTGGCAGCAGCCGCTGGTAGTGGCCCTGACCCAGGCCAAGGGCGTATCGGTCATTCACGAGACTGTGTATGAGAACCGCTTCGGATTCACCGATGCGCTGGTTCGCATGGGTTCCACCGTCCAGGTTCACACCGACTGCCTCGGCTCCACCCCTTGCCGCTTCGGACAGCGCAACTTCAAGCATTCTGCTGTTGTCGTAGGCCCAGCGCAGCTGACCGGTGCCGACATCGATGTTCCTGATCTTCGTGGCGGTTTCTCCCATTTGATCGCTGCTCTGGCTGCCGAAGGCACCAGCAAGGTCACCGGCATTGAGATCATCAACCGAGGCTACGAGCACTTCATGGAGAAGCTGCAGGCCCTGGGCGCAAATGTCGAGCTGAGCAACTAAAGGGGATCCGAATCGTGGTAAAGATTCTGGCCCCTGGCGAATCTGCTAAGACTAAACGGGTTTTCTCGCTATTGGCGGGCATTGTCCGTTCTGCCATGAACGGTTTGATGGGCAAAACGTGGAAGGGCTTTGAAACCCTCCCTCCGGGCGGGTACATCCTCTGCCCCAATCACCTGACCGAGATTGATCCGCTGGTTGTCGGCCATGCTATTTACAGCAATGGCCGGCTGCCACGCTGGCTGGCCAAGGAATCCTTGTTCAAGATCCCAGTGCTCGGATGGATGCTGCGCGAGACCGGCCAGGTTCCGGTGTCACGCAGCGCATCCAATGCTGGCGAATCGCTGGCCGCGGCCCGAAAAGTCCTGGACGCAGGCGGGGTCATAGTCATCTACCCGGAAGGGACGCTGACCCGCGACCCTGATCTGTGGCCAATGGTAGGGCGAACCGGTGCCGCACGTTTGGCCCTGCAGACTGGCGCACCAGTGGTACCGATGGCTCACTGGGGCGACCAGGAACTGCTGCCGCGCTATTCCAAGAAAATGTATCCGTTCCCGCGAAAGCACGTCACCGTGTCAGTTGGCCAGCCCGTGGATCTTGATGACTTGCGTGGTGGCCCGCGGACTCGTGCAGTGCTGCAAGAAGCCACTGATCGCATCATGGACGCGATCACCGCACTGACCGCAGAACTGCGCCAAGAAGAAGCACCAGCTGCGCGGTGGGATCCCAGCAAGCATGGCCAGTCGAAGACTGGCCGCAATTTCGATACCCCGGATAACTAATTACCTTGATCAACACCTTCCAGAGGACTGACATTGACTAAGCCGCTACCACGCAAAATCGCCGTCATGGGCGCTGGCAGCTGGGGGACAACCTTCGCCAAGGTGCTTGCTGATTCCGTTGCAGACAAGGGCATCGACGTTCAGATTTGGGCCCGTCGCGAAGACGCCGCCAATGAAATCAATGAACGCCACACCAATTCACGCTACCTGCGCGAAACCAAGCTTCCGGCCAACATCACGGCATCATCGGATCCGAAGACCGTTCTCAACGACGCTGACCTTGTCGTCTTGGCGATTCCGGCTCAGTCGTTGCGCCAGGAATTGGCGAAGTTCAAAGAATTCTTTGAACCCGGTGCGGTCTTGCTTTCACTGATGAAGGGTCTTGAACGCGGGACCGATCTGCGCATGAGCCAGGTCATCGCCGAAGTCACCGGGCTGCCTGCAGAGCAGATCGCTGTGCTTTCCGGACCAAACCTGGCAATGGAAATCGCACGCGAGCAGCCAACGGCTTCGGTCGTGGCCTGCACCGATTCTGATATTGCGCAGTGGATTGCTGAACTGTGCTCCGCTGCATACTTCCGTCCCTACACGAATGACGATGTCTTGGGTGTTGAGCTTGGCGGAATCGTCAAGAACATCATCGCCCTTGCCGTTGGCATGTGCGATGGCATGGGAATGGGCGATAACACCAAGTCCACCGTCATCACGCGCGGCTTGGCTGAAACCACTCGCTTGGTCCTCGCCTTGGGCGGCCGTTTGGACACCTTGGCAGGTCTTTCTGGCCTAGGCGACCTTGTGGCTACCTGTTCTTCCTCGCTCTCCCGCAACAACACTGCAGGACGCCTGCTTGGCCAGGGGCTCTTCTTGGAAGAGGTCAATGACCGCATGTCGCAGACTGCGGAAGGCATCAAGTCAGCACGTGCCGTATTCGACTTGTCCCAGGCCCATCACGTGGAAATGCCAATCACCGAAGCAGTGGTCATGGTCCTGGAGAGCACCTTGAGCGTTGAAAATATGGCTGCACGCCTGTTGTCGCGTGAATTGAAATCTGAAGGAGAACGTCACTAATGACTGAACGCAAGCTCCGCGTCCTCTTGCTCTTCGGTGGCCGTTCCTCAGAGCACTCCGTTTCCTGCGTTACTGCGGCCGGCGTCATGCACGCCATCGACCGCGAGCGTTTCGAAATTGTTCCGGTGGGCATCACCCGCGACGGCGGTTGGACCCTGCTGGACGAGGATCCAGAAGGCTGGGCACTGAATACTGGCAAGCTGCCAGAAATTTCCTCGGTGGATCATCCGGTGCATCTTTCCACCGACGCGCAGAAGACATCATTGCTGTCCTACTCGGACTCCACGGTGGCAGATCTGGGCGAGATCGACGTGGTCTTCCCGTTGCTTCATGGTCCGTTCGGCGAGGATGGATCAATTCAGGGCATGCTGGAAATGGCTGGCGTTTCTTACGTTGGCTCCGGTATTGCAGCCAGTGCGATGGGCATGGACAAGCATTTCATGAAGGTTGTCTTCGAAGGGGCAGGCTTCAAGGTAGGCCCGTACGAAGTCATCACCAACAAGCAGTGGCTGCGCAACAGCGAAGCTGCCATGAAGCGTTGCGAAGACCTGCAGTACCCGTTGTTCGTCAAGCCGGCACGTGCAGGATCCTCGGTAGGCATCACCAAGGTAGACGAGCCTTCGGGGCTTCGTGCCGCTATTGAGATTGCCCGTGCTGAAGATCCCAAGGTGATCATCGAGCAGGGGATTGTCGGCCGTGAAATCGAATGCGGTGTTCTTGAAGGCCGCGGCTGCGAACCTTCGCGGGCCTCATTGCCAGGCGAAATCGCGGTGGCAGATAATGAGCACACGTTCTATGATTTTGAAGCGAAATATGTTGATGGCGCCGCCGCCGAGCTCAGCTGCCCAGCAGATCTGAGCGAAGAAGCCACTCGCGAGATCCGCGAACTTGCAGTGAAGGCCTTCGACGCTATTGATGCAGAAGGCCTATCTCGAGTTGATTTCTTCTATACTCCCGAGGGGGAGTGGATCATCAATGAAATCAACACCATGCCCGGCTTCACGCCTTCAAGCATGTACCCGCAAATGTGGGCCAAAACGGGAATTGAGTACCGTGAACTTATTGATGAGCTGATTGGGCTGGCTACCGACCGGAATATCGGTTTGCGCTAATCCGGGAATAGCCGTTAAAGCTTGAGGGTGTGTTGAAGAATCAACACACCCTCACGTTTTGCTTGTAGGCGATCCGCTTACAAGCTCACTGACTTGTCAACACTAACGCACTTTTTGGAAGCCGGGATCTTCTGGGCTGCATCCGACAGCGTGGCCAGCACGGTACTTGACGGGATGACGTTAGGATCCAAGACGACTTCGGTCGCCGGCGTCCGGCCGTAAGTAGTCAAGGTCCAGATACCTGATTCTTCATCCTCATTCGCTACCCAGTCGACGTCATTCACGGATACGCAGGGGTCAGTAGTGGGTCCGGGAACTTCGACACCGCAACGCAAGACAACTTTTGACGGGTCGCCCCAGGCCGAGGTTGCCTGCGAGGTCGTTGAACGACGCTCGGCATCATCGATGGCTTCGGGCAGGACAACCATCATTTCCGCACAAAGCGGGTTGGCTGCGTCCGGGGCAGCATCCACGGAAGCGACTGATGCGCAGCCTGCAAGTACTGGTAGTAATAAAGTACCGCTCATCACCAATGCCGAAGTTTGAGCAAGTTTTCGGTTAAGTTTTGGTGACAGTCGGGCTTTCAAGCTGATTTTAGACACGTTATAAGACTACATCGGCACTCTGAAAGATAGGATGTACAGAGTTGAAACTGTGAAAGGTAGCAAATGTCCTTTGAAGAGCACCCAGCGCGACCGCGCAAAAAGAAAAAGCGCACCGGGCGAGCCATCGTCTTAAGCGTGCTTGCCCTCGTCATGGTCGCGGCGCTTGTTGCCGCCGGTTACCTTTGGAACCTTGGCAGAACTTTCGACTCTGAAAGCCAGACGATTACGGATGCCTTCCCCGCGGAAGAAACTCGTCCTGAAGTCAATGACGAGTCCAAGGACGCCGTCAACATCCTGCTGCTCGGAAGCGATACTCGCGCAACTCGTGAGGCGGATGAGGACAGCGAAGACTTTGGTACCCTGCCTAACGGTGGCCGCTCAGACACCATGATGCTGGTTCATATTCCTGCAGACCGCGAGAATGTGTTTGTCACCTCCGTCATGCGCGACACCTGGCTTGATATTCCGGGCGTAGGCACTGCCAAGATCAACCGCGCTTTTGCCAGCGGTGGAGTGCCCAAAGCAGTCGAAACCCTTGAGGGGCTCTTTGGCGTTCGCATTAACCACGTCGCGTCCGTCGATTTCGAAGGATTCAAGGGTCTAACCGACGCAGTGGGCGGAGTTACCGTCAATAACCCGCGAGGCTTCAAGCAGTCAATTGTTAATGGCATGTACTTCCCAGAGGGTGTTCAAACCCTGGACGGTGAACAGGCACTGGCATTTGTCCGTGAACGCAAGTCCTTCCCAGGCAGCGACTACGAGCGCGTCAAGAACCAGCAGCTTTTCGTCAAGGCTTTGCTTGGTCAGTTGATGTCCAAGGAAACCCTGACCAACCCGGGTAAGGTCTCTGAAGTTGTTTCTCAAATTGCACCGTTCATTGCAGTTGATGAAACTCTGGATTCTGGCAAGGTTGCCTCTTACGCTTCCTCCATGCTGAACCTGCGTTCGAACGATATGGAATTCTTCACCCTTCCAAACAAGGGCCCGGGACGTTCGGCCGACGGACAGTCAATTGTCATTCCGGATATGGAAGTGATTGAGAAGTTTGGCAAGGCACTGCAAGAAGACAAGATGGCAGAGTTCGTAGAAACTACTGACCTGTCACGATAACTCCACTGAAGGACCAACTTTCCATGACTCCCCAAAAACTCGATACCTCGGTGCGTGCCATCAGAGAATGGCTCGCACGGAGTGTCAAGAGTCTCGGGAACCATTCTGACCGGCTCAATGCCATCAACGTTTTCCCGGTAGCAGACGGAGATACGGGCAGTAACCTGTATCTGACTGCACGGGCAGGTCACGATGCAGTGAGTAAACTGGAAAGCGACGACATCGGTGGCTTCTTAGAAGTTGCCGCGCGCGCGTCAATGGAATCGGCGCGCGGCAACTCTGGAACCCTGTTGGCTGTATTCCTCAGCGGCCTGAGTGAACCGTGGGTCGGTTACGAGCGGCTTACCGCGCCGCTGCTAGCCCTTGGGCTTGAACGTGCCAAGGTGCGCTCCTGGTCAGCACTGAGTGAACCAGTCGAAGGCACCATGCTCTCCGTGATCAACGCCATCGCGTTGGCCGCAGGATCGACCCTTGCTCACTTGAAGTGCGATTTAGAGAGCCGTGCAGCGTTGGACACGGTATTGACCCAGATGAGCCAAGCGGCTCGATTGGCAGTGAAGGGAACTGAAACAGAGCTCCCGTCCCTCATTGAAGCCGGTGTAGTAGATGCGGGCGCGGTGGGCATGCTGATCATCATCGATGAACTTTGCGCTGCTATTCGAAGCGACGCCACTGATTTTGAGTCCTACGAGAAATTCCATGGCTATCAGGTCCAGGATCCGCATGTCCATCTGAACAATGACACTGAAACCGGCGTCGAAGTCATGTGCACTGTCTCTCTGGATGCATTAGGCGCCGCTACTCTGCGCGGTCAGCTAGATGCCATGGGCAATTCCGTGATCATGTCCCCGGTAAACCAGCTTGAAGAAGACACCTACCGTTGGCGCGTACATGTGCATGTCCCGGAGTCTGAAAAAGCCTTGGACCTGATCAAGAAATACGGTGACCCAGTGAATATCAGCGTCACCGATCTGTGCACCCACGATGGCTGAAACAACGCTGACCACGTTTGAGAATGCAGAACTCTCAACATTCCTCGGTAATAAGAACGCCACCGCGCTGGAAAAGGCATTCGGCTACAGCACAGTGGGGGAGTTCCTCTGGCATTTTCCTCGGCGCTATGTCGAAGTAGGCGAACTTACGCCAATTTCAGAGCTTCCCTTTGACGAGCACGTCACCGTTGTAGCCCAGGTGGTCAACGTTAGCCAGCGGCAGATGCACTCGCGTCGCGGTTTCATTTTTGAAGTGACCGTTAGCGATGAGCTCAGTGCAGGCGGCCAAGAGCTGAAGATGACCTTCTTCAATGGTTACCAAGCCCGAACGGACTTGGATATTGGAACTATTGCAATGTTCAGCGGCAAGGTTGGCTGGTACCAAGACCATCTGCAGCTGAGCCAGCCCGAATACGCGATCCTGGATGAGGCATCACAGGCGGATCCGCGCCCTATCCCGATCTATCCGGCTTCGGCGAAGATGCCGAATAAGCGCATCAGGGATTTGATGGCGTTGTTGATGGAACAATTCACAGATCAGAATCTTCCTGAATTTCTTCCAGCAGAACTGCTACGCACCCATCATTACCCAGTACGCCATCAAGCGTTCTTGGATCGACATTTTCCCAAAGAAATCAAGCAGGCTTACGTGGCTCGACAGCGCTTTGCCTTTGAAGAAGCCTTCATGCTGCAGCTGGCATTAGGGGAACGCGGTCGCCAGCTGGGAGCGCAGAAAGCTATCGCGCGTCCACAGGTGCCAGGACGACTGGCCGATAAATTTGATGCCATCCTGCCGTTTACCCTGACCGAAGACCAGCTCCTTGTCGGAGAACAAATCTCTGCCGATCTGGCACAGCCACATCCGATGCATCGCTTACTGCAAGGAGAGGTAGGTTCCGGCAAGACCATTGTCGCGCTTCGCGCCATCTTGCAGGTGATCGATGCCGGAGGACAAGCGGCGCTCCTAGCGCCGACAGAAGTCCTGGCCGCGCAGCACTATGCGTCTATCAAGAAGATGCTTGGCAACCTCGCAGAACCCGGATTGTTTGGCGAAGGCGAAGGAACTGGAGTCGCGCTCCTGACAGGTTCTGCAAAAACTGCACAGCGTCGTGAAGCTCTATTAGGTATTGCCAGCGGCGAAACAGGACTGGTTATTGGTACGCATGCCCTGCTGGGCGATCAGGTGCAATTCGCTGAACTTGGCCTAGTCGTCGTGGATGAGCAACATCGTTTTGGCGTTGAACAGCGCGATGCCTTGCGGGCTAAGGCGGCCGGCTCAGTCCCGCATACCCTGGTCATGACTGCTACGCCGATCCCGAGAACCGTCGCTATGACCGTGTTCGGCGATTTGGACACGTCGACAATCAAGCGCCTGCCCGCCGGGCGCGCACCGATCCAAACGCATATTGTGCCCATGCAGCTGACCGGTTTCCGGGACAGGTTGTTCTCAAGGATCATTGAGGAAGTCGGGAAGGGCCACCAAGTCTATGTGGTGTGTCCAAGAATTTCGGACACGACAGCGGAACAAGGCGTTCTCCTAGCGACCTATGAAGATTCTGCCGGACAAACCATGAGCGTCGAAGCCATGCAGGAGTTGCTGGGTGGGATGCCTGAATTTGTTGGGATACGTACCGAAGCGCTGCACTCGCAACTGGATGCAGCAGACAAGCAAGAAACCATGGATTCCTTTGCACGTGGCGAAATTGACGTGCTGATTTCTACGACTGTCATTGAAGTTGGTGTTGACGTTCATAATGCGACGTTGATGGTGATCATGGACGCTGAGCGCTTTGGCATCTCGCAGCTCCACCAGCTGCGTGGCCGCGTAGGCCGTGGCGGATTTCCCGGGACGTGCCTCATGACCACATGGTTGGACGCGGACCATCCGTCGGTAGGACGATTGAAGACGATCGAGTCAACAATCGATGGCTTTGAGCTAGCTGAAGCAGACTTGGCGGAACGCAAAGAAGGAAATATCCTTGGCGTTCAGCAATCGGGTAGCCGATCGTCGTTGCGGGAACTGAGCATCATCAAGGATCGCACGCTTATTGAGCGGGCTAGAACCGATGCGGGTCTCCTCCTTGCCGATGGCAACTGGGGACGTCAACACCCCGGACTCCTGGCGGTTGCCGGGAATTGGCTTGATGAATCCACCAAAGAATATTTGAATAAGAACTGATTGAAGGTAGATCTAGGCAATGAGCCGAATAATCGCTGGAGCCGCTGGCGGGCGTCCACTGAAGTCCGTACCTGGTGATGCAACACGCCCTACAACGGACCGGGTCAAAGAGGCTCTCTTCTCCCGTTTGGAAAGCTGGGATATCCTCTCTGGCGCACGAGTACTGGATCTCTTTGCAGGATCAGGGTCGCTAGGCGTCGAGACAGCCAGCCGCGGGGCGCGGCAGGTTGTTCTGGTAGAAAAGGCGCCCAAAGCGGTCTCTGCTTGCCAGCAAAATGCAGCACTGGTGAATAAGGTTCTGAAGACCGATACCGTTACGGTTCAGCGCGGGAGTGTTGATAGCGTCCTCGATGGGTATTACAACGCGGTTTCGGGAGTGCCCAGCAAGACCTTTGACGTGGTCTTGCTGGATCCTCCTTACCCGCTGACTGAAGAAGAACTAGCTTCCACGCTCGAGAAGATATCCAGAATCCTAGCTGAAGATGCCACCGTGATCGTCGAGCGTTCCGGTCGTTCACCAGAACCAACATGGCCGAGCGCCATGGAGAAGTTCGCCGACAAGAAATACGGCGAAACGCACCTATGGTTTGCAGAACCCATCTAGATCCATCGAATGGCGAACCTCTGACGGGTGTGGTCCCGCTGCCTGGCATTGGAGTATTAGATCGTCCCGGAATCGTTGGCGGGACGCTGTCAATATCAAGTTCCCGGGGAAGCGCTTGGTAAACATTTCCGGACTTGAACTCAGCATCACGAATTCAAAGCTGGAACCTGCTGCCTCAACTTGAGAACAAGTGAAATCCAAGGGAGGATCATCGCCAATGTTCACAAACAGCAATCCGTCGTTGGCCAATGAATTCTTGAGTTCTGCGTAGTAGCCGTCGGTGGTGAGGTGTTCTGGTGCGTCCGGCCCAGAGAAGATATCCAGTACGATGACGTCAAACTTTTCATCGACCAGTTGTTCGGCAAGCACGCTCCTTGCATCGGCAACAATTGGGGATAGATCGCAGCCTTGAGGCAAAGGCAGATGCGTGAGAACGAAATCAAGAAGTTCCCGCTCAATGTCTACAGCTACGTGAGTACTCGACGGATAAACCACACTCGCCCAGCGAGCCAGAGTCAAAGCGCCTGCGCCGAGATGCAGCATCTTCATTGGACGCTCCTCTGGGCGCAGGACCTTCAGATGATTGGCAATGCGCGCGAGATATTCGTAGAAGACTTCTTCCGGATGCGAAAGATTGACATGCGACTGGGGCGCGTCGCCTATGGCGAGTATTTTTGACCCGGGGACCAAGTCATCGTCGTAAATCGTGGCGTGTTCCTGTACGAAACCAAGCCACCGTTTAGCCGGCTTTCGTGTCAATTGGACAGCACCTCTGGCAGGCGCTGCAATCGCTGAACCGCATCGGAAATCACGTCAGGCTTTTTGCAGAAGGCGAAGCGCAGCAGGCCCTGGTAGTCACTTCGGTTTTCGGGATGGACAAAGGTCGACATCGGTATCGCCGCAACGCCGAGGCACTCGGGCATCATTCGGGCTACTTCAGCAGCATCATTCAATTCAAAGCCACGTACATCAGCAACCAAGAAGTAGGTACCCTTCGGGCGAATTACCGGGATGCCAGCTGTTTCCAGGCCGGATGCGAGAATTTCTCCCGACTGTCCGAGATCGGCGGCGAAGCGCTCGAAGAAGGCGTCTGGAAGTTGCAGGGCTTTCGCTACTGCCGGTTGGAACGCTGGGCCCGAGGAGTAGGTCAGGAACTGTTTCACTGTACGGACAGCAGTGATCAGTTGGCGAGGACCGGTTGCCCAGCCTACTTTCCAGCCAGTAAAGGAGAAAGACTTGCCCGCTGAAGAAATGGTGATGGTTCGCTCTGGTCCACCGGGCAAGCTCGCGATGGGAACATGTCGCACACCGAAAGTCAGATGTTCATAGACCTCATCGGCGATGATGATGCAGTTGTGCTGATGCGCCAGGGCAATGATTTCTTGGAGCACTGAAACATCTAATACGGTGCCAGTTGGATTATGGGGATTATTCACGAGGATTACCCGCGTCTGGTCAGTGACCGTACGCCGAAGGTCATCCAAATCTGGTTCGAAATTCGGAGCCTTGAGCTGAACGACCTTATGCACAGCGTTGGTCAACCCAATCATGGCTGCATAGGAGTCGTAGTAAGGCTCAAAGGTCACAACTTCATCGCCAGGTTCCAGGAATGCCAGCAGAGAAGCGGCGATGGCTTCAGTTGCGCCTGTGGAAACGACAATCTCAGTCTCCGGGTCAAGCTTCAACGAATAGAACCGTTCCTGATGCGCAGCGATAGCTTCGCGGAGGTTCAGGGTCCCTGAACCTGGTGCGTATTGGTTAGCGCCATTTTGAATTGCGTCGATGGCAATTTGCTTGATTTCTGGTGGACCCTCGGAATCGGGAAACCCCTGGCCTAGATTGATGGCCTTGTGGTGATTCGCTAATGCGGTGATTTCTTCAAAGATCGTCACTCCGGGCTGTCCATTGGAATCTAGTAGGTTGGCACCATATGCGGTTCGCTGCCATGGAGTGAATTCAATGCTCATAAGTCCATTATCGTCTCGTACAGAGGAACGAGGGTATTAAGTCATGGAATCTTTACGAGACATTCACACCAGATCGCTAATTTGACATGAGTTCTTGATAGATTCAGTTCATGCGAAGAGCGGTATGCCCGGGTTCTTTTGACCCAATTCATAATGGACACGTCGAAATCATTGCGCGTGCGGCGAGCCTTTTTGATGAGGTGATCGTGGCAGTGTCCACGAATTACTCCAAGAAGTATCGCTTCAGCGAAGACGAACGAGTCGCCATGGTAGAAGAAACTGTCGGTGGACTGCGTGGGGTTTCCGCTGTGCCGATGGGCCAGGGGCTGCTAGCTGATTTCTGCAAGGAGCAGGGAGCGGAAGCAATCGTCAAGGGATTGCGTAGCACTGTTGACTACGCCTATGAGATTCCCATGGCCACGATGAATCGGCATCTGACAGGTGTTGAAACGGTCTTCCTTCAGGCTGATACGCGATACACGCATCTTTCCTCATCTCTGCTCAAGGAAGTACAGGCTCTTGGCGGGGACGTTGATGAGTACTTCCCGCGCGCTGTAATCAAGAGGCTTACTCATCCGTAGGTAGTTGCGCAATACTGTCGCCATTAACTAATCCGAAGATAGGGGATTCAACACTATGTCTGCACCTCGCGCTATTACCAAAGCGGTCATTCCGGCAGCCGGTTTAGGCACACGTTTCCTTCCTGCAACGAAGGCAATGCCAAAGGAAATGCTCCCAGTCGTCGACAAGCCAGCGATTCAATACGTTGTCGCCGAAGCTGCTCGTGCTGGGCTTAATGATGTCCTGATGATTACCGGACGAAACAAGCGCGCTCTTGAAGACCATTTTGATCGTGTTCCGTCACTGGAAGCGTCTTTGGAAGCGAAGGGTGATACGAAGAAGCTCGCGTTGGTGCAAGATGCCACAGCGTTGGGGGATATCCATTATGTACGGCAACGCGATCCTCGCGGGCTGGGTCATGCAGTCTTATGTGCCAAGCAACATGTAGGGGATGAACCATTTGCGGTTCTTCTCGGTGATGACTTGATCCATGAAGATGATGACTTGCTTTCTTCCATGATTGACATTCAAAAGTCGACTGGCGGTTCAGTTATTGCTCTGATGGAAGTTGATCCGAAACAAATCAGTGCTTATGGATGTGCAGATGTGTCCCCGGTAGCGGATGCCGACTACGTCAAAGTTAATGGATTGGTTGAGAAACCGAGCGTTGAAGAAGCACCGAGTAATCTAGCTGTCATTGGACGTTATTTACTGCATCCCCGTGTATTCGAGATTCTGAAGCACACGGCTCCCGGTAGGGGCAATGAAATTCAGTTAACGGATGCTCTACAAGAGTTGGCGACTGCCGACGGGGAGGGAGCTGGTGTCCACGCTGTAGTTTTCCGAGGTCGGCGTTACGACACAGGCGACAAACTAAGTTATCTGCAAGCGAACATTGCCCTTGCTGTGGAGAACGAAGAACTCGGGGCCAACTTGAAGACTTGGCTGAAGAATTTCGTTAGAACTCTAGAAGACTAGTTCTTGACCTAGGCTACTCAGGATAATCACATTTATCTTGGGTAGTCTTTTTCATTGCGCGAAGTCACCCAGGTTGCCGTTGACCTTGGGGGATCGTTGCCCGGTGGAGTAGGAATGAGAATAGTGCAAGACCAAGATTCAGTCTTTTTGTCGCGGAGCGCGCGGACTCGATCTGAACGTCGGAAAAAGAAGAGAACACAAGGCATCGTCGTGTCTGTAGTTGTAGTGCTCCTGGTGGCAGTGCTCAGCACCGGCTATGTTCTTTTCGATTTGCAGCGCCAGTTCAACACGAAATCTAATACCGTGGATTTAGGATTTTCAGACGCCGAGGAGCAAGCTCGTCCGATCAAAGATCCTGAAGATAAGTCCATGAATGTCTTATTACTGGGCGTCGATCATGCAGATGAAGGTACCGCCGATGCTCAAGCTCTTGATGGGGCAGTTTCACAACGTAGCGATTCAATGATGCTTGTTCATATCCCGGAAGACCGCTCACAGGTCTACGTTATGTCGATGGTTCGAGACATGTATGTGGAGATTCCGGGGCATGGAATGAACAAGCTCAATGCCGCGATCTCGCTTGGCGGGGTTCCTCTGTTGATGCAAACGATTGAAGGACTCTTCAGCACCAAGCTTGATCATGTAGCCATGGTTGATTTCGAAGGGTTCCGTGAATTATCGACTGCTCTCGGTGGTGTGACTGTAAATAATGAGATCCCATTCACGGCAAACGACACGGACTACTTCTACCCAGCCGGCGACATCACGCTGGAAGGCGACCGCGCACTTCGGTTTGTGCGCGAGCGAAAGTCGTTTACCAATGGTGATTACCAACGCGTCGCGAATCAACGCAAGTTCATCGCTGCAGCAGCAAATCAGGTGCTCTCATCAGGCACATTAACTAACCCTGTCAAGCTGTACGAAATCGTCGACAAGGTTTCTCCCTATCTCACCTTTGACGACAACTTTGATGCCGCAACCTTGGTCGGACTGGGTTTGCAACTCAAAAACGTGGACACGGAGAATATGGAGATGTTCACCATGCCAACTGCTGGAACATCGACTAGTGCAGACGGGCAATCAATAGAATTGGCAAGCGAACTCGCTATTGCTCAAATTAGCGAAGCTTTGCAAGGCGATGCCATGGCTGACTACCTTCGCGAAAACCCGCCTGAAACACCGTAAGTAGTAGATGTGGGATGTACTACACCAAGCTGAAGAGCGAAAGCCAGAAGAACAGCTCTCCATCTACTAGACTTTGTACATCTATGCTTAGCCGATAATGCATCAAGAAGCATTCGAACAAGAGGACATAATTCGCATGACAGTTGCAGATGAGGCCGAAAAATACGGCTTGCACCGTGTTGGTGCAAGACCAACATTGGTCAACTATCTGAAGCAGACATGGCAACGCCGCGAGTTCATTTATGAGCTGGCTAAAGCACGCGTCCAATCGCAGAACCAGCGAAATCGCCTGGGGATGGTATGGATCGTAATCAAGCCGACATTCAATGCTTTGGTGTACGGATTTGTCTTCGGCATCTTGCAGGGCGGCGCACGAGGTGTCGATTTCCCCGTTTATGTCGTGATCGGCGTTTTCCTTTTCGAGTTCTTTTCAACCTCGATGAACGGCGGAGCCAAGTCGATCACGGGAAATGCGGCTTTGGTGCAATCTCTTGCCTTCCCACGATTATCTCTGCCTGTCGCTCAGGTTACCCAGAACTTGCTGACTCTCATGCCAATGATCGCAGTGATGTTCATTTACGCTCTGATTCTTGGTACCAGCCCTAAGTGGACTTGGTTTGGGATTATACCGATCCTTGCGATCTTTACTGTTTTCAACCTCGGAGTCGCGTTAATTTGTGCTCGCATCACTGTGCACGTCCGTGACTTCTCGAACGTGTTACCCATGATTGGCCGCGTTCTGTTTTACACCTCAGGAGTGCTTTTCAGCGCAGAACGACTTCTGAATCATTGGCCCTGGATGATTGCAATCTTCGACATACATCCGATATATCAGACCCTGCAATTGGCTCGTGGATTCATCATGGATCATGCTGAGTATGACCCGCAGGCATGGTGGGTTATATCTGTTTGGGCAATTTTCATGCTTATCGCTGGGTTGATCTTCTTCTGGAAGGCCGAAGAAAGGTACGGACGTGCGAATTAGTTTCGATGATCTGATTAACCCGCAGCTGCATCCGGAGTACGAGCCAGCGCCTATATTCTCAGATGACACCTCCTTCATCGATGTTGTGATGCCTGACCAAGTCGAGTCGCAGTCGATTACTGTGGATTCGTCAAGGCAGCCTGTCGTCATCGTCGATAATCTGCATGTGAAGTATGAGGTGTTTGCAAGTGGCAAGGCAATTGGAAACGCAGGCGCCCGCCGCCTTCTCCAACCAAAGCTCAGAGGTGTTCGAACAGTTCATGCGCTCAAGGGAATTTCCTTTGTCGCCTATGAAAATGAATCAATCGGTGTAATTGGTTCGAACGGCTCGGGCAAATCCACGTTGCTTAGGGCCATCACTGGACTGACTCCGCCATCGGATGGCGCAGTATTCGCTCGTTCACGCCCCAGCCTACTTGGCGTAGGCGCAGCTTTAATCCCCGATCTTTCAGGCGACAAGAACATTACCCTAGGCGGGTTGGCGCTTGGATATAGCCGCGCTGAAGTCGAGAAGATGCGGGAAGAGATTACGAAATTTGCCGAGCTCGAAGAGTTTATCGACCTCCCAATGCGTACATATTCTTCGGGCATGGGCGCAAGGCTAAAGTTCGCGATTGCAGCTTCTAAAAAACATGACATCCTCATTGTTGATGAGGCTCTTGCTGTAGGCGATGCGAAATTCCGAAAGCGCAGTGAGGCCAAAATCCGCGAAATCCGGGATAGCGCGGGTACCATTTTCAATGTTTCCCACTCTATGAATTCCATCAAGGAAACCTGTGATCGTTGCATCTGGATTGAAAAGGGTGTGCAAATGATGGATGGTGACACTGCTTCAGTGATAAAGGAATATCAGAAATTCTTGAAAGCGAAGAAGTAAGGCCCGCATGACTCAACTTCCTGGCGTTTCCTATGTCATGCCCGTGCTGAACGAAGCGGACTACCTTGAAGAAGCGGTAAGTTCGATCTTGGGGCAGGACTATTCTGGCGAGAAGGAACTTGTACTGGCATTAGGGCCCAGTACTGATACAACAAACAACGTTGCCCGACGCCTGGCTGATGCCGACGCAAGAATCGTATTAGTCCATAATCCTCTTGGCAAAACACCCATTGGTCTCAACTTGGCTATTCGGGCGTCTACTTTGCCGATAGTTATTCGCGTCGACGCCCATAGCGAGCTGCCGTCGCACTACACACAACGTGGAATCGAAACTCTTTTTCGCGTGAATGCGCACGACGTTGGGGGACTGATGGACGCAAAAGGGCGTACACCTGTCCAGCGAGGAATCGCAGCGGCTTATCATTCGAAGTTTGGTTTTGGCGGACCGGCATATCATTCGGGTGCCCCAGAAGGCCCTGCTGAATCTGCGTACCTCGGTATCTTTCGTCGCGAAGTATTTGAAGAAGTCGGTTACTACAACGAGGAACTATGGCGAGCCCAGGATTGGGAACTCTGCTTGCGTATTCGCCAGGCGGGCCACACCGTTTGGTTCGATCCAGAACTAAAGGTCGGCTACTATCCGCGTGATAGCTTCAAATCCTTGATTAGCCAGTCCAAGGCCTCGGGGACTTGGCGAGCAGAAATTGCGCGGCGCTTCCCTGAAGGTAAGTCGTTGCGCCACGATGTTCCACCACTATTGCTTTTGGGGGTTGCAACGGGACTAGCGGCAACTGTAATTGAGCCGCTAGTTCGCGAAGCAGCCCCAACCGGTGTGAGCGTAGTTTTGAACTTGGCCAAGGCCGTACCTGCGGTCTATGCGGCGATCGCGTTGGCTGCGGGGCTGACTAGCAACGCAAAAGGATTGAAAGACAAGTTGCTGGCAGCATGTGCTTTCCCCGCAATCCATTTGCCTTGGGCTTTTGGATACATCAAGGGTCGTTTTTGCGGGGCAGCCGGCACTGTCGACAAAGGGCGCGTTAGGTAATCATGGTTGAACGTCCAAAGAATCCAACGCTCGAACAGCTGCGTGCGGTCTGCCAACCTCCGGAAGTCCGTGCGCGTAAGAATGCCGAGCACTGGACAGCTGAGCTGTACCTGCGCCATATCTCCATTTACCTCACCGCAATACTGGTGCGCACGCGTATCAGTGCCAATGGCGTTACCGGCTTGATGATTCTTGCGGGTTGGTTCATGTCTCTAGCGCTGTTGATTCCTGGCATCTGGGGACCGTTGCTGGCAGTAATCTTGTCGCAGCTCCAGCTGTATTTTGACTGTTCTGACGGAGAAGTCGCACGTTGGAGGGGAACTCAATCTCCCCGCGGTATTTTCATTGACATGGTTGGGCACCACACAACAGAGGCGCTGATCCCAATTGCTTTGGGCTACCGGGTCTTCATAGAACTGTCTGCGGATGATTCCTCAGTTGAGCAGGCCTGGCCTACACTGTTCATGGCCGCTTGCCTGTCGGTTCTTCTGGTCCTGAACCGTTCGCAGTCACTCATGGTTCATGCAGCCAGAGGCATGGCTGGCCTCGGAAAATTGCCGGATACTGCAGCCGCCAGATCAGTTCCAACAACTTCACTCGTTGGAAAGCTGCGTTCCCTGGCTCGCTTCTTGCCATTCCATAAGCTCCTGCACGCAGTTGAACTATCGCTGATCATTCTTGGATGCTCGGTTATCTCCGCAATCGTGGGTATTCCAGGAGCCGCCGAAAAGTGGATGGTCTGGATCCTATTGCCGGCATGCGTCCTAGTGAACTTTGGGCATTTCCTTTCCAATATGGCCTCGTCCCGGCTCAAAGCATAGTTTGACCTAATTCCGTATAGCCCACCGCCTTAGAGGACAAATGCCTGCAGAGATCAAACCGACCATCGGCGTAGTTGTGTTGACCATGGGTAACCGCCCGGTTGAGCTCCGACGCGCCCTGGAATCTTTGCTGGCCCAACGTTCAGTGCAGATTGACGCTGTAGTCGTAGGCAACGGATGGGATCCAACGGATATCCCTGAAGGGATCAAGACTCATTTTCTTCCAGAGAATTTGGGCATTCCGGCCGGCCGCAATGCTGGAGTGAACCAGATAAATGGCGAATACTTGTGCTTCCTCGATGACGATTCATGGTTCATCGATGATGACTTCTTGATTACGGCTGTCGAACGGTTCAAGCATTACCCTCGCATGGGGCTGTTGCAGCCGCGCATCACTGATCCTGAAAACGAAGAACAGAATCCACGACGTTGGATCCCGCGCTTGAAAAAACGAACGGCAGTGGAACCAAGCAAAGTTTTCCACGTGGGGGAAACTTGCCTAGTTACTACCCGTAGAATTTTTGATTCCACGGGTGGCTGGGCGGGGGGATTCTGGTACGCGCATGAAGGCATCGAACTTGCCTGGCGCGTATGGGACACAGGCACTTACGTCTGGTATGCCGGCGACATGCAGATTGGCCATCCGATCGTGGATCCACGACGCCACGACGAGTTCTATCGTTTGAATGCCCGAAACCGGGTGTGGCTGGCTCGCCGTAACTTGCCCGTGCCGCTGCGTTGGATCTATCCAACAACCTGGATGCTCATTGAGTGCTTGCGGCTGCGACACAACAAAAGCGCTGTGTCCCAGTACATAGCCGGATGGCGGGCAGGTTGGACCGGCAGCCCCTGGTACCGTGAACCACGGCCTAAACTTAGATGGAAAACAATAGTTCGCATGACCCTCGCGGGTCGTCTGCCTATTATCTAACGACGAACACAAGTGAGCGCCACTAGCTAAGCAAGCGAAGCTATTACCTTACTTCGAAAGGGACCCATGACTAAAACTGTTTTGACGTACGGAACTTTTGACCTGTTCCATATCGGCCACCTGAATATCCTGAAGCGTCTCAAGGAGAAGGGCGACCGCCTGGTTGTTGGCGTATCCACTGATGAGTTCAACGCCATCAAGGGCAAGAAGCCTGTAGTTCCTTTCGAACAGCGTCTTGAGATCGTCCAAGCCATCAAATACGTAGACCTCGCCATTCCCGAAGAGAACTGGGAACAGAAACGTACTGACATCAAGAAGTACGATGCAAAGGTCTTCGGCATCGGCGAAGACTGGAAGGGCAAGTTTGACGACCTCGGTGATGAAGTCGAAGTTGTCTACCTTCCACGTACCTCAGGTATCTCGACAACCGAAATGAAACGTGTCCTGAGCGAGTTCGATGAGCGACATGTCACGTCGTTAAAGAACACATTGGACACTTTGAGCCAGATCGTGAAGGAACTGAGCTAGTAAACTCGTTTAGTTGTAAGTTGTTGTTTTCGAGATTTGAAAGTACTCATGGCTAGCGAGCACATCACAGACTCCATCAAGTCCAGCGTAAAGGGCGCCCTGCAAAAAGTGGGGCGACGTCCGGAAGCAAAACGGATATCCCGTCTGATGGGGCTAACCGGTCGTCCGTCGGCCAATGTGAATGTTGGTGTATCCAATATTCCGGTACCAGGATCTGTAGCGGTTTACTTCGGAGATGGCGCTGACAAGATCTATCAGGTGACTCAGTGGCTTCCGGTGCTTGAAGAACTGCATGTGAAAGAAGAAGTACTGCTGGTCTTCCGTACTTTGAGTGCTTTCAAAGCGGCGGAGAAATTTACAGACCTGCCAAGGATCTATGTACGCCGATTGACTGATCTCATGGATCTGTATGATGACAATGACCTGAAGCTGGTCATATACACCAACAATTCGCGCACGAATTTCCAGTCCCTGGATCACCCAAGGCTTGTTCACGTGCATGTAAACCATGGTGAGAGCGACAAACTCTCGATGGTTTCGAATAAGGCCAAGGCCTACGACAAGGTTTTTGTCGCAGGCCCTGCAGCCATCAAGCGCCACGAGGCAATGTTGATTGACTTCGAGTTCAACAAATTGGAAGTCACCGGTCGTCCGCAGCTGGATATCAACTTCGAACTCGAATTGGAACCAAGCGAGAAGTTCGATGTCATGTATGCGCCGACGTGGGAAGGGGAAAACGAAGACAACAACTACACCTCGTTGGACAAATATGGTGTTGCCATTGTCGAGTCATTGTTGGAGAACCCTTCTTGGCGCGTCGTCTATAAGCCGCACCCACGAATTCAGGAAAGCAATACTCCTGGCGTTGCTCAGGCACACGCACGCATTCTGGAAATGATCGAAGCTGCCAATGAAGCCGGCGCAGAGCACGTGATATCCGAACAGGGCAATATCTTGGCCATGTTCGAGTCGACCGATGCGCTGATTACCGATGTTTCCAGCGTAGGCCTGGACTACCTGTACCTCCACCCGGGTAATCCGTTAGTCATTTCCGACCGACGTACCAACCGCGAAATTCTTCACCGCGATGCACCAGTTGCGCAGGCCTGCCACGTAGTAGACCAAGATAGCGTGAAGAACGTTGGAGACCTGCTCGCCGATGCACTGACTCGTGACGGACACAAGGATCAGCGCATTGAAATGCGCCAGTTCTACTTTGGCGACCTGAACCGAGGGGATTCAACTAAGCGATTCCAGAACGTCATTCAGAAGCTGATTGTTGAACGTCAAGGAAAGCTGGAGAACTTCCGGGGTTGGCACAGCTAGAGGTCCGCTGACTCCTTGGTCCCAATTCGTACCATACGAATTGGGACCAATTGCTTTAAGCGCCAGATAATGACAACGCTCCAGTCGAAGCAGACTCTATGGCCATTTGCAGGTGTCCGTGGCGGTTTCAAACTGATTTGATCGCCCATGGGCGGTAATCTTAGACTGTGGATCACATGAAATGACGGCCACTGCCGTGTGGTGCTAGCGGCCTATTCATGTTGTACACGCGCGATTTCCAGGCTGTTCCGCTGAACGACTTAAGCGGGGGATAGCAGCTAAAACATTGAAGGACACTATTCGTGGCAGTTGAAATTCGAGCTATGCAAGACTTGGCGCAGTCAGCGATGCAGACTTTGCGTACCCAGCGGTTAAAGCGCAAAAAGTATCGCTACTACAGCGGCTACCAAGAGCTGAACCTTGCAATTCGTGATGAAGTTCTGCATCTGGACGCTAGCGTTGCCCATCCCGTGCAATCCGTTTCGGTATTACACGGTAGCCACATCGTTCTTTCTGTTGCGCCACTTACGTCTGATCTAGTCAAAATCGGTCACGATGAATCCCATCGAATCTATGCTGAGATCTCTCTGGATCCCCTTCTTGATCGGTGGCAAGACTATCGCGAACTCGCTTCCAGCAACGAAGAGCCGGAATCCAGCGTTCCTGATTCGGATGACGCAGATGACAACCAAGTGACTCTGGAAAATGACCTGTACGCCGGTACGGTTCGTCTTGCACTGACCTTCAGCTCCGAATTCGATCAATTGCCTCCGGGAATCGCATGGTTGCAGCTAACTGAAGACGGTGAACTGCTCAGGCGCAAAGAGGTCCGGGAACGGATCGACGCCGGGGAACTAATCCTCAACGGCCCTGTTATCGCCCACCGTATTCTGGGGCGGTTTTCGTCGACTACTTTTAGCCATGACACGGTCTATAATTCAGGCGAACGCAGCGTAGGACTTTATATCAATAAGAAGGCCGAAGTGGCTTTGGCCCTGAACCGTCCTCTACGCTTCAAATATCGAATTCGTACTGACATCACCCGGATCCACGACGGCATGCTGTCGTTGGGCGGAGTTCTGGAAACGCAGAGCGACCGGTTGTCCTCAGTCACTTTGCAACTGGTTGGACGTAAATCGGAATTTGCAGTTGAAGTTCCAGCGGAGCTGGTTTTCGACGAAAAGCATGCAGCAAAGCGCTTTGGACGTGCTATCTACAGCTGGTCAGCAACCCTGGATTTCAAATCTGCTGACTGGGAGGCGATCGATCGTGGCGATAACTACGATCTCTATCTGCTGGCGACTTCGAATTCCAGCGGTGAGCTTGCACGCATTCGAGTGACTCGTACCCCGTTTGCCGTGCGCAGCACGACGCGTGCAGATGCGGTGACAATCGGTGAAAAGACTCTAGCGATTTCTCCATATTTCACTTTCAAAGCAAAATCAACATCGGTGATTTTGGAAGTGTTCGACAAAGAAGCCTTTGCCGTACTTGCTAACGCTAAACAGCGCAGTTTCCCAATCAGCCAGCCATCGGATTCGAAGCCGATTTGGATCGTCGGCGAACTATCCTACAAGGCTCAGGACAACGGGCTGCATCTGTTCAAATACCTGCGTAAAGAACGCCCAGATATTGATGCATACTATGTCATCGATGAGAAAGCTCCCGATTTACGGAATTTCGATTCCATGGATCACGTCGTTTTCCATGGCAGCAAAGAACACTTTGAATTGGCCATTCGTGCGCAACGAGTCATCGGCACGCACCATGCCGATTACTTATACCCAACAAGGCACCATAGCTTCTCGTCGCGTTGCCGCGCTACTCGGGTGTTCTTGCAGCACGGCGTCATGGGAACCAAATGGATGGTTCCCAACTACGGCAAGAATTCACCTGGCTTTGCGACGGACCTTTTCATGGTTTCCTCTGAGCGCGAGAAGCAGTACATCGTTAAGGACTTCCTTTATTCGCCTGTAGAAGTCAAGGTCACCGGGCTATCCCGGTTCGATTCCTTGCTAGCGACGGATTTGAGTGTTAACGAGAACATGCTCCTGATCATCCCAACGTGGCGTGATTGGTTGCAGAATGAGGAAGTTTTCCTTGAATCGGACTACCTCGAGCAATGGAAAAACCTGCTTAATTCGGCGGAACTTGCAGAATTAGTCCAGAGGCATGGCCTGGAAGTTGTTTTCTGCCTCCATCCCAACATGATGCAATTCAGGGATCATTTCGCTGGCGCGCCCGCTCGACTAATTGTCCAAGGTGAAATTGACGTCCAGGAACTAATCAAGACCGCGGCAATCATGGTCACGGATTACTCTTCAGTGAACTTTGACTTCAGCTTCCTGCACAAGCCTGTTCACTACTACCAGTTCGATCGCTCTCGCTTCTTGGGACCGAGCGGATCGCATTTGAACTTGGACGACGAATTGCCAGGCCGCATTGCCTTTGATGCAGAAACATTGCTGTATGATCTTTCGCGTACCCTGCAACGAGGTAAAGCCATGGAAGACAAGTACCGTCAACGTGCTGACGTGTTCATGACCCACCGGGACCAAAACAATTCGCAACGCATAACGGGAGAAATAGAGCGAGCCGAGTTGCGTGGCAAACCCAACGTTGGCTGGCGTGCCGAATTGCCGGTTAAGTTGAAGAACAAGTTCCGAAGGAACAAGCGGTACTTTGACGTCATGCGCAAGCTATACAAGTTGTACAAGCTTGCTCCCATGGAAGAAGACCTCATCGTCTTCGAATCGGGTCTCGGGAATCAGTACGGCGACTCTCCTCGGTATATTTACGAGGAATTGCTGCGACAAGGTGACACACGTCGCAAGGTATGGGTTTACTCGGGAAAGCACCGCTTCTCCGATCCTTTGACGACTACCGTTAAGCGATTGTCCCCAGAATATTTCTGGCATCTCGCACGGGCAAAATACTGGGTGAATAACCAGAGCTTCCCGCACTATGTGAAGCGTCGCGCGAAGGGAGTGTTCCTGCAGACCTGGCACGGAACACCACTCAAGCAGATGGCACTCGATGTTCGCGAAGTTCAAGGCCGCGATGAGGGGTATCTTGAGCGTGTTACACGAGCAACGCGCCAATGGACGCACCTCATTTCGCCTTCTCGCTACACGAGCGAGATCATGCGATCCGCCTATGCATTCTCAGGCGAAGCCGTGGAGCTTGGCTATCCCCGAAACGACATCTTGACCGGTACCGACGTTGCTGAGCAAGAAAAGCGTGTTCGCGATGAGCTTGCGATACCCCCAGGAATCAAGACCGTACTTTACGCGCCGACATTCCGTGACGATGCGGCTTCAAGCCGCGGTAAATTCAGATTCGACTTGCCAATGGATCTGGAGGAGTTCGACCGTCGTTTTGGCGAAGACACCATCTTGATGTTGCGCATGCATGTGCTGGTATCAAATGCCGTGTCGATTCCGGAGAGCCTGCGGCACCGCATTATCGATGTCTCGAGTCATCCAGATATTCAGGAACTATACCTTGCTTCTGATGTATTGATTACTGATTATTCGTCGGTATTCTTCGACTACTCGCTGTTGCGACGACCAATTATCTTCTATGCATACGATCTGGAGAACTACCGGGATAATCTGCGTGGTTTCTATTTGGACTACGAGAGTGCGTTGCCTGGCCCAATTGTTGAAGAAGAGAACGACCTTTGGGATGCACTATCGTCAGCTTTGGCGGGGGCTGATCTGCCAGGGGTGAATCGAGACGAATTCATTCAAAAGTTTGCCCCAAATGATGACGGGCATGCCGCGCGGCGCGTTGTTGAGCGCTTCTTCAAATAAGGAAGACACCGCAGCTTATTGAAATTGCGGTGCCGGGCCTCCTGCAGGCCCGGCACCACTATGCTGCTGAAGCTGGCTAGTGATCAGTGACGCTGTCTTCTTGCACTAGCGCCAGCGTTTCTGCAATGAAACGTTGCATGCTGGCACCGGGGGAAACGTCGCCAAAGTAGTAATTGACCAGACCTCGTAGCTGCGGGTTGTTGCCGGCCAAGGCTTCTCGCGCCAGCCGGCTGATTTCCGTTGCCGCCGCAGCTGTAAGGGCAGGCACCTGTTGCAGCGCTGGAGATTCATCAACGGTAGCCTCGGTCGACACCGGTTGCGTCACGAACATTGGTTTTCCTGTAGCTAAAAAGTCATAAGCAACTGCGGAAATGTCAGTCACGCAAAGGTCGGCAGCTGACCACTGCCAGCCCCAGTGGGCCGAGTCATCGAAAATGAATTGGGCTTTCGAAGTTTCGCTGTGCGCCCTCAGCTGTTTTCGGATTCTTTCTACGCCTTGCCCATAGGGTTTCGCACCCAGTCCAGAACGTGGATGGGGGCGAAAAATAACGTTGAATCCGCCGTCCTTGATCAAGGCGTCAATTAATTGTTCACCATGGGATAGTACGGAGCCATAATTCATGGAAGGCCGGTCGCCTTCCCAGGTTGGGGCATAGAGAAGCGTCGGTAGTTCCTTATTCAGGTCGACAGGCGACGCATAATCCACATCTATTTGCGGACGCCCAATTAACCGGCATCGCAACGAAGCGTCGAAATTGCGCAAGTGATTTACCAGGCGATCTCTAGCTGCTTCACCGGCTGAAAATACATAATCGTAGGCCTTGAGCTGGTTGGACCACATGTAGGCTTTTTCGCTTTCGCCATGGCAGATGAAGACATGATTAGGCGCATTGAACCGCATGATTTGAAAGTTCCGGATATTTTGATTCACGTAGAACACCACACGTAGATCCTGGGATTGCATGAATCGCTCAACATCTACCACGGCGGGGGCGAAGTGAATCGGTAGCGGGCATTCCTTGCGCAGCGACAGCGCAGTATCTGGACTTCGTGCGATGATTACCACCGGCACGAACTCTGCCAAGGCTAAAAGCGGTTCGTACCATTGCCTGATCTGGTAGGCGTTGGCCATCTCATCGGGAAAGTGCAGCGCTACCTTGTACCGGTCAGCGTCCACGGGCAGGTGGCGTAGTTCTGTGGCGTGGTTCTGAATGAACTTCAGGTGTCGCCGTGTCTCAAAGCGCGATTGCACTTTCTTGACGACGCTATTGACGGTTCGTAACACTTTCACGGAGAATCCCTCACCACTTAATTCGAAGCATGACCAAGCATAATTCGCTGGGCAAGCTTTCTTCGGGATGTTTGCTATAAGCCGTTTTGCGTCGCGCTCGTCCCTGGCGTTATTCCGATTCTTCTTCGAAGTCCGCGGCGCGGATTGCAAGGTCGGGAATGTTGGATTAGCAACGCGTGCAAGTAGGGATTGGCAGGTCGTCTACGATATGCTGTGGTGAGTGCAACACCGGCATCGAGCTCTGAAAACTGGTTTCAGTTTGGGAACTTGGCCTACGGCAAGCTAAGATGAAATGTCGGACTATGTTTCTATAGGAGTCATCATTAGCGAAAAGCGTTCTGATCGATCGTCACACGGCGAACTCGATCGCAACTCGCCTCTGGTTTTTTCAACCAGGGAGCTCGGCCGTTCGCCTGGCTCAATGAAAACTCTCAATGAGCAGGTTTCGGCACCCGCAGATGTGGGAAATGCACTTATCGGTATTCGTGGAGGATCTGAGCTTGACTTAGATCTTCGCTTTGAAGCCGTGCATGAAGGAATTCTGGTATCGGGTACCGCTACAGCGCAAATCGCTGGGGAATGTGGACGATGCTTGGAGCCCATCGAGTACGACTTCGAGGCTGATATTCAAGAGCTCTTCTATTATGAAGAGAGCGAAGAATTCGAAGACGATGATGATGTGGATCAGTATTGGGTGGTCGGTGACTTGATTGACATCGATCCGGTAGTACGGAGCGCAGTGGTTACCGCCCTGCCGTTCCAGCCGGTTTGCCGGGAAGATTGCTTGGGGCTCTGCAGTGAATGCGGAATCAGTCTCAACGATGACCCTCAGCATGATCATGAGATCCTGGATCCACGTTGGGCAGCGCTAGCGCAGCTGTCCGATATTGTCGCAGAGGATGCGACAAATGATAAAACGTCAGACAAGAGAGAAGAGAAGTAGTCGTGGCTGTTCCAAAGCGGAAGATGTCCCGTGCGAATACTCGTGCCCGCCGTTCTCAGTGGAAGGCTACCGCACCGAACCTGGTGAAGACCGTTGAAAACGGTCGCGTAACCTACAGCCTGCCTCACCAGGCTAAGGTTGTCACCGACTCGGCTGGTACCGAATTGTTCCTTGAGTACAAGGGTCGCAAGGTCGCAGACGTCTAAGACATGTCTTCAAAAGAAGAACTTATGAAGCGTCTCGGAATCAATATTGATTCCGAGACGTTTCGTCTTGCATTTACCCACCGCTCATATTCCTATGAGAACGGTGGCATTCCAACGAATGAACGCCTTGAATTCTTAGGTGATTCAATTCTTGGCTTCTGCGTTGCAGAATACCTATACGCAACTTTCCCGAATTTGCCAGAAGGCGATCTCGCGAAGCGGCGAGCGGCTATCGTCAGTACCCGCGCCTTGGCGATCATTGCCCGTGATTTGGAAGTGGGGGAGCACCTGCTCCTAGGACGTGGGGAAGCCCAGTCCAACGGAGCCAATAAATCCTCCATTCTGGCAGACACCATGGAAGCAATTCTTGGGGCCACCTACTTGGTTCAAGGCATGGAAGCTGCGCGCTCGTTTGTGCTTCGCTTCGTCACTCCACTGCTGGAAGATCATCGGCTGCTGGGCGCGACGACTGACTGGAAAACTGTAATCCAGGAAGAAGTAGCCTCCCAAAAGCTAGGCGAGATGCACTACCAGGTCACTGGTTCCGGTCCTGACCACGC
The DNA here is from genome assembly GCF_044743685.1 of Glutamicibacter sp. NPDC087583. Taxonomy (NCBI): domain Bacteria; kingdom Bacillati; phylum Actinomycetota; class Actinomycetes; order Micrococcales; family Micrococcaceae; genus Glutamicibacter; species Glutamicibacter sp. NPDC087583. Next base: position 1,262,654 of record NZ_JBIUWY010000001.1, on the reverse strand, counting down.
ACGCACTTACCTTGCCGAACTCCGCATCGGAAACGAGGGATACGGCCAGGGGCATGGGCCATCCAAGAAGGAAGCTGAGCAGGAAGCGGCACACAAGACTTGGCTGTTGCTGCATCCAGGTGAGCAGCTACCTAAGGGATAGCGTTTAGTTCATGCCAGAACTGCCAGAAGTTGAAGTGGTCCGAGAAGGACTGGATAAGTGGGTTCGCACTCGAACGGTACTAACCGCTCAAGTGCTGGACCCGCGGTCCGTCCGCCGTCATACCGACGGCGTTGAAGATTTTGAACAGACATTGAGCGGTTGCTCTATCGCTTCCGTGGTTCGCCGGGGCAAGTTCCTCTGGATGGACCTCGAAGGCCTTTCAACTCCGGCAGCATTGGTTGCCCACCTCGGCATGAGCGGCCAACTTCTTGTCGAAGAACCTGATGCTCACGATGAGAAACATCTAAAAGTCAGGCTCTCACTCAGCGAGAGATCCGATTTCCCCAGCGAACTGCGTTTCGTAGACCAGCGAATCTTTGGGGGAATGTTTATCTCCCCACTGGTTGCAACAACCGATGGGTTGCCTGCCGGAGCCGGGTCGCTAAAAGCATCGATCCCACAGGCGGCTGCTCACATTGCCCGAGACGTGATGGATCCTCACCGCAAGACCGAAGACCTGTACGTCGCGCTTCGCAAAAAGACGACAGAACTCAAGAGAGCCATTCTGGACCAGGGGATCATTTCCGGAGTCGGCAACATCTATGCGGATGAAGCACTTTGGCAAGCAGGCCTTTCAGGTTTGCGCAATACTGGCACTATCAGGCGTCCAGAAGTGCAACGCCTCAATGATGCTTTGGTTGATGTGATGACACGCGCCCTCGCCGCTGGTGGTACGAGCTTTGATTCTCTATACGTGAATGTTAACGGCGCTAGCGGTTATTTCTCCAGGTCCTTGAACGCCTACGGGCGCGAAGGCAAAGCCTGTTTGCGTTGCAGAGAAAACGGCCGTGAGTCTCTGATTCGTCGTGATCCCTTCATGGGCCGTTCTTCCTATAGCTGCCCAGTGTGCCAGCCGCGACCACGCCGTGCACCGAGATAAGCTACTTTTCTGAAATTTGGTCGAATACTTGCACAAGGATTTCCTGATAGTACTCCGGCTGATAATGATACGGTGAACTACCCCATTTATGATTTTCATCGGATAGGCTGATATCCAGAGACGGTTTTATTGATCTAAAACCCAATTCTCGAAGGTACGAAAAATATGGTTCGTATAACTTATTCGCGTAATGAGCGGACCAGTTTCTGAATTTAGGAACGTTACTGCCTTGACAAGAATGATCAGTCCAAATGGTCTCAATGTATATGCTATTGCTGAATAGACCACATTCTACGAGAATATCTTTGAGGGTAAGTACTCCTTGTTTCCAAAGCTCAAAGTGTTGGCTGGTGCCAAAATGAATCTTAGCCTTGGCATACGGAAAATCATCTAAAAGACTTGATTTGGATAGTTCCGCGGAGTTCGTGATGTATCGCCCGCCCTGGAGTCGATAAACTCCTAGTCGTTCACTTAAGATGTCAAATAGGAATACTTCGACTTCATTCGATTTTTCACGCAAAGTAGAGAAGAGCGAGGACTTAATGTCTCCGACTACCATCCGGGAATTAAAGTTTGTCGATGAATTTGCTGTGTTAATTCGTGTCTCGGGTAGCGAGTTGGCGCTAATAAGCGACTGGCGAGCGATGTAACCCGTTAAATAATGTTCATCCTTGACCAGTTCATAGGCATCCCTAGAAACGCAGCCACCGTATATGAAGAAATTTACCATTGTTCCTGCGAAATAAATATTAGTAGTTATGAGAGAAAAGATTATCGGATACTGAAGATCTTAACCTAGTAAGACTATTCTTAATTACCCGAAACTGAGCCAAGACATGATCCCACCCAAACTGTAAAGATCACGGAGTTGCTTCTTGTTTAGTGAACTTGCAGTTGATAATTTACGAATGTATTCGATATCGACAGTTCCCTGTAAAGCAGTACCATTCGTTTGTTCGAGAGCGCTAGATAACAGTTCTTGTCCAGTCTCCTTGTAAACTACCTGCCAAAAATTAACTCCCAATCCGTTGGCTTCCTCCACCTTAGCTTTGCGTTGCGCGGCATTAAGTTTGGGTTCGGTGGCATTTAGGCGTCGAAGAACGGATAGGAAAGTGCTATCAGCTTCACATTCAGGTGTGAGCCCTTTTACAAAATTAATTTTCTCGTTATTCTTTGGCCATGAACGTAATTCTCGTCGATTTCTTAGTTGTAATAGGTCTTGGCTGAACCTGTCGTAATCGAAGGGCCATGATAATAGATCAGGTTTCAGCGAGTCTAGTAAATCATGGCCAATGAGATTTGCCGATCTGACATGTTGCGTAGATCTTCTGGCTAATTCGAAACCAGCAACAGAATACAACGGGTCAAACCTAGAGCCAACACGACTCCATAATAAAGACGTCTGACCGATATGGTAGCGATTCCGATTATGCGTATAAAACGCATCGCCTATGAAACTGGCATCCTGATAAAGATGGGACAAGTGATCGAATTTTTTTGTTAGTAATGATGAAACGTTCGCGATTGCTTCTGGCGAAAAATAGGTGCTCTTGGTATTTGCTGTGGGCAGATAGCTTGATATAAGGAGGCTGCTATCAAGTCGACCAAGTGAGTCGGTAATTTTTCTGTTTCCAAAGAATGTTCGAAGCACTTCTCCGTAGCCGCCGCCCATTGCGCTAACTGGTACAGAGATTTCTCGACCGAACGGGCCCGTATTAGTTATTCCACCACTCGCAAAGAGTGCGCCCATTAGTCGTTCTGACATGTTCGTCGTTGGTGCAGTCGTGAGCCCTGCCCCGTCTACTCGTTGTAGGCCGTATTGTCTCGTCAGGCCATCGGCGATTATTCGATCGGTGGAACCTTCAGGGCCGGAACAGAATATATTGACTCGATCTCGCAGTTCTAGGTTCAATACTGCGGAGAGAACTAGGCGTGAGTCAAAACCGCCTGTCAAGTGTGCGGTGATTTGCTGAGAATTCGTCTCTGCTATTGCTTGGACAGCGCCTTGGACGTCAGATCGAAGAATTGTAAACAAATCATAGAGCGATGCAGAGTCAAGGCTCTCGCGAATCTTGTAATTCTTTGTAAAGATTTGATTTCCGTACAATACGAAATACTGAAAAGGCTCAAGTGAATGTACACCCTTGTAACTTGCAGGTGTGAGCCCTCCGTTGCCAAGCATGAGACGCTCTACCTGAAACAATGGATCCTTTTCCAAGATGATTCCATGTGTCTCGGCTGCATGTACAAGTTCTACGATGCTGGTAGAAACGAATGCTTTGCCCTGCTTATTGAGAGAGAACGCAAGTGCACCGCCCAGTGGGTCAGGCAGACAAGCGCTCCATGAATCTACTGAATCTTCAATGAATAGTGCACCAGGGTTTCGTGCACCTTTCGACCACCAATCAGCAAGTTCTTCAATACTCCACCGTTCCGCTGCTTGTGGTAGTGACGAATCGAGATCCGCAGTTCGCTGAATGCATGTTCCGTTTAGAATTACGCTTCCATCGAGCCAGAATCGTCGTGAACCACGAATAACGGGATCTTCATTCCGTTTCACAACTGTGTTTATTGGCGCCGAACTGATTGAGGTATGCGGTAACCCCGTAATCACCGGAGCATAGGTCTTAGTAGAAGCCATACGTCTAACCTTACTATGTGATGTTTGTTCAAGTCTCGGTGGGCAGTCCCCGTGACTACGAGCAACCTGAACCCAAGATGATAATCACGAATGAACGGTGACTAGAACTGGAAGTACGGGTGCCTCAACTGGCAAAATTTGATAGCCCTGCGTTCCAATTCGGAGCATGGTTAACGAGTGACTTAAGAGGTTCCATGTATTCGTTCGCAGGAGGGACTATGTGCCCCTTTCCCCAATTCTGGATCTTAAAATGAATATTTGATTGCTCACGCGTAGCAGCCTCAAAGCGCGAGAAATGATTCTCGTAATACAGTCTGTCACCAGTATTTTGTATGTATGCCACGGTATTTTCTCTTCCTTTGGCGTACCACTTTGACATGCTTGTTGGAATTTTTGCGGCAATCATTTGTGGGTTCCATCCCGGATACGCTTTTCGGGAGTAGTCGTCAAAGCGATCAGGTTTTCCGAGAAGTTCAATGCGAGGATTCATCACTAATGCAACTGACTCTGGAAAGTAGGTACTGTAATGAAGAGCCGCATATCCGCCAGCGGAGGAACCAAAAAAAATAAGATGTTTTTCTTGCCCGGGACGTTGTGTCAGGGCGATGATTGACGGGATGAACTTACCAGACGGAACTCGTTTGGTGCTTTGGTGCCAAAAAGTGAGTAGTTTTTCTGCTCCGCCACAAGCGGAGTCGGCGAAGGCGAGTAAGTTGACACCGAGCTTCTCAGCGAAACGCGATCCGGTAAAAATAGGATACTCAACGGTTTTAGGTCCAGTTGCCGCATGGAATGTGACAAGGGTCACCGGAGAATTTCGGTCTTCGAAATAGAAATCGAAATATCGTCCGTTGGATTTGATAATGGTAAGCCCTTCAGAAAGACCTGCACGAAGTGCGCTATCAAAGTCGTCAAATATGCGTCTACCGCGGGAAGAGTGCTTCTTAATGTTCCTGGTACGATTCAGCATATCGAGGACCTTATCTGGGGCTGGATAGTTATTTTGACGGTCGATGGCTTCGTGTTATCGCAACGAAATCTCATTTGACCCATTGCGGGTAAACGAGGAGCGCGCATTTTGTTTCGTGACTCCGGCTTTAGGGTAGGAGTGTCCCGCTCTTCTTCATATCGAAAACATGGGCAATTTTCGAGGGATGAACCTAGGTCGGACAGTGCGAGCTGCTTAGCGGGAAGCATTGTCAGTCTCACTGGCTTCCGTTTTTTGATGAAGTCAATTTGAGTTTGCTTCTTAGAATTTTAAATCTTTGGCATTCATCGAGAGGTCCATTAATTGTTCCAAGAGGCTACCGATTAGGGTGGACGGTGGTGGTGCGTGCCCTTCGGCGAATTCCCTGACGAAGACGATGTGATTATCGTCCAGCGAATTGATCCCTTCTTGTAGTTCTTTTTGCGTCGTCATTGACCAGAGGGGCTTGAGGTGTTTGCTCCGATGCCAATCAGCACTGTTCTGAAGGTAAATAACACGTCGGGGCGCGGTAAGAGTCTGGCTTCGCAAAACGTGGGTGTGTACTTTGGAATCGGTTCTGCTCTTACAAAATTGTTTCCAATCGGGTGAGCCTAAAGTCGCAAAGGCGAAATTAAACCGACTTCTCAAGTATGCTTTTACGAAGCGTTCTGCGTATTCATATATATCCGTTTGTGGATTCCAAACCAGCGCGGTCGAGTCTCCTTTGAACCTTGAAGCGATATTTAGCGCAGCAAATCCACCTCCTGATCCACCTATGAAAATCAACTCGCGTTTAAGGCTCTCCTGAAGGACAGTTAAAGTCGCGAGTAGATTAGCTGTGAAGTTGTCGGTTGGACCACCTGTGTACCAAGCTAGGCTTAAGGAAGCGTCATCATCGAGGCTTGGGTCCGCGACGGCGATTAGTGGAAGTTTTTTATTGTTCGTCAGTCCCAGTCCGGAAAAGAATGGCCCTTTCTTATCTCCTCGTGAAGAGATGGCACCTGTGAAGAACACTGGTTGTGCTTTAAAATCTGACGCATTAATATATTCATTTACATAAATGTCAATTGGGGATTCATCTTTACCAAATTGAATGGTGTGGATCCCCGGTAGCATAATCCAGCGATTTTTAAAATCTGACAAGTTGTCCCATACGTAGTGCAGAACTTGCCACTGCCTGTAGTTTTTATCAGTCATTGAAATCCTCGTTAGTTCTGGATGATAGGTGTTGAAAGGAGTGAGCTGTAATAGTGATTATGCTTAGAATAGCTGTGATTCACACTGTTTCTATATCTGTTGATCAGTCTAGCTGTTTTGATCGAAGATCAAACTAAAGGATCGTAGGCAGACTGACTCGGAATAACTAGTTATTCCGAGTAATTTTCGTGGCGACTAGAACTTGGTCATTGAACGGGGCCCAAGTGTCAACAGCCCACTGGCCAAAGCTTTTATCGGTGAGCGTCACACAGGCCAGACGATGTTTAGGGTCCACCCAGAGGAACGTACCAGACTGCCCAAAGTGTCCATAAGTGGACGCTGGATGGCTTGCGCCTGTCCAGTGCGGCGCTTTGGACGATCGGATCTCAAACCCGAGTCCCCAGTCATTCGGGTTCTGCCGGCCATAGCCGGGCAGAATTCCAGCGAGGTTCTCGAAATGCACACGCGTTGCCTCGCTCAATGTTTCTTGCGCCACGATAGTTGGGGTCAAAAGTTCGGCAGCGAATTTTGCCAGGTCGGCAGCGGTGGATCGGCCATCCTTTGCGCAGCTGCCGGCAATTTCTGTATCAGCCATCCCCAGGGGAGCGAAGACCGCTTCCTGGGCATACTGGGCCATGCTGATTCTGGTCTGTTGTTCCAGATGCTCTGCGAGCTTTTCAAAGCCGTAATTCGAGTATCCGCGTTTAGTCCCTACGGCAAAGCGGATGGTTCCGGAATCAAAGTCATACCCGGCTGTGTGCGCCAATAGGTGGTGCACGGTTGAACCCTCTGGCCCTGCAGGGTCTTCGAGGGTGATGGCTTCTTCTTCCAGAGCAACCAAGAACGTGTAGGCACTGAGCAACTTGGTCACCGAAGCCAAGGGGTAAACACGGGCAGTATCACCGTGCTGGTCAACGATTGCACCATTGCCGTTCACCACCACGGATACCGCGTTGTCACTTGGCCACTGGTCAATCTGCGTCAGAATGCTCATAGAATGATCTATCCCTCGATTTTCTTCCTCGGATTTTGCGAGCACAACCAGATAATCCCCAGTGCGCTTCGCTAGAATTGCGACAAGGATTGGGTTTGATTGCCCAACCCAACTTTAGCGATTTCGCCCAAACATAGGAACTTCACGCCGTGCATCTCAAGACTCTCACCGTTCGCGGATTCAAGTCTTTCGCATCGGCGACCACTTTTGAGTTTGAACCGGGCGTCACGGCTGTTGTAGGACCTAACGGTTCCGGCAAGTCCAACGTGGTTGACGCGCTGTCCTGGGTCATGGGTGAACAGGGTGCCAAGACGCTTCGCGGCGGCAAGATGGAAGACGTGATCTTTGCTGGCACTTCTGGCCGCCCACCACTGGGCCGTGCCCATGTGTCCCTGACAATCGATAACTCTGATGGCCAGCTGCCTATCGACTATGCAGAAGTCACTATCTCCCGCACGCTGTTCCGTACTGGTGGATCCGAATACGCCATTAATGGAAGTTCTTGCCGTCTTCTGGACATTCAAGAGCTGCTTTCGGATTCCGGTCTGGGTCGAGAAATGCATGTGATTGTCGGTCAGGGACAGCTGGACCGCATCTTGCACGCTACCGCTGAAGATCGGCGTGGTTTCATCGAGGAAGCGGCCGGCGTGCTCAAGCACCGACGGCGCAAGGAGAAAACCCTGCGCAAGCTGCAAGCGATGCAGGGAAATCTGGATCGTCTTGAGGATTTGAGCGCCGAGGTTCGCCGCCAATTGGCTCCGTTGGGACGGCAAGCGAAAATCGCTCGCCGTGCGCAGACGGTGCAGCTTGATGTCAGGGATGCAAAGTCCCGTCTGCTGGCAGATGATTTGGTCACACTGAACAACAAGCTGGCCCAGGATATTGATGACGAATCCAAAATCCAAGCTCAGCAAGAAGACGCTGCGGCACGCCTGGAACGCATCAAGAAGCACATCGCTGAACTGACTGCCCAGATGGAAACCATTACCCCGCGACTGGTTCAGATCCAGGAAACGTGGGTTTCGTTGAGCACGCAGGCAGAGCGTTATCGATCGCTGGCCGCGTTGGCTCGTGAACGCGGGAAATTGCTGGAAAGCAATGAAACCCATTTCGATTCCAGCCGTGATCCTGAGCGTTTGGAAGCTCAAGCTGAGCGAATGAGCGAAGAACTTGAGGAACTTGAAGAAGCTCTTGAAGACCGCCACGAGATTCTTGCTGAAGCTGTAGAGGCTAAAGAGCAGGCCGAGGAAGCATCACGCGCCGAACAGCAGCGGATGGCTGCCATGCTCCGTGCCGCGGCGGACCGTCGAGAAGGCATGTCACGGCTCGCCTCGCAGGTGGCTTCCGCACGCAGCCGTGTCGACGTGACCCGGGCCGAAATATCCCGCCTCCAGGAAAGCGTCCAGTCCTTCGACTCGGACCTTGAACTGGATTTGCGCTCTCACGCAGAAGTTGCCAGTGATCTTGAAAAACAATTGGCGGGCGAAGCCCAACTGAATATCGATTTTGAGAGTGCTGATCGGGAACACGCAGCATTGTCAGAAGAGCACAATGCCGATAGTCAGCGTGAACGCGAGCTATCGGTGCGTGTTTCCGGATTGCGTGCTCGCCTTGAAGCCCTGAAGTTGAACTCCAAACCAGATGATCAGTCATCACAGCTTCTTGGATCAACATCCGGACTGCTCCTCGGCCGTTTGGGGGAGCTGATTACGGTTAATCCGGGATATGAACAGGCCATCGCCGCGATTTTGCGTGACAGTGCAGAAGCTTTGGTAGCCAAGAACCTTGGTGATGCGTTGGAGCTCATCGAAGCCCTGCAACAGCAGCAGGCCAGCCAAGTATTCCTGCACGCCGAAGTTCTGCCAAGTGGTGCAAAGGCTACTGCAATGCCTAATGCCGTCAGTGCTCGTGAAGTTGTAGCTGCCGATGGCCCACTGGATAGCTTGCTTGATCAGCTTCTTGTTGGCCATTACATCATTGAGGAAATGAGCCAAGCTCCTGCGGCCTTGGTGCAGAACCCATCTGCGTTGCTCACCACCTTGGATGGCATCACTGTTTCGGCAGTTCGCAGTTCCGTGGGGGACTCAGCAGGCGCTTCCCTGATCGCGCAGCAGGCCTTAGTGGAACAGACGGAAACTGAACTCTCCCAGTGCCAGGAAGAACTTTCCACAGTCGAGCACAGATTGGCTCAGCGGGGACCAGAGCTTTCCATCGCTCAGCAACAACGCGATGAGGCCCTGTCGGCGCTGGCTGAATCTGATGCCGCCATTGATGAATTATCCTCGTATTTGGCACGTCTTGGACAGAAACTTCGCAGCGCGCGATCGGACAAAGCCAAGCTGGAAGAAAAGCTCGAAGCAACGCTGGAGAAGCTGGAAATCGAGCAGGAATCTCTGGAAGAGATTACCGAGCGCATGGAGCTAGCTTCAACGGATCAAGATGAAGAAACCGTTGATGACGCGGCACGAGCGGCTCTTGCAGATGCTGCAGCCGCGGCACGACAGCAGGAATTAGAAGCCCGGCTTGCCTTGCGCAGTAGTGAAGAGCGCGTTTCTGCGTTGCGTTCGCGCGTTGAGGGTCTGCGCCGCACTGCGGCAGCTGAGCGCAATCACCGTGAAGTTGCAGCTCGTCGAGCGGAGCAGCGCAAGGCGCAAGCAGCCAATGCGATCCGTATTGAGCAAGCTGCTGAGCGCGTCCTGCGTTTCATTGAAGTATCGGTATCGATGGCTGGCCAAGAACGCGAAGAGCTGGCTGGAAAGAAATCCGAACTGGAATCCATGCTGGGCAGCCAACGCAAGGAAGCGGAGCAGCTCTCCGCCGAGCTGGCCCGTCTTGCTGATGCTGTGCATCGTGATGAGATGGCCCGTGCGGAACTGCGGATGCGCATTGAGAATCTTGAGACCAAGGCCCTGGAAGAACTCGGATACACCCCTGATCACCTCATCGCCAACTACGGTCCAGACCAGCTGATTCCGGAGGCCCTCGACGAAGATGACAAGTGGGGCGCGCTGCGGCAAAACGTTGATGAAGAAGGCAATCCTGTCGGCACCCGGGCATATGATCGCGTCGAGCAGGAAAAGCGGCTGAAGAAGTCCGAACGCGACCTGGCGGCCTTGGGCAAAGTCAATCCGTTGGCACTTGAAGAGTTCGCTGCCTTGGAGGAACGCCATAAGTTCCTCTCCGGCCAGCTCGAGGATTTGAAGAAGTCCAGAGGGGATTTGCAGCAGATCATTGCCGACGTTGATTCCCACGTCGAGCGGGTGTTCACCGAAGCCTACAACGACACCGCCGTGCAGTTCAGGCGGATCTTCGATCGCCTCTTCCCAGGCGGCGAGGGCCAGCTGGTGCTCACCGATCCCGAGAATATGCTCACCACAGGCATCGAGGTGGAAGCGCGTCCGGCCGGCAAGAAGATCAAGCGGCTCTCGCTGCTCTCCGGTGGCGAGCGTTCGCTGACTGCTGTCGCGTTGCTGGTCGCCATCTTCAAGGCTCGCCCGTCGCCGTTCTACGTGATGGACGAGGTGGAGGCGGCCTTGGACGATATGAATTTGGGACGCCTGATCACGATCTTCGAAGAGTTGCGCGAGTCTTCGCAGCTGATTGTGATTACCCACCAGAAGAAGACCATGGAAGTAGCTGATGCCCTGTACGGCGTCACTATGCGCGGAGACGGGGTTTCTACAGTGATTAGCCAGAAAATGGAACGAGCTGTGACGACGTAGCTATTGCGGTAAAGTAGGGATTTGCAGGGGCGAACTTGCATGCTCCGTAATTCACTGTCTCTACTGAGGATGACATGGCATTTTTCCGTAAACGTATCAATGATAACCCTGCTGTTTTGAAGAGTCCTGCACATCGGGAAACAGGGGAGGAGGATGTCCTCCCGAGCGGGTCGATGCTCCAGGGATCTTCTCCATTGGTGAGTGTGGTTATTCCCGTTTATAACGCCATGCCGTTCCTTACGGAACTGCTTAATTCTCTGGAAGCCCAGGACCTGAAGCCAGAAGAATTTGAAGTCATTGCAGTGGATGATGGCTCGACGGATTTTGGTGGAGAGATTTTGGATGTCTATGCGAAGCGAAATTCGAACTTCATCGCCTTGCATCAAGAGAACAGTGGTTGGCCGGGCAAGCCGCGCAATGTAGGCATTGAAAATGCGCGTGGAGAATATGTTTTCTTCATCGACAGTGATGACCGGCTCGGTCCCCAAGCGCTCAGGCGCATGACTTCATTTGCGCTGGAGCATGACGTGGATGTCCTCGTTCCGAAAATGGTCGGTTTGGACGGCCGGAGAGTTCAAGCGAAGCTGTTTGAAAAAACAATTCTCGATGTGGACTACGACTTTATTCTGCGGACCCTTTCGCCGCAAAAGATGATCCGGCGACGGCTTCTCAATTCGCATGGCATCCGCTTTGTCGAAGAAAAAGTCAGGCTTGAAGATGGCATCGCCATGGTCGAAGCATATTCCGCTGCTCGGCGAATCAGCATCCTGGGCGACTACAACTACTACGAGATCCGGCTAAGGTCGGACGGCCAGAATATTAGTACGCAGCAAATCGATCCTGCCGGTTATGTAGGTTCCTTGACCAAGATCGCGCAGACTATCGCGACGTACACGGGGCCGGATCTGGAAGTGGCAAGGAAGCGCATTGCCGGATTGTTCGTTCGCAAGGGTTTGCGTTTCTATGACGGACAACGTTTCCTGCGTTATACCGCAGAACAGCGCGCAGCATGGGTGTCGAGCCACAAGAGTTTCTTGGAAACCTTCCAACTGGATAATTCTGCAGCGCTCTTCAAGCCGCAAGAGGCAAAGCTGGTCGACGCCATCCTCGCCGGCGACTTGGAATACCTGGAGCAGCTTGCCCAGAATAAAATGGATTCCGAGAAAGCGCCTGCAGTTGTTTCGGTCGAAAATACTGCTGAACGCATTTCTTTGGTTGTCGATTTTCCAGCCTCGGGACCGTCGCCAATCGGCATTCATATAAGGGATCGGGACACCGAAACCGTGGCAAGGGGAGAGCTTGCAGTTGACGAAAGCGGATCGCGGCTCACTGCATCTTTCCCGCGTGCCACCGTGCTTGAATCGATTTCTCGCTTGGGCAACATCTTCATCGAGTATCAGGGCGTTCCTGCAAAGCGGATCAAGATGGGGAAAAGCGCTGCGAGCCAGGAATTCTCGGGCTTGCTGGTCTACGCAACGGCCAATGGATATATGAGCATAGATGCTCGCCAAGCTAAGTAGCACGGAGCTATAGGGAGCCGGGCTGTCCGCCTTCCCCGGGACAGGCACCCTCCTGCAGAACACAGAGAGGCTCGTAGTTGCCCCAAACAGCAACTACGAGCCTCTGTGCAGCTAGGCGAACCCTAACTCGCAACGCCTACGAACACGTATTTAGGGAGCCGTCATTTCGGTAGGCCACAGTCTCGTCGAGAACCAGTGGACCGCCAATCAGCACATTAGTCCAACCTTCCATGCCGGTCAGCGCTGAACCTATGGACTTGGGCAGGCAGGATTTTTTAGCCAGCAGCATGGGCGCGCCATTGTAGCCTGCAGCAACGGCACCGCTCAGTCCGTCGGGGAAGCTCTTGCCGTTGGCAATGAACTGGCGCTGCGCACCATTTGGCCAGAAGGCCTTCGCGATGACAGCGCTGGTGTCATAACGTGTTTCTCCGCCGTAACGAGCGATCCTGGCATTCGGAAGCGCTTTTCGGATCTCGTTTTCCGCATTTCTGGATATTGCCAGTGGCCCACCAGCCAAGTACACGGTGGAGGGATTCAGGCGCTTGAGCTGCTTCAAGATGGTGCTTGGCACGTATTTCTTACTGCTCAGCAGCAATGGAGCCTTGCGGTCTGCCGCGACAGCTGCCATGGACAGGGCATCAGGGAACGAGCGTCCAGATGCCACAAACACGTTCTTGGCAGAAGACCAATTCGTAGCAATCTCTGCGCTGGTTCCATAGCGCGTGTTTCCTGCTTCTCGGGATACCGGTGCATACTTCTTCAGCTGCGTGAACGTCTTGCTGCTGACTGCGGTTGGGCCACCTGCAATGATGATGCGGGACGGATTGAGCCGCTTGATTTCCGCACCCACTGCGCTCGGCAGATAGGCCTGCTTGGTCAGCAACAGCGGTGCATTGTGGCGGTTGGCCAGCGAGGTAACTGATAGTGCGTCAGCGAAGTGCTCGCCGGAAGCCACGACAACAGTTTTGGCCCCGTAGGGGAAGGTGCGCTTGGAGATCGCAACAGGCGTTCCATAGCGGTTGGCGCCAGACATGCGCGATGGGCCCAAGCGAGTCGGCCAGACATCCATATTGCCAAAGTAGCTGGTAGTCAGCTTGTACTGCGTGCTGCGGCGGTTCTTCGCAAAGTCGCGCAGCGACGTCAGATCGCCGTTCCACACGTTGGCATCCACATTCTTCGTTGACCCCAACATATTGGAGTTGGAAGAATACTGCCAGACATTGAACGTGGTCCAGCCTTCAGGAAGTTCGCGGGGATTCTTCGCAACGTCAGCGGTGGGGAAGATCGAGACATGCAGTGGCCAGGACTTGAACGCTTCAGAATCACCCGTGCACTCATCCCACCACGACTGGGCCGTGTAGATCATCGGCAGGCGACCGGTCTTGGCCTTGACAGTATTGCCGAAGTCCTTGATCCAGGTAACCAATTGGGAAGGCGTCATGCCGTAGCACATATCACCCTTGCCCTGCGGATATGCGGTCTTGTTGTACGGGTTCCACTCGATATCCAGCAGTGGCGGCATGGTGTACCCGTCATTGGTCCAACCGCCACCGTTGGTCATGAATTCCCTGGCCTGAACGGCACCGGAAGAATGGGCAGGCATGGCGAAATGGTACGCACCGCGAATCAGGCCGGCACTGCGCGACTTGGTGTAGTTCTGGCTGAACTTCGGGTCCTTGTACAAGGAAGAAGGCCACGACTGGGTGGCCTTGATGTAGGCGAAACGTGCCCCGTTTGCCTTGGCAGTGGACCAGTTCACGTCGCCCTGATGGCGGGAAACATCGATCCCAAGGGTGCCCGGTGGACGCCAGGTCCGCAACTCGTCAAGGGAAGCTGGCGCGCCCACCTGGAATGGAACGGAAGTCGCAGAATCATTTGAAGACAGCTTCGCGAGATCCGCTAGCTCGTCCATGGTAGGGATCGTCGCGTCACCGGTTTCGGCAATTCGCTTGGCACCCTGGCCCAGCTGGGCATCGAGGTGCTCGAGCTCCATTTCGGCCAGCGCCTTGTCGGCTAGCTGTACGCGTTCTTTCGTGGAAAGATCATCGTCTTTGGACAGTGCCTTGGAAATTTCTTCAGCTGCTGGGGTGGCAATAGCAGTCGGCGCACTTGGTGATGGCGCCTTGGTCTCAACTTCGCTGGTGCTGGTCCCGGTGGCCTCGGCCGCGGGCGATGGCGTAGAAGTTGGTTCCGGCGCATCAGCCACGGTAGCAGTGGGCGAGGGAGACTGAACAGGTTGGGCGGAGGGCTCTTCTGTTGGCGAGGCGAACCCCGGACCAGCAGAAAGCGGGATGGAAAGTGCGGCTATAACCGCAATTGATAGAGCTTTGGATCGTCGCGTCCGGATAGCCGGCATGGATTCCCCTGAATAATCGAGTGCAAGTGAAATGGCGAAAGCCTTTGCTAGTATATCTACCCGATGTTTCCCGGCAAGATTCCGGGAATTAATATCGCCGCCGATGCCAAGGGAAATCTAAAACTGCGGAATTGCTTAATCGGCCAATTCCACCGGTTTTATGGTCTTCGGAACCAACAGCCAGGCAATCACACCGACTAAGCCCACGACAGCCGAAATGTTGAAGGCCAATTGGAAGCTGATCATGTCGGCCATGGCCCCGGCCAGCAGTGGGCCGATAATGGAGCCTAGATCGGTGCACATCTGGAATCCGGCCAGCGCCTTGCCGCCGTTGCGGCCGGAACCAATTACGTCAGCCACGGACGCTTGCTGAGCTGGGCCCAGCAGCCCGCCGCCAATGCCGGCCAGGACCGAGAAGACGATGAAGCCAGCCAGGGACGTCGAATACCCCATCGCGCCAATGGACACGAGCAGGACACTCATGCCAAGGACCACAGGGATCTTGCGTCCAATGCTGTCTGTCAGGCGGCCGGAGAACACCAGCGCGCAACCGTTGCCGATGGCAAACACCGTCATGGAGATTCCGGCGGCCGTGGCACCCATGGTTTGGCCGAACACGGCCAAGGCGAAAAGCGGGATCATGCTGTTGCGCACGCCGAACGCCAGCCAGCCGTAGCTGAACCCGGAGAACAATGCCGCCCGGTAGGCGGGGGAGACCAGCGCCTCGCGGGTGGTCACCACTTCGATATCGGAATGCCTTGATCGCGGGTTTGCCGCATCTGCATCCAGATCGCGGCGACGGCCCAAGGCCATGTAGACCACGCCTGCGGCAATGACCAGGGCGGTGCCGTAAATCAAGAACGGAATACGCATGCCCAGCGGGGCAAGCAAGGTTCCAAGAACCGGGCCGAAGACGTTGCCCAAGAGGAACGAGCCGGCATACAAGCCCGAGATGCGTCCACGGGATTTCTCCGGAGCCAGGCGCGCAATTAATGCCATGGCTGAAATGGTGAACATGGTCGACCCGAACCCGCCCAGTCCACGAGCAATCAATAGCTGCGTATAGTCCTGGACCACAGCGCAAAGCAAAGTCGATACCGCAACTAGCAGAACGCCGGTGACGTAGATCTTGGGCTCGCCGAGCTTGCCTACCAGGACGCCTGCTACCGGTGCGAAAATCAATCGGGTGAAGGCGAAAATGCTGACGATAATAGTGGCGGCCGCATTGCCGACATCAAAGCTCACTGCATACTGGGGCAAGATGGGGGCGATGAGCCCGAAACCCAATGCGATGATGAATGCCGCTACCAGCAATACGCTGATCTCTTGGGGGATGGGCGCCTTGGCAGCACGGGTGGTTTTCAATGCCATATCAATTGAACAGATGGTTCTGCCGCTCAGCGAGCAGTAACCCTCAGCCTTTCTGGAACGACGAACGGGGCTAAGCAACCCACCTGCCAGTCTAGCCTTGAATGCAAAATGTGCTGATGCTGGTGCTGCCTGCCATATGATCCCTAAATCGTTGGAGATATGAGACGATTTAGAGCGTGTCTGATTCGCTTATATTAACCATCATCATTGTCGCGGTTGTTGCCGTGGTGGCCATTGGCGTCATTGCCTTCGTCACCAAGGGCCGCAAGCCCAAGACTCCGTATACGTCAGAGCGCGATGCAGACGACTTGCCAGCTGGCCAGAGCGCTGAGGGCGATACTGATGCCGCAGCGGACACTGCCGGTGCAAGCGATGCGCCTGTCGCGGTCCAAGAGCCTGCCGCACCTGCTGCGCCACAGCTCGATGTTCCAGAACCAGTGCAGGGCCGTCTGGCCCGGCTGCGTGCGCGACTGACCAAATCCAACAGCATGTTCTCCAAGGGCCTGCTGGCCCTGCTCAGCCAAGACTCGATTGACGAGGATGTCTGGGAAGAGATTGAAGAAAATCTGCTGATGGCAGACCTGGGTACCGAGCCTGCGCTTGAGCTTGTTGACGCACTGCGTGAACGAGTGAAGATTGAAGGCAGCAAGGACCCGGCTCGCGTCAAGGCAATGCTCCGCGAGGAACTGCTCAAGCTGGTGGATCCGAGCCTGGACCGCAGCTACCTGCCTGAACCGCATCCGGACCGCCCAAGCATCATCATGGTGGTCGGGGTCAACGGTGTTGGCAAGACCACCACCATCGGCAAGCTGGCGCGAGTACTCGTTGCTGAAGACAAGGACGTCCTGCTGGGCGCCGCCGATACCTTCCGTGCCGCCGCCGCCGAGCAGCTGGCTACCTGGGGCGACCGCGTGGGCGTGCCTACCGTTCGTTCCGAGATCGACGGCGCCGACCCGGCATCCGTTGCCTTTGAAGCCGTTTCCGCGGGCATCGAGCAGGAAGTCGACATCGTCATGATCGACACCGCTGGCCGCCTGCAGAATAAGGTCGGCCTGATGGACGAGCTGGGCAAGATCAAGCGCGTGGTCGAGAAGAAGGCCACCATTGACGAAGTCCTGCTGGTCCTCGATGCGACCACCGGGCAGAACGGCCTGCAGCAGGCCAAGGTCTTCTCCGAGGTTGTCAACGTTTCGGGCATCGTGCTGACCAAGCTCGATGGCACTGCCAAGGGCGGCATCGTCGTGGCTATCCAGCGTCAGCTCGGTGTTCCGGTGAAGCTGGTGGGATTGGGCGAGGGTCCGGATGATCTAGCGCCATTCAACCCGGAAGACTTCGTGGACGCACTGCTCGAAGGCTAATCGATAATTCCATATTTTCTTGATCTCCCCGCCATTTGAAATGGCGGGGAGATCTTGTTTAAGCGGGCGCTGCGCATCTGCAATTCCTGCACAGAGCGGTTTTGTTCCTGTTGGGCCATGGGGCGCACACAGGGGTTGGAATCAAGGAAATCTTGCAGTGAGGTCAGTCACACCACTCGATCCCGGGTCCGAAACTCTCCTTGGGGCCTCCACGGAAAAGATCTAGTCAGTGAGTGAATGGAACTTTTCCGGCGCCTTCTGGCCGCAGGTCACCCAAGGAAGCAGTGACCAGCGCTACAGAAAACGTCCAGATTACTTGGGTAAAGATGTTTTCTGGGGAAGTGTGTCCCTTCAATCTGTACGCACTGCATGAGGGATACTCCGGTTGATTCTGGATGCCCCCGTGCGGCCAGACCAGCCGGTAAAGGATCCATCCAGAAGTGTCGTCGAACCAAGACCTGCCCATACCAGTCAAGCAGGACCCTCAGCCCAGAGCTTTCCGCATGGACATCCAGGGCCTGCGCGCCATCGCCGTAGGTGTTGTTGTGCTGTACCACTTCTGGGGGCACTATCTGCCCGGCGGCTTCGTCGGAGTCGACGTGTTCTTCGTGATCTCGGGATTCCTGATCACTTCGCATCTGCTCGCCAAGCCGCCGAAGAACATTGGCGATGTCGTCAATTTCTGGATGAGGCGAGTCAAGCGGCTCATCCCTGCCTCCTTCTTGGTGATCCTGGCCAGCGTCTTGGGTATCTGGTTCTTCGCACCGTCCACGGTGTGGCAGGACTGGGGACTGCAAGCGATGGCCGCGACGTTCTACTTCCAGAACTGGTACCTGGCACTGACCAAGGTCGATTACCTTGCCGAAGGCGAAGCTCCAAGCCCCTTCCAGCATTTCTGGTCCCTGTCTGCAGAAGAGCAGTTCTATTTCGTATGGCCAATTCTGATCGGCCTGCTGATCTTTGCCGCCATCAAGTCCGGAATCAAGCCGGCAACCGCCGCGTTGGCCGGGATCAGCGCCGTCTTCTTGATTTCCTTCGGATACTCGCTATACGCAACCGCGACTGAACCGGGCAGCGCATACTTCTCGACCTTTACCCGAGTCTGGGAATTCTCGGCAGGCGCCCTGGTGGCGGCCTTGGGAACGCGTGCGCATGCGGCCAAGAAGGATGCGATGAGCTTGATCGGGTCGTGGGGCGGAGTCCTTGCCATCGCATTCAGCGCGGTGGCCTTCACCGGGCAGATGCCATTCCCCGGATACATTGCAGCGATTCCAGTATTCGGCACCGCACTGATCCTGCTCTGCCATTCCACGCACAAGTACTCGCCGAACATGTTCTTGAGCAGCAAGCCGTTCCAGTTCTTCGGTGACAATTCCTATGCCATCTACCTCTGGCATTGGCCGCTATTGATCCTGATGCCGTTCATGGTCGATGACTTCAAATGGCCCCAGAAGATCATTGCCCTGGCCTTGACGCTGGTTTTGGCTGTTTTGACGCAGAAGCTTGTCGAGGTTCGATTCCGTAAGTTCATTGACGCCTCGGTACTGCTCACGGCGCCACGCTTCCTTGCCACGGGCAGCCTCGTCTTGGCTTTGGTTGCCGGAGCTTTCTACCTCAACACCGAACGCATTATCAATGACGCCCAAGACGTCGACAAGGCCTTGGCCCAGGTCGAAAAGGAGCTGGGCGAAGACTGCTTCGGTGCCGCGTCGCTCAGTGAATCATGCGGTGAAGCAGTGAATATCGAGACGGCCTACCAGCCGGTGGCTCCCGCCCCGGTAGTTGCGAAGACCGACAAGCCGGTTGTCTACAAGGATGATTGCTTCGCCAGCCAGGACGCCGACTACAAGGACCGCCCGGTATGCAACTACGGTGATGGCAAGATCAAGGTGGCACTGGTTGGAAACTCGCATGCAGGCCAGTGGATTCCTGCTTTGGAACCGATGGCGAAGAAGAATGGCTGGAGTATTGATACCTATCTGGCCAGCCGTTGCGCCGTCATGGGTGAACCCCAGGTCTTTGATTCCGAGGCACGGGAAAAGGGCTGCGCTGACTATGGCAGCTGGGTGACCAAGCAGATCGAAAAGGAAGACTACGATCTGGTGATCAGCTCCAACCGCCAGTCCCTTCCGGTTTCCGGATACGAAATGGAAAACACCGCTGAACCTGCCCAGCAGGCCTACGAGAAGATTCTCCAGGACTGGGCCGGCACCGGCGCCGCTGTAGCGGTCATCCGGGATACGTCCTTCCCGGGGGAGACCGTGGAGAATGTGCCTGACTGCGTGGCCTCCAGCGATGGCGAATTCAGCGAATGCAGTGGCGAGGCGAAGCAATGGATTCCGATGGATCCGCAGGTCGACGCCGTGAAGGCCCTGGATAAGCCGAATATTATTGATGTCGACATGAATGACCAGCTGTGCGAGGACGGACGCTGCTTTGCGGTAGTCGGTGGCATCGTGGCCTATTGGGACCACTCGCACCTGACCGAAACCTTTGCCGAATCCTTGTTCCAGACCTTGGAATCCCGGCTGAAGAAGGAACTGGATTCCAAGGAACTGTTCCCGGCAGCATAGGGCTTTGCGGCACCTTGCTCGATAGGCTCTGGCTTCAACGCATTAATGGCGTTGAAGCCAGAGCCTATTTTCGTTTCCTGATGCCAGTGACTGCCCCGGGAGCATCGCGGCCCGGGCGAAAAGCGGAAACGCTTGGCTCATCGGGCAGCCAGAATCGCCAGGGGAACTGCGGACCGCCGGCTATTCCCGCGACGCCAACGCGGGGTCCAGTGCGCAAAGCCTCCGGGAGACCAGGGGCAGCATGGAGGGTAAAGGGGGCAGCGAACAGATCCAGCCCGTCATGTTCCAATCTCGTGAGTCCCAATGCTGTGGCCAAGTTCCCCGGTCCACGGGCCAGATGGATTTCCGGGATGGGGCTGCGGGCGTAGCGGATGGGCCGCTTCTCCAGTCTTCGTGCGTGGGCCAGATCGGTGCCGGAAATAATTTCGCCAGAACGTATCAGCACCCCGGACGCAGCTCCTGGCGGTGAGCAGACGAAATTCAGGGCGTAGTGCATTCCATAGGTGAAGTACACGTACGCGTGCCCGGGTTCCAGGAACATGGACGCGTTGCGTTCGGTTTTCCTGTCCTTCGAGTGGCTGCCCGGGTCATAGGGCCCTGCGGTTCCCAGGCCCATGTACGCTTCGGTTTCGGTGATGCGCACGCTGACCGGTCCGTCAATGGAATCCACGGTGAGCGTGGCCCCGAGCAACCGGGGCGCAACGTCCAGGGCATCGGGCAAGAAGAAAGATCGGTCCATGCTTCCAGTGTGCCTGCTCCAGCTAAATTGTCCCCCGCCCCTGTAAGGATCATGGGTACTTGAAACTTGGGGGTTCAAGCAACTCGCACTCGTGAAATGGGGAATGAGCATGGAAAGGTTCTCAGTAACTGCAACTGCACTGGCCGGAATGCTATCGCTGGCTGCCTGCGGGGTATCGGCAGAAGAGTTCGAGGCTGCGCAAGCCTCGAGCGCAGCCATAGCTGCTGAAAAGGACGCACTGCAAGCCCAGCTGGCAGAAACCGAAACGCAATTGGCCCTGGCCGAGGAAGAAGCAGCAGAGCTTCGCGCAGCCGAGGAAGAACGCCCAGCGGCCGCAGAAGCCCAGAAGGCACGCAAGGCGAAGGAAAAGGAAGACAGGGAAGCTGCGGCCGCGGCGGAAAAAGCCATGGCCAACAAGGCCAAGAAAGTCACCAAGCGCGCTCTGGCGCAAATCGTGAAGCAACCGGACTCGCACATCGATGAGAATGTGATTCTCTACGGCCTGGTCACCCAGTTCGACTCCGCGACCGGTCCCTGCACCTTCCGTGCCGAGCTGAGCCACGCGCAGGTGGGCAAATACGACTACGAGCACAATTCGATGTTCACTGCCGGTGATGGCTTGGCGCACTGTGATGCGCTGGATGACATCGTGGCCGAGGACATTGTCCAAATCACCGCCACGGTGACCGGATCCCTGAGCTACGACACGACCATCGGCGGATCCACTACGGTGCCGAAGTTCCAGGTCGTGAAGATCAAGCGGCTGTAGCCGCTGCCGGAGTCCGCCTTGCCAGCCCGGCATCAGCAGAAAGCACTTTCTGCTGATGCCGGGCTGTTCTTTTGACCGTCGGCCAGCAGTACCGTGAACTGTTCGAAACGGCGGCGAAACATTGCCGAGAAGCAAACGTTACCCCCGGCAGGAACTTGATACACAGCGGAAACGAAGCAGCGAGTGTTCGGAAACATCGGGCGCGTTAGATAGTCATAACACCACCGATACACCGAATACCTTGAGGGGAAGTGATCCAGATGGAGTTGGATGTAGCCAGCTTATGGATCCTGATAGCTGCCGCACTCGTATTGCTGATGACACCGGCACTGGGACTTTTCTACGGCGGCATGACTCGCGCCACCGGCGTGGTGAACATGATGCTGATGAGTTTCTCCGCCGCGGCGATCACCGCCGTCGTCTGGGTGCTCTGGGGCTACTCGTTCTCCGCCGGGGAACCAGCCATCGCCGGAATCGTCGGCAATCCAATCAGCGACTTCGCCATGCACAACACCGAGCAGTCAGAGCTGCTCGCCGCCGGATTCGCCGGTACCTTCGCCATGATCTCGGTAGCCATCATCTCCGGAGCCATCGCCGACCGTGCCCGCTTTGCGCCATGGCTGTTCTTCGTCCCGCTGTGGGTCACCCTGGTGTACGCACCGGTGGCCTTCTGGGTCTGGGGTGGAGGCTTGCTCTCCGCAGACGGATTCCTGGGCAGCATCTTCGGCGAAGCCATTGACTTCGCCGGCGGCGCAGTGGTCCACACCAACGCAGGTATCGCAGCCCTGGTCCTGGCCCTGAAGCTGGGCCAGCGCCACAACTTCCACGACCGTCCGCAGCCGCACAACACCCCGCTGGTCATGCTCGGTGCCGGCCTGCTGTGGTTCGGCTGGTTCGGTTTCAATGCAGGTGCGGCGACCACCGTCGAGCAGGCTGGACTCATCTGGGTCAACACCCTGGCAGCTCCGGGTGCGGCCGTCCTTGGCTGGATCCTGGTAGAGAAGCTTCGCGGTTCCCGCCCCAGCTCGCTGGGTGTCGCCTCCGGCCTGGTGGCCGGCCTGGTCGCCATCACTCCTTCCTGCGCAGA
Source organism: Glutamicibacter sp. NPDC087583 (assembly GCF_044743685.1). Lineage (NCBI taxonomy): Bacteria > Bacillati > Actinomycetota > Actinomycetes > Micrococcales > Micrococcaceae > Glutamicibacter > Glutamicibacter sp. NPDC087583. Next base: position 1,240,278 of record NZ_JBIUWY010000001.1, on the reverse strand, counting down.
CGTCGCCCCGTGGGCCGCGATGCTGCTGGGCGTCCTGGCTGGCGCCGGGGCAGCCTGGGCAGTGAACCTGAAATGGAAGCTGGGCTACGACGACTCGCTGGATGTTGTCGGCGTGCACCTGGTCGCCGGCTTGATCGGAACCCTGTTCCTGGGCTTCTTCGCCCTGCCAACCGAGGAGAGCGCTGGCGGACTGTTCTACGGCGGAGGCGTCGCCCAGCTGATCGCCCAGGCAGCCACCCTGATTGTGGTCATGGTCTTCTCCGCGGTGATGACCTGGGTCATCGCCACGGTCATCGGAAAGTTCAGCCCATGGCGTGTCGCGGCAGATATCGAAATTGCCGGGATCGACGAGGCGGAGCACAACGAAAATGGATACCAGCTGGTTTCCAAGTAAGGAGCGGAATCTGGAAAATAACGCAACACAAGCACGAGGGGCAGGGCGTTTCTGAAACGTCCTACCAGGACCGCCGGTGGGCCATGCAGCCACCGGCGGTCCTGGCGTGTTCACGCCCGGTGGCGGGCACATGTGTAAATCATGGGAATCGCCTAGTGCGCTGGCATCAGCGGTGCACCGGCCCCTAGCGTGGCATTCACCAGCCGATTATTCCCAAGCAGCTAGGAGAGTGCCATGGCCAGCGAACCACAACAGCAAGCAAGCCCGGGAGGGGAACCGGTCTTGTCCGGCCCCGGCCAGGACAGCGAATTCCTGACCACCAACCAGGGAGCTCCCGTCAGCGATACCGACCACTCGCTGAAAGCCGGAGAGCGCGGGCCCACGTTGCTGCAGGATCACCACCTGCGCGAGAAGATCATGCATTTCGACCACGAGCGGATTCCGGAGCGCGTGGTCCATGCCCGCGGGGCTGGCGCCCATGGCTCCTTCATCAGCTACGGCAACGCCTCCGAGCTGTGCCGGGCCGATTTCCTCAAGCCCGGAAAGCAGACCCGGGTCTTCGTGCGGTTCTCCACCGTGGTCGGTTCCCGCGGCTCGATGGACACGGCCCGCGATACCCGCGGCTTTGCCACGAAGTTCTATACCGAAGAGGGCATTTTCGACCTGGTGGGCAACAACATCCCGGTGTTCTTCATCCAGGACGGCATCAAGTTCCCGGATCTGGTCCATGCCGCGAAGCCGCACCCGGATACCGAGATCCCGCAGGCGCAATCGGCCCACGATACCTTCTGGGATTTCGTCTCCCTGCATACCCCTGCCCAGGCCCACGTGATGTGGCAGATGAGCGACCGTGCGATACCCCGCTCGCTGCGCATGATGGAAGGCTTCGGCGTGCACACCTTCCGCATGGTCAACGAGGCGGGCAAAGCGTCACTGGTGAAGTTCCATTGGAAGCCCAAGCTCGGCGTGCACTCGCTGGCCTGGGAAGAGTCCCAGCTGGCCGCCGGCGCGGATCCGGACTTCCACCGCCGCGATCTGGCTGAAGCCATTGACGCCGGCGCCTACCCCGAATGGGAACTGGGCGTGCAGATCTTCCCCGACGACGGCTCGGCGGTCTTCGAAGGCATCGACCTGCTGGATCCGACGAAATTCGTCCCAGAAGAGCTGGCCCCGGTCCAGCCGCTGGGCAAGATGGTGCTGGACCGCAACCCGGAGAACTACTTCGCGCAGACCGAGCAGGTCGCCTTCCACCCCGGGCATCTGGTTCCGGGCATCGATATCAGCGACGACCCGCTGCTGCAGGCGCGGCTCTTCTCCTACCTGGACACCCAGCTGACCCGCTTGGGCGGGCCGAACTTCGCGCAGATCCCGATCAACTCGCCGGACTCGCCGGTCAACGACATGTTCCGCGACGGCTTCCACCAGCACCGGGTGCCCAAGGGCATCGCGCCGTACAAGCCGAACTCGCTGGATGGCGGCTGCCCCTACATGTCGGAGGTTCTTTCCGGCCAGCAGCCTCCGCTGGACTTCCCGCAGCCTGTGGCCTCCGGGAAGAAGGTGCGTTCCGAGCCGGCCAGCTTCTCGGACCACTACAGCCAGGCCCGCCTGTTCTACATCAGCCTCTCGGCCGTGGAGCGCGCCCATGTGCAGCAGGCCTACTCCTTTGAGCTGGGCAAGTGCACCGACACGGCGATCCGCCAGCGGCAGGTGGAATGCCTGGCGAAGATCGATACGCAGCTGGCCGCCGGGGTCGCCCAGGCACTGGGCCTGCCGGCGCCGGCCGCAGTGCAGCTGGATGATCCGGTGGCCAGCCCCGCGCTGTCCCAGATCGGGAAATCCTGGCCGGTGGACGGGCGCAAGGTCGGGGTGGTGTTCAACAGCGGAAACCACCAGCATGTGCCGGCAATAGCCCAGGCGCTGGCCGAACGGGGCATGTCCCCGCTGCTCGTTTCGGCCTCCGGCGGCGAGGTGGCCCCGGACCTGCCCATTGACCGCACCTACCTGACGGCGCGCTCCATTGAATTCGATGCGCTGGTGCTCATCGGCCCGCTGCCTCCGGCACCGGACGCCGCGGTTGCGCTGGATGCCAAGGCCGGCGCCCTGGGGGCAGGCGGGGTCCCCATCGACCCGCGCGTGGCGTTGCTGGTCGCGGAGGCCTACCGGCACAACAAGGCCATCATCACCCTGGACGGGCTCTCCGATGGCCTGCTGCAAGCGGTGGGCCTGGAGAATGACGCGCCGGGCATCGCACTGGTGGAGCTGTCGGCGGTGGCCGAAAGCGCCGAGCAGCTGCTGTCCACCCACCGCGCGTGGGAGCGTTTCCCGGTCGCCGAGTAGCAGCGCGGCCCAGCTGGCCTAGCAGGTGGCGCGGCAGGTGCATGACTCGATGCGCCTGCCGCGCCAGCCTGGCCCAGCAGCAGGGCCGGCGGCAATCAACTGGCACAGATCGCTGATGAAAAGAGGTGCAAAATGCCTTCAGGAACCGAAAGCCATGCCGGGAACGCGGCCGAAACCGCTGCCAAAGCCCGGCACGCTCCTGGACCCGATGCCGAATCCAAACCCGATTCCCCGCCGGATATGCACTCCAGGTCATGGAAATACGCGGCCAAGCGCTCCATCAGGGAATTCTCCCGGAAGAAATGCACGGATATGGCGGCCTCGCTGACCTATTTCGCGATGCTCTCCATCTTCCCGGCCCTGCTGGCGGTAGTCTCCCTGCTCGGAGTTGCCGGCCAGGCGGAGAACATGACCCGCAACATCCTCTCGCTGATCCAGGAACTGGCCAGCAAGGAAGTGGTCGAAACCCTGCGCCAGCCCATCGAGCAGCTGGCCTCGGCCCCGTCGGCAGGCCTGGCCCTGATTGCCGGTCTGGTCGGTGCGCTATGGAGTGCCTCGGGGTACGTCGGGGCGTTCGGACGGGCCATGAACCAGATCTACGAGGTGGCCGAAGGCCGCCCGTTCTACAAGCTGCGCCCGCTGATGCTGCTGCTGACACTGGTGCTTCTTGTGGCCGTGTCCGTGCTGGGGATGCTGCTGATCGTCTCCGGTCCGCTGGCCCAGGCGCTGGGCAACGCCATGGGGCTGGGCGAGGGCGCGGTGGCGATCTGGAACATCGCCAAATGGCCGGTGATCGTGCTGTGCGCGATTGTGCTGGTAGCAGTGCTCTACTATGGGGCTCCCAATGTGAAGCAACCGAAGTTCCGCTGGATCAGCCTCGGCTCGGCCATCGCGCTGCTCGTGCTGGCGGTGGCGACCGTCGGCTTCTTCTTCTACGTTTCGAACTTCGGCAACTACAACAAGACCTACGGCGCCATCGGCGGGGTCATCGTGCTGCTGCTGTGGCTGTGGATCGCCAACCTGTCGCTGCTGTTCGGCGCGGTCTTCGACGCGGAAGCCGAGCGCGGGCGCCAGCTGCAGGCGGGGATTGCCGCCGAGCGCTCGGTCCAGCTTCCGCCGCGGGATACCAAGGCCAGCATGAAGCAGGAGGAAAAAGAAGAGCAGGACATCAGCGACGGGCGGCAGCTGCGTTTCGCCAGCGAGCTGGACGCCGAAGAGCAAGCGGATCCGGAATCCAGGCGGAACCCGGAAAGCTGAGCAGGAGCCGAAGCTGGCAATCGCCTGGGCGCCCCTTGGCGCGGGCCAGCACCTCGGTAGCGTGTGAAACGACCAGATCATTCCAAGACAAAGGAGCTCATCATGGCCAACGACGAGGCAAGCAAAGTCATCAGCATCATCCAGGACCTGCGGATCGCCATGGTCACAACCCACAGCGCTGGACGGCTGGCCAGCCGCCCCCTGACGCTGATTGAAGCCACCGACGAAGGAGAACTCTGGTTCTTCTCCACCGCCGACGCCGGGATTGTCCAGGAAATCCGGGCCCAGGGGCTGGTCAATGCCGCGTTCAGCGGATCCAAGGCGTGGGTGTCGGTCAGCGGCCACGCCGAGGTGGTGCTCGATGTCGCCAAGAAGAAGGAACTGTGGAACGCCGCGGTGGAGACCTTCGCCAGCGAAGGCCCGGAATCTGCGCAGACGGTGCTGCTGCGCATCGATGCCGACTCCGCCGAATACTGGGAGAATCCCGGCGGGGCGGCGAGCCTGGTGGCCGGCTGGGTCAAGCAGAAGCTCACCGGAAAACCTGCCGAACCCGGGGACTCGAATAGCGTCGAACTCTAGGGCGCCGAAAGCCGGCAACGGCCGCTGCCCCGAATTCCTGGAGCAGCGGCCGTATTGCTGTGCCCATTGCCTGGCGCAGAGCTATGCCCCATGGATACGCATCCATGGGGCATAGCTGGTGGTGCGGTTTAGGACAGGTCGTCCTTGACATCCTTGGCGGCGTCCTTGACGTGTTCTCCTGCTTGCTTTGCCTTGGCGGCGGCCTGGTCCTTCACGCCTTCGGCTTGCAGGCGCTCATTATCAGTGGCATCGCCGTAGGCCTCCTTGGCCTTGCCAGATGCTTCCTGGGCCTTGTTCTGGATCTTGTCTCCAATTCCCATGATTCTTACCTCCTGTGTGGATCTGGTTACTGACAATTTGAACTATAGGGCAGATTGCAAATCGGGGTCCCGAAGCTGAAAGTTTGCTTGCGGCCAACTTTGCAGATCATCAAAGCGCCGCCGTCGCGGCGGAAAATCCCATAAGCTGCCTCGCTGAGTTGCGTGGTCCTTTGCGGTTATCAGGAGTCATTCAGCTGGGCCGGGCACGAATGGGCCGTGACCTAGACTGGCCAAAAGTTCCGCGCAGAGAAGGAGAGCCGATGGACCAGCGGCCGGTGTCGTTTAGAGCAGCCGAACCAGGATCCCGCCCCCGCAACAGCGAGTCATGGTGGGGCGCCGAAGAAGCGGTGCGTGCGGCCGCCGTGCGCTGCGAGGGCAACCCGGAAGCGATGCTGCGTACGCTGGAAAGCTCGGGGGAGGACCCTCCGGTGCCAGCGGCCGGACAGACCCAGCGCCTGTGGGAGCTGCTGGCCTCCGTGGCCGCCACCGACCTGGTTGCGGCCAGGACGCTCGAACCGCATTTGGATGCCGCGGGAATCCTGAGCCAGTCGGGCATGTCGTGGCCGGCCGGCACTGCATGGGGCGTTTTCGCCGCGCAGCCGCCCAACGCCACCCTGGAAGCGGTTCGCCAGTCCGGCGGGGGATGGGAGCTGAATGGCGTCAAGCCCTGGTGCTCGTTGGCCGCGCAGCTGACCCATGCCCTGGTCACCGCCCCTACGCCCGAGGGTGTCCGGCTGTTCATGGTTTCCTTGCGGCATCCGGGCGTTGAACCGGCACCGGATGCCTGGGTCAGCCGCGGCATGGCGCAGCTGCCCAGCGGCAGCGTGAACTTCACCAGCGTGCCGGCCCAACCGGTGCAGGACGCCGGCTGGTACCTGTCCCGTCCCGGGTTCGCTGTCGGGGGCGTTGGCGTCGCCGCCTGCTGGTTCGGGGCAGCGGTGGGAATCTACCGCCATCTGCTGCGAAGCGCCCAAGCGCGCACCCCGGATCAGCTGGCCCTAGCCTGGCTCGGCGAAGCAGACCGCTTGCTGGCCGGCTGTGCCGCGCTGCTGGAACAGGCCGCCGGGCTGGCCGATGCCGGAGCGCTGGATGCCATTTCGGCACATCGGGTCCGCGGCCAGGTGGCCGGGGCGTGCGAGCGGGTGTTGCAGCTCAGCGGCCAAGCCACCGGCCCGGGCCCGCTGACCGCCGATGAGGAGCATGCGCGGCGCGCAGCAGACCTGGGCATCTATCTGCGCCAGCACCACGCGGCCCGCGACGACGCGGCGCTGGGCCAGTTGATCGCGGACCGCGCCGGCACAGAAGGCGGCAGCGCATGGTGAACTTCACGCATCAGGACCAGGGAACATCTGCAAGCTGCTGGCAGCAGGCTGGGCTAGAGCGGATCGCCGCACTGGATCCGGAGAAGCTCTTCCACGCAATCGCATCGGTGATTGTTCTGGCCGCCCACCCGGATGACGAGACGCTGGGAGCCGGAGGGCTGATCCGCATGGCGCTTGGCCGGGGGATCGATGTCCACGTGATCGTCTGCAGCTTCGGGGAAGCCTCGCACCCGGACTCCACAACACACTCCGCCGCCCAGTTGGCCGCGCTGCGCCAGGCCGAACTGGCCGAGGCCATGGACACGCTGCGCGCTCAGGGACCGCGCAGCGGAACGCTGCATCTGCACTGCTTGGGCCTGGGTGACGGGAAACTCGAAGCGCAGCAGGAGCCGATCCGCGCAGCTCTTGAGCAGCACGCCGGCGAGCGCTGCCTGATCGCCAGCACCTACCGCGGCGACGGGCACCCGGACCACGAAATCCTGGGCCTGCTCGCCGCGGACTGGGCCCTGGCGCACAATGCCTGCCATCTGGAATTCCCCATCTGGTTCTGGCATTGGGCGCAACCGGGCCGGCAGCCCAGCTTCAGGCATTGGCGCCGGCTGGCCCTGGATGCTTCCAGCGCCCAGGCCAAGGCCCGCGCCCTGGAGGCCCACCGTTCCCAAACCAGGCCGCTGTCCGCCCTGCCAGGAGACGAAGTCCTCCTTAGCGAAGGCTTCCTGCAGCATTTTTCCCACGGCGCCGAGATCTTCCGCGCCACCTGGCCTGGCCACAAGGACGCCGCGTCGGCTCCGGTGGTCTTCGAGGAGCTCTACGGGCAACGCGAAGATCCGTGGGAATACCGCAGCAGCCGCTACGAGCAGCGCAAGCAGCAGATCCTGCTCGCCTCCCTGCCCCGGGAACAGTATGCGGCGGTTCTGGAGCTGGGATGCTCCATCGGGGTGCAGAGCGCCGAACTGGCCCGCCGCAGCACCAGCCTGCTGGCGGTGGATGCCAGCGCTACCGCGCTAGCCCAGGCCCGGCGTGCCGTGGCCGGAATGGAGCATGTCAGCTTGCTGCAGGCCACGGTGCCCCGGCAATTTCCTCAGCTGGAGCCGGGAAGCGTGCAGCTGGTAGTGCTCAGCGAGATCTGCTATTTCCTGGCCGCCGACGAATTGGAGCAGGTGCTCGCCGCCAGTGCCGCCGCACTGGAAGCCGGCGGAGAGCTGGTGCTCTGCCATTGGCTGCATCCCATTGAAGGCTGGCCGCTGGACGGGGAGGACGTGCACCGGATGGCGGGAGACCTGGGGTGGGAGCGCATCGTGGAGCATCGCGAGGCCGATTTCCTGCTTGAAATACTGCGCAAGCCCGCTGGTGCCCATGGGTAGGCAGCTGGCGGCCATGGCGGTCATCATCCCGGCCCATGACGAGGAAGAACGCCTGGGCCGCTGCCTGGATTCGGTGCGCGCGGCCATGGACCGGTTGGCGCGTGCCCGCCCGCAGCTGCAGGTCCGGGCCATCGTGGTTGCCGACAGCTGCACCGACCGCACGGTACAGGTTGCCCAGCGGCAGATCAGCTCAGATCAGCGGATCAGCTTGCTGCAGGCCAGCTTCGGCAATGTCGGAGCCAGCCGGGCTGCCGGGGCGCGCCACGCCCTGGCCAGCTTCGGCGCGGACGCGGACCCGAGCGCCATCTGGCTGGCCAGCACCGACGCGGATACCTGCGTCGCCGAGCATTGGCTGGAGGGCTTTGCCACCCTGCACGCCAGCGGGGCCGATGCGGTGGCCGGAACCGTGGAACCGGACCGCGGCGAACTCGATGAGCACATCTTCGCCTTATGGGAGCAGGCCTACCAGCCGATTGAGGGGCATGGCCACATCCACGGCGCGAACTTCGGAGTGTGCGCTGCTGCCTACCTGGATGTTGGAGGCTTCGAGCCCTTGGCGGCCCGGGAGGATGTGGCCTTGGTCGAAGCGCTGCGCCGCGCCGGCTACCGGGTTCAGGCCACGGCCCGGCTGCAGGCGATCACCTCGGGGCGCTTGCGCGGGCGGTTGCGCGAGGGCTTCGCAGACTATCTTGCCGCGCTGGATCACCGGATGCTCCACGCCCGGTAGCGCCCAAGTAAGCGGTCCCGGTCCCTGGCATAGGAACGGCCCCCGGGGAATCTGCGCGGATGCGCGGTTTCCCTGGGGGCTGTGCCCGTTGCGGCGGTGCTTGCTGTTACACGCTGCTGCCGGACTCCTGCGTGGCGTACCTGTGTCCCAGCATGCTGGCGTCGAAAGGTGGAACCGCGTGGGCGAGCGCAGTGTATTGCCAGTACTTCACACGGAATGCAGCCATTCCGCTGTGCTCGGCCTGGCCGAACAGATCCTTGATCTTGCTGCGCGGCGCGCTGGCCTGAACCACTTCCAAGACTGGAGAAGGCTCGGAAATGTGCAAGAACTTCAGTTCCTCGCTCTGCGGTTCAACCATCGCGACCAGCACCGGCCGCTTGTGCACCGAGACCAGGCCCATCACATCATCGAGCGCTTCCAAAGGCTGTGTCATGACCACTGGCATTCCTTGGGTCCAGCCATAGCTGCTCAGATGCCTTCTTCCCTCGCGTGATCCCAGCAGCTCTGCTACGCGCAACGCGGTCTGGGACCTGACTAGCCTTCCTGGCATGTGAACTACCCTCCACTTCTAGACGATACTTCTCACTTCAACAATGCAGTTATCCGTCCCTCCGGACTGGGCAGCGTGGCCCTTGAAATACGCTGTGGACCCTGCGGCCAGCGGTGGGGACTCGATAAGAAATTATCATTGGCCCACCAAGTTGTTGCGAACAGGCCGCGATTCTGAGGAAATTCCCAGACTTTATTCTCTACTAGTCAGTATCCCTATTCAGCTACCGTGGTTGCGAGGCTCAGTGCCGCCCAAGATCACGCAGCGCCCGGTGCGCCGCATGCCAGCCGGCCATGCCATGCACCCCGCCGCCCGGAGGGGTGGAGGAGGAGCACAGGTACAGTCCCGGCACGCCCAGCGAATAGGGATTCAGCGAGGGCGAGGGGCGGAAGAACTGCTGGGTGCCGGCCAGTGATCCGCCGCCGATATCCCCGCCGACCAGATTCGGATTCCAGGCCTGCAGCTGCGCCGGGCCGGTGACTACCCGCTGCACGATCCGGTCCTTGAAGTCCGGCGCGAACCGCTGGATCTGCGCATCGATGAGCGCCCCGGCATCCCCGTCATAGCCTTGGGGCACGTGGGCGTAGGACCAGATGACCTGGCGGCCGGCCGGGGCGCGCGAGGCATCGGCGCTCGAAGGCTGGACCACCATCACGAACGGGCGTTCGGGCATTGACCCGGCGGCGACCTGGCGCTCGGCCCGGGCCAGCTCGGCGGCATCGCCGATCACATGCACGGTGCCGGCCTGCGCGGTGCGCGCATCCTTCCAGGGGATCGGTCCATCGAGCAGGTAGTCCACCTTGTAGGCCGCGGTGCCATAGCGCCAGCGCTCGAACCGCCGGCGCAGTCGTGCCGGGAGCTGGTCGCCGGCGAGCTGCACTACCTGGCGGGGCGTGGCATCCAGGAAGGTGAGGTCCGCGTCGGGAAGTTGCGCGAGGTCAGTGATCTGGTGCCCGGTGTGGATCTGCACCCCCAGCGCGTCGAGCACCCGCAGCAGCGCGTCGATGATGCTGCCGGTGCCGCCGTGCGCCACCGGCCAGCCCCAGGATTGGCCCAAGGCCCCGAAGAGCGCGCCGAATCCCGAGGTGAACGGGTGGGAGAGCGGCAGCATGGAATGCGCGCTGGATCCGGCGAAGAGCGCCGCGGCCTGCCGGGTCCGGAACGCGGCGGAAGCCAGCAGCTTCGCCGGCGGCAGCGCGCGCAGCCCGAAGCGTGCCATGAGCACCGGATGCGGCGGGATGCCCAGCAGCGGGCTGGTGGCGTTGTCCAGGATCTCCTGCGGATGGCGCACCAGCGGGCCATGCAGCAGCTGCCAGATCTTCCGGTCTGCGGGGAACTGCGCCATGGTGGCTTCGAGGTCCTGGTGCAGGAAGACCGACTCGGCGTCGTCCAGCGGGTGGGCCAGCGGATAGCCGTGGAAATCCCACTGCAAACCATGTCCGGCCAGATTGAAATGCGCGAAGGCGCGGCTGCCATAGGCGAAGGGGTGGGCGGCAGCTCCCAGGTCCACAATGGTGCCTTCGCCCAGCGTGCTGCCGGAGGCCGCGGCACCGCCGGGACGGGCATTGCGCTCGAAGACCTGGACATCGAATCCCTGCTCGGCCAAAACCGCCGCGGCGACCAGCCCATTGGGGCCGGCGCCAACAATGTTCGCTTTCCTGCCGGTCATGGGCGGTGTTCCCCCTGTCCATCGTTCACTGGCGGGGCGAAGCGCTCGGGCCAGGTTTCGTCGCTGAGCGCCTTGAGCTGGCTGATCTGCGACTCTGCGCGGTGCGACAGGTCCTGCAGCAGCGCCTGGTCCAGGCGCGGATCATGGGGCAGCATCAGCAGCAGCGTCTGCCACATGCGCAGCTTGGCATTGAGCAGCCCGGTGAGCACATCGAGCTGCACCTGCGCGGCGGCCAGCTTGCGCATGCGCAGCGGATTGAACGGGTTGACGTGCCCGGCGAGCTTGGCCGCCGGAGCGAGCAGGCGGGCCATCGGCCGCTTGGTGCAGCCCAGCCGGTCCATGATCCGTTTCAGGTCATCCTGATCCGCTTTGACCTGCTGGTGCAGCGATTCGAAACGCTGGGCATAGGCGGTGTCCGCCCAGGTGCCGTGGGCGGCCTTGAAGTGGTTCAGCCCCGATTCGGAACCCAGCAGGTGCTCGCTCAGGTACCGGTGCAAGGTCGTCTGGTCGATGGTGTTGTGCGGCATGGGCCCGTCCTTAGTTCTCGCCTGGGGTCGCAGTCTTCTGCTGGCTGAAACGCTAGGGCACCGGCCGCCGCTGGCCAATGGCCGGACGCTGATCCGCAGGCAGCACCCAGCATCCGGCGGCTATCGGGCCGGGAAAGGCCGGGCTTTGAGCAGCCGCGCCAGATGCGCCGCGTTGCGCGTGGCGATCTGCGTGGCGTTGGCCGTGACCTGCGGGGTCTGGTCCAGATCCTGGTAGTCGATGGTGTGCATGGCCTGCCCCACCCAATAGGTGGAGCCCTGGGCCGGCAGGGTGAACCCGACATCGGCCAGGCCCTGGCCCAGATCCGCAATCACGTGGTGCGCGCCGTCCTCATTGCCCACCACGGCCACCACGCCCACCTTGCCGAAGAGGATCGGGCGGCCCTGCTCGTCGGTCTGGGACAACTCGGCATCCAGCCGCTCCAGCACTCGCTGGGCCAGACTCGAGGGGTGGCCCAGCCAGATCGGGGGTGGCCAGCCCCAGGATGTCCGCGGCCAGCAGCTTCTGCCGGATCCCCGGCCACTGGTCGCCGCCTCCCATGTCCTTGAGCACTCCGGGCCTCACGTCGAAATCGGCAATGCGCAGGATCTCGGAGTGGACCTGGTGCCCCGTGAATTCCGCCGCCACCTGCCGGGCCAGCAGATCGCTGCTGGAGGCTTTGGGCTAAGGGGAAAGGGTGCAGACCAGGATCAGTGCATTGATCGGTGTCTGGGCCATGGCTATCATTCCTTGTCATCGAGGGTGCTCCCGGGCAGCCGGATCAGCGCTTGATGCGTGCATCAACGCGTGCGGCCAGCTGCGTGGCGGTCTGCATCGCCCGCTCCAGCGATGCTGCGGTATCCCATAATCCGGAGTGCTGCGCGTGCGCCGGGCCGAAGGGCAGCTGGGACAGGTCGTAGCGCAGGTTGCTGCTGGCGGCCTGCAGCACTGCGCGGACCATGCCCAGTGCTGCGGCGACATCGGCCACCAATTGCGGTTTCGCATGCTGGTCAAGCCAGCGCAGGTCATTCACTGCGGTCATGGCCAGCGCGCCGAGTGCGGCCGAGGATTTCGCGGCCTGCAAGCAGGCCTCGGCGAGCTGGCGGTCGCGCTGCTCCGAGGGCGGTTGCGCGGAGGCTTCCCCGAAATCCGCGGAGGCCTTGGCATCCCGGTCGGCCAGGCCCAGCGCGTCGATCCGCAGCTGCTTGGCCCGGGCCTGCAGGCCGGCGAGCTCTGCGTGGGCGGGTCCGGAGGCCGAGACGTAGCCGGCGGACATGGACATCAGCGCGGCGGCAGCACCGAGCATCAGTGCCGCCGCGGCTCCGCCGCCCGGGTTCCCGTCCGATTCGGCCAGTTCTTCAAGCCAGCGTCCTATGCGCGCCTCGCTGATCGGACGCTGCGGGCCGCTATTCGCCATGCCCCTGGTCTTGGCTCATCGAGCCTTCGCCGGGCGGGGTTTCGCCCGGCGGCACCGAACCGCCCGGTTCCAGTCCGGTAATCAGCTGCTGCTCCGGGTCGGGGTTGGAGGTGGCTGCGGCTTCGCGGTTGGCCTCTTGGGCTTCATCCTGCTGTGCGTCGGGCTGCGACGCGGAGGATTCCTGCGGGTCCATTGGCTGCTCCTGTCTGCTTCTGGGCTGCGGGCTGGGGATCCAGCCCTTGTCCGCTCACGCTAGGCCAGGGCCCCGGCGGGCTCAACAGCACCGGGCGATTCACACGGAACGCACGGATTGCGGTGCGCTGCCTGCCGGAATTCAGCTGGCCGGAGGCAATCCAGGTGCCAGGTGCTTGAGCACGGCGGCGTGCAGGCGCGCATCGGCCAGCAAGCGGAAATGCCCCAACGTGGGCAGCTTGATATTGGTGGCTCCGGCCAGGTCGCAGCCACCGGGGATGTGCGGGTCGAAGCTGCTGTAGATGGAGATGATCCGGGAATTCACGCTCAGGTTGGCCGAGAGCTTGAGCAGACCCTGGTCGTTGGGGGACAGCGAACGCAGGGAGCGGACCGGCGCATAGCGCGCATAGCGCGAACCGGAGAAGGGGGTGCCAATGGCGATCATCCGATTGATCCGGTAGCCCTGCGGCGAGGCGGACATCAGGTACTTGCCGATCAGTCCGCCCTTGCTGTGCGCCACCAGCACCGCATCGTCGAGCTGCTCCCGGTCCAGGTAGCTGGAGACCACCTGGGACATCTCCGGCACCGTGCCGCGGTTGAAGCCGAGCTGCGGGATCACGTGCACCGGGTGGCCGGCCTGGTGCAGCGCGTTGGCCAGCGGGAGCAGGAATTTCCAGGATTCCCAGATTCCCGGGATCAGCACCACCGGTTCGGCTGCCGGATGGCTGCCGGAGCGCAGGCGCCCGGCCTCTGCACTTGGCAGCAGCGAACGCAGCTGCCAGGCACCGGCATAGAGATAATCCTGCAGCCAGGCGCGGGACAATACCGCCCACCGCGATAGCCTGCTGGACAGGGTGCTGATCTCCACCGGTGCTCCTTTGCTGCGTGTCGCGCTGTGGGACCGGTTGCGCCGCGGCGCGGTCCCAAAAGCATTATCACCACATGAGTAGGGCTGAGTCCGGCAGCGACATTGCCCGGCCGGGAAATTCCGGGCGCGGGGCCGCCGGCCATTCTGCTGCTGCGGCGAGCCGAAGCCCTCTTCATAGCCCGTGCCAGCCCACGTGCCATGTGGGGCTTTGAAAAGTTCAGCCCGAATTCGGTTACAGCGGGTGCTGGCTGGCCTGGCGATGGATGGTGCTTTGGTGCATTCCAGGGCTCTTCGGGCCTCGCGCAGGTGCCGAAACCGCATCGAGCTGGTACTGGATTTCCACGCGCGTGGCGTGGCCGCGATGGCGCAGAGGGGAAAGAGGCGGCGCATGGAATCCTCACGCTGCTGAAGAAGGCTTCAACTAGCCATGGATTAATCATCGTGCCGGGGCTATTCTGAGGTTCTGTTGAGTAGTTGCAGTTTTTGGGGGACTGGCAAGTTATGAAACGACAACATCATGGTTTAAGCAGCTCTGTGCCGCGCGGCGTTTTGGGGAATGGCCGGCGGCTTCCGTATGGGGCGCTGGCCATTGCAGCGGCCTTCGCTTTAAGCAGTGCATTTGCTTGGCCCGGGGCGGCCGGTGCAGTGCCAGCCAGAGCCCAATCGAGCACACTGGCCTTTCCCGCCGCGCCAGCGCCGGCGCTCGGGAGCGAGCCTGTCACCGCACCGGATCTGGGCGGAACATCCGCTATCCAAGTCCTCGGACTGAGTTCACTTGGCGGAAGGACCGGAGGGTCCGCGCCCGACCCGCTGGCCCACGTGGCCGCCAATCGGGCGGCGATGACAGCAAAGACAAGTCCTGGAGCGCTGGCACAGCCCGCGCCGCTAGCTGCCGACCAGGGCATCCGTCCGGCAATGCTGAGCCCTGGTCTGCTATTGGAGCATCCAGTGGCCACCCGCCGGATTTCCAGCCCGTACGGTTGGAGGTTCAACCCGACCGGGTTCGGCCGCCAAATCCATATCGGCCAGGACTATCCAATTTCCTGCGGTTCGCCCGTGCGCGCTAGCGAGTCGGGCCGGGTGGTCGTCGCGGGCTGGGCCGGGCATTCGGGCCAGCGCGTCACCATTGACCACGGGCATGAGGTGCAGACCGGATACAGCCACAACTCGCTCTTGCTCGTCAGAGTGGGCGAGCTTGTCGTCCAAGGCCAGATCATCGCCCTGGCCGGGACCACCGGCAACTCCACGGGGTGCCATGTGCACTTCGAGGTCATCGTCAATGGCCAATGGCATAATCCGCGCAACTACCTGCCTTCAGGCGGAGGGCAGCGCCAGGCATTGTTCGCTTCGACGCAATTTGCAGTCGATGCCGGCAGCGCGATCCGCCATCAACCGGCAACAGGAAGAAGCGGGCAGTACGCCGGGGCGGCCAGGCATCACGGATCGACCCGAACGGAGCATCCAGCGCCGCCGAAGACCACGAGGCACTCCCACGCGGATCCGCTCCAGCCGCCAGCGGCGAGCAAGAAGAAACAAGCCGCGCCAGCCAAGCCGAAGGCCCAGCCGAAAAAGGAATCCGGCAAGCTCCGCCCGACCCCGCGTCCCGCGCACCCGGCACCAGAGCCGAGCAAGACGCCTAAGCCGAGCGAGACACCCGAGCCACCACAAAAGTTGAATACCGGAAGCCCGAAGGCCACGCCATCTCCATCAGCGTCACCAGCACCCGTTTCGGCCAAGCCGAGCGCGCCGAGCGCAGCGCCGACGCCCAGCACTGCACCAGTTGCTGAGCCGAGCCCGTCGACGGCGCCGACCGCCTCGCCAAGTCCTTCGGCACTACCTTCCAGCGTGTCGCCATCAGCTCCGGATAGCGTTCCGGAGGCAACGGAATCGACCAACTCCACGCCAACCTCTGAACCAACCCAAGTGCCTGGACCCAGCGAGGAAACTGGCGTCGAGCCCCGGGAGGACCAGGGCCCAGGCGGTAAGGATGCTCCAGCCAGCGAGGAACCCACCGACCCTGCAGCTCGTGTCGAGCGCCAAATAGGTGCAGCCCAACCCAAGACCGTGGACTTGCAAGCACAAGAGCCGGAGAAGAAACCGCCAGTGGCCAAGGCCCTGCCACCGGCCAAGTCCACAACTGCGAAAAAGCCGGCCGCGAAGGAAGTACCGGCTGAAAAGTCCAAGCCCGAGGTCGCGGTGCCGGCTGCCAAAAAGCAGGCCAAGCCGCCAGTGAAGCCCAAGGCCCCGGCCCCGGCCAAGCCTAAAGTTGCAGCGCCCGTGAAGCAGGTAGCCAAGGCGCCGGTTGCAACCCTGCCCAAGCCCAAGCCTGCTATCGCAGCGCCGGCTGTGCAGAAAACTGTCCCGGCACCGGCCAAGCCGAAGCCTCAGGCGACAGCCGCGGTGAAGTCCAAGGCGGCGGTCCCGGCGAAGCTCCCGCAGGCGCCGGCTGCAGCCGCAGCACCTGCCAGCGAGGCCAAGCCGTAGTCCGTGGCTGCCCGGTTCCGTGGCGCTGCTCCCGTCCCTTTGGGCGGGAGCAGCGTGGTGCTGGGGAAGAGACAACGGGTGAAACGCTGCACAGCTGGTTAGTCCAGCGCCCGATTATTGATATTCTTGGGAGTTGAGTCCTGTGCGATTTTCCAATGCGCACCACAAGACCTATCGAAAGAAGTGCCCGGCACGTGTTTAATTCACTTTCCGATCGCCTGACAGCAACCTTCAAGAACCTGCGCGGCAAGGGCCGCCTGACTGAAGCGGATATCGACGGTACCGCACGCGAGATCCGCCGCGCCCTGCTTGACGCCGACGTTGCCGTACCGGTGGTCCGCGGCTTCGTGGCCCAGGTGAAGGAACGCGCTCTGGGTGCCGAGGTCTCCGAGTCGCTGAACCCGGGCCAGCAGGTCGTCAAGATCGTCAACGAGGAACTCGTTGGCATCCTGGGCGGGGAAACCCGCCGCCTGAACCTGGCCAAGAACCCGCCGACGGTGATCATGCTCGCCGGCCTGCAGGGTGCCGGCAAGACCACCCTGGCCGGCAAGCTGGCCAAGCACCTGAAGTCCGAGGGCCACACCCCGTTGCTGGTGGCCTGCGACCTCCAGCGCCCCAACGCCGTCAAGCAGCTGCAGATCAACGGCGAGCGTGCCGGCGTGCCGGTCTACGCACCGCACCCGGGCGTCTCCTCGGAATTCGACACCGCCACCGGCGACCCGGTAGCGGTAGCCCGCGACGGCGTCGCCGAGGCCAAGGCCAAGCTGCACGACATCGTGATTGTCGATACCGCCGGCCGCTTGGGCGTGGACACCGAGATGATGGCCCAGGCCGCGAACATCCGCGCCGCCATCAACCCGGATGAAGTCCTCTTCGTCATCGACGCGATGATCGGCCAGGACGCGGTCAACACTGCCCAGGCCTTCCACGAGGGCGTCGACTTCACCGGTGTCGTGCTCTCCAAGCTCGATGGCGATGCCCGCGGCGGCGCCGCCCTGTCGGTCGCCTCGGTCACCGGCAAGCCGGTCATGTTCGCCTCCACCGGCGAGAACCTGGACGACTTCGAGATCTTCCACCCGGACCGCATGGCTTCGCGCATCCTGGACATGGGCGACGTGATGACGCTCATCGAGCAGGCCGAGAAGAACTGGGACAAGACCGAAGCCGAGCGCATGGCGAAGAAATTCGCCGACCAGGAAGACTTCACCCTGGACGACTTCCTGGCCCAGATGGCCCAGATCAAGAAGATGGGCTCGATGAAGAAGCTGCTGGGCATGATGCCCGGCGCGCAGATCTCCCGCCAGCAGCTCGAGCAGTTCGACGAACGCCAGATCGACCGCGTTGAGGCCATCGTCCGTTCGATGACCCAGCACGAGCGCGTGGCTCCGAAGATCATCAACGGCTCGCGCCGCGCGCGTATCGCCAAGGGTTCGGGCGTTTCGGTCTCCGAGGTGAACCAGATGCTGGAGCGTTTCGCCGAAGCGCAGAAGATGATGAAGAAGATGGCTGCCGGCGGCGGCATCCCGGGCATGCCGGGGGCCGGCAAGGGCGCTGCCCGCAAGGCGAAGGCCAAGGGCAAGGGCAAGAAGCAGCAGAAGTTCGGCAACCCGGCCAAGGCCGCGCAGGCCGAGCTGGAGGCCAAGAACAAGAAGGCCGCCGCCCCGAGCGGTGCCGCCTTCGGGCAGGGCGCCAACCAGGACTTCGATCCTTCGAGCCTGAACCTGCCGGCGGGCTTCGAAAAGTACCTTGGCAACAAGTAGCAACCAGTCCTTGCAGGGCGGCGACCAGGAGCACACCATGGTCGCCGCCCTGACTCTTTTCTTCGAAGAACCCCAGGCGCAGCAGGCCGAAGCCAAGGTCCGCGAGCTGCTGGCCACCCGCGAAGTGATCTCGCTGGTCTCCGTGCCGGTGCCCTGGAACGGGCTGGCGATGATCGAGGCCAGCCTGGCGGTGAACCACGAGGGGCTCTTGCTGCTCGCTGGCGCCGCGGGTGCCATCAGGCTGGGACAGCAGGTCGAGGACTTCGCGCTGGCGCTGAAGCGGGGCACCGGTGCGCTGTACATCGACCAGGACGACGCCGAGGTGCAAACCGGGGAGCCCATCGAGGATCCGCGGCTCGATGCCATGCCGCCGGGGCGGACCGTGGCCATCGGCGCGCTGAACGAGCCGGACATGGGGGTGTGGGCCGCCGCGAGCAAAACCAGCTGGCAGCTCTTGCCGCCGGAATCCGCCGGCGCTGCCGTCGCCGTGCACGAAGGCTTCCTGGTGGGCGGCGTGCTGGCTGCCAGCCAGCATCCGGCGATCATGCTCAGCCGCACCGGCGCGCGCTTCACCGCGAGCTTCTGGTTCGACAAGCAGCCTGCCAAGCTCGGCGGGCACCCGGCCTGGGTGCACATCTGGCCGGTCGCGGCCAGCCCCGCCTTCTGGCCTCAGGCCTCAACACCCGCCCGGCGCGAACTGGACTGGCTGCTCGCCAACCAGGACAGCGTGGATGGCCAGGAACTCGACGAGCTGGCCGGGCTTGTGGTCGATGCCGAGAACATCGAGCGGCTCAAGCTGGCGCTGGTGGGCACCGGCAGCCTGCAGTCGGCCCAGCGGGTGCTGGAGACCTTCGGGCATCCACCGGTCCTGGCCCGCTATCTGGAAGACGCCGATCTTCCGGAGGACGCGCGGCGGATCGAACCGGTGTCAATGGCCAGGGCAGTGGGCCGTGCACTGATCGCCGAATCCCGCACCTCCGGTGCCCGGCGGCGATGGTACAACTCGTTGTCGTGGAAACCCGCCGCGCAGCTGGCGCTGGGGCTCATCGAGGCCCTGGTATTCTCGCTGGTGCTTGCGGCCACCCATTGGCAGCAGCCCTGGGCGCCACCCTGGGTGATCGTGCTGCTGCTGGTGCTCGGCTATGTTGATGCCACCGGGAATACCGTCCTCGGCGCGGTCCGCTGGTTCCGCGCCCGGCGCTAGCGCCAGGCAACCACCCGGGCGCTGCCGGCCAGGACGGCACGGGTTACCGCCTATGATTGACTTATCGCCATATCCAAATAACCAAAGGGGTTACTTTTCGTGGATTCAACCGGGTTCAACTACCTCAACCTAGAGTTCATTTTCATGGGCGACAAGCCTGAATCTGCACAACTGGTACGCACCGCGCTGGCCGATCGCCGCCTGCTGGGTTTCATCGGCGGAGCTGTTGAGCGCGAGAACTCCACTGAAGTAGCCGCCGAGGTGGCCACGGTGAGCGAAGCCCGCGATGCGGTGCTCTACCGCATCGATGCCAAGGGCAAGCTGCGCGAAGGCTCGCGCGTGACCAAACTGGTCCACGAACTGAAGAACTCCACCGGGGCCGACTACGTACTGGTGGACGGGGACGAAATTGACGGCCCCAACCCGGATGACGAGCAGCTCGGCGAGTACGGCGGCACCAACGAGCTGCTGCACGGGCCAAAGCTCAAGGGGTCCGAGCTGGTGCTGGCAGCGGGCTTTGCCGAGAACGAGATCACGGTTTGGGAGAACGCATCCGGCCTGATGGCCATCCCCAAGGAACCGGTCTATGCCCCGAGCATCTCGCGCTCGAACCGCCCGTACCTGTGCTTGGACCGTACCGGCAATGTCATTACCGCAACCATCGAGGCCAAGGGCTCGCGCCGGACCATGTTCGGTTCGTCGGTGTCCATGGTGGTGGACCTGGAACGCGCGGCAATCCTGGAACCGGAAGCCGGCTCGCCTGCAGCGGTTCGCCTGGATGAGCTCAACAGCTTGCTCTTTGGCTGGGAAGAAGAAGAAATCCAGGTCATCGAGCAGCTGATTCCAGATCCTGCCGACCGCTCCGAAGCGCAGCAGCTGCTGTGCAGCAGCGGGGATTTGAAGGACATGAAGCGCCTGGTTTCGCTCTTCGGCTTCGACCCGCGCAGCATCGATTACCTCACCGGCCGTCCGTTGCCCGAAGACCGAAGGGTCATTGCCACCGGCGGCCCGTTCAAGACGTTGAAGTCCGCATTGGCTGAGCAGGAACGCGAGGCCAAGGGCCTGGAACGGCTGCTGTACCGGCACAACTGGAATCCGAAAGCGCTGATGGGTTCGGGTGCCGCCGTACTGGCCTCCGGCGCGGCAGCGCACCTGGTCCTGGCCAAGAGCGGCAAGTTCGCCTGGTTCCCCAAGCCGGCGCGCCAGCTGCTGATGCTGGCCTGGTACGCCGATGGCGCCTTCTATCTGGGCAAGGGCATCGTCGATGCGCTGAAGGCCAAGAACAAGAGCTAGGCGCTCACCGCAGGCAAAGGACAGCCCGGCGGGAAGCTGGATCCGCTTCCCGCCGGGCTGTCTTCTGCTTTTCGTTCCTAGCCGCGTTCCTTCAGCTCAGGGAAGTCGGTATCGCGGTACTCGCCGCTCGGGGTCGTGCCGGCCGCATGCTGCTCTTCCTCGGCCAGGCGCAGCTCCACGCGGCGGATCTTGCCTGAAATGGTTTTGGGCAGCGCGGAGAATTCGAGCCGCCGGATCCGCTTGTACGGAGCCAGGTGCTCGCGGCAGAAGCCGAGGATGTCCTTGGCGACCTCCGCGCCGGGCTCGACGTGCGATGCCAGCACCACAAAGGCCTTGGGCACCGAGAGCTTCAGCGGATCCGGCGAAGGCACCACCGCCACCTCGGCCACCGCGGGATGCTCCAGGACCACTGACTCCAGCTCGAAGGGGCTGAGCTTGTAGTCGCTGGATTTGAAGATGTCGTCGGCACGCCCCACATAGGTCAAGACGCCTTCATCATCGCGTTCGGCGATATCTCCCGTGTGGTACACGCCGCCACGCAGCGCCTCGGCGGTTTTCTCCGGATCGGCGAAATAGCCCTTCATCAACCCGGCAGGCCGGGGATCCAGTCGCAGGCAGATTTCCCCGATTTCGGCCAGCTGCCCGGTGGTCGGATTGCGCAGCTCCACCGCATAGCCCGGCATCGGGCGGCCCATCGCGCCGACCTTCACCTCGGTACCCGGCGAATTGGCAATCTGCACGGTGGTCTCGGTCTGCCCGTAGCCATCACGGATCACCTGCCCCCACGCGGTGCGCACCTGGTCGATGACTTCGGCGTTCAACGGCTCGCCGGCAGAGACCAGCTTGCGCGGGGGAGTCTGCAAGCTGCCTAAGTCCGCCTGGATCAGGTAGCGCCAGACGGTGGGCGGTGCGCAGAAGCTGGTGACCTTCTCCGTATCCATCTGGTTCATCAGCGCCAGCGGATCAAAGCGCTCGTAGTTGTAGACGAAGACCGTCGCTTCGGCGATCCACGGGCCGAAGAAATTCGACCAGGCGTGCTTGCCCCACCCGGGGGACGCCACATTCAGATGGACATCGCCTGGTTCCAGGCCGATCCAGAACATGGTCGCCAGGTGGCCGATGGTGTACGAGGTATGGGTGTGCTGGACCAGCTTCGCCAACGAGGTGGTGCCCGAGGTGAAGTAGAGCAGCATGTTCTCATCGGCCAGGGTCGGGGAGTCCAGGCGGAATTCGGCCGGCGCGTCGTGGGACTGGGCATAGTGCAAGGTCCCTTCGGCGGCCTGCCCGCGGACCTGCACGATCCGGTAGTCCCCGGGGACTGCTTCGAATTTGGCGACCTGGTCATGGCTGGTGATCACCCAGTTCGCGTTGCCGCGCTCGATGCGGTCGGCGAGGTCCGCGCTGACCAGCTGCGTGGTGGTCGGGATGATGACTGCGCCGAGCTTCATGCCGGCGAGCATCACTTCCCAGAGGGCCACCTCGTTGCCCAGCATGACGATGATGGTATCGCCGCGCTGCAGGCCTTCGTCGGAAAGCCAGCGGGCCACCTGGGTGGAGCGGCGTGAAAGTTCGGCCCAGCTGTAGCGTGCCGAGCTGCCATCGGGTTCGGTCAGGATCAGTGCCGGCTCATTGGCTCGCGCCGGGTCCTTGGCTACCTCGTCGAACCAGTCGTAGGCGAAGTTGAAATCGGTGAATTCCGGCCACGTGAACTCTGCCCGAGCCCGGTCGTAGTCATCGCGTGCTGCCAGCAGCAGATCGCGTGCTGCCCGGAACTTCTCGGTATTGCCCATGGGGGTCCTTTGCGTGATGGGCGCCTGCGCCCGACAGAATTCTTCGGTCTTCAGGATTCAATATACTTCAGTGCACAGTTCTGGCGAATTGTTGCGTCACCATGCGTGGTGCAGGTGCTGAACTTCACGAATTTTGTCCAGTAGCTTCCTGTGCGGGCATGCATAGTGACCGAATGCCCGATCCGGCTGAACCCGCTGGCGGGGACGCTGCCGGTGGCGGGCTGGCAGTGTCGCCGGAGAGCAGTGCCGGGCAGGCAACTGGACTCGCAGATGCCGATGGTCTAGCGTCTGGAATATGCCAAAGGAAGAGACCCCCGCCAAGAAGCACAACCCCTTGTTGGTCTTGGGAAAAATCAGTTCCATCCTCGATTCCTTTTCACTGCGCCAGCCGGTGATGAACTTGGCCGATATCCGTGAAGCAACGGATTTGCCTGCCTCCACGGTGCAGCGGCTTGTCGCGAATTTGGTGGGACAGGGTTTCTTGGACCGCGAGGATGACGGCTTCCGCATCGGGATGAAGATGGCCTACTGGGCCGCGCCGGCGACCCGGGGGCGGGAAGTGCTGGACGTCATCAGCCCATCGTTGCGCGAACTGCGCGACTTCACCGGGGAAACAGCCTGCCTTTTCCGTGCCGAGCAGCAATTCCGCGTGTGCGTGGGCATTGCCGAAACACGCCACGCGCTGCGCAGGGAAATGCACCTGGGCGAGCTCGCCCCATTGCATGCCGGATCTGCCGGCCGCGTGCTGCTGGCCTGGAAGCCCGAGCTCATGCAGCGGTTGCAGGAATCACAGCTGCAGCCGTTGACCGATGCCACAATTACCGGCGTGGCCAACCTGGAAAAAGCGGTTCAGCAGACCCGCGCCGATGGCTTCGCGATCACCACGGGGGAGCGTGAAAGCGGGGCCTCGGGACTGTCCGCACCGGTGTTCGATTCCGCGGCGGGCCTGGTGGCGGCGGTGACCATCAGCGGACCCACCCTGCGCATGCCGCGGGAGGTCTGCCAGAGCTGGATCGAGCCGTTGCTGGACACCGCTGAACGGATGACCCGGCTGATCGGCGGACGCTTCCCGGGCGAAACCCACCGGCCTTCCGCCTAGCACCGCCCGCCCGGTCCGAGGGCCGCGGCGGCACCAGGCAGCAGCGGCACTAGAGGCTGGTGCCGCAATCCGGGGTGGCATCAGAGGGGATCACCCAGGCAAAGGCTTCTGCCTTGGAACGCGCCCCCTGGGCCGACTTGGAACGGTTCGGCTCGCCCAGCTCCTGCAGCAAGGATTCGGAGAGCCCGACGAGCCCGGCAAAGCGCTGCGGCGTGAGCCATGGCGGCTGGGTGGCGAACAGGATGTCCTCGCTGGAAGTGTTCCCGCTGGCCCCGGGGGCGAAGGGACAGCCTCCCAAGCCGCCGAGCGCTCCATCAACCAGGGTGGCTCCTGCCGAAATGGCTGCCAGCGTATTGGCAACACCCAGCCCCCAGGTATCGTGGCCGTGGAACACGATGCGCCGTTGCGGGGTTTCGCCGCGCACCCTGGAAATGAGCGAGGCGACCTGTGCCGGAACTGCTTGGCCCAGGGTGTCGCAGATGACGATGTCGCAGGTGCCCTCGGCCCGTGGATCATTGGCGATGTCCAGCACGCGCTCGGCGGGGACCTGCCCCTCGAAAGGGCAGGTGAACGAGGTGGCCAGGCACAGCTGGATGCGCCCGCCGGCTTCCTGGGCATAGCGCACGGCTTCTGGCAGGGCGGCAAGGCTTGCCTCCGTGCTGCGCCCGATATTCGCCTGGTTGTGCGCATCGGAAACAGAGAGGCAATACTGGAAGTTCCGGATGCCCGCCTTGGCCGCCTTGGCCACATGCCCCGGGGTCGCCACCCAGATCCAGCAGCGTTCCAGCTCGTCGGGGCGCAGCCCCCGGGCAACATCGAGGGTGTTGGCCATGGGCGGCACCAGGTCGCCACGCGCCATGGAGCCGAGCTCGATTTCCTGGACTCCGAGCCGGATCAACTCGCGCACGGTCCTGATTTTCTCCGGGGTGCTCAGCAGCTTCCCGGTCAGCTGCAGCCCGTCACGCAGCGTGACGTCGCGCAACGCGGCTGCGGGGGTGAATGAGTAGCTCACGCGATATTCCTTTCGCCAGCCGAGGCTTGCGCAATTTGCGCATCGGTCATTCCCAGCAATCCGCCCAGTACCTGTTCGGTATGCTCCCCGAGGTCGGGGCCGAGGTTCCGAATGGGCAGCGAGGTCCCTCCCATGACGGGGACGATGCCGGGGAAGCCGACACCGTGCAGGGTTTCCTCGCCGGTGGAGACATCCAGATGCTGGATCATGTTCCGGCAGATGTATTGCGGCTCGTTGGCAATGTCCTTGGCGGTGTAGATCGGGCCGGCAGGAACTCCTGCCGCATCGAGGATGGCCAGGGCCGTGCTCGAATCCACGCTTGCGGCCCACTGGCCAATGGCGGCATCCAGCATTTCCCTGGCCTCCCAACGCTGGGCATTGCCCTGCAGCCGCGGATCGGCCCCGAGCTCCGGCCTGCCGATGGCTTCCATGTAGCGGCGGTAGATCCCGTCACCGTTTCCGGCGACCACAATGCTGGCCCCATCGGCGCAGACATAGGCATTGGATGGCGCAATGCCTTCCATGCGTCCACCGGTGCGGGTCCGGGTTTCGCCGTAGGCGCCGTGGTCCGGGAGCAAAGATTCCATCATGGAGAACATCGCCTCGTGCAGCGCCACATCGATCACGCGATGGTCCAGCCCGAGGGAGGCCTTTTCCCCGCGCGCCATCTCCCGCTGGTAGAGCGCCATCACCGCGCCGAACGCGGCATACAGTCCGGCAATGGAATCGCCAATCGATACGCCGACACGAACCGGCGCGCGATCTGGATCGCCCACCAGATTGCGGAAGCCGCTGAAGGCTTCGGCCACGGCGGCAAAGCCCGGGCGCTCGGAGAGCGGCCCGGTCTGGCCGAAGGCCGAGATGCGGGTGATCACCAGGTCCGGATTCACGGCGCTGAGTTCCTCTGGACCCAGGCCCCACTTCTCCAAGGTGCCCGGACGGAAGTTTTCCAGCAGCACATCGCAGTACTTGGCCAGTTCCAGCACGGCCTCCCGGCCGGCGTCGCTGCGCAGGTCCAAGACGATGGACTTCTTGTTGCGGTTGATCGTCCGGTACAGCATCGAGACGCTGCCCTTCTTGAGCCGCCAATTTCGCAGCTCGTCCCCGGTTCCCGGGCGTTCCACCTTGATGACCTCGGCGCCGAAGTCCGCCAGGAGCCGGCCTGCAGTGGGGGCGGCAATGTAGTTGCCCAATTCGAGAACGCGGACACCCTTCAATGGGGCGATGTGCTCTGACATGTTCTGCCGTTCCTTTGCTGTCGCGCTAAATGAAGATGTTGAGGATCATGACCATTCCAAGGGCCACGATGGATGCGACCGAGACGCCTACGCTGACGGTCTTCAGCGCACCGCGCACGGTCTGCCCGAACAACGACTGCAGGAGCCAGAAGGTGTTCGAGGTGACATGGACCATGAACAGCGCTCCGGAACCTGCCGCCAACGCGATGAGCACCGGGTCGATGCCCAGGCTCGGGGCGATCGGTGCCAAGAGGCTTGCCGCAGTAATCCCGGAAAGGGTCACCGAGCCAACGGCAATGTGAAGCAGGGCCGCGATGCCCCAGACCACTACCAGTGGTGCAACGGTGCTGGCCGAGAAGAACTGGCCCATGATGTCGCCCAATCCAGCCGTGGAAACCGTGGCTGCCAAGGAGCCCCCGACACCGGTCAGCAGCAGGATCTGCCCGCTTTCCCTGAACCCGCTGGCCACGCCGCGGTCAATCGCCTTCTGGCCGATGGTGTAGCGTGCCACGGCGATCGTTCCGACCAGGCCGATGAGCAGGGCAACTACCGGATTGCCGACCAGCTGGATCCAGCTGGCCTCATAGCCGAGGATTTCGGCCAGCGCGCCGCTGGCGATGAGCAGCAAGGATGCGAGCAGCGGCAGGAAGAGCAGGAACAGGGGCGCCTCGCGGCGCTGCGCGGTCTGAACCGCGGTGGCCGCGGTGGCTGTTCCGGCGTTGCCGGAGCGTGCCGCATCCTGGCCGGTTCCTTCGCCGCGCTCCAGCTTGCGGGTACCCGGTGTCGGCTCGTCTTGCGCCAGCAGTTGCTCATCGCTCTCGGCTTTCCAGAAGCCCCGGTCGAAGAAGAAGGACATGATGGCTACGGAAATCAAGACCGTGGGCACGACGACCAGCAGGCCGAAGATCAGCATCTTGCCCAGGGGAACTTCAAGCATGCCGGCCAAGGCGACCGCGCCGACGCCAGGGACCATGAGGACGATGCCGACCTCGCCGGCGATGGCCATGGCCGTGGCAATGCGCGCGGTTCCGTGCTTGCCGATTTTCGGCGCCATGCGCCGGGCCAAGGGGGCCGCGATGACCAGCAGCACATCGAGGAAAATGGTCTGCAACGCGGTGCTGACAGCCAACGCCATGGTGTATGGCAGTCGTTTGGGGCCGAAGGTGTTCAGCAGGTGCTCGACCAGGCGGCGGATGGCGCCGGTCTCATTGAGGATGGAACCCATCAGCACGCCGAAAGCCACCAGGAGTCCGACTTCCACCATGATGTCGCCGAAACCCTGGGTGATGGTCTCGATGGTCTTGGTGACTCCCAAGCCGGTGGATAGGCCCAGGTAGAGCGAGCCAATGACCAAGGCGATGACTGGGTTGACCTTGAATCTCACGATAAGCACCACGGCGGCAAGCACGGCCACCGCGGTATTTATCAGAATCGCGATATCGGACATGTTGGATCCGTTCTAGAGGAATCGGGGAGCAGTGTGACATAAGCCACGGCATAAGAACTCATAGTATGAGTGTCAGCTCACGATGTAAACTATTGGCTTCTTAAGCGGGAAACCTCTGGAAATAAACCCGCGGCGAACCCTGGCGGCTTGACGCGAGGAAGGGGAGTAGCGATGGGCTGGCGAAAGTTTCGAGGGAAGAGAAAAATCCAGGGCGCCTGCCGAAGCCATGTCCGGAACGCGCCCTGGATGCTCGAGGTCTCTACCCCTTGAGATTCGGGAAGTCGGTGTCCCTGTATTCGGTGCCCGCCGGGGCGCCGGCGCGGTGCCGGTCCTCTTCAGTCTGGCGCAGCTCCACCCGTCGGATCTTGCCCGAGATCGTCTTGGGCAGGTCCGCGAATTCCAGCCGGCGGATGCGCTTGAAAGCCGAAAGGTGCTCGCGGCAGTACGCCAGGATCGATTCGGCCAATTCCGGTCCGGGCTCATGCCCGCCGGAAGCGACGATGTAGGCCTTGGGCACCGTCAGCCGCAGCTCATCCGGTGCTGGAACGACGGCCGCTTCGGCCACGCCCGGATGCTCAATCAGAACCGATTCGAGCTCGAAAGGGCTGATCTTGTAGTCGCTGGATTTGAAGACGTCATCGGCGCGCCCCACATAGGTCAGGACGCCGCGTTCGTCCCGCTCGGCGATATCCCCGGTGTGGTAGACCCCGTCCCGGAAGACCTCATTGGTCTTTTCCTCGTTCTCGAAATAGCCTTTCATCAGCCCCAGCGGGCGCTGGGCGGTGATCAGGCAGATCTCGCCCACATCGCCTTCTTCCCCGGTGGCTGGATCGCGCAGCACGATCTCGTAGCCGGGCATCGGGCGTCCCATGGCGCCGATGGTGATGGGCTCCGCCGGGGGATTGGCGATCTGCACCGTGGTTTCGGTCTGCCCGAACCCGTCGCGGATCACCTGCCCCCAGGCCTTGTGGACCTGGTCGATGACCTCTGCGTTCAGCGGCTCGCCGGCCGAGACCAGTTTCTGCGGGGGATGCTCCAGCGCACCGAGGTCGGCCTGGATGAGCAGGCGCCAGACCGTCGGTGGCGCGCAGAAGCTGGTGACCTGCCGGGCGTCCATCTGGTTCATCAGGGCCACTGGGTCGAAGCGGTCGTAGTTGTAGATGAAGACCGTCGCTTCGGCGATCCACGGGGTGAAGAAGTTGGACCACGCGTGCTTTGCCCAGCCAGGCGAGGCGACGTTCAGGTGGACATCGCCTGGTTCGAGGCCGATCCAGAACATCGTGCTCAAGTGCCCGACCGGATACGAGGTATGCGTATGCTCGACCAGCTTGGCCTTCGAGGTGGTGCCGGAGGTGAAATAGCGCAGCAGCGTTTCATCGGCGCGGGTCGGATGCTCCAGTGCGAAGGCCACTTCTGCCGCGGACGACTGGGAGTAGTCGAGGATGCCAGCCGGCGGCTGCCCGCCGATCTGGATCAGCGTGTAATCGCCCGGCACCGATTCGAACTTGGGGATTTCGCCCTCGTTGGTGATGACCCATTGGATATGGCCGCGGGCAATGCGGTCGGCCAGATCGGTGGGCATCAGCTGCGTGGTGCACGGGACCATGACCGCACCCAGCTTGATGCCTGCCAGCATCGACTCCCAAAGCTCGACCTGGTTGCCCAGCATGATGGCGATTGAATCCCCGCGCTTGATGCCCTGGTCGCTGAGCCAGCGCGCAAGTTGGGTGGACCGGGTTGATAGTTCGGCCCAGGTCCGCTGGGTGCAGCTGCCGTCGGATTCGGCGATGACCAGTGCTGGGCGCTCGGAGCGCTGCGGATCCCGGGCAACGTGGTCGAACCAGTCGAAGCCGAAATTGAAATGGGTGAATTCCGGCCATGCGAACTCGGCGCGAGCCTGGTGGTAATCCTCCCTTAGCTCCAGGAGACGGTCACGGGCTGCTCTGAATTCTTCGGTAACGCTCACAACTAACCTTCCGTAGCTCTGGGTAAACCACCAAAACCCAAGGTGAGGTGGATCACCAGCCAATATACTTGGAAGTCCTAGCGAGTGGAAGATCGCCACCGATATAAAACCGGGCCACCCCATGATGACTGTGCAAAGTCGGACTGACTCCCGGTCCCTGGTTGCGCGGTGACCAGAGCCCAGCTAGCAGTTTATTCCCGATATCCCGTCTGCAGCGGCGGCGTGTGGCCTTGCATTATTTCTGGGGTCCGACTGCCCGGACGCAGGCTTCGTCGTTTCTGGCCTTGAGGTCTTCGACCAGGGCTGTTAATGCTGCATTTCCAGGGCAGTGGTTTTACCGATCCTCGCGGATGCAACCCGTACGCCGGGGAACTGGCATGGAGTGCAGTGGCTGCAGTGTGGCCCGGGGCCGCTGTGGAATCTGCCTGATCGGCGAGCTCGTCTGCCTGTTCCATTGTTGTCGCATCAGCGGTTTCGCTTGCGACCGGAGTAGTTGAAGCGGGTAGAAACGTGCTGTTGATTGATCTGGATCCACGAGCAGTCCAGACCTATCCTCTATTAAGTGCCGACCAAGAAATGGGACTGGGTGACCCATGGTTAAAGCCAAGCGGCTTTGTCCGGGCAGCCCATTTTCCGTGAAATCTGAGTATCAACTGCGATGCCCCATGGAAACAGGGATCGGGTTGCACTGGGGGATAGAGTCTCTCGAAGACGGCTAGAAGTTGTACCATATCCAGTACTGACCAAGGAGGGGCATGGCAATCACAGCGAGTGAGGCGCGCCGCGATCTTTTCGGCTTGATCGAACGAGTCAATCTTGACCATGCCGAAGTGGAGATCTTGTCAAAGCGCGGATCTGCAGTCCTCATGTCAAAAGATGAGTATGACTCTCTGGTGGAAACGAGCTACCTTCTGCGCTCGCCGAGGAATGCGCTCCGCCTGCTTGCTTCGCTGGAAGCAGTACGCGGTAGCCAAGTGTCCGAGCGTGGACCTATTGATCCCTGAGTGAAAGACTGCTGACCTGGACGGCTGCCGGCTGTGAAGACTATTTCCACTGGCAGACCCAAGATCGCAAAACGCTCAGGCGTGTCCATGCGTTGATTGAGGCTGTGCTGCGCTGTGACCCATTTGAGGGTATTGGCAAGCCTGAACTGTTGAGGCGTACCCTGGCTGGCGCGTGGTTGCGCCGCATTGATGAAGCTAATTGACTGGTCTATATTGCCGATGATCGCGCGGTGGCAATCCTGCAGGCCAGATATCATTACTGATCGGTTTTAATCACACGGCCGCCTGGCAAGCGCGCGTTATCGCGGCGCTTCGAGGGGAACGTGCGGGCGATATCTCTATTGATGGGCAGATCGCTTCCATGGACGGCTGCAAGGGTCCGGCACGCATGGTCCGTGCAGGGCACGTTGTAATCCCAAGCTGACTCTTTGTCCTGCCGGCAGGGCGTGCTCAAGATATTCGGCAGCCGCTGGCCCGAGGCATTTGACCCCATTGCCCGGGTGAATGGCTTCGGGGATGTCGATGTTCAGCAGCTGGACTCGAGTTTCTGCGCCCGCCGCCCTGGCATCCATGGTGTCGCCATCGGCAACCCGGAGCCGTACCGTGATTCTCTGATCCGCCACCGCTGGTAAGCGCCATGGCGCAGGCAAGCAGCGACCTTGCTGCCGCAAGGAAATCCGGATGGCCTTCGTAGTTTTGGCAGCGGGGTTCTTGGTGTGCGAGCAGGGGAGGCTAATGCCATCCCGGAACCGAATTCGCTGTGATCGGCTGAACATCCCAATTTCATTGAAGCATCAAGTAATTTGCGATAGGCTGTTAATCAATAGGGAATCGATGCACTTGGAAAAGGAGCTTGCCATGTCAGTACTCCAGCAAGACAAACTAGCGGCCACCACCCACATGAACGCAGTCCAGCTCAAGGTCGGCGACATGAAAACCATGAGCGAGTACTACCAGAAGGCCCTGGGCCTTGAAGTGCTGGCCGAATCAGCCGAAGGCACCCGCCTGGGCCGCGGTACCCAGGAACTGGTCAACCTGCAGAACGCGCCAGGACTGCAGCTCCCGTCGCGCAACGAAGCGGGCCTGTTCCATACCGCGCTGCTCTTCGACACCAAGGCTGATCTGGCTGCGACCGTCCTGTCGGCAGCCCAGTTCGACCAGAGCCGCTTCGTGGGCAGCTCCGATCACCTGGTATCCGAAGCGTTCTACTTCACCGACCCGGAGGGCAACGGCATCGAGCTGTACTGGGACCGCCCGCGCGATACCTGGAGCTGGAGCGGCGGCGAGGTGGCCATGGACACCATCTACCTGGATCCGAACAAGTTCCTCAATGAGCACCTGACCGAGCAGTCCATTGCCGGACAGCGCAAGGCCGCCGCGGATGTAGGCCACGTGCACCTGCAGGTGGGCGATGTCGCAACCGCCCGCCAGTTCTACGTCAGCACCCTGGGCTTTGACGAAACCACCACCCTGGGCGAGCAGGCACTGTTCGTCTCGGCTGGCGGGTACCACCACCATATGGCCATGAACGTCTGGAACTCGCGCGGAGCCGGCCCGCGCAAGGACACGCTGGGGCTGGGTGAAGTGCTGATCAACGTCCCGACCGAAGAAGAAGTGGGCAAGCTGGCCGAGCGGCTGGCCTACGCCAAGGTGGCAAACCACCACACCGGAGCCGAACTTCGCTTCCGGGACCCGTGGAACAACGAACTGCGCGTCGCCGTAGGCTAACGCGGATCCAACGCCCAGAGGCTTTAGTGCCCCCGGGCGCTCGCCGAATCGGCGAGCGCCCGGGGGCACTTCCTGTCTTCACCCGGTTCCGGTGCCCAGGGCCTCCAGGTGCTCGGCAATGGTCTTGGCGGTCAATGGACGCGTCCGGAATGGCCGCACATTCCCTGCCCCGGCCTGCTCGAGCACCTGCTGGGCGAAGGCGGCCGGGTTGGCCACGTCCAGGTGGGTCAGGTTCTCCGGGGCGTACTGCCACCACTGCGATGCCTGGAGGGCCTGGACGGTCGGCGCATCGAAGCGGTCGCGGATCTTCTTGGCCGGCAGGCCGCCGACCACGGTGTACGGCTCGACGTCGCTGGTGACTACGGAATTCGAGGCGATGACCGCGCCGTCGCCGATGGCGACCCCATGGCCCAGCGTGACCTTTTCGCCGATCCATACATCGTTGCCGATGGAGATCTTCCCCGGCGTGTAGCCGTACTTCGTCGTCCCCAGTTCCGCGCCGTGATCGGCCGCGTAGGTGCGCATCAGCAGCCGCTGGTTGTAGAACACCGGGCTGGTCGATGCCCACTCCAGGGGGTGCTTGGCTCCCATGACAGTCATGCCCTTGGCGATCGAGGTGAACCGTCCGACGCTGATGGCCTTGTTGAGCTTTGAATGGGTGTAGGAGAACGCGCCCATGCGCGGAAGGGCTGTTCCGCTGGTTCCCCAGAAGGTGGTGTAGGGATCCAGCGCGAGGTCTTCCTGGTAGCTGATCCACGCCTCGGGATTGCAGGTGCTTCCGGTGTCCTGGAAATCCTTCATGCCCGGAACCGTCATCAGGATCCGGTGGCTTTTGAGCAGCGGTCGCAGTTGGGACATCTGAATTCGCATGCGATCGACTTTATGGGACCGGACTTGGAGAATTGTCAGCAAGTCCCGAACGCGCGCTGGATGCGAGCTGCTGCCCGGCTACTGCTTGGGGCGGAAGGAGAGGTTCTTGTGCGTGGTGAAGTACGGCAGGATCATTGTTTCGGGCAGACCCAGGCGCTTCATTTCCATGGCCTTGCCCACGCGCAGGCGCAGGTTCACGTCCACCGCCGCATCCTGTTCCTGGGTCTCGCCCAAGAGCTGCGGCTCCACATCGAAGACCGCCAGCTGCTCGTCCACACTGCTGCTGGCCACGGCCGCGATTTCTTCCTTGCTGTCCCGATTGACGAAGACCAGCTCGAAGGTTGCCGGTTCGGGCAGGTCTTCGACGTGGGCCCGATGCTCCACCCGCACCTGCAATCCCTGGCCGTCGGGGAAGTCGACGCCCCGCAGTTTTGCTTCGAAATGCGGGACGCGGTTCTTCGCGCCGAGCTTCTTGAGCATCTTCGCTATGGACATGGTGTCCTCCCAAAGTGAGACTAGATCGCGAGCTTGGTACTCGCTGGCAAATGTGCGGGCCTGCTGCGACATCCGGGCGGCCAGGGCGGGATCGTCCATGAGCTGCTGCACCCGGTCGGCCATGGCCTGGAAATCGCCATGGCGGACCAGGAAGCCGTTATGCCCATCGGTGATGCTGTCGGCTGGCCCGAAGTTGATGTCGAAGGAGACCGGGATGCATCCCTGGGCCTGGGCTTCAAGGATGACCAGGGCTTGGCCCTCGTTGGTCGAGGTGAATAATTGCGCCGTGCAGGAAGCGAAGTGCCGGGGGAGCTGGTCGGAGTAGCCGTGGAAGATCACCGACTCGCGCAGGCCCAGCTCGGCGGCCCGTTCCGCTAGCGCGTCGCATTCGCTGCCCTGGCCGACAATGTGCAGGGTTGGCCGCTTGCCGCGAAGAGCCAGCTCGTGGAGGACATCCAGGGCGGCGGCTACGTTCTTGTTGGGGGTCAGCGAGCCGGCCACGATCAGGCTGGTCGAGCTGCGTGCCGGTACCGGCGGTTGCACGGTGGACGGGTTCAGCGGGTTGGGAATGACGAATGCCGAGTCGGCTTCGCCGAAGCGGTCGACATAGGCCTGGCGCTGGGCGTGGGTCAGGAAGACGAAGGCATCCCAGTTGGAGCGTTCTTCGATGATGGGCCCGTGGCCCTTGGAGAGCTGGCCGCTGGCAAGGTCCTGCCCCTTGGCCACATGGATGCTGTGGAACGCGAACACCTTGGGCACGTGCACCGGTTTCCAGGAAGCGAGCATGGCCGCGGTGTACTTGCTGTCGATGACCACCAAGGAGTTCGGGTGGTCGACGATCTGCGACAGCCAATGGCGGTAGAACGACGCCGCGCTGGGGAAGCGGGCCACCAGGGTTCCGCTGCGGTCAAAAGCCTCAACGATGCGGCGGGCCTTCCCGTCGTGGAACTTCATATCGGACAAGAAGGCGGTGCCATCGGCCCGGTAGTACGTGGTCTTCTTGATCCCGCCTTCGGGGCCGGCAACGCTGTGCTCGCAGAACAAGGCGGCGTCCTGGCCAGGGTGGTGGACGGACTTGCGTACCGTGAAGTCCAGGCAGCCCGGTTCGGCCTTCCGCTCGGGGATGCTGGTCTGCGGCTGCAGGTCATGGTCCGCCAGGTGGAGGTAGGGATTGAGCACCCGGACCTTGGGCGAAAGCTTGCCGCGCGCGACGAGTTCCTCGACGATCTGCGGGAGCTGTTCGTTGGGGCCGAAGGTCACCACCGCGGCAGAACCGTGCCGCTGGGCGAAAGCGGCCGCGCGCTGGGTGCAGACGGTGGTCATCCCGCCGAATTCGCGCTCAAGCTTCCACGTGACCATGTAGGCGTCCAACTGCTGTTCCCTGATATCCACGGAGAATGATCCTTAGTTTGACCACGGCAAAGTTAATTTCGCGCGAGGATATGCAGTTCCTCGCGCCACATTCCAGACTACGCGGTGAAGCTAGGCGGGCGCTGGGAAGACGCAGTCGTGTCGTCCTCGATTTCCCTGGCCTGCACCGCAGGGATGGCCCAGTGGCCGCAGAGGCGGCCAACGCGGATTCGAATGTATCTTCGAAAACGCCATGGCGCTCGCCGAACGCCGTGGGAGAATCGCCGGGAAGGCTCCAGCCCTTGCTCTTCGGTGCGAAACTTCCTATGGTTCAGGTTATGGGGTACTCTCCCCACACTTGTTGGAGGCGCAGCGCGTCTCCGGTAAAGGACGGCACGTCATGTCGAGCAAATCCCCACGCAAGGGCGAAGCGAAAAAACCAGGCAAGAGCATCAAGGAAAAGCGCGCTGAGAAGCGGCTGAAGCACGCGGAGGTCGCTGTCGATCCGGTGCGCAAAGCTGCCAGATAACCACTGATTGGCACCGGTTCCCGCGCGCGGAGCCGGTAAATGAATCGAGTCCCTGCCTACGGCGAACGACGCCGGGCAGGGACTCGAGTATTTTAATTGCCGGTTTTCCGGGTGCCGCTTAGGGCAGCTGCGGGTCGACCTCGAAGTGCTCGGCGACCTGGGTGATGACCTCGTGGGCGCCCTGCAGCGACACCGAGGAGAGGAAGACCGAGTCGTCGACCTGCATGACCTCGCCTTCCAGCTTCTCCCACAACGGGTTGGAGGTGAACTTGTCTTCCTGGGCGCGCGACGCGTCGCCCTCGGCGCCTTCCGGGGCCCAGGTGGACTGGAAGATCACTTCGGCGTCGGCCTTCAGGATTTCCTCCGGCGACAGCGGAACGAAGATCGACTCGGTGGTATCCGGGGCATCCTCCGGGCGCGGAATGCCCATGTCCACCATGATCTCGCCGATGAACGAATCGGTGGCGTACAGGCGCGCGGTGTCCTCGCCGGCGAAACGCACCAGCGAGTAAGTGGTCTCGGGCTTCTTTGCCAGGATTTCCTTGCCCACCGCGGCGGCGCGGGCCTCGTAATCAGCCACGGCCGTTTCCGCCTGCTCCTTCTTGCCCAAGGCCTCGCCCAGCAGCACCACGTTTTCCTTCCAGGTTGGTCCGGTGGACTCGGAGAAGATGGTCGGGGCGATCTTGTTCAGCTGGTCGTACATGGCGCCCTGGCGCACGTCGGCGGAGATGATCACGTCCGGCTCGGTGGCCAGCAGCTTTTCCAGATCCGGTTCGGTGATGGTGCCGACGTTCACGGCTTCGTCGGTCAGCTCGGTGATGTCCCCGAGGTACTCGGGGAAGGGATTGTTGCCCTTGCGGTATTCGGTGTAGGCCACCAGCTCGGCTCCCAGCAGCATGGCGGCATCCACGTAGGAAGGGTCCAGTGCGGCGACGCGCAGCGGGCGTTCGGCCAGCTCGGTGGTGCCGCGGAAGTGCTTGATGGCCGCCGGGAAGCTGGAATCGGCTTCCGCGGTGGCGGCGGTTTCTGCCGGCTCGGTGCTCGGGGAGGAGCTGGCGCAGGAGGACAGGGCCAGGGCGGCCGCGGCCAGGGCGGCGCTCAGGGCGAGAATGCGGGGAGTGTGCATGCGAGTGCTTTCCATGAAGGTGATTGACTAATTAGCGCATGATGTATTTTTGCTTGCCCCACTTAGGCAAGGGTAAGCTTAGCGCGCGAGAAGAACAGTAGCATGGATCCGGCCGTCCTGGTCAAGGTCCTGCGACATCATTGCTTCGCATATCCTGCACGCACCCGCCGCGCACTCCGCGGCCCGAGAAAGGCCACCGACCATCGACCGCACCACTTCGCGCATCAGCTCGCTGCTGGCCCTGGCCGCCGGCGTGGGCGCCGCCATCGGGCTCAGCCTGTGGATCGGCAGCACCACCTCCAGCTTCGCCGAGCTGCGCCACGCGCTGCTGGCCCCCGACGGCCAGGTCAGCGACATCGCCATTCGCGAGATCCGCTGGCCGCGCACCGTTACCGCGCTGGCCGCCGGCGCCGCTTTGGGCATGGCCGGCACGCTGATCCAGGGCCACACCCGCAACCCGATAGCCGAACCCGGCCTGCTGGGCATCAACCAGGGCGCGGCCCTGGCCATCGTCTCGGTCGCCGCTTTCACCGGCCCGCTGCCGGCGTGGACCCAGGCGCTGCTGGCCCTGGGCGGAGCGCTGCTGGCGGCCCTGGTGGTCTTCGGCATCGGGCGCATCGACGGGCGCGGGGGATCGCCCATCACCTTGCTGCTGGTGGGCGCCGCGGTCACCGCGCTCTGCGCCGGAGTGGTGTCGGCCATCGTGCTGCTCAGCGAGGCCGCCCTGGAAACCCTGCGCTTCTGGCAGGTCGGCTCCGTGGTCCAAGGCTACGAATCCTTCTTGTCGCTGTGGCCGCTGCTGGTGGCCGGTACCGTGCTGGCGCTGGCCAATGCCCGCGGGCTGAACGCGCTGACCCTGGGCGAGGATTCCGCCCGCAGCCTCGGGGTCACCGCCCTGCATGCCCGCGGGCTGGGGCTGGCGGCGATCGTGGCACTGTCCGGGCTGGCGGTCACCCTGGCCGGGCCGATCGCCTTCCTGGGCCTGCTGGTACCGCATATTTCGCGGCGCATCTTCGGCGCCGACTACCGCTGGGTGATTCCCGGCTCGGCCCTGTGCGGCGCGCTGCTGCTGTGCGTGGCCGATGTGCTCGGCCGCATGCTGGCCCGCCCCGGGGAACTGCCCGTGGGCGTGGTCATCGCGCTGCTCGGCGCGCCCTTCTTCATCTACGTGGCCCGGCGCCGCAAGGCGGTCACCGTATGAGCGCCCCGGCGATCCGCACCCCCGCTTCCGCGGTGCGCGCCCGGCGCGCTGTGGCTACCGGCCTGATCCTGCTGGCCGTGGCCCTCGCGGCCTTCTGCCTGCACCTGGCCATCGGGGGCACCCCGATCGCGCTGGGCGATGTGGTGGCCACGCTCTTCGGCGCGGCCCCGGATCCGCGCACCGAGCTGTCGATCATCGAGTTCCGGCTGCCGCGCAGCGTGGCTGCGGTGCTGGCCGGGGCCGGCTTCGGAGTGGCCGGGGCGCTGACCCAGAACGTGGCGCGCAACCCGCTGGCCAGCCCCGACATCCTCGGGGTGACCAACGGCGCGGCCCTGGGCGCAGTGGCCGTGCTGGCCCTGAGCGTGCACGCCGGCGGGCGTTCGGAACTGCTGGTGCACTACGGGCTGCCCATTGCCGCCACCTTGGGCGGCTTGCTGGTCTCCGCCCTGGTCTTCGCGCTGGTCTGGCACAGTTCCCTGGAAAGCAACCGGCTGGTGCTGGTGGGCCTGGGCTTTTCCGGGCTGTGCGCCGCACTGACCTCCTGGATGCTGACCCTGGGAGAAATCTACAACGCCCAGCAGGCGCTGACCTGGCTGGCCGGGACCATCAACGCGATCTCCTGGGCCGACCTGGCCTTCGCGCCGGCGGTCATCGCGCTGGGACTGGCCGCGGCCGCGCTGCTGCGCAACCAGCGCGAGGTGCTGGCGCTGGATTCGGATACCTCCCGCGCGCTGGGCATGAACCTGGGGCGCGACCGGGTCCTGATGCTCGGCCTCGCCTCGCTGCTGGCCATCGCCGCGACCGTGATCGCCGGGCCGCTGGCCTTCGTTGCGCTGGCCAGCGGGCATGCCGCGCGGCTGGTGGCCCGCGGCACCATCCCGCCGGTGCCCCATGCCGCGCTGATCGGGGCGATCTTCGTGCTGCTGGCCGACCTGGTTGCGGCCCGGGCTTTCCCGGTGATCCTGCCCGCCGGGGTGGCCACCGCGGTGATTGGCGCCCCGTACCTGATCTTCCTGGTCATCCGCCAATCCAAGGTCCGCCAACGCGGCTAGCGGTTTATCCACAGTTGGCGATGGCTGCCAGCTCGGGCCTCTGGCCGCGCCCATGATGGGTCCATGGGCATCCACCAGCTAGCCGCAGCGATCCAGATCCTGCGCGAATCCATCACCGGGTCGCTCCCGCGCGGAGCGATCCAAGTGCTCCTTGAGCTGATGGCTTCCTGCTGCGCGCTGCTGGCCAAGCTCTCCTGCACCCTGCGCGAGTCCGATGACCCGCGGGTGGCGGCGGGGCATGCACGGCTGATTGAAACGCTCTACCGCTACACCCTGCGGGAGCAATTGCACTGCGCTATCCATCTCGAATCAACCGGCGCCCACCTGCTGGAAGACGATGAGCTGGCGGCCATTTCCGCATCGCGGACCAGCTACGACCGCCCCGCCCGCCAGCATTCAGGCCGCGCCCACTACCAGAACACCGGCGACTTCCTGGCCAGCTGGCTGGGGATCAACGCCCATGAGGGGCAGCACCGGGTGAATGACGCGCACCTGCTCATCGCCCGGCGCCTCATGGATGGCAGCACCGCCGCGCCGCGCTTGTCCCAGCTGGCCAGGCTCTACGCCGAAGCGCCGGACCTGGACCCGCGGCTGATTGCCCGCACGGCCCGCGCACTGGACAAATTCGAGCCGGCTGACACGAGCTTCCAAGGCCGGCCGCTGGAATCGTCCGCCCGCAATGAACAGGGCCAGCTGCTCGATCACCAAGCCGCGGCCCTGCTGCAGGAACCTGACCGTGCCACCCGCGAGACCCAGCTCGCGGCAATGCTTTCCGCTGAGCGCAAGGCCCGCAAGCAAACCAGGAACCCGGCACCCGGCATCTATCCGCGAGGCACCGTGGGCGACTGCGACAAGTACGAGCTCTACATCGCCGGGACCCAGCGCGAGGAATTCCGCTCCACCCTGGCCCAGGCCGATAACCCGCGTACCAAGGCAGGCAAAGCCGCCCGTGCCGCCAAATCCGGTTCAGGCGCTGCCCCTGATGATGGCCAGAACGCCTCAGAGGACCAGCAGGAAGCGGATCCCGGGGCAAATGCCGGGCAATCAGCCACCGACGACCTGTTCAGCAGCAAGGAACCACCACCGCCATGGGCCCAGGACGGGCACGGGGAGGAAGAATCCTTGTCCGGAGCGCAGCAACAACCTGACAAGCTTGTTGATGAGCAGGAAACGCGCGGCGCAGGCCGAGCAGGTGAAGGCCTCCAAACGTCCCTGCTGCTTGGCTATGGGGAGGTTCCGGTGGCCCAGCGCCGGCTCAACGCACTATTGGCCGCGCTGAGAGCGCGCACGGCAGGTGCCGCGCCCAATGGAATCATTCCAAGGATCGGCATCCATATCCAGTTGCGCGATCCGCAGGATCTTGGCGATCCGGCCAAGCTTCGCGCCACCTCCGACCACGGGGTGAAACTCGATTCCGCGGACACCGCACAGCTGATCTGCCAAGGCGAGATCTACCGGGTGGTCTTCGGACCCGATGGGCAACCGCTGGATGTAGGACGCAAGGAACGCTTCTTCACGGATGCAATGAAGCGCGCAATTTTCGCCCGCGACCGCGGATGCATCGTCCCGGGATGCACCGCACCGCCTGAAATGCTCGAATACCATCACGACAACTGGTGGGAACGTGGCGGGTGCACTTCATCGCGCAATGGCAGCTGCCTGTGTCGGAGGCACCACCATGCCATTCATGCAGGATTGCTGACCCTGGTTACCGTTGGGGGACTGGCTCACATCCTGCTGCCCAAGCACCTGGACCCGATGCAGGTACCGCGAAGAAACAGTGTTCCGGTGGCCGCCTGAGCACCCGGAGCCGCGAACTGCTGCACCTGCCGGCGTGGCCAAGATGCTATGGGCGCGAGAGCGCAACTTTCAGTCCGAACCCGATCAGCACTGTCCCGGTGATCCGGTCCATCCAGGACACCGACTTCGCGGAGCCCAGCCAGCGGCCAGCGATCCGAACCCCGTATACCAAGGCCACTGCCCACACCAGGGTCAGTGCAACATGCACCGCCGATAGCCCCATGCCCATGAATAGGGCGTTGGTGCCCGCCGGGGTGAACTGCGGGATCGCGGCGATATAGAAGACGCCGATCTTCGGGTTCAGCACGTTGGTCACCAGCCCGGTCAGGTAGGTTCGATACCTGCTGTGCGATACCGGGACATGGATCGTGGCCAACTGCTTGCCCCGCAGGCTCCGATGGATCATCTGCCCGCCCAGGAACACCAGATAGGCTGCGCCGGCATAGGCCAGCACCTGGTAGGCCAGGGATGAGGCGGCCAGAATTGCCGAAGCTCCCGCGGCCGCGGCCACACCCCAAACGAATACTCCCGTGCAGATCCCCAGCGCCGCCAGCAGCGCTTCACCGCGTCCCCGGGCAATGGCCGATCGCAGGATCAGCGCGGTATCGACACCCGGAATCAACGTCATCAGGGCGGCAACTATACTGAAACCCAGCAAGGCGGAAGCAACGGTCATGCACTCAATGCTAGAAGCTGCAGCTGGGCGCAGGCCCCAGGGTGAGCAAGCTCATGATCTTCGCCCGACGCGCGGGGCCAATTAGAGTTGGCCACCGCGCACGCTCTCTGGCATAATTGCAGGGTACTCGATTCGCAGTGGCCCCTCTCTCCGCTATGAGTCCTGTCCTTTTAGAATCCGACCAGTAAGGCCTGCCCCACAGGTGCTAAAAATTGGATTCGACCATGTTGAGAAACAGGAGACCACAAAAGTGGCCGTAAAGATTCGTCTGAAGCGCTTCGGTAAGATGCGCGCACCTTTCTACCGCGTTGTCGTCATGGACTCGCGCGCTAAGCGCGATGGCCGTGCCATCGAGGAGATCGGCAAGTACCACCCAACCGAGAACCCATCGGTTATCGAGATCGATTCGGATCGTGCACAGTACTGGCTGTCCGTTGGCGCTCAGCCAACCGAGCAGGTACACGCACTGCTGAAGATCACCGGTGACTGGCAGAAGTTCAAGGGCATCGATGGCCAGGAAGGCACCTACAAGGTTGCCGAGCCTAAGCCAGCATTCGTTGCTCCTGACAAGGGTTCGGTGATCCTCCCAGAGGCAATCACCAAGAAGGCTGAAAAGCCAGCTGCTGAAGAGGCAGAGGCCGAAGCTACCGAGGCTGAGTAACAGTGCTCGTTGACGCGCTAGACCACCTGGTACGCGGGGTTGTCGAGGAACCGGAAGACGTCAAGGTCGCCTTGAAGTCCACCCGCCGCGGCGACCTGCTCGAAGTACGTGTGAACCCTGAGGATCTAGGTCGTGTGATCGGACGCCAGGGACGCACCGCACGAGCACTGCGCACCGTAATGGCAGCGTTGGCCAAGGAGCCGGTACGTGTCGATGTAATCGACACCGACCGTCGCCGAGGCTAAGCAACTTAGAGGTCTGGCTTTTAAGTTGGCTTCGAAACGAAAGGAGTTTCCGTCCTAACTAGTGACGGAAACTCCTTTCGTGTTTACCCCTAGAATTTCCATTCCAGTCTCCCGGCACACGCCACGGAACACAGTGCAGAAAGAGCAGCAGACTATGCGATTGCAGGTTGCCCGCATCGGCAAGCCCCACGGCATCCGTGGCGAAGTCACCGCCCAGGTCATGACCGACACCCCGGAAGAGCGCTTC
The DNA here is from genome assembly GCF_044743685.1 of Glutamicibacter sp. NPDC087583. Classification (NCBI taxonomy): domain Bacteria; kingdom Bacillati; phylum Actinomycetota; class Actinomycetes; order Micrococcales; family Micrococcaceae; genus Glutamicibacter; species Glutamicibacter sp. NPDC087583. The sequence goes on along the minus strand of NZ_JBIUWY010000001.1, from coordinate 1,198,480 downwards.
ACCGCTGGCGAAGAACTCATCGTCGTCGACGGCCCGGTCAAGACGCTGACCATCGCCAATGCGCGCTGGAACAAGACCATCCTGCTGCTCTCCTTCAAGGAAATCGCCGACCGCAACCAGGCTGAAACCCTGCGCGGCGCGCGCCTTGAGATTGAAGTTTCCGATCAGCCGGAAGACGACTCGGACGAATGGTACGAGCATGAACTGCTGGACCTGAAGGTCATGCTCGATGGCGAGCAGGTCGGTACCATCACCGCACTGCGCACCAATCCCGCCCAGGACCTGCTGGTCTTCGAAGACGCTGACGGCCAGGAGATCTACCTCCCGTTCGTCGACGAATTCGTCCCGGAGATCGATCCGGAAGCCGGCATCGTAGTCATTACCCCGCCGGCAGGCCTGCTGACCTTGAACAGCGATGAAGACGGCAGCGACGAAGAGGGACAAAAGTAAGCCATGCGTCTTGACGTCATCTCGATTTTCCCTGAGTACCTCCAGCCACTCTCGCTTTCGCTGATCGGCCGCGCCGCCGAAGACGGCATCTTGGATCTGAACGTCACCAACCTGCGCGACTTCACTGCCGACAAGCATCGCAAGGTCGACGACACCCCGTACGGTGGCGGCGCCGGCATGGTGATGATGCCGGAACCATGGGGACAGGCACTGGACGCGGTGCGCCCAGCCGATGCTGGCGGCCCCAAGCCAACCCTGATTGTCCCTTCGCCTGCAGGCGCCGTCTTCAACCAGCAGATGGCCTACGACCTTGCCGAGGAAGAGCATCTGGTCTTCGCCTGCGGCCGCTATGAAGGCATCGATGAGCGCGTCATCGAATACGCGCACGAGAACTTCAACGTCATCCCCGTATCCATCGGCGATTACGTGCTCAACGGGGGAGAAGTGGCCGTGATGGTGATGGTGGAAGCCATCGCCCGGCTGATCCCAGGAGTCATCGGCAACCCGGAATCGCTGGTAGAAGAATCCCACTCGGATGTTCTGCTGGAATACCCGGTGTACACCAAGCCGGCCTCCTGGCGCGGCCGCGATGTCCCCGAGGTGCTGCTCGGTGGCAATCACCAGCGGGTGGGACGGTTCCGCCGCGATGAGCAGATCAAGCGCACCGCAGAGCGTCGCCCCGACCTGATCACGCAGCTGGATGCCGAGAGCCTGAACCGCAGGGACCGCGATGCCCTATGGCACAGCGGATTCGCGCTCGTTGACGGTGCCATAACCCCCAAGTCCGAATTGGACTGGGCTACCGGCGCTGGCACCGAGAGCGACTAAGAGTCCAAAATCACTCGAAAGCCATTTCGGGCAAACTCGCATCGGCTTCGCGGATACGGCATAATTGTTTCTTGGTGTGTTTTTGTTCGACTCCTGCCGCAGGGGGAAGTTCGAGCCACAGAAGACCACCGCACCGTTTGCTAGAGGCAATCGGTGGTACAACGTTCCGGGGATTTCACTGGTTTCGACCGGTGTCGGGCCCCGCTACGAGGATTCGGTGACCTGCGGCATTGATCCTAGGAGATGCACTATGCATATTCTTGACTCTGTTAACGCAGCCTCGCTGCGCTCCGACGTTCCAGCCTTCGGCCCAGGCGACACCCTGAAGGTTCACGTCAACATCATCGAAGGCAAGAACTCCCGTGTTCAGGTCTTCCAGGGCTACGTCCTTGGTCGCCAGGGCCAGGGTGTTGGCGAGACCTTCACCGTTCGCAAGGTTTCCTTCGGCACCGGTGTTGAGCGTACCTTCCCAGTTCACTCCCCAATCATCGAAAAGATTGAGGTTGTGACCAAGGGTGACGTTCGTCGTGCAAAGCTGTACTACATGCGCGATCGTCACGGCAAGGCTGCTCGCATCCGCGAGAAGCGCGACTTCAGCGCAAAGAAGTAATCTGCGTTCTTCAATGAACCGGATTGCACGCACTGAGCGGGCAACAATGAAGCGCCGGGCCTTTTCATGGGTCTGGCGCTTCGCTGTACTCGCCATCATTCTTGGTCTGCTGGCCACCATCGTCATTCGCGCCACCCTGATCGACGTCTTCCATATCGAGTCCAACTCCATGGAATCCACGCTCAATCCTGGCCAGAGCATCGCCGTAGATCGCCGCGCTTACTCGGATGCCGAACCGCAACGCGGAGACATCATCGTCTTCGATGGCCGCGGCTCGTTCCTGCCCTACGCCAAGGCCAGCTTCGCTGATGATCTGCTGGGGGCGTTCAGCCTCACCGGGAGCAGCAATAAGTACGTCAAGCGCGTCATTGGCGTTGGGGGAGACACCGTGGAATGCTGCAGCGCTGATGGGCGACTGCTCGTCAACGGCGAGCCTGCAGACGAGCAGTATATCTTCGCCGGGGATGCTCCGAGCGACCAGAAATTTTCCGTAGAAGTGCCAGTTGGCCGCTTGTGGGTCATGGGCGATCACCGCTCCACTTCCAAGGATTCGCGGGCATTGCTGGGCGCAAGCGGCGGCGGAATGATCAGCGTCGAGCGCGTCACCGGCAAAGCGACCGAGGTGATTTGGCCGCTCGATCAGCGTTCAGTAATCAGGTGACACGCCGTAGCAACCGGCGATTTTGATAGCGCCAGATGGGTAGAACTACCCATCTGGCGCTATTTTTCTAGGTTAATGGAATTAATTCGGATGGATTTCCATCCCACCCGATTTGCTGTGCAATTCGTGTGTAAATTTCGCGACAACACTCAGGATCCACCAAGCTGACTAGGGATTAGAAAGAGAAGTCCAATCTTAAACCAATACTACTGGCACGTAAGTTGTAACCAAGCTCGATGAGGGTAGAGCTATTTGACTAGGTGAAACGGGTTCTGGAATTTATATTTTTGTTGGATTCGATGGTTGAAAAGCTGTGTCGGAACCAAGTATTGTTTCATTTTGGTAACAACACCTGTGCTTACGCGCGCGCCCTTAGGTAAGGGGACGCGCGGGCACTCGCACCATAAATCTGGGAGAAGCATTAATGCCACATCCAAAAAAGAAGACTGCGCAACGCGGCATCGTTGCAGCAGCCGCGACCGCCTTGGTGGTCGGCTCTAGCTTCATGCCTGCCGCAGCGGCGCCAACGGCCTCCGAATCGCCGTCTGCGTCCGCTACGGCAAGCGAGAAGCCTTTGGCCAGCGAAACCGCTCTGGACACCGAGGGGCTCGACAAGGCTATTGAGAAGGACCTCAATAAGTCCGTTGAAGAGTACGTCAAGGACGGGGAGACCAGCGACGCTGCTTCCAAAGTCCGCGACGAACTGAATGCGAAAGGCATTGACGCCACTGCCTCGGTGAAGGACGGCAAAGCCGAGATCACCGTAAGCAAGAAGGACGCTGCCAAGGCCAAGGAGATCGTCCAGGCCAGTGCAGCTCCGGCTCCTATCGTGGTGACCGAAGTTGACTCGCAGGTCAAGACCGTAGACAAGGTCTACACCGAGCTCTTGGCCAACATCGAGCCGAAGGAACTGAAGCGCATCACCGCTATCCTTCAGACCAACGATGGCTTGAAGATCTATGCAAAGGGCTTCGACGAGAAGGAAGCTGCGGACGACCTGAAGTCCAAGTCCGCTGGCTCCCTGCCTGAGAAGCTGACCGTTGAGCAGTTCGTCAGCGAAGCTACGCACGTTGACGGTGTAGAAAGCTCGGGTGTTGCCAAGACCACCGCCGCAGAGGATATTTACGGCGCCTTGGGTTACGCAATGGACAAGTCCGGCGCACCTACTAGTAAGTCGACCGTCTGCTCGCTCGGATTCACCGCGTGGACCGCAGAGGGCGAAGATGCCATCATCTCGGCTGGGCACTGCTCGGAAGATGGCGCCACCAGGATTTTGGGCCTTGCCGAACAGTCGGTTCCAGGCCAATCGCCAACTCTGGGTGCCGAGCTGGGTACTTTTGGATTCAACCAGTTCGGTGGTCCGGGTAATTCGGGCCTATCCGCCGAAGAACTGGACTCCATGACCGAGGAAGAGTTCAATAACCTGGAACCAGGCACGGACATCTCGGTGATCGATAACATCAATCCTGCGCTGAACTTGCACGCTGCTGTGTCCGAATGGGCTGACGGCAAGGAACCTCGCGACGAAGTTATCAACGTGACTGGCACGACGAAGGCACTAGTTGGGTCGGAAGCTTGCTCTTCGGGTCGTACGACCGGTTGGAGCTGCTCCCCGATTATCGGTGAAGGCGTCTTCTTCGTTGGTGGCTCGGATAAGACCTACCGTTCAGTTGCTGGCTATGTCGCTGAAAATCCTGGCCAGAGCGTGCTTGACCAGGGTGACTCCGGTGGCCCAATGCTCGTAGGCAGCAAGGCGGCAGGCATCAACTCGGCCAACGCCGCAGGTGAAGACCTGAAGGAAAACACCGCTGATGACATCGCCATGTACACCTCGCTCGATGATGTCTTCGACAAGGGCTACATTGATGGCTACACGCTGAAATTCCATATCAATACCCCTGCCATCACGGTGGAAAACGGTACTGAAGTTGAACCTGGTGAAGCAATCACCGGTACCCTTGCCAATGCTCCGGCTGGCACCATCATCCGTGTGGTCGTTGACGGCAAGCTCTACAAGAAGGTTGAGCTGGACGCTAAAGGAAACTTCTCGTTCCCAGCCCCGGAAGAACCAGGAAAGTTTGCGTTCAGCGTTGTGGCCAAGAACGGCTTCAACACCTCTGAGCGGGTCAACGCCAACGTCGTGATCGTTGCTGCGCCGACTCCAACTCCAACCGAGGAACCAACCGAGGAACCGACTGAGGAGCCTACCGAGGAACCGACTGAGGAGCCTACCGAGGAACCCACTGAGGAGCCAACCGAGGAACCTACTGAGGAACCAACTACGGAGCCTTCCGAGGAACCAACTACTGAGCCTTCCGAGGAACCAACTACTGAGCCTTCCGAGAGCACCTCGCCATCGCCTTCCGAGGACGAAAGCGACAAGCCTTCCGAGAGCACCTCGCCATCGCCTTCCGAGGACGAAAGCGACAAGCCATCGGAGAGCACCTCTCCTTCCGCTTCGGAGGACGATAAGTCGGAAGCTCCGAAGGACCAGAAGGACGACGAGCCAAGCAAGTCTGCAACTCCAAAGGAAACTCCTAAGAAGGACGATCCTTTGGCGGATACCGGTTCGAACAGCGTTCCGCTGATCGCCGCCGGTGGCGCAATGGCCCTGGCCGGTGCGGCATTCCTGCTGTTCCGCCGCAACGCACGTCGCCACGGCTAAGGGATTCTGATCCGGCGGGACTGGGTCCTGCTGAAAATGCCCCGCTACTTGAGAACAAGTAGCGGGGCATTTTTACTTGGCACACATGTAGTTCCTTGGTTGCTCTACGATTTCGGCACTAGTCTCAAAGCTAAGATCGTTGCGGCAACGTGAATATCACCGAGGTGTAAATTATGAATTTCAACGCTAGAACTTCACGCACGCCAATCATGCTGGCCTCTACTGCCGCCATGGCTGCCCTATTGCTAACCGGCTGTGGTCAGGGAACTGATCCAGGTGCGCAGGCTACGGCCAGCGCCACGGCATCGGAACCCTCGCAGCAAACAGAAAACTCGAGCGGGAACACCGTGGACCAAGACGCATTGCTCCAGACTAATGACCAGCTCTCCGAAGCCTTGGGCGATGAATACGTCCAGGGTTGGATCAAGGACGGGCAGCTGAACGTTTCGACGACCAGCGAAGAGCAGCTATCCGTTATTGAAGAAGCCGGGGCTATCGGGCACCTAGTCCAATTCAGCAGCGAGGAGCTTCGTTCGGCGATTTCCGAAATCATGAAGTGGCAGGGCAAGCAGGAAAACCCCGTGCGCACTGCCATCCATGCATACACGCTGAATCCTGAAACGGGCGGCATCACCCTGTCGGTGGATAAGAGCCAGCTGGACGAAGTCCAAAAGCTGATTGAAGCTGAGAAGCCCATCGGCGAAATCCCCGTGGACTACAAGCAGAGCGGTGGCATCATGTCGCCTGCTGCCACCCAGTAGCCCGCAGTCCGCTTGAACGGACGCACCAATGGCCAGGCCCGGCGACGGACCTGGCCATTGGTGCGTTTCTGGGCAACTGGCCGTGGCTATGCAATGATCCGCTGCGCCTGGCAAGACACGTAAGATGGGGATTACACGCGACAATGGAAGGTACTAATCGAATCGTGAGCGCAGCATCAGCAGAGACTCCTCCAAGCAGGGGACCCCTATACAAAATATGGCGCTTCGTCCGCGAGATTGTCATCATCATCGCGATCGCGCTGTTGCTCTCGTTCGTGATCAAGACCTTCTTCTTCCGTGCCTACTACATCCCATCAGGCTCCATGGAGCATACCCTCGAGGTCAACGACCGGATTTTCGCCAACCTCATGGTTCCCGGGCCGTTCGAGTTGGAACGTGGCGACGTCGTCGTCTTCCGCGATGACCAGGAATGGCTGCCACCGCTGACCGAGTACCCCACCGCGTTCCAGAATGCGCTCTCCTTTGTCGGCGTGCTGCCAGCGGCTGATGAGCAGTACCTGGTCAAGCGCATCATCGGCATGCCCGGTGACACCGTGGAGTGCTGCACCGCGGAAGGTGCCATCACGATCAACGGCGAGCCCATTGACGAGCCGTACATCTTTGACGGCGACAGCCCGTCAGACATGGAATTCAAGGCGACCGTCCCAGAAGGAAAAATCTGGGTGATGGGTGATCACCGAGGTGCCAGCGCGGATTCCCGCTTCCACGCCGATCGCCAGGGCGGTTTCGTCGACCTCGAATCCGTCCAGGGCCGCGCTTCGGTGATCTCTTGGCCAACCTCGCGCTGGGGCATCGTCGACTCGCACGAAGAAGTCTTCGCCAACGTCCCGCACGCAGTGGCGAAGTAGGGGCACCGCCCATGGCCGTTTTGAAGAGCAAGGCAACCACGCTAGAACATGAGCGCGCCTTGGCAACCAAGCATGGGTTCCGCTATATCGCAGCGGTCGATGAGGTGGGACGCGGCGCCTTGGCTGGTCCGATTACCGTCGGCATGACGGTAATAGATATTGAGCAGGTCACGGAGTTCCCAGCGCTGCGCGACTCCAAGCTGCTGAGCCCGGAAACCCGTACGGAACTGGTCGATCCCGTTCGCCAGTGGGCCGTGGGCTATGGCGTCGGGCATGCCTCTGCGGCTGAAATCGATGAGCTGGGAGTTACTGGCGCCCTGCGCCTGGCCGGATCGCGGGCCATGGAGCTGTGCGCGGTACAGCCCGAGGCGGCGCTTCTGGATGGCAGCTACGACTGGCTGACCGCACCGGAACCGGATCTCTTCGACATCCTGGCCGATGACCGCGAACCCGTGGGCCTGCACATCCCGGTGACGACCATCATCAAAGGCGACATGACCTGCCAGGCGATCGCTGGAGCTTCCATCCTGGCCAAGGTCGAACGCGATGGAATCATGGTTGATCTGGCCACCGAGCATCCGGCCTTCGGCTGGGAGATCAACAAGGGGTATGCCACCGCTGCGCATCGTGCCGCGATCGTTGCGCAGGGTCCCTGCGACTACCACCGCAAGAGCTGGAACTTGACTTCGGGTGCTGATCAGGCCCAAGGTGAAGCCACGACAAGGAAAGCAAAGTGATGGCTGCCGACGACCTGGAAAACTACGAGTCCGACATGGAACTGCAGCTATACCGCGAGTACAAGACCGTGGTGGGGCTGTTCAATTACGTGGTCGAGACCGAGCGCCGCTTCTACCTGGCCAACCAAGTGGACGTGAAGACCCTGTCCAACGCCGGGGAAGTGTACTTCGAGTTGAACCTCACCGACGCGTGGGTCTGGGACATCTACCGGCAAGGGCGCTTCGTGAAGTCCGTCAAAGTGCTGACCTTCAAGGACGTCAACGTCGAAGAACTGAACCCTGACGAGTTCCAGATCCCGAAGGATGGGCTGGGCTCCTAGCGCGAGGCACTGCGGCATTCGATCGCCGGCTCTGTTCGTGGAACAGAGCCGGCGATCTCGCTTAAAGCGAATTGTCCACATTCCGCGGCGGGCGCCGCCGCTGTGGACCATAATTCTCCGACGATGTTTCCATTACGGATCGCAGACATCGAGGAGCAAACATGCAGACCGCGAAGCAACGCCTAGGGACCGATGGCGAACAAGCTGCCGCCGCATTTCTCACCGGGCAGCACTACGAAATTCTCGATCGCAATTGGAGATGCCCAGCAGGGGAGCTGGACCTGGTGGCAAGAGCCGGCAACGGCCAGATCACCGCCGTCGAAGTCAAAACGAGGTCCTCGCAACGCTATGGATCGGGCTTCGAGGCGATCAGCGCGGCAAAATTCTGCCGGCTCAACAGGCTGCTGATTTCCTGGGCCCAATGCCATCGCATGTTTCTCGCCGAACTTCGCGTGGACATCGTCGAGGTCTATCTGACAGCAACAGGGTTCGAATGCCGGCTGCATGAGAACGTGCGCTCATGAGCACCGCCCGGACCAGCGCAGTGGCCCTGCACGGGGTCAGCGCCTCACTGGTGGAAGTCGAGGCCGACCTCGGCAACGGCATTCCCGGATTCGTCCTGCTGGGCTTGCCCGATGCATCTTTGAGCGAGGCCCGCGAACGAATCAAAGCCGCGGCTAGGAACTCAGGGATTCCTCTGGCAAACCGGAAACTGACGGTCAATCTTTCGCCAGCCACACTGCCCAAGTATGGATCAGCTTTCGATCTGGCCATCGTCATCGCCGCCTTGGCCGCTGATCAACAGCTGTTCGCGTCACCGAGCACGCTGTACATGGCGGAACTCGGCTTGGATGGCACCTTGCGGCCAGTACCCGGGGTGCTGCCAGCGGTGCAGCTGGCCAAGGTCCATGGTCTTGACCGGGTGATCGTGGCCGAGGCTAACGGGGCAGAAGCGAGGCTGGTGCATGGAATCGAGGTCATGGCGCTACGCCATCTGGGACAGGTCCTCACCTGCTGCGGAGCCCCAGCCGAACAGGTCACCACTTACCTGCGCCACCGGCAGCCGCAGGCGCCCACCGAATCTGCCGGCCCTTCCGAAGGAACTGCTGCCTCGGGCGATGCGGACCTGGGCCTGGTCAACGGGCAGCAGGAAGCTCGGCTCGCCTTGGAACTGGCCGCAGCCGGCGGGCACCACCTGATCATGGTCGGACCGGCCGGCGCCGGCAAAACCATGCTGGCCAAGTGCCTGCCATCGATTCTGCCGCCACTTGATGACTTGCAAGCACTTGAAGCCACCGCGGTCCATTCCATTACTCGGGGCGGATCCGGGGAATTGGACCAGCTGCAACGCACCCCGCCTTTCGTGGCGCCGCACCACACCGCGTCCCGCTCAGCCCTGATTGGCGGCGGAACCGCACAACTCATTCCCGGGGCCATTACCCGCGCGCACCAGGGCATTCTATTCCTCGATGAAGCAGCGCAATTCCAAACCGGTGTACTTGATGCGCTTCGCCAACCGATCGAGGAAGGCTATATCAACCTCGCGCGGATACGCGGCCACCAGCGGCTACCGGCCCGTTTCCAACTCATCATGGCCGCCAATCCGTGTCCCTGCGGAAAAAACTTCGGCACCGGTACCGGGTGCACCTGTACGCCCATGGCCCGCCGGCGCTATTTCGCCCGGCTTTCAGGACCCATCCTCGACCGTGTGGATCTGCAAGTCAGAGTCAATCCGGTAGCGCAGGCACAGCTTCTTAGCGGAGTACCAAATGAATCCAGTGCACAGGTGCGTGAACGCGTCTTGGCCACCCGGGCACGCAGCAAGGAGCGGCTGGGAAAGTTCTCTATTGCTTGCAACGCGCAAATACCAACTCAGATCCTCAGGAATGAACTGGAATACTCGGCCAAGACCCGGGCGGCGCTTGAACAACTCGCCACACGACGCGGGCTCTCTGCGCGTGCCATCCACCGCCTCCTGCGGGTCGCGTGGACGGTTGCAGACCAGCAAGGGCATGCAGCACCGACCGAGGATGATCTGGCCATCGCCGCTCACCTTCGCCAGAACTTGGAAAATAGCTAGGTAAGGCCATGACTTTCAACGATGTGAACACTGCCGGAAAAGCTTCGGCTCCAACCAGCCAGGAGCGCCGGGTCTACGCCCATCTGAACCAACTTATCGAGCCCAACGACTATGTGGCCACGGCCTTGCTGGAATTGATGAGCCCACAGGAACTGCTGCGCCTGATCCAGCGGGAGGATTTCTATCCGGCCGCGCTCAAAGCGCCGGTCGACGGAATCCTCGGATTCCACCCGCCCGGGGATGGCGCACAAGACTTGAGGGTAGCCTTGGCCCGATGGAGAAAGCGCCTGTCGCTGAGCAACCCGGCGGGAGCCTTGGATGCCGCTGCGCGCGCGGGTGGCGGATTGCTGATCCCGGACGATGCTTCGTGGCCGCGACAGCTAGCCGACCTGGAACTGGGACGTCCCCTGTGCCTGTGGTGGCGTTCAGCGAACCCGCAATTGCTCGACGGCCAAGAGCTGGCGCGCAGCGTGTCCATCGTCGGCTCCCGCGATGCCAGTGACTACGGTGATCAAGTCACCTTCGATCTTGGCCGGACCCTGGCCTTGAACGGGTACACCATTGTCTCGGGTGGCGCTTACGGCATTGACGCCAGCGCGCACCGGGCCGCTCTGAGCGTGGACGATTGGCAGCATCCGAACCCGCCAACGATCACGGTTATGGCTGGCGGCATCGATCGGCTCTACCCTTCGGGCAACAGCAACCTGCTCAACCAGATTGTTGCTCGCGGCGTGCTGATCTCAGAGGTGCCTCCCGGAACCACATCAGCACGCTTCCGCTTCCTGAACCGCAACCGGCTGATCGCGGCATTGAGCAGGCTGGTTATCGTCAGCGAAGCGCGCCACCGCTCAGGAGCGCTGAACACCGCCAGCCATGCAGTCGAGTTGGGACGCGATGTAGCGGCCGTTCCCGGAAGCGTTTTCGCGCCCAACTCCGCAGGGTGCCACCGATTGATTGCAGAAGGCAGTGCGGCCTTGCTCGCCAGCCCGCAAGATGCGCTGGGCCTGGTTGGCCACCACTGCCAAGCAGAGCCGCGGAGTGCCAAAGTTCAGCAACGACCGACGGACATCCTGGGTAGGGACGAAGCAATGGTGTACGACATCATGTCCTTCACCAAAGGATTGCTGGTCGATGAGATCTCTGCCCGCAGCGGGGTGCCGCTGATCCAGACGCTACGCGCCATCAACCGATTGGAGACACTGCAAATGGCTGCCACCGATGGCCTGGCATGGAAGTTGGTGCGCCAAAACTGACCGGTGACGCAGCTGAGGGTATCCTCAATAGTGATGAAGCAAGAATCAACGACGCACGCCAGCAATGCGATGTCAGCAAAATTCGCTGAGCCGGTGGCAGACTACCTGGAGTACCTGCAACGCGAACGCGGCCGCAGCACTAATACCCTGCGAGCCTACGAAGTGGATTTGCGGAACCTCGGCCAGTTCTTGCTCCACCATGCGCAGGATCCGAGCCTCAAGCAGATTTCAGTTGATACGCTCCGCGATTGGTTGGCACAGCTTCATGAATCGCAGATTTCCCGCACCACCTTGGCCCGCAGGATCTCTGCGGTGAAGAGCTTCTTCGCGTGGGCGCTGAAGCATCAGCTGATCGACGCGGACCCTGCCCTGCGGCTGGCCGCGCCCAGGAAGGAACGGCGTCTTCCGCATGTTTTGCAACCAAGCCAGATCGACCGCTTGCTCTCCGAAACAGCCCAGCCGCCTGCTGGAAAAGAAGTCAGCGAGAGCAAGCCGGAACCTGCCCCCGATGCCAAGAGCCAGGCCGTAGCGGCACGCGATAAAGTCATCGCCGAGTTGCTGTACGCATCCGGCCTGCGTATCAGCGAGCTCGTGGCCTTGGACGTTGACGACATCGACTTCGAACGACGCACCGTCAAGGTTCTCGGCAAGGGCAACAAGGAACGGGTTGTTCCGTTTGGCAAGCCCGCAGAGCGCGTGATCATCGGGTGGATTCGGTCGCATCGCAAGGTCCTGGCCCGCCAGGAAGCTCAAGGCGCTTTGCTCGTAGGGGTGCGCGGTGCGCGTTTGAATGTACGCCAGGCACGCGAGGTCATTTCCAAGGCCTTGCAATCGCTGGGGGATACCGCTGCCAGCGGCCCGCACGCGTTAAGGCACACCGTAGCCACGCATCTGCTGGATGGCGGCGCAGATTTGCGTGCCGTCCAGGAATTCCTCGGGCATGCTTCGCTGGCAACAACCCAGCTATATACTCACGTTTCGGTTGACCGATTGAGGCAAAGCTACCGCCAAGCCCATCCGCGAGCCTGACTATTTGGTACCAATCTGCAAAAATAGCCTTTCTGGGTGGCGAAAGGCCTCTTCATCGGGCAAAATGGAAGTATCGGCGGCGATGGCACCGGAACGATGTTGACGTAGGGGAAGACGATCAACACCGCAACGGAGGATGGCATGTCTGCACCGATGTCCAGAGGCGTGATTTATATTCATTCCGCCCCTGCAGCGCTATGCCCACATCTGGAATGGGCAATCGGGTCCGTGCTCGGTACTCCAGTAAAAATGGAGTGGACCGAACAGCACGTCGCACCCGGATTTTGTCGCGCCGAAATCGAGTGGGTAGGTACGCAAGGTACCGGCGCTTTGCTGACCAGTGAGATGCATGGTTGGCAGCACCTTCGTTTCGAAATCACCGAAGACCCAAGCCCGGGTGCCGACGGCAGCCGTTGGTCCGTGACCCCTGATCTTGGCATCTTCCACGCCACCGTTGATTGCGCTGGCAACGTCATGGTCAGCGAAGAACGCATCCGGTGGGCCTATGAAAAAGGCGACGGCAATCCCTCGGTCTTCTACCAGGAGATGTCCATCGCTCTCGGCGAGCCTTGGGATGAAGAACTTGAACCCTTCCGTCACGCAGGCGAAGACGCGCCTGTTCGATGGCTCAACCAGGTGGTTTAGCAACTGGTTATCTAGTCCCTGAGTGACTTATCAACAAACACTCAGATACAACCCCGATGGTGCGGGGTTGTTACCCAAAAGAAGTGGGATCCCATGCCGGGGATCCCACTTCTTGCTTTAAAAACTGCGGTTGTGGAGAAGTGCCGAAGCGCAGTGCTATGCTCGATGGCGATGAAGACCAGTCAGGCCGCATGCGGCCACTCCCGGAACGGCAAACTGGTCGTTCCCTGATCCGCGGCCCTCCCGTGCCAGATGCATTCCACCAAAGAACAGCACATCTGAACCACGAAAGGGAGACATGACCGCACAGTTCAACCACACCATCATCGCTTCACTCGACCCGCAACGCATGGCAAAGTTCTATCTTGAGCTGCTCGAAGCCCGCGCGGAATCAAGCTGGGGACCATTTACCAACATCAGCCTGGCCCACGGGGTGCTGCTTCAATTCGCTGCACCACTGATGGACTTCCCAGCGCAGCACTATGCCTACCTGCTCGATGACGAGCATTTCGACCGCGCCTACGCGACTATCCGCGAGGGGAAAATGGAGCATTGGGCCGATCCCCAACGGCAGCTGCCAGGGCAGATTAATCATGAACACGGCGGCCGGGGAGTCTATCTGCTTGATCCTTCCGGGCACTACCTGGAATTGATCACCCGGCCTTACCTGCCCGCAGCCAGCTAGGACCAGCTAGCGCTGAACCTTGAACACGTTCTTCTGGATACCGTTGGAGTAGACCTGCGAATCAATGAGGGCCAGCTTCTGCGCGTCCAGGCTCGCGTCGCTGAAAAGGCGCTTGCCTGCACCAAGCAAAACCGGGAAGACCAGCAGGTTGTACTGGTCGATGAGCTGATGTTCTTGCAGCGAGTGGACCATCGTTGCCGATCCATGGATACTGATCGGGCCGCCGTCGCCGGCTCGAAGCCGCGCCACATCGGCGACCGAGCGCAAGATCGCAGTCTCGCCCCAGTTCCCGGCCAAGTCCTTCTCCCGCAAGGTAGTGGAGAGCACGTACTTGGGCATCGCGTTGTACTGCGGGAACTGCTCGGTCATCGAGGGCCACACCGCGCAGAAGGCCTCGTAGCTGTGCCGGCCCAAGAGCATGGCGCTGGCTTCTTCTTGCTCGGCGCCCTTCAGTTCGTAGGCGGCGGGGTCGAACTCGACCGAGTTCATCGTCCAGCCTGAATTGCGGTAGCCGGGTTCGCCGCCCGGGGCTTGGACGACACCGTCCAAGGAGACGAAGGAAGTGGCGATCAGGGTGCGCATGGGAAGGGATCCTTTGCTCGTGGCAAGTACCGTCAGTTGCCTCCGACATGAGGCGGTACTTGAGCTTAACGAACATGTCAGGACCGAAGCAATGGCTCTGAGCCAATTCTTTCGGGGTTAAAGACCACCGGGCTGGTTGAAGAGTAATCTTCAACTAGCCCAGTGGCGCGCTCGCCTGCAGCTGCCGGAACGGCTAGACGCTGCGGATGGCGACCACGGCGTTATGGCCGCCGAAGCCGAAGGAGTTATTCAGCGCAACGATGGAGCCCTCTGCAGGCAGCTGCGCAGGCTGGCCGGTGACGACCTTCAACGGGATCTCTGGATCCTGGTTGTCCAGGTTAATGGTCACCGGGGCCTTGCGGTTGTAGATGGCCAGTGCGCACAGCACGGACTCCACGGCACCGGAAGCGCCCAGCAGGTGGCCCATCTGTGACTTGGTCGCGGATACCCACACGTTCTCGAGGTGATCGCCCAGGGCGTTCTTCAGCGCAGCGTATTCCGGCTTGTCGCCAACTGGGGTGGAGGTTGCGTGGGCGTTCACATGGACCACGTCCTCTGGCTGGATGCGGCCATCGAACATGGCAGCCTTCAGCGCACGGGTTGCACCCATGCCTTCTGGATCCGGTGCGGTGATGTGGTGCGCATCGGAGGTGACCGAGGAGCCTGCCAGCTCGGCGTAGATGCGTGCGCCGCGGGCGATTGCATGCTCTTCGGCTTCCAGTACCAGCGCGCCAGCGCCCTCGCCCATGACAAAGCCATCACGGTCGGTGTCGTAGGGACGCGAAGCCTTGGTCGGATCATCGTTGCGGCGGGAGAGTGCATGCATGGACGCGAAGGCGGCCATCGGCATGGGGTGGATCGCGGCTTCTGCGCCACCGACCATGACCACATCGGCCTTGCCCGAACGGATCAGTTCCAGGCCAACGTGCATCGCTTCGGTACCCGAAGCGCAAGCCGAAACCGGGGTATGCGCGCCACCGGCGGCACCCAGGTCCAGCGACACGGCAGCTGCTGGGCCGTTAGGCATCAGCATTGGCACGGTCATGGGCAGGACGCGGCGTGGGCCCTTTTCACGCAGGGTGTCCCAGGCGTTGAGCAGGGTCCAGACGCCGCCGATGCCGGTAGCGAAGGCAACGGCCAGCTTGTTCTGGTCCATCTCTTCCTTGACCAGGCCTGAGTCGGCCCAGGCTTCACGGGCCGCAACCACAGCGAACTGGGTCGATGGGTCCATGCGCTTGGTCTCCGGGCGGGAGAGTACCTCGGTCGGCTGCACAGCAGCGCGGGCGGCGAAGGTGACCGGCAGGTCGTATTCCTTAACCCAGTCATCTTCCAGGGTTACGGCGCCGGAGACGCCCTTGAGGGCGTTTGCCCATAGGGTGGGGACATCCCCGCCGATTGGGGTGGTGGCTCCGAGACCGGTGATCACTACTTTGCGCGCCATCATCAAACTCTCTACTGTGCGAATAAGAACTGTGCTTGGAAATTCAGGGGGCCGGCTTGACGTACCGGCCGGTGTGCGCGGCTTGCCCGCACAACGGTGTGGCGAAAAAACGCCGGGAAGCTTAGGCCTGTGCCGCAGCGATGAAGTTGACGGCGTCGCCGACGGTCTTCAGGTTCTTGACCTCTTCGTCAGGGATCTTGACCTCGAACTTTTCCTCAGCCTCAACGACGATGGTCATCATCGAGATCGAGTCGATGTCCAGGTCCTCGGTGAAGGACTTGTCCATCTGCACGTCTGCTTCGTCCAGGCCGGTCTCGGAGTTGACGATTTCGGCGAGGCCCGCCAGGATTTCTTCGTTGCTAGCCATGGATGGCTCCTTTTCTTCTTAGCCGGAGGACTCCGGTCATTTTTGTGGCTGGGCGCAGATCCTGTTTCCAGGAACCGGTTCCAGCCGGCTTAATGAAACTTTGGTGGCGCATCAAGAATGCGCGGCACGTTTCGTCGGTTTAAAGCTTAGGCCAGAGACGCGCTCGGCGGACGCAACATGACGTTCCCGGCGTGCACAATCTGTGAACGGCGCAAAAGCCTAGTTGGCGGTGTGCTCGGCGATGAACGCCTTGGCAGCTTCCAGATCCGCTGGACTCTTCACCGCCAGGGTCTTCACGCCCTTGAGCCCGCGGCGGGCCAATCCCACCAGGGTTCCGGCCGGTGCCAGTTCCAGCACACCGGTCACGCCAGCTTCGGCCAGCGTCTGCATGCACAGGTCCCAGCGGACCGGACGCGATACCTGGGCGACCAGCGAATCGAGGTTCGCCTGGCCATCGGCTACGGCCTTGCCGTCGAAGTTCGAGAGCAGGGTTTCCGCTGGTTCCTTCGGGGTGATGGTTCCGGCCAGTTCCTCCAGGATGCCAACTGCGGGCTGCATGTGCGCGGTATGGAATGCGCCGGCAACCTTCAGGGGGATCACGCGAGCCTTGGCCGGCGGGTTCTCGCCCAGGGCCGCGAGCTGCTCCATGGTTCCTGCGGCCACAATCTGGCCGCCGCCATTGGCGTTGGCCGGGGTCAGGCCCAGTTCGTCGAGCATGGCCAGGACCTCATCCGGGTCGCCGCCGAGCACTGCTGCCATGCCGGTCGGAGTCGCCGCAGCGGCTTCGGCCATGGCGTTGGCGCGGACCTTCACGAAATTCATGGCGTCAGCTTCGTCCAGCGCGCCGGCCAGGGCCGACGCGGTGATCTCGCCAACCGAGTGGCCGGCCACAACGGCGCCTGCCGGCAGCGAGCTGCCAAAGAGCGCACGGGCGGTGACCAGGCCGGCAGCGACGATCAGCGGCTGGGCGACGGCGGTGTCCTTGATGGTCTCTTCATCGGAGGTGGTGCCGTGGGCGGTGAGGTCGCGCTCGGTGATCGAGCTGAGCGCCTGCAAATGCTCGGGCACGCCATCGACGTCGAGCCATTCGGTGAGGAAACCTGGGGTCTGGGAGCCCTGTCCGGGGCAAACGATTGCTAACACTCTTACAGCTTTCCAAATGTTGGGAGCTTTTGGCGCTTCATTTGAGTACCAAGCTCGTGGTGACTGTTTGTAGGATCTCTACAAAAGCCTAGCGTATCCAGAAGCTGAATTCCGCTGTAATGCGCGATCAACTCGGAATTATCGGTGTCGGGAGCTCGACGCTCTTTGGTTGAAGCCTACAAGTTCGATTCGTGGAGCCGTCCGAAAAGCAGCGCGGTTTGCAGGACGAAGGCATCCCGGGGAACCAGTGGATCCCAACCGGTCACTTCGCTGACCCGCTTGAGCCGGTAGCGCACCGTGTTTGCATGGACAAACAGTTCCCGGGCGGTGCCTTCGAGCGAGTGGCCGAGCGCCAAGTAGCTGGAGAGCGTTTCAGCCAGGCCATTGGAGGCCTGCTGCAGCGGAATGTAGACCTGGTCCACCAGCGCCGTGCGGGCCAATTCATCGCCGTTGCAGGCGCGTTCTGGCCACAGGTCATCGGCACCGACCGGATTCGGCGCTTGCGGCCAGGCCTTGGCAGCGCTGAATCCCGCCACGGCTGCCACCGCGGCGTGGTGCATTTCCTTCACCGTCGGAGCCATGGGGGAGTAGACCAGCGGGCCGGGCCCGAAGAACCGGGTCAGCCGGCTCAGATCCGCTTCTTCGAATTTGGTGTCCGAAAGCATCAGCACCGAGCGGTCGCCGAGCACGCCCACCAGCGAATCGCGCGAGTAGCGGATGGCAATACGGCGCAGGGCCGAGACGAAGGTGGCCGGGTTGGACGAAGGGGTGGTGCCCACCAGGATGCGGATATTCTTCTGCGACTTCCAGCCAATGGCCGCAATGCGCGAGGAGAGCGAGTCGTGGGCCTCGCCGTGCAGCACCGCGTCGACCACGTGGGCCTCCAAGCGCGAGTCCCAGGCGCCGCGGGTTTCGGCGGCGCGGGCATAGACATCGGCGGCGGCGAAAGCGACCTCGCGCGAATAGCGCAGCACCGCTTCGCGCAGGGCTGCCTGCTCATGCTCGGCGGCGATGTCGGGCACCTGGGATTCGACCACTTCCACGATGGTGCGCAACAGGCCCAAGGCCTTCTGCAGGGAGATGGATCGGGTCAGCTCCGTGGGAGCGGCGCCGAAGACGTCGGTCACCACCCAGGACGGGGTGGAGGAGGGATCCTCGTACCAGGTAACGAAGGTGGAGATGCCCTTCTGGGCGATCAGTCCCAAGGCGGCGCGCTCATTGGGCGCCAGCGATCGGTACCAGGGCAGTTGCTGGTCCAGGTACTTCAGCGCGGTGGTGGACAGGACGCCAATATGGCTTTTGAGTCGCTTGAGCGTTTCACTGCTGGGTGCCTGGGATCGGCTGGGACGGTTCTTCGGAGCTGCGGCGGCATCCATTTCAGGACTCATGGGTTCCAGCTTAGTTTCTTTTCTTCCCCCGCGCCCGGCACAGCAGGTAAAGGTGAGATTAAATGAGCCAGCTGCCCGGCAACGAGGAAAACCTCGTCATCGGGCAGCTGCTCAATGCGGCGCCGGAGCAAGCTCCGGGCACCTGGACCCTGGGGCCTAGGCGTCGCCGCCAGCGTTGCCGGACTGGCCGGCGTTGGCGTTGTTCAGGTCGTACTTGGCGTGCGCCTTCACTGCGGTGTCCGCAGGGATTTCGCCACGCTCAACCAGCGACTGCAAGGTCTGCACGACCAGCGAGTGCGCATCGATCTTGAAGAAGCGGCGGGCCGCGGCACGGGTGTCCGAGAAGCCGAACCCGTCCGCGCCCAGGGTGTGGAATTCACCTGGCACGTACGGGCGCAGCTGCTCGGGCACGGCGCGCATGTAGTCGGTGGTCGCGATGACTGGGCCCGGGGTGGACTCCAGCTTCGAGGTCACGTACGGGGTGCGGCGCGGCTTCGATGGATCCACGAGCACGTCGGCGTCGGCGCGCTGGCCGTCGCGGGCCAGTTCGTTCCACGAGGTGACCGACCAGACATCAGCCGAAACGCCCCACTCCTCGGCCAGGATGGCCTGGGCTTCCAGCGCCCATGGCACGGCCACGCCCGAGGCCAGCAGCTGTGCGCGCGGGCCGTCGGTGGTAGCTTCCTTGAGCAGGTGGATGCCCTTGATGATGCCTTCGATGTCAACGTTCTCCGGCTCAGCTGGCTGGCTGATCGGCTCGTTGTACACGGTCAGGTAGTACATCACGTTCGGATCGGCGTGGGTTCCGCCGTACATGCGTTCCAGGCCGGAGCGCATGATGTGGCCGATTTCGTAGCCGTAGGCCGGATCGTAGGTGATCACAGCAGGGTTGGTCGAGGCCAGGATTGGCGAGTGGCCATCTGCGTGCTGCAGGCCTTCACCGGTCAGGGTGGTGCGGCCGGCGGTAGCGCCGATGATGAAGCCACGGGTCATCTGGTCCCCGGCTGCCCAGAACTGGTCGCCGGTGCGCTGGAAGCCGAACATCGAGTAGAACACGTAGATCGGGATCAGCGGTTCATCGTGGGTCGAGTAGCTGGTGCCGGCAGCGGTGAAGGCTGCGACGGCGCCGGCCTCGTTGATGCCCGGGTGGATCAGCTGGCCCTGAGGAGATTCCTTGTAGGCCAGGACCAGATCGCGGTCCACGGACAGGTAGTTCTGGCCGCCCGGGTTGTAGATCTTCGCGGTCGGGAAGAACGAGTCCATGCCGAAGGTACGGGACTCATCTGGCACGATCGGCACGATGCGGTGGCCGAATTCCTTGTCGCGCATCAGGTCCTTGAGCAGGCGCACGAAGGCCATGGTGGTGGCCGCCTGCTGCTTGCCCGAACCGCGCTTGGCGATCGCGTAGGTCTTCTCGCCTGGCAGGGCCAGCTTCTTCGAAGCTTCCTGGCGGCGGGTAGGCACCGAACCGCCCAGGGCCTCGCGGCGCTCCATCATGTACTTGTACTCAGCCGAATCCTCGGTTGGGCGGTAGTACGGAGGAGTGTAGAGGTCCGCTTCGAGCTGCTCGTCGGTGATAGGGATGCGCAGGTGATCACGGAACTTCTTCAAGTCCTCCATGGTCAGCTTCTTCATCTGGTGGGTCGCGTTGCGAGCCTCGAAGTGCGAACCCAGGCCGTAGCCCTTGACGGTCTTGGCCAAGATGACGGTCGGCTTGCCCTTGAACTCCGCAGCAGCCTTGTAGGCGGCGTAGACCTTGTGGTAATCGTGGCCGCCACGCTTCAGGTTCCAGATCTCGTCGTCGCTCATGTCGGCAACCAATTCCTTGGTTTCCGGACGCTGGCCGAAGAAGTGCTCGCGAACGAATGCGCCGGACTCAGCCTTGTAGGTCTGGTAGTCGCCATCCGGGGTCTGGTTCATGATGTCAACCAGCGCGTTGGTCTTGTCTGCTTCGAGCAGGGCATCCCACTCGCGGCCCCAAGCAACCTTGATGACATTCCAGCCGGCACCGCGGAAGAAGGCTTCCAGTTCCTGCATGATCTTGCCATTGCCGCGAACCGGGCCGTCAAGGCGCTGCAGGTTGCAGTTGATGACGAAGTTCAGATTGTCCAGCTTTTCGTTGGCGGCCAGCTGCAGGAAGCCGCGCGACTCCGGCTCGTCCATTTCGCCGTCGCCCAGGAAGGCCCAGACCTGCTGGTCCGAGGTGTCCTTGATGCCGCGGTTCTGCAGGTAGCGGTTCAGCTGCGCCTGGTAGATGGCGTTAGCTGGGCCGATGCCCATCGAGACGGTTGGGAATTCCCAGAAGTCAGGCAGGGAACGCGGGTGAGGGTAGGAAGGAAGCGCGTGGCCTTCCTTCGACTTTTCCTGGCGGAACCCGTCCATGTCCTCTTCGGACAGGCGGCCTTCGAGGAATGCGCGGGCGTACATGCCTGGCGAGGCGTGGCCCTGGAAGAAGACCTGGTCGCCGCCGCCTGGGTGGTTCTTGCCGCGGAAGAAGTGGTTGAAACCTACTTCATACAGGGTCGCTGCACCGGCATAGGTGGAGATGTGCCCGCCAACGCCGATATGAGGGTTCTGGGCGCGGTGCACCATGATGGCGGCATTCCAGCGCATGAAGGCGCGGTAGCGGCGCTCGATGGCCTCGTCGCCCGGGAATTCTGGTTCCTGGTCCACAGGAATGGTGTTCACGTAGTCGGTGGTGGTCACGTGCGGCACGCCCACGGACTGGGCACCTGCACGCTGCAGCAGCGAGCGGATAATGAACTGGGCACGCTCGGTGCCCTGGGTCTCTACGAGGGAGTCAAACGAGTCCATCCATTCCTGAGTTTCCTCAGGATCCCGATCGGACAGCTGGTAAGTCAACCCGCTACGGATCTGGGAGATGTGTTCCTCTACAGCCACGGAAGCTCCTTGATTGAATTGCGGCTCCGACGCTGTGCAGTTTTGCGCTGCGGTGCATCGGTATTGGGACAACGGGTGCAGTAGCACTGGAATGATGTGCACTGCCGGTTCATATGCAACTCTAGTGTTAAACGATCCAGTTTTGTGGCGCGTTTTCCAGCAAAAACCGGTTTAAATCAGATATTTGAAGTGACTTGCGCAACTTGGTACGGGAGCTAACTTCCCGATGGCCATGTCAATATGGTGCGGGTCACTGGAATGTGGGTTATATTTGTTCGGCGTGTTATCGCTGTAGCGCTTGAACGGAGCGGCAAAACCGTGTTTCGTTGGTAGTAACGCTTTGCACCAGCAGGAGGAATGAAGTGAGCGACGCCGTATCGGCAAACTTGGAGCCCGCCAAAAAATTGGGCTTCGCTAATGAAGACCTTATTCAGGAACTGGGTTACGACGATGACGTGGACTACGATCTGCGCGAATCGATCGAGGACCTGATTGGTTCAGAGCTGCTCACCGAAGAGGACCATGACGTTGTCGACGCAGTCATTTTCTGGTGGCGCGACGGCGATGGAGATCTAGTTGACGCATTGATGGACGCGCTGAACTGCTTGGACGAGAGTGGCATCGTTTGGCTGCTTACTCCTAAGCAGGGCCGCGAGGGACATGTATCCCCAGCACTTATCCAGCAGGAGGCGCCAACCGCTGGCCTGCATGTAACTACTAGTGAAGGCGTTTCGGAGGATTGGTCCGCAATCCGCCTCGCCCCGCGTAAGAAGAACTAATGATTCAAACAGGTTCACGCCTGTTCGACTTCTCGCTGGAAAATCAGTACGGCGAAACGATAACCAGTACCGGGCTGTCTAGCGGCCGGGTGCTGGTTGTCTTTTATCCCTGGGCATTTTCGCGGGTATGCGGGTCGGAACTGGCAACACTCCAAGATCACTACGAATTCTTCACGCAGCACCAGGTGCGCATCGTGGCCATTTCGGTGGACCATAAATTCACCCTGCGCAACTATGCGCAGTCGCTTGGCTTGGACTTCGAGCTGCTGGCCGATTTTTGGCCTCATGGGGCGGTGGCGCAACAGGCCGACGCCTTTGACCCTGAGCGTGGGGTCGCGGCCAGATTGACGCTGTACCTGGTTGACGGTGAAGTGCGCGATATTTTCCGCAGCGAGATGACGCAGCCAAGAAGCATTGATGATTACAAGGCGGCAGTGGAACGCGCCGTTTAGCGTGCCGATATGGGCTGTGCTCCAGTTCACGAAAAAATTCGGCTCACCGATTTGCCCGGACGCAGAAACCTGTGTAGAGTTATTCCTCGTTGGCTTGCAAAAGCGAACATGGTAAGGGCCTTTAGCTCAGCTGGTAGAGCGTCACGTTTACACCGTGAATGTCATCGGTTCGATCCCGGTAGGGCCCACCAAATAAGAATCCTCGATCCATTCGGATCGGGGATTTTTTGTCTCCTTGAGGCGATTTTTCCACTCGGGCAAGTCCTGCGGTGCCCATAGTGCCGGCTTCATGGAATATTTGATCCTCGATGACGCTGGACTCCTGGCATTGTCGTCCGAAGCCAGCGTGGCTGAGCCGGTGGCCCTTGCGCGGCACCGGAGGGTGCTTCGAATCTGCGAACCCGGTACAGCGATCTGGTATCGCTGTTTTCCAATGCCCCGTGGAGGGTGGCGGCGTCGTCTTCGATCACCGCTTCTTGGTACGTGCTATCGCTCATCGAGCTGCTTCGCTTCCACCTGCGGGGCAAGTCCGCAGATCCAGGCGCCTCGTGTTCTTCCGCGCTGGACTGAGCTCGCGCCTCGGTGGCGCTGGTCCCAGTGGTGCAGCGTGGAATAAGCAGGTGTGGGGGCGATGCTGGCGATTGCGGATTACCCGTGCATGCGAACAGCCTCGAACTTGCCGGCAACGCCAGTGGAGAGTATGTTCCAAGATCAGGCGATGTGGTGACGCTCGGCACTCTTTTATGAAAACCTCCATTTCAATTTGCCAAGTCAGTTCGGGATGCATTAGATTATTACTTGTTGCAGCGAAGGACTGAAGGAAAGAAACTTCCCGATTTCACACACTGCAGGAGGGCCTTTAGCTCAGCTGGTAGAGCGTCACGTTTACACCGTGAATGTCATCGGTTCGATCCCGGTAGGGCCCACCAAAACGAAGACCGCTTCAATCACTCTGGAAAGAGTGATTGAAGCGGTCTTCTTCGTATTCCCGGCCGGCGCCAGCCAATCGCCGAATGCCAGCGAAAGTGCGAAACTGGATGCATGACTGCACCAGAAGAAAACCTTTGGCTCGCCACCGTTCGCAAGAACCCGGACCACTCGCAGAATTTTGCCCAGCGCTGGCGCACGCTTGCCGCCGAAGGCCAGGATATTTTCGGGGAAGCTCGCGCCGTTGACGCGATGGTTGCCCGGGGCAGCAGAATTCTGGATGCCGGATGCGGGACCGGGCGGATCGGCGGCTGGCTTTCCGAGCAAGGGCACCAAGTGGTTGGCGTGGACCTCGACCCGCATTTAATCGATGTTGCCCGGGCAGATTACCCCAAAGCCCAATGGCAGGTCGGCAATCTGGCTGACTTCACCATCGCTGACGCAGCGGGGGAGAACCAGGAATTCGACCTGATAGTTTCTGCCGGCAATGTCGTCACCTTCCTCTCCGAGTCCGAACGCCGCCCGGCGCTGCAGCAACTGCGCGGGCATCTGGCGGCAGACGGGCGCATGATCATCGGCTTCGGCTCGGGACGCGGCTACGGGTTCGATGACTTCGAGGCCGACGCTTTGGAGGCGGGGCTGGCACTGCAGCAACGCTATTCGACCTGGAACTTCCATTTGCCTGCCGCCGATTTCCTGGTGGCCGTGCTCGGGCGCAAATAGCGCCAAGCGCAAACCGAGCGCTGCAGGAAAAATCCACTTCGCTTCCATGCGACGTGCAATTGCTCTTGAAAGGCCTCTGGCCTGCGGCTTCTGCCGTGGGTCGAAAACGGCGGGGTGCGATTAGGCGCAGCTGCCAGAATGCGCCTCTTGCGGTAAGCCGTCGTTAGCGCTATCTTGAACTTTGTAATGCAAAGTGGTTTTCATCACGTACTGCTTTGCGGCTCGGAGGCGGTGATCGCCGAAGGAGGCAGTGCGCCATGGACAACACGAACAGCAATGACATCGACCCGGCTCGCATTCTGCGTGGAATCGAATCGGATGCACAGCAAGCCCGCGAGGGCATGAGCCCGAACCAGCAACTGCTGTTCTCCATCTGGGGCGGTGCCTGGATCATTGCCTTCCTCGGGCTCTACTTGGCACTCGCGCCGCAGGGCTCGCCGCTGCTGCCGCCGGCGGTTGGCATCGGCACCGCAGTTGCCTCATTCCTCATCGCGATCGTGACTTCCGGCGTGCATTCGGCCAAGCGCGGTTCGGGGACCAAAGGTCCGTCGATGGCGCAAGGGGCGATCTACGGCAACACTTTCAGTCTGGGCATGATCATCACCGCCTTGCTCGGTTGGCGGCTGCATGCCGACGGGCTGAGCTCAATGGGCATGGCGACTTTTGCCCTCACCGGCCTGTGCCTGGTGATCGGCGTGCTCGTGGTTGCCGGCTCGGTGCTCTTCAACGACCGGGCCCAGCTGGTCTTCGGGTCCTGGATCCTGGCTATTGCCCTGCTCTCACTGGCCGCGCCGGCACCGCATAACCTCTTGGCCGGTGCAGTTGGCGGGCTGGGATTCATCGTGCTGGGCCTGCTGCACGGCAGCAAGCCGGAACTGGTCTCAGGAGCCTTGATCCGGGGTGGGCATGCAGGAGCTTGACCCGCTGATCCACGCCCAGGCACGGCTGAGGACCGTCACGGTCCTGGACACCTTGCGGGCCGGGGACAGCATCTCGTTTCCCAAGCTGCAGGGCCTGCTGTCGATGACCTCGGGTAATCTGGCAACGCATTTGCGCAAGCTGGAAGACGGTGACTACGTGAAGGTGGACAAGATCCTGGAGGGGCGCTGCCCAGTGACCTACATTGCCTTGACCCGCGCTGGGCGAACCGCCTTCGAAGAGTACAAGGAACAGCTTCGCGCACTGCTGGATGCGGTGTGATCGCCGGACGAACGTGCAAGGATACACGCAATTGCGCAGCCGGGGAGGAACCGGGAAAATCTGCCAGCTAATGCAGAGGCCCGGGACAGGTGAATCATCTGCGCGGCCCATTAGGCTGGAGAAGGTACGCTATCGAATCAACTGCAGAAGGAGATTTTCCAATGGGCCTAGGCGATAAGATCCAGAATAAGGCGCAAGAAGTTTCGGGCAAGGCCAAGAAATCCGTAGGCGATGCGACCGGCAATGAACGCCTGCAGGCTGAAGGCGTTAAGGACCAAGCCGCTGCGAAAGCCAAACAGGCCGGCGAGTCAGTCAAGGATGCGGCCAAGGACGTACGCGACGGCCTGGACAAGTAGCAACAGGCACGCAGGAGCTTAAACGGCAAAGGTGCCCGCGAATTCCGCGGGCACCTTTGCCGTTTCTGCATGGAACGCACTCGGGGCTACTTGGCCTTGAGCCTCCACAATGAAGTGACTTCCTTCGAACGGGCCGCATGCAGCACGTCCTGGGCATCCTGTGCGCGGTGGTGCCTTGGCGCGGTGTCGATCTTGTCGATGACTTCAAGGCCTGCCGCCTCGATGGCCTCCAGCAGCAGCGCGCGGGTACGCAAGCCCAGCAGCTCGGCGAGATCCGAGATGATCAGCCATCCTTCGCCGTTCTCGGTCAGGTGACCGGGCAATCCGCGCAGGAACTGCATCAGCATCTTGCTCTCGGGATCGTAAATAGCCGCGTCCAGGGTGCTCGGCGCGCTGCCCGGAAGCCACGGGGGATTGCACACGACCAGCGGGGCCCGGCCTTCGGGGAACATGCTGGTCAGTTGCGCACGGGCGGCACCGGAAATGCCCAAGCGCGCGAAGTTGTCGTTGGCGCAGTCCACCGCACGCTGGTGGATATCGGTGCCGATGACCTGCTTGACTCCGCGGCGGGCCAGCACGGCCGAGAGCACTCCGGTTCCGGTGCCGATGTCGAAAGCCAGCGAGAGGTCCTCCAGCGGAGCCACCGCCACCAAATCCACATATTCCTGGCGGGTGGGCATGAACGTCCCGTAGGCCGGGTGGATTTTCGCTCCCAGGGCCGGAACGTCCACACCCTTCAGGAACCACTGGTGGGCACTGAGCATGCCAGCTAGTTCCTGCAGGCTGGCCACAGCCCGGTGACCTGCCAGGTCCGCGGCCTGCTCGTAGCCGAATGCCACCGCCGGACCGACGATCGGCGCCCGGGGCAAGTCCAGGACGGCCAGGCCGTCCTCGGCCTGGAAATCCAAGGGAACCAGGATCAGCGACAGCATCCGCGAACGCTGGGCCCGGGCCTGCCGGATGGCGTAGAACTTCTGCGCATCATCCAGGACCTTTTTCTTGGCCTTCGCGCTGCTGGCCTTGGCCGCGTTGGCGGCCGCCATGCGCCGGTCCATGGCGGCAAGCAGCTGCTTGGCGTTGTGGAAGTCGCCGGTCCACAGCATGGCCGTGCCGCGGGCCGCGTGGCGCATGGCCGCATCCGCGCTCAAGCGGTCATCGGCCACCACGATGTGTGCTGGTGCCCGGCGGGAATTGGCGGACAGCCAGATGGCTGTGGTGCTGGTTCCTTCGTGGTCCCAGGAAACGGTCACAGGGGCGGTGGCGGAATGGGAAGCGATGGGATGGCCCTGTCGATCAGCGTTGCTCAAGCGCATGGCAACCGCGCATGAGCTGTTCTGTTGCGAGGGGCTGGAGTTCCAATTCTACCGGTCCCGGCCAGGCTAGCTGGGCCGGTGCCTGGCGACCAGCTGTTCGAGGATCCTTATCACTGGAATCGAGCTGTCCGTTTCGGCTGCCAGCTGCCGGGCAATTCGCCGGGCGCCATCGGCCAGGTCCTCATTGGCCAGGACTCCGGTAATTGAGGACGCGAGCCGCTGCGCAGTCAAGTGCTTGTAGGCAATGGGCTCGGCAGCCGCGCCGAGCCGGTGGATGCGCTGGGCCCAGAACGGCTGGTCGGTGAAGACCGGAACCGGAACTGCGGGGACGCCTGCCCGCAGGCCAGCGGCCGTGGTGCCGGCCCCGGCATGGTGCACGACGGCTGCCATCTGCGGAAACAGCCAGTGGTGCGGTACCGCGCCGATGCCCAGGATGCCAGGTTCGTCGATTTCCGGTTCCCCTTGCACGATAGTCCGTCTTCCGGTGCGCCGGGCAACATCCGTGATGAAGTCCGGTTCCAGCGCCTGCGTGCTGCCGAAGCCAATGAAGATTGGAGCCGGCCCCTCGTCGATGAAGTCGAGCAGCCGCTGCGACGGTGTCCATGCCGGATCGGCTGGCGGCCACCAGTACCCGCAATTGACGATCCCCTCATGCCAATCAGCGGACCGTGGAACGATAACTGAACTGAAGCCGTGGAGAATGGGGCTCCGGTGCTGGCGGCGAAGGCGTTCGGAGGCAATACGGCTGCGCGCGGGCAATCCCAGGGATTCGCGTACCCGCTTTGCTGGGAGGTCGTAGGGCGCCTTGGAAGCGGCGAAGAGCTGGCCGAGCAGCTTGTTGCCCAGTGGCCCGAAGCTGCGCGATGCACCCAAAGCCATGGGCGAGTACGCTGCACTGGGTTCAATGGGTTGCAGGTGCGCGCCGATCGCGGGGATGCCCATGGCCTCGGCCACGTCGTAGGCATAGGGTGCTACCGCATTGGTCATGATGATATCGGCACCTCGCTCGGCTGCGGCCATCGTTCCGGTAGCTGCCAGTTCGAAATAGTCCCGGAGCTCCCGGAGGTACCGGCGCAGATCCTTGGGGCTGGCCTTAGCGCCCGGAGCTGCCGGCTTGACCAAGGCGCCCATGTCGCCGGGGAGCTCCCGGAATCGGCAGCCTGCGGAAACCGCAAGGTCCTTGTATGCCGGGTTTGCCGCAATGGATACATCGAAACCATGGAGCGCCAGCTTCTGGCCGAGGCCGGCCATCGGCGCGACATCGCCTCGTGTTCCCGGTGCGATCATCAGCAAGCGCATGGTTCCTCCTGTAGAGTTAAATGCGAACAGTGTTCGCGGTTAACTATACAGCCAGAGCACGGCGCGTGACGCGCCCTGCGGGAAAGGACGGGCGATGACCGGCAACCAGCCTCGCACCGGGCCCAGGCCCCGGCACTCCCGGGCCAAGATCGCCCAGGCGGCGATCGCGCTGGCCGATGAAGAAGGCATGGGAGCGGTATCCATCAGAGCCGTAGCTGCAAAGATCGGAGCAGGAGCCGCCTCCCTGTACCGTTACGTTGAGTCCCATGAGGAGCTCACCGGCCTTATGGTTGAGCAGATCAGCGCCGAATATGAACTGGAATCGCTGGCCGGTTCGGCTGCCCAGCAGCTGCTCGGCCTGGCCACCCAGGGCCTGCAGATCATGCGCAGGCATCCCTGGGTGCCCTCGCTGGCCATGGGCAAGGCGTCCATGGGGCCGAACGCCTTGGCCTACCTGGAACGTGGATTAGCGGCCCTGGAAGGCAGCGGGCTGGAGGCAGGGGCCAAGCTGCATTGCCTGGCGATGCTCAACGCCATCACCGCAGCATTCGCGCTCAATGAGCAAAGCCAGCAGCGGCCCGAAGACCCGGCGGCGCTGTTCGCCCAGCTGGAAACAGGCCGCTACCCCCACCTGTCGGCCGCGCTGGGCCAAGCGGCAAGGCCCGTGGACCAGCAAGAGGCCTTCGTGAACGCGATCATGCACTATCTGCGTGGTGCCGGTGTTATTCCCAACTAGCCAGTGGCCATTCTTTGACATCTTCTAGGTGGTGCGGGAGCAATATGGAAACATGAATCCATAGCATCATCGCCTAGAACCAGGAGCTGAAATGCCCGCGCCCAGCGAAGCAAGCATGAAAGAAATCCACGAGCTCATCGCCGTGGACACCACTAGCCGCGACAGCAACCTTGCGCTGATCGGGAATGTCGTGAAGAAGCTGGACGCCTATGGCATCAGCTCCCAGCTGATCCACAACGAAGAGGGCACCAAGGCCAACCTGCTGGCCACCATCCCCGCCGCCGATGGAACCCGCACCGGCGGCATTGTGCTTTCCGGGCACACCGACGTGGTGCCAGTGGACGGGCAGAAATGGAGCAGCGATCCATTCGACGCCCAGGTGCGCGCAGACAAGCTCTATGGCCGCGGCACCTGCGACATGAAGGGCTTCCTCGGGGTGATCCTGGCCAAGCTGGACCAGTTCACCGGCGCAGAACTTGCCGAACCAATCCATCTGGCGCTGTCCTATGACGAAGAAGTCGGCTGCGTCGGCGCGGTGTCGCTGGTGCAGAGAATTGTTGACGAGAAGCTGGCGCCTCGCGGATGCTTCGTGGGGGAGCCATCGAGCATGCGGGCGATCCGCGGCCACAAGTCGATGAACGTTTTCCGCGCCGAATTCAACGGCGTCGCAGCGCACTCCTCGCTGCCTTCCGAGGGGGTCAACGCAATTTCCTATGCGCTGCGCTTCGCGAATTTCGTCGAGGAGGTTTCGACCGAGCTGCGCAACCATGGCCCGCGCGATGAAGCATTCATCGAACCGACCACCACCATGAACGTGAACAAGTTCGACGGCGGCATCGCGGTGAACACCATTCCCTCGCAGGCGGTGGTGTTCTTCGAGTACCGCTCGCTCGCGGTGGTGGACCGCGAGGCGCTGACCGCGCGCTTGCGCGAAGAAGCGGCCAAGCTGGAAGCCCAGATGCGCGAGCAGAACCCGAGCTGCTCCGTGGAGTTCTCCCAGCAGGCGGGCGCTCCGGGACTGGATACCGCTGCGGAGGAAGGGATTGTGTCCTTCGCGGCCGCCTGCGGCGCCATTGCCACCGATGAAAAGGTCACCTATGGCACGGAGGCCGGGCTGTTCGCCGCGGCCGGCATCCCCACCGTGGTGTGCGGTCCTGGCGATATCGCCCAGGCCCACGCTCCGGACGAATACATCGAGCTGGAGCAGATCGTGGCGTGCGAGAACTTCATCGATTCGCTGATTGCGCAGGTCAGCTCGTGAGCGCAGAGGTGAAGGCGACACCCGAGCAGATCGTCAAAGCCCGCAAGGCGGTCATTTCCAGTTCCATTGGCGCGGCGCTGGAATGGTTCGACATCATTGTCTATGCCACCTTCGCGACCACCATTGCAAAGGTGTTCTATCCGGAATCGGACGGCACGTTCGCGCTGATTCTCACCTTCGCCACCTTCGCGATTTCCTACCTGATACGCCCCCTGGGCGGCATGGTGCTGGGCAGCTACGCCGACCGCAAGGGACGCAAGAACGCGCTGACGCTCACGCTGGGCCTGATGATGCTCGGTACGCTGATCATGGCCGTGGCGCCGCCCTATGAGGTGGCGGGCGTAGCCGGTGCCTTGATCATCCTGCTCTCGCGCATGATCCAGGGCTTCTCTGCCGGTGGCGAGTTCGGCACGGCCACTGCATTCCTGATCGAAACCGCACCGCACAAGAAGGCGTTCTACTCTTCGTGGCAGGTCGCCAGCCAGGGTGCATCCATGCTGCTGGCTTCTGCCTTCGGCTACTTCCTGACCACCGGCCTGAGCCCGGAAGCCCTGGAGAGCTGGGGCTGGCGCGTGCCGTTCTTCGTTGGCCTGCTGATCGGGCCGGTAGGCCTGTACATCCGCGCCAAGCTGGATGAAACCGACGAGTTCGTTTCCGCCGCCAAGGAGAAATCGCCACTGGGCACGCTGTTCACCCAGCACTACGGCCGCCTGCTGGCCGCGGCGGCTACCATTGGCGTGGCCACGATTTCGGTGTACATGATCCTGTACATGCCGACCTTCGCCGTCACGAACCTGAAGATCCCTGCCGACGCGGCCTTCCTGGGCGGCATCTCGGCGGGCATCATCACGTTGTGCGGCGTCCCGCTGGTGGGCCATCTGGCCGACCGCATTGGCCCGGCCCGGGTGATGACCTACGCCGCGGTCGCGGCGTTCGTGCTGGCCTATCCGCTGTTCAAGCTGATGACGTCGAACCCGAGCGTGATCGTGATGGTGATCGTGATCGCGGTTCTCGGCGTGATCATGTCCTTCTACTTCGGTCCGCTGCCGGCGTTGCTCTCCAACCTCTTCCCGGCTGCCATCCGTGGTTCGGGCCTGTCGGTGGCCTACAACGTGGGCGTGACCCTTTTGGGCGGAATTGCCCCGCTGGTACTGACTTGGTTGCTGGACCTGACCGGGTCGCTGGATGCACCGAGCCTGTACTACATGGCAATCGCCGTGATTTCGCTGATCGGCCTTGTGGTCGTGCGAAAGCGCTACGGCCAGCGCTAGTCCAGCCTGGGATTCAGCCAAAGATCGCCGCAAGCTTCCTCGTGGAGCTTGCGGCGATCGCTTTTTCCAGCGGGTGCGCCCTTACAGAGCCACCAGAAGCACAGCCGTCCAGTGGCACAGGAAGGCCATGACGGTGCAGGCATGGAAGAGCTCGTGGAATCCGAAAATGCTCGGCAGCGGATTTGGCCGCTTCGTGGCGTAGAAAACCGCGCCGATCGTGTAGGCCAAGCCGCCAGCGAGAATCAGGATCATCACCGCGGGGTTCGCGGCCCAGAACGCTGGCAACTGCATCAATGCGCCCCACCCGAGCAGGATGTAGAGGCTGACTCCAACCCAGCGGGGTGCCGCGGGCCAGAATGACTTGATGGCAATGCCGGCCAGTGCACCGGCCCAGATGACGGACAGCACGATGATCGCCTGCGGACCGGGCAAGGTCAATGCTGCTACCGGAGTGTAGGTGCCGGCAATGAGCAGGAAGATGTTCGCATGGTCGGCCCGGCGGAAGAGCCCCATGACCTTGTCGGTCCAGTTGCCACGATGGTAAAGCGCCGAGGTGCCAAAGAGCAGGATCGAGCAGAGCGCGAAGACCGCGGTGGTCCATTCCGCCAAGCGTCCGTTGGCCAGTACGACCAGCACCAGGCTCATGATGATAATGCCCGGGGTGGACCAGGCATGGATCAGCCCGCGCCAGCGAGTACGCTCGGTGCCGATGTGCGCGAAGGTTCGCCCGGCTCGGCCTTTGCCTGCAGATGGTAGCGGTGCGGTAGCCATGGGTCTCCTTAACGTCGTGCGCGGGCACTGGGCCCATCATCGAACTATACGATAATCGGCTGTCAGCGTGCTGTGGGGTCATCGCGATTAATCCCGATTAGGATTCGAATATGGCAGATGACCAAGAAATTACCGACCACCTGAAGACTATTGCTCAACTCAATGAGCCCGGAGAAGTGCTGGCCAATGATTCACCGTTCATCTCCGTGCGCAACCCTGACTGGTTCGAAGAAGTGGCCCCGGGCTCGTGGAAGGCGATCGGGGAACGCGACCAGTTGCATCGGCGGTTGATCGACCAGGAACTGCGGGCAGCGGGCGGCGCCCAAGCGCAGCGCCAGGCTGTTGTGCTTGCCGGAGCTCCGGGAGCCGGCAAGAGCAGCCTGCTGCGCGAACTGCTTGGCGGTCATGAAGATGACTATGTGGTGATCGATGCCGATGAATTCAAGGCGAATCTGATGCGCGAAGCGCAAGACGACGGAACCTACGAAGGATTCTTCAAGCCTCGGGAAGTCAAAGAGCGCGAGCAGCGCGGTGAGCAGTTCTTCCCGATGGACATGGCGAGCCTGGTGCATGAGGAATCTTCCATGCTCAGCGAGAACCTGCGTGCCGCATGCTTCGAGCAAGGACTGAATGTCGTCATTGACAAGGTCCTTGCGTCCGAGGATTCAGCGCAGAAGCTGGCAGCTCAGCTGCAGGAGGCCGGATACGAGATTCAGATCGTGGAGGCGTACGCGCCGCAGGATGTCTCGGAAGAACGGATCGTTGAACGCTGGGAAAAGCAGCAGGAAGCTTCCCTGGATGGCGACGACAACCTTGGTGCACGCTGGGTTCCCGAAGGATTTACCGATATGGTCTTCGACGCCCCGGGCCAGCGGTCCCGGCCAGCCGCCGTGGCCCAGATGTTCGCACGCAACTGCCCCTCGGTACTCAGCTTCAAGGTGTTCCATACCGCGCTTGGGGAAGCCTCGGACACGGACGGGAGCCTTCTGCTTTTCGAATTGCGCAGGGAATCCGTGGGCTCTGAGCTGCTGCGGGTGAAGTAGCCAAGACAAGAGAAAAACCCGCCGAGCAGCAGTTGGTACTGCTGCTCGGCGGGAATTCAAGATCCGCAGGACAATGGTCCCTCGGGAGGTGCCTTAGGCCCGTCGTTTGGTGATGAAGCCCCAAATGACCAAGACGATCAGGGCGCCACCGATGGCAAGAAGCCAACTTGAGATCGAGAAGAACTCATCCACGCCCTCACCGAAGATAGCACTTCCGATCCAGCCTCCGAGTAGGGCGCCTACGACGCCGAGAATCAGGGTAGCGATCCAGCCGCCACCTTGCTTGCCGGGCAGAATGGCCTTTGCGATCGCTCCGGCAATCAAGCCCAAAACTATCCATCCAATGAATCCCATGATTCGCTCCAATGGTCAGACTGTGCAGTGGTCGGGTTCGATCCACTTAAAAACCGAGAGTACATGGCATTGAGCTGGGGTTCTACAACGACCTCGAAGAAATTCAGCATTTTCAAAGGCTAGGTTCAAGCCATGCTTGAACCTCGGGCCAATTGATCCGGGAATTCCCCATCTGGCCACATGTTTTGCAGAATCTTCCTGGTGAACCAGGTGCAACCTGTTGACAGCGTCCGCCGCCGCTCCTACTCTAGTTAAATCATACTTTATGACTTTGGCTACAACATAAGTCATATATTAGGTTCACGTACGACGGAGTAAATGGATGAGTGAACAGGTCCCGCCCCTTGTTGTAATGGGTGTCTCGGGCAGCGGCAAGACCACCATCGGAAAGATGCTGGCTGATCAGCTGCATCATGAATTCATTGATGGCGACAACCTGCACCCCAAGGCCAACAAGGAAAAAATGGCCGGCGGACAGTCTCTGGATGACGCTGACCGCGAGCCGTGGCTGCAGCTGATCGGCGCCAAACTGGCCGAAAGCAATCGGCACCAAGCGCCGCTGGTTATTGCCTGTTCTGCACTCAAGCGAAGCTACCGGGATCTCATCCTCAGCTTGGAGCCAGCAACGATTTTCATCCACCTCACCGGTGTCCCGACGCTGATACGGGACCGGATGAACGCGCGTTCGCATGAGTACATGCCCACCAGCCTGCTTGACAGCCAGCTGGCCACGCTTGAGGCTCCCGATGCGGACGAGCCGGTGCTCAGCGCCGATATTGCCGATAGCCCCGAGGACATCGTTCGACAGCTGATCGCCAAACTGTCCTAGTGCAGTGCGCCGACAGCAATCCACAGACCACCTATGGCATAAGCCTCCCATTGATCAAGGATGACAATGACAACTGAGCTTGAACTGAACTGGACGTTAAGTACGCCCGGGCTCCTGACGCTGGCGGTCGCGGCGGTAGCGCTGCTGCTGGTGCTGATTATCCGCTTCCGCGTCCACGCGTTCCTCGCACTGGTGCTCACCAGCTTGCTGACCGCGGTCGCTTCCGGCATCCCGGCTGAATCGGTCATCACGACGCTGACCGGAGGCTTCGGATCCACCTTGGCCAGTGTGGCCCTGCTGGTCGGCCTTGGCGCAATGCTCGGACGCATGCTGGAAACCAGTGGCGGCGCCGATGTGATGACCAACTGGCTGATCTCCAAGTTCGGCGAGAAGCGCGCGCCGCTGGCACTGTCAGTTGCCTCGCTGCTCTTCGGCTTCCCGATCTTCTTCGATGCCGGGCTGGTAGTCATGCTGCCGATCATCTTCACCGTGGCCCGCCGCTTGGGCGGCTCGCTGCTGCTCTACGCCATCCCATCGGCCACCGCATTCTCGGTGATGCACGTCTTCGTTCCGCCGCACCCGGGCCCTGTGGCCGCCTCCGGCCTGCTGGAAGCCAACGTCGGGCTCGTGCTGGTGCTCGGCCTGGTCGTCGCGATTCCAACCTGGTTCGTTGCAGGCCATCTCTTTGGAAAGTTTGTCGGCAAGAAGTTCAACATCCCGGTACCGAATATCCTGGATGCGGCACTGGGCAACGGCGCATCTAAGGACGAGTTCAAGTCCTCTCCTTCCGTGGGCACGGTGTTCAGCCTGCTGCTGCTCCCGCTGTTGCTGATCTTCATGAACACGGGGCTGAATATGCTCGGCTCAGCCGGCGTCGTGGACCCGGAAACCTCCTGGGTGCGCTGGCTGCGCCTGCTGGGTGAAACTCCGGTGGCCCTGCTGATCACTGTGCTGCTGGGAATGTTCCTTCTGGGCTTCCGCAAGGGCAAGGATAAGACCTTGACCGAGACCATCGTGGACTCCGCGCTGGGCCCGGTCTGCTCGATCATCCTGATCACCGGCGCTGGTGGCATGTTCGGCGGAGTGCTGCGTGCCAGCGGCATCGGCAACGCCATTGCCACCTCGCTTGAATCGGTGGGCATGCCGCTGATCGTCGCCGGCTTCCTGATCGCGGCCATCGTCCGACTGGCCCAGGGCTCGGCAACAGTGGCGCTGACCACTGCGGCGGCCATTGTCCAGCCGGCGGTGCTGGCGGATGCCTCGCTGACCGCATTCCAGGTCGCCGCCATGGTGCTCGCGCTGGCAGCAGGCTCGGTCTTCGCCGGCCACGTCAACGACTCGGGCTTCTGGCTGATCTCGCGCTTCCTGGACATCGATGTGCCAACCACCTTGAAGGTATGGACCGTTGGCCAGGCGCTGGTATCGGTGGTCGGCTTCGCCTGCGTCATGGTGCTCTACGGTTTGGCGAGCGCGCTGGCCTAAAAAGGGGCAGCGAGCAGGACAAAAAATCCGCCGGGGCAGCGATGCAGTGGACTGGTCCCCGGAAGTTGGACTAACTAAATAGTAAGCCAGCCTCAGGCTGCAAGGGCATAGCGCCGATATTCCATCGGTGCCATGCCCTTCAGCCGTTCTTGGCGTCGTTTCAAGTTGTACCAGCCGATATGCGCTTCAAGCACTGCAGCCAGTTCGTCAACACTCTCAAAGCGCTCACCATAGAACGCCTCAGTCTTCAGCTGGCCGAAGAAGTTCTCCATGACCGCGTTGTCATAGCAGTTGCCCTTGCGAGACATGGACTGCACCGCACCATGCTCTGCAAGCAGCTTCCTCCACGAGGAATGCTGATAATGCAGTCCCTGATCGGTGTGCACCAGCAGCTTCTTGTTGAACTGGCGATTGCCCAACGCCGTCTCCAAGCTCCGAGCAGTGAATGCTGTGGTTGGCGAGGTTGAAAACGTATAGCTGAGGATGCTGCGGTCTAATAAGTCCATCACTGGCGAGAGATAGAGTTTGCATCCTGCCACGGCGAACTCGGTCACGTCACTGACGTACACCGTATCCGGCTGAGCAACGTCGAACTGGCGGTCCAGCAGGTTCGGTGCTGTCCTTCCAGTATCGCCCTGGTAGGAACTGTATTTCTTCCGGCGCCGCACCTTGGACTTCAACCCCAGTTCCTTCATGAGCTTGAGGACCAGTTTCTTGCTGACCGTCCATCCCTGGGCTTGCAGGTCCAGCCTGACCTTCCGGTATCCGTAGCAGGCTTTACTTTCCTTGAAGGAATCGGCGATGTTCGATTTGAGATCAGCATGCTTATCCGGCTTGTCCAGGCACTTGAGCTGGTAGTAGTAGGTTGATCTGGCTAGGCCGGCTACGCTGAGCAGGTCATCGAGGTCGTGCTTTGACTTGAGGGTGACGATCGCCTGGGTTTTCAGGCGCGTCCCTGCTCCCTTAAGTCCCGCAATTTTTTCAGGTAGGCCACCTCGGCGAGCAGGCGTTTGTTCTCCCGGCGGAGCTTCTCTTCTTCGCTTAATGGTTTGGGTTTGGCGGTGCCTTTGGGTCGTCCTTTGGGCTTGGGCATGAGTGCTTCGTCTCCGCCTTGGCGCCATGCTCGTACCCATACCTTCACCAGGTCCTTTGAGCTGAGGTGGAATTCGGCTGCGAGATCCATGCCAGTTTCACCGGCGAGGTGCCGCTGGACGACTTCCTTCTTGGTCTCAAAGGAATGCGCAGTCTTGGTTGGCTTTTCCATGAGACAAAGCCTGCCATGTAATCGCCATCGATTGTAAAGCCTCTCGGTGGCGTCGTAGCCAACGTTTAGTCGGTTGGATGCGGCGGTCGCCCCCAGGCCTGCTTCGAAGAGTTCAACGAGCCGTTCTCGTTGGTTCTCGGTTAATGTGCTGCGTGCGCGCATGAAAATGCTCCCCGGAAGTAGTTCTGATTTCTCAGTCCAACTTCTGGGGAGCAGTCCAGCAGATCGCTGCCCCGGCGGATTCGCATTTAAGAAGGGAACGCCGGGTTACTGGGAGCTCTTGGCCGGGTCCACGAACAAGCGCGGCGCGCCGTCCCAGAGGCTGCAGATCTCGTTGTGCGTCCGGCGCATGATGCTTTCCATGTTCTTCCGCGCGCTGGCGGAGTCCGAATTGGAGATGGCATCGGCGACCGACTGGTGCCAGAGCAACGCTTCCTCGTGCGGGCGTTCAGGCATCAGGCCCAATTCGGTACGACCGCGCAAAATCGCACCGATCGGGGTGGAGAGGTTCGCAAACATCTCATTGCCGGAGGCGGCCAGCACCACAGCGTGGAATCGGACATCCAGTTCCAGGAAACGTCGCAAATCGCCTTGGCGCCCGTAATGGTTCATCTGCGCCGAGAGCATCATCAGCTCCTTGCGCATCGCTTCGGGGGCGAACTCGGCCGCCAGTTCCGCGGCCATCGGCTCTACGGAAATGCGCAGCTCGGTCAGCGAGCGCAGCTGTGCGCCCTTCTGGTCGCTGGCCAGCCGCCAGCGGATGACATGATCGTCGTAGGGGTTCCAGCGCTCCGCTCCCAGCACGCGGATGCCCACGCGCTTGGTGCTGGTGACTAGGCCGCATTGGGCCAGAACGCGGATGGCTTCACGGATCACCGAACGCGAGACCTGGAGCTTCTGCTCGAGGTCGGCGGCGAGGATAATGGAGCCGCGCGGAATTTGCCCGCTGATAATGCGAGAGCCGAGGTGCTCAACCACATGAGCGTGCAGACTAGTTGCCATGGGGTCAGTTTAGCCAATGACTTGCGCCAAATCGGACTATGGCGAGTCGATCCGCGAAATAAATATGCTTTAATTTACGCGATCCTC
Organism: Glutamicibacter sp. NPDC087583; assembly: GCF_044743685.1. Lineage (NCBI taxonomy): Bacteria > Bacillati > Actinomycetota > Actinomycetes > Micrococcales > Micrococcaceae > Glutamicibacter > Glutamicibacter sp. NPDC087583. Next base: position 1,159,916 of record NZ_JBIUWY010000001.1, on the reverse strand, counting down.
TGTAAAACACGGGCGTCGCCCTTGTAGGATGGAAAGGTCACGTGGCCGTGAACAGGGATCGTGACTCATCCGGTCTCTGCTTGGCGGTTCAACTCCCCGTAATCGATGGAGACTTATTTTTATGCCTGCACAGATTGGTGTCACAGGTCTGGCCGTCATGGGCGCAAACCTTGCCCGTAACTTCGCTCGCAACGGATACACCGTCGCCCTGCACAACCGCTCGGTCGGCAAGACCGATGCGCTGCTTGAAGCACATGGCGATGAGGGCGATTTCATTCGCACCGAAAGCCTGGAAGAGCTGGTAGCGAACCTCGAAACCCCGCGCCGCGTGCTGATCATGGTCAAGGCCGGCGGTCCAGTGGACTCGGTCATCGACCAGCTGGTGCCGCTGCTCGAAGAGGGCGACGTGGTCATCGACGCCGGCAACTCGCACTACACCGACACCCGCCGCCGCGAAGCTGCCCTGGCTGAAAAGGGCCTGCACTTCGTGGGCATCGGCGTCTCCGGTGGCGAAGAGGGCGCACTGCTCGGCCCATCGATCATGCCCGGCGGTTCCGCTGAATCCTACAAGTCGCTGGGCCCGATGCTGGAAAAGATCTCCGCCAAGGCCGACGACGGCGCACCGTGCTGCGCTTGGATCTCCACCGACGGTGCAGGCCACTTCGTGAAGATGGTGCACAACGGCATCGAATATGCCGACATGCAGGTCATTGGCGAAGCCTACGATCTGATGCGCAGCGCCGCCGGCATCGAGCCAGCCAAGCAGTCGGAGATCTTCAACGAATGGAACCAGGGCGAACTGTCCAGCTTCCTGATCGAGATCACCGCTGAAGTGCTCGGCCACGTCGATGCTTCCACCGGCAAGCCGCTGGTCGACGTCATCCAGGACTCCGCAGGCCAGAAGGGCACCGGCCGCTGGACCGTGCAGTCCGGCCTGGATATGGGCTCGCCTGTTTCGGCCATCGCCGAGTCGGTCTTCGCCCGTTCCCTTTCCTCGCAGCGCGATATCCGCGCCGTGGGCCAGAAGGTGCTGACCGGCGAAACTGCCGAGGTCACCTTGCCGGAGAACTTCGTCGAGGATGTGCGCCAGGCGCTGTTCGCTTCGAAGCTCGTCTCCTACGCGCAGGGCCTCGACATGCTCACTTCGGCTGCCGGCGAATACAACTGGGACCTGAAGCTCGACGAGATCGCTGGCCTGTGGCGTGAAGGCTGCATCATCCGCGCAGCCCTGCTCAAGGACATCACCGCTGCCTACTCGGCAGGCGAGAAGCCTTCGAACTTGCTGTTCGCTCCGGCATTCGCTGAAGCCATCAACAAGGCAGTTCCAGCATGGCGCCGCGTGGTTTCCGTTGCTGTCCAGCTGGGCATCCCTGCACCAGTGTTCTCCTCGTCGCTGGCTTACTACGATGGCCTGCGCCGCGACCGTCTGCCAGCAGCCCTGACCCAGGGCCTGCGCGACTACTTCGGTGCGCACACCTACCGTCGCACCGACAAGGAAGGCACCTTCCACACGCAGTGGAGCGGTGACCGTACCGAAATCGCTGCCGAGGACACCCACTAAGCGGAGTGATTTGACGCTAGCAGCAGCTGGCTGATCCGAAGCCCACCAGTTCAATTCGATTGAACTGGTGGGCTTTTGCCATTTGGGCCCTTCTGCGCGCTGTCCCGCTTAGCTGGAACTGGCAGCCGTGGGGCGTGCTCAGCAGAATGCTGGGTGGGATAGGCGCAGGTCCCGGCCAGCGCCATGCGCTCAGGGGAGAACGGATCCTAGCGGCGCGGAAAATCGGTGCGGCAGCCAAAGCCAGTTGGGTTTTCTGCGGCAAGCGCGACGAATAAGGCCCCCTGCGTGCGAACTCATCTGCCAAGCATGCGCCGGTGATTGCAGAACGATCTGCAGCTGGCGGCAGTCGGCGGAGCCCCCGCGCATCGAGCCGGCAGCCCTCCGCGATGCATTCACTGAATGGATCCGTGGATCAGCGCCTGGCTAGAAGCAATCCGGACAACAGGTGCCCCAGGGCTTGCGCCTTAATCCCGGAAAGGAATAGGTGCAGAAGGCCGGTACTAGTCTTCCAGCAAGTTCTCGGCGCATTGCAACAAGCGAACAGCTTCACTGGGGGAGATGCGCACCAGTGCGAAGGCCGCTACCACCAGGCCGGTAATGGTGTCGCTCAGCAGGGCATGGCGTTCTACTGAAAGATCCGGACGAAGGGCATGCAAGCCACGGCCCATGGCTTCATCAAGTTCTTCCCGGTACGCGGAAATGATGGCGGCGATTTCGTTCTCTGCTGCAATCGGTGCGCTGGCGGTGTTGATCAGCAGGCACCCATGGGCTGCAGGCAGGGACTCCGGCTTCGCGAAAACGGAAGCAAGCCCACGCAGATAGTCTCCCAACGCCTGTGAAGGTACTGGGTCCTGGAGCAGCGGACGCAACCGCGGGCGGACAATTTCATTGAGGTAGCTGTTCACTGCGGCGTCGAACAGTCCGCGCTTGGAGCCGAAGGAGTTGTAGATGCTTGAACGGCTCAGGCCCGTGGCATTTTCAAGTTCGGGAATGGACGTGGCCTCGAAGCCTTTGGACCAGAACACCGAGCGGGCGTTCTGGATAGCCGTTTCCTTGTCGAATGCAGATGTACGCGCCATCACACCCACCTCCTCTTTTCGTAACGACCATTCCAGTATATATTGAAATGGACGTTACAGAATAGTTGCCTTCCCAACACCAAGGACAAGCCATGATCATCGCCGCGCAGATCTTCGCAACCGCCGCTGCCCTGCTCCACATCTACATCTTCTCGATGGAGTCCATCACCTGGACCACTGGAAAAACCCGCGCTTTGTTCAAGACCAGCGAGGCTGAAGCAGAAGCAACGCGCGAAATGGCCTTCAATCAGGGGTTCTACAACCTCTTCTTGGCAGTTGCCGCACTTGCCGGGGTGATTGCCTTGGGTATGGGCCACTTGGCTGCGGGTGCCACGTTGGTCTTCGCCGGAGCCGGCTCCATGCTGGCCGCTGCGTTGGTGCTGGCACTGGGAAGCCCGGGCAAAGCCAAGCTGGCCGTCAAGCAGGGGATGTTCCCGCTGCTGTCAGTTGCGCTGCTGGTCCTCGGCCTGGCGCTGGGCAACTAGAACGACACCGAGAGTTTCCAATATCACCGAGAATTGAAAGAACTGGTAACCATGACTGAAGCAACCAGCACGCAGATCCTGCTCGCCTCCCGTCCGTCCGGTTGGCCAACGCAGGAGAACTTCACCGTCCAGACCGTTGAGCTGCCGGAGCTGAAGACCGGTGAAATCCGGGTGCGCAACGAGTTCATTTCCGTGGACCCGTACATGCGCGGACGCATGAATGACACCCGTTCCTACATCCCGCCATTCAAGATTGGCGAGCAGATCCTCGGAGGCGCAATCGGCCGTGTCATCGAGACCGCGGACGAAGCGTTCCCGGCAGGTACCCTGGTCCAGCATCAGCTGGGCTGGTCTGACACCGTGCAGGCTGACTCTGCCAATTTCAAGTCCGCACCTGATCTGCCCGGCGTTTCCTCGTCGCTGCGCCTGCACATCTTGGGAATGACCGGCTTGACCGCCTATGTAGGCCTGAGCGCAGTCGCCAATCTTGCCGAGGGCGAGACCGTCTTCGTCTCCGGCGCTGCAGGTGCCGTGGGTACGGCTGCCGGGCAGATCGCCAAGCTCATGGGTGCCAAGCGCGTCATCGGCTCGGCCGGCAGTGCAGAGAAGGTTGAACTGCTGACCAGCAAGTATGGCTACGATGCCGCCTTCAACTACAAGGATGGCGATGTCCGCGGGCAGCTGGCCGCCGCAGCCCCGGAAGGCATCGATGTCTTCTTCGACAACGTGGGCGGAGACCACCTTGAAGCCGCCCTGGCAGCGTTCAACGATGGCGGTCGTGCTGCCCTGTGTGGCGCTATCGCCAGCTACAACACCACCGAGTCGACTCCTGGCCCGCAGAACATGGCCAACTTGATCACCCGCGGCCTGAAACTGCAGGGATTCACCCTCTCCAGCTACCTTGACCTCGCCCCGGAGTTCGGCGAGCGCATGGGCAAGTGGTTCTCCGAAGGCAAAATCGCCTACGACGAGACGATCGTGGATGGCATCGAGAATACCGTGGATGCCTTCCTTGGCATGATGCGCGGTGCGAACACCGGCAAGATGCTGGTGCGCATCTAGGGAGCGAAGTTGATTTGACGCCAACGACAGATTTGGTGGCTCTGAAGTATTTCAGGTTTAAATTCTTTTCCTTTTGACCAATGTATATAGTGGCCAGTGTGCGATCGGTAGTTGAATAGTTACTGGTATAGATCCGCACGTTAATTTGAATACCACTATTGCAATGGGGTGCGCATTGGTCGACGGCCAGGACTTTATTTATGAATCCGTTAAAGTCGTTCGAGGGTTTGAATCGCGAACGGTTTCAAAAAAGAGTCCCTTGGCTGGGAGCTGGTGTCTCAAACGCCGGCGTCAATGGGCAGAGTGGAACTGAGATTCCGTAAAAAGAAACAGAGGATTTCCAAGAAGTCTATGATCATCGCCGGTAGTGTCCTTGGATGCCTTGCATTGATTATCGGAGTGGGAGCTGTTCTTGAAGATTCTACTGACGATGAACCTGCTGGTGAATCTTTAAGCGGTACAGAGGCACCTAGTGCCTCGGTACCCTCTCTGGTTGAGCAACGCGCAGAAGAGAAAGCACCTGACCGATCGTTAAGCGAAATGAAAGAAGCTGAGACGAGCGTTAGAGCGTTAACTGTTGATAGTGATAAGAGAGTTGCAGAGCTGATGGCAACTACTCAAGGCTGTGGACCTTTAGTGGCCCAGTTCGCTAAAGATTATCGAGGGAAGATAATCAAATTTGACGCTGCTGTTTGGGCATTGAATAAACATGACGATTACCACACCCGTTACGATATTTTGGTTTCCTATGGTGATTTCACTGAGGAAGGTATTTCGGGTCCTAACTTTCAGTTCCGCGATGTATCGCCTACTCTTGATCTTCATTTTGGAGCCGAGGATGTTCCGGACTCGATTGGTGTAGGGGATGAACTGACCATTACTGCTGAAGTCCAAGAATTCGAAGAGGAATCGTGTTTGTTCTTATTGGAACCAGTAGCAACTTCTTTTAGATAGATCCGAACGACGTGGCATAACGACGAATGCCGATCCTAATGGATAGGCAAGTGCTATTAGTCTTTCCGACTCATTATCCTGTCACTGCTCCGGCCCGACCCCCGATTCAGGGGCTAGGACCGGAGCAGGAACGGTTAAGGTGGTGGCTGGGGCGCGGGGCTGGGAACCCTGCTCTCGCTCGAAGCTGGATACCCGCCGGGCAATGGTCGCTGCGCGTGCAGTACCCCATTGCCCGGCAGGTGTCCCTTGGCATCATCGAGCAGAACGTCGGTACTTCGATGCTCGACCGGCTGCAAGGCCTCGGCGAGCTGCCCGAAGCCATGGACAAATCGCGCAAACTCAGGAATTCGCCCAACCCCTGGCCCCGAATACGGCGCGCTGATTCGCCAGGCGCAGCTGGTGCTGCAGATCGACGCGGAACTGGGCTTTGGGAGCGATCCGGACATCGTCGGGATCTCTCCGCTTGCTAGCTACCGGATCATTCTTGCGTCGGTAATTTTCGGAGCAGTCGGGTCGTCCTGGCTCACGCCGTCGAAGGCGAATCCGTTGCGTTCGTAGAATCGGATGGCACGCGGATTCTGGGCCGCCACCCACAGCACGGCCGGCTCATCGCCAAGGACTGCATCCAGCAGCGCCTGCCCTGTTCCGTCGCCATGGAAGTCTTCCAGCACATACAGGTTGTACAGCTGGCGAGAGACGTTCTCCGGTATCCCGTCGGTATTGCCGGTGGGAGGTGCGCTGAGGGCGAAGCCGACAAGCTTCCCGTGCTCATCTTCCGCCACCGAAATCCTGAAGAGCGGATTCGGGTCATCCAGGACCCGAGTCCACATGCCCAGCCGCTGCTCACTGTGGGCAGGGTCGAAGAATCCATCCGGCAGCAGCTGCGTGTAGGTTTCTTTCCAGCATTCGACATGCAGCTTGGCAAGCTCCTGCGCGTCGGCAGGCAGCGGTTTCCTGAGCTTCTGGGCCATTCCTATCCCTTGATGTAGTCGGAGAGATGAACTCCGGTCAGCGTGCCGGAGGCGGCAAGGTCAGCCGGGGTCCCTTCGAAGACAATGCTTCCTCCCTCGTGCCCTGCCCCGGGACCCAAATCAATGACCCAATCGCAGTGGGCAACCACCGCCAGATGATGCTCGATGACCACGACGGTATTGCCTTCATCGACCATCTCGTCCAGCAGGCGCAGCAGGTTCTGCACGTCAGCCATGTGCAATCCTGTGGTTGGCTCGTCAAGGATGTAGGTACCGGCGCCCTGGCCCAGATGGATAGCCAGCTTGATTCGCTGCCGTTCGCCCCCAGAAAGCGTGTTCAGCCGTTGTCCCAGTTTCAGGTATCCCAGCCCCACCTGGTTCAGCCGCGCAAGCACGGCCTTCGCCTTGGGCACTTTGAGCTGCTCCAATGCTTCTTCCATGCTCAAGTCCAGGACTTCGGCAATGTTCAACCCATCCAGGGTGTATTCCAGCACATCAGCGGTGAATCGCTTGCCGCCGCACTGCTCGCAAGGCAAGGCCACTCCGGCCATGGAAGCCAAATCCGTATAGGTGTACCCGACACCGCTGCACCCCGGGCACGCTCCGGCCGAATTGGCGCTGAACAGGGCAGGCTTCACGCCGTTGGCTTTCGCAAACGCCGCACGGATCGGATCCATGATCCCGGTATAGGTGGCCGGGTTCGAACGCCGGGAGCCTCGGATGGCGGTTTGGTCCACCACCGCCACGTCATCACGTTTGGCGATTGTCGAATGGATCAGCGTGGATTTGCCGGAACCGGCGACACCGGTGATTGCGCACATCACGCCGGTAGGGATATCCACGGAAACATTCTTCAGGTTGTGCAAGGAGGCACCGCGCACTTGCATGGACCCCTGTGCCTCGCGCGGGTTCGCATTGAGCGCAGCACGCGTGGTGAAGTGCTTTCCGGTCAGCGTATCGCTGGACAGCAGGCCGTCCACTGGACCGCTGTAGCAAATGGTGCCGCCATGGGTACCAGCGCCCGGGCCCAAGTCGATCACGTGGTCCGCGATGCCGATGACCTCGGGCTTGTGCTCCACCACCAGCACGGTATTGCCCTTGTCCCGAAGGCCAGCCAACAACCCGTTCATCCGCTGGATGTCATGGGGATGCAATCCAACGGTGGGCTCGTCGAAGACATACGTGACATCACTGAGCGCTGATCCAAGATGCCGGATCATCTTCACGCGCTGGGCTTCGCCGCCCGAAAGGGTCCCCGCCGGACGGTCAAGGGACAGGTAGCCCAACCCCAAATCCACCATGGATTTGAGCACGGCCTTCAAATTGGCTATCAGCGGCGCGGCATCCGGAATCTGGATCTTCTCCAGGGTTTCGAGCAGCTCGGAAACCTGCAGGGCAGTCATGTCCGCGATTCCCAAGGAATTGATCTTCGAAGCGCGAGCGGCCTGGCCGAGTCGTGATCCGGTGCAGGCAGAGCACGGTGCGGTCGTGGAGATGCGTTCGATCCAGGCACGAATATGGGCTTGCTTGATCTCCCTGCCCGAATGGATGTAATTGGACTTGATGCGCGTGACCAAACCGGAGTAGCTCATGTTTGCCCCATTGAGCTTGACCTTGCCTGCTTCCTCGTGGAGCAAGCGGTCCAGCATGGCACTGGGCATGTCACTGAGCTTCATGTCCAGATCTGCCTGCGTGCCGGCAGTCAGTGTCTGCCACAGCCAGGAATCCGGGGCAAAGTTCGGTGCCTTGATGGCTCCCTCGTTCAGCGTCTTGTCCCAATCCAGCAGCTCATCAAGGTCGATGCTCGCCTCGGTGCCGAAACCCTCGCAGACAGGGCACGCGCCCTGGCCGAGATTAAACGAGTACGCGCCAGCGCCGCCGGCGCTCGGAGTGGAATAACGCGAAAACAGAACGCGCAAGAGCGAGTAGGCGTCGGTCGCCGTGCCCACGGTAGAACGCGAATTAGCGCCCATGCGTTCCTGGTCGACCACGATGGCCGTGGAGAGATTTTCCAGCACTTCTACATCAGGCCGGGGCATCGAGGGCATGAAGCTCTGGATGAAGGTCGTATACGTTTCATTGATCAGGCGCTGGGACTCTGCAGCAATCGTGCCGAACACCAGGGAGGACTTGCCCGAACCGGAAACACCGGTAAACGCGGTAATGCGCCGTTTTGGAATATCGACGTCAACACCTCGCAAGTTGTTTTCCCGGGCTTGGCGTACTCGAATGGTGTCATGGCTATCGGCAGGGTGCTGGCTCATGCCCCAAGCCTACTGAGAAATGCTCCAACCGACACCTGCCGTAGGATAGCGGACTTGCAAACGCTGCCGATTCCGGTGGAGTATCGAACCCACAAGGAATCAGCGACCCCCTGCGAGAGCGGAGAAATCCATGCCGGACAGAACTACGAAACTACTCAAGTTCAGCTCGGTGGCGGCACTGGCCGGCTGCCTTGCGCTCGCCGGTTGCGGCAGCACTGCAGGTGGCACCGCAAGCCAGGAGCCGTCAACTCCTGAAGCCAGCCCGACGCAGTCCGCGTCGCCAACGGCATCCACTTCGGGGGATGCCGGGGAGTCGGAGCAATCCGAAACCATCGGGGGCCAAGAGCTGGGCAAGCTCCCATCGAGTGCTACGGAGTATGCAGATGCCCTGGTCGTTGCTTGGGGCAACGGAAATGAAGCCCAGATGAAGCAGCTGGCCACCGTTCAGGTGGTCGACTTGCTCACTGGCCATTCGGCGGCGGGCGGACCGAACTGGTCGCAAACGGGCAGCGATGCCGGAGCCGGGTCGGTCTTCGTGAGCTATGAAAATGCCGATGGCGGATCCGTGCTCAACCTCCGCGTGCAAAGCCAGATGGTGGGCCAGGGCCAGGGCCAGGAGCAAGGCGTAGTCGAAGCGAACTTCGAATAGTCAATGAATCCAAGCCAGGGCGAGACTGCTTAATGGGGCAGACCCGCCTTGCTGCCGTTAAAATCGCCGAATATTCAACTCACGAACCCCTGCTGCACCAGGGATCGAACCTGATTGAGCGTGTTGCGATTTACGGTAGAGAATATTCGGCAGAAGGGCGTATTCTCGTAACACTCAATCCATTCACAGGATTTCGGTGTAACAAAAATTACGTCTATCATGATTGAGGCGTGCGCCACGACACACTTGTGGCCCGTCCAACAGTGCGCTCCGATCCCTAACCGTTTAAAGGACATTCATGAAGCTGCTGAAATCTATCCCACTGCTTGGCTGGGTGCTCGTTGCCATCCTGCTGGGTATTCTGCTTGGCCCGGTTATGCCGGTGTGGCTAGGAAGCGTATTCCTGACCTACAACTCGATCTTCTCCGGATTCCTTGGGTTCATCGTGCCGTTGATCATCTTCGGCTTGGTGGCACCGGCTATCGCTGAACTCGGCAAGGGCGCAGGAAAGTGGTTGGGCATCACCGCGGTTATCGCCTACACCTCCACCCTGTGCGCGGGACTGCTCGCGTACTTCGTGAGCCGTTGGCTATTCACCAAGTCGCTTTCCGGCGGAGGCGTCGAGGAAGTTGGCGCAGGCGAAGGATCAGGTTTCGAACCGTATATTTCCCTGGTCGGCAGTGCGGGCGAAGCGGCAACCGAAATCGTGCTGACTCCGCTGATGGGCGTCATGACTGCACTGGTTCTGGCATTCATGCTGGGCCTGGGCCTGACGGCCTTCCGATCCACCGTGATCTTCCGTGGGACAGTGGAGTTCCGCAGCATTATCGAGATGGTGATCCGCCGTGTGATTGTTCCCGCGTTGCCGCTGTTCATCTTCGGAATCTTCCTGGATCTGTCCGCTGCCGGGGACGCCGTCACCGTAGTGCAGAAGTTCCTCTTCGTCGCCGTGGTCTCCTTCGCACTGACCCTGGTTGTCCTGCTGGTGCAGTACTCCATCGCTGGGGCGATGAACAAGCGCAACCCGCTGGCCGCACTGTGGGGGATGCGCAATGCCTACTTCACCGCATTGGGTACTTCCTCCTCGGCTGCAACCATTCCGGTGACGCTGGAATCAGCCAAGAAGAATGGTGTTTCCGATACGGTAGCCGGCTTCGTCGTCCCGCTGTGCGCCACCATCCACCTCTCAGGCTCGATGGTCAAGATCACCTGCTTCTCCATCGCAGTACTTCTGCTGACCGGTGGCGACGTTTCCTTCGGCACCTACTTCCCATTCATCCTGATGCTCGGCGTCATGATGATTGCAGCACCAGGCGTGCCAGGTGGCGCTATCGCCGCCGCTGCCGGACTGCTCGCACAGATGCTGGGCTTCGGCGAGGTCGAAGTCGGCCTGATGTTCGCAGCCTACATTGCGCTGGATAGCTTCGGCACCGCAACCAACGTGACCGGTGACGGCGCGCTGGCCATGATCATGCACAAGCTGACCCGAGGAAAGCTCGGCGCCCAGCCCCAGGATCCCGAGGCTGAGATCGTTGAGTTGGCCGATGGCAGCGAATCAGGTGAGCACAAGCTGGCCTAAGCGGCTTTCATCACTCGCATAGGCATCGATGCCCGGTACCAGACTCGCAATGGTACCGGGCATCGATGTTTTGCTTCGCCCGCAAGGATCGGGGCCAAAGTGAAAACCCGCCCAGCTGGCGGACCTTGGCCGGTCCGTGCGCTGGGCGGGTTTGCTCTGCCGCAGTGGCAGGAGGAATAGAACTAGATCCACATGGCCGGGTCGATGTACTCGGCCGGGTCTACAGCAGGCTTGCGTTCTTCAGGCCTGCGCGGACGGTTCTGTGCGGGGATTCCGGTGACAATCGAGCCTTCCGGAGCATCCTTGACGACCACGGCGTTCGCACCGATGGCGGAATCGGCGCCGATGACGATCGGGCCGAGCACCTTGGCTCCGGCACCGATGACCACGCGGTCACCGATGGTCGGGTGGCGCTTGACCTTGGCCAGTGAACGGCCGCCGAGGGTCACCCCGTGGTACAGCATGACGTCATCGCCGATTTCGGCAGTCTCGCCAATGACGATGCCCATGCCGTGGTCGATGAAGAAGCGGCGCCCAATGGTGGCGCCGGGATGGATCTCGATCCCGGTCAGGGCGCGGTTCGCCTGGGATAGCAAACGCGCTGGCCACTTCAGCGAGGGGTTCTGCCACATCTTGTGGGCCAACCGGTGCAGCCAGATCGCGTGCAGTCCGGAATACACGAAGAAGTTTTCCGGATCGCTTCGCGCTGCCGGATCGTGCTGGCGTGCGTTGGCCAAATCCTCACGCAGGCGGGAGAAAAAACTCATGAATACTACCTTAGGGGTTGCGGTTCGCTCGGGGACAATCCGCAGATGTCACACAGCAAATCGGCGCGAGCTGCACCGATACAGGTCTCTCTATAGACCCAACAGTGGCTCGCGCCGATTTATTCTGTTTCTGCAAATTTACTTAGCCGCGGATGTCGTCGAAGAGCAGGGTGGAGATGTAGCGTTCACCGAAGTCCGGGATGATCGCAACGATCTGCTTGCCGGCGTTCTCTTCACGCGCGGCGATCTGTACCGCACCCCAAACGGCTGCGCCAGCGGAGATGCCGCCGAGGATGCCTTCCTTGACGCCCAGCGCGCGAGCGGTCGATACCGAATCCTCGATGCTGGCATCAAGGACTTCGTCGTACAGCTCGGTGTCGAGCACCTCGGGGATGAAGTTCGCTCCCAGTCCCTGGATCTTGTGCGGGCCGGGCTTTCCGCCATTGAGGATCGGGGAATCCTTGGGCTCAACGGCCACGATCTTCAGGTTTGGATTCTTTTCCTTCAGGTAGCGGCCTGCACCGGTGATAGTGCCACCGGTACCGATGCCGGCAACCAGGATATCGATCTTGCCTTCGGTATCAGACCAGATCTCCGGACCGGTGGTCTCTGCGTGGACCTGCGGGTTGGCGGTGTTGGCGAACTGCTGCGCCCAGATAGCGTTCTCGGAAGTCGCAACAATTTCCTTGGCCTTCTCCACAGCACCGCGCATGCCGTCGGCGCCCGGGGTCAGTACGATCTCGGCGCCGAAAGCGCGCAGCATCACACGGCGCTCGGTGGACATGGTTTCAGGCATGGTCAAGATGACCTTGTAGCCGCGGGCTGCACCGACCATCGCCAGCGCGATGCCGGTGTTGCCCGAAGTGCCCTCAACGATGGTGCCGCCTGGCTTCAACGCACCAGAGGCCTCGGCTGCATCAACGATGGCCACGCCGATGCGGTCCTTGACGGAGTTCGCCGGGTTGTAGAATTCCAGCTTCACAGCGATGTTCCCTGGCAGGCCCTCGCCGACGCGGTTCAGCTTCACCAGCGGGGTGTTGCCGACGACTTCGGTGACGTTGTTGTAGATCTTGCCCATCTTGTATGCAATCCTTACGTGACTCTATGCGGCCGCAGTTTAGTTGCGGCGAAATAATTGCCGGAATCTGGCGTAACCGCCGGAGACCTATGAGGTTCACAACTAACCCTAGTAGGCCAAAAGCGCGACTAGGCTTCGTTTAGCCATTGAGCGTAATATTTCCTGACTTTCGCGATCTTTGGATCGATAATCACGCGGCAATAGCCGACTTCCTGGTTTTCGGAGTAATAATCCTGATGGATTTGCTCGGCAGGATAGAAATCTTTGGACTCTTCCAGCGTAGTGACGATCGGATTGGGGTATACGCGCGAGAACTTCTCGATGGCGTCCTGGAAGAGGCCGCGCTGCTGGTCATCGAGCGGGAACATCGCCGAGCGGTACTGCGTGCCCACATCGTAGCCTTGGCGGTTCAGCGTGGTGGGGTCGTGCACGGTAAAGAACATGTCCAAGATGACTTCGGCCGGAACCACTTGCGGGTCAAAGATCACGGCGACACCTTCGGCATGGCCAGTGGTGCCGCTGCAGACTTCGCGGTAGGCCGGATCCTTGGTGTGGCCGCCGATGTATCCGGAAATCACGGCGTGGACGCCACGGGTTCGCTGGTACACGGCATCCAAGCACCAGAAGCAGCCGCCGGCTAGTATGAAGGTGCTCAGCTTGGTGTCCTGGACTTCCAGGAACGGGCTGAATTGATGAGGGGACTGAAGGCTGGGAATACTCACACAGTTCACAACGTTGCGGCGTTGCATTCTGTTCCATCCCCATACTCACCGCGTAGGGTGGTGGGTATGCAGAGCAAGGCAGATAACTCGCAAGACCTGGGGAAGAGCAGTGATTCCCTGGACGCCTCGACGCTCAAGCCCGTTACCGGAGAAACACCAGAGCAACCGGTGGAAGACACCTCGGTTCCGCAGACCACCTTGGGTAACGTCCTTGAAGCAGCTGAGGAACTTTGGCCAAAATCATTGGCCGAAGATTGGGATGCCGTTGGCATGGTGACCGGACGTACCAGCCAGCAGATTTCCAAGATCGTGATGGCTGTTGATCCAACGCTGGAGGTGATCGAGGATGCAATCGAGCGTGGGGCCGATCTGCTGATCACTCACCACCCGTTGCTCCTGCGCGGAGTCACCCAGGTTGCCGGCACCAATTTCAAGGGCGAAGCCATTCACCGCCTGATCGAATCCGGAACCGCATTGCTTACGGCGCACACCAATGCCGACAGCGCCATCGGGGGAGTCAACGATGCTCTCGCCGATGCCTTCGGGCTGAAGGACTGCGTGCCGTTGATCGAGTCCAAGGACGGACTGCCAGAAGAAGGCTTGGGACGAGTTGGCTTCTTGGAGAAGCCGATGAAGCTCGAGGATTTCGCTGAACGCGTTTACACCGTGCTCCCAGCGGTGGCTGGCGGTGTACGTGTCGCCGGAGACCGAACGGGCATCATCCGGAAGGTCGCCCTCTGCGGCGGTGCCGGCGATTCCCTGTTTGACGCGGTGCGCTCGCACCAGGCCGATGTCTACGTGACTGCTGATCTGCGCCACCACCCGGCAAGCGAAGCACGCGAAGCTGCCAACGGCGGGTTCCCTTACCTGATCGATGTTTCCCACTTCGCTTCGGAATGGGTCTGGCTGTCGGCTGGTGCCCGCGCCTTGGGCAACGTGCTCAACGATCTTGGGCACACCGTGGAGATCGAGGTTTCCCAAGTGAATTCCGATCCATGGGACTTCGTGCTGACTCCTTAGTCAGTGAATTCCATGCTGCATCATCTGGAAATATGGGTTGAGGATTTGGCAGCCAGCACAGCTTCCCTGGGCTGGCTGCTCACTCGCCTTGGCTATGTGGTGGATTCCCAATGGGCTGACGGCATCAGCTATGCCCGCGACGGATTCTATATAGTCCTGGAATCCGGACCGGATGCCAAAAAGCAACGGCATGACCGCCTGGGTCCCGGGCTGAATCATTTGGCTTTCCATGCTGGCACCAGGCAGGCGGTGGAAACGTTGGCTTCCCAGGCGCTGGATCACGGATTCACCCTGATGTTCCCGGAGCTGCACCCGTACGCCGGGGGACCAAAGCACTACGCGGCGTATTTGGAAGATGCTGCCGGATTCGAGATTGAACTAGTCGCAGCGCTTTGACGAAGCCGCATTAGCCATGCCAGCACCCTTCATCGGCAGAGCACCAGCCGCCTTTGGCGACTTGCCCAAGGACGTTAATTCACGGTGGTGAACTGGTGGTCTTCCGGCAACAGGATGTTCAGCGCCAAGCCCTTCTTGTCTTCGATGAGGGACGCTTCCCACTTGGTCTGGACCAGTTCGAGCAATTCTCCAGGGTTTTTCGGTGCGACCGGTTGCTGGACCAGGAAACCGGCGACCTCGCCACGGGTGTGCTTGGCAAAGTGCGAGACCACCTTCGGGACCCCATTGCGCATCTGGAAGACGTTGACCGCAACGGTGTTGCCATTGGCCGGCTTGTAGGCGGCCGCATAGGTGCTCGATCGCGCGTCCACGATCAGCTGGTCGCCGGAGACCGCATCCAGCACCGGAGCCAGACGCTTCTTCCACCAGGTGGCCAGCTTGCCCAGCGGCTCGAGCTTGACCGACATCGACAAGCGGTAGGGCGGAATGCGATCGCCAAAACGCACGGCACCCCACAGGGCGGAGACCACGATGATGGATTCATCGGCGCGACGCTGCGCTGCTTCATCCAGGCTTGCGTAGTCCAGGGCCTCGAAGAGCACCCCCGAGTAGATATCGTGCGCCTTGGCTGCGGGCTCGGTGTGCAGATTGATATTCCGCGCTACTTCCTTGGCCAGCGAGGCTCCGACTCCCAGCAGGTCCATGGCATCTTCGCGGGCTGAGACTTCAGCAAGGGCGTCAAGCACCAGCCGGCGTTCCCCGGAAAGCTCCGGAAAAGACAGATCCTCGATTTCGAACGGAGAACCTTCGGCGTGGGCGGTTTTGCCTTCGGAAGGCGGCAACAAAATAAGCACGCGTTCCAGCTTATCGGAGTTCACCTGATCTTCTGCCCAGGGCATGTACCCGCAGCGCAGATCTGGCTAGGCTGAACCCACGACCCAGCAGCGCTTCACGCAGAGCAAGGACAGAGCATGCCCCAGCAGAACTCAAGAGCTAGCCAAACTGCCTCCGGGCAGCACTGCGACTTCGACGTGATCGTGATCGGCGCCGGGCCGGCCGGGGAGAACGCCGCCGACTATGCCACCCGGCAGGGCCTGAAAGCGGCCATCGTCGAATCCGAGCTGGTGGGCGGGGAATGCTCGTACTGGGCATGCATGCCTTCCAAGGCCCTGTTGCGCAGCGGCGATGCGCTGCGCGCGGCACGCCGGGTTCCCGGGGCCCGCGAAGCGGTGACTGGTGCGCTGGATCCCGAGGCGGTGCTCGCGCGGAGGGACGCCTTCACCAGCAACTGGGATGATGCCGGGCAGGAACGGTGGCTGCGTTCGGCCGGCATCGAGTTGATCCGCGGCCGGGCGCAGCTTTCCGGGCGCGGCCTGGTGCAGGTGGCGGATCGCGAGTACTCGGCCCGGGCCGTAGTCCTGGCCACCGGATCCACTCCGGTTCTGCCGGGGATCGAGGGATTGGCTGAAGCCAAGCCGTGGGGCACCCGGGAGGCCACTGCGGCCAAGGCGATCCCGCCAAGGCTGGCCATCATCGGTGGCGGAGTTGCCGGGGTGGAGCTGGCCTTCGCCTTCGCCACCCTCGGGTCCAAGGTCACCATCCTTGCCCGCGGGTCGCTGCTGGGCCGCGAAGAGCCGTTCGCCGGCGAGCTGGTGGCCCAGTCGCTGGCCGAGGCCGGGGTAGTGGTGCACCAGGACACCACTCCGTTGCAGGTCCACCGCGATGAGCACGGGATAGCCGGCCTCCAGCTGCCCGGAGGATCCCTCGTGGAAGCCGAGGAAGTGCTCGTCTCCACCGGGCGGCGGCCGGACATCGGGAACCTGGGACTCGAAGCACTCGGGGTGGACCCGTCCCGGCGGTTGCAGGTCGATGACACGATGCTCGTGGCGGGCACCGACTGGCTCTACGCCGTGGGAGATGCCAGCGGGCGCAGCCCGCTGACCCACCAGGGCAAGTACCAGGCCCGGGCCGCGGGCGAGGCCATTGCCGCGAGGATCAATGGAACCGGGGTTCTCGATGCGCCCTGGGGCAGGCATGCGGCCACGGCGGACCACCATGCGGTGCCGCGCGTGGTCTTCAGCGATCCGCAGATCGCCGCGGTCGGACTCACCGAACGCCAGGCCCGCGACGCCGGTCTGCAGATTTCGGTTATCGAGCACGATCTGGGTGCGGTGGCCGGGGCGAGCCTGCACGCCGACGGGTATTCCGGGCGGGCCAAGCTGGTGATAGACCAGGCGCGTTCGGTGATCGTCGGCGCCACTTTCGCTGGCCAGGATGCCGCGGAACTGCTGCATGCGGCCACCATTGCGATCGTCGGCGAGGTCAGCCTGGACCGGCTGTGGCATGCGGTCCCCGCCTATCCGACGATCAGCGAAATCTGGTTGCGGTTGCTTGAGGCGCTGCGGTTCGGGTGAACCTGGCTGTGACCGAATCAGCGTTCGGAAGTGGTCTGCAGGCCGCGCCCAACGCATTAGACTGGTAGTGAATGGGATGGCCAGACGGTCGCGTGGCAAGCAATTGCCCCGAGGAACGTCCGGGCTCCGCAGAACAGGGTGGTGGGTAACGCCCACTCGGGGTAACCCGCAGGCTAGTGCCACAGAAAATAGACCGCCAGGTTTTCCTGGTAAGGGTGAAACGGTGGTGTAAGAGACCACCAGCACCCCAAGCGATTGGGGTGGCTAGGTAAACCCCACTCGGAGCAAGGTCAGACAGACTGCGTTATGAGGGCTGTTCGCCCCATGCAGTCGGGTGGACCGCTAGAGGCTGCCGGCAACGGCAGTCGTAGATAGATGACCGTCCCGCTTCGGCGCGACAAAACCCGGCGTATCGGCCATCCCATTCACACTCTTCCTCCCTGCGATTGCGCCGGCATCAGCCTTTAGTGCGCTGGTGAGATGATTCACAGTCCCCGATCCTCAGTTTTTCTGCGCACGGTCTAGAATGGATCATGTACTTACGAGGATGATCCTGTTACCTCGTGCCACCGCAAAAGCAATGGTGCTTCCCACGGTGCCAACCGACTTTATGGATCTGCGAGTCGGCTGAATTGGAAGGATTTTCTGTGACCCAGCAGTCTGTCGTTGCCCAGCAAGAATGGAGCGGGCGCGAAGAGCTCGCCGAGGCCATGATCCCACTGATCGGACGTCTGTACCGCAAGAACAATGTGGTGACCTCCGTCTACGGCCGCAAGCTGATCAACCAGTCCGCCATCGACATCATCAAGGCCCACCGCGTAGTGCGCCGCATCGATGGCGAAGAGCTCGACCTGAACGACACCAAGGCCATCCTGGATGCCATCGAGGCCCTGAACGTCGGTTCGGTAGCAGTTGACCTCGGCCGCGTGAACAAGAAGTTCAAGGAATCCGGTTCCGCTGATTTGAACGCTTTCCTGGCTGATGAATTGGGCGAGAAGGTTGGCCAGGCCGGCGCAACCGACGCTGAACCCCAGGACGTTGTCCTCTACGGCTTCGGCCGCATCGGACGCCTGCTGGCCCGCATCCTGATCGAGCGTGGCGGCTACGGCCTGCGCCTGCGCGCCATCGTGGTCCGCAAGGGCTCGGATGACGACATCGTCAAGCGCGCTTCGCTGCTGCGCCGCGACTCGGTGCACGGCCGCTTCGAAGGCTCGATCACGGTCGACGAGGAAAACAGCACGATCCTCGCCAACGGCACCCTGATCAAGGTCATCTACTCGAATGACCCGACCACCGTCGACTACACCGAACACGGCATCGACAACGCCATCGTGGTGGACAACACCGGCCGCTGGCGCGATGAGGCCGGACTGTCCCAGCACCTGGCCGCCAAGGGCGTTTCCCGCGTGCTGCTGACCGCACCGGGCAAGGGCGATCTGAAGAACATCGTCCACGGCATCAACGATTCGTGGATCACCGCAGAAGACAAGATCGTCACCGCTGCCTCGTGCACCACCAATGCCATCACCCCAGTGCTCAAGGCCCTGAACGACAAGTTCGGTGTCACCCACGGGCACGTCGAGACCGTTCACTCGTTCACCAACGACCAGAACCTGATCGACAACTTCCACAAGGGCGAGCGCCGCGGCCGTTCGGCAGCGCTGAACATGGTGATTACCGAAACCGGTGCCGCCAAGGCAGTGGCCAAGGCCCTGCCGGAGTTCGAAGGCAAGCTGACCGGCAACGCGATCCGTGTACCGACCCCGGATGTCTCCATGGCGATCTTGAACTTGAACCTGGAGAACGGGACCACCAAGGAAGAGCTCAATGCCTACCTGCGTGAAACCTCGCTGACCTCCAGCCTGCACAAGCAGATCGACTACATCGATTCGCCTGAGGTTGTCTCCACCGACTTCGTCGGCTCGCGCCGCGCCGGCATCGTTGACGGCCTGGCCACTATCGTGTCCGGCAAGAACGCTGTCGTCTACGTTTGGTACGACAACGAGTTCGGCTACTCCTGCCAGGTTGTGCGCGTCATCGAATCGATGGCCGGCACCCACCCGGCTGCAGTGCCTGCAGTGAAGGCTGAAGCCGTCACCGCCTAGGACCTCGCTGCTTGCAGCTGAAGGGACCATCCCAACGCATTGCGCGCTGGGATGGTCCCTTTTGCTATTCCATCCGGGTGGCACGAAGCCCTCCAAAGGACCTTCCGGGTCCAGGGGGCCAACGAGAACCAGTACCTGGCCAGCACCTCTCCAGCAAAGTCCAGGCAGGTCTCGACCTTTGCGCGCATCCGGGCGTGGAGGTCCGCTTGAGCCTGCGCCGTCCCTGCGTCAACGGCGGCTGCAGGTGCGCCGCTTCGCGGGCATCTCTGGACCCCCGCACTGCTAGGCTTTAGGCCATCAAGCATTGGATCGAGGTTGGTTAATGGACAGTACCCGGACGCTGGCGGCGCGCATGGCGAGCCAGCTGCTACTGGAGCCGGCAGAATCCGTACTGCAGGCCGCAGAACACATGCTCGCGTTCCAGTCCCAGGACTTCGCTGCAGGACGCTACGCGCTGGCTCAGCGCTCCGCAGCGCAAGAATCCCGCCAGCAAGTCGATGCGCTCTTCAGCGAAGGCCGGCTCGTGCGGTCATGGACCATGCGGGGCACGCTGCATATCTGCTTGGCCGAAGATGCGCGCTGGATGACTCGCGCAACACGTGAACGCACCTTGCGCTCCTCGGCCACACGGATGCGGGGACTGCAGATCGGCACCCAGGACATTGACCAGGCAGCTGGCATCATCAGCGCGCATCTGCAGGAGCACGGGCAAGCCAGCCGCTCCGCGCTCTTCAAGGCACTGAACCAGAATGGAATGGAGACCGGCCAGCAGCGGGGACTGGTTATCCTGCAGGTCCTCGTCCTGGACGGGTTGATCTGCCAGGGGCCCATTCCACAAGACGCGAAGCTCATCGCGCAGGACTTCGTGCTCGTGGATGAATGGATTGCAAGTCACCGGGAACCAGGAGATCCGTTGGCGCAACTCTTGCGCCGGTACCTGCACTCGCATGGGCCAGCTACCCTTCGCGACGCAGCCTGGTACACGGGACAGACGCTGACCACCATGAGAACCGCCGCAGAAGCACTCGGTGGCTTGCTGTCCAGCGCAGGAAGCGATGAGCGCGGGGAGGGCTACTGGGTCATCGCCGGCAGCCGCGCCCACCGGGAGCTTGAAGCGATGGAGCCCACCGGGCTGCCACTGCGCCTGCTCGGTCCCTTTGACGAGTACTACCTGGGTTACGCGAATCGCACGCTGGTAGCCGACGAGCAGATGGCCGCGCAGATCCTGCCCGGCAAGAACGGCATGTTCCTGCCCTTCTGGCTAGAACAAGGCAGGGCTTCGAAGCTCTGGAACGCAGAAACAGCGCCCACCGGCAAAATCGGTGCGGCGCTGCATCAGCGGTATCTGGACTTCAAGACTGCCCGGTAGGCGGCGGGAGGCCTAGTGGCCGAATGGATCCTCATCGGTACCCGGCAACCAGGTGTTGCCAGGCACGCCCCAACCCAGAGCCTTCTTGGCCTTCTTCCACTTCTTCTCCCAGCGTGGCTGCAACTTGTCCACGTAGAGGTAGCCGTCAAGGTGGTCGTACTCGTGCTGCATGATGCGCGCGAACCAGCCGTGCGCTTCGAAAGAGATCGGATTGCCGAACTCGTCGAAACCCTCCACCTTCGCATAGTCGGCACGCTGCAGCGGGTAGTTCAGCCCGGGCACGGACAAGCAGCCCTCGGAGTCGTCATCAGCATCCGCAGGAGCCTGCGACACCTTTGAAAGCGTCAGCTTGGGGTTGATCACTACGCCCCGCTCGGGAGCATCGTCCTGGTCCGCGAAGACGTAGGTGAACATGCGCAGGCCCAAACCGATCTGCGGAGCCGCCAGGCCCACGCCATGCGCTTCATCCATGGTCAGGTGCATATCGGCAACGAGCTCGCGCAAGGCGCCATCAAACTCGGTGACCTCCACCGCACGCTTGTGAAGTACAGGTTCTCCGTAAACAGTGATCTGCCGAATAGGCACGTGATCGGTTCCTTTCAAAAGTGCTTAGAGTGCTCGTCCAATAGTTTCACGCATGATCTCGCTTGTGCCACCGAAGATGGTCAGCAAGCGGGAGGCAGTGAAGGACTGGGCAATCGGGTACTCCATGATGTAGCCATAGCCGCCATGCAGCTGCAATGCCTGATCGGAAAGCTTTTTAGCGCTCTCACTAGCCCAAAGCTTGACCTCGGCAGCCTCGGAAGGATCCAGCTCGCCGTCGTTGAATGCCAGGACGGCCCGGTCCACGAAGCTTTGGGTGACATGCGCCTCAGTCTTCAGGTTAGCCAGTTCGAAACGGGTGTTCTGGTACTCGGTCAGCGCCTGGCCAAAGGTCGAGCGGTTCTTCGCATGTTCCAGCGCCTGCTCGAAGGACGCGGTGCAGATCGCCGAGGCAGCCACGGCAATAGCCAGACGGGCCTGGGGAAGCTGCGCCTTGACATGGGCCAGGCCCTGTCCAGCCTCGCCAACAAGATCTGCAGCTGAGACGCGGACATCGTCGAAGAACAGCTCAGCGGTATCAGAAGCCCGCAGCCCAATCTTGTCGAAGGGGCTGCCGTTGGTGTACCCCTCGGAACGCTCGACCATGAACAGCGAGAATGACTGCTCGCCCGCCCGTCCGCTTTCGCCATCGGTGCGCGCAAGCACCAGAGCGGCATCGCCAAACGCAGCATTGCCGATGAAAGTCTTCTGGCCGCTAATCAGCCAGTCATCCCCATCGCGGACCGCCTTGGTGCGCACCGCACGCAGGTCGGACCCCGCTCCAGGCTCGGTAAACGCGCAGGAGGTAATGGTGGAGCCATCGACCATGCGTGGAAGCCACTTGGCCTTGAGCTCGGCAGAGCCGTAGGAGAGCAGGTACGGCAGCACCAGGTCGTCGTGCAGGTGGAAGGCCAAGGCTACGGACAGATGCCCCGAACGCACGAGCTGCTCATCAAGCACTACACGGAAGCGGTAATCATCGATGCCCATGCCGCCGAACTGCTCAGGCACTGCAAGACCCAGCAGGCCGTTTTCACCGGCAGACTGCCACACCTCGCGGGGGATCTGATGATCCTTTTCCCACTGAGCGTATTTACCGGAAATCTCCCGGGCGTTGAATTCCGTAGCCAGTTCACGGAACTGCTCGTGGTCCTCTTCAAAGAGCGCGCGTTTCACAGGGGGAGTACCTTTCGGTGGATGGAACGAAGGCATAAAGCTCACTGGCTTGCCGAAGTACATCATCCATTATGGTTGCTCAAGCCAATTCGTGCCTACTCGCCAGGGCAAACAACGATTCAAGTCACTAGATAACGCAAAAAGTCTCGAAAAACACGGGGATAGACCCCAAAGCACAACGCATTCGAACATAGTTTCGAATCCGTGTTCCTAGCCACCGAAATATGACTTAACACCGCATCCGGGCAGCACTGCGCTCGCCGGCAGGTTCGAACTGCCTGTTCAATCGGTCCTGTCGGCGACGAATCTGCAGCTCGCATCCGCGCACGATGGCGTTGGCTTCACCGGAGCCAGTGATACTTCGGATCGTGCCCTGGGGAAGACTAGTGGTCCGTTGTGCAGGGGCGGGCAGTGCCAATGATGCAACCCTGGACTGTCCCGCGGGTTGCGGATCACTCCACGCGAAATCGACCCGGTTGCCGCTTGATGGAATCCGCTTGTTTCGAGACTGCTGGCAGGGTTGCGTGCGATCGCGTCGAGGCGCCCGACCTGTGCCATGGAAGCGATCTTTTCGGCGTCGGCAGGGTGCCTGGGCATCTGGTGGTTCCATTCGGTGGCCATTGCCGGCGGTGAAGGCGGGTTGGCGGCTAGCGGCGCGATGCTGAACGCCGTGTCGGATTCGCTGGCGGGGACTGGTGGCGAGTGCCTCTGGATTCCAGATGTTCGGTCTGGAATCAACGAGGCCCGGTGCCTTGCTGATTGCGCTTCAAGGCGTCGGAAACGAGAAAAGACCTGGTTCGGAATTTCCATTCCGAACCAGGTCTTTCGATCTGGGGTGAGTAACGGGGTTTGAACCCGCGACCTTCTGGACCACAACCAGACGCTCTACCGACTGAGCTATACCCACCATGTCTACTTCGTTACTAGTCAGAAGCTGTAGTGCTCATGATTTCGTACCGGGCAACGAGAAATACTATACACGTATCCAGGCCGGAAATACCAATTCGCATGGAGCCATTTCCGGGATTGTGACGGGATGCTCATTATTCATGGCCGTGGGGCTGTTGCTCGCCGCTGAACTGCCTCATGAGATGAATCCCCGTGCCGTGATCATCCCTTTGCTTGCAGTACCTTAGGGAATGGCTTTGCCGCGGGTCCGGGGCACAGCTGCGCTAGGCATCGACGGTGGAAGCCGATATAGTTCGAGCCACCGTGAAGAATTGATGATGGGGGGGGATTCTTGGGCATTGACGATCTTCTGGAAGCCTTGAATGCTGGCCAGAGAATTACCGCCGGTTCGCCGCTGCATGCGCTCATGCATAGCACAAGCCAGGACGCGCTGCGCATTTGCGCGGAGCTGAACGACGGCTACCGCAGCCCAGGGCAAGTGCGGGATTTGCTGCGGCAGCTGACCGGAACGAACGTTGACGACTCGGTGGTGCTATTCCCGCCGTTCAACTCGGAGTTTGGCCGCAATATCGAACTGGGGAAAAACGTCTTCATCAATGCTGGCTGCAAATTCCAGGACCAAGGCGGCATCAGTATCGGGGATGAGTGCTTGATTGGGCACAACGTCGTTGTGGCAACACTTAATCACGATCTTGAACCTGCTCGGCGGGCGGATATGATTCCGGCTCCAGTGATCATTGGGCGCAACGTCTGGATTGGCGCGAACGCGACCATACTTTCCGGTGTCACGATCGGCGAGAACGCAGTTGTCGCTGCCGCCGCGGTCGTAACGAAAGACGTACCTGCCGGCGCTGTTGTGGTTGGCTCGCCAGCCAGGGTGGTGCGCACGGTCTAATTCTGCGGCTCGTCAGCTGAGCGGCGGCGTTGCCAGGCGTGCGGGTAAAGCAAAAGACTCGATCCGTAACTTTCGTTCTGGATCGAGTCTTTGTCTCTGGGGTGAGTAACGGGGTTTGAACCCGCGACCTTCTGGACCACAACCAGACGCTCTACCGACTGAGCTATACCCACCATGTTTGCTTCGTTACTAGTCAGAACGCTTTTGCGAACCGATTCCGTATCTGGCAACGAGAAATACTATACACACAATTCCGCGCTTGATGCCAATCGGAAGGCCCCTGGGGCACTGTGCAGTGCATCACCAATGCGCCGGGGCCTTCGTTTAGCGGTTAGCCGGCGCTTTCGGTGATCCCGGCGGCGATCTTCCTGGCCTCATCGGAGGTTGGTCCCGGCGCCGGCACCATGATGGCGTCGCGGTAGTAGCGAAGCTCGTTGATCGAATCCTGGATGTCGCCCAGTGCGCGATGGTTGCCGGTCTTGGCTGGAGCGCCGTAGTGCGCCTTCGGGAACCAGCGGCGGCTCAGCTCCTTCAAGGTCGACACGTCGATAATGCGGTAGTGCAGGTGCTCAATGACCTCGGGCATATCGCGTGCCAAGAAGTTCTTGTCGGTGCCCACCGAGTTGCCGCCCAGCAACGCCTTGTTCGGCTCCGGAACGTGCTTCTTGATGTAGTCGACCACCAGGCGCTGGGCTTCCTCCATGGAAATGCCGTTCTCCAGCTCGGGCAGCAGGCCGCTAACCACATGCATATTGCGAACGAAATCATCCATCTGCGCCAGAGCTGCCGGCTCGGGCTTGATGACTACCTGGATGCCCTCGTCGACGATCTCCAGATCGGAGTCGGTAATGAGCACTGCTACTTCGATCAATGCGTCGTTAACCAGATCCAAGCCGGTCATTTCGCAATCGATCCATACAATTTTTTCTGAGTTACTAGCCACGTAACCAATCTACACTTCAAGCAGCGCTGTGGGGGAGCGCACCCTCGTCGCACGGCGGAAGGACAGTGTTTCAACCGGCCTGGACGCGTGCTCGATGCTAAAATCGTCTGAGATTTCCGGCTGTTGAATTGCCTGCTTGCAAGGGCGCGGCACATGCGACGCTGGCTTAATTACTCTCGAACTCATGTCCGTTACAGCCCGAGGTGTCAGTGTGTCAGCCAGCAAGCCAGCAGCAGTGAGCTCCCCGCCCTACGCTGGAGTGAATAGGACCCTTCTCAGCGGCGTCATCGGTTCCTCCCTGATCCTTTTCGGATCCTTCGGTACCGGGTGGCTGGCCAGCGTATCCCCGCTGAACCGCGACCCGTTCTTCATCATGCTGCGCACCGAACCCGCCGGCGTGATCACCTGCGTGATCCTGCTGGCCCTGGGTTGCTGGGTCCTCTTCCGTTCCTGGTGGCGCCTGGGCCAGAAGCTCAAGGGCTGGGGCGAGGGTTCGCTGAAGGTGGTCCGCCGTGCGGTCTGGCTGTGGAGCATCCCGATGTTCGTCACGTTGCCGATCATGAGCCGGGACGTGTTCGCCTACATCGGCCAAGGCCGGCTGGTGGATGCCGGGCAGGATCCTTATGTTGACGGAATATCCTCGCTGAATAACTGGTTCCAGCTCGGTGCCGACACCATGTGGGCGCAGGACGGCACCCCTTACGGCCCGCTCTACCTGAGCATCGAATTCCTCGTGGTCAAGCTGACTGGCCCTTCGACCGACGCGGCGGTCCTGGCCTTCCGCGCCATTGCATTCATCGGCGTGCTGCTCTGCCTGCGCTACGTGCCCAAGCTTGCCGAACTGCACGGTGTCCCCGGGGCCAAAGCCGCCTGGATGACCGTGGCGAACCCGCTGTTCCTGGTGAACTTCGTGGCCAGTGCGCACAACGATGCCCTGATGACCGGCCTGTCGGTCTGGGCTGTCTACCTGGCATGCAAGCGCTACGGCTTCTGGGCCATCGTGGTGCTGGCGGCCTCGGTGGGGGTCAAACCGATTACCCTGGTACTGCTGCCGTTTATCGGCCTGCTCTGGGCAGGGCCTAACGCTGCCTGGCCGCGCCGCATCCTCTACTGGTTCTACACCGGCATGATCTTCCTGGCCCTGATGACCGTGGTTGGGTGGCTCAATGGCTACTGGTTCGGTTGGCTGAAGGTCATGCTCTTCACCGGTACCGGATACTCCATCTTCTCCCCGGTAGGCATTGCGGTCATCGCGCTGAGCGGGCTGGTCTCCGCCATCGGGCTGTCCACCGAGTGGATCCTGCCCGCGGCCAAGCTCTTCGGCCGCCTGGTCGGCGTAGCCATCGCCTTTGTCTTGATCTTCCGCGGAAAGCACTCGCACCTGGTGCAGCGCTTGGCCATCGCCTTCGCGGCGATTGTCGTGCTCTCCCCGGTGATCCAGCCGTGGTACCTCCTGTGGCTGCTGCCGTTCTTCGCCGCGACCGGCCTGCGCGATGACTGGCAGATGCTCTGGCTGCACCTGACCACCATCTTCTTCCTGGCCTACCAGGCCGCTGACCAGATCTTCGTCTGGCAGTTCCTGCAGGACTCCCTGGTGCCACGCGTCCAATTGATTTCCTGGGGCATCTCCATCGCCTGCGCCTTGTACCTTGTCTTCTTCGATCCGAAGACCAAGAACATCTGCGCTGATCTGCTCAGCTCGACCAACTGGCTGAAGAAGAGCAAGAAAGCCTAGTGGCAGTGGAGCAGCCGAAGCTGGCACCGCAGCGCGCAAGCCTGCGGTCACTATCATGGCAAGGGTTCACCGCCTCGGCCATGATCACCGTCGCCTCCTGGGGCATCGGCTGGTTCCCGCGCAACCAGCTGTCCCCGCTGGCACGCAGCGGCTTCTTCATAGAATTCCGAACCGAAGTGCCAGGTGTCATCAGCTGCATCGTGCTGATGGCCGTGGGAATTGTCTGGTTGACCCGAACCTGGATCCTGGCCCGGCCATGGGTCCAGGCTGCCGGTGAGATCACCGGGCGGGGACTGGCCCGCGTGCTGGCCATGTGGTCTGCTCCGCTGATGCTCAGCTTCCCGATCCTCA
Source organism: Glutamicibacter sp. NPDC087583 (assembly GCF_044743685.1). NCBI lineage: Bacteria > Bacillati > Actinomycetota > Actinomycetes > Micrococcales > Micrococcaceae > Glutamicibacter > Glutamicibacter sp. NPDC087583. The sequence continues at coordinate 1,132,850 of NZ_JBIUWY010000001.1, read as the reverse complement.
GTCGCGACGTCTACTCCTACCTGGCCCAGGGCCGCATGCTGCACGCCGGCAAATCCCCGTATGCCGAAGGCGTGTCCGCGCTTCCGGGCTGGTTCGATGGCGGATCCGACAGCCTGTGGGCGCAATCGCCCTCGCCCTATGGTCCGTTCTTCCTCGTGCTCGCCCGCATCATCTACTTCGCCTCCAACGGCATTCCCGAAATCGGCGTGGGCCTGCTGCGCGTCATTGCCGTGCTCGGTGTCTGGGGCTGCTATCACTTCACTGCGAAGCTGGCGCAGAAAATGGGGCAGAGCGCCAACTGGGCCAACTGGGCCATCGTGGGCAATCCGCTGTTCCTGCTGACCATGATCGGCGGCGTCCACAACGACGCGTTGATGATCGCCGGTGTCTTCAGCGCCTTCGCCTATGCCTACGACCGCCGTCCCATGGCCGCCACGATGGCGCTGGCCATAGCCGTGTCGGTCAAGCCGATCGTGCTGCTGGCGCTGCCTTTTATCGGCTTGGTCCTGCTGGGCAGGAGCCCGTCGATGCGCGAGAGGTGGAAAATCTGGGCCAAGGTCGCGGCCCTCTCCCTGACCTGGCTGCTTTTGATCGGTGCGGTCACCAACCTCTGGTTCGGCTGGCTGCTTGCCATGTTCACCGCGGGCGATGCGGCGTTCCCGTACGCTCCCGTGGGACTGATCGGCTGGTCCCTGAGCAATCTCGTTGGCATATTCGGCGCCGATATCTCCTTGGTGAATGCCATCGTGGTGGGCGTCTTCCAGGTCATCGCGCTGGCCATTGTGGCGCGCCTGGCGCTGGCCAAGGACACCTCCAGCCCGGTGCGCCTAGCGGCGTGGGCGCTCTCGGCGGTGGTGCTACTGGCTCCGATTATCCAGCCGTGGTACATCCTGTGGCTGATGGCGCTGTTCGCCATTTCGCACAAGGTGTCCTGGGGATCGGAAAAGCTGATGATCTATGCATCCAGCCTGATCCTGGTGGCGGTTTTCGTCGACCAGCTCTCCATCGAGCAGTGGCACTCGGCCTGGCTGATGAAGACCCTGGCTGGCGTGCTCGTAGCGGGCTTGTTCATCGGCCTCTTCACTGCCGATGCCAGAACCAGGCAAGTGCTGCGCGGGCCGAAAGCATAGCCAAGGTCACATTCTGCAGCCCAGCTTTCTCCCGGAAAATTCCGCTTAGATAGAAATATGCAAACAATGTTCTGGCCAGCGGCAATCGCCATTCTCGGCGGCGCCCTCTTCTTGGCGTCCGCCGGCGTTTTCCTGCTGGCCGTGCAATACCGCCGGCATGGACGGTTGTCCTGGCGCCGCACCATCACCACCACAACCGCAGCCGTCTACGGATTCGGCCTGTTCAGCTACACCATGCTTCCGCTGCCGTCCACGCGCGACGAATTCTGCCGTCCCGGGGTGGCCATCCCGCAACTGGTGCCCGGCCGTTTCGTCGATGACTTCAGGCTGGCCATCGTGGAACGCGGACTGAGCGGATTCGCCACCAGCTTCACCCTGTGGCAGGTGCTGTTCAACATCATCTTGTTCATGCCCCTGGGCATCTTGGCCGTGCGCTGGCTGCGCGGCAACATTTTCACCGGTGTCCTGCTCGGCTTCGCGGCCTCGCTGGCCATCGAGCTGACCCAGTACACCGCTATTTGGGGGTTGTACACCTGCGCCTACCGCGTGGCCGACGTCGATGACCTGATCACTAACACTGCCGGCGCGCTGCTGGGCGCGATGATCGCCTACCTGCCGATGTTCCGCTTCCTGTCCGGCCCGGTGGAAGCGGACGCGGCCAATGCGCCGGCGCGGCCGGTGACCCGCGCCCGCCGTGCACTGGCCAACATCTTCGATGCAGGCTTCACCGCCGGAGCGCTCCTTGTCATCGGTGCTGCCCTTGAACTGCTGGAGCGCTTGGGTGCCCCGGAGTTCGGCCAACAGTGGATGAACTTCTGGCTTCCGCTGATCGTGGTCTTCTGCGTCTTCTGGCTGCCGAGCCTGGCGCCGGGACGGGCTACCCTCGGCCAGCGCTGTGCCTGGCTGATGCTCACCGACGGGCAGGGGCAACCGGCTCCGGCCGGCCGGGCCTTGCTGCGCAGCCTGCTCGGATTCGGCGGGATTAACTTCCTCTTCCAGATTTCCACCAGCATGGTCGACTTCACGCCCTACCCGCTGCTGAACATGCTCGTTGTGATCTATATCGCGATCAGCGCCTTCTACTTCATCTTCGAGGCGAATCACCGGGGGCTGGCCGGAAAAATCAGCGGTACCGGTTTCATCGACCGTCGCGCCCTTTGAGCCAAGGCACCCCAGCACCGCAAGGCGCACGCTAAAATGGAACGCGGTGGTCTGCGCCTCGGGTGCGGTCCAGCAAACTCGCGTTTGAAGACATACCGATAATTCCCAAAAAGTTAGGTCTGCTCAGCAGCATGGAAGATAACAAACCAGAGGTCCCGGCCGAACCGCACCGCGCCGTCCTAGGCACGGCCGTAGGCGCGACGGTCCTCATTGCCATCGGCGCATTCGTGCTCTCGTTCGCTGCATTGACCGACCTGGCCGAGCGCTCGGGCATCAGCCCGCGCCTGGCCTGGATCTGGCCAATCATCATTGACGGCATGATCGTGGCCGCCACCGTGGCCATCGTGGCCCTGAACGGCTTCCATCGCAAGGCCATGATCTACCCGTGGTCGCTGCTGTTCTTCGGTGCGATCGTTTCCACCGCGGCGAACTCCACCCACGCAATCTTGACCGTGGACTCGATCGAAAACGGAGTCCCGCCGCTGGTTTCCGCGCTGGTTGCCGCCATGCCGCCAATCGTCTTGCTGGCCATCACCCACCTGACCGTGCACATGTACCAGAAGAAGTCCGAGGCCGCGAAGCTGCGCGCTGAGCTGGAATACAACGAAGAGCGGGAAAACGCCGAGAAGTACGGCGTCGCTTATGATGATGGCTACAACGCTGCGCTGACCGACACCAAGACCGCCGAGGAAGAACGCCTATCGGTCCTGGAACAGGATCACCAGGACGCGCTGGCCCGAGCCCGCGCCGAAGGCATCGCGGCCGGCCGATCGGACTCGAAGGTCACCCCGATCAAGCAGAACGCGCAGCCAGCCAAGGAAACCAAGCCTGCCGCGCAGAAGAAGACCGAGGACAAGGCGCCATTGTTCGACGACATGGCTAAGCGCCTTTCCCGCCCATAAGGGCCGTCGCCGCACCCGGCTGGCGCCAGGGCATGAGCATGAGGACAGCATTTTCAGGAACGCTTTAGCATCCAGGAGGCATCAATGATGGATCCGGCGCAGGGCCAGGCGAACGACGAGTTCTCCGAACAGATTGCGGCCGCCGTTGAGCAGTACAAGTCTGTGACCGGCGAACTCAATACCGTCATGTCGGCCATGAAGGCGAAGATCCGCCGGTTGTTCGCGAATTCCGAGGTGCAACCGCTGTTCATTACCGGCCGGGTGAAATCGCCGCAGTCCTTCGCGGCCAAGGCCTCGCGCCGGCTGCAGGAAAGTTCCGAGACCGCCCCGGTGCTGGAATTCCCCAACCCGCTGCGCGAAATCCACGACATGGTGGGCATCCGCATCATCGTGATGCTGCCCCATGAAATCCAGCAGGTGGCCAGCCTGATCAAGTCGCACCGCGACTCCTTCGACTGCCGCAGCGACCGGGAGAAGGACATCGGCTCGGTGGAGTCCGGCACCTACGGCTACTCCTCGCGCCACCTGCTGCTCAAGACCCGCAGCGAGCCGATCGTGCGCAAATTCCAGGAGGCTTTGGGCAAGCCGGTGGTAGCCAGCGGCAACTTCGTTTTCGAAGTGCAGATCCGCACCGTGCTGCAGCATGCCTGGTCCGAAATGGAGCACGACATCCGCTTCAAGCATCCCGGCGAGGCCGCCTGGAATCCGCAGATCGACCGCCACTTCACCGCCACCGCGGCGATGCTGGAAACCGTGGAGGACTACTTCACGGACATCGACGAGCTGTACCACCGCCTGAACGGCTACCACGACCAGCAGGGCGCCGGATCCGAGCCGTTGACCGGCGAGAAGATCGGCGAAATATGGCAGACGCTGTTGCCGCACGTCGACCGCAAGCGCGATGACGATTGGTCCTGGGCCGCCGAGCTGCTCGGCTCCCACGGCATCGACCAGACCTGGCAGCTGGCGCAGCTGCTGGATGCGAATGTGGTCACCGATGTGCGTGCGGCGCTGGACCACCGGTACTCGCCGGGTCCGGACCGCTTGCTGGACGACGTGCTGCTCTGGCGCTTCGGCAAGGACCACATCGACAAGACCAGCGGCGGGGACCTGCGCCGCGAAGCCTCCTTGCGCCGCCGCCTGATCCAGATGATGGATTACCGATCGCAACCCAGCGACAAGGAATAATTTCGATTCGAAGCCCGGATTTCCACTGCGGTGGAAGTGCGGGCTTCGATTCTTTAGCCAGCTCAACCCCAAACTGTTAGTTTGTGCACGTTCCGCAGGCCACGGCGTGGTTGGCCGGTAGAATAGTCAAGTTGCCCAATTTGTGGGCCGCACAATTCTTGTACCCGCATGAAAGGGCCACACCATATGATTTCCGTAGCCAACCTTGAGCTACGCGTCGGCGCCCGCTTGCTGATGGACGAAGTGAACTTCCGCATCGACAAGGGCGACAAGATCGGACTGGTGGGACGCAACGGTGCCGGCAAGACGACGATGACCAAGGTCCTCGCCGGCGAGACCCAGCCAGCCTCGGGTGAGGTCACCTTCAAGGGCTCCATCGGCTACCTGCCGCAGGACCCCAAGACCCCTGACATGGAGCAGCTGGCGCGCAATCGCATCCTTGGCGCCCGCGGCCTGGACGTGGTGGTCACCAAGCTGGCCCAGAACCGCGAGGACATGGCCAGCGAGGACGCTGCCGTCTCCGCCAAGGCCATGCGCCAGTACGACCGGTTGGAAGCAGAATTCATCGCTGCCGGTGGCTACGCTGCCGAATCCGAAGCGGCCGCCATCTGCGCCAACCTGGATTTGCCGGACCGCATCCTGGACCAGCCGCTGCGCACCCTGTCCGGTGGACAGCGCCGCCGCGTCGAGCTGGCCCGCATCCTCTACTCGGACGCCGAGACCCTGCTGCTCGATGAGCCGACCAACCACCTGGACGTCGATTCGATCATGTGGCTGCGCGACTTCATCAAGAACTACCCCGGCGGCGTGCTGATGATCAGCCACGATACCGGCCTGATGGAATCCACCGTGAACAAGGTGCTGAACCTCGACGCGAACCGCGGCGTGGTGGATGTCTACAACATGAACTGGAAGCGCTACAAGATCCAGCGCGAAACCGATGAGCGTGCCCGCAAGCGCGAGCGCGCCAACATCGAGAAGAAGGCTTCGGTCCTGCTGACCCAGGCGAACAAGATGAAGGCCCGCGCCTCCGGCGCCTCGGCGGCGCAGTCCATGCTCAAGCGCGTGGATCGCATGCTTTCCGGGCTGCAGGAAGAGCGTTCCTCCGACAAGGTTGCAGCCCTGCGCTTCCCGGATCCGGCTCCCTGCGGCAAGACCCCGCTCATGGCCGAAGGCCTGTCCAAGGCCTATGGCTCGCTGGAGATCTTCAACGATGTCTCGCTGGCCATCGACCGCGGCTCGAAGGTTGTCATCCTGGGCCTGAACGGTGCCGGCAAGACCACCTTGCTGCGCATGCTCGCCGGTGTCTCCGAACCCGATACCGGAAAGATCATTCCGGGCCACGGCCTGAAGATCGGCTACTTCGCCCAGGAGCATGACACCTTGGATCCGGAAGCCAGCGTGCTGGAGAACATGCGCCGCAACGCGCCTGACCACCTGAACGATGCCGACGTCCGCTCGATCCTCGGCTCGTTCCTGTTCGTCGGCGACGACGTGACCAAGCCGGCCGGCGTGCTCTCCGGCGGCGAGAAGACCCGTCTGGCCCTGGCCACCATCGTGGCTTCCAGCGCCAATGTGCTGCTGCTTGATGAGCCGACCAACAACCTCGACCCTGCCTCGCGCGCCGAGGTGCTGGGCGCGCTGTCCACCTTCCCGGGTGCCGTGGTCATGGTGTCCCACGATGAGGGCGCAGTGATGTCGTTGCAGCCTGAGCGCGTGGTCATCCTGCCTGATGGCGATGAGGACCTCTTCAACGAGGATTACCTGGAATTGGTTTCGCTGACTTAAATCCTGACAACGCGCAATAGCTCTCGTAGGCTTGGCAGATCACCATCTTCAAAGGGAGCTGCCAAGCCATGAGTGTTTTTGGACGCAAATTACCGCGGATCGCAGGCGCTGGGCTGCTGCTTGCCAGCGCGCTGGCCGGCTGCGCCGCACAGGTTTCCGATGAGGTCAACGCCCAGTGGACGCTGCTGGACCCTGCCGGGGTGAATGCGTCGAGCACCAGCCTCGACCTCGGGGTCATGCGGCTTGCCTGTTCCTCCGGGGTGACCGGCGAGGTGACCGCCACCCAGGTGGAGCTGTCCAATGACCAGATCGCCATCGGGATCGTGGTTGAACCGCTGGAAGGCGAAGCGCATGCCTGCCAGGGCAACGAGACCGCGCCCTACACGCTGGAACTGCAGGAGCCGGTGGGGGACCGCACCCTCATCGATGCCTCCTGCCTCGAAGGCGAGTGGCACAAGACTCCTGGGTGCAGCGACAGCGGGATCCGCTGGACGCCGCCGGCCAACGGCAGCTGAAAGAAAACTGCATTAAGCAGAGAACCGCGCGGCAACTGGAATATTCCAGCTGCCGCGCGGTTCCCTTGTTTCCCGCAGCTACTTCGGGAGGCCCCCTGGCGTGTGGTCGGCCTGGTCGAGCAACGCATCCTCGATGGCTTCATCGGTCGGCGTGCCGTCACGGCGGAACTTCTTATCCGGCTTGGCGCGAATCTTGCGCACCTTGTGCAGCGGCTCGTCCAGGCCCAGCGCCTCGGCTTCGGCTTGCTCGGCGGCATCCTCGGCGTTCAGCTTCTTCTGCTGGCGAGCGGCATACCAGAAGCCGATGAAGGCCAGCACGCCAAAGATGTACCACTGGATCTCGTAGGAAAGATGCGGACCTTCATCCATATCCGGAGCGTCCAGCTGCAGTGGCGCAGTGGCCGGGGCCGGATCCTCTTCATACATCAGGCCGTAGGCGCCCTGGGCGATCTCGTAGTCCAGGAGCTTGGCGTAGTCTTCGAGCTGGATCGAAGCCAATTGGCCCTCCGGGGCGCCGCGGTCCAAGCGGATTTCCGATGGTTTCAAGCGCACATCCACAGTGACTTCTCCGGCAGGTGGCGCTGGAACAGCATCCGGGTGGCCGTCTTCCTGGTTGCCGATCGGCAGGTAGCCGCGGTTCACGACGACAGTTCCGCCCTCGTTGGTCCTGAACGGCACCAGCACCTCGTAGCCGGGGCTGCCGGCCTTGATGCGGTTGCGCACGATTATGGTATCCGCGGGCAGATATTGGCCGGTGAGCTGCGCGGTCATCCAGGTCTTGTCCTCGTCCAGGTCCTGGAAATTCTCCAGGGCCTGCGTGCCGGTGACCGGCTCTGCGAAGTAGTTGCGGTTGACCCGTTCGATGCCCTCGAGGACTTCGGCACGGCGGTCGGCTTGCCAATTGCCCAAGCCAATGCAGGCGGCGGCGAAGATCGCCACCAGAATGAGCCAGCCGACCCACCGGGTACTGGCCAGAAAACGATACATCTACTTGCTTTCTCCTTCATTGCCCGGCATCGGCAGCGTTTCCTTGTAGAGCAGGCGTTCCTTCAGATACGTTTCGAGCCAGTCGCGGTGCTCTTCGCAGGCCAGCCAGATTTTGCGCCGGTCCGGGGTGTGGATCTTCGGATTATTCCACAGCAGCTGGTGGCTGGCGGCGTTGCGGCAGCCCTTTCGCGAGCACTGGATTTCGGCGGCGGCAGGGGAGCCGCCGAGCGAACCTAGCAGATCCACTAGTCCTCCTTGGGAGCAGTTGTTGGCTGTTGCACCGGTTCAGCTTCTTCGGCGAAGCTTCCGTCGATCACTTCTGGTTCCGGTGCCTGCTGCGCGGCCGGCGCGGTTTCGTCCGGTGCGGCGATAGCCTCGGCGCCGGGAGCCTTGTAGAACTCGGCGGGCGGTTCGCGTTTGGTCAGATCCGCACCGCCGTTGGCGATCACCACTGCGATATAGGGAAGGATAATTGCTCCCGCGAGCAAGACCCAGCGCAGCCAGCCATCGAAGAAGAAAGCGAGAACGAAGCAGATCAGGCGCACGGTCATGGAAATCGTGTATTTGCGCACACGTGAATCGCGCTCGGTGGTATGGGACTCGCGCGCTTCGGTAATGCGGTGAACTTCCGGTTGGCTGGAACCGTGATTCGTGGGCTGTGGGGACATGTAAAAGACTTCGCTTCGCAGTACGGGATCTGCTCCCATTGTCTCACCTGCGGCACGAAGAGTGTAATTTCTACGCGCTGTCGAAGCGGTAAAACTGGGTAGTAACTAATAGGATTGTTCACGGAGTAGCTACTTAACTAGGCAAAGTGCGCTTTTCGGCTGGCCCTTGGAGAGATTTACCATGCCAGGACAGCGAGCGCATGAACGGAGAAATACATTGACTACGGAACCAACCACTGGCCGCAGTGTCCTCGTGACCGGCGGCAACCGCGGCATCGGACTTGCTATTGCGCGCGCATTCGAAGCCAACGGCGACAAAGTGGCCATTACCTACCGCAGCGGCGAGGTTCCCGCCGGACTGCTCGGCGTCAAGGCCGATGTCACCGACGGCGAATCGATCGACGCGGCCTTCAAGGAAGTTGAAGCGGCCCACGGTCCGGTAGAAGTCCTCGTCGCCAATGCGGGGGTCACCAAGGACACCCTGCTGCTGCGCATGAGCGAAGACGACTTCACCTCGGTGATCGACACCAACCTCACCGGCGCCTTCCGCGTGATCAAGCGCGCGTCCAAGGGCATGATCCGGCTCAAGCGCGGCCGTGTCGTGCTGATTTCCTCGGTCGTCGGCCTTTACGGCTCGCCAGGGCAGATCAACTACGCGGCGTCCAAGGCCGGCCTGGTGGGCATCGCCCGCTCGCTGACCCGTGAACTGGGCTCACGCGGCATCACCGCCAACGTTGTGGCTCCGGGCTTCATCAACACCGAGATGACCGCTGTTCTGCCAGAGGACACCCAGAAGGAATACCTCTCCAGCATCCCGGCCAACCGCTTTGCTGAGCCTGAAGAGGTTGCCAACGTGGTCCGCTGGATCGCCAGCGACGAAGCAGGCTACATCTCCGGTGCCGTGATCCCGGTTGATGGCGGCCTGGGCATGGGCCACTAGAAGATTTAAGCAAGAAATCCAAAGGAGTACCACCATGAGTGAATTCAAAGGTGCCGTTGTAACCGGTTCCTCGCGCGGCATCGGTGCGGTGACCGCGCAGCTGCTGGCCGAGCAGGGCGTTGGCGTAGTGGTCAACTACCGCGCCAAGGCCCCGCGCGCCAACAAGATTGTTGCCGCTATTGAAGAAAAGGGCGGCAAGGCCGTTGCCGTGGGCGCCGACCTGACCACCGTTGAGGGTCCGCAGGCTCTGGTTGACGCGGCTGTTGAGAACTTCGGCTCGCTGGATGTCGTCGTGCTCAACGCTTCGGGCGGCATGGAAACCTCCATGGGCGAAAACTATGCGCTGCGCCTGAACCGTGACGCGCAGGTGGCCATGCTGGAAGCCGCGCTGCCCCAGCTGAGCGAGGGCGGCCGCGTGGTCTTCGTTACCAGCCACCAGGCGCACTTCATCAACGAAGTAACCACCATGGATGCCTACGACGCTGTGGCCAAGTCCAAGCGCGCCGGCGAAGATGCACTGCGTGAAATGATCCCGAAGCTGGCCGAGAAGAACATCACCTTCGTGGTGGTCTCCGGTGACATGATCGAAGGCACCATCACCGCAACCCTGCTCAACCGCATGGAGCCAGGTGCTATCGACGCCCGCCGCGAAGCTGCCGGCAAGCTGTACTCCGTCGAGGAGTTCGGCGCCGAGGTAGCCAAGATGGTCTTCGCCGACGTCGAGACCGGCCACACCGAGCTGGTTGGCGGCGCAGGCGACTTCCTGGAGCAGTCGGGCAAGTAAGCCCCGCAGCAGCGCGCATCAGCTGGCGGCAGTTACCCCGTGCAGGGGTTCCGACCGCCAGCTTTTCCGTGCCTGGGGCAAAATGCGCAGGGTTAAGCGAAATCGCCGGGCACCTCCGAAAGGGAGGCGCCCGGCGATTTCGCTTGGATCAGTCCTTGGGCTTGTCGCCGCAGACGATCTTGTGCCATGGGCTGTAGGTCCAGCTCTTGGTTTCAGCTGGCAGCTTCTTGGATCCATCGAAGGCTTCCCGGTAGCGGGTGATATCGATGCTGAAGCCCTTCTTGCCACCAGATTCCGAGACGCACTTTTCGGCCGGGTTGTACTTGGTTTCGGGGTTGGTCTGGTTGTACTTGCCCGAGCTCTTCTGCGAGACATCCCAGTACTTGGTGGACCACAGGCGGGTATTGACCTTGTCGCCCGAAACCCAGGCCTGGATCATCACGCCGTAGGGGGTGTTGTTCTCCCAGATCATGTCGATCTGGCCTTCCCACAAGGTGGCTTCGCGTCCCGCGGGGTAGCGCTCGAACCAGCGCGAATGCGGCTTGTGGGTGATGTCGTCGTATCCGGCCAGGAAGCCGACGTTGTACATCTGGGTGGAGATCTGCGAGAGTCCGCCGCCTACGGCTTCGGTGCTGAAGCCGCTTTCCACGACCCCGGAGCTGTAATAGCCGTTGGCCACGGTGATCGGGCCCAAGGCCTGCAGCAGCGAGAAGCGTTCGCCGGGCTTGATGATATCGCCATTGACGCGCGCCGAACCGGCATGCAGGTTCTTGGTGCGTACGGTATCGGAAGCCGGGTAGGGAGTGGAGAAGGTGACGATCGGTTCCTTGATGCCGAGCTTCTTCGCATCTGCGGTGGTGAAGTCGGCTTCCTTCTCGGTCATCTCAACTTCGGCAGTGCGGTTCTTGGCAGCGGTGGCGGCCAGGACCTTGGCGCCCAGGCCCTTGGTCTCCAGCGAGATGCCCTTGGAGGACTTGATGATGGACGGCTTGCCGTCCTTCAAGACGATCTGCGCATCCTTGGCAGTGCTGGAAAGATCTGAATTCTTCGTCGCAGCCTTGTAGAGCTTCTCGTCATCCAATGCGATCGCTGGGGCGCCATCCTTGGGCGCGTACTTTGCCGCCGCGGCAATAGACGCGGCCGAGATGGACGCCTTCTTGTCATCCGATGCCAGGATGACCTCGTCCTTCAGCAGCGCCTTGACGTCCTTGTCGTAGAACGCCTGCAGGGCGTCGGCAGAGATCGCCGGCTTGCTGACTTCGGCAGGAAGGTCGATCGCCGCGCCGGCAATTTCCCATTCCTCGCTGATCAGTGTGGCGGCTTCTTCGGTCTTCAGCGCTACGCCGTCAACGGGCTTGGTCAGCTTCGAGGTGCCATCCTTGAAATCGATGGTTCCTTCGGCGACCTCGGCATTGGCCTTCTTGGCCAGCGCTTCAAGCTGCGCGCCCAGTTTTTCCTGATCCACGTCGACCGCTGGGGTGACGTGGAATTCGCCGGTGAGCCGCTCGTAGAGCTTGGCGGGGTTGATTTCGTAGGAAGTCAGTTCGTTGATGGTTTCATCAACGTTCAGTTCCAGGCCGGCCTTGGCCGGATCCAGGGTGTACTTTTCACCGTTGACGGTGACATCCATTGGCTTTTCAGCCAGGGGGAGTACCTCGCGTTCCAATTCGGCGCGAGCCTGGTCCTTGTTCATGGATCCGATGTTCACGCCCGCAATTGACGCGTTGGCTGGAACCTGGGAACTGACATAGGCGGCTCCGCCGAAATATGCTGCGGCTACGGCTGCAACACAAGAACCGGTAATGATCCAAGGCTTGGCCTTGCTCTTCGGCTTCTTCTTGTCTTGTGCGGAGTGCGTAGGCGTAGTTGAGGAACTGTCCGGGGAGGGGGTCTGCACTGGTCTGGTAGCTCTTTCGAAAGCGATAGGGGCTACGCGCGCGGCTAGGACTTATGCCGCCAGCCGTTAAACGCGTCAATAGAAATACTAACCGCTGGAACAACCGATCAAGTTACCGAAAGCCGCTATCGGCAGAATTGTTATGCAGTTGTTGGATTCCGCTAAGCCAAATCATTGAGTACTAGGTCGGCGATGACGTCCAGGCGCGAGAAGTCCAGGCGCACGTCCGCCTCATCGCGCAGGGCAGGCTTCGCATTGAAAGCGACGCCCAAACCCGCGGCAGCAACCATGGCCAGGTCATTGGCGCCATCACCGGCGGCGACGGTTGCCGTCATCGGGATCTGATGTTCCTCGGCCCAGGCGCGCAGCATCGTTTCCTTCATGCCGCGATCGACGATCTGGCCGTGAACGGTTCCGTCAAGAATTCCCTCGGAAATGCCCAAGGTGTTAGCCAGCGCATGGTCCAGGCCCAGATGGGCAGCCAACGGATCCAGGATCTGCTGGAACCCGCCGGAAACTACGCCGACCTTGTGCCCAGCAGCGTGGAACCGCTTGACCAGGGCTTCGGCGCCGTCCGAGAGGACAATGCGCTGGCCTACCTCGGCAAGGACAGTATCTGGCAGATCCTTCAAGGTAGCTACGCGCTGGATCAAGGACTGGGCGAAATCCAGCTCACCGCGCATCGCGGCTTCGGTCACCGCAGCCACTTCTTCTTCCCGTCCAGCGTGAGCGGCGAGCAGTTCGATGACTTCCTGCTTGATCAAGGTGGAATCGACATCCATCAGCAAGAGCAGCTGCGGAGCATCGACGAGTTCGGCCGGTACCACCGCTACGCACATGTCCGCGTATTCCAGTGCGCCGTCGGCGACCTGCGCATCGACGAATGCAGCAGCGGCCTGCTGCAGCTTCGCCTGATCGGCCTGTTCAAGGCGGAACTTGGCGACCAGCCGCTCTTCGCTGGCTTTGATCTGGCTCTCGTCCGCGGCGGGAATGAGCCCGGCGGCGGCCGCTTGCTGCAATACAGCGTTGAAGTCTGTGCGGGAGAAAGCGGGGCGGGATGCGAAAACCAATGATGAAGCCATGCAACCATTTTTCATTGCTTCGGTGTTTACGACCAAACATGACGTGTTGGCGCAAAGTCGCTGACCAGGCCTGGGGGAGCGAACTAGTATTGCCGTTGGACGCAATACAGGTCAATCCGGCGATCTCAGGCCCCGTTCGGCATTTCCAATTAGTGAAACAGGGGCGAAAAGTCTAATCTTGAATACCATGAGCGAAGTGCTAACTTTCAAAGATGTCAGCGTTGTACGCGGGCGAAAAGACCTGCTCAAGGACGTGTCCTGGGAAGTCAAAGAAGGACAGCGGTGGATTGTGATCGGCCCCAATGGCGCCGGCAAGTCGACCTTGATGAACATTGCGGCCACCCGGCTGCACCCAACCCGCGGTACCGCGGATATCCTTGGCGAACGTTTGGGCAAGGTGTCGGTCTTCGATCTGCGTCCGTTGATCGGCCTGAGCTCAGCCCTGGTTGCCAACTCCATTCCAGCCAACGAAACCGCGCTGAACGTAGTACTCACCGCGGCTTACGGCATGACCGGTCGCTGGCGCGAGAAGTACGAGAAGCTCGATGAGCGCCGTGCTTTCCATCTGCTCCACAACTGGGGCATGTCCACCTTCATGAACCAGCCTTTCGGCAAGCTTTCCGAAGGCGAGCGCAAGCGCGTGCTGATCGCCCGTGCCTTGATGACCGATCCCGAACTGCTGATCCTCGATGAGCCTGCAGCAGGCTTGGACCTTGCCGGGCGCGAAGACCTGGTTGGCAAGCTGGCGGAACTGGCAGCCGACGAGGATGCCCCGGCGCTGGTTCTGGTAACCCACCACCTTGAAGAGGTGCCAGCGGGATTCACCCACATCCTGATGATGCGCGACGGCGAAGTTGTCGCTGCCGGCGAGATCGAATCCACGCTGAACGAAGCGAACCTGGAAGCAACCTACGGCATGCCGCTGAGCCTGCGCCGTGAAGGTGGACGCTACTCTGCTTTTGCACGCAGCTAACAGCAATAACTAAAGGGGAAAATTCCACGTGATCGAATTTTGGCGCGAAGCCCTGGTCTTCATTGGCGGACTGTGGGCCGGAACTATCAACACCGTCGTCGGTTCGGGCACGTTGGTCACTTTCCCCATTCTCGTGGCGTTGGGCATGGCTCCGGTGAATGCCGTCGTCTCCAACGCCATGGGTCTGGTTGCTGGTGGCTTCTCCGGTGCCTGGGGGTACCGTCGAGAAGCTGCCAGCGTCAAGAAGACGCTGCTCAAACTCGTGCCGGTTTCACTGGTCGGCGGGTTGATCGGTTCCTTGCTCCTCCTGAACCTGCCGGAGTCCGTCTTCGGCATCGTTGCGCCGGTGCTGCTGGTTTGCGCGCTGGTGCTGGTGATCTTCCAGCCCCGTCTTGCCAAGTGGGCGAAGACCCGGCAGGCCGCTTCCGGCGGCACCGACCCGGATGATGCCGATCGCGCCCAGATTCCAATGGTCCTCTACATCCTGGTGTTCATCATCGGTGTCTACGGCGGCTACTTCACCGCCGCGCAGGGAGTCCTGCTGATGGCGGTATTCGGCGTGTTCTTGCAAGCATCCCTGCAGCAGTCCAATGCAATCAAGGTCATCCTCTCCCTGATCGTGAATCTCGTGGCGGCCGCGATGTACCTGATCATTGCGCCGGAACGCATCAATTGGCTCGTCGTCCTGCTTATCGCTGTCGGCTCGCTGATCGGCGGATTTGCCGGCGCCAAGATTGGCCGCAAGCTCTCGCCTGGGCTGCTGCGCCTGGTCATCGTCATCCTGGGCCTGGTCGCCCTGGGCAACATGCTCTACAAGTTGGTGTAGCTTCGTGGCTGAAATTCTCAACCCTGAACGGATCCTGCCGGTCGCGGATCTGGCCGATTCCCGCCTCGACGAGTACCTCCGGCTCTCCGAAGCGAACCTGCGTATGCGCACTGACGTGGAAAACGGGCTCTACATTGCCGAGAGCACCAAAGTGGTGCAGCGTGCGATCAACGCCGGCCACGTGCCGCGCAGCTTCTTGCTCGCCGAAAAGCATCTGGACCAGCTAACCGAGGAGTTCAACCGTTTCCCAGACGCGCCGATTTTCATTGGGGATGATCGGCAGCTCCAGGATCTGGTCGGCTTCCACTTGCACCGCGGCGCCATGGCAGCGATGAATCGTCCCGAACCGCTGGATCTGGACGAAGTGCTTGAAGCCAGTTCGCGCGTTGCCATCTTGGAAGACATCGCCGACCATACTAACCTCGGCGCAATTATCCGTTCGGCTTCAGGGCTCGGCGTTGACGCCGTGCTGCTCACCCCCAAATGCGTGGACCCCTGGTACCGTCGCAGCGCCCGCGTCTCAATGGGGACGGTCTTCGACCTTCCTTGGGTACGCATGCTGTCGTGGCCAGAGGACATCCAGACCTTGAAGAGGCATGGCTACGAGATGCTCGCCATGGAACTGACCGAGGACGCGATCCCGCTAAACGAAGTAGAGATCAAGTCTGGCCAGAAGGTCGCCATGATCTTGGGCAACGAAGGCAGGGGAGTTACCGATGAAGCTCTGGCCGCCGTTGACCGGACCGTGATCATCCCTATGTACCGCGAAGTGGATTCCCTGAATGTTGGTGCCGCTAGCGCAATTGCATTCTGGCATTTGTGCTCCGCGCCACGCTAAGAAGGTTTCTGCCGCCGCCGCTTTTGCGATAGGATGGACTGTCTGTGCATTGAGGTCTCTTCATGGAGCCCTGAATGCGGGACACAATTTCCGAGTAAGTAGCTACTGGCAAAATCCAGTGGCCATAAACAAAAAAGGTGTATAGCTATGAAGGCTGATATCCATCCACAGTACGGCCCAGTTGTCTTCAACGACCTGGCATCCGGCGAGAAGATCCTGACCCGTTCGACCGCTAAGTCGGACAAGACCATCGAATGGGAAGATGGCAACACCTACCCAGTAATCGACGTCGAAATCTCGGCAGCTTCGCACCCGTTCTACACCGGCAAGCAGCGCATCATGGACACCGCTGGTCGTGTCGAGCGCTTCAACGCCCGCTTCAAGGGCTTCGGCGGCAAGAAGTAATACTTCGCCCCTAGCAAGCTTTCGCGGCGTGTTTCCAGTATTTGGAAACACGCCGCTGCTGCTTTAACAGCACACCTGTCCATCAGTGACTGAAAAATGTTTTCACGGAACCGTCTAAGAGGATTCGTTTTTCGCGCCACGATACGCATCGCGGCATCTTGGCAGTTTACTGGATGCGCCAGTGACTGAAAAATATTGTCAGCAGCGTCCGCCCCAGCGTCTTCCGGCTCAATAGCCGTCGGGGCGGCAGGAGATGACTGAAAAATGCTCTCACTTAACTGACTAGGAGGATTCCTTTTTCGCGCCGCGATGCGCTAGTGGCATTTTGGTAGTCGTCTCGATGCGCCAGTGACTGAAAAATATTGTCAGCAGCGTTCGCCCCAGGGTCGTTCGGCGCAATAGCCGTCGGGGCAGCCGGGGATGACTGAAAAATGTTTTCACGGAACTGTCGTAGAGGTCCCGTTTTTGGCACAGCGGTGCGCATCGGGCATTTTGGCAGTTGCCTGGAGGCGCCATTGACTGAAAAATATTGTCAGGAGCGTTTGCCCAGAGCTTTTCGGTGCTATAGCCGTCGGGGTTTCCAGTGGCGGCTGAATAAGGATTCGCTGACTCGTCGAAGCAGACGTCTTGGCCGCACTGCTCCGAGCAACTGGCTCCATCGCCGTTGCGTGAATGGTGTTATTGGTGGTGTGGAGGTGCTGGTGACTGAAAAATTCTGTCACCCAAAAACCGGTCAATCGGGATAGCGTCCTCAGCCTGTTTCCTTCTGGCCGTCATCTGGCGGCGATTCAGGACCGGGATCCTCGTCTGGAATGTCGACGCGAGGCTTGAGCCCAAGTACCCTGCGTACTTCTGCCGTGAGTCGAATATGCGGCAAAGGAATGACCTTAGGGCGCTCTGGGCAATGATCATTTACATGATCGAATTGGTCCACACGCTTGACGCTTTCCGGAATAACGAGTGCGCTCAGCCCGTGTGGAGTCACCCACATCTTGGATCCGTCAGGACGCGGAACGACTTTCCAACCCAATGCATGCTTGAACATTTGATGCTGCTTGCACAGCAGATGCGTATTGTCCCTGGTCGTATGCCCTCCGTGAGCCCAGCCATTTATATGGTCAATCTCGGAGCGGTCAGCTGGACGGCGACAGCCGGGGAAGCAGCAATGCTCATCGCGGTGCCGTAACAGATCCTTGAGGCTCTGCGAGGGCCGGTAGCGCCTTCGCTCGACATCTATCGCGGCGCCAGTCCATGGGTCGGTCAGCACGCGCTGGAACGAAGGCGCATCCTTTGCCAACACCAATGCGACCCCCAGTGGGATGGGGCCGTAGCCTTCCAGGTCAGCCACGGTCCTTGTAGGATCCGCCAGCATTTCCACCGCGGGAATCGTGATGGATACCCGTGGCTTGAGGGGCGTGCCTTCCCGGTCCGGCCAGCCGTTGAGGATGATGTCTGCAAAGGCGTCCGCTTCTATTTGCTCCCGGGTGCGGGGATCCTGCGGATCGTTATGCTGATCAGCTAGCCACTTCACGGAGTTCTTGATGGAATGAATCACTGCGGCACTGTTGTAGTACTTGAGGGTGGACATGCCATTTTCGTTATCCCATAGCGTGAGCTTGCGATTCTTTTCAGACTTCTTGTGCCTTTGTTCGGCGGCCTCCGGGCACATCCTGTCATGGAACCGGCGTGCGCGTTGGTATATCGCGTCATCAGACGCAGTCTTCGCCATGGGCAACAGCACGCGTTGCATCTGCATGATTTGTTCGGGGAGCAAGTCCTGCGAATACTTCACGATGTCATGCGCTGCCTTGGGCGTGATCTCTCCTGCAGCCAGAGCCGTGAGGGTTTCCTTGCAGGCGTAGCGAAGACCCTTGGCATAGAACATCCGCTTGCCTACCATGCGAGGGGTCTCACGCAGCGCGACAGCCGCTTCTGCGATGAAGTTGGAGTTGATGACCTGGTCACTGCCGCGGTCAACGCCATAGTATTGAGCACTTTTCCGAGCCTCGCGTTCCTCCTCCTCGGTAGTGGTCCCCGCGGTGGCGATCATATCGGCAAATGATTCACTGACTTGTTCTACTGAATCGGCCAGCAGCACAGATGTCATTGCATCGAGGGTGCTCTGAATGCGCTGGATTTTCTTCAGCCGTTCGAGGGCGTCGTCGGGGCCATTGAGCGGGCCCGCGTCGTAGAGCTCATCTGCCAATTGCTTCAGCGGACCATGGAACAGGTGATGTTCGAGATGGTCGCTGAATAACGAATCCTTGTGGGATTCTGTGCGAGTGCCAGCTGGGGGCAACGGTAGACGATGTTCATCATCGTCGTCATGGATGAAATCGGGTATAGCCATAGTTAATTATCCTGCCGGCAACAGACAGTTTGGCCCGGAAATCCGCGGAATGTGGAAGTATTCTCGAATATTTATTCGATTGTTATCCGGCGTCGAATGTTGCCACTGCGAACCACCGAATCCGGGGGCGCGTGGATTCGACTAGTGGGTGGCCGGGGATAGAATGAAACCATGAAGCATCATGGTGAATACAAGGTAGTCGGTGGCAAATTAGTCGTTGTAGATCTGGATACTTCCGATGGCGTGATCACCGAAGTGTCATTGAATGGCGACTTCTTCCTGGAACCAGATGATGCACTCGATGACTTGAATGATGCGCTACGCGGTTTGCCAGCGGACGCCAGCCACAGCACCATACGCAATGCGGTAACCGACAATCTGCGTGAAGGCGCAGTGATGTTCGGTTTTGACGAAGACGCCATCGCGCGCGTCGTCCGCCGCGCGCTGGGACACGCCACCAAGTGGGAAGACCACGAGTGGGAAGTCCTGGGCCCGGAGATCATTCCAATCACCGAGCAAGTGGCGCTGGATGAGGTGCTGACCCGGCAAATCGCCAAGGGGACCCGCAAGCCGACCATCCGCTTCTGGGACTGGAGCGAAGGCGCCGTCGTGATCGGCTCCTTCCAGTCGCTGAAGAACGAAGTGGACATGGAGCAAGCCGAAAAGCACGGCATCCAGGTGGTTCGCCGCATTTCCGGAGGCGGCGCGATGTTCATGGAAGCTGGCAACTGCATTACCTACTCGCTCTACGCTCCTGAATCCCTGGTGGACGGCATGAGCTTTGCCGATTCCTACCCGTACCTGGACGCCTGGGTGATGGAAGCGCTGGAAAGCATCGGCCTGGAAGCGTACTACAAGCCGCTGAACGACATCGCGACCCCTGCCGGCAAGATCGGCGGCGCAGCGCAAAAGCGCCTGGCCAACGGTGCGATGCTGCACCACGTCACGATGAGCTACGACATCGACGCGGAGAAGATGACCCAGGTGCTGCGCATTGGCCGGGAGAAGATCTCCGACAAGGGGATCACCTCAGCGGTCAAGCGTGTGGATCCGCTGAAGTCGCAGACAAAGCTGGATCGCATGGAGATCATCAACGTCATGATGGACACCTTCGCCAAGCGCACCGGGGCCAAGCCGGCACAGCTGGATGCCGAATCCCGTCTGGCGGCGAAGGAATTGGCCGAGGCCAAATTCGCTACCGCGCAATGGACCGCGCGGGTTCCGTAGCGAGCCAAGATCCAAGGGCCTGTTCTCGATCAAGTTCGAGGCCAGGCCCTTGTTTTGCTTGAGGCCATGGTTGCTGTGGCCCTGCCATCTCCGCTGGGCCGGCCGGGTTCGGCCGCAGGGCAGACCCGCACTGGAACCAGTTGCGCCACCGGCAACGGCCTGCGGCTCTTGGCCGGCCCGCTGCGTGGATAAGCAGCGGGCCGGCTTCGGAGGGCCAGCGCCTAGCGGCTGGTGCGGCTGTAGGCCTGGGCCTTCAGCGAGCGTTCCAGTTCTGCGCGTTCCTCAAGCAGGATGCGCTTGAGGGCGGCCGGTGCGCTCTCATGGCGTTCCAGCCAGCTGGTCGCGGTAGCCAGTGCATGGTTCTGCTCGATGGCGCCCTGGAGATCCTGGTGCCCTGGATACAGCCCCTCGATCACGCGCGTGGCGAATTCCATGCCCATGGTCTCGAAGACCGGCAGGATCGCGGCCCAGTAGCGTTGCTCGAACGGTGCCAGCAGGGCGGAGGAACCCATGGTGAAGCCCAGCGCGGTGGCCGAGAGGGCATCGTTGGACAGCTCCCCGTGTTCATCGCGCGCCATCAGCACGGTGTCGAAAGCGGTGTCCTTGGCCTGCGGGTCCGGGCGCGCCGCCAGCGCGGTGCGAACCGAATTCTGCGCCACGCTGGTGGGGTTGGCCTTGGCCGCTTCGTGCATGGACGCCTCGGCGGCCTCGTCGAGCCGGCCGGAAGCGGCCAGCGCGATGTAGGAACCCCACAGCAGCTGCTCATCGACGGTGACCTGGTAGGCATTGGGCTGCTCGCCCAGGAAGGCGTCGAGCACCTCCGGAGCCACGCCGGCACGGGCCAGGCGAACCAGGGTGCGCGCGGTGGTGGTCTGCTGGTCTCCGCCGGCCTCGAACCGGGTGAGCCACCCGGTGAGGGTTGCGGCGGCCTTCTGGCGCAGCTCCGCGCGCAGCTCGGGGGCAACGTACTTGGAAATCGAGGTGGCCAACTGGTCGGTAAGCACCCCGAAGACGCCCGCGTCGGTGACGGCGTGCGCGTGATCGAGGATCGCCTGCACGTAGCTTTGCGCATCCAAGGTGGCCGAACGCACCGCATCCCACAGCGACGCCCAGCAGGTGGCGCGGGGCAGCGAGTCGCCCAGGCCCGAGAGGTGGCCGAGCAAGGTGGCACGCGAAACCGGGTCGAATTCGATCAGCGCATAGGTCTCATCGCCGTCGTTGGGCAGCAGCAGATCCGGGATCCGGCGTCCGACCAGGAAGTCCAGGGCCGCCGATTCGCCGGAGAGCTCCACGTCCACCGAGTCGGTGCGCACCAGCTGGCTCCCGTCCAGCTGGTAGGCGCCGACCGAAAGCACATGCGGGCGGGCGATCTTCTGCCCGGTGACCGGATCGGTGCCCGACTGGATCAGCGATGCCGCGGTGATGGTGCCGCCGGCATCGGTGGTGTACTCGACGTGCAGCTTCGGCACGCCGCTGGTCTTCAGCCAGGCATCCGCCCACTGGCCCATATCGCGGCCGCTGGCCGCTTCGAGCGCTTCGAGGAAGTCATCCAGCGAGGTATTGCCGTAGGCGTGCTTGCGGAAGTAGGCGCGGGCGGCGTCGCGGAAGGCCTCGGCGCCGACAAAGGCGGCCAGCTGCTTGAGCACGCTGGCGCCCTTGGCATAGGTGATGCCATCGAAATTCTGGTCCGCGGCCAGCAGGTCCGGGATGTCGGCCACGATGGGGTGGGTGGTGGGCATCTGGTCGGCCACGTAGGCCCAGGCCTTGCGGCGCGCCGCGAAGGTGGTCCACGCGGTGGTGAAATCGGTGGCTTCGTCGTTGGCCAGGGTGCCGATGTAGTCGGCGAAGGATTCCTTGAGCCACAGGTCATCCCACCACTTCATGGTGACCAGGTCGCCGAACCACATGTGCGCCATTTCGTGCATCAGGGTGTTGCCGCGCTGCTCGTACTGGCCTTCGGTGGCGTGCGAGGTGAAGACGTAGCGTTCGGTGAAGGTGACCAGGCCCGGGTTTTCCATGGCGCCGAGGTTGTACTCCGGCACGAACGCCGAGTCGTACTTGCCCCACGGGTAGGGGTAGTCGAACAGCTGGTGGTAGTAGTCCAGGCCCTGGCTGGTCAGCTTGATGATCTCGTCGCCGTCGAAGTGCCCGGCCAGCGAGGCACGGCAGGTGGCGGCCATCTCGATGCTCAGCTCTTCGCCGTCATCCAGCCGCTGGAGATGCTCGCCGCGCACCACGTGGTACGGTCCGGCCAGCACCGCGGTGATGTAGCTGGAGATCGGGGGAGTCGGGGCGCAGGCCACGGTCTTGGTGCCGTCATCGTGCAGTACCTCATCGACGATCGGCTGGTTGCTGGCCAGATGCCAGGCTGCCGGGCCGGTGAGGGTGAAGCGGTAGCTGGTCTTCAGGTCGGGCTGCTCGAAGCAGGCGAAGACCCGGCGCGCCTCGGAAGGCTCGAACTGGGTGTAGAGGTAGGTTTGGCCATCCTGCGGATCCACGAAGCGGTGCAGGCCCTCGCCGGAGCGCGAGTAGATCGCCCGTCCGGTGATCTTCACGGTGTTCGGCACGTCGGTGCGCAGCTGATCGAGGTAGATGCGTGCATCGAGCACTGCGGATTCCAGGTCGATCGCGGTGCCGTTGACCAGTACCTCGTCCACGGATTCGTGGATGAAGTCGATGAAGGCTGCCGGATCCTTGGAGCTGAAGTTCAGCGTGGTGATCGAGCTGAAGCTGGTGGCTGTGCGATCGGTGGCATTGGAAAGATCGAGCTGGACCTCGGCGAAGTGCCATTCGATATTCCGTGCGCGCCAGGCCGCTTCGTCGCGCCTGAGGTTTTCATTGGGTGCATAGCGTTGAAGTGTGTCCACCACCCCAGCTTAGCTGTGAAAGGAATGCTTTAGGGTTCTTTTTGCTAAACTTCCCGGCTCGCCAGCAGGGCGCGAATGCCGTGGAAGTGCTCGGAGATCAGCTGCCGGGCGGTTTCCACGTCCTTGGCGCGTACCGCGTCGAGGATATCGCGGTGGTCCTGGGCGGTCTTGGCCGGCTGGGTGATTTCCAGATCGGAGTCGATCGCATCGTAGATGGTGCGGTAGACATCCCAGAACACTCCGAGCAGGTTGGTCAGCAGCTGGTTGCCCAGCGGCTCGAAGAGGATGCGGTGGAAGGCCTTGTCCTGCTCGACGAAGGTCTCCTCGCGCGCCGCGTGCTGCTCCATCTGGCTTACGCACTGCTCCAAGGCCTCCAGGTGCTCGTCGGTGACCGCGCGGATGGCCAGGCCGATCAGGCCGGTTTCCAGTGCCTGGCGGACATCGACCAGCTCACTGGCCTCATGACCATGGTGGCGCAGCGACATCTGCCCGCGGAAGGCGAGGGAGTCATGCAGGGCGTTGAGGTTTTCCTGGGCCACGAACATACCGAAACCGTGGCGGGTGTCGATGATGCCCAGGGCCTGGAGCACCTTGATCGCCTCGCGCAGGGAGTTGCGCCCCACACCCAGCTCGGCCATGAGTTCCTGCTCGGTGGGCAGCGGGTCCCCGGGCAGCAATCCGCGTTCCAGGATCAGCGCGGTGATGTCATTGGTCAGCGCGCGCAGGCGGGCACGGGCATCTGATCGGCGGGCTGGCATCGTGCTCAACGGATCCTGCTTTCCTCGGCGGGCGGAGAAGTTCATGTGACGCAGTTGACCATGCGGCGTGACGTCCACTACAGTCTAGACCATAGATCGGACATCCTACGTCCTACAACACTCACTCATTTTCCTGGAGGTGGCAAGAATGGCTTTGAACGAAGTAGCCAACAAGCCCTTTGCACGACGAGATTTCCTGAAGATCACCGGCATGGTTGGCGCTGCTGCGGCATTCTCGGCCAGCCTGGCCGCCTGCTCCCCAGGAGCCAGCGGTGGCGCGGGCAGCACCGCAGCTGCCGGCACGGGCACCATCGAGGCAGGCATTTCCTACGCCCTGTCCACCGGTTTCGACCCGATGACCTCCTCCGGCGCGACCCCGTTCGCGGCCAACATGCACATCTTCGAAGGCCTGGTGGACCTGCACCCGGCCACCCGTGAACCGTACCTGGCGCTGGCAGCGGCGGAGCCGAAGCAGATTGACGACACCAGCTGGGAAATCACCCTGCGCGACGGGGCCACCTTCCACAACGGGGAAGCGGTCACCATCCAGGACGTCGTCTACTCCTTCGAGCGGGTGCTGGACACCGGCAACGCCTCGTTGTTCGCCCAGTTCATCCCCTTCATCAAGTCGGTGAAGGCCAAGGACGAGAAGACCGTGGCGTTCACGCTGAACTACGCCTTCCCGCTGTTCCCGACCCGCATCTCGGTGGTCAAGATCGTGCCGAAGGCCGTGGCTTCCAAGGACCAGGCCGCCTTCGACGCCGCACCGATCGGCACCGGCCCGTACAAGCTGGTCTCGGCCACCAAGGACGACAAGATCGTCTTCGAGAAGTTCGAGGACTACAACGGCAAGTACCCGGCGACCGCCAGCGGCATGACCTGGTTCCTGCTCTCCGATGCGGCGGCCCGCGTGACCGCCATGGAATCGGGCCGCGTGCAGGCCATCGAGGACGTTCCGTACCTGGATATGGACCGCCTGGCTTCGAAGGCCACGGTGAAGAGCGCCGATTCCTTCGGCCTGCTGTTCCTGATGTTCAACTGCGCCAAGAAGCCATTCGACAACGCGCTGGTCCGCCAGGCACTGCACTACGGCCTGGACACCGAGTCGATCATCAGCACCGCGTTGCTGGGCAACGCCAAGGCTGCCAGCTCCTATGTGCAAGAAAGCCACCCGCAGTACATCAAGGCGGATACGGTCTACGGCTACGACGAGGCGAAGGCCGCGGCGCTGCTGGCCGAAGCCGGCGTGGACAAGCTGGAATTCGAGCTGCTGACCACCGACACCTCGTGGGTCAAGGACATCGCCCCGCTGATCCTCGAATCCTGGAACAAGATCCCGGGCGTGAAGGTCACCATGAAGAACCTGCAGTCCGGCGCGCTGTACACCGACAACGTGGACAGTGGCACCTTCTCGGTGGTGGCCGCCCCGGGCGACCCATCGGTCTTCGGCAACGACCTGGACCTGCTGATGAGCTGGTTCTACCGAGGCGATGTCTGGCCGAAGAACCGCTTCCGCTGGAACGATGCACCCGAATACAAGGAGCTGCAGAAGCAGCTGGACGCGGCCATCCAGACCGATGATTCGAACAAGGCCATGGCGGCGTGGGGCAAGGCGATCAACATCGTCGCCGACCAGGCCCCGCTCTACCCGGTGCTGCACCGCCAGCTGCCATCGGCCTGGGACGAAAACGCGCTGGAAGGCTTCGAACCGCTGCCAACCACCGGCATCTCCTTTGTCGGCGTGAACCGCAAGGCCTAGCTGGCCCCGGCCCCGCGCAGCAGGCCGGGAGGCACGGCACCCACGCCGTGCCGCCCGGCCCGCACAGCGCAATGACCTGCACACTTCGATACTCGACGGAGCTACTCCATGGGGAATTTCCTCAACCTGCTCTTACGCCGCCTGGCCGCGCTGCCGGTGATGGTCCTTGGCATCTCCGCCATGGTCTTCATCATCATGAAGCTGGCCCCGGGCGATGAAGCCACCTCCGCGCTGGGCGAGGGCGCCTCCGAGGCCGCCAAAGAGGCCTACCGCGAGGAACGCGGCCTGAACGACGCGCTGGTGGTCCAGTACATCAGCTTCATCGGCCGGCTCATCCGCCTGGACTTCGGCCTGACCACCCCGCCGGCCCAATCGGTCTCCCAGATGATCGCCGGCGCGTTCCCGCTGACCTTGCAGCTGACCTTCCTGGGCGTGGTCATCGCCGTGGTCATCTCGCTGGCCTTCGGCCTGCTCGGTGCGCTGTACCGCGATGGCTGGCCGGACCAGCTGGTCCGCATCTTCTCCATCGCGGCGATCGCCACCCCGTCCTTCTGGCTGGGCATCCTGCTCATCCAGTGGTTCGCCCTGGGTTCCAGCCCGCTGTTCCCCTCCGGGGGAGCGGCCCCCGAAGGATCGGGCCCGGGCACCTGGCTGCTGCATATGGCGCTGCCGGCCCTGGCCCTGGCCATCCCGGTCTCCGCCTCGCTCACCCGCGTGGTGCGCACCTCGATGGTCGAGGAACTGGACCGCGACTACGTGCGCACCGCCATCGGCAACGGCGTGCCGCGCGGCGAAGTGATCTCCAAGAACGTGCTGCGCAACGCCCTGGTCACCCCGGTGACCGTGCTCGGGCTGCGCATCGGCTACCTGCTGGGCGGTGCAGTGGTCATCGAGATGATCTTCTCCCTGCCCGGCATGGGACAGCTGATCATGAACGGCATTACCAACAAGGACACCAACCTGGTCCAGGGCGTCACGCTGACCATCGCGATCACCTTCGTGCTCGTGAACATCATCGTCGACTTGCTCTACCTGCTGATCAACCCGCGAATTAGGACGGTGTAGGGATGAGCATCATGGCCCCACGCAACAACCTCGTGAACCGCCTTTCCGAGTCCGGCGCCCGCTTCAAGGCGCTGCCGGCAGGCTCCAAAATCGCCTTGGCCTTCCTGCTGGCCATCGCCGCGGTGGCCCTCTTCGCCCCGCTGATTGCCCCGCACGACCCGCTGGCCACCGGAATCCCGGCGCAGAAGCCGAGCGCCGAGCACTTCTTCGGCACCGACCGGCTGGGCCGCGACATCTACTCGCGCCTGCTCTTCGGCGCCCAAGCCTCGCTGCTGGTCGGCCTGGGGTCGGTGGCGCTGGCACTGGTCATGGGCGGGCTGCTCGGTGCGTTGGCCGCCACCAGCGCCAAATGGGCCAATGAGACGATCATGCGCATCATGGACATGGTGATGGCCTTCCCGGGCATCGCCCTGGCCGCCGCGCTGCTGGCTTCGCTGGGCAACACCTTGCCGGTGATCATCTTGTCCATCGCGATCATCTACACCCCGCAGATCGCCCGGGTGGTCCGTGCCAACGTGCTGGCCCAATGGGGCGAGGACTATGTGCGCGCCGAACGCGTGATCGGCGCCGGGCGCTTCTACATCCTGGGCACCCACGTGCTGCGCAACTGCGCGGCCCCGGTGATGGTCTTCGCCACCGTGATGGTGGCCGACGCCATCATCCTCGAAGCATCCCTGTCCTTCCTCGGTGCAGGCATCCAGGATCCGGCCCCGAGCTGGGGCAACGTGATCTCCTACGGCCGCACCCTGGTGCTCAACGGCGCGTGGTGGGCGACCACCTTCGCCGGCCTGGTGATCCTGCTGACCGTGCTGGCGCTGAACATGCTGGCCGAAGGCATGACCGATGCGCTGGTGAACACCAAGGGCTCGGCCAGGAAGCAGGCGAAGAAGAACGGCGAGCCTGCGCTGGCCAAGGCCAAGGCGGCCGCGGACCCGCAGGCCGCCGAGCGGCTGCGCGGGGAACTGGACCTGCTGGCAGCGGCCGAGGCCCAGCGCACCGACCGCCTGGTGCTCGATACCTCCCGGGGCGCGCCGCGCACTATCCTGGAGGTCAAGAACCTGTCCATCCGCTTCCCGGAGCGCTACGGGGACACCCCGATCGTGCAGGATGTCTCCTTCGCGGTGCGCGAGGGCGAAACCATGGCGCTGGTGGGCGAATCCGGCTGCGGCAAGTCCATCACCTCGCTGGCCATCATGGGGCTGCTGCCGGGCAGCGCCCGGCTCTCCGGTTCCATCACCTTCGAGGGCAGGGAACTGCTGCCGGCCACCTCCGATGGCGGCACCCGGGCCGGGGACGACAAGGTCTACAAGGGACTGCGCGGCCAGCAGATCGCGATGGTCTACCAGGACGCGCTCTCCAGCCTGAACCCCTCGATGCTCATCGGCGACCAGTTGCGCCAGCTCACCCGCCGCGGCGGACGCAAGACCCCCGAGGAATTGCTCGCCCTGGTCAAGCTGGACGCCAAGCGCACCCTGCGCTCCTACCCGCATGAGCTCTCCGGCGGCCAGCGCCAGCGCGTGCTGATCGCCATGGCCCTCTCGCGCAGCCCCAAGCTGGTGGTCTGCGACGAGCCGACCACCGCGCTGGATGTCACCGTGCAGAAGCAGGTGGTCGACCTGCTCAACGAGCTGCGCGAGCAGCTGGGCTTCGCGATGGTCTTCGTCTCCCACGACCTGGCACTGGTGGCCTCGCTGGCCCACCGGGTCACCGTGATGTACGCCGGCCAGGTGGTGGAGTCCGGTCCGATCAGCGAGGTGCTCACTGACCCGCATCACGAATACACCCAGGGCCTGCTCGGCGCGGTGCTCTCCATCGAGTCGAAGGCTGAACGCCTGCACCAGATCCCGGGCACCGTCCCCAGCCCGTACGATTTCGCCGCCGGCGACCGCTTCGCCGAGCGTTCGCAGCGTGCCGGCGCCGACCCGGACCAGCACCTGTCCTTCGTCCCGGTGGACGCCGGCAGCGAGCACCGCTGGGCCAGCCACCAGGGCAATGGCAGCCACCTTCAAGGAGCCAGCAAATGAGCAACGCGATCATCGAGCTGCAGGATATCCACGTGCACCACAAGATCCGCGGCGGCAAGCTGTTCTCCCCGCGCCTGATCAAGGCCGTCAACGGGGTGGACTTCGCGGTGCGCCGCGGGCAGACCGTGGGCATCGTGGGCGAATCCGGTTGCGGCAAGTCCACCCTGGCCTCGGTGCTGGTGGGACTGCAGGAACCCACCAGCGGGCAGGTGCTGTTCAACGGCAAGCCGGTGGGCAAGCGCAACGCCGCAGGCCGCAAGGAGTTCGGGCGCAGCGTGGGCGTGGTCTTCCAGGACCCGGCCACCGCGCTGAATCCGCGCATGTCGATCATGGACACGCTCACCGACCCGCTGCGCGTGCATGGCATCGGCAGCGATGCTTCGCGCAAGGCCAAGGCGCTGGAACTGCTTGAGGTGGTGGGCCTGCCGGCTTCGGCGGCCTCGGCCCTGCCCAGCCAGGTCTCCGGCGGCCAGCGCCAGCGCGTGGCCATCGCCAGGGCGCTGGCCCTGGAACCTGCGGTGATCGTGGCCGATGAGCCCACCAGCGCGCTGGATGTCTCGGTGCGGGCGCAGGTGCTGAACCTGCTCACCGACCTGAAATCCGAGCTGAACCTGGGCATGGTGTTCATCTCCCACGATATCCAGACCGTGCGCTATGTTTCGGACACCATCTGCGTGATGAACTCCGGGCAAATCGTCGAGCGAGGCGATGCCGCACAGGTATTCGACGCGCCCACCAATGACTACACCCGCACCCTGTTGGGTGCTGCCCCGGCACTGCTGGAGCACTAACCAATCGCCGCAATTGCGGCACCTAGAGAAAGACCGAATCCCCGTGGCTTACACGAACAACCCGAAGTACTCCGGCGTCATCCCGCCGGTCATCACCCCGCGCACCGCCGATGGCGCCATTGACGCCGCCGGCATGGATGCCGTGGTGGAACACCTGATCGACGGGGGAGTGGCCGGCCTGTTCGTGCTCGGTTCCTCCGGCGAGGTGCCTTACCTGGCCAATGCCGAACGCGACGCGGTACTCGCCCGGATCGTGGCCGCCAACGCTGGCCGCGTGCCGGTGCTGGTCGGTGCCAGCGAGCAGACCACCGCCCGCGTCATCGACGAGGGCCAGCGCCTGATCGCCCTGGGCGCCGACGCGCTGGTGGTCACCACCCCGTTCTATGCCATCTCCAACGGCCCGGAGATCGAAGCGCACTTCACCGCCATCCACGACGCCCTGCAGATCGACATCTTCGCCTACGACGTGCCGGTGCGCACCCACCACAAGCTGCCGCTGGATGTGGCCGTCCGGCTGGCGCAGTCCGGCGCCATCGTGGGCGTGAAGGACTCCTCGGGCGACGACGTGTCCTTCCGCCAGCTGCTGCTGGCCACCAAGGACATCGAGGGCTTCTCGGTGTTCACCGGCCATGAGGTCGTCGTCGACGGGGCACTGCTGGGCGGAGCCCACGGCGTGGTCCCGGGCCTGGGCAACGTGGACCCAGCCGGCTACCGCCGCCTGTTCGAGAAGGCAGTGGCCGGCGACTGGGCCGGCGCCGCGGCCGAGCAGGACCGCCTGGCCCGCGTCTTCGACATCGTCTACACCCCCGATGCTTCCCGGGTGTCGCCAGGGGCTGCGGGCCTGGGCGCCTTCAAGACCGCCCTGGTGGAACTGGGCATCATCTCCAATAACGCCATGAGCGCCCCGATGGCGTCGCTGGATGCCTCCGAGGCCGCCTCGATCCGCGGGATCCTGGCCGAAACCGGCCTGCTGCCGGTGGCCGCCAAGTAGGCCCTGGCCCAGTGCAAGAACAACTAGCAGGCGCCGGCGAGGTGCTCGCCCTGGATCTGGGCGGCACCAAGATCGCCGGCGCCGTAGTGCGCCGCGATGGCACCATCACCGCGCGCAGCCAAGCACCCACACCGGCCCGCGAAGGCGCCGCCGCAATCATCGCGGCCATGGCCGGCGTGGTGCAGCAGCTGCGCGGTGCATGCTCGGCGCAGCCGGCCGGATTGGGTATCGGCGCCGCCGGGGTCATCGACCCGGAAACCGCGAAGGTGGTATCGGCCACTGATACCTTGGCGGGCTGGGCCGGCACCGACATGGCGGCCGAACTGGGACGGCTCACCGGTTTAGCGGTGCGCGCGGTCAATGACGTGCACGCCCACGGTTTGGGCGAGGCCCGCTTCGGCGCGGGCCGGGGAACCGGCCAGGTGATGCTGTTGGCCATCGGCACCGGAATCGGCGGAGCCTACCTGCACGGCGGCCAGCTGGTCACCGGCTTCCACCACGTGGCCGGGCATATGGGGCACATCGATTCGGCCTACGCCACCGGGCTGGAATGCTCCTGCGGACGCACCGGGCATGTGGAGGCGATCGCCGCCGGGCCCGCGATCCACCGGCACTACCAGCGCTTGGCCGGCAACCCGCAAGTGCGCGACACCCAGGCGGTGACCGCGCTGGCCGAAGCCGGCGACGCCTTGGCCTATCGGGCATTGCATACCGGAGGCCTGGCCGCAGGCGCCGCCGCCGGATCGCTGGCCAACGTGCTGGACCCGCAGAAAATCGTCATTGCCGGCGGGATGGCCGGGGCGGGGAAGATCTGGTGGGAGGGTCTGCGCGAGGGCTTCGCCGCCAGCGCCATCGACCTGGTGCGGGGCACCGCGCTGGAACCTGCCCGTTTGGGAACCGATGCCGCCCTGATCGGGGCGGCCAGCCTATTCTGGCCACAAGACTAAGAGGAGAAAGACATGTTGCTTTCGGCAGCAGCACTGCAAGCCCTGCGCGGACGGCTGATCGTTTCGGCGCAAGCCTATCCGGGGGAGCCGATGCGCCACCCGCAGACCATGGCGCAGGTGGCGGCCTCGGCGGTGATCGGAGGCGCCGGCGCGGTGCGCGTGCAGGGCATCGCGGATATCCAATTCACTCGTTCGGCCGTCGAGGTGCCGGTCATCGGGCTGTTCAAGGACGGCCATGAGGGCGTGTTCATCACCCCCACCATCCACCACGCCTTGGCGGTGGCCAACGCCGGGGCGCACATCGTGGCCCTGGACGGCACCCGCCGCGAACGGCCCGACGGCAAGAGCCTGGAACAAACCATTAGCGCGGTCCACGAACGGTCTGCCGCCTTGGTAATGGCCGACTGCGGGTCGCTGGACGACGCGCTGGCTGCCGCGCAGGCCGGGGCCGATCTGATCGGCACCACGCTGGCCGGCTACACCGGGGAACGGGACAAGACCGAGGGGCCGGACCTTGAGCTGCTGGAACAGATCGCAGCAGCGGGCCTGGAGCCGCCACTGATTGCCGAGGGCCGGATCCACACCCCGGCGCAGGCCAAAGCCGCGCTGGATGCCGGCGCGTTCGCCGTGGTGGTGGGCACCGCGATCACCCATCCGGCGAGCATTACCGGATGGTTCGACGCCGCCCTGCGAGGCTAGGCGTTTTCTTCGTGGCTGGTAACTGGCCTACGCTTAAGCGCAGAACCTAATTCCTGCAGAATCGGAGAATCACCCCGTGGACGTCTTTATCAAGGGCCCTTCCAAGCGCGATGTAGCCGGCATGAAAGCGGCCTTCGGCGAGGTGGAAGCCGGAGACGTGATCTCGGTGCTCTACAAGACCGCCCGCTTCGGCAACTTCCTGATCACCGGCGCCGCGCACGCCACGGTGCTCGACGACGTCATGGTTGGCGGGCTGAACGCGGCCGCTGCCAAGAAGAAAGCCAAAGACGCCGACGGCGGCGAAACCATGGCCCGCCAGCCTGATAAGGACGTGCGCGCCTTCCCCGCAGTCTTCGAAGGCGAGTTCGCCCCGGAAGACGTTGAAGTTTCCGAGCTGTCCCACGGCGATTTGGTTGCCGCATCCTTCAGCCAGGAACCCTACGGTGATTTCGTGATTACCGGCGTGGTCACCGAGGCCGAAAATGATCGCGGCTACCTGATGGTCGGTCCGTGGATCCTGCAAACCGCCGACGGCGCGCCGCCGCGGTTGCTGTCGGTTCAGCGCGTGGCGGCCAACGGCACGCACGTTGCCCCGGTGCCTACGCGCCGCGGCCTGATCGAGGTAGACGGACTGTAGCCAGCAAAGAGTTCAACAGGCCCCGGTGGATGAGATTATTTTTCATTCACCGGGGCCTTCTTTCTACTTCCGGAAAGGAGGCGGGTTCTCACGGTCGTTGCAACACCTTGATCAAACAGGAGTTGCAACGACCGTCAGAACCCGCCTTGTACGACTTGGTCCGGCATTTATCACTCCACGCGTGCACGACTAGGAGAAGGGCAGCACTATCGATGGTGTTTCAGGTCGTATCTGTGGCTCCCATGGTAATGGGGTCAATTTGCCTTGGCGGCGGTATGCCGTCTCAAGCGGGATTCTTATAGACCCAGGCACCGCTAGAACTTACTATGGTAGATAACATCTTCCGGAAGATATAAGCGACACAGGTGGGTTGAGATATGAGTACATCTCCCCACCTGCCAAATGTGAAAGTGTACCTTGCGATCAAAACCCATAATTCTGGTGCTCGCGTTTGCCGGATTGTTGCTGTTGTTGGATCTAGCGATGCTGTCTTATCGCGCCATACAGGCTACCACCCTACAGGAGGCAAACTCACTATATACGAACAGAGCTATCGAGTTGAGCGGTGATCCATCGACAGCAATCGATTACGCTCGGGGCGATGGGTTGGATGTAACCATCTTCCAACCGCTCGCTGACGATGATCATATTCGTGCCGTATTTTCGACAACGGACGTGTCTGGATCTTTACCACTGCACGATCTCCGTTGGAATGTATCCGATAGTCGTCCGGGGGCATTAGTAGGGGCCAACCTCCAAGCTGTGGGCGCCGAGATCGTAATACTGGGAAAAGAATATGAAGTTGCTGGTTTATTAGGGGCACGGGACAAGAGCCTGTTAGCCGACGAAATCGTTATTTACGATCCACAGTTGTTTGAGGAGCCAGGTGAGCGTCGATTCGTCGTTGACGGACCAGACGCCGATCGGATTACTGAACGTTTCGAGAATACGCGTGCGATTGAATCAGGTCTCTCCAGGCGAACTAATATTGATTTCATTTCTCCCATCATGAATATGCTTACTGTGGTTTTGCTAATCACTGGGACAGGTATTTTAGGGTATCTAACGCATACCTGGGGTGCAGCGCGTGATTCGGTAGATCGGTTGTGGGGACGCACCCGCGCATTTTTGTTGTCACGACATATTCTCTCGTACACGAGAGTCTGGATCGTGGCGGCAATAGTACCGACGCTAATTCTATTTAGTGCGGGTCGAGCTAGCTTATTGTTTCAAGATTTTCTCTACTCGCATGTGCTTCTGACATCTATGTTCATTCTCTCTTTCACGACGTCGTTTGTGGTTAGGAACGGAGGAATGAAATGAACGAGTTCATTTTTGATCTACGTCGAAACTGGCTTGCTATTGCAACAAAAGCTGTTATCGTAGTGCTGTTTTTAACGGGTTTATACAGCACTATCAGTTTCTCAGCGTCAACGCAGAACGCGATTATCAAAAGCTTTAGTGATGGAAACAATCAAGATCTCTACCGTGTGACAGATACTTTTATCGATGCCAATGAGTTCACAGAAGTTCGTCAAAGCCCAGAAAAACTAGATCAAATTGGAGAGTTTTACGAGAAACTCAATGAGAGCAAGCTCGTGAACTTATTGTCGTCTTTCAATCAACCTATACCGATTGCTGATTTTAAAGGCAGTGAGTCTTTCGATGCTTGGGCTGGGGGAGACTATGTTAATGGCGGCGTTTACGTCGATCAGCTGACAGGGCGCGAGACACTGGAGGTTCGGTCAATGCAGATGAGTAAGGAAGCGTTTGAATTTTCGCATTTGACGGTCGACGAGGGGCAACTTCCTGATTGGGAGAATATTGACTACAGTTCTGGCCAGATCCCAGTGTTGCTTGGTGCGGACTACAGGGGTATTTACAGTGTCAATGACACACTTGACGGCATGTTCTACATGGAACCGTTCTCACTCAAAGTTGTTGGATTCCTTGAGCCGCACTCTTCGATGTTCTACCAAGACGATATAGACCACTTCCTTGATGACACCATTGTCATCCCGTATCCAAAAACACTACGTGGGATAGCGAAGACGAATCTAGATTTTGGTGGGATATTGTCCTTCGCAATGATCAACAGCGATTTTACTGCCTCGAAAGACATGTCCGGTAACGATATCCTCAAGCATCTTGACCAGATCGGGCGGGAAACTGGATTCACGAACTATGCACTTATAGGTGTGCCTCAATATTTAACTCAATATTCCCTGATGCGAACAATGCTATTTGATAATGTATGGCTAGTCGCCTTCCTTCAAGTTGCTTTAGGAATAGTTGGCGGACTCGTGTTGTGCGCGCTGAGTGCATTCAATTTCCGTCGTCGGCGTACTGTCCTCAATTTACGGTGGATAATTGGAACTTCTTGTTTGGAGTTGCAGAAGTGGATGGGGATGATTGTGCTCATCGAATGGGCCGCAATCGGACTGTTGTTCCTCACTGTTTATCAAGTTTTACCCAATGAGGGTTCATCAGCCGTCGGCTGGATTATTCTGATTTTTGCCGTTGCTGCTTGTGTTGATATTGCTGCTGCTACCAGGTCGACCAAACTGTACTTTCAAAGAAAGATTGCATAGAGACATGACAAGAATCGAACTTCGAGGCCTATCCAAAGGGTTTCGTGAGGCTAACGGCACACCCCATACACTGTTCCAGAACACGAACTTTGAAGCAGATGAGAACGATGCTTCAATTGCCGTCCTCGGACGCAGTGGTTCGGGAAAAAGTACCTTACTTAAAATTTTGGCCGGTCTTGATACTCATTATATGGGGGAATTTCGCTTTAACGAAGAAATTCTCCAGCATAAGGAATCGAGGATGGCGGCCTTTCGCAAGGCGAATGTCGGCGTAATTACGCAACGCTATGATCTGCTACCTGAGCGGACCGCCTTGCAAAATGTCATGTTGGGACTAGGCGGGAATAAGAACGCCTTCCGCGACCCGGCAGCAGACGCACTCGGTCATGTAGGTCTTAGTAAGTACGAAAATCATAGAGTCGGCAGACTCTCAGGTGGCGAAGCTCAGCGTGTGGCGATTGCCCGCGCAATCGTTAAATCTCCAGCAATTCTAATTGCGGATGAGCCAACCGGGGCGCTCGACGAGCAGACGGAAAATGAAGTGTTGGATCTATTCGACATTCTTCGCGCTCGTGGAAGTTTGCTCGTTATTGCAACCCATAGTGAACGAGTAGCTCAACGTTGCGCCAGGCAGGTAGTTATCACAGGTAAGAAAGTAGTTGGAGTCTAGTGTCGATTCTAATCGATAATCCTAGGCTAAAGAAATATTCTGATTAATAAATTCCTAAAACATCACGGCATTATTCCGATGCATACCACTAGATTGGTTTATTTGAGATTTACGTATCTGATTTCTCGCGGTCGAGTCTCTTCTCTGGGCTTATTTTTTGTCAGAGAATTTGTCTTCTTGCATCGAAACAAATGCTTTCAGTTCATATTGTGTTATTTTCAAGCTAATTGACGGCTGGAATATTCATATATAACCAGAAATGCAACACTTATGTATCAATCTGAATGCTGCAACGGTGGCGAATGCCTTGCAGGACTTGTCGCTTTGATGATCGCTGGAGCCCTATAGGCACCCCACGGCCCTCGCACAGCCCTACGAAGACCAGGTATGTTGGTTAGCCCTTCGCATTGGACCTAGGCGCGCAGCACCTGGCCGATGATCTCGACGCCCTGGTTGAAGGCTCCAGGGTTCGGGCCGGCAAAGTTCAACCGCAGAAAGCGTCCGGTCGGTTCCGCGGGGAACCAGCTGTCTCCGGCCGAGATGGCCACGCCGCGCATTTCGCAGTCGCGGACCAGCTGCACCAGATTAGTGGCATCCGGCAACCTTGCCCAGAGGTTCAGCCCGCCCAGCGGGACCTGCTCGACATGTGCTTCGGGCAGATGCTGCGCCAGGGCGTCGAGCACCAGATCCCTGCGCGTTGCCAGCTGCTGGCGCACCGAGCGCAAGTGGGTGCGCCACCCGGGCTGGGTGACCACGTCAAGCGCGACGGATTGCAGCGCACCACTGACATACATGGATTGGGCCTGGTTATCGGCCAAGATCCGTTCCCGTGCTGGCCCTCTGGCAATGACGCCGGCAACACGGACCGCCGGGGACACGCTTTTGGTCAGGGAGCGCAGATACACCACATGGCCGCTGTCATCTCTGGCGGCCATCGGTGAAGACTCGGCATTGATCCCCAAATCCTTCGCCCAGTCATCTTCCACCAGGAAAGCGCCACGATTCTTCAGGATTTCCAGCACCCGCTGGGAAACTTCGGGCGACCACTGGGCCCCGGAAGGGTTGGCAAAATTCGGGTGGGCGTAGAAGGCGCGGGCCCCGGTTTGCTCGAAAGCGCGATCCAACTGCCCGGTGTCCGGGCCGTGGGGACCGGCGGGAACGGGGACGAGCTGCACGCCGACTTGCGCGGCCGCGAGGATAGCACCCCAGTAGGTGGGCGATTCGATGAGCATCGGCTTGCCGGCCCCAACCAGTGAGCGGAAGATCGAGCCCAGCCCGCTTTGGCTGCCGGGCAGGACGACGACGTCGCTGGCCGCCGGCGCGCTCAGCCCAGGGGCGGTGATGGCGCCGAGCTCGGATGCGAACCAGCTCTGCAGATCAGGCAGCCCCGCGGCCGGGGTGCGCTGGAGCACCGCGTCGCTGCGCGCGACCCGCGAGAAGGCGCTGCGCACCAGTCGTTCTGGCAGCAAGTCTCGATCCGGATAGCCCGACTGCAGGGATATGACGTCATTGGGCGTAGCGCGCTGGGCGGAGGCGAGTTCAGGCAGGGGCCGTTGCACAACGCCCAAGGCCGCGGTTTGCCAGGCATGGTCGTGCGCCCGGGCCACCGGGTGGCTGCGAACGAAGGTGCCGATACCCGGACGCGATTCAATGATGCCCTGGCCGGTGAGGATCCGCAGCGCTTTCTGCACGGTGACCGGGCTGACTTCATAATCCGCCACCAGAGTACGGGTGGAGGGCAGCTGGCTCCCGGCGGGGGCTGTCGCAATCCATTCGCGCAGTACCGCAACCAGGCGCTCACTGCTACTGTTAAACATGAAACTAGATAGTACCGCTACTCTCATTTCGCGGCAACCGCTATCCTCGGGCGTTACCGGGCTGATCTGGGGATTGCTGGGCGTGCTCGCCTTCTCCTTCACCGTGCCCTTCACCCGCATCGCCGTGGAAAGCGGCCATCTGCAACCGCTGTTCGTCGGCGCGGGGCGATCCGTTATCGCCGCAATGCTGGCTGTTGCCGTGCTCTGGAGCACCGGCCAGAAACTTCCGACACGGTCGCAATGGTGGCGGCTGCTGGTCGTCGCCGGGGGAGTTATCGCAGGTTTCCCCCTGCTGACATCCTTTGCGATGACCACGGCTCCGGCCAGCCATGGCGCGGTAGTGATCGCCATCCTGCCTGCAGTGACGGCCGCAGCCGCTGTGCTGCGAACCAGGGAACGCCCCAGTGCCAGATTCTGGATCGCGGCTGGTTCTGGGGCATTGGCAGCCTTGGCGTTTGCCGCTTTGCAAGGAGGCGGGCTGGGCAGCTTGCACGGGGCCGACTGGTTGCTCTTCGGGGCGGTGCTCGCTTGCGCTATCGGCTATGCCGAAGGCGGCCTGCTCTCGCGGGAGCTTGGTTCATGGCAAACGATCTCATGGGCGCTGGTCCTGGCCTCACCGGTAATGATCACCCTCACGACCGTCTCGGCGCTCCAGCATCCGCCCACGGCAACATTCAGCGAGTGGGCGGCATTCGCCTATCTTGGCGTCGTGAGCATGTTCCTCGGCTTCATTGCGTGGTATCGCGGATTGGCCATCGGCCCGATGGCGCAAGTGAGCCAGGTGCAGCTGGCGCAGCCGGTGATGACGATCTGCTGGGCCGGGATGCTGCTGCACGAACAAATCGGTTGGCCCACCGTGGTTGGCGGCTGCGCGGTCATCGCCTGTGCCCTGCTGGCCGTAAGATCGAGGAACCAGCACATGAGACAGGATGGCGCATCATGAAATCATCAACGAAAACTGGCGCACTGCCAGTCACCGCTTTGACCGGGCTCAGCGCCTTCCCGCTGACCCCAATGAATGATGACCAACTCGATGAACCTGCATTCATCGGATTGGTGCAGCGACTGGTTGCGGCCGGGGTGGATTCAATTACCGTCCTGGGCTCGACCGGTTCGTACATGTACCTGGACCGCGCGGAGCGCGAACGCGTCATCGGGTTGGCGGTGCAGCATGCAACGGGGATCCCGGTGCTGGCTGGAGTCGGCGCCATGCGCACGGCCCACGTCCTGGCGCATATTGACGACGCCAAGGCCGCCGGTGCGGCCGGCGTTCTGCTCGCCCCGGTGGGCTACCAGCGGCTGGACGATGATGAAGTCTTCGCACTGTTCAGGGCGGCGACCGAACGCAGCGACTTGCCGGTCGTTGTCTATGACAACCCTGGGACAACGCATTTCACCTTCAGCACCGGGCTTTATGCGCGCATCGCGCAGTTGCCGGGGATCATTTCCATCAAGATTCCGGGGGTTCCGGCCGATCCGGTGGATGCGCTGGCGCATGTCGCGGCGATTCGGGCGGTGCTTCCCGATCACGTAGGCATCGGGGTATCGGGCGATGCGTTCGGGGTAGCCGGACTCATCGCAGGATGCGACGCGTGGTTTACCGCGGTGGGCGGAACGATCCCGGCCCCGATGCTTGGAATTACGCGTGCGGTGCAGGCCGGAGACCATCAGAAGGCGCTAGCGGTTTCCGAGGATCTGCGGCCGTTGTGGGACCTGATGGCGCAATGCGGCGGCAGCTTGCGCGTCAGTGCCGCCATTGCCGAGCACCTGGGCCTGGCAGCACCCAATTGCCTGCCCTTGCCGGTCCAGGGACTTAACCGGGAGCAGCGGGCAAGGGTGGCGCTGGTGCTCGATGGACTGGGGCAGGCAAGTCTCTAGCTGGGTGGCCAGCGGCCCTGTTCGGCCAGTGCGAGGCTTCGATTTCGATTCATGATCGTGAAGCCGGCAGATTCGAAACTGGCCAAGATGCCGGAAAATAGGCCCTCTCTGCCCTTGTAGGTGATTCCGGTATCGGTGGGGCGGGCATGCTCGACCGCGGCAGCAGGCAACTGCCCTGAAATGATCCGCCCGCGGAATGCGGGGCGGATCACGAGACAAATCAGCACCCAGGCGGATTCCGCCCCGAGGTTCCATTCTTCATCCTTGAAGTACTGGCATTGGCACCACTAGGGATCGCACTGCTGGCCGGATTCCAAGTTCCATGGAGTCTTCTTCGCGGGCTGGTTCCGGGCGCGCGGTGGGCGTACCCTGTGGCTAACCAGCGAACTTGGCCATCTTTGCCTGGCCATCTAGGAGCGAAAGGGTGCCTACCACCATGCCGCGAATCATCCGTTTTGACCATATCGGCGTCACCGTTGCAGACCTTGAGCTGGTGACTGGCTTCTTCATCGGCTTGGGCTTGAGTGTCGAGGGCAGGGTCGACGGGATGGAAGGGGAGTTCCTGGAAACCGTGTGCGGGGTCAAGGGCTCGCGCACGAATGTCGTCATGCTCAAGTCCGCGGATTCGGAGGTCGGCATCGAGCTGGCCAGCTTCGAGAAGCCTGCCCATGAACCGGGCAACCCGCACGCCATGGCCAACGAACTGGGACTGCGCTCGATCGCCTTCGAGGTAGATGACCTCCAGGGGATGGTCGCCGGCCTTGAAACCCAGGGCTATGGACTGATCGGCGGCGTCGGGGAATACGAAGGCGCCTGGAAAATGGCTTATGTGCGGGGCCCCGAAGGGCTGACGGTAGCCCTGGCCCAGCGGCTGGGAAACTAGGCGAAGCAGTCGTTAACCAGCAGGTGCCCGGGCCCGGGGGAAATCCCCCTGGTCCGGGCACCTGCTCGTTGGCTCTAGCGCTTGGCCTTCTGCAAGGACTTCTCGCTGATTGGCGCATTGTCGCTGGCGCGCAGCTTGCGGAAGTACTCCATGGCCTCATCCTGGCGCTCGGCTTCGCCGCCCGAGGAGATATCGGCACGCAGGTGGTCCTGGGTGTAGCCGAAGGCTTCCACCAAGTCCTGGGCATGCGGGCGCAGGCGGGCAAGCAGGCGGTTGATGTAGCCGGACAG
Organism: Glutamicibacter sp. NPDC087583; assembly: GCF_044743685.1. Taxonomy (NCBI): domain Bacteria; kingdom Bacillati; phylum Actinomycetota; class Actinomycetes; order Micrococcales; family Micrococcaceae; genus Glutamicibacter; species Glutamicibacter sp. NPDC087583. The sequence goes on along the minus strand of NZ_JBIUWY010000001.1, from coordinate 1,092,522 downwards.
GGTGCGGGCACGCTGCATCGAGAGCAGGCCGTTGGCCAGGTACCAGCCCAGGTCGTCTTCGACCAGGCTCAGGGCGAAGACATCGCGCAACCAGGTCAGCACCTCCTTGGTGGTCGGATCCCCGGTCTTCTCCAATGCCGCGGTGAATGCTTCCCAGCGCAGCAGCTGGCCGTGGTCGCGTGCCGCGGAGATCAGCAGGTCCTGGTTCTCGTTGAATGCGGCGGCAGCCTTGGCCTTGTTCTTCCCGGCACCGCGCAGGGCGTTGGCCACCTCGGCGACCTTGGCGTTGATGCGGTCGGTGAACAGAGCGCGCTGGTTCTCCGGGTCCTTGAAGAAATTGGCGCTCTTGCGCTCATCGGAGATATCCGCGAAGGCCTGGCCCACGCCGCGCAGACCGGAGCGGTGCAGGGCGGTGGCACCGACCTGCTTGGCTACGTACAGGGCCATCGCGCCGGTGTCGAGCTTGCGGAACTCGGCCGCGTAGTCGGTGAGCAGCCGCTTGCCCACCAGCTGCAGCAGCACATTGTTATCGCCTTCGAAGGTCACGTAGACATCAAGGTCCGCATAGAGCTGGGTGAAGCGGTTCTTGGCGATGAAACCGGCACCGCCGCAGGCCTCGCGGCACTCCTGCAAGGTGTCCAGGGCGTCCCAGGTGCTCAGCGGCTTCAGCGCGGCGGCAAGGGTTTCCAGATCCTGGCGGTCGTCGTCGCTATCGGCTCGGCCCGAGAACACCGCGTCGAACTTGTCCAGCAGGCCGTCGTGCGCGAAGGAGGAAGCGTAGGTGCGGGCCAGCCGGGTGATCAGGCGGCGCTGGTGGCGCTGGTAGTCCAGCAGCGTGGTTTCCTCGGTGTCGGAAGTGGAGTTGAACTGGCGGCGCTGGTTGCCGTAGGTCACGGCGATCTGCAAGGCGATCTTCGAGGCGTTGGTGGCGGCGCCATCGAGCGAGACGCGGCCCTGGACGAGGGTGCCGAGCATGGTGAAGAAGCGGCGGCCCGGCGAAGGGATCGGCGAGGAATAGGTTCCATCAGCGTCCACGTTGCCATAGCGGTTGAGCAGGTTGGTACGCGGAACGCGCACGTTGGTGAAGTGCAGCCGGCCGTTGTCGATGCCATTCAGCCCTCCTTTCAGCCCGTCGTCCTCGCCGCCGATGCCATCAAGGTAGTTGCCGGCTTCGTCTCGGATCGGGACGTAGAAGCAGTGCACGCCATGGTTGACGCCCTTGGTGATCAGCTGGGCGAAGACGGTGGCGGCCTTGCCGTGCAGGGCCGCGTTGCCCAGGAATTCCTTCCAGGCTGCCTTGAACGGGGTGTGGATGACGAACTCGCCGGCGGCCTCGTCGAAGGTGGCGGTGGTGGCCACCGCGGCCACGTCCGAACCGTGGCCGATCTCGGTCATGGCGAAGGCGCCGGGGGTATCGAGGTTCATGGCCCCTGGCAGCCAGGCGCGGTGGTGCTCCTCGGTGCCCAGGTGCAAGATGGCTCCTGCGAACAAGCCCCACTGCACCCCGGCCTTGATCTGCAGCGAAGGGTCCGCGGCCACCAGTTCCTCGAAGGCCGCGATGGAGCCGCCATGGTCACCGGCGCCACCGAATTCCTTGGGGAAGGCACGCTGGACGGCTTCTTGCTCAACGAGGATGCCCAGCTGGCCCAGTACGCGTTCGCGGTGCTCGTCCATGCCCAGCAGCGGGTCGCGCTGCAGCTGCGGATCGGCGGCGCGGGCGCGCGAGGCCTTGCGGATTTCGGCATAGGGGCCGAAGAGCTGTTCGGACAGGGCGTTGACGTTGATGCGGTTCTCGCTCATGACGTGTCTTTCTATTCGGTGGTGAGTCGGGTTGGGAGTGCACCTGGGTGCTTCAGTTGGTTTTCGGGGTCCGGGTGGAGGCGATGCCATAGGCCAGCCAATTGGTCAGTTCCGTGGCCAGCGACGGCAATGCCGGCTTGTTGGCGGAATCCGGTTGGCGCAGCCACTGTTCGCCGGCCGCGCGGACCATGCCCAGCGCCGCGCGCGGCCACAACTCCAGGGTCGCGGAAGTGGCGCGCTGGTCATAGAGCTTGAGCAGGCGTTCGCTCATCAAGCTGGATGCCTCTTCGAAGAAGGTGCTCAGGGCGCCGGCCGATTCATCATCGGCCGAGCGCGGGGCCGATGTCACGAAGAAGTACAGGTTCGGGCTGTTGGCTGCCAGCTCCAGGTAGGAGGAAACCATGGCGTGCAGGGCGCTGATTTCGTCTTCCTTGGCCAGGCCTGCGGCGATGACGCGTTCGCGGAAGTCGTTGATGACCATGGCGCTCAGTGCCTGGCGCAGGCCCTCCTTGTCGCCGAAGTACCGGTAGTACACCGGTTTGGAAGTTTTCGCGTGATTGGCGATGTCTTCCATGGAGACCTGCGGGCCGAGCTTGTGCACGGCCTTGCGCGCCAGCTTGAGCAGTTCTTCGTGGCGCGCGGTGCGATGCGCTTGCCAGCGAGCTGCCCGGCCGTCGGTCTCGCGGTCGATTTCCCCAGTGATCTTGTTCACGTAACTCACAGTATCATGTACTCTTGGTTACAGTAATACTTGTCACACCAGAATATTTGTAGGAGTTCAACGAACATGAGCCAGCCCGCTGTGCGCAATGCCGTGATCATCGGTGGCAACCGCATTCCCTTCGCCCGTTCCAATACCGCCTACGTCAATGCGTCCAACCAGGACATGTTCACTGCAGCACTCGAGGGCCTGGTCGCCCGCTTCGGCCTGCAGGGACAGCGCATCGGGGCCGTCGCCGGCGGCGCGGTGCTCAAGCATTCCAAGAACTTCAACCTGATCCGCGAATCGGTGCTCGGCTCCTCGCTGGATCACGCCACCCCGGCCTATGACGTGCAGATGGCTTGCGCCACCGGCATGGAAGCCATCGGCTCGCTGGCCAACAAGATCAAGCTGGGCCAGCTAGATTCCGCCATCGGCGGCGGCGTGGACACCACCTCCGACGCGCCGATCGCCGTCTCGGATGCGCTGCGCGGCATCCTGATGGAGCTTTCCCGCGCCCGCAGCACCAAGGCCAAGCTCGCCGCGCTGGCCAAGCTGCGCCCAGGCCATCTGGCCCCCGCAGCCCCCGGCACCGGCGAACCGCGCACCGGCCTGTCCATGGGCGACCACCAGGCAATCACCACCAAGAAGTGGGGCATCACTCGCGAGGCCCAGGATGAACTGGCCCTGGCCAGCCACCAGAACCTGGCCGCCGCCTACGACCGCGGCTTCTTCAACGACCTGGTCACCCCGTTCAACGGCCTGTCCAAGGACAACAACCTGCGCGCCGACTCCACCATGGAAAAGCTGGGCAAGCTCAAGCCCGCCTTCGGCAAGAACCTGGGCGATGCGGCGACCATGACCGCCGGAAACTCCACCCCGCTGACCGACGGCGCCTCGGCCGTGCTGCTGGGCAGCGAAGAGTACGCGCAAGCCAACGACCTGCCGATGCTGGCCAATTTCGTGGACTTCGAAGCGGCAGCAGTGGACTTCGTGCACGGTGCCGAGGGCCTGCTGATGGCTCCGGCCTACGCCACCGCCCGGATGCTGGAGCGCAACAACCTCACCTTGCAGGACTTCGATTTCTACGAGATCCACGAGGCCTTCGCAGGCACCGTGCTCTCGACGCTCAAGGCGTGGGAGGACGAGGAATTCTGCCGCGAGAAGCTGGGGCTGGATGCCCCGCTGGGCGCCATCGACCGGTCGAAGCTGAACGTGAACGGCTCCTCGCTGGCCGCAGGGCACCCCTTCGCCGCCACCGGCGGGCGCATCATCGCCAGTACCGCGAAAATGCTGCATGAAAAGGGCTCGGGTCGCGCGCTGATTTCGGTCTGCGCCGCAGGTGGCCAGGGCGTCGTCGCAATTCTGGAGGCTCGCAGCTAATGGCGGACAAGTACATGGAACTGGTTAATTCCGGGATCACCAAGAAGCTGGCCACCCTGCTGGGCTTGCCGCGTCCTCCGCGCTTGCGCCGCTACAGCCCCGATGCGCCACTGCTGCCCGGCCCGGTGCTGGTGCTCGGTGCCTCGTCCAAGGCCCAGGACCTGAGCGACACCCTGGTCGCCTGGGGGCTGGATGTGCGCCGGCACGACGCCGGCGATGCCAAGCTCGGCGGCCTGGTGCTGCTGCTCGATGAACTCGAGCACCCCACCGAGCTGTCGCCGCTGATGCTGGCGGCCGGCCAGGCGTTGCGCAAGCTGCTGCCAGGTGGCCGCGTGGTGGCCTTCTCCCGTCCCGCCAGCGATGACGATGCGCCGGAGCTTTCCGCCGTGTGCCAGGGCATCGACGGCATCGTGCGCTCGATGGGCCGCGAAATGCGCGGTGGAGCCACCGCCAACGGCATCGTGCTTGCCCAAGGCACCAGCGTTGCCAGCCCTAGTGCGCTGGCCGCGCTGCGCTTCTTCTTCTCCGGGCGCAGCGCCTACGTGGACGGCCAGTTCCTTTCTGTGCGCACCAATGATGGCGTGCTGCCTGCCGACTTCGCCAAGCCGCTGGCCGGCAAGGTCGCGGTGGTGACCGGTGCCGCTCGCGGCATCGGCGCGGCCATCGCCAAGACGCTGTCCCGCGACGGCGCGCAGGTGGTTGTGGTGGATATGCCTGCTGCCGGCGAATCGCTAGCCAAGGTCGCCAACTCCATCGGCGCCACCGCCTTGCAGCTGGATGTCACCGCCCAGGATGCCGCCCAGCAGATCATGGACCATGCGATCGGCCGCCATGGCTCGCTGGATCTGGTGATCCACAATGCCGGTATCACCCGGGACAAGCTGCTGGCCAATATGGATGCCGGCCGCTGGGACTCGGTGATTGCCGTGAACATCGCTTCGCAGCTGCGCATGAATGAGGCCTTCCTGGCAGCCAAGCTGCCCGGTTTGCGCATCGTTTCGCTGGCTTCCACCTCCGGCATTGCCGGGAACCGCGGCCAGACCAACTATGCAGCCTCCAAGGGCGGGGTGATCGGCATGGTGCACGCCAGCGCCAAGCTGTTTGCAGAAAATGGCGGCTCCATCGCCGCTGTGGCTCCGGGGTTCATCGAGACCGAGATGACCGCGAAGATCCCGCTGGGTACCCGCACCGTTGCCCGCATGGTTCTGCCTTCGCTGATGCAAGGCGGTCTGCCGGTAGACGTTGCCGAGGCGATTAGCTTCCTCGGGTCCGATGCCGCAGCCGGGTTGAACGGCCAGGTGCTGCGGGTCTGCGGCCAATCGCTGGTAGGTGCCTAGATGGGTGCGCAGATCGTCACCTCGATTCCCTCGATGGCCTCGGTCTATGCCAAGGCCGTGAAGACCCTGAAGCGGAAGCCGAAGAACCCGGTGCTGCCAGAAACCGTCCTGGTCTTCCAGGGTGCCAAGGCCGATCCGGTGAAACTCGCCGAGTTCCGCCAGGCCGTAGGCGCGCCGATGAACGGCGTGCTGCCCAGCCTCTACTTGCACTCGCTGGCTTTCCCGCTGGCTATGTCCTTGATGGTGCAAGATGATTTCCCCTTGCCGCTGCTGGGCATGATCCACCTGTCCAACCAGGTCGATGTGGTTGCGCCGCTGGCTGAGGATGAGGCTTTTGACATCGAGGTGCACAGCGAGAACCTATCGGCCCATCCCCATGGGGCGACCTCCGACTTGGTGATGCGCCTCGTCGTGGACGGGCAGGACCGGGTGCTGCTGCGCAGCACGTTCTTGGCCAAAGGCGTGCGGCTCGAGGGCCGTACACCGGAGAAGAGCGCGCATCCGGCCTTTGCTGCACCGCAGCGTACCGCGAGCTGGAAACTGGATCAGGGAACGGGACGTCGTTGGGCCGCAGTAGCCGGCGACTACAACCCGATTCACCTGTCCGCGCTCAGCGCCAAGGCGTTGGGCATGCCAGCGGCTATTGCCCACGGCATCTACCTGGCAGCCCGGGCATTGGCGGGGATCGAACCAGCCAACGGAACGTACCACTGGAGCATCGAGTTCAAGTCCCCGGTAGTGCTTCCGGCATCGGTTGACCTGGCCTTCCAGCCGCAAGCCGATGGGTACAAGGTCCACGCGTGGAATGCACGCAAGTCCAAGCCCCACTTCGAGCTGGATCTGGTGCGCAGCTAGGCTCCACCGCTAGTGCCTTGGCCTTCAATGGAATTGCCTTGAAGGCCAAGGCACTATTGCGTTCAACGTACTTGGCGCTCGGACTGGGCGACACGGTAGCTGGCCAGGGTGGCCACGGCCGCGCGTTCCCAGGTGAAGAGGGCCGAATGTTCCAGCGCCCCATGTCCGGCAGCGGTAATCTGTTCAGGATCCCGGGCCAGTTCAAGCAGCTTGGCGGCCCAAAGCTGGGCATCAGGCTCGGTCATGAGCCAACCGGATTCGCCGTCATTGACGGCGTAGGCCAACCCTCCCACCGCATTGGCCAACACCGGCGTGCCACAGGCCTGCGCTTCGGCGGCCACCAATCCGAAAGTCTCGGAGAGCGAGGGCACCGCGACGACATCGGCATTGGCGAAGACGAGCGCCAGCTTCTCGGGGGAGAGCGGATCGAAGAACCGGACGACGTCCTCCAAGCCGTGGTGTTGGACTTGCGCTGGCAGGTCGTAGTCCGTTGCCCCGGACAGCGCACCGAACAGCGATGCGGTAATGCGCAGGGCTGGATCCTCGCGACGCGCGATGCCCATGGCTTCGAGCAGAAGATGGGCTCCCTTCAGCGGTTGCATGCGCCCGGCGTAGACCAGGTGCAAGTCATCGTCTCCCAGAGGCCGGCGCAGCTTGTCCTGATCCGGGTGGAAGATGCGGTGGTTGACGCCCGGCAGGACGATGTCGAGCTTGTTCGAGTCCACGGCGTAGAAGCGCTGCAGCTGTTTCGCCTCGACGGGCGTGTTCGCGATGATGCGCGCGCAGTCGGCGAGCAGCTGCTTCTCTGCTTCCTTTCGCTTCCCAGGCTCGGGGAGACCTGATTCGTGTTCCTTGGCCGCGGCCGAGGTGTGCATCGAGACCAGCAAGGGAGCGGACCAGCGCTGCGCCAGTTGCAGCCCCACCATTCCGGAGAGCCAATAGTGCCCGTGGACGACATCGAACTTCATGCCGTGCAAGTGCGTTGCGATTTCCTCCGCGGCCTCGTCGATGATCGCCGGGAGCTGTTCCTTGGCAAGGTTCCGATGGGCAGCGATCTGCACCTGATGCATCCACACGCCCTCGCTGACCTGGAGCGACTCGGATTCGTTGGCGGTGCGCGTGAGCATGTGGACTTCGTGGCCCAGGGCGCCCAGCGCATAGGAAAGGTTCTGGATGTACACGTTCATGCCACCTGCATCGCCGGAGCCCGGCTGCTGCATCGGTGAGGTATGCAGGGAAAGCATGGCTATGCGCATGTTCAGTACTCCAGTAGTGCTGTGCTAGTGACGGAATTTTTCGTTCAAAACTCCGCCTCTGATGCTATCAAGAAGCCAGGTCCAGCATGTTCGCGTTCGCCGACGTCCAGTGATCGACCATCTCCGCTCCGCCGTGGCCATCGGTCTCGCAGATAACCAGTGAGGAAGCTGGCCAGAGCTGGTGAAGTTTCCATGCCGTCATTGACGGTCCGGAAACATCGGCTCGTCCGTGGATCAAAACGGCCGGCAGGTGCCGGATCCCAGCCATATTCTCGATGATCGGCGGCTGGCAGAAACCATCATGGGCCCAGAAATGAGTGGTCAGCCGTGCCATCGAATGCCGGAAGCGGCGGTCATGCCAGCGCGGATCGCGGATTACCTGCTCCGATCCGAGGGAAATGTGGGTATCCTCCCATAGCGCCCATTCGCGGGACGCCGCATCGCGAAGTTCCAGATCGGTGGAGCCGAGCAGTTGCGCGTAGGCCTCGACCAGTCGCAGTTCACCCGCCGCGTAGGCCGGAATGTGGCTGCTGGCGAATCGCGAGAAGCGGTCCCATGCTTCCGGGAAGAGCGCTCCAACAGTTTCGGTGATCCATTGGACTTCTTCACGGCTCGTTGTCGTGACGGCGAAAAGCACCATGCCGACGACGCGTTCGGGATGGGCCTGTGCGTAGGCGAGAGCCAAGGTCGAGCCCCAGGACACGCCATTGATAATCCATTTCTCGATACCCAGCCCGACACGCAGCGTTTCGATATCGGCTATCAGCCGCTGGGTAGTGAATTCTCCGATGTCCGTATCCGCAGCGGCTGCCGAGGGGAGAGAACGTCCGCAACCGCGCTGTTCAAAACCAATGAGGCGAGTACGGGACAGATCCCAGCGGTTCCGGTAGCCGCTCGCGCCGAGTGTTCCTCCTGGTCCACCGTGCAGGTGCAGTGCCGGGATTCCCCCGGGACTGCCGAACTCTTCCCAGTACAGCTGGTGGCCGTCATCAGTTGGCATGAGCCCCTGCTGGGCGGGGACGTTGCCCGGGGAAGAATCAGTCATATAAGCACTTTACGACAGCGCACGTGCAAGCGCGGCGGAGGCATGCGCCGCATCCTCAATCGAGGGCGGGGAGTCGTTCGGATTAAATAAAGAAATCCCCGGTTGACCGAAGTCAACCGGGGATTCTACCTGTGCGCGAAAGGGGACTTGAACCCCTACCCTCTTGCGAGGACTAGCACCTCAAGCTAGCGCGTCTACCTATTCCGCCACCCGCGCAGGTTGTCTGTTGTTCGCGTTGTTATCGCTGGCAACGAAGTAAAACTTTACCACCCCCAGCAGGGGATTTCCAATCGGGAAACTCCTCGCAACTGGAGGGTGAAAACCCCGGAATTCCGCGGGAAAACCGGGATTGAGTAGAGGTTTAAGGCAAAAAATCAGAAAATCAGTGTCGAGCGTCACAGGAATATGATGCGATTTGCCTAGTGAAACGCGGGTTTAGCGGCTCTACTGCGAAGATGGGCCGAGCCTGGCGGACAGCGTTGCCGCATCGAGAACTTCGTTGAAGATCGCGCCACCGGGTTCCAAGCCGCGGCCCGCGGCCAAGTTGGGCAGGAGGACCGGAGAGAAACCCAGGGCGACGGTAAGTTCCGAAACCGTCTGGGCATCCTGCTTGTTATCCGAGGCGACGCCCAAGGCGCGTTGCGCGGATTGCTTGGTTGCCTGATCCGCGTCCATGTCCCAATGGCTGATGTGATTGAGGGCTTTGACCACGCGAGAGCTCTTGAAATGGGTTGCAATGCCTTCGGAGCTGGACAAGCCAGCGTCAAGTGATGTTTCCAGCCAGTCGGGAAGCGGCTCGTCTTCCCAGCGATTGGTCGCATCCACCAGCAAGATGCCAGCCAGGGATGGGACATCAATGTCGTCGAGTTCCTCTTGGGGCACCATGAGCACCACCAAATCGGCATCCTCGGCAATGTCTTCGGCCAGTACGGCGGTGGCATGCGATGCGTACTGTGCCAGGTGGTACTTCATCATCCGTGGCGGCCTGGAACCTGCGATGCGTACGTCGATTCTGGCCGATGCTGCTGCGCGGGCGAGGGCTGTACCGGCTCGTCCCGCTCCGAGGATTCCAATCCGCTTGATGCTCATAACCTCCAGCCTAAACGCGAAAGCCATGGTGGCATGCAATTCATTGCATGCCACCATGGCTTCTGGACCTAGTGAAAGGCCATCAGCTCCAGAGCGGAGCCAGGGACTTGTACAGCTGCTGTACACCCAAGATGATGAACAGTACTGCGGTAATCGCCAACGCGGTGTTGGTATGCCAGCGGTTGGCCCATTCCTTGGGGATGCGCTTGCCATTGAGCAGGCCCAGGAGGGTGACCGCCAGGAATGGCATGAACAGCGCACCGAGGACGCCATAGGCCAGGATCAGGGCAATTGGCTTGTCCAGCAAGAAGAGCACCATTGGCGGGAAGGTCAGCCACAGCACATAGAACTTGAAGTACTTGCCACCGGTCAGCGTATCCGGGTGGTTTGCCGGCTTCTTGCGCATATGGCCCCAGAAGTCGGCGAACATCAGCGAAACGCCATTCCATACGCCGATGATCGACGAGAAGGACGCGGCCCAGAAGCCAATGAGGAAGCCGTTGCCTACGACATCGCCGTATTCGGCTTTCAGCACGTCGCCCAGTTCCAGCAGGCCCTTGTCGCCACCGGAGATGGTCACGCCGGCGGCGCGAACAACTTCCGCGCCAACGATCAGCATGGCCAACACGAAGATGCCGGTCATGACGTAAGCCATGGAGTTGTCGATGCGCATGACCCGCATCCACTTAGGGGTGTACCAGCCTTTCTCGCGCAGCCAGTAGCCGTAAGCGGCCAAGGTGATGGTACCGCCGACGCCGCCAGCCAACGCCAGGGTGTAGACCACGCCGCCTTCCGGGATCATCGGGATCAGGCCCTTGAGCATTTCCGGAATATTTGGCACAGCGATGAAAGCCAAGCCCACCACGGTCACGAACATGATGCCCACCAGTACAGCGGTGATCTTCTCGAAGAAGCTGTACTTTCCGAACCAGACCATCACGAAGCCCAGCAGGCCCATGAGCACTGCCCAGATCTTCAGATCCACTGCCGGCATCAAGGCGGCCAGCGGCAATGCAGCGGAACTCATCGCCGTAGCGCCGTAAACGAAGCCCCAGATGATGATGTAGGGACCGAAGTACCAGGTGGTCCACTTGCCCAGGGTCTTCCAGCCCTCGAAAATGGTTTTGCCAGTTGCCAGGGTGTAGCGGCCGGCGCCTTCAACCAGAACAATCTTCAGGATCACGCCGACAATCACTGCCCAGAGCAGCGCATAGCCGTACTGGCTGCCTGCTACTAGTGTGGCAACCATGTCAGCTGCGCCAACGCCGGTCGCCGCAACGACCAGTCCCGGGCCAATGACTTTCCAGCGCGGCGGGCCGCCACCGTCTAGGTCGGCGCGTTGCGCCTGGATGTTCTCGCTCATTTGATTTTCCTTTTGACACAGTGCGATGCCGCCGCAGAGTCGCATCGGCAGTGACGCGGACCACGGGGGTGTGAGATCGTATTCAATCTTGGTAGTGATCTTTCTTACTGGCAAACTCTCAGTCAAGTACTAACACTTTCTTAGGAATGCAGTGACGTGGAGAACACTGCGTGTTCCGAATTGCTAGAATTGATCAGTTACCCATGGGCGCCGAGCCCGGATCTGAACGTCGAGGATGATGCCGTGCAGCTGTTGATCGCCGAAGACGACCACGCCGTCGCCCGCGCCCTGATCGATGCCGTGAGCGCCGCAGGCCATCAGGCCGAGCATGTCAGCCGCGGTGCTGACGCGCTATTGAAGCACCACAATGCACAGATGATCCTGCTGGATCTGGGCCTGCCGGATATGGATGGACTGGAAGTCCTGCGCAAACTGCGCCAAATCAGTGAAGTCCCCGTGGTCATCCTCTCGGCGCGCAATGACGAGCGGAGCGTTGTCCGGGGACTGCGCCAGGGCGCCGACGATTTCCTGGTCAAGCCCATCGGGCTGGCGGTCCTTCTGGCCCGCATCGATGCGGTGGCCCGCCGCGCCAAGGTCCAATCCAATGACAATGGCGGTGTGCTCATCGCCGGCGGACTGCGTGTGGACACCGGGAAGCACGAAGCAATTCTGAATGGACGGCACCTCCAACTGACCGCCAAGGAATTCGAGCTGCTGGCATTGCTGGCCCAGCATGACGGAGCGGTGGTAACCCGGGAGCAGATTCTTGATCGCTTGTGGGGCGACGCGTTCGTGGCGGTGTCGCGCTCCTTGGATGTGCACCTCACCGGTTTGCGCTCCAAGCTTGCTGCGCCCGGGATGATCGTGAACGTTCGCGGAGTCGGCTACCGGCTAGAGACGCCAAGCCCGTGAGGCTGCGCGTACTGGGGATCCTGGGCACGCTGCTGCTTGCAATCGTCGCCATCGTCAGCGCGATGCTGTTGCAGAGCGTCAGCCGTGATGCCACCGCTGAAGTCCAGTTGAACCGGTTATCGGCATTGAACCGCTTTGTCCAGCTTGCCGCCCATGCTGATCTGGCAAATGACATGTCGCTGCTCCAGCTGGAGATGGACACCTATAGCGACCTCTATGGCGAAGGGCTGCTGATCAATCTGGGCCAGCGGCAACTGGTCTCGGGCAGTATCGATCCTGCGGATCCCGAGGTCGCTGGCACCGTGCGCAATTCAGAGCTGAATCTGGGACTGGTCCAGATCCCGCCGATCGATCCTCTCTCGGATGCCACCGCCTTCCTCTCGCAGCCGTTCGGCAATTCTGCTCAAGTGCTCGGCTCTGTCACGATGCAAGTGAACTTGGAAACTGCACGCGCCAAGGTGCTGGAAAAGTCCAGCCTGCTGTGGCTTGTTGTCATTTCCATTGGCGCTGGACTCCTGCTCTTGGCCGACCGCCTGACCTTCTGGGTGCTCCGTCCGGTGCACCGGCTCAATGATGCCGTCAATGACATTGCGCGGCATCAGGCACCAGTTCTCCTCGAAGAGCAAGGCCCACCGGAACTGCGCCGACTATCGCGGTCGCTGGGCAGCATGGCCCGAACTATGGCCGAGAGCCTGAAGCAGCAGCAGGAGCTCATTGCTGAAACATCCCATCAGCTTCGGAACCCCGTTGCCGCCTTGCGGTTGCGCGTGGATCTTTTGAAGATGCGCATGGGCGACCAAGCGGATCCCGTCGGAGTGCACGCGGTGGAAAACGAACTGCATCGGGTGGAAACCCTGCTGGACGGCGTCATGCGCTTGGCCAGCGCCGAGCATCGGCTAGCCGAGCAAAATGCGGGGGAGTCCTTGCCCGAGACAGCCGTGCACGGCCAACAAGTCGACGTCGGGCAGATGCTCGCCGAGGAAGTCGAACGCCAATCCGAGGTTGCCCGGCAACGGGGAAACCAGCTGGTGCTCGATGGCAGCGCCACCTCGGGGCAGACCGCCATGGTGTGGTGCAACGGATTCGATTTGCAGCAGATGCTCGCGGAACTACTGGAAAACGCCTTCAAGTACGCCCCTGGCAGCAAGATCGTCCTGGGCCTGCGGCTCAACCCGGGAACTGCCAGCATCCAAATACAGGATCACGGAGCCGGCATGAACGCTGCTGAACTCGCGAATGCAGGCGAGCGGTTCTGGCGTGCAGAACGTGTGCGGCACAGTCCGGGAACAGGTTTGGGACTGGCTATCGTGGATCGCTTGGCGCGCGCGAATGCCGGTGAGCTCACGCTTGAATCGGCTCCGGGCGAAGGGCTCAAAGCAACGATCAGCCTGCCCCTGCATGGCAGCAAGCCCGAGGTGCCCGATGAATCCTGAGCCCATGCCGTCCCGGCGGAACTTGCTTCGATATCTCCTGGCAGCCCCAGTCGCCGCCGGACTGCCAGCACTGAATTCCTGCAGCTCGTTGCCCACTGCGCATCGATTGGATATCGCCTCCGGTGAAGACGGGGGCATGTACTTCCAATTTGCCTCCTTGCTCTCCAACGCCTTGGTGGACCACGGCGTCGCCGAGCATTCAGCAGCCCTCAATACCCAGGCCAGCGCCCAGAATCTGGCGATGCTCGCAGAAAACAAGGCCGGGCTGGCTCTTGCCCTGGCCGATACGGTGGACCAGTACCGGAAGGACAGCGCTCCACAAGCGCAGCCGCTGGCCCTGGGCCGCGTGTACCAGAACTATTTCCATTGCATCATCCGCACAGCAGCCGGGATTAGCTCGCTGCAGGATCTGGCAGGACGCACCATCGGCACCGGTGCGCCAGGGTCAGGTACGTGGGTGACCGGCCAGCGCATATTGCGGGCAGCGAAGCTGAAGAATCGCGGGATCGCGCCCAAGGAGCTGCAGTACGGGTACGCGGCAGGGCTGGAGGCGCTGGGCAAGGGAAGCATTGACGCGCTATTCCTTTTCGGCGGCCTGCCTGTTGCTTCGCTGAGCCGGCTCGCTTCAACCATGGACTTGGGCCTGCTCGATGTATCAGCGGTGCTGCCGCAGCTGCGCGAGCGGTACCCGGATCTCTACGACGGGGTAGTCATCCCGGAGGGAACCTACCGCGGAATCAAGGCCGTGGAGACGATCGGGGTTGGCAACCTGTTGATGGCGCGCGCGGACATGCCCGAGGAGCTGGCCGGAGCCGTCGTCAAGCTCCTGGTCGCCCACGCTGATCGGCTGGTGCCAGAATCCAGCGCCGGCATCCAGTTCTTGACCCCCGAAACCTTGGTCAGCACCGGAGGCCAGCCCCTGCACCCGGGCGCGAGGAAGGCCTACCAGGAACTTCACGGCTAGAAATTGCGCACGTGCGCACACGACGGTGAGGGCTTTGCCCACTAGTGTGTATTGCAAAGCACTGCTACGAGAGGATCATTGGCGATGTCCACTGCTGGCGACATTCCACTCATGGAAAATGAAGCCGTAGAGATCTGCAGGAAACTGATTCAGATCGACACGACGAACTATGGAGGCAACAAGGGCGCGGGGGAGCTTGACGCCGCCCGCTATGTCGCTGGGCTGCTCGAGGACGTCGGCCTGGAAGCCACGATCTATGAATCCGCTCCCGGGCGGGCCAACGTGGTCACCCGCATCCCGGGGGCCGATCCGTCATTGCCGGCCCTGGTCGTGCACGGCCACCTGGATGTCGTGCCGGCCATCGCCGAAGACTGGAGCGTGGATCCTTTCGGGGCCCAGATCATCGATGGGATGATCTGGGGACGCGGAGCGGTGGACATGAAGAACATGGACGCGATGATTATCGCCGCCATCCGCCACCTGCAACGCGAGAACATCACCCCGCGGCGCGATCTGGTCATCGCCTTCTTCGCCGATGAGGAAGCTGGCGGGGACTATGGTTCCGGCTGGATGGTGCAGAACCATCCCGAACTCTTCGCCGGGGCGGCCGAGGCCATTAGCGAAGTCGGCGGGTTCTCGGTCGAAATCAACGGCCGCCGGGCCTACATGCTGCAGACTGCGGAAAAGGGCATCGCCTGGCTGAAGCTGGAATCCAAGGGCATGGCCGGCCACGGCTCGCAGCTCAACACCGATAATGCGGTCACCCATCTGGCAGGAGCCGTCCATCGCATCGGTGAGCATCAATGGCCGCTGTCCTACACCAAAACCACTCGCGCATTGCTTGAGCAGGTGGCCGAGCTGTCCGGACTGGACTTCGATGAAGCCGATCCGGCCCCGCTGCTCTCGGCCATGGGCAATGTCTCGCGCTTCGTCGGGGCTGCCTTGCAGAACACCGCGAATCCCTCCGCCCTGGAGGCAGGCTACAAGCACAACGTCATTCCCGGGCAGGCCCAAGCGCTGATCGACTGCCGCACCCTGCCCGAGCAGCACGAAGCCACCTTGGAGACCCTGCGTGAACTGGCCGGGGAACACGTTGAGCTGTCCATGGTGCATGAGCAGGAATCCCTGGAGGTGCCCTTCGCCGGTGCGCTGGTGGATTCCATGATCGCGTCGTTGCTGGCTGAAGACCCGGATGCCGTGGTTCTGCCCTATATGCTTTCTGGCGGAACCGATAACAAATGGCTGGCCAAACTGGGGATCACCGGCTACGGATTCGCGCCGCTGCAACTTCCTGCCGAGCTGGATTTCACCGGAATGTTCCATGGCGTCGACGAACGCGTGCCGGTGGACTCCATCAAGTTCGGCGTGCGGGTGCTGCAAAACCTCTTGCAGGAATACTAGAACCAGCGTTGGCCCAGCCAGCACAACAGAATCCAGGAGCAGAATCCTTGACCATCGAATCCATACTGAGCGACGAGCTGCTTGAGCGTTTCCGGGACCGGGCCGCCGGCTATGACGAGTCGAACTCGTTCGCCATCGAAGACTTCAACGAACTGGTGGAACTGGGCTACCTCAAGGCGCTGGTGCCGGCAGAGCGCGGGGGACTGGGGTGGAACTTCGAGACCCTGGCCCTGGCCCAGCGCCGCCTGGCCACCGCGGCACCCGGCACGGCCCTGGCGATCAACATGCACCAGGTATGGGCGGGCGTCGCGTATTTGCTGCAGGCCCGCGGGGACCGGCGCCTGGATATGGTGGCCGATTGGATTGCCGAGGGCGAAGTGATGGCGTTCGGGATTTCGGAGCCCGGCAACGACGCGGTGCTCTTCGACTCGAAGACCAGGGCGAGAACTGCTGCCGATGGCTCGGTGGAGTTCAATGGCGTGAAGATCTTCACCTCGCTGGCGCCGGCGTTCACCCGATTGGGGGTGTTCGGCAAGGATGAGGAATCCGGGGAACTGGTTCACGGCTTCGTCGCCAGGGGCGAGGGCGTGCATTCCATGAACGACTGGAACACCCTGGGCATGCGGGCCAGCCAGTCGCACACCACGAAGCTGGAAAATGCGGTGGCCCCGCGCGAATGGGTGCATAGCCGGCTGCCGGCCGGTCCTAACCAGGACCCGCTGGTCTTCGGCATCTTCGCATCCTTCCTGACCCTGACCGCAAGCGTCTACGTGGGCATCGCAGATCGTGCGGTGACCCTGGCCCAGGAGGCCCTGGGCCAGCGGGTGCACCAGGACGGGACCCGGTATGCGCAGGATGTGCGTGCCCGCGGGCTCTTGGCCGAAGCGGCGATGCGCCTGCTGGCCCTGGATGCCCTGCAACGCTCGGTGGCCGGTGACCTGGAGGCCAAGGCGGATCACCAGAGCGCGTGGTTCCCCAAGCTGGTGACGCTGCGCACCTTGGCCGGGGGCACTGCACGGGAGAACATCCAGGTTGCCGGACAGCTGCTGGGCGGTGGCGGATATTTCCGGGGATCGGAGTTCGAACGGCTCTACCGCGACGTGCAGGCCAGCTGGTACCACCCGTCCAATGCCGCCTCGGCAGCCAATACGGTGGCCTCGTGGCTGGTAGGCCCGCTCGACAGCTGAGGCAAGGACCCGCGATTGCCGTGAGGGCCAATGGCGGGCATGGTGCCATGTGCCCTGTTGCCGGTTCAGGGAGCCAGGGTGCTGCGAATGCGCATCACCCGGCGGCGCAGCCAGTACTTTTGGGCGCCGCCTTCATAGCGGCAGGTGCGCATAAGCTCCCATTTGCCGTTATCGGCGTGCTCCCGCAGGGCGGCGCGGGCGACATGCTTTGGTTCGCCCGGGAAAGAAGTTATGACCAGGTATTCAAAGCGCTGGTCATCGGGATGATGCAGCGGTGGCTTAATTCTTTCTTCGAGCATCCTGCCCCCTATCTAAAGAACGCCGTGCGTTGTAGCCTCATGCTATGAGTACTGAACCGAGTTTTGCACTGCAAGCATTTATTGCACGCCTGGAGCAGCACCTGGCAATTGTGTCGCAGAGCCGCGGTGCTGGCGAGGCATCCGTCGACGCGGCTTTTGGCGCGCTGGCCGATGCCTTCGAAGACTATGAAGACGCCCTCTACGATCAGTATTCCGAGTTATTGCCCTTCACCATACCCTCGGATGATGCGTGAGTACGACCACGGAGTGAATTTTTCCTATTCCGTGTTTCTGAGTCCGGATAGTCGCAATCGGTGAAGTAATGTCGAGGGGTGAATTGGTTTGAAGCAGCTTTCCTAGGATTGATCCAGGGCCTGACCGAGTTCCTCCCGATCTCGTCCTCAGCCCACTTGCGTATCGTTGGCGAACTCCTGCCCAACGCCCAAGACCCCGGAGCGGCATTTACCGCCATTACCCAGCTGGGTACCGAAACCGCAGTGATCGTCTTCTTCTGGCGTGACATCGTGCGGATCATCGGCGCCTGGTGCAAGGCACTGGCCGGCAAGATCCCGCATTCGGATCCGGACGCCAAGATGGGCTGGCTGATCATTATCGGCTCCCTACCGATCGCGATCCTGGGCCTGCTGCTGGAAGACTACATCGATACGAACTTCCGTTCGCTGTGGATTGTTGCGACCACACTGGTGGTCTTCGGCCTGATCCTGGCCATCGCCGACCACTACGGCAAGCAGCAGCGCACCTTGGACAAGCTGACCGTCAAGCACGGCATCTTCTACGGTTTCGCCCAGGCCATGGCCTTGATTCCGGGCGTCTCGCGTTCGGGCGGCACCATCACCGCGGGTTTGCTCATGGGGTACACCCGTGAAGCCGCAGCCCGCTACTCGTTCCTGCTGGCGATCCCGGCGGTGTTCGCCTCGGGCCTGTACAAGCTGGTCAAGTCCTTCGACGAACCAGGTGTCTACACCCTGGCGCAGACCGGTGTCGCTACCGTCGTGGCCTTCGTCGTCGGCTTCCTGATTGTGGGCTGGTTCCTGAAGTTCGTTTCCACCCACTCCTACCGCTTCTTCGTCTGGTACCGCATCCTGCTGGGCCTGGCGCTGTTCGTCGCTCTGGGATTGGGCTGGATGGCCGCCTGATCCAGGTTTTCCAAGATGTCCGTGGACTGCTTCACGGGCATCTTGCAGTTAACGGGAATAAACCTCGCCTTGCTTCACTTGGAGTTAAAGGAAGAAATACGTCGCATCTGCGAAAGGATGTCCATAAGTGCACGCGTGGAATAACCCTGAGGTACCTCAGGTGGCTGGTTCAGCACCAACACTGGAACTTTTCAATACCGCCACCGGAGCCCGACAGGCCACTGCGCCAGCGGATGAAGCTATTGCGCCGGCCAGCATGTACGTTTGCGGTATCACCCCCTATGACGCCACCCATATGGGCCACGCCGCCACATATGTCACCTTCGACCTGGTGCAGCGCACCTGGCGCGATGCCGGTCGCACCGTGGCCTACACCCAGAACATCACCGACGTGGACGACCCGCTGCTCGAGCGCGCCGCAGCAACCAACGTCGATTGGCGCGAACTGGCCGAGTCGCAGATCCAGCTCTTCCGCGACGACATGGAAGCCCTGAACGTCATTCCGCCGCAGAACTACATCGGCGCGGTGGAATCCATCCACTGGCTGGTCCCGGTCGTCGAGCAGCTGCTCGATGCGGATCTGGCCTACCGTGTGCCGGCTGGTGCCGATGGGGTGGAAGGCGACGTGTACTTCGACACCCTGGCCGCCCAGAACGATGCCTGGAAACTGGGCGCCGTTTCGAACTACGACCGCGAGACCATGCTCGGCTTCTTCGCCGAACGCGGCGGGGATCCGGATCGTGCCGGCAAGCGCGATGCGCTGGACCCGCTGCTATGGCGTGCCGCCCGCGAGGGCGAGCCGTCATGGGATGGCGGCAAGCTCGGTGCCGGCCGCCCGGGCTGGCACATCGAATGCTCGGTGATTGCCCGCAAGACCCTGCCGGCCCCCTTCACTGTCCAGGGTGGCGGCTCGGACCTGATCTTCCCGCACCACGAATTCTCTGCGGCCCACGCAGCTGCTGGCGATAACGCGGAACTCGCGCAGACCTACGTGCACACCGGCATGGTGGGCCTGGACGGCGAAAAGATGAGCAAGTCCCTGGGCAACCTGGTGCTGGTTTCCAAACTGCGCGAAGCCGGCGTCGAGCCGGTAGCGATCCGCGCCGTACTGCTCTCCCAGCACTACCGCAGCGACTGGTTCTGGACCGAGCAATTGCTGGCCGCAGCCCAGCAGCGGGTGGCTGCCTGGCGCCAGGCCTTGGCCACCACCAGCAACGAGGACGCAGCCAAGGTAGTGGAAAGCATCCGCAAGCACATGGCCGATGACATCGATGCGCCCTCCGCGCTGGAGGCACTCGACCGGTGGGCGGCGCAGCCGGCCGGGTCGAATGGCGACGGCGCCGAAGCGTTGCGCCACGGCATCGACGCGCTGCTGGGGCTCAAGCTCTAGGCAGCACCGCGCCAAGCATCCCGGGGTCCGGCTTCAGATATCGAAGTCGGACCCCGGGCTGTCTTTGCGGTACTTTCCCCGGCGGCGCAGATAGCGCTCGAATTCCCGGGCAATGGACTCGCCGCTGGCCTCGGGAAGCTCGCTGGTGTCCGTTGCCTGCTCCAGCTGTTCAACGTACTTGGCCACATCCGGATCCGCTGCCGCGAGCTCATCGACCCCGTGCTTCCAGGCCAGCGCATCCTCGCGCAGTTTCTGGTCCGGCACGGAGACCGGGATGACTTCCTCCAGCAGCTCGATGATGGCCAGTTGCACCCGCGGGCTGGGGGACTGCGCAACATAGTGGGAGAGCTGAGCCCAAAGCGACAGGCTCGGGATCCCGTACCGTTCGAACTCCACGCCGAGCACCGAGGGGATTCCGGTGGGCCCCTCGTAGGTGGAGGCGCTGATCCTCAAGTGCTCCTGGAACCGCGGATCGTCGCTGGCCAGCGAGGTCGGCACCGGCCGGGTATGCGGCACATCAGCCAGCAAGGCGCCCAGGGCGAGCACGGCATGGGCATTGTGGGATTGGGCCACCTTGATGATCCGCGAGCAGAAGGTCTGCCATTTGAACGTCGGCTCGACACCCAGCACCACCAGCAGGTCGGCGGCCGCCTGGGGCAAATGGATCTTGAAGATCTCGGTGCACGGCCAGTCCACTACGCGCCCGCTCCCGGTGCGCCGGGTCTTGGGCCGGGTGAACTGGTAGTCGTAGAAATCGTCCTCGCCCACGGTGGCCACATGCTCATGGGCGTTGGACTCGAGCAGCAGGCGGACGGCGTCCGTGGCCGCCGAACCGGCGTCGTTCCACCCCTCGAAGGCAGCCAAGACGATGGTGGGGCGAATCTCATGCTGGGTCTTGGCAATATAGCTATTCAGCGTCGGGGCGTGGTATTCCTCGTTCATTGAAGACTCCTTGGCAGCACTCGATGCTCTCGGCGTGGCTCGCCGAAGCGGCTTAGCCCCACTCTTCCATCTAGAATGGACTCATGCCAAGCACCAGTTTTGACTTTGCCGCCGGAACCGAGCCCGCAACCCCGCAAGCTGTCCTGTGGGATATGGACGGTACGCTGATCGACACCGAACCCTATTGGCTGGCTGCCGAAGCTGAGCTGGTGGCTTCCCATGGCGGCTCATGGAGCCATGAACAAGGCCTGGCCCTGGTCGGCAACGCCTTGCCAGATGGCGCCCGGGCCCTGCAGCAGGCCGGGGTCAAGCTGGAGATCCGCGAGATCATCGACTGGCTCTCTGCCCGGGTGGTTGCCGGCATCCGCCGCGAGATCCCTTGGCGGCCAGGAGCCCGCGAATTGCTCGCGGCGTGCAAGCAGGCAGGCATCCCGCAGGCCCTGGTGACCATGTCCGAGCGCAGCATCGTCGATGAACTGATGCTCAGCATCCCCGAAGGCACCTTCCAGGCCAGCGTTACCGGTGAAGAGGTCGCCAACGGCAAGCCGCACCCGGAACCTTATCTGGCTGGACTGCAGCTGCTTGGCCAGTGCACCGGGAAAGAACTGGAAGCAGCCAGGTGCATTGGTTTCGAGGATTCCGTGCCGGGCATCGCCTCGGCGTCCGCGGCCGGGCTGCATGCGGTGCTGGTCCCCAACGCCACCGACCCGGGCGAAGGCAATTGGCGCCGGATCGACAGCTTGGCATCCGTGGACGTACATGAAATGACTCGATGGTTGGTGCAGGTTAGCGCGTGAGCGACACTCAGGAAAAGTCCCCTGGAATCAAGCTGGGGCGTATCGGCGGCGTCCCGGTCTACCTCTCCAGCTCGTGGTTCATCATCACCGCGGTCATCACCTTCAGCGTTGGCATCCAGCTTTCGCGCGGCGGAATCATCCCGCCGCTGAACGCCTACCTGATGGGCCTGGCCTGCGCGGTGGCTATTGCCGTGGCCGTGCTGATCCATGAGGTCGCGCACGCGATGACCGCGCGCGCCTTCAAGTGGCCCGATGCGCACATCGTGTTGACGCTGATGGGCGGGCACACCCAGTTCGGTTCCTTCAAGGCCAAGCCCGGCGCCTCGCTCTGGGTGGCACTCTCCGGACCGCTGTCGAATTTCCTGCTGGCCGGAATCGGCTGGCTGGTGATCGAGAACGCGGCCATGGGCGTGTACCCGAACCTGCTACTGGACTTCTTCGTCTATGCCAACCTGCTGCTCGGCGCCTTCAACGCGCTGCCCGGGCTTCCGCTCGATGGCGGGCGGCTGGTCGAATCGATCGTCTGGAAGGCCACCGGATCCCAGTTCAAGGGCACCATCGCCTCGAGCTGGGTGGGCCGGGCAATCGCCGTGGGCCTGGTCTTCTACTTCGTGATCTATCCTCTGGTACGCGGCGAGCAGCCCCAGATCATCACGGTGGTGGTCGGCATCATGGTGGCGATGTTCATGTGGCAAGCCACCACGCAGCTGATTGCGCACTCCAAGATGATGCTGAACCTGCCCACCGTGATCGCCACCGACTTGATGCGCCCGGCTTCGGCCATGGTTTCGCACGCAACCGTAGCCGACGTGCTCTCCCGCCAGAACGCTCGCGGGGGAGAGATCATCCTAGTCGACCCGAAAGGGATGCCGGTCGGGGTCATCGATGCGCAGGCACTGTCCCGGGTGGGCCCGAACCAGGCGGCCCAGGTTCCGGCCTTGGCCGTGTCCCGTGCCCTGGGCCAGGGCGCGATCGTGGCCGAGGATTCCGATGGCCGCGCACTGATCGACTACCTGGCCAGCGTGGACAGCGCCGAATACGCGGTGATCAGCGCCACCGGGCAGGTGGTGGGCCTGCTGCACCAGCGGCAGATCGTCAACGCCGTCACCGGACGCCGCAAGTAAACTCTATACAGACTGAAAAGCACCAAGAAAAGGATCACATCAGTGAGCGAAGCTAAGAGCCAGGCGCCGCACGGCGCGGCAGCCCGTCGCGGCCCCTTCCGTGTCGGCGACCGCGTGCAGCTGACCGACGAGAAACGCCGGATCAACACCATCACCCTGCAGCACGGTGGAGAGTTCCACACGCACAAGGGCGTGCTGCCGCACGAGGCCATCATCGGCCTGCCCGAAGGCTCGGTCATCGAGAATATCGACGGCTTCCGCTACCAGGCCCTGCGCCCGCTGGCCAAGGATTTCGTGCTCTCCATGCCGCGCGGCGCCACCGTGGTCTACCCGAAGGATGCCGCGCAGATCGTGCAGTTCGGCGACATCTTCCCGGGCGCACGCGTCGTCGAAGCCGGCGTCGGTTCCGGCGCGCTGTCCATCTCGCTGCTGCGCGCGGTCGGCGATGAGGGCTTCCTGCACTCCTTCGAGCGACGCGAGGAATTCGCCGATATCGCCCGCGGCAACATCTCCACCGTCTTCGGTGGCGAGCACCCCTCGTGGCAGATCTCCATCGGCGACTTCCAGGACAGGGTCGTCGAGCTGGAAGCACCGGGCAGCATCGACCGCGTGGTCCTGGACATGCTCAGCCCCTGGGAATGCCTGGATGCGGTAGCTACCGTGCTGGCGCCGGGCGGCGTGTGGACCAACTACGTGTCCTCGGTGACCCAGATGTCCCGCGTGGTCGAGGCAATCCGTGCTTCGGGCCAGTTCACCGAGCCAGAGTGCTTCGAAACCCTGGTGCGCGGCTGGCACGTCGACGGCCTGGCTGTCCGCCCGGATCACCGGATGGTGGCGCACACCGCATTCCTGATCACCTGCCGCCGTCTGGCCGATTCCGCCGATGGCATCCCGAAGGCCAAGCGCATCAAGGAGCACTCGTACTCCGATGAGGACCTGAGCGCATGGACGCGCGATCACGCCGAGGGCGAGTGGACCGCTGAAGCACTGGGCGAGCGCGGCTTGTCTGATAAGAAGCTGCGCCGGGCCGCCCGCGATGCCAACCAGTCCGTGCGCGTGCGTGCCGCTGAAGAAGGCGCCGAAGGCGCTGGCGGCGAAGCCTGAGCTGCAACCATATATTGAGACATTGCGTCTCATTATGTGACATTGGGCCCCGAGTGTTCTGCACTCGGGGCCTTCAGTTCCTAGGATGGAAGCAAGACGGTGCGCCAAGCACCGGAAAAAACCTCATCAGGGCGCACGAACCGCCCCGGTGACGTTGGATGTTGGAGGTTGGAACGTGAACGATAATCGCGAGGCAGAACAATTGGCCGAGCGGCTGCAGATGACCGAACGCCAGGTCAACGTGCTGCGCGACAAGAATCGCAACCTCGACAAGCAACTCGCCGGGATCAGCGGCAATAACAAGCGCCTGGTGGCCCTGCTGGAAACCACCCGCGAGCAGATCATCAACCTGAAGTCGGCGCTGGAAAAGGACGGGGACACTCCCTTCAGCCACGGCACCATCGTGGCCAAGCACCCGCGCAAGCACCCCGAACCCGGGCTCGGCATCGAATCCACCGGCGCCCAGTCCGCAGATGTCATCTACTCCGGGCGCAAGATGCGCGTGGCCGTCAGCCCGCTGATGGATTTCGACAAGCTGGTCATCGGCCAGCAGGTGCTGCTCAATGAAGCACTGGTGATCGTCGCGGCCCTGGGATTCGAGGAGACCGGTGAACTGGTCACGGTCAAGGAACTGCTGGAAAATCACCACGCCGTAGTCATGGCCCGTGCCGATGACCAGCGCGTCGTTGAACTCGCTGGCCCGCTGCGCGAGATGCACCTGCGCGTGGGCGACCAGCTGGCCATCGATTCGCGTTCGGGCATGGCGGTATCCCGCGTCCAGCTCACCGACATGCAGTCCCTGGTGCTCGAGGAAGTCCCGGACATTGCCTACTCGGACATTGGCGGGCTGAACTCGCAGATCGAAGCCATCAAGGACTCGGTGGAGCTGCCCTTCACCCACCCTGAGCTGTACCGCGAACACGGGTTGAGCGCGCCAAAGGGGATCCTGCTCTACGGTCCTCCGGGCTGCGGCAAGACCCTGATCGCCAAGGCGGTGGCGCACTCCCTGGCCCAGCGCGTCGTCGAGCGCAAGGAAGGGGCCAGCAACCGCAGCTACTTCCTGAACATCAAGGGTCCGGAGCTGCTGGACAAGTACGTGGGCGAAACCGAGCGGCACATCCGCCTGATCTTCGCCCGCGCCCGGGAGAAGGCGCTGCATGGAGATCCGGTGGTGGTGTTCTTCGACGAGATGGAAGCGCTGTTCCGTACCCGCGGCACCGGTGTCTCCTCGGATGTGGAAACCACCATCGTGCCGCAGCTGCTGGCCGAAATTGACGGCGTCGAGCGCCTGGATAACGTGATTGTCATCGGCGCGTCCAACCGCGAGGACATGATCGACCCGGCGATCCTGCGTCCGGGACGCCTGGATGTCAAGATCAAGATCCGCCGTCCCGATGCCGAGGGCGCCACAGAAATCTTCAGCAAGTACCTGACGACCGAACTGCCGCTGCACGCCGATGAGCTCGATGCCGATGCCGGGGATGCCGGCGCCACCATAGCGCGCATGATCCGCGGAGCCGTCCAGGCAATGTACTCCACCGAGCGGATCAACGAATTCCTCGAAGTCACCTATGTTACCGGTGCCACCGAAGTGCTCTACTTCAAGGACTTCGCCTCGGGCGCGGTCATCCACAACATCGTGGACCGCGCCAAGAAGCATGCCATCAAGGCGCTGATTACGCAGAACGAACGCGGACTGAAAATGGAGTACCTGCTGCGTGCGGTGCGCGAAGAGTTCGCCGAGCACGAAGACATGCCCAACACCACCAACCCCGATGATTGGGCCCGAATTTCCGGCCGCAAGGGCGAGCGGATCAGCAACATCCGTTCCCTGGTCCAGCAGCAGGCCGGCAAATGAGCGCACGTCGGCTGGTCGGCCTGGAAACCGAATACGGAATTATCCGCCCGAACATGCCCAAGGCCAACGCCACGGTGCTTTCGGCGCAGATCGTTGACGCCTACGCGCAATTGGTCGCCGAGCAGGATTCGGCGGCCAAGGCAGCACGCTGGGACTACAGCGACGAATCCCCGCTGCAAGATGCGCGCGGATTCGCCATGGACCGGGCCCAAGCGCATCCGAGCCAGCTGACCGACCTGGAGCCGGGGCTGGACGACGAGGGCATCTGGACCGCCGAATCCATTGCGCTGGATGGCAACGACGCGCATCTGGGTTCAACGCTCTACCAGGAGAAGGAATCCACGGATGTCGTGATGAACATGGTCCTGGGCAACGGCGCACGCCTGTACGTCGACCACGCCCACCCGGAATACTCCAGCCCCGAATCGATGACCCCGCGTGATGCGGTGCTCTGGGACCAAGCCGGCGATGAAGTGATGCGCCGCGCCGCGGCCGCCGCCCAGCGCATGGGCAGCGGGGAACTGCTGCTGTACAAGAACAACACCGATAACAAGTCGGTCTCCTACGGCTCGCATGAGAACTACCTGATGCCGCGCGGCATCGAGTTCTCTTCGATTGTCCGCGGGCTCACCCCGTTCTTTGCCAGCAGGCAGATCTTCTGCGGTGCCGGCCGGGTGGGCCAGGGCATGCTCAACGAGCGCGCCGCCTTCCAGGTCTCCCAGCGTGCCGACTTCTTCGAGGCGGAAGTGGGCCTGGAAACCACGATCAACCGCCCGATCATCAACACCCGCGATGAACCGCACGCGAACTGGGACAAGTACCGCCGCCTGCACGTGATCATCGGGGATGCGAACCTCGGGCAGATCTCCACCCTGCTGCGCGTGGGCACCACCAACTTGGTACTCTCGCTGATCGAAGCGGGGATGGCCCCGCAGCTGGAACTGGTCGAGCCGGTCCTGGCCTTGCAGCAAATCAGCCACGACCCCACCCTGAAGGCCAAGGTGCGGTTGCGCGGCGGGGTCCAGCTCACCGCCATTGAAATCCAGCGCCATTACCTGCATGCGGCAGAAAACTACTGTGCGGCACGCGGCATTGATGATCCGGACACCACCGAGATCCTCAGCCGTTGGGCGCAGATCCTGGAGTTGCTCGAGCGCGACCCGATGGACGCGGCAGACCAGATTGACTGGATCGCCAAATACCAGCTGGTCAACGGCTTCGCCCAGCGCCACCAGCTTGAGCTGTCCGATCCACGCGTGGCGATGCTGGACCTGCAATGGGCTGATTTGCGGACCGACAAGGGCTTGTACTACCGCATGGCCGAACGCGGGGCCATCCAGAGGATCTTCAGCCAGCAGGAGATCAACCAAGCCGTGGCCAGCCCGCCGGAAGATACCCGGGCCTACCTGCGCGGCATGACCCTGCAGCGCTATGCGCCCTACGTGGTCGCAGCGAACTGGGATGCGTTGTCCTTCGCCGTCCCCGGGGCGCGCAAGATCAGCCGCTTCCACATGCCCGAACCGCTGGGCGGAACCCGTGCGCAGGTTGGCGAGCTGTTCGACACGCAGCTGGAGATTGCGGAATTTATCGACGAATTGGCCAGGCGTCGCTAATCGGCGCAGAATAGGTATGAGTCTCGGCGCGTAATTCCGGGATTCACGACGACTTAGGAGAAAACGATGACTCAGGAAAGCTTCTCGGCCCGCCGCAGCACCCAGAACCAGCAGGCCGAAACGGAACAGGTCCAGGTGAACACCACCGGCCAGTCCGCCGGCGTGGATGACCTGCTGGACGAGATCGACTCGGTGCTGGAATCCAACGCTGAAGAGTTCGTCCGCGGATTCGTGCAAAAGGGCGGCCAGTAAGCCCCAACGGGCACACAGCTTTGGAAGTCGTGTTCTGGCCAATGTGGCGGAACCGCAGTTGAGGGGAAGTAGCTTCGCGTGGATCGCAGAATCTTTGGTCTGGAAACCGAATTCGGGCTGAATTATGTCCCGTCGGATGGGCGCCGGCTCACCCCGGAGGATGCCGCACGGCACCTGTTCAAGCCGGTAGTCAGCTGGGGGCGCAGTTCGAATGTGTTCCTGGAGAACGGCTCGCGCCTCTACCTGGATGTGGGCTCGCACCCGGAGTACGCCACCGCGGAATGCGACCAGCTCAAGCAGCTGATCGCCCACGACCGCGCAGGGGAGGCGTTCATGCTGGACCTCGTTGACCAGGCAGAGGACCAGCTGGCCGAGGAAGGCCACGAAGGCCGGATCTACATGTTCAAGAACAATGTGGACTCCGCCGGGAACTCCTATGGCTGCCACGAGAACTACCTGATTCCACGCAAAATCGAGTTCAAGCGCCTCGCTGACATGCTCATCCCTTTCCTCGTCACCCGCCAGCTATTGTGCGGTGCCGGGCATCTGATCACCGATGAAGAGCAGACCAAGTACGTCTTCTCCCAGCGCGCCGATCACATGTGGGAGGGGGTCTCCTCGGCCACAACGCGCTCGCGTCCGATCATCAATACCCGCGATGAGCCGCACGCCGATGCCGAGTACCACCGCCGGCTGCATGTCATAGTGGGCGACTCGTCGATGAGCGAAACCACCCAGCTGCTGAAGATCGGCGCCACCGACCTGGTGCTGCGCCTGATCGAATCCGGCGAAATCTACCACGATCTGCGACTGGAAAACCCGATTCGCTCCATCCGCCAGATCTCCCACGATTTCACTGGCCAGACCGTGGTGCGGCTCATGGGCGGCGACGAACCGACCGCACTGCAGATCCAGTGGATCCTCTTCGAATCCGTCAAGGAATTCATCGCCCGCCACGGCGCGCACCACGACCAGGTGGATACCGTCCTGGAATTGTGGGAACGCACGCTGAACGCAGTGGAAAGCCAGGACTTCTCGCTGATCGACCGGGACATCGACTGGGCGATCAAGCACAAGCTGCTCACGGGCTATGCCCAGAAGAACTCCCTGGAGCTCTCGGCGCCACGGATCGCGCAGCTGAACCTGACTTACCATGACATCGACCCGCAGCGCGGCCTGTTCCACCTGCTCAAGCGCCGCGGCCTGGCCAGCGCAGTCGTCTCCGACGCTGAAATCAATCAGGCTGTGAACAACCCGCCAGCCACGACACGCGCGGCACTGCGAAGCAAATTCATTCGCGCCGCCCGCGCCAATGGGCGACGCTATAGCGCCGATTGGGTCCACATGAAGTATGAGGATGGCCCGGGCGGAATTGTGCTGTGCAAGGACCCGTTCGCAACCACCAATTCACAGATTGACGAGCTCATTGAGCTGATGGGCCAGCAGCTTTAGCTAGCTGGAAACAAGTATTTACACAGCAAAAACCTCTAAGCTGGACGCAGATCATTACGGGCCTTGCCCTGTGCAAGCCCGCAATGCATGACCAGCTAGTCCAACCGGAAAGAAGATTCGTGCGAAAAGTTTTGGCAGTATGCGCCACCGCGTCCATCCTTGCCCTGGCGTCCTGCGGTTCGGGTTCGTCATCCCTGAGCGGCATCGACGTCAAGCCAGCAGAAGATAGCAAGTCCGCACCTGAGGTCAAATTCGATGCGCCGCTCCTGACCGAAAAGTCAGAAGCAGTCACCGTGGTGGAGGGCGAGGGTTCCGACATCAAGGAAGGCGACACCATCCAGATCCAGTCGGGCCTGTACAAGACCATCGACGGCCTGCTGACCAATGAGAACTTCACTGCTGATCCGGCTCCCATGAAGGTTGACGAGACGCTCAAGGAGCAGATGCCCGAGCTCTACGAAACCCTGCTGAAGTCCCAGATTGGCGACTGGATCGCTTACGCAGCCATCGAAGGCGTTCAGCAGCCGGACGGGTCCATCGCCGAACCGGCCGAAGGCTCGCGTGCCGAACGGCTGATCGTGA
The DNA here is from genome assembly GCF_044743685.1 of Glutamicibacter sp. NPDC087583. Lineage (NCBI taxonomy): Bacteria > Bacillati > Actinomycetota > Actinomycetes > Micrococcales > Micrococcaceae > Glutamicibacter > Glutamicibacter sp. NPDC087583. Next base: position 1,063,227 of record NZ_JBIUWY010000001.1, on the reverse strand, counting down.
TCAAGATTGCGGACTCCAAGAGCCCTAGCCAGACGATGGGCAAGGAAGAAGTCCAGCAGCTCAAGGACGACGGCAAGCTCCCCACCGTGAAGACCGGCAAGGGCGATCCGCAGATCACCATCCCCAAGGACACCGAAGCCCCGGCAGGCCTGGCAGCGGACGTCCTTGAAGAAGGCGACGGCCCAGCGGTTGGCCAAACGTCCAAGGTCACTGCCCACTACCACGGCGTGCGCTGGGAAGATGGCAAGAAGTTCGACGGCAACTTCGGCAACGAAGAAGGCTTCGAAGCCGATATGGCCGGCGGAGTCATCCAGGGCTGGCTGCAGGGCTTCCAGGGTCTGAAGGAAGGCAGCAAGGTCTTGCTGACTGTCCCAACGGACTTGGCCTACGGCGAAACAGCTGAAGCCCAGGGGCGTCCTGCAGGACCACTGGTCTTCTACGTAGAATTAGACAAGGTAAGCGAAAGCAAGTAACAGAAAGGCCGTGACTATGTCGTTCGGAGAACGCAACTACGACCGCACCAAGCCGGAGATCGATTTCCCGGGCACCGACGCTCCTGAAGAACTGGTCATCACCGACCTGGTCGAGGGAACCGGCGCCGAGGTCACCCCAGGCACCACCGTTGAAGCGCACTATGTAGGCGTTGCCTGGTCCACCGGCGAAGAGTTCGACTCTTCCTGGGGCCGCGGGCAGACCCTCGACTTCCCAGTGGGTGTCGGAATGGTTATCCAGGGCTGGGACCAGGGCCTGCTGGGCATGAAGGTCGGCGGCCGTCGCCGACTGGATATCCCATCGCACCTGGCCTACGGCGAGCGTGGCGCCCCAGGCGCCATTGCGCCTAACGAAGCACTGATTTTCGTTGTGGATCTGATGGGCACCAAGTAATTCCAAGTGCTGGCAATGGCCTCGATTAAATAATCGGGGCCATTGCTGTCCCAGAAGTCATCCTTATCGGCGAAAGTTGGTTAGTCTAGGCACGTGAGCACAAAGCAATCCCCGGGACCCAGCAAGGCAGAACGCCTGACCAGCCTCATCTATGCGCTGGCAACTAAATCACGGAAGTTCAACGCCGACCGCATTGGATCCTATTTGGTGCCAGGCGGTACCAAGGAGACCCGAGAGAAGGCGCTGGATCGCCTCAAGGACGATATCCGCAATGACTTCGGGTTGCAGCTGGACAAAGAAGTAATCGACGATGTTACGTACTACAGCATCGACACGACCGAGTGGTTCTTGCCGCCGGTGGAATTCAGCCCCGCAGAAGCCGGCCTGGTCGCATTGGCCGCGAGCCTTTGGAAAGACACCAAGCTCCAGTCATTGGGGCTCAATGCCGCGGCCCGAGTCACCGGCCATGATGGCGTGGCCTCGCCGGTCGCTCCGTTGGCCGGCTCATTGGTACCACGCCTTTCCATGGATGAACCGAACTTCCGCGAATGCGCCCTGGCGGTCTTCAACCGCAACACGCTCAAGTTCGCCTATACGTCCTCTGGCGGCGCACAGAGCGAACGAATTGTTGATGTGTGGGGGATCGGGCAGCGCTACGGCAACTGGTACTTCACCGGCTATGACCACACGCGGAAAGATACCCGTGTCTTCCGCCTCTCGCGGGTTCAGGGCAAGTTCACGAATTACCGGCATGGCGGCGCTAACGCCGACGGGCAGTACCACGCCCGCCCCCAGGATTTCGACATGACCCAGGTCTTGCAGGATTTCGACCTGCAGAATCCGGGACTGGTGGCAACGGTGCGGCTCTTGGGCGATGAAGCAATCCCGCTGCGCGCCCAGGCAGTAAATGGCCGCAGCGATCAGGATGAGCTGCAGATCGGCTATGCGGATCCGCATTCATTTGCCCAGCAGCTGGCAGCTTATGGTCCGGCCGTGAAAGTCCTGGAACCCTCCGAACTGGTGGCCCAGGTGCGCCGGATTCTGCGCGACGCGCGCAGCTCCCAGACCAGCCAGGGCAACCAGGATGCCTACGCAGAGGTGAAGTTCCGTCCGCATCGCGCCACCGGCCGTGGCACCACCACAACTCAGGTCATGCGAAATATCGACATGATCCAGTATGTGCACGCCCATGGTGCCGTAGAAATCGAAGCGCTGGCAGAACGCTACTCCATGAGCGTTGCCAAGGTTCGTGAAGAGCTGGCCATGATCATGATGTGCGGTGTCCCGTACGGCCAGCATGACGAACTGATCAACGTCAATGACGGCGACGTTGAATCCGATACCGTTACGATCTCCAATGCAGCCCTGCTGGCCGAGCCGCAGAAGCTGGCGCCGCTGGAAGCAGTAGCCGTGCTCGGCGGGCTCAACGCCCTGGCAAGCATTCCCGAGTTCGAGCACCAGCAGGTGCTCGACGCGGCACTGGCCAAGGTGAATTCCGCGGTGGCCCGTTTTGACGGCTGGAGCGGGGCGCTGGGCTTCGCACTGTCCAAGGCGCGCGAGAACGATATTCCGCAGCAGCTGATTCAGGCGATTCGTTCCCAAGACGTCGTGAGCATCGATTATTACTCGGCCCGTTCGCGAACTCACCAGGTTCGCGATGTGGAACCGATCCGGCTCATTGAAGACGGAGCGGTGCAGTACCTGCGGGCTTGGTGCCGAAAGCGCCAGAGCCTATTAACTTTCCGGGTGGACCGGATGTTAAGTGTGGAAACTGCCGGTGAACAATTCGAGCTGGCGGCTCGGCATGAAGACCAGCAAGATGTCCAGATCCGGTATGCCTCCAACGACGATGACTTAGAGGTCATGGTCTATGTAGACGCCGAGATCTTACCGGTTATCGAAGCTTTCCATCCTCTTTCCTGGTCCACGGGGAAGGTCGGTACGGGGTATCTGGCCAACGTCCGGTTCTCGGATCACCAGGTAGCTGCGCCGCTCGTGGCTCGCCATAGCGGTAAACTGACTGTGGTCTCTCCTGACGCTACGCGCGAACAGGTAGTGAACTGGTTGGACGAGGCTATCGCAATGTATGAGGATTAATAGATGCTTCCTTGGTGGTTTTGGGTACTTTTGTGGACTGTGCTCGTTTTGGCGACAATACTTGTTGCGGCACTTGCCGGCTTCCGTTTGTTCAAACGGGGAATGGCGGTCGTCGAGGGCCTGGGCGACGCTGCGGATCACATCAGCGCCGGTTTAAGCCAGGAGGGCACCGTCGTCGAGTACGCTGCGAACCCTCGTCGCTACCCGCACGGAACCGATGCCACGCACGCGGATCCGGAGAAGATCAAAAAGCTTCGCGATAAGGGCAAAGCTGAAAGAATCGAGGCGCGTCGAGTTCGCCGCGTCGCACGTCGCGCACAGCGCGGCCAAGCTCAGAACATGCGCGATCTTGGCTTGTTCTGACGTAGACTTTAGATAGAGAGAAGGGAATCCACATGGGTGGCTTACAGGGATGGCATTTGGTCATCATTATCGTGCTTGCACTGCTGCTTTTCGGCGCTCCAAAGCTTCCAGGCTTGGCTCGCTCGATGGGCCAGTCGCTGCGCATTTTCAAGTCCGAGGTTCGCCAGATGAAGGATGATGATCCTAAATCTGAAACCGTTGATGGCACCATCAATGATCCGAACCCCAACGAAAAGAACAACTCGTAGACCTCTTCAGTGGCAACAAATAAAGACAAGAACCCGCGCAGCAAGAAGAAGCGGGCCAAGGACGCAGAAGGTCGGATGGCTCTCAAAGAGCATCTGATTGAAGCACGGAACCGGTTATTCAAGTCGCTCATCGCGCTGACCTTGGGCACGGTAGCCGGTTTCTTCGTATACGACTGGCTGCTTGCCTTGCTGATCGCGCCTGTGAAAGCTGCCGGCGGCTCGGTAGTGTTCACCGCGGTGATGTCACCCTTCGACATCATGATCAAGGTGGCGCTGTTCGTCGGCCTGATCGTTTCCTCGCCGGTGTGGCTCTACCAGCTGTGGGCATTCATCGTGCCGGGACTGAAAAAGAACGAGCGCCGATTGAGCTACAGCTTCGTAGCAGCCGCGGTTCCGCTGTTCCTTGGCGGCGTGGCGATGGCCTACTTCGTTCTTCCGTTTGCGCTGGAATTCTTCATTAGCCTGTCGCCGGAGAACTCGGATAACCTGCTGAACATTTCCGAGTACCTGCCGTTTATCTTCCGCCTGCTCCTGGCATTCGGCTTGGCCATGCTGGTACCGGTACTGATGGTTGGCCTGAACATGGTTGGCGTCCTGCCAGCCAAGCTCATCTTGAAGAACTGGCGTATCACCGTCTTCCTCATCGCCCTGGTTGCCGCTATGGCAGCACCAGGCGGCGATGCAATCACCATGTTCGCGTTGGCTGGACCGTTGTTCCTCACCTTCGCCGTTGCCACCTTGATCTGCCACTTCAACGACAAGAAGCGCGCAAAGAAGCTGGCGGCACGGGAAGCCGAGAATGAACGCCTAGCAGCTGGTGAAACTTCTGGCATTGAAACCCCTAGCTCGATTGACGAACCTAAATCCCAGCTCTGAACCAGGGCAAGAAAGTGAACGACCACAAGTGACTTCACCCGCGGAACGCTACGCGAATTCCAAGGCACGGCAGGTCGAAAACGGCACTGCACTTCCTGGATTCCGGGCAAGCATCTCCTTCGACCTGGATCCATTCCAGGCCGAAGCTTGCCAGAAGGTCGCAGAAGGGCACAGCGTACTGGTCGCTGCGCCCACCGGCGCCGGAAAAACTGTTGTTGGCGAATACGCCATCTACCAGGCTCTAGGCGAGAACCGCAAGGCTTTCTACACCACGCCCATCAAGGCGCTGAGCAACCAGAAGTATTCGGAACTGGTCAATCGCTATGGAGCGCAGAAGGTCGGGTTGCTGACCGGCGACACCTCCATCAACTCCGAAGCGCAGATCGTCGTCATGACCACCGAAGTGCTGCGCAATATGCTGTACGCGGATTCCCAAACCCTCGACGGCTTGGGCTACGTGATCATGGATGAGGTCCACTACCTCGCCGATAAATTCCGTGGTGCCGTATGGGAAGAAGTCATCATCCATCTGCCGTCCAACGTGCAGATCATTTCACTCTCGGCAACCGTGTCCAACGCCGAGGAATTCGGTGGCTGGCTGGATACCGTCCGGGGCCAGACCGATGTCATCGTCTCCGAGCATCGCCCGGTGCCGCTCTTCCAGCACGTCATGGTCGGCCCTAACGTGGTCGACCTGTTTGCCGAAGACGTAGCCTTCGACAAGGTGGCTGAAGACGATTCAAAGGCCTCGGTCAACCCCGAACTGCGAAAACTCGTACGCTCCCACAGCCCTGGCGGCCGAGTGCAGCGCGGCCGGGGTCGCGGCGGCCGCGGCCCCCAGCGCAGTTCAGGCATGGGGCACCGCATCAACCGTCCAGCGGTTATCGGGAAGCTTGACCGGGCTGCTCTGCTGCCAGCTATCTTCTTCATTTTCTCCCGCAAGGGCTGCGATATGGCCGTGCAGCAGTGCGCCATGGCTGACCTGCGCCTGACGACCAATGAAGAAGCCGCCGAGATCGCGCAAGCGCTGGATGAAGTCGCCTACCGGATCCCCAGCGAAGACCTGGACGTACTGGAATTCTGGTCCTGGCGCGATGGTCTGGTTCGCGGCTTCGCTTCCCACCACGCCGGCCTGCTCCCGATCTTCAAGGAAATCGTTGAAGACCTCTTTGCACGCAACCTGATCAAGGTGGTGTTCGCAACCGAGACCCTGGCACTGGGCGTGAACATGCCAGCACGCTCGGTCGTGCTGGAAAAACTGGTCAAATTCAACGGCGAATCCCACGTGCAGATCTCTTCGGGGGAGTACACCCAGCTCACCGGCCGTGCCGGGCGCCGCGGCATTGACGTCGAAGGCCATTCAATTGTTGTCTGGAACCCCGACCTGGAACCGGAATCCTTGGCAGGACTCGCTTCGAAGCGAACCTATCCGCTGAATTCCTCGTTCCGTCCGACCTACAACATGTCCACCAACTTGCTGGCGCAGTTTGGCCGTGAACAGACTCGTCAAATCCTCGAAACCTCCTTTGCCCAGTACCAGGCGGACCGTTCCGTGGTGGGCATGGCGCGCCAGGTGCGTTCCAAGGAAGAATCCCTGGCCGGCTACGCCAAGTCGATGGAATGCCATCTCGGAGATTTCATCGAGTACCTGAAACTCCAACGAAACCTGGCCCAGGTCGAGAAGAACGCTGCGAAGGACCGCCGCCACGAGCGCCGTTCGGCAGCTGAGCAGTCCCTGCAGGCCGTGATCCGCGGCGACGTGGTGGACCTGCCAGGTGGCCGCCGCTTCGGCCGCGCCGTGGTTGTCGAGCTTGATAAGGCCATGTACAACCCGCGACACACCGTGCTGACCGAAGAAGCGCAGCTTCGCCGGCTCTCGGTGGAAGACCTCAACGGACCAGTGCAGATCATTTCGCGGATCAAGATTCCCAAGGGGTTCAACGGGCGCACACCGAAGGAGCGCCGGGACCTTGCTTCATCCTTGCGCAACGCGATCTACGAGTCGCGTCCTCCACGCCAGGACGCCCAGAGCTTCGATTTCGAAGGCTCGGATTCCTTCGAGCGTGAAATCAACGCACTGCGCCTGGAGCTCAAGGACCATCCTTGCCACGCCTGCTCGGAGAAGGACCAGCACATGCGCTGGGCCGACAGGTACTGGAAGCTGAAGAAGGACACGGACAAGGCTCGTCGCGCCATCCGCGGGCGAACCAATACCATTGCCACGCAGTTCGACAAGGTCTGCAAAGTGCTCGAGCAGTTCGAATACCTCGTGCCTTCCGAGGGCGGCGAAGATTTCGCGCTGACCGACTCGGGCCGCCGCCTGCGCCGCATCTATGGCGACCGAGATCTGCTCACCAGCCAAATCCTGGAGACCGGCAAGCTCACGCAGCTCAATGCGGAAGAACTCTGCGCGGTTGTCGCCAGCCTGGTCTACCAGGCACGCCGCGACGGGGACCGTGCCGATCCGAAAATGCCAACGGGCAAGATCGATGACATCTGGAATAGCACCATCAGGATTTGGGGCGAGCTATCGGACGCTGAAGAGGCCTTGGGCCTTGACCCGACCGCTCCACCGGAATCCGGTTTGATCTGGCCAATGTACAAGTGGGCCCGCGGTTCGAGCCTGAACAGCGCGCTGCGCGGTACCGATCTGGCACCGGGTGACTTCGTGCGCTGGGCCAAGCAGGTCATCGACACATTGGACCAGTTCGCAAAGAATAGCGACCTTCCGCCATTGCTGGTTCGCAATGCCTACAAGGCAGTAGACCAGATCAAGCGCGGTGTAGTGGCCTACTCGAACGTGCTGGACTAGCCAGCAGGTCCAGCCGAAAAACTTATTAGCCAGTGCACGAGAAAAGGGAGACGCTGATGGCAAAAACACTCTACCGAAACGGGTCCATCTACTCAGCGGCCGATCCATTTGCTACCGCAATGGTGGTGGACGGCGACACCATTTCATGGTTGGGCGGCGAGGACGCAGCCGAGCGCCACGCGTCTGCCGTCGACGAAGTGGTCGACCTCAATGGTGGTTTGATTACCCCGGCGTTCGTCGAATCCCACACGCACCTTGCCGCCTTGGGCCGCACCCTTTCGGGAGCCGATTTGGGTGCAGCAACCTCGGCTTCTTCGCTGCTTTCGCTCGTCGCCGAGCAGGCGCAGAAGTCGACCAAGCTGGTCCTGGCTCAGGGGTGGGACAACTCGAACTGGGCTGACCAGCAGCTGCCCGCGGAAACCGACCTGACCAGTGCCGCGGAAGGCCGCGGCTATTACCTGGCGCGTCGCGATGTGCACAGTGCCCTGGTCAATCGGGAACTGCTGGATCTGCTGGACCTGGGCCACCTCGCCGCTGGCATCATTTCTGGTGCGGATCACGACGCCGTGCGTGAAGCACTCACCAATACGCAGAAGGCCGAACAGGAATACCAGCGCCTGGCACTGGAGCACTACGCCTCGCGTGGTTTCGCCAGCGTTGTGGAGATGGCGGCCCCGCATATTGAGGGCCGAGAGGCGCTGGAGCAGTTGCTGGCCATCGACAACCCTGAACTGCCGCAAGTCCATGCCTACTGGGGCGAACTGGTTAGCGATGCAGACATCGCCCAGGAGCTGGTCGCATCCTTCCCAACGGGAAAGGTGCTGGGCTTGGGTGGCGATCTTCGCGTGGATGGTTCGCTAGGCAGCCACACGGCGTACCTGCGCGAAGACTACAGCGATCAGCCGGGCGAACGCGGCACCCTGTATCTGAAGCGTGACGAAATTGCGGCCCACCTGGTCGCTTGCAGTTCCCGGGAGATCCAGGCCTCGTTCCATGTGATCGGAGACGGCGCCCTGGACGAGGTGTTGGCAGGTTTTGACCTGGCTGCTGAGCAGATTGGGGCAGCTAAGCTGCAGATGTGCCGGCACCGTCTGGAGCATGTCGAGATGGTTGATGAAGACTCGCGGGCCCGTTTGCTGCAGTACGCCATCATGGTTTCGATGCAGCCGGTCTTCGACCAGGCGTGGGGCGGCTCGAACGGCATGTACGCGCAGCGCCTGGGGGTGCGCGCAGCATCGATGAACAACCTCTCCGCTATGCTTTCGGCTGGTGTGCCAATGGTGCTTGGCTCTGATGCTCCGGTAACGGAGGTTGATGGCTGGCAGGTTGTTCGCGCCGGCATGAACATGACGAATGCTGAGGCTCGCATTTCGGCTCGTGCGGCCTTCTTGGCTCAAACCCGATCCACCTACCGCGCCATGGGCGAGATGAACCCGTTCGCCGGGCAGCTCGTGATCGGCGCGCCGGCGACTTTTGCAGTGTGGACTGCCTCTGAACTTGCTGTGCAAACTCCGGACGTCCGAATCAGTTCTTGGAGTACCGATGCACGAGCTGGAACTCCGATGCTTCCGGTCGTTGATGAGGAAATTCCGCAGTGCCTGCGTACAGTACGCGCTGGAATCACGCTTTTCAATACCCTTGAGCCAAGCGAATCGGCTTAAAGCGAAACAGATGCTCAATAAGCAGAATGAATTCGCAAAATTTGCCCTGACTAGTGGTGTCTAGGTAAAGAGTGAAGTCATTTGATGGTTGACAGCCTAGGTGGGGTACCCACTAGGCTGGTCTAAGCGCCTCTTCGAGATGCACATGCATTGCGTTGGAAACTACGCAATTTAAACAACGATCCTCAGTGACCTTAGATAACATTCTCTGTGCCTTTCGGCGTGGAGAATAGGGCCGAAGTCACTGAGGATCGTTCGTTAATGCGGTGTCTCCAGCGCGCTGATTGGCAAATGATGACTATACTTTGAGTTTGGATTAACTCTTTTCGACCCGGTGTCCTGCATAAGCCATGCAGTCGACGCCGAGCAGGCAAGAGGCTTTGTGTTGTATACCCAGAAAGGTGCCGCCGCGTGCGCGTCATTACAATCATTCCGACTTACAACGAACTGGAGTCGCTCCCGCTGACCGTAGGACGCTTGCGTACCGCAGTTCCTGACTCGGATGTATTGATCGTTGATGATAACTCGCCTGACGGCACCGGAGAACTTGCAGACAAGATGGCTGCTGAGGACTCGAATATCCACGTATTGCACCGTACCGGCAAGGATGGCCTGGGAGCCGCCTACATTGCAGGTTTCGAATGGGCGTTGGCTCGCGACTACGACGTACTGGTAGAGATGGATGCCGATGGCTCGCATATGCCAGAGCAGCTTCCACGCCTTTTGGAAGCCAGTGCCGCGGGCGCAGATCTCGTAATCGGTTCGCGTTGGGTCAAGGGCGGCGAAGTCGTGAACTGGCCAATGCTGCGCAAGATCATCTCGCGCGGCGGCAGCTTCTACTCGCGCACCATGCTGGGCTTGCCTCTGCGCGACATCACCGCAGGCTACCGCGCCTTCAAGCGCGAAACCCTGGAAGCAATCGATTTTGACGCCGTTGAGTCGCGCGGCTACGGCTTCCAGGTGGACATGACCTTCCGCGTGGCCATGCTGCGCAAGACGATCGTTGAAGTTCCCGTGACCTTCGTAGAGCGCGAACTGGGCGCGTCGAAGATGAGCGGCAACATTGTGTTCGAAGCAATGTGGAATGTCACCCGCTGGGGCTTGGGCGCCCGGTGGAAGAAGCTGACTTCCAAGAAGTAATACCCGTGGTTAAGCGAACTGGCGTGCAACGATGGATCGTTGCACGCCAGTTCGCTTAACCAGGAATCATCATCAGGTCTCGGGCAGGCAGTGAAATACAAACCAGCCCACCGCCCCAAAGGCGGACTGTGCAGGATGAAGATAGCTTCTACGAAGCTGCTTAGGCCGGCGGCGCTGGCCGCGCAATTTCATGCAGGCTCTTTGACGCAGTTGAAAATACTGGGCGTGGTCTTTGAGCCCCATAGCAGACAGGCAAAAGAGTGAGGGCTGGGTTTGATAACCATCGGTCATCAAACCCAGCCCTCAACCAAGCCCCTACGGCCATGCTAAGGCAGCATGGAACCGTGCGTGGGGGAGATTAGGCAGTTTCCCCGCGAGCAGCGCGCAGCTGCTGGAGGCGGTCTGCCAGAGTCTTTTCCAGTTCTTCTTCGGAACGGCGCTCAAGAAGCATGTCCCAGTGGGTACGGACAGGCTTTTCATTGCCCGGTTCTTCGGCCTTGGCTTCGCCGTGGACGAGCTTGGCTTCCTTACCGGTCTTGGTGTGCCAGGTTGCTGGAATTTCAGCTTCGGCAGCAAAGACGACGAAGACGGTCTCGCCCTCTTCGGTACGGTATTCCACACGCTGACGGGCAGCCGGCTCCACACCTGCCTCAGATTCCATGCTCTGTGCACCCAGGCGCATGCCTCGTAGGCTGCGATCGCTCATGTTTTCCCTCCGCGATGATTGAAGAATTCGCTACACGTACCAACGTTTGGCACTCGGAAATAATTCCCTCCGACTAGAGGTGAAGATAATTCTTGGTGCCAAAACATCCATTATACGCGTCTGCGGCGAGGTGCATTGTATGCACCTCGCCGCAGACGGCTAATCGGTTCTAAACCAGCTGTTGCTACAGGTTGCTACCTGGGGCCGATGGCGATTCCGGAGTGGCAGGCTTGCTGCCCGATCCGTTGCCGCCCAGCGCTCCGCCGATGCCCTTGAGTGCTTCGGTCAGTTCGCTTGGAATCACCCACAGGGTATTCGAAGTGCCTTCGGCAAGCTTCGGCAGAGTCTGCAGGTACTGGTAGGCGAGCAACTCATGGTCCGGCTTGCCGGCGTGAATTGCATCGAAGACCTTCTGGATGGCCTGGGACTCGCCGTCAGCGCGCAAGATTGCGGCCTGTGCATCGCCCTCGGCTTCGAGGATGGAAGCCTGGCGTGCGCCTTCGGCAGTAAGGATGGAGGACTGCTTGGTGCCCTCAGCGGTCAGGATGGCAGCACGGCGGTCACGCTCGGCGCGCATCTGCTTCTCCATCGAGTCCTGGATGGACAGCGGTGGATCGATAGCCTTCAGCTCGACACGGGAAACACGGATGCCCCACTTGCCGGTTGCCTCGTCAAGGACACCACGCAGCTGGCCGTTGATCTGGTCGCGGCTAGTCAGGGCCTCTTCCAGATTCAGGCCACCGACGACATTACGAAGCGTAGTGGTGGTCAGCTGTTCTACGGCCTGGATGTAGTTAGCGATTTCATACGTCGCGGCACGCGGCTCGGTGATCTGGAAGTAGACCACGGTATCAATCGAAACTACCAAGTTGTCCTCGGTAATAACTGGCTGCGGCGGGAAGGAAACAACTTGTTCACGCAGGTCCAGCAGCGGCAGCAAGCGATCCACAAAGGGGATCAGGATTGTCAGACCGGGATTTAGGGTTCGGTTGTACTTGCCGAGGCGCTCAACGATGCCAGCACGTGCCTGCGGCACGATGCGCACGCTGCGCAGTAGGACGACAATCACGAAGATTGCCAGAACGACAAGCACAATAGTCAAGCCAAAACCATCTGAATTCATGGTTCGTACTCTCTTTCCTTGTGCAGTAGTGATGAATTTGGGGGCGTCAGGCTAGCTAGCCGTTAGCAGGGTCAGGGGACTTCGCGGTGAGGTATGCAGTTGCCCCGTCGATACGTGAAACCACGGCATAGGTGCCGGGATTCATGGTCGGAACGCTGGATTCAGCACGGGCGGTCCAGATCTCTCCACGGATCTTGGCCGAACCCGACATGCGCGAGGTCGGCTCGAGAATAAGTGCATCCGCACCGATTAATCGCTCGATATTGGTGCGGAAGCCCTCGGGTGATTTCCGTAAATGTTTGACGGCAATAGGTCGAACCAGGAAGATCATCAACAATGAAATGACGCAGAATACAAGGACCTGCAACCACATGGGTCCACTGAGCAGTGCGACCGCTACACCACCAAGGGCACCTACGCCGAGCATGATGAAGTAGAGATCAAGAGAAAGCATCTCGATGATCGCCAGCAGCAAGAACAGTGCCAGCCAGATCACCCAAGCGTTGCTGATGATCCATTCGGCTGTTGTCATGGCATTCACCTAAATTCTGTTAGGACATTGACCAGTCGTAACTGGTCTTTCCTACATTCTGCCGTAGAAGGCAGATAAAAGGTGTAGTCATTTTGGGGTATCTTCTAGCCCTGCGTGACGAATGCGTGTACTCCAAAGGAAGCTGTTACAGGCTGGGAACCCAACGCCAGCGTCTGCTGATGAAGAATTTCAGGGGAGAGGTGGTGCCCGGACGGACCCATGAATGCAAGGTTATAGAGATCGTCCGCATTCAGGTTCATCCGATATGTCAGATTCTTGGATCCGCGATGATTAAGGCCTTCAGCCGCAAATTTTTCCACCAAGGCGGCTTGCTTGCCCTGTCCTACGGTGAGCATGCCCAGCGGGTCGACGACTTCGTTGAGATGATCTGGTTCGCCGGTCACGACAATGCATAATCCACCAGTACGCAGTACACGTTGGAACTCTGCCGGGTTATGCGGTGCGAAGCAGTTGATCACCACATCGCGTGATCGGTCGGCAGTAGGCAATTTGCGCCAGACATCCCAGACCACAGCGAGCGTGCTTGGAACCTTCGCGGCACGACGCATGGCAAAGCGGGAGATGTCCAGAGCCAAAGCATCAAGTTCAGCAGCAGGAGAGTTCTCTAGAATCTTCCCCAGGTAGTAGCCGGTACCTGCGCCCGCATCCAGCACGTCAAGCGAATGTCCGTCGTGATGATCATTGATCAGCTCGGACAGCGCGCGCGCCAGAGGCTCATAATGTCCCTTTGACTGGAAAGCATCGCGGGCTTGGACCATGGCCGAGGTGTCTTCGAGGAAGTTCGTTCCTCTGCCAGTAAGGAAGTTGAAGTAACCCTGTTTGGCAGCATCAAAACGATGCCCGGCTTCGCAACTCAGGGTTCTATCCCGAGATTCCTCGAAGCCAAGGGGTTGCTCGCAGACCGGGCAAGTAACGTTCGTGGTGCCGGAGAACATTAGAATTTCAGAACCTCTTGTGCCGTTGCAACGTCCATGCTTTCATGGCGCCACAGTTCGGATTCGTTAATCAAGGAGCGGGTAAGTGCTTTGTCGATATAGACAGTGCCCGACAGATGATCAGTTTCGTGCTGGACAATGCGGGCCTGCCAACCGGAGAAGCTTCGAGTTATTTCCTGGCCGTCCCGATCTTTATAAGTGGCGGTGATATCGGCGGCCCGGCTCACTACGCCTTGGAATCCTTCGAAAGACAGGCAACCTTCGTAGAAGACTGCCGCGCGCTCTGTTGATGCCGTATATACGGGGTTGAAGATCTCGAAGTACTCCAGCGGCTCACGCTCTCTGTGCGAGGCAGCTTCCTCCGGAATGGGATAGAGATCTTCGAGCACGGCAATCTGCAGGGGGATACCCACCTGAGGAGCGGCGAGTCCTACGCCAGGGGCGTCGTACATGGTCTGGCGCATTGCTTCAAGGAGTTCTTCGAGCAGTTCCTGCGGAAGCTGCTGCTCGTAGGCCACCGCCTGCTGGCGGAGAACGGGATGTCCCAGCTGGACAATAGGCAGTATGAGGTTCTCATCTGCAGTCTCCAGGACTTCTCGAACTATATTCTCGATGTCCTGTGCGGTGTACTCGGTGTTCATCGGCAAGCGCTAGTCCGTTCGTATTCGTTGAGCTGAAGTTGAGCCAGGCGCGAGGTGAGTCGGGCCTTTTCAGTGTCATGCAGCATGTGTCCAAGATTGCCCAGATTGTCTGCGGCGTACAGATGGACTTCCACGTTCTTGTCGTAGAAGATATCGATAAGATTCGCCAGTCGGCGTTCCTCATCCATTGGCATGGTGGCACTAGCTGGGATGCAGGTTACATGCCAGCGCGAATACCGGCTTGCCAAATCCAGATAGTCGGCAGTGTTGCGGCGAGTTCGGCAGATCTGATCGAAGCTGATCCAGATCTCATCCGCATTCACGTGGACTGGCCCGATTTCGTCGTAGCCGATCTGGATCATCGTATCGTGGACCGGCAGTTCTCCTGGTGCTTCGAAGAGATTAAGCGTGCCTCTCCGATACCCGTCCAAGACCTGCTCGGGATCGGCGGCGAGCTGTCGGTAGTCCACCGAATGATCCAGTGAGAATACAGTGAAGTCCCGTTGGATCCGGTCAATAATTGGCTGAACCAGGTGATGGAAAGTGTCATCGTCAAGCAGCTTCTCCGGCCCGTAGTTCGACGTAGTGACCAGCTGGATCTCGTGTTCCGTGCAATGCCGAATGAGCTTGGCCATGAACATCGCGTCGCCAGGTTCGGTGCAATGGAACTCATCGAAGACCAGCAACTGCAGTCCAGCGAGCTCGCGCTCAAGCCCTTGCGAGAAAATCGCGCCCAGCGGCTGGCCCGGGACACGGTTGACCGGGGAATTTACGCGCTGGAAGAACTCGTGGAAATGGAAGCGCGCTGTCGTGGTTTCAGGCAGCACCGAGACCAAGGTATTGATGATGAGGGTTTTGCCTCGACCAGGAGGGCCATAAATGTAGACGCCAGGGTGCTTTGCCGTCATCGTCGTACGCAAAGTACGTCCTAGAAGGTCGATCAGATCACTCTGAACCGGGTCAACTTCGATACCTTGCAGCTTGAGAGCTTCGCGGATCTGAAGAGCGTACTTATTCCCGTGGGGAATGCGTAGCAACGGATTAGCCATATCTAAATTTTGCCACTGAGCGCAGACGCGGCCAATCTTCTGTGATGCAATCGCCACCATTCCAGCTTGCAGGGATGCCTTGCGGTGCCGAGGCGACGTTAAAGTGCCTAGTCAAGAAGCCTTCGATTTATTTCGAAACGGATGATTTAAATAGGGGAGTGTTCCCAAAGATGGCTACGAGCCTGTTTAGTCTTGTGAATTTTGAGCATACCTATCGCTTTATCTTGATCCGTGGCCATAATGGACACACCCACAGAGCTGGGTTGAAGCAGTTGAATCGAACCAGGGCGGGCGAAATGCGGAGAGGGAGCGCGTGAGATGACCAGCGAATTCATTGTCCCAACGGCTGAAGACGAGATCGTCTCCAGCGATCTTTTGGACATGTCGGCAACGGTACTCAAAACCTTGTCGGATCCGGCAAGGCTCCAGATGCTCTGGGCGCTGTCCATGGACGATCTTTCCCTGTCCGATTTGGCTCAGTTGATCGGCGTTAGTCCAACGGTTGCCGGCCAATTGCTATCCAAGCTGCGAGCAGCCGGTGTATTGCAAACGAGGAAGTCCGGCCGCCATGTCATCTACTCGATGCATGACGAGCGATCGCGCGAGTTCATTCGGCAGACCCTGGACTTCGCGAGGCACCGGCTGGATTTGCAGGATCAGCGTCAACAAGCTGAGCAGTAAGCGGCCTTCGAAATCCGAGGCGTAAATGGACGAATAAGGCTACTTCCAGCGACATTGCGAATAAGCCGATAATCTACATTATGTAAAGTAATGGAAATCCACGACTCCCCACGCAGGGTCTCACTGCAGCCATTTGTGCTGGCTGCCCCGTCTATCGAAGCAGGCTCCTTTCATGCCCATCATTCGAAAGTTCGCGGACGCTTCGGCGGGATCTGTGGATCTCAGGTGGTCCTTCGGCGTATCGACCGACAGGCTTTGGCACGCAATGATTGATCGTCAGGCATTGCCACTCTGGCTGGGAACTCACGTCGCTGGAAGCCTTGGCGTGGGTTCTACTGTGCAGATCGAGCATGCGGAAAACTACATCTGCGAAAGCCGGATTGAACAGGTCGAGCCAGCATCCGCCCTCGTGATGTCCTGGAAGTTTCCGGAAGAATCTGTGTCGGAGGTTAGTTTGACTCTGCAGTCGAGCCTCTTCGGAGCTGAACTTGCGCTGAGCCACTCCAAACTCAGCGTTGGCGTCTCGAATTACTTGGCGGGATGGGAAACGCATCTCATGTATCTGGAGGCCGTCCTGCTTGGGGCTCCGCGCTCGATGGATCAATTCTGGGACGTTTATCAGGAGGTATTCGAGAACTAGGGCGCTTTCCTCTTGCCACTCCCCTCGATGTTATTCCAAACGATGATCGATCCGGCTAGAGTACACCGCGCCGGGTCAATGCCGACCTCAAATCCGCAGCGGAAGCAAAGTGATGTGCGTGGATCCCGAGATCGGTCGCCCCGACAAGTTTCCCGGCGGAATCGTCGGTAA
The DNA here is from genome assembly GCF_044743685.1 of Glutamicibacter sp. NPDC087583. Lineage (NCBI taxonomy): Bacteria > Bacillati > Actinomycetota > Actinomycetes > Micrococcales > Micrococcaceae > Glutamicibacter > Glutamicibacter sp. NPDC087583. Next base: position 1,046,646 of record NZ_JBIUWY010000001.1, on the reverse strand, counting down.
AGAGGATCTGGTTTGCACACAGGTGCAGAGCATTGATTACGTGCAGAAATGCTCGTCGGTCTGGCTTCGGATAACCGATTTTTGCTGAATTGAATACTCGGGCGACGTGGGTGGCGATTCCTTGCCGCTTAAGTTCGATGTCAATGGTGTCGCTGCCGTTCGTGAGAATGGCGGTGGTGATACCTGCACGTTGTAGATCGTCGAGTAGCTGCAGCACATCGCGATCTACAACGGGCTCTATGCGACCCCATGCGTTGGCGGCTTCCGTGGATCCAATGCTCTTCCCAATCTCCTTGATCCATGTCAAACGAGATATTTTACCTGTAGTGAGTCCTTCCAGGCGAGCAGGGTCGAAAGCCGCCGCGTTCAAAGTGCCCGATGGCAACCCATATTCCATTTCAACGTCAGCAGTGGCGGCCTCGGGAAAGTTGCGGATCACTCCGTCCAAATCGAAAACTACTGCGTGGATCATGGGGCAATCCTGCCAGATGCAGGCGCATTGGGGCATCTGGGGCCAAGTGCATGCGGTGCCTTTCCTGCAGCGAGGGCCTGCCTAGAAATCTAGCAGGTGCTGCGTCAACCGGGAACTCCATGTTCCAGGGCAGGATGTCGGCGGTATCCCGGGAGCCAGATAGGCTAGTACTTGACCGAGTTCCCGGACTACTCCCCTATCTACCTTCAAGGACAGAAAACACCCTATGTCTCCAAGCGCCCTGTACCGTCTAGTTGCCCGCGCTGAAGCTGTCACATGGACGATGCTGATCATCGCATTGATTTTGAAGTACGTCGTCAAGGTTGGTGATTGGCCTGTATCCATTGCCGGCTTCATCCACGGCTTTGTCTTCCTGACTTATGCAACGATGGCTGTGCTCATTGGCATGAATCAGCGCTGGAGGAAGTCGCTGATCATTGGAGCTGCCGCGACCGCCGTCGTCCCATATCTGACCATTCCTTACGACAAGTGGCTGGAACGCAAGGGAAAGCTGGAAGGTACCTGGCGTACCGAAGCAACCGATCATCCAGATGATCGCAAGTGGACCGACGCGACGATGCGTTGGCTTGTTGCCCGCCCGGCGCTGACCACGGTCCTGCTATTCGTCGTTATTGCCGGTATCTTCTCGGCCATGCTTTTCATTGGCCCTCCAGGTGGCGAGCACTAATCATGGATTCTATGAGGAGCAGGCTGCTTTCGCCTGGGCATCACTGAATGCACTGACTCCTCAATCCAATTTGCCTGGCCCGGTCACTTCCATGTGTTCTTGGCCAGGCAAATTCTGTTTAATCCGGACATAGCAGGGTAAGGCTCGAACTACTTGGTGGTGCGTTGCTTCGGTGCGTAGTGAACCATCACCAACATTCCAATTAGCTCTACCAAGGTCTGGCTAACGACCACGGCAGAAGCTAATTCCAGCTCCGCGGGCAAAGCCAGGGCCAGGGGAAGCACCACCAGAGAATTGCGTGTGACGCCGCTGAAAGTAACTGCCCGCCGCGAGGCGGTGGGCAGCTTGAAGAGTTTCCCCGCGGAGTATCCAAGGACATTCATGATGCAGATAAACAGGGCGAAAACCATAATGGCCAGCCCTAATTGACCCAGGCTTGCGCTCACCGTGAAGATCTGCGAGCCCACCACGCTAAATAGCGTTCCCATCATCAACGGAACCATTAGATAGTCGGCCCAATCCCCGATGGGCTCTGCCCAGGTAAATCGTTTGGCGAGTGCCTGGGTGAGTGCTGCTGCCAGCAGTGGGAGCACGATCAGTCCCAGCAGTGCCCCCAGGAAAGGAGCTGGCACGATCACGTCGATCGCCGAGGGTCCAGCAAATATATAGAGGTATGCCGGCACGAGCAGCATCTGCAAGATCAACAAGAGCGGTGTGGCCGCCAGCAACCGTTGGCTGTCTCCCCCGGCTAAGCCGGTAAAGACGATAACGTAGTCGATGCAGGGCGCTAGCAAGACCAGCAGCACGCCGAAGAGCAGTGCCTGGTCCCCCGCCACTATTCGCGATAGCCCGAAGGCCACGAGCGGCACCACGGCAAAGTTGACCGCGCACAGTGCACCCATGAAGCGAGTGTCCCGGAAGGCCTCCGGAAAACGGGTCAGCGGCATGCCCAGGAAAGTAGCGTAGAGCAGCAATCCAAGGAACGGGTTAACCGAGTTCTCGAGACCCTTGCTTGCGGCAGGCAAGGCCAGGCCGAGAACGCAACCGGCAGTGATCGCGGATAAATAGAGGGCGATCTGGTGCGTTTGCATCCATGCATTGCCAGGCCAGATCTTCATAGGACTAATGCTAGAACAATAGCTGCGGCCACCATGGCCGTGAGCTCATTCGGGCGAGCCTCGACGGCGACCTTCTGTGTCTGAACCGACAACGATCCAGCCAACGCCGAATTACTCACGGACACCGGGGTAAACCTATGATGAGTACATGAAGGATTCTATTCGTAAGTGGCCGCTGTGGATGGCTGTCGACGTTGTTCTCATTGTTCTATTCGCCCTGCTCGGTCGACGTGAACACGAGCATGCCTTGAGCATTGGCGGCATCCTGATGACCGCCCTGCCGTTCTTGGTTGCCTACGTCGTCGTGACCTTGCTGTCCAAGCCTTGGACCACGATCAACAAGCTCTTCCCTGTTGGCGTACTGGTCTGGGTGGTGACCGTAGCAGCGGGCCTTGCGCTTCGCGTTGGCATGGATTCCACTGCGGCACTCCCCTTCATCATCGTCGCGACACTGGTTCTGGGCGCATTCTTGATGGGGCGTCGGCTGGTTACCTCGATGGTGGCTAAGCGGCTAGGTAAATAGCAGGCCGCACCCGTAGGAACCGGCAGCGACGAGACCGCTGGCGAAAGTCCCCAGAATAAACTGTTCGGCGGCGCGATGGTTTTTCAGTTCAGAGAACCGGCCAAGACCCTTGACCGCCAAGACGACGGCAATGCCTTCTGGCCAACCGGCCCAGAGGCTTCCAACGATGGCCGTGCGCTCCAGGAGTCCGATCCACAGCCCGCCTCGAAGCGGTGAAGGGTCGGACTCCTCCTTTTGGAGCTCGAGATCATTCTTCGCAGCAAGCCGGAAAACAAGTTCCGTAAACGGACCGCCGAAACTAATGGCAAAGATGGAACTCAGGACGATCGCGTACACCGGCGAAAGCCCGTTCTGCTCTAACGAAGTTTGAGAAGCAACTGCCAGCAGGGCCGAGAGAATGGCGAACAGGGCAGAGCCCACAACTAGCCAGTCGCGGACACGAGCTCGTTTGCCCATGGCATAGCCAAGGTAGGCAGCTATGCAAGAGACAAACGCCGCCAGGCTCAGACTCCCCCAAGCGATCCAAAGCATTTACTGCTCCTTTAGCATCTTCAGCTGTCGGTTCAGCGATTTGGCAGCTTCATCCATCATTCGGTTCGCCTCAAACCATAGCGCGGCCGACAGACGAGAAGAGACAGCCTGCTGGGTGATTCCTAATTCTTGGGCAATCTGCTGCTGGGTCAGGCCTTCATCGGCCAGAGTGCCAGCTTCCCATGCCGTGGCCCGTCGCTTTGAAACTATGCAGGCAGTCAGCTGGAGCTCGGCTTCCAGGCGGGTGGCTTCATGCGACGGTCCATGAACAGCTAGATGCGCATTGGTGTTCTTTGCCCGCTCAACTGCGACACGAGCATATTCAAAGGCAGGCCCCCGTCCGGCACGGGTTTCTTCGGGCAGTGGCGTTTCAACTTGCCCGAAGCCAATGCCGACACTCCAGTCCCCTGAAGCTGCCATCATCACTGCCAAGCGAATTGCTTCGTTGGCGTTATCCAAGACAGCTTGGACTTCATCGCCGGCGGTTCGCTGGAAGGGGCGAACCACTGGAACGGTAGCATTAGCTTGCTTGACTAGAGCCTCCACCTTGTCTTCGGTGGAACGTGAACGCCGCTGGTCAATGGTCAACACAATCATGGAACAATTGTAAAACTTTGTATCCGAATCTACAAATTAAAATCATTGTACTATGCGAAGCGGGGCGATGCGCCCATGCCTCTCATTCGCTGCTTTTCGACTAGAGTTAATTCCAGATCAGTCGCCTCCTGGCAGGCGACAAGTTAGAACCGAAAGGCACAGTGATGGTCACCGCATTCGTCATGATCCAGACTGCAACGGACAGTATCCCTGAATGCGCTAAGCAGATCTCCGCAATCTCGGGCATCAGCGAAGTCTATTCCGTAGCAGGCGACTGGGACTTGATTGCAATTGCACGAGTCAACAAGCACGAGGACCTCGCCGAAGTCATTGCCAATAAGCTTTCCAAGATTCCAGGCATCCGCGGCACCCAGACCCACATTGCATTCCGCGCATATTCGGAACATGATCTTGAAGCAGCCTTTTCCCTTGGCCTAGGCGACTAAGGACTTTTCAAGAACAAAGCCGGCCTTCGGTTCAGCGATTGTAAAATCGCGAACCAAAGACCGGCTTTGTTGGCATCTGACGGTGCTACGCGCCTACGATCGCCTGGGTCGTTGAGGACCAGGCTTCCAAGGTCGCCTCCGCCGCACCGGAATCGATGGAATGCGCCGCTTTCCCAATCGCCGCCCGCATGCGATCTTCGAAACTGCCTTCAGCAGTATCGCTGTAAGCCACCATTCCGGCAGCCGCGTTCAGGAGGACCGCATCTCGAACGGGTCCGGGAGTCCCGGAGATGACATCTCGTACAACCCCTGCGTTATGTAGTGCATCTCCACCGCGCAGATCATTAAGCGTCGCACGGGCAAATCCCACGTCCTGGGCATCGAACGTGAACTCGGTGACCGTGCCGTTGCGCACTTCCCAGACGCGGTTAGCTGCAGTGGTGGTTAGTTCATCCAGTCCGTCATCCCCGCGGAAGACCAGGCCACGCACGCCACGGCTTGCAAGAACGCCCGCCATGATTGGTGCCATGACCATGTCGGAGCAGCCGATGGCGGATGCGCTGGGCAATGCGGGATTGGTCAAGGGGCCCATGAAGTTGAAAGCGGTTGGTATGCGCAATTGACGGCGTGCTCCGGCAACGTGGCGCATCGAGGGATGGAAGACGTTGGCGAAGCAGAACGCAATCCCAACCTTGTCGTACACCTCTACAAGGCGCTCGATTGGTACCTCCAGGCGGACGCCCAATGCTTCAAGCACGTCGGCGGAACCCGAGGACGAAGAGGATGCGCGGTTGCCGTGTTTAACTATGCTCACGCCGGCGCCAGCGCACACCAGTGTGGCCATCGTTGAGATGTTGACCGTGTTCTGGCGATCGCCACCGGTCCCAACAATGTCCAAAGTTTGTGCATCGATGGTCAAAGGGCGCGCATTGGCGACCATGGAGTCCACCAAGCCGGTCAATTCGGCCACGGTCTCACCCTTGGATCGCAGTGCAACCAGGAACCCGGCAATCTGAACGTCGCTCGCCTCGCCGGACATGATCTCATTCATTGCCCAAGCGGCCTGTTCGCGGCTGAGATCGCCACCGTTGATCAGGGTGGCCAATAGATCTGGCCACGTCGGGAACTTTTCGTTTACAAGGCTCGTTGACACATGGGAAAGCCTATCCAGACACCGGGGCGCTACCCAATTCATGTCGTTAGATGATGTGGCTCAGGTCGCTAAAAATGCCTAGTTTCTGGGGTTAAATACGAAACACTTTCGTTGCATAAATGATTGTTTCGTGAGACTCGCCGGACGAAGCTCTACGAATTGTAGAAAGAGTTTTCTCTGTACTTCCGCATGTTTCCGCGGATGTTGCCAAGATGTGGCGCAACAAACCTCTGCCAACCCGCTTTTGCATTGGTATCTGAGGGGCATTTAGAGACATAATGTCAGTGTGACAACTGCGACTCATGCCCCAAATACGACGGCGCCACATGCGCCGAACCGCCCAAACATGGTGTCGGTGGGAACGATGGTGTGGCTCTCCAGCGAGCTCATGTTCTTCGCCGCCCTCTTCGCCATGTACTTCAGCCTCCGGGCTGCCGCGCCCGAACTATGGGCGACTGAAACTGCCAAGCTCAACGTGCCGTTCGCGCTGGTTAACACCATCATCCTGGTGTCCAGCTCGTTCTCGTGCCAGCTAGGCGTGTTCCGTGCCGAAGAATTCAAGCCTCGCCGTTCCGGTGGGCTTTTCAACTTCAAGGAATGGGGAATGATTGAATGGTTCATTCTTACCTTCATCCTTGGCGCGATCTTCGTTTCGGTTCAGGCCTACGAATACGCTGTCCTCGTTAGCGAGGGCGTGGCATTCGACTCGAACTCCTACGCTTCGGCCTTCTACATTACGACCGGCTTCCACGGCATTCACGTCGCTGGTGGTCTGATTGCATTCTTGCTGATCATTGGTCGTGCGATGCTGGCTAAGAAGTTTGGTCACTTCGAAGCAACCGGCTCCATCGTCGTGTCCTACTACTGGCACTTCGTTGACGTTGTTTGGATCGCCCTGTTCGCGATCATCTACTTCTTGAAGTAGCAACTTAAATTCATTAGTTGCCTCAACAAGAAGTACGGCAACACCACACCAAAGAAACTAAGTGAGGAACCAGCAAGTGAAGGCTCTTTCGAAAAAGCGCCGCCACCCGCTCGCCGCTGTGGCCCTGCTTCTGTTCGGATTGCTGATTACCGGCAGTCTTTACACTGCAGCCGGTAACATCAGCGAAGCGAAGGCAGCTGAGACCACTTCTGCATCGCAGGCCGATGTAGAAGAAGGTCAGAAGCTTTTCGTCGCCAACTGCGCTACTTGCCACGGCATGAATGCCGAAGGCTCTGACTCCGGTCCATCGCTGATCGGCGTTGGCGCGGCTTCTGTTGACTTCCAGGTCGGCACCGGCCGTATGCCGATGCAGATGCAGGGCCCGCAGGCCCAGGTCAAGCCAGTACAGTTCGACGACGAGCAGATCTCCCAGCTGGCAGCGTATGTTGCAAGCCTGGGTGCAGGCCCAGCGATCCCTGATGAGGAATACTTGGATACCACCCAGGGCGACGCCGCCCACGGTGGCACCGTCTTCCGTGTGAACTGCGCAATGTGCCACAACGCGGCTGCTGCCGGTGGCGCGTTGACCCGCGGCAAGTTCGCACCAACCCTGACCGGTGTATCCGAGAAGCACATCTACGAAGCGATGGCTACCGGCCCACAGAACATGCCAGTGTTCAACGACTCGAACATCACCCCAGAAGAGAAGCGTGACGTTATCACCTTCCTGAAGACCATTGAAGCAAATGGTTCCGCTGGCGGTGCAGCCCTGGGCTCCCTGGGTCCAGTTGCTGAAGGCCTGTTCACCTGGACCGCAGGTCTGGGTATCATCATTGCCTTCACCATTTGGTTGACCTCGCGTCCTTCCTAAGGCAAACACGCGGCCTCGGCCGTAACCATCACTACGTACATAAATTCCTAACAGAAGGATGAGAGAGAAACATGGGCGACCATAGTCACGGCAGTCCCGAAAACTCGGGCACCGTTGCTAAGGCTGACGATGTAGCTCAGGATCGATTCCCAGATCCGGGCTTACCACCCCATCGTCCGCGTCTCGCAGACCGCGATCCGCGCGCAGCCAAGCGACATGAGCGTCAAGTAGCGCTCCTATTTACCATCTCCATCATCGGCACGCTCTTCTTCTTCGTGGCCTACTTCGTCCTGGGCCACCTGGGCGAGATGACCTTCGCTGAACTGCGTGTGCAGAACGCTGCACTGGGACTGGGCACCGCTTTCGCGATGCTCGGTATCGGTGTGGGTATTGTTCACTGGGCCAAGACCCTGATGCCGGATCACGAGCTCATGGAAATGCGCCACGAGATCCGCTCGGAAGAAGATCGCCAGGATGCCGTCGAAATCATCGATACCGTGCTCGAAGAGTCCGGCATCAAGCGTCGTCCGCTGATCCGCAATACCCTGATCGGTGCCATCGCCTTGGCGCCAATCCCAGCAATCTTCATGTTCCGCGACCTGGATCGCACCGGTAACACCGCGAACGAGATGATCGATTCCCTGCGCCACACCATGTGGGACAAGGGCATCCGTCTGACCCGCGACCCATCTGGTACCCCGATCAAGGCTTCGGATGTGCAGATCGGTTCCGCATTCCACGTGATCCCAGAAGGCCTCAACGAGACCGAGCACCCGCTGAACGAAAAGGCCAAGGCCGTCGTTCTGCTGATGCGCATGGATCCAGCAGAAATGCAGATCTCCGAGGGACGCGAAACCTGGAACGTCGACGGCATCGTCGCATACTCCAAGATTTGCACCCACGTGGGTTGCCCGATTGCTCTGTACGAGCAGCACACCCACCACTTGCTGTGCCCTTGCCACCAGTCGACCTTCGACCTGACGCAGGAATGCAAGGTCATCTTCGGCCCAGCTGGCCACGCACTGCCACAGCTGCCAATTACCGTGGACTCCGAGGGCTACCTGGTAGCTCAGAGTGACTTCCACGAACCAGTTGGCCCGTCCTACTGGGAGCGTGGTTAATCATGACGACGACTAACGAATACCAGGCATCGACCGCTACCGGTCGCATCGCCAACTTCGTGGATTCCCGCGTCGGCGCTTCGGGCATGGTCAAGGAATTCGGTCGCAAGATCTTCCCGGACCACTGGTCGTTCATGTTCGGCGAAGTGGCAATGTACACCTTCGTACTGCTGCTGCTCTCGGGCACCTTCCTGACCTTCTTCTTCGATCCGTCCATGGCTCACGTCGTCTACGACGGCTCGTACGTACCGATGAAGGGTATCGGCATGTCGACGGCTATGGCCTCGACCATGGATATCTCCTTCGACGTGCGCGGCGGCCTGTTCATGCGACAGGTACACCACTGGTCGGCACTGCTGTTCGTCGCTTCCCTGTCCGTGCACATGCTGCGCGTATTCTTCACCGGCGCATTCCGTCGCCCACGTGAACTGAACTGGGTTGTCGGCGGCGTGCTGCTGATCATGGGTCTTGCTGCCGGCTTCACCGGCTACTCCCTGCCAGATGATCTGCTGTCCGGTAACGGCCTGCGCATTATCGATGGCGTCATGAAGGCACTGCCGATCGTCGGCACCTACCTGTCGATGTTCTTCTTCGGCGGCGAGTTCCCTGGCGATACCGTGATTCCGCGACTGTACTCGTTGCACATCATGATTGTTCCTGCGGTCATCATCTTGCTGATCGTTGTGCACCTGTTCATGGTCGTGACCCACAAGCACACCCAGTACCCTGGCCCAGGCCGCACCAACGACAACGTTGTTGGCTTCCCTGTTGGTCCGGTATACGCAGCCAAGGCCGGTGGATTCTTCTTCATCGTCTTCGGCATCGTGGCATTCATTGCTGGCCTGTTCCAGATCAACCCGGTATGGAACTACGGTCCATATGACCCATCTCCTGTTTCGGCTGGTACCCAGCCGGACTGGTACATCGGTTTCGTCGATGGCGCGCTGCGCTTGATGCCAGGTTACCTGGGCAACTTCAGCTTCGAATGGATCATTCCATTCCCATGGGGCGATAACACCCTGGTGATGTCGGTACTGCTGCCAGCACTGGTTCCTGCAGGCGCACTGTTCGCAGTGATGTTCGCATGGCCGTGGATCGAACGCTGGATCACCAAGGACAACCGCGAGCACCACCTGCTCGACCGTCCACGCAACGCTCCATTCCGAACCGCAGTGGGCGCTGCCGGCGTAGTCTTCTACTGCGTCATGTGGGCTGCTGCTTCCTCGGACTTGATCGCGACCCACTTCCACGTGTCGCTGAACGATGTCACCTACTGGCTGCGTACGCTGTTCTTCCTGGGCCCAATCTTCGCCTTCTGGTTGACTCGCCGTATCTGCCTGTCGCTGCAGCGCAAGGATCGCGAGATCGTCCTGCACGGCCGCGAAGCTGGCATCATCCAGATGTCGCCTGAGGGCGGCTTCTCGGAGAAGCACGAGGAAGTTGACGTCTACAAGCGTTACCTGCTGACCAACTACGTTGATCGCCAGTACATCCCGGCTCAGCCTGACGCAGCAGGACACGTCTCCGGTTCGGAGAAGCGTCGTGCAGCAATCTCGAAGTTCTTCTTCGAAGATCGCGTCGCCCCGGTAACCCCATCGGAGCTGGAAGCTGCTCATGCAGCCCACGGCCACCATGAGGTTGAGGGTGACACGCAGGACTCGATCGCCAAGTAATAGCGACCTGAGTTAGTCACAAAAGGAGGGACACACCTTGCGGTGTGTCCCTCCTTTCGTTAACCCGGCTTTCCCAGGGGTCCCAGTGAGCCTAGCGCCGGTGAGCGCTCCGAAGACGCATGGTGGACGCCCATCGAAATTCCAGTAGCTTAGAACGCCATCTGGCACTGCCGGGTGCTCAGGGTGGAAAGTCCGTTCCTGCTCCCCTAGCCGCGTATCGAGCTGCGCTCCCCAGTGCGGAGAAGAATTGGCCATCCTGTTTGGCACTTCAGTCAGAAATGCCGTTCGGGGCTGAGTGCTACTGCCGGCCTGCAGTGCAGCCATTCTGGATCGGCTGGAATCGAATGCTGCACGCCAATGCCAGTTGCGACTGGCGCAGCTGCCCGGTGTCGTCCCGGGCCGAACCGGAGCGGAGAGCTGCTCAGTGCATTCGTCTTTCCAGCGAAGGCCCTCCAGACTGGGGACGAGCTCAGTTCCGCAATCACGTTCGCCAAGACTTCGAATGCAGCAGTTCAGACTCCCGTTTTGGCGCTCGGCATGGCCGAGCCGATATCCAGAGCGCTCTTCCAAAGGCTGCTCCCCTGCCAGAAAGAATGCCCGGCAGGCACCATGACCTCCAGTCCTGCTTCAGAATCGTTTGAATTGGATGACGGAATAACTCTGGACGCATCGACCGGATGGCAGAATCACGCTGCAAACAAGACTGTGTGATCTAGGGATATATTGGATCTTCGCTACGGCCTATCGCACCAGTGTGGCTGGTTTCCCACTGGACAGGGCGGCTGGAGTGTCCACTTTTCAACTTCCGTCGACATTCCATGTCCTGCTGCCTTGAAGCGGCTTTGAGCTTGCGCCGCGATCTTCTTCCGTGTGCGGGAAACCTGCTTGCTCCTGCTATAGCTCCAAACCGGCGGACCAGGCTGCGGGAGTGCTTATTCAGTAGTTGATGCCCGGAACCATTTTGAACGGCAGATATGGCATCCTTGGGCATGGTTGACGGGTTTGCCTGGTACTTGCCCGTCGAAATCGAAGCAGCCGGCCGCCTGGCCAGGCCAGGCCTAGAAAGTATCGGTGTAGCGAGGCGTGCGTGTGCCCACTCGCTGCAACGGCACGAAGAGCTTGTAGCGGTCTGAGCGGTAGAGCGAAACCGAGTAGTCGGCTAGCCGATCGCCGATGTAGGCATACCGGGTGATCTGCAGGAGCGGGAAGCCTGGTTCTACGCCCAGGAGCACGGCTTGCCGCTTGCTCGCCGCAGTGCTTTCCACCTGGTCCTCACCCCATTCGAGCAAGATGCCATAGCGCTCGTGCAATGCCTGATAGAGCTTTGACGGCGGCTCGCCATCCACAAAGCCAGGCACGAGATCGGCAGGCATATAGTTCTCGTCCAGGCTCATGGGGGTGCCATCGGCCAGCAGCAGGCGCTTGAACTGGACTACGGCAGTACCCTCCTCCACCATCAGCTGCGAAGCCAAGGTGGCGCTGGCTTTGATCTCCGCGAATTCGAGTACATGGGCATCGGGAACCATGCCGCGGCGCATCATATCTTCGGAGTAGGAATGCAGGCGGACACGAAGGTCCAATTTTTCGGGCACGACGAACGTGCCGATTCCCACTACGCGTTTGAGCACTTGTTCATCCACCAAGGCATCGATGGCTTGGCGGATGGTCTTGCGGGCCACGCCGAAGTGCTCTGCCAGCACGCGTTCGGGCGGAAGCTTGTAGCCGGGTTTGCAGGCCTCGCGCGCATGGGTCTTGAGAATCTCTCGGATTTGCCGGTATTTGCTTTGCCGGCTGGCCGGATCAAGGTGCGCCTGGACATGTGGCTGCGGTGCGTGGCGCATGCTGCTTCTCCTTGATCCAAATATCCTGACGGCCTATCGCCATCGAGGAACCCCTATTAAAAGACTAACGGGACGACAAGCAAAATTGCTTGTCGTCCCGTTAGGGTTACTGCCTAGTGAGCGTGATCGCCACGGCTGTATTCGTAAACCCAGCCGGTCACGCCAACGACGGCCAAACCGGCGCCGATGAAGAAGACCCACCAGCCCACAGCGAGGCCAAGGAAGCCAATCGCTGCAGCCGAAGCCAGGACCAGTGGCCACCAGCTCCATGGGGAGAACATTCCGATATCGCCGGCGTTCTCGTGGATTTCGCCATCCACGCGGTCCTCGGGCCTGTTGCCAACGCGCTTAGCGGTGAATAGCAAGTAGCCACCTACCATCGCGGACAATGCGACCAGCATCAGCAATGCCAGGAATCCGACCCATTCGCTCCAGTTGGTCATGTAACCGTAGACAATCGCTACTGGGGTGAAGAAGAAGACGCCACCCAGGAAAATCCAGGATTCAACTTTCATCGTTACACGTCCTTCTGGTCAGCCGAGCCGAAGATCTTCGCAACCGGAGTTTCGGGGGTTACCCGTCCACTCAGTTCCGGGTGGTGCAGATCCAGTGCCGGACGCTCGGAACGGATGCGAGGGATCGAGTGGAAGTTGTGGCGTGGTGGAGGGCAAGAAGTTGCCCATTCCAGCGATGCGCCGAAGCCCCATGGATCATCTACTTCGACCTTCTTGGCGTTTCGGTGGGTTACCCACACGTTCCAGAAGAATGGAATCATCGACGCACCCAGAATGAATGCGAAGACGGTCGAAACCTGGTTCATGGTGGTGAAGCCATCTTCAGGCATGTAGTCGGCGTAGCGACGTGGCATGCCCATAACGCCCAGCCAGTGCTGGATCAGGAAGGTGCCGTGGAAGCCGATGAACAGCAACCAGAAGTGAATCTTGCCAAGACGCTCGTTGAGCATCTTGCCGGTCCACTTCGGCCACCAGAAGTAGAAGCCAGCGAACATCGCGAACACAACGGTACCGAAGACTACGTAGTGGAAGTGAGCCACAACGAAGTAGGTATCCGATACGTGGAAGTCCAGCGACGGAGCCGACAGGATAATACCGGTCAGACCGCCGAACAGGAAGGTGATCATGAAGCCCATGCTCCAGAGCATTGGGGTTTCGAAGGTGATCGAGCCGCGCCACAGGGTTCCGATCCAGTTGAAGAACTTCACACCGGTTGGAACTGCGATCAGCATGGTCATGAAGCCGAAGAACGGCAGCATTACCGAGCCAGTGACGTACATGTGGTGTGCCCACACGGAAACCGACAGTGCAGCAATCGAGATGGTCGCGAAGACCAGGCCCTTGTAGCCGAAGATCGGCTTGCGGGAGAACACTGGGAAGATCTCGGAGACGATGCCGAAGAACGGCAAAGCAATGATGTAGACCTCAGGGTGCCCGAAGAACCAGAACAGGTGCTGCCATAGTACGGCACCGCCATTCTCTGGGTCGAAGATGTGGGCACCGAAGCGGCGGTCTGCACCCAGTGCGAACAGCGCAGCTGCCAGTGGCGGGAAAGCCATCAGGACCAGCAACGAGGTGATCAAGGTGTTCCACGAGAAGATCGACATGCGCCACATGGTCATGCCAGGTGCACGCAGGCAGATGATCGTGGTGATGAAGTTGACGGCGCCAAGGATGGTACCGAAGCCCGACAGTGCAAGGCCGAAGACCCAGAGGTCTCCGCCGATTCCTGGCGAGAAGGTGGTGTTCGACAGCGGAGCGTAAGCGAACCAACCGAAGCTAGCTGCACCCTGGGGGGTGAGGTAGCCGGCCAGAGCGATCAGCGAGCCCAGCGAGAAGAACCAGAAAGCCAATGCATTCAGACGTGGGAAGGCCACATCCGGGGAACCGATCTGCAGGGGCATCATGACGTTGGCGAAACCTGCGAACAGCGGGGTTGCGAACATCAAGAGCATGACAGTGCCGTGCATGGTGAACAGCTGGTTGTACTGTTCCTTGGTCTGCAGGATCTGCATGCCTGGTTCGAACAGCTCTGCACGAATCAGCAGCGCCATAACGCCACCGACACAGAACAGGATGAACGAGCTGATCAGGTACATGTACCCGATCTTCTTGTGGTCGGTCGAAGTAATGTAGTCGACGAACAGACGACCCTTGGACTTCGGCACTACGGCTGGAGCAATCGACTTCACGTCGTCAGTTGCATATTCAAACGTTGTCATGATTACTCTCCTTCCCCGTGCTCTACTACGACGCCGTTAACAACATCTGGCTTACGGTCGTACTCTTCACCAATGTGTCCATCTTCCATCTTTGCCAGCTGAGCCTTGAACTCGGACTCATTGACAACCTCGACGTTGAAGAGCATCTCGGAGTGGTACTCGCCGCAAAGCTCGGCGCACTTTCCGTCGTAGCTGCCTTCAACCTGTGGAGTCAGGTAGATGTAGTTGGTCTTGCCTGGGATCATGTCCAGCTTCTGCAAGAAGGCTGGTACCCAGAAGGAGTGGATGACATCGCGGCTATTCAGCTCAAGGGTTACCGACTTGCCCGCTGGCAGGTACAAGGTTGGCAGTTCTTCGCGAACGCCTTCCGAGCCATCGGTGTTCAGGTGAGCCTGTTCGCCGGCGTAATACTTCTCGGTGCCCTGGTAGCTGTAGTTGAAGTCCCACGACCATTGCTTGGCTCGGACGTCGACTACGACCTCAGAATCAACAGGGGCGTTGATCTGCTTTTCCAGGGTGTTGTTGAAGCTAAAGAAGACTAGAACAAGGACCAAAGGAATGGCCGTGTAGAAGATCTCCAATGGCAGGTTGTAGCTCAGCTGACGCGGGTAACCCGTATCGTTCTTGCGGCGGCGGTAGGCGATGACGCACCAGAGCATCAATCCCCAGGTCAATACGCCGACGACAATAACAGCGATCCACGAGTTAACCCAGAAATCCTGGATTGCCCCGGTGTGGTTGGTGGTGTCGCGCTCCACGTTTGGGAGCCAACCGCGTTTTGCCTCCGCTGTACATCCCGTCAACAGCAATGCGCCAGTGCCGACTAAAGCCAGTACTTTGGCTTTAGCGGACCCGCGACTGCCGGTTCGGTCTTGCGAACTCACAGACGGCCCTTCCTCTTTGTTGGTGCAGAATGTGGTCTTCATAAGTCACCTCGTGGTTTAAACGAGTTGCACGGTGAGGTGGCTCACGAAGGGAAACATAGTTTTACTACTTAATGTAGAGCTTACCCTCTTTGGGGTCAGAATGCCGAAAAACGCCGCTGTGCTAACGAGAAATTTCTTCAACGTTTGAACAGCGGCGTTTGTTCCCTACGGCCTAGTGGAAGGAATCTCCACAGGCGCAGGAACCCGATGCGGCCGGGTTGTCGATGGTGAAGCCCTGCTTCGAGATGGTGTCCTCGAAATCAATGGACGCGCCAGCGAGGTACGGGACGCTCATCTTGTCAACGATGACCTCAACGCCATCGAAGTTGCGTACCGCGTCGCCGTCGAGCATGCGCTCATCGAAGTAAAGCTGGTAGATAAGGCCCGAGCAGCCACCTGGCTGCACGGCGATGCGGAGACGAAGATCATCCCGGCCTTCCTGTTCCAGAAGCGAGCGAACCTTGTCCGCCGCCACGTCGGAAATCTCTACCTCATGGGTTGGCACCTCAGTTGGATCGCCCTTGGTCTGGTCAACAGATGCAGTCATGATTTTCCTCCCATACTGCTCGATGCGGCACCAAGCTCCAGATTTGTTACTGGAACCGGCACCTCTGTTCTTGCTTCTATCCTACGTCGCTACGCTGAAGAATTCTTCCCCTGCGTCTCTCCGTATGACACGGTTCATAGTCCCTTGGCGTTGATCCTCGCCAGCATGAGGGCTTCAGCCTCAATTGCGTGCTGGAAGTCGCCTAGATGCAGCGACTCGTTGGCCGAGTGCGCACGCGAATCGGGATCCTCGACACCGGTCACCAGGATCTGCGCCTTCGGGAAAACTTCCAGCAAATCTGCGATGAATGGAATTGATCCACCCAGGCCCATATTCACTGGTACAACGCCCCAAGCTTGTTCAAGCGCCCAGCGCGCAGTGTCATTTGCCGAAGCGTCCAGGTTCGCCTTGTAGGCGTTGCCTGCTTCGGTGACGACAAATTCAACCTCGGCACCGCGAAGGTCAACGCTTTTGACGTGTGCCTCAAGGGCCTTGAGCGCATCTGCAGGATTCTGCCCTGGGGCCAGGCGCATCGATACCTTGAAACGCGTTGCCGGCAGCAAGGTATTCGACGAGTGGTCGACACTCGGGATATCCATTCCAATCACGCTCAGTGCTGGTTTATTCCACAAGCGGTCGGTGATCTTGCCGGTGCCGGCAAGCTGGAAGGATTCCAGAACGCCGGAGTCCCTGCGGAATTCGGCTTCGTCGAAGTCGACTTCAGCGATGTCGTTGGCAACCAGGCCGGCAACGGCAACAGAACCGTCTTCGTTGTGGAAGCTGGAGATCAACTTGGCGGCGAGAATCGGGCCATCGAGAACTGGTCCGCCAAACATGCCCGAGTGAACTGCATGGTTCAACGAGCGAACGGTGATCTCCGCTGCGCACATGCCGCGCAGCGAGCTGGTCAGTGCTGGGGTTCCAACCGACCAGTTGGACGAGTCGGCAACTACGATCACATCTGCTGCCAACTTGTCCTGATGGGCTTCGAGGAAGTTGCGGAATGATGGGGATCCTGCTTCTTCCTCCCCCTCGAAGAAGTAGGTTACGCCGACGCCGAAATCGCCAATGAGGTCCAGCACGGCGCGCATCGCCGCGATGTGGACCATGATGCCGGCCTTGTCGTCAGCGGCACCGCGGCCGAACAGCCGGTCCCCTACTTTCGTGGCTTCGAATACCGGGGTGTTCCAGTCCGCCTCGTTGCCAGGAGGCTGGACGTCGTGGTGTGCGTACAGGAGCACGGTTGGCTTTCCGGGTGCCGCCTTGCGCTGGGCTACCACGGCAGGCGCGCCCATAGCGCCGTTCTGCGCAGGCTCGCGCAGGATTTCCACGGTCTCCATCCCGGCCGACTTGGCCAATTCGGCCACTGCCGCAGCCGATTTTTCCAGGTTCTGCGGGTCGAAGGATTCCCATGCGATGCTCGGGATCGCGACCAGGGAAGTGAGCTCTTCGAGGATCTTCTCGAAGTTCGTGTCGATGTGGCTTTTTAGCGCGGCAATATCGACGCCGCTTGCAACAGCGTCGAAGGTAGTATTTTCGGTCATGCCTTCAGCCTAGCAATTCCTCGCGTATCGAATGTCACGCCGCTAACTATTTCCGGCTAGAATAGAGGGGTGTTTGGACGTAAGAAGGATGAACCTCAATCCCCCGTAAATGTGGAGTCTGCCCAGCAGGCCCCGGAAACAACCGACGGCCGCAAGACTGGTCCAACGCCCAAGCGCAATGCGCAGCAGGCGAACCGTCAGCGCCCGTTGGTTCCTACCGATCGCAAGGCCGCTAAGGAAGCCCAGCGTCAACAGCGTGTTGAAGCGCAGAATCGTTTGCGCTTAGCCAACGAAACTGGCGATGAACGCTACCTGATGCCACGCGACAAGGGTGAGCAGAAGCGCTACACCCGTAACTTCATTGACTCTCGCTGGATGTTCGGCGAGTTCATGATGTTCATCATCCTGGCCTTCTTGGTTGTCTCGCTGGTGTTCCAGCGCAACCTGCAGATCCAGATGTTTGTGCAGGCAGCCCTCTGGGTTGTTATCGCACTGATCATCATCGAAGCAATTGTGACGACCATCCTCTTGAAGAAGCGCCTGGTCGCCAAGTTCGGCCACATGGAAAAGGGCGTACGCATGTACGCGGCAATGCGTGGAATGCAGTTCCGCAAATTGCGCCTGCCAAAGCCACAGGTCAAGCGCGGCGCAAATATCGACTAGTCGATACCGCTAGACCGCAAAGGGGCAAGCTCGCTGAGCTTGCCCCTTTCTAGTTAATTGCTTGGTTGAATAACAATGTTCAAAATTTGTGGAGCCAACTACAAGGTGATGCAAATTCTGCGATAGGAATATCGTTGCCGCGACGCATTTCTGCCAATCCTGTCCGTGCTCGCAGCATGCGGCCTTGTTGGCTCCGATACAAGGATTCATCCCGGTCGGCAACCGTTATTGCCACCTTCTCCCCTAGCGCGGCTGCCCTTGCCTAGTCTCCTGATCCAAGTTGCGTTCAAAGCTGTTGCAGGCAGGACGTACGCAGAAGATGGGCCCGGTTAACGCGGAATGGCTCCGATTCTTCGAGAATCGGAGCCATTCCGGAGCATTTGGGAAATTCCACTCCAAAGAACTAGAGCATGTGCTCCAGGTCCTTATTGATCGAACGTGCCCAGAACGGACCCTCGTAGAGGAATGCGGTGTAACCCTGTACCAGGTCCGCGCCTGCGTCCAGGCGTTCCTTCACATCCGCGGCATTTTCCACGCCGCCGACGGCGATCAGAGCCATCTCGGCCGGAACAAGTGCACGCAACTGGCGAAGAACTTCAAGCGATCGCTGCTTGAGCGGAGCGCCAGATAGCCCGCCGGCGCCAATCTCTTCAACCTTGGACGCATCGCTGGTCAAGTTCTCGCGACCGATGGTCGTATTGGTGGCAATAATGCCGTCGAGTTCAAGTTCCATGGCCAAGCGTGCAACGTCAGCGACATCCTCATCGCTAAGATCGGGAGCAATCTTGACCAGCAAGGGAATATGGCGGCCGGCAACCTTGTCAGCCAACTGGCCGACTTCCGAAAGCAGCGGACGAAGAGAGTCAACGCTCTGGAGCAGGCGCAGACCCGGGGTGTTGGGGCTCGAAACATTGACGACCAGGTAATCTGCGTGGATCGCCAGCTGGCGGGTGGACGCCAGGTAATCCCCTACCGCGTCTTCCAGCTCTACAACCTTGGTCTTGCCGATATTCACGCCGATGACCGGGCGGGTTCCAGCGTAACCAGTCTTGAGCTCTTGGCGAGAACTGGCGACACGGGCAGCGACAGTTTCGGCGCCTTCGTTGTTGAAGCCCATCCGGTTGATTACCGCGCGGTCCTCAACCAAGCGGAAGAGCCGCGGTTGCGGGTTGCCGGACTGGGCCTGTCCGGTGACGGTTCCGATTTCAACATGGCCGAAACCGATATCGCTCAACGCCAGGATTCCGGTGGCGCCCTTGTCGAAGCCAGCAGCCAATCCGAATGGGGATGGGAAGTCGATGCCCATAACGGTGCGCTTCAGCTTGGGTGCCGGAGCGAAGAACTTGCGAGCTGCCTTAGTGAGCCCTGCGCGTTGCGCAATCTTGATCGCGTTGAATGCAAAATGGTGAGCCTGTTCAGGATCCATCTTGGTGAACACGTGCTTGAAGACCAGTGGGTATATGCGCATGGAACCATTTTCCCGTGAAGAACCCGAAACAGACAACTTGAGATGGGTAGTATTCAAGATATGAAGCACTTCGTTGTTCCAGAAAGCAGCAGTTGGCCAGACTTTATGTCTTCAACTAGGCCGGGGCAATGGGTCGAAGATCCCCTCGGGCCTGATTTTGAGCACCAAACCTTGGATTTCGGCGTCGATGCGGAAGGACCGGCCGTCGCGACCTTGGTCCGCTATTGCCCGGCTGGATTCAGGAATCGGCTCGGACGACGAGCCCAGGGAATTGTTCTGAGCGTGCATGGCTGGAGCGATTATTTTTACAACCGCGAACTGGCAGCTTTCTGGCATCACCATGGATACCACTTCTACGCACTTGATCTACGCAGGCATGGACGCAGTCTGAGAGCCGAACATGCTTTGCCTGGTTATGTCGATGACTTGGCGGACTTCGATGAGGAGCTCAATGCGAGCTTGGAACTGCTGCGTAATGAGCATCCTCAATTACCGGTGGTTGCCCAAGGGCACTCGACGGGCGGCTTGATCCTCAGCTTGTGGCTTGCGCGCCAAGCGCCGGGCATTAAAGCTCTTGTCCTGAATGCTCCATGGCTTGAGTTTCAGGGAACGGCCTTCCTGCGCATTCCTTTTCACGGCCTAATGGAAGCGATCACTCGCACGAATCCGCGCAGGAAGCTCAACGGACCAGAATTCGATCATTACTGGCAATCGCTGAGTACTGATAGCCATGGCCAGTGGGACGTTCATCGGCTATGGCGACCACGGATCGCTTTTCCGAACACCGCGGGATGGCTGAAAACGATATTCGATGGCCATGCCCTAGTTGCGAAGGGGCTGAAACTTCAACAGCCGATCTTCGTCCTCACCTCGGATCGCACCCATATCGGCACGAGCTACTCCCCTGACATGCAGCACTGTGATTCGGTACTCGACGTTCAGCAAACGCGCCTGCGGGCGTTGAAACTAGGCAGTTTCGTTACTTTGTCCGAAATTCCGGGCGCAATGCACGATGTGTTCACCTCCGCTGAGCCCGCCAGATCCGCAGCATATCGAGACCTAAGCCTCTGGTTGCGATTGGTGGGAACAGCGCTGAAAACGTCCTAGGCCTGTGGCTTGTCGATAGCTCCGCCGTAACGGCGATCGCGTTTGGCATATTCTTCTACGGCGGTAAACAGCGTTCGCCGGTCGACATCCGGCCAAAGCTGGTCGAGGAAGACCATCTCTGCGTATGCCGACTGCCACAGCAGGAAGTTGCTTGTGCGTTGCTCGCCACTGGTTCGGAGGAAAAGATCCACATCAGGCAGTTCCGGAGCATGCAGGTATTTGGCGATAGTCTTTTCACCAACCGAGCTAGCGCGAAGCCTGCCGGCTGCAACATCCTGGGCAATCGCGCTGACAGCGTCGCCTAGTTCTGCGCGCCCGCCGTAGTTCACGCACATGGTCAGCTGGCAACCCAAGTTGTCTTTGGTGATTTCTTCGGCTTCCTTGAGTTCATTGATAACCGATTTCCAGAGCTTGGGTTCTCGACCCGACCAGCGTATGCGGACGCCCCATGAGTTCAACGTATCGCGTTGGCGGCGCAGAACATCACGTGAGAAGCCCATCAGGAAGCGCACTTCCTCAGGGCTGCGCTTCCAGTTCTCGGTTGAGAACGCGTAGACAGAGACGTACTTGACGCCCAGCTCCACGGCTCCGGCCACCACATCAAGCAAAGCTGCTTCGCCTGCACGGTGCCCCTCGGTACGAGGCAATCCCCGCTGGTTCGCCCAACGTCCATTGCCATCCATGACGATAGCTACGTGTTCAGGGATGAGTTCCTGCGGAATGGCGGGCATCTGCGGATGATCCGGATGCGCATAAGGAGCAACTGGGCCTCGGCGGCCGGTGATCTTAGGAAGCTTCTTCAATTTCTCTCCACAAGACGTAGGGAATTCACGGCACGCTCAAGGTGCCACTGCAAGTAGTTGGCCACGATATCTGCTGCTTGCTTGCGCGCTCGAGGTCCTGCTTCTGCCACGGTGGACCAGTCCCCTTCCAGCAGCGCCTGCAGATATTCAATGGTGACGGGATGCGGCGATAACGATCCAGAGGGGCGGCATTCTGGGCAGACGACCCCGCCAAGCTGGACGTGGAGCGCTTGATGCGGGCCAGGCTTGCCGCAGCGCACGCAGTCGGTAAAGGACGGCGCCCAACCAGCAACCGAGAGGGCCCGCAAGATGTAGGAGTCCAGCACGGCTCCGGAATCGACTCGCTGCTTGGATAACAGGGCGATCGCACCGTGGAAGAGCTGATACTGCTGGAGGGCTGAATCGCTTTCTGTTTCCAGCAGTTTTTCAGCGATCTCCGACATGGCGTTGGCCACCGTGTAGCTCGGGTAATCCATGACCAGCAATTGGCCGTATGGATTTCGAAGCTGTGCCTGCGAGACGATATCGAGATTGCGGCCCATCACCAGAAGCGCGTCGACTTCCATGAACGGTTCCAGCGTGGCGCCCATCCGCGACGACGTCCGGCGTACGCCCTTAGCCACCGCACGGACAATCCCATTGGGTGTCAGCAGGGTGATGATGCGATCGGCTTCTCCCAGCTTGTGGGTACGCAAGACCAAACCACGGGTGTGGTAGCTCTTGGAAGCGAAACCTGATCTGGACACGGACAATATTCTCCCACTTCAACTCCCAAAGTTCTGAATCCAACGATTCCTATGGGTGTCGATTCGTCCCTGGGCGCGGTAGCTGCAGGAGCAACCCGGCATCTACCGGGCCCGAGGAAAAGGGGTTCAAGGTGTCTCTCGACTTGAATTGAGCGGGAACACCGACAGCGACGCAGTTATCAGGCAGGTCAGTAGCGACCACGGCATTCGCTCCTATATTGCACCGGCTACCTACTTGCACGCCACGCAATACCGTGGCACCGGATCCAATCATGCAGTCGCTGCCGATGACGGTTGTAGCTGGACCGGCAGACCCGGCTGCCGCGATAGTGGCCCCCTGGTAAATCAAAGTTCTGGATCCAATTACCGTATTAGGCCCGATAACGACACCAGTGCCGTGATCGATGAGAACGGGACTGCCAAAAACAGCAGAGGGATGGATGTCGATTTGCGTCAATGATCGGGCAATGAGCCTGATGATTTTCGACAGACCCCTGGTTGTCTTGCGCTGCCACAGCTGGTGAGTAACCCGATGCATCCAGATCGCGTGCAAGCCCGTTGAAGTAGTTGCCGTGGCCAATAGTCCTTGTGCTGCCGGATCGCCCGCAATGACCGCGCGGATTTCATCCATGAAACGGGGCAAAGCTCTTCCCTTTCCTCGTCGGCGCTTGCTTGCCAGCCGCCCTGGCAGTATATGGAAGGCAAAACGCCACGGCCAGCGTGGTGAGGCTGGCCGTGGCGTTGAGCTGGCAACAAGGTGGTGCCGCAGACCTACTTGCTGTCGCGGATCGCGCGGTTGACGGCCGAAACTACGGCCTTCAGTGCTGCAATGTTGGTATTGGTGTCCAGGCCAATGCCCCACAGGATGCGATCGCCCACGGCGCATTCGACGAATGCGGCTGCGCGGGCGTTGCCGCCTTCGCTCATGGCGTGCTCGGAGTAGTCCAGCACGCGCAGATCCACGCCATCATCGTTGAGCAGCTTGACCAGCGCGGAGACCGGACCGTTGCCCTGGGCGCTGCGCTCATGGGCCACGCCGTCGATGATCAGCTTGGTATCCAGGCGGAAGCTTCCGTCCTCCGCCGAAGCCGCGGTCGCCGAAGCAATCTGGTAGTAGCCCCAGGGACTCATGCCCGAATCTTCGCTGACCGGCAGGTACTCATCCTGGAAAACGTCCCAGATGCGCTGCGAGGAGATCTCGCCGCCCTCGGTATCGGTCTTGCGCTGGATGACGCCGGAGAACTCGATCTGCGCGCGGCGCGGCAGGTCCAAGTTGTAGTCGTTCTTCAGCAGGTAAGCAACCCCGCCCTTGCCGGACTGCGAGTTCACGCGGATCACGGCCTCGTAGGAACGGCCGATGTCCTTCGGGTCGATCGGCAGGTACGGAACAGCCCAGACCAGGTCGTTGATGTCCTTGCCTTCAGCCGAAGCCTTGGCTTCCATCGCTTCCAGGCCCTTCTTGATCGCGTCCTGGTGCGAACCGGAGAAGGCGGTGAAGACCAGATCTCCGCCGTACGGGCTGCGTTCAGCCACTGGCAGCTGGTTGCAGTACTCGACGGTGCGGCGGATGTGGTCCATGTCCGAGAAATCGATCTGCGGGTCGATGCCCTGGCCGAACATGTTCATGCCCAAGGTCACCAGGTCGACGTTGCCGGTGCGTTCGCCGTTGCCGAACAGGCAGCCTTCGATGCGGTCGGCGCCGGCCAGGTAGCCCAGTTCTGCCGCGGCCACTCCGGTGCCGCGGTCGTTGTGCGGGTGCAGCGAGAGGATGATCGAGTCGCGGTTGGCCAGGTTGCGGTGCATCCACTCGATGGAGTCGGCGTACACGTTCGGGGTAGCCATTTCCACCGTGGCCGGCAGGTTCAGGATCATCTTGTTTTCCGGGGTCGCTTCCAGCACCTCGGCTACGGCCTCGGAAATGCGCTTGGCGAAGGCCAGCTCGGTCCCGGTGTAGGACTCTGGCGAGTACTCGTAGGTGATCTTGGTGCCGGTCAGCTGCTCTTCGTACTTCTTGCACAACCGGGCGCCCTGGACGGCGATGTCCACGATGCCGTCTTCGTCCTGGCGGAAGACGACTTCGCGCTGCAGGATCGAGGTGGAGTTGTACAGGTGGACAATGGCCTGCTTGGCGCCTTCCAGCGCTTCGTAGGTGCGCTCGATCAGGTGCTCGCGGGACTGAGTGAGCACCTGGATGGTCACGTCATCGGGAATGCCGCGCTCGATCAGCTGGCGGACAAAGTCGAAGTCGGTCTGCGAAGCCGACGGGAAGCCGACCTCGATTTCCTTGAAGCCCATTTCGACCAGCAGGTCGAACATCTTGTGCTTGCGCTCCGGGCTCATCGGATCGATCAGCGCCTGGTTGCCATCTCGCAGGTCGACCGCGCACCAGCGCGGGGCCTTGGTGATGTACTTGTCGGGCCAGGTGCGATCGGGCAGATTGACCTCGATCTGATCCTGGAATGGAACATACTTGTGGATTGGCATGTTCGAAGATTTCTGCATGTTCTGCATTTCTGTGGGTCCCCTAGACAAAATTAGTGCTTAGTTTGTGGGGCCAGACAAGAGCTACTCCGCGACGAGGGGTCGGCCTGTAGACCACTAGCGGTCCTTTGGATCCTCGCAGCGGCTAAGTAGTAGTAGAAGCTCGAAATGCACGAAATGAGCATAGCACCGCGCTTTGGAGGCAAGTGAAACTTATGTCACTTGCGTGTCACATAGTGGACGTCCGCCTTGCGCAAGGCGGCGGACAGGATGCCCAAGCAGGCGAACAATGGGGCTCATGGAGCTAAGCACCAGGGAGGTCCATGGATGGAGGCGATCAGCATCGGCGCTGGAATCCATGGGCTGCGTACCGGTGCTTCTCCCGCGGAAAGGCTGGCCCGGGAGATCCAGAGTGCGGGCCAAGCAGCCGGTTAACCAGCTCGTCCCCCAAAACCGGTCTGGTCTTGAGGGACGAACAGCGCATTTTCCAGCGCTGAGGTGCGCAGCCTAGAAGCCGAGGCGTCCAAGCTGCTTCGGGTCGCGCTGCCAATCCTTGGCAACCTTCACATGCAGGTCCAGGTAGACCTTGGTGCCCAGCAGCTTCTCGATGCCCTGGCGGGCGTTGGTGCCGACCTCGCGCAGGCGCGAACCGCCACGGCCAATGATGATGGCCTTCTGGCTGGAGCGCTCAACGAAGAGCGAGACGTGGATGTCGATCAGCGGATTGCTTTCGCTGCGTCCTTCGCGGGGAACCATCTCTTCGACGACGACGGCCAGCGAGTGCGGCAGTTCGTCGCGCACGCCTTCAAGGGCGGCTTCGCGAATCAGCTCGGAAACCATCTTGGCTTCCGGCTCGTCGGTCAGCTCGCCGTCCGGGTACAGCGGCGGGCCCACTGGCAGGTGCTCTGCCAGCACGTTGGCCACCTCTTCGACCTGGAATTCCTTGACAGCCGAGACCGGAACGATTGCGGCGAAGCCGTTCTCGCCGAAGTTCTGGGTGCCCATCTCGGCCACCGCAACCAGCTGCTGCGCGAGCTGTTCGCGGTCCACCAGGTCAGCCTTGGTGACCAGGGCGATGATCGGCTTGCGCTGCAGCTGAGCCAGCTGCGTGGCGATGTAGCGGTCGCCCGGGCCGATCTTCTCATTGGCCGGGATGCAGAAGCCGATCGCGTCCACCTCGGAGAGGGTGTCGGCGACCAGGTCATTCAGGCGCTGGCCGAGCAAGGTGCGCGGACGGTGCAGGCCCGGGGTATCGACCAGGATCAACTGCGCATCCTCGCGGTGCACGATACCGCGGATGGTGTGGCGGGTAGTCTGCGGCTTGGCCGAGGTGATGGCCACCTTCTGGCCCACCAGCGCATTG
Organism: Glutamicibacter sp. NPDC087583; assembly: GCF_044743685.1. Classification (NCBI taxonomy): domain Bacteria; kingdom Bacillati; phylum Actinomycetota; class Actinomycetes; order Micrococcales; family Micrococcaceae; genus Glutamicibacter; species Glutamicibacter sp. NPDC087583. The sequence goes on along the minus strand of NZ_JBIUWY010000001.1, from coordinate 1,020,803 downwards.
GTCAGGGTGGACTTGCCGGCATTCGGGCGGCCTACGAAAGAGGTGAAGCCGGAGCGGAAGCCCTCAGGCCATCCGCTGGATGCAAGCAGGTTGTGGTTTTCACTCATGTGAGGAATCCTCGTCGTTCTCAATATGGTCGGATGCATCTGTTTCCAGACGCTCTACATGGATTTTGCCGATACGGTTGCGGCGGCCCGCGAGGGCTACCACGGTCAGGCGCAGGCCGTGCACTTCAGCGGTGGAACCGAGTACCGGCACCGATTCCAAGGCCTTGGAGAGCAGGCCGCCGACGGTGTCGACGTCCTCTTCCTCGATGTGCATGTCGAAGTGGTCGGCAATATCGTCAATGGATGCCGCCGCCACGGCGAAAATCGACCCGTCAGGGTTCTGGATCAATTCGGCCCTCGAACGATCATACTCGTCATCGATTTCGCCAACGATTTCCTCAAGCAGGTCTTCCAGGGTCACCAGGCCCGCGGTGCCGCCGTACTCGTCGATGACGATGGCCAGGTGGATGGATTCCTGCTGCAGTTCCTGCATCAGCTCTGCTGCCGACTTCGATTCGGGAACAAAGCGGACCTTTCGCGCCAATTCGGCCAGGGTCCGGGCCTGCTGCAGACCGTGGATCTCGCGGATCAGGTCCTTGAGGTAGATGATGCCCTGGATATCATCGGTGTCCTCGCCGATCAGCGGGATGCGGGAGAAGCCCGAGGCGATGAACAGGTCCATGGCGCTGTGGAAGGAATGATCCGCATCCAGCACCACCATGTCGGTGCGCGGCACCATCACCGAACGAACGCTGGTCTCCTCCAAGTCGATCACCGAGGAAATCAGTTCGGCCGATTCCTCATCCAGGTCCTCGCCTTCGGAGGCGCGATCCACCAGATCACGCAGTCGTTCCTTGCCCAGGTAGCCGTCGCCATCCACGCCGCCGGGGCTCAGCGCCTTGGCGATGGATGCCAACCACGTGGTGATGGGTCCGAGCACCAGGCGCAGGAAGCGGACCAGGGTGGCGGTGGACTGCACGACGTTCTGGGCGTTGGAACGCCCGTAGCGACGTGGCGACACGCTGACCAGGACGAATCCCAAGGCGGCCATCGCAATAGTGGAGATCATGCCGATCAGCCACACATTCTCGATCCACTGCGAAACGAGCAGGGCTACAGCGACAGCGGAAGCGGTCTCGAACCAGATCCGCCAGAACTTCACTGCCTGGGCGTGGGTTTCTGTTTCATCCAGAATTGCGGACAGCGATTTGGAATTGGACTCGGCGCGCAGGCGTTCAGCAGCGTGCCGGGATAATGCGTAGAAGGCTGAGTCTGCGGCAGTCAGCACGGCCGAGAAGGCCATGAAAACAAGGGCGAGAATCAGCAAAATTATTTCCACGGGGTTATTCCACCGTTTCCTTTGGCGCGGGGCGGCCGGTGTAGCTCTCTAGCAGCTGGCGCTGCAGCGCAAACATCTCTTCCTTTTCTGCTGGCTCCATGTGGTCGAAACCCATGAGGTGCAGCAGGCCGTGGGTGGTCAGCAACAGGATTTCATCGTGGGTGCTGTGGCCCCCGGCCTTGGCCTGCGCTTCGGCGACGGCAGGGCAGATGACGATGTCGCCAAGGATGCCGCTCTCCCCCGGCGCACCGGCAGTTCCTGGGCGCAGCTCATCCATCGGGAAGCTCATCACATCGGTGGGGCCTTCGAGGTCCATCCACTCGACGTGCAGGGCGCTCATGGCATCCTCGTCGATGAAAACGATCGATACTTCGGTTTCCGGATGCAGGAACATTGCCCGCATCACCGATTCTGCCAAGGCGTTGACATCCTTGAGATCGACGTCGTATTCGGTTTCGTTATTTACTTCAATGCTCATTTGCTGCGGCGTCCCCGGTTGTGGTCTTTGCGTCGGGTGTCATCCCAACGGTCGTAAGCAGTAACGATGTCGGCAATCAGACGGTGGCGAACCACATCCGAAGAGTCGAGTCGGCAGATGCTGATGTCGTCGATGCCTTCAAGGACATCGCTGGCCATGCGCAACCCGGAGGTCGCATTGTTGGGCAGATCCACCTGGGTGACATCCCCCGTCACTACCATCTTGGAACCGAATCCCAGGCGGGTCAGGAACATCTTCATCTGTTCACTGGTGGTGTTCTGCGCTTCATCCAGGATCACGAAGGCGTCATTGAGGGTGCGTCCACGCATATAGGCCAGCGGAGCGACCTCAATGGTTCCGGCTTCGAGCAATTGCGGAATGGTTTCCGGATTGATCATGTCGTGCAAGGCATCGTAGAGCGGGCGCAGGTACGGGTCGATCTTCTCGGTCAACGAGCCCGGCAGGAAGCCCAGCTTCTCCCCTGCCTCAACGGCAGGCCGGGTCAGGATGATGCGGTTGACCTGCTTGTCCTGCAAGGCGGCGACGGCCATGGCCATGGCCAGGAAGGTCTTGCCGGTACCGGCTGGGCCAATGCCGAAAGTAATTGTCGAATCCTCTATGGCGTCGACATAGCTCTTCTGGTTCACGGTCTTGGGGCGGATGGAACGTCCGCGCCCCGAGAGGATCTTCAGGCCCAGGACGTCGGTGGGTGCATCCGGATTGCCGGCGCTGAGCATCTTGATGATCTGCTCGATCGTTTCGGCGCTCATGCGCGAGCCGCGAGTGGCCAGCGAACGGGCTTCTTCGGTGACGCGCTGGGCCTTGCGGACTTGCTGCGGTTCACCTACCAGAGCCAGGGATTGGCCGTTGGGGCGGAAGCTCACCTGCGGGTAGGCGCCGGAGAGAATACGCAAGAGCTCGTCATTGGGACCGAGGGTGGCAATCATGAGCTCAGCTGTATCGAAACTGATGGTGAGCGATGCGGATCCGTTCTCCGCTGTCGCCTTATTCTGTTCAACCTGCATGCAGTGCGCGGCGCCCCTTTGCGAGCTTGGTGGTAATCGTGATTTGTCCTGCTTGCCATTCTATCGAGTCGCAGGCCAATCCGGAGAAAATTCAGGTCTCAGCGTAAGCAGTAGAACCTGAAAGTAGTCTTGAATGATGCTAATCGGGGCAAGTGGCGAACATATAGATTTGGTTACGGATTAGTAAGTTGGGCCATTTTTCTGCAGTTAGCCGCTTCTGATATGGCAAGCTTGAGAGCGGTTCCAATACGGCCAGGAGCCACAACAGCTAAAATCACCACGGATTGGTACGCAGTGCAATCAAGGATCTTGCGGAAGATTCCACGCCGATTCGGCGTTTTGGGAATCACTGCCGCTCTCGTCGTCGCCGCAGGATGCGGTCTGACGAATCGCGAGAGCTCCTATGAGATGCCATCGACCGCCGTGGCTGAATCGCTGAACCTGCCGAACGCCACCGACGCTGGCGAGGATGTCGGCATCGCGGCTAGCCTGCCCATCTACTGGCTGGAAAACACCGATACCGGCGTGTTCCTGTACCGCGAGTACATCGAGGACACCCGCCATCAGGAACCCATCGGCGATGCGATCTGGACGCTGCTCTCAGCCGACCCGATGAAGCCGAAACGCTATACCCATTTGAAGCCCACCGATGAAATCGGGGTTTCAATCAATAATGCGAATGTCATCACCTTGGATCTGCCGGCCAAGGTCTTCAGCGCCAATCTCGACCAGGGCCTGTCGGAGCGCGCCATCCAGCAATTGGTCTTCACCGCTACGGCAGCTGCCGCCAGCGCTGGACTGGTCGTGGGCGAGCTTCCCGCAACGGTCCGCATCCTGGTTGACGGCCAGGCAAATGCCACAGTCTTCGACGGTTTCCGGCTCAAGGATGTCTACGAGCGCGATGCGGCGTTCATTGCACCGATCTGGATCATCGATCCGCAGTTCAACAAGACCTTGGCGGATGGCTCGATCAAGATTAACGGCCGAACCACCCAGTTCGACATCGGCACCTTCTACTCCTTGCAGCGCAAGGACGCCGACGGCAAGCTCACGGTGATGACCGCTCAGAAGCAGGTCAACCCCGGGCAGATCAATGCCGACGGTTCATTCACCCTGACCACCGATCTGCGTGCCGGCTCATACCGCCTGACTTTCTGGGGCGTTGAGACCGAATCGGACCATCTGGTCGGCAAGGTCACCAGCGACTTCCGCGTCGAGTAACGCAGCATCCAGCGCTGCAGCCCCCGCCGGAAGTCCTGGACATGAACCTGGGCGCCCATTGTCCGGGCCAGCTCCTGAACTGGTGGCGGCTGAGCATTCTTGGCCTGCTGGCAGGATTTCCAGTGCCATTGCCGTGGACAGCGTCGTGATCCGATCGGCTGCCGCATCCGCGTATCCGGCCCGCAGCGACTTCGCGTTCCCCGTCCCGAGGCCTTTTCTCGGCTCGAACCCGTTGCGCCGGCCGGAGACGAAATTGCTCCGCAGATCCCGGCAGGCACATGCCTGCCGGGATCTGCGGAGCAATTCACCTGCTAACCGGAATTCTGGAACCTAGATTTCGCCGATCAAATGGCGGATCAAGACCAGGGCCGCGGGGCCCGCGGTCGAGGCACGCAGCACATGCTGGCCCAGCAGGGCTGGTTGGGCGCCGGCATCGACGAAGGACTGCAGCTCCGTTTCGGAGATGCCTCCTTCTGGCCCGACGATCATGATGATCTCCTGGCCGGTCCGCGCATCGGCGAGCCACGACTGCACACGCCGGGCCACCGATTCCGCGGCCTGCTCGTGCAGAACCAGAACCAGTGCGTCATTTGCGGTATCGGCCGCGATGGCCTTGGCCAGTTCCTTGGAACCCAGCGGGTCCAGCACCTCTGGCTCATAGGCGCGGCGCGACTGCTTCTGCGCCGAGCGCACCTGGGCGCGCCACTTGGCCATGGCCTTGTCGACCTTGGCCGCGTTCCAGCGCACGATCGAGCGGTCAGCCTGCCAGGGGCGTACCGACAGCACGCCCAGTTCCACGCCGGACTCGACAGCTTGCAGGTCGCGATCCCCCTTGGACAGCGCCTGGACCAGGGTGACCGGGTGATCGCTGACCGCTTCCTCGGCACGGCGCAGGACCTTCACGCTCAGCAGGTCCTTGGCGGTGCCGATGACCTCCACAGTCAGGCGCAGCCCCTTGCCATCCAGCAGGTCCAGGTGCTCGCCCGCGGAGACCCGTTTAACGGTGACCGCGTGGTGCGCTTCGGAGCCATCCAGTTCAAGAATGTCCCCGACCGTTGCGTCCCGGCCCTGCTGGGCGTCGATGACGAAGCTGTGGTTGCTCATGCCTAGCGCTGGTTCAGCTTGTCGCGCAGGCGGGAGAACATGCCGCCGCTGTGCTCCACACGGCCGGCCGAGAGTTCTTCGCCACGCAGCTTGGCCAGTTGCTCGAGCAGATCGCGCTGGGCAGCGTCGAGCTTGGTCGGCGTCTCCACCTGCAGGTGCACGATGATGTCCCCGCGCTTGCCTCCGCGCAGGCGCGGCACACCGAGGCCCGGCAGGGTGACGGTGTCGCCATCCTGGGCGCCTGGCTCCACATTGATGGACTGGCCGCCGTCGAAGGTTTCCAGCTTCAGCTCGCAACCCAGTGCGGCGGCGGTCATTGGCAGGCTCATCTTGGCGTGCAGGTCGGTGCCGGCGCGCTCGAAGACCTTATGGCGGCGCACGTCGATCTCGACGAACAGGTTGCCGTTAGGCCCGCCGCCCGGGCCGGCTTCGCCCTGTCCGCGCAGCTGGATGCGGGTGCCGGAGTCGACACCTGCAGGAACGTTCAGCGACTTGGACACATGCTCGCGCACCCGGCCTTCGCCGTTGCACTCCAGGCAGGGGTCCGGGATGGTGGTGCCGAAACCGCGGCAGGCCGCACAGGTTTCCACGGTCATCATCTGGCCCAGGAATGAACGCACTGGACGCTGCACCTGGCCTGCGCCATGGCAGATGTCGCAGGTGACCGGGCTGGTGCCTTCGCGCGTGCACGAACCGTTGCACGTCTTGCAGGTGACAGCGGTTTCCATCTCCAGCGGGTAGACCGTGCCCTTGACCGCGTCTTCCAGGTCGATGGTGATGGTGATCAGCGCGTCGCGGCCCGGCTGGGTGCGTGATGCCGGGCCCTGGGCCTGGCCGCCACCGAAGAACTGCTCGAAGATGTCGCCGAAGCCGCCAAAGCCCTGGCCGCCACCGCCGAAGCCCGGGTGGCCGTTGCCGTTCTCATCGCCGGTGGCGTCGTAGTTGGAGCGCTTGGTCTGGTCGGAAAGGACTTCGTAGGCTCGGGTGACCAGCTTGAACTGTTCTGCAGCGTCATCGCTAGGGTTTACATCCGGGTGCAGCTTACGCGCCAACTTGCGGTAGGCACTCTTGATTTCCTGCGGGGTCGCGTCCTTGGCGACGCCTAGGGTCTCGTAATGCGAGCTCACGTTATTCGCCGTGTCCTTTCCTGAGAATCTTGAAATTCGGTAGTGCCGGGCGGTGCCCAGCGAGGCTAGTTAGCCAAAATCTTCGACAGGTACCGTGCCACCGCACGAACCGAGGCCATGGAGGTTGGATAGTTCATCCGGGTGGGGCCCAGGACCCCGAGCTTGTTGCGCACATCGGTGCCGTAGGTGGTGGCGACCACGGCGGCTTCCGACAGCTGCCCGTAGTGGTGCTCGGTGCCGATGGCCACGGCCACGCCGCGCGAATCGGCTTCCAGCTCGGAGAAGAGCTTGAGCAGCACTACCTGCTCCTCGAGCGCCTCGAGCACCGGGGTTATGCTTAGCGGGAAGTCCCCTTCCACGCGGGCGAGGTTCGCGGTGCCTGCCATGATGATGCGTTGCGCGTTGGCCGCCTGGGCCATTTCTTCCAGCGCACCGATCACCTGGTCCACCAGGGGGTCGGCCTGCTGCGTCGAACTGCGCTCGATGCGGGTGAGCCGGCCGGCAAGTTCGGCAAGCTTCACTCCCCCGAAATTGTTGAGCAGCCACAGCTTCAAGTCATCCAGCTCATCATCGCTGTAGGAACGCTGGACCGGCATCATGCGCTGATCCACCGTGCCATTGGAAGCGATCATCACCATCAGCACCTGGGCCGAGCCCAGTCCGACCAGATCGAGGTTCTTCAACGAAGCGGTGTCGTAGTGCGGCACCTGGATCATTGCTACCTGGTTGGTCAACCGCGCCAGGAGGCGAACGGTGCTCTTGAGCATCTCGTCCAGGTCCGTGGAGCTGTCCAGGATCTTGTTGATGGCGTCGCGTTCAGCCCGCGACAGCGGCTTGAGCTCGCCGATCTCATCGACGAAGCGGCGGTATCCCTTTTCGGTGGGGATCCGTCCGGAGGAAGTATGCGGAGCGACTATGAGCCCCTCTTCTTCCAGCATAGCCATGTCATTGCGGATCGTCGCGGCGCTGACACCGAGGTTGTGCCGGTCAAGGAGCGCTTTGGAACCCACTGGCTCACGGGATTGGACGTAGTCCTCCACGATGGCACGCAGAACGTCTAGGCGTCGCGGCTCTGTCACAACAGCACCTCCTTGGATTCCCTGTGCCCGGCTTTGGCACTCTAACCTGTCAAGTGCCAAGTCTAATACGTTCAGCAGTTGCTAGCATTGGATTTCGAGCGTATTCGATCACAGCGAAAGGCAGTACGTGACTAATTACTCCTGGGGACCACGGGATCTGAGTGCACCGGCACCGAAAAAACTCCGCCAGGTCCCTGTTGAACGTGGCATGATTCTGGAAGATGCCACCTCAGGATGGGTAGGAGAAGTCATCCGTACCGAGAAATCCGGTGGCATGCGCGTGATCGTGCTCGAGGACCGACACGGCAAGACCCGCTCCTTCCAGGCGGGCTTCGGGTTCTTCCTCGAAGGCGAAGCGGTGGAGATCATTGATCCCGTTGCCAAGGCCGCACCGCCCCAGAAGCTGGTCTCGGCTTCGGGTTCGCGTGCCGTTGCCGGACTGAAGGCCCGGGAAGCCAGGGCAAGCCGCATCTGGGTAGAAGGCAAGCACGACGCTGAGCTGGTTGAAAAAGTTTGGGGCCACGACCTGCGTGTTGAAGGCATCGTCGTTGAACCGCTGCATGGCGTGGACGATCTTGCCGGGGCTATCCGCGACTTCGCCCCCTCCGCGCAGCGCCGCCTGGGAATCCTGGTTGACCACCTGGTTGCCGGAAGCAAGGAATCGCGCATCGTTGCCGAGGCGATGAAGGTCCCCGGTGCAGCGCAAAACGTGCTGATCCTCGGCCACCCGTACGTGGATGTATGGCAGGCGATCAAGCCTGCGACACTGGGCATCAAGGCTTGGCCGGTGATCCCCAAGGGCACCGATTGGAAAACCGGTGTGCTCCGGGCCTTTGGCTGGCCGCACTCCACCGCGGAAGACATCGGCATCGGATGGCAGCGGCTCTTGTCCACGGTGCAGCATTACGGGCAGCTTGAACCACAGCTCTTGGGCCGGATTGAAGAATTGATCGATTTTCTCACGACCGAAGATTACGGTTTCCTAACGATTGACTAATAGTTGGAGATTAGTCTGCGAATCTCCCCGTGCGCCCAGCCGCGGTCGCTATGATAAGAGGAACCGCACTTAGCAAGACAAGGAAAAATAGTGACATCACGCCAGACGAAGCCATCGGAGAATTCCCGCTTCGAAGGTTCCAGGTCCTCTGCGCTGCCGCTGACTCCTTCAGAAGATCGCCAGTGGGCAATGATGGCCCACTTCGGTGCCATCTTGGGTTGCGTTCCTTCGGCAATCGTCTTTGCCGTATTCCGGGACCGTGGCCCGTTCACTGCACAGGAATCGAAGGAAGCGTTCAATTTCACGTTCCCGCTGACCATTCTCGCCATCGTATTCAATGTGCTCATGGTCTTGCCGGTGATCGGTTGGCTTTTCGCAGTACTCGCCGTGGCCCTCTGGGTCTTCATGACGGTCTCGGGCGCCCTTGCTGCCATCCAGGCCAACAAGGGACGCCCTTACCGCTACCAATTCAATCTGCGGCTGATGAAGTAGCAGCGGTTTCCCAGTCTTAGAAATCGAGCAGTTCACGCACCACGAGGTCGGCCAGGAGCCGGCCTCGCTGCGTTAACACCAATGTGCCGGCGAACGCGGCCTTGGCATCAATCAGCTCGTCGGCGATCAAGCCGGCGACTTTCTTGCGTCCGGTTTCATCGAGCTCGCTAATCTTCATGCCCGAACCCAGCCGGGTCAACAGCATCGTGCGCTCAAGCTGCACGGCCTCGGCATCCGGGTATTCGCGGCCGTGGCCCGGGGAGATTCCAGCATCGATCCGTTGCTGATACGCGGCTGGATGCTTCACATTCCACCAGCGCAGCCCGCCAACATGGGAATGCGCGCCGGGGCCTGCGCCCCACCAGTCGCCGCCCTGCCAGTAAGCGATGTTGTGCTGGCAGGCATTCGCCGGGGTCTTCGCCCAGTTGCTGACCTCGTACCAGGAGAAACCGGCCGCGGCAAACATGTCGTCGGCCAACTGGTACTTTTCGGCATGGTCGTCATCATCGATGTTCGGTACCTCGCCACGGCGAATCTGGGCCGCCAGCTTGGTGCCTTCCTCGATGATCAGCGCATACGCCGAAATGTGATCAGGTTCGTAGCTCAACGCGGCTTCGATGCTGGTGCGCCAGTCTGCCAGGCTCTCCCCCGGAGTGCCATAAATCAGATCGACACTGACATCCAGGCCGGCCTCGCGCGCCCACGCAACGGCTTGCGGAACGCGCTTCGGATCATGGGTGCGCTCAAGCACCTTGAGCACGTGGGGCACCGCGGACTGCATGCCGAAGGACACACGGGTGAACCCGCCGTCGGCCAGCTCCTGCAGGCTTTCGCGGGTCACCGAATCCGGGTTGGCCTCCGTGGTGATTTCCGCGCCCGGCTTCAGGCCGAAGTCGTCGCGGATCCGGCCGAGCACCGAGACCAGGTCTCCGGCGGGCAGCAGCGTGGGAGTTCCGCCGCCGAAGAAGACAGTTTCAATTTCGCGGTGCGGTTGGCCCGAACGGTCCATCACCTCGCGGGCGAAGCTGATTTCCTTGCTGACGGTGGCAGCGTAGGTTGCTTGGCTGGAACCGGAGCCCAGCTCCGTGGCGGTGTACGTGTTGAAATCGCAGTAGCCGCAACGGACGGTGCAGAACGGAATATGCACATAAAAGGACATGGTCCGCCCCTGTGCCTCATGCGCGCATGAGGCAGGGAGCAGACCATCGGCCGGAGCCGGATCGCCGTCAGGCAGTACTGAAGGCATTTACTTCTTTTTCGGCTCGTCGGTGGACAGTGCGGCAATGAAGGCTTCCTGCGGAACCTCCACGCGGCCGACCATCTTCATGCGCTTCTTGCCTTCCTTCTGCTTTTCCAGCAGCTTGCGCTTGCGGCTGATATCGCCGCCGTAGCACTTGGCAAGAACGTCCTTGCGGATTGCGCGGATGTTCTCACGGGCAATGATGCGCGAACCGATCGCGGCCTGGATTGGAACTTCGAACTGCTGGCGAGGAATCAGCTCACGCAGCTTCGAGGTCATCATGGTCCCGTAGTTGTAGGCCTTGTCGCGGTGCGTAATGGCGCTGAAGGCATCCACCTGCTCGCCCTGGAGCAGGATGTCGACCTTGACCAGATCTGCCACCTGCTCGCCGTCGGCCTTCCAGTCCAGCGAAGCATAGCCGCGGGTCTTGGACTTGAGGTGGTCGAAGAAGTCGAACACGATCTCAGCCAGCGGAAGGTGGTAGCGCATTTCGACACGGTCCTCGGAGAGGTAGTCCATGCCGCGCATGGTGCCGCGGCGGGTCTGGCACAGTTCCATGACCGAGCCGATGAATTCGCTGGGCGCCAGGATGGTGGCGGCAACCATTGGCTCGTGGACTTCCAGGATCTTGCCATCCGGGAATTCCGAGGGGTTGGTGACCGTAATCATTTGCTTGTCTTCGCCCATGACCTCGTACACCACGTTCGGCGCCGTGGAAATCAGGTCCAGATTGAATTCGGATTCCAGTCGCTGGCGGGTGATTTCCAGGTGCAGCAGGCCCAGGAAGCCCACGCGGAAGCCGAAGCCCAGGGCCACGGAGGTTTCCGGTTCGTAGGTCAGCGCAGCATCGTTGAGCTGCAGCTTATCCAGCGCATCACGCAGTACCGGGTAGTCGGTGCCGTCCATCGGGTACAGGCCGGAGAAGACCATTGGCTTGGCCTCTTCGTACCCGCCCAGGGACTCGGTGGCCGGCTTGTGGAAGTTGGTGACGGTATCGCCGACCTTGGACTGGCGCACGTCCTTGACACCGGTGATCAGGTAGCCCACTTCGCCAACGCCCAGGCCCTTGGTGGGCTCGGGGTTCGGCGAGGATACGCCGATTTCCAGCAGTTCGTGGGTGGTGCCGGTGGACATCATCTGGATCTTCTCGCGAGGAGACAGATTGCCATCGACAACTCGAACGTAGGTCACCACGCCACGGTAGGTGTCGTATACGGAGTCGAAGATCATTGCGCGAGCCGGAGCCTTGGCATCGCCGACAGGCGGCGGGAGCTGCTTGATGACCTCATCGAGCAGTGCTTCAACACCTTCACCGGTCTTGCCCGAAACCTTCAGCACGTCTTCTGGCTCGCAACCGATCAGGTTGGCCAGCTCGGCAGCGTACTTTTCCGGCTGCGCGTTGGGCAGGTCGATCTTATTGAGCACAGGGATGATCGTCAGATCGCCCTCGATAGCCAAATAGAGGTTGGCCAGGGTCTGCGCCTCGATGCCCTGGGCGGCGTCAACTAGCAGGATCGCGCCTTCGCAGGCGGCCAGCGAACGCGAGACTTCGTAGGTGAAGTCGACGTGCCCGGGGGTATCGATCATGTTCAGTGCATAGGGGGTGCCATCTTCGGCTCCCCACGGCATGCGCACAGCCTGGGACTTGATGGTGATGCCGCGTTCGCGCTCGATGTCCATGCGGTCGAGGTACTGTGCCTTCATGTCGCGGGCAGCGACAACGCCGGTCAGTTGCAACATCCGGTCGGCCAGGGTCGACTTACCGTGGTCGATATGGGCAATGATGCAGAAGTTACGGATGAGCGACGGATCGGTCGCGGCAGGCACCGGAGCGGTGCGGGCCAATGGAGACACCTAAACAGACCTCACTAGCTGACTAAAAGACATAGTTGGATTAGCTTCCATTCTGTCATGATTTCCGCGTCTTCTCATATTTCGACAGCCTGAAACTGATAGTTTGTCGTCCATGGCACTGAATCCAGAGAAGATATTTAGCATCGTCATGCGCGCGCTGAAGGAAATCAGCAAGGTCCGCGCAAATTCGGCAAGCAAGCGCCCGGCCAGCAACCGCGGGGCCAGCGGGTCCCCGAGCACTGCCGGAAGCCGCTCTCGTGTCAACTCCATGCAGGATTCTCCAGCGGGTGCCGGCTACCCGGGTGATTACCGTGGCAAGATTCACTACGAGTACAACCCGGCGAAGGACGGCAACGCCGATCCGGGAGAAATTGTCTGGACTTGGGTTCCCTATGAAGAGGATTATTCGCAGGGCAAGGATCGCCCGGTGCTGATCGTCGGCCGTGATAGTGGCTGGCTGCTGGGGTTGATGCTCACAAGCAAGGACAAGAACAACTCGGATCACCGCGACCGCAACTATATGGACATCGGTACCGGGGACTGGGACCGCGAGCGGCGTCCGAGCGAGGTCAAGCTCGATCGCATTATCCGAGTCGGCGATCAAGCCGTCCGCCGCGAAGGCGCCATCCTGGATCGCGAACGCTTCTCAAATGTGGTGAACGCCCTAAACGAACGCGCATAAGCACTCGTTGTCAGGCTCCCTATCTGATAAAGTTAATCTTTGTGTGTTGCGCAGGTTGGGCAACACGCCCCCTTCGGGTCGCCATAGGTGCCCCACACCGCTCAGTCGATGGCCTGAAGGATGAACCCTCTACCGACCGTATAAAACGATAAACGAGAGAGTTTATTAAAGTGGCTAACATCAAGTCCCAGAAGAAGCGTATCCTGACCAACGAGAAGGCACGTCTGCGTAACGTAGCTGTCCGTTCCGAGGTCAAGACCGTGATCCGTAACGTCAACGAGGCAGTAGTCTCCGGTGACAAGGAAAAGGCAACCGAGGCACTGCGCCTGGCTGGCAAGAAGATCGACAAGGCTGTAAGCAAGGGTGTTCTGCACAAGAACAACGCTGCTAACCGCAAGTCGGCTATCGCCAAGAAGGTTAACGCCCTCTAAGCCGAGCTTAGACTTCATCAACTCCCCCGCACTCATCGAGTGCGGGGGTTTTGTTTTGCCCGGAACTGCTCATCGAAGCTTCCAGGCAGGCACGCGCTGATGGCTAGCCTTAATTAAAGAGCAGTGGGAGCGCGCACGAGTGCATCGTGCCCGCCCCCACCTGGAACCTCAGCGGCTAGCGTCCCGGAGCCTTGCCTGCAATGAACATGATGGCGTGTTCCAGCGCGTAGCCCGGTGAACGGCTGCCGCCCTTGACCATGCGGTCGGTATTCGCTATTTCTTCGACGCACAGGGCAAGATCGCTGCGTTTCCAGCCGCGAGCCTGCTGCTGCGCCTGCTGAACTTGCCACGGCGCCATCCCCAACTCGGATGCCAATGAAGCTGCGGGTTCATTCACGCCGGCGACCTTGGCGATCTGGCGGACTTTCATCGCCAAGGTGGCCACAATGGGAATCGGGTCGGTTCCAGTACCCAGCGCATGGCGCAAAGTGCGAAGCGCCATCTGGGCGTTGCCGGAAATTGCGGCATCGGCCACCTTGAACGCAGTTGCTTCAACCCGGCCGCCGTAGTACCTGTCGACCGTATCCTGGTCAATGGTTCCCGTGGTGTCGGCAATCAGCTGGGAGCAGCTCGATCCAAGCTCTGCCAGCGAGTTGCCTACCGCCGCTACGAGGGCTTTGACCGCGTCATTGGTAATCCGGCGCTTGGCGGCTTTGAATTCGGACTGGACGAAGTCGATCTTCTCGGAGTCCTTTTTCACCGGTTGGCAATTGACGATCAGGGCACCGGCAGCTTTGATTGCGTCAATCAGCTTCTTGCCGCGCGTACCACCCGAGTAATGCATGATGAGCACATTCTCGGGAGCCTGGTCTTTCAGGTAGGCCAGGGCGTCCTTGAGGAAGTACTCGTTCATGTGGGCCAGTTCGTGGACCTCGACCAGATTGGCGCTGGAAAACAGCGAAGAGCTGGTGGCCATGAGCAGCTCTCCTGGCTCGTACTTTGCCGCGTCAAGACGCGTGTGCTGGATATCGTCCCGCTGGGATGCCTGGGAACGCAGCAATTCGAAGGCGCGCGAAGCGAGGTAATCCTCTGAACCGGTCAACAGGATCAGTGGTTGCGGGCGCAGTTCCCGCCATGAGATACCCGGATTTGCTTGGGCGCGTGCCATCGAACTCCTTAGTGCATCGGTCGATATAACGATCCTACCGAACTGGCGTACCCAGGGCGGTACCCAGAACGCCCTGGCTGGTAAATGTGAGCAGTACGGTACCCGATTGGTCGGTGCGAATCACCGTCGCGCCGACCTGCTGCGCCATCTCCAGGGTTTCGGGGTGCGGATGGCCATAGGAATTATCCTTCCCCGCGGAGACCAGCAGGATCTGCGGACGGATCTGCTCGATGATTTCGGTACCGCCGTTGCGTGCCCCATGGTGCGAGGCTTTCAGGATCGCTGCATGCCCTTGCGGATGCAGGCGCAGCAGGCGATCCATGGCTTCGGTTTCCATGTCCCCGGCTGTGAAGAGATCGATGGTTCCGGTCCCGGTGGAAAAGCTGAACCGGATGACCAGCGATGTATCGTTGGGTTCGGCGTATTTCGCGAAGCGCGCCTCGGGGCCCACGACTTCGAAGCCCACCTGCCGTGCAGCCTGCCGCGTACCGGGCTCCAAGGCGCGTGCACCGGGCCATAGTTCAAGGTCGAACCCAGTCGAGACCAGGCGTTCACCAATCTTTACGTGCGAATTCTCCAGCTCGCCCACGGCCCCGAAATGGTCGCTGTGGGTATGCGTGATGAAGACCTTGCTCAAGGTGCTGATGCCCAGCCGCTCCAGGCACAGCAGCAACCCGCTCTCCGGTGGTCCGGTATCGATCAGCCAGCCCTCTGAATCCCCCAGATTGATGACGAAGGCGTCGCCCTGGCCCACATCGCACATGGCAATGCTCCAATGCGGCGCGATATCTTCCCGGTAGAACAGCGTCGCAGGCAGAACGAGCGCTACGGCGAATACCAGGATCGCTCCCAGCACGCTTAGGGACACCTGCCTGACCCGGAGCCTCTCGGTTTCCCGGCCCAGCACCAGCAGGGTGCAAAGCACCAGGGAGAGCATCACTGCCAAGACGATTCCGGGTAGGCCTTCGGGCCACGGCCGGGCGGCACCGGGGAGCCCGGAAACGAAATGGGCCACCTGGCCAATGGCTTCTGCCGGCAGCCCCGGAACCCAGATCAGCACCGATTCCAGCGCTGGCCACGGCGTGCACAGCAGCAGGCAGGCCATGCCGAGCGCAGTAATCAAGGGCAGCAACGGCGCGACCACGAGGTTCGCGGGCAGCGAGTACAGGCTGAAATCCGAATTCAACGCGATGACCACCGGCAGGCAGGTGAACTGCGCCGCGCAGCAAATGGCCGTCAGCTGCGCGAACCAGGCCGGGAATATGTGGAGAAGAATTTCGGTCAGGGCCGGGGCGAGCATGATGATTCCCAGGGTCGCCAGCATCGACAGGGCGAAGGCCGGTTCGGCACCCAGCGAGCGATCGATAGCCAGCAAGGCGGTTCCGCTCAGGCACAGTATTCCCAGAGAGCCTTGGCCACGACCCAGCAGCACCGAGATGACCGCAATGCTGCCCATCAGGCTGGCGCGCAGGACACTGGGATCCGGCCCGGCAAACCAGGCGAAGAGCCCGACCACGCCAATCATCAAGATCGCGCTGGGTGCCCGTGGCACCGAAAACAGCCGGAGCAGCACCAGCACAATGGCCCCGATCAGGGCAATGTTCGATCCGCTCACCGCGGTCAGGTGGCTCAACCCGCTGGATCTCATCGCCTCGCTCAACGCTTCGTCCTGTCCGGAACGATCGCCATAGAGCATGCCAGGCAGCAGCGCCTGGGCATTGTCCGGCAGGCCGCGCAGGCCCTGGGTGAACCGTTCCTTGAGGTAATCCGCGGCGGTAGGCTCAACCCAGGAGCTCACCTGCGGTTCACTGGAGGCATGCGCCCACCAATCGAAGGCGCCGGCAGCTGCTGCTTCCAAGTCGAGGATGGTCTCGAACTCACCCGCAGTGGCCGGCACCCCGAAATCAATGGTGAGGAAGACCGGCACCCGGCATGGCACCCATTGGCCGTTGGCCCAGTACCGCTGGATTTCCGCCCGGCCGGCGGCAGCCCCCTGGCCCTGCGCGGTGGCCGGGTCCTCGAAGCGGACCACGGCACGGCGCTGTTGCTCGCCGGCGCCCGGCAGCTGGCACTGGGGGTCGGTGAAGGCCAGGCTGCTGACGGCCACCACCCCCAGGAGCAGGATAATGGGACCGGTAAACCATGGCGCCGCGTAGGCGCGGTCGTGCCGGGGCCGCAATAGCAGGAACAGCAGGATAGCCATCAGCGCGGAAAGTACCCAGAGCAACCAGACTGGGAGGGTGAAGTAGGCGGCGGTCCACGCGCCGCCCAGCAGCCACAGGCCGCGGAAATCGGTGTTCACGGGATCACCAGTTCGCTCAGCTGGCCCAGCAGCGCCGGACCGATGCCCGGTACCGCATCCAGCTCTTCCACGGAGCTGAACGGGCCGTTCTCGGTGCGGAAGTCGATGATCCGGGCTGCCAATGCCGGACCGATCCCCGGAAGCTCCTGCAGGGTCTGGGAATCGGCACTGTTGAGCGAAATCTTCCCGCCCGCCGTCGCGCTCGGTGCCGCGGCTAGTTCCGTGGCCGTTTCGGCGCCCGGAAGGACCACCTGCTGGCCGTCGACCAGTTTGGCCGCCAGGTTCACCATCTGCGCACGTGCGCCTTTGGCCAGCCCGCCGGCGGCGTCCACCGCGTCGGCAATCCGCGAATCCACGGGCAGCTGGTAGACGCCGGGCTTCTTCACCGCGCCGACCACGTGGACCGTGACCTCGGGTGCGGCCGGGCTCGGGGACTGGTGGTCCGCCGGCGCCGAAGCGGACGGGTCCGATACCAGCGGAACTGTTTCAAGCTCCTGGGCGACCGGCGGTGGCGCGAGCAGGATGGAGATCGCAATCCAGGCGAGCACCACGATGACCAGCACCAGCACGGCCACGCGCGAGATCGCGAATCTCAGGCGACCGGGACGTGGCGCGTATTTGTTGAAAAAGTCGTGGCGGCCCATGGGCCACAGTCTGGGCTATGGCGCCGGCGGCCGATCCAGGATGGACTCCGACTGTGGATAGCTGGGGGCGACGCACACGGCGATCACGCCCAGGCCGGTATGCGCGGCCAGCACCGCCGGAAGGGACTCGACCACGACCGGCATGGCGCTGAACGGTGCCAGTTCGGTGGCGATTTCCTCGGCCAGTTCCTCGGCGCCGAAATGCATCACCCCCAGCCGCACCTCGCCACTGGCGTCGCGGGCGTCGCGCAAGGCCAGGGCGACCAGCCGTGCGGTGGCGCGCGCGAAGGAGCGGGGCTTTTCCAGGGCGACGATCGAGCCCTCGGCAATCCCGAGGATCGGCTTGAAATTCAGCAAGCTGCCGACCACGGAGGACAGCGCGCTGATCCGGCCGCCGCGGCGCAGCTGCTCAAGGCTTGGCACCGCGAAGTACACGGTGTTGGCGGTGGCCGTGCCGGCGATCTGCTCGAGCATTTCCAGCGGGGCGCCGGCGGCGCGGGCAGCCAGCACATCGGCCACGGCAAATCCCTGGGGCAGGCACACGGTGCGCGAATCGACCACGGTGATTGGTGCGTCAAAGCTGCGGGCCGCCAAGCGGGCCGCCTCCACGGTGCCCGACAGCGCCCCGGACATGTGGATCGAGATGATCGACTCGCAGCCGGCGTCGAGCAGCTGCCGGTAGGCGCGTTCGAACTCGCCTGGCGCCGGGCGCGAGGTTTTCACCGCCTTGCCCATGGCCAGGCCCATCATCAGCGCCTGCAGGTCTTCGCCGTGCACATGGTTGTCCACGATGATCGGGATCGGCACTTCGATGAAGTCCGGATGCGGCCCGAAATGCCCGGGCAGGCAGGACGCCGAATCGGAGACGACCCCGATCCGGGTACGCGAAAGCCCGCGCGGGGCCAGCCACTTGGGCAGCCAGCCCGCGCGCGAGCTTTTCTGGCGTTCAGTCATGAGCCGAGCTTACGGGGCGGGAACCACGTTCACGAGCTTCGGCGCACGCACGATGACCTTCAGCGGCTCCTTGCCATCGAGCATCCGGATCACCGACTCGTGGGCCAGGGCCTGGGCGCGCAGCTGCTCCTCGGTGATGTCCACCGGAACCTCCAGGCGGGCACGGACCTTGCCCTTGATCTGCACGACCGCGGTGATGGTGTCATCGACCAGCAGCGACTCGTCCACTTCAGGCCAGGCGCTGGTGACCACGGAGGGCGCATAGCCCAGCGCTTCCCACATGTCCTCTGCGGTGTACGGGGCGAACATGCTCAGCAGCTGGGCGGTCACCGTGGCGGCCTCGCGCACTGCCGGGTCCGCTGCCCCGGCACCGGAGTCGATGGTCTTGCGGGTCGCGTTGACCAGCTCCATGGTCTTGGCGATGACCACGTTGAACTTGCCCGAATCCAGCAGCGCGGCGGATTCATGCACGGTGCGGTGGGTGACCTGGCGCAGCGCCTTGTCCCCTGCCGCGTAGTCCACGCCGGCCTCGCTGGTGGTGTCCTGGGCGATGCGCCAGGCGCGGGCCAGGAACTTCTGCGAACCCGATGGGGAGACATCGGCCCAGTCCACGTCGTCCTCCGGCGGGGAGGCGAAGACCATGGTCAGGCGTACCGCGTCGACGCCGAACTTGTCCAGCTGCTCGCCCAAATCCACGCCGTTGCCCAGCGACTTGCTCATCGCCTTGCCGCCGTTCAGGACCTGGCCCTGGTTCAGCAGCGCGGAGAACGGCTCGGTCGCGTCGATCAGGCCCAGGTCGTGGATGACCTTGGTGAAGAAGCGCGAGTACAGCAGGTGCAGGATCGCGTGCTCGACCCCGCCGACGTACTGGCCTACCGGCATCCAGTCGCGCACGGCCTTCGGGTCGAAAGGGCCCTGCGTGTACTGCGGGGAGACGAAGCGCAGGAAGTACCAGGAGGAATCCACGAAGGTGTCCATGGTGTCGGTGTCGCGCTTGGCGGCGCCGCCGCACTGCGGGCAGGCCACGTTGACCCATTCCTCGGCGGCGGCCAGCGGGGAGGTGCCCTTCGGGGCCAGTTGCTCGCCGCGCAGGTTATCGGGCAGGCGCACCGGCAGCTGGTCGTCGGGAACCGGGACCTCGCCGCAATCGGCGCAGTGGATGATCGGGATCGGGGTGCCCCAGAAGCGCTGGCGGGACAGCAACCAGTCGCGCAGGCGGAAGTTGATGGTGTGCTTGCCGGTGCCGGCAGCTTCCACGATCTCAATGGCCTTGGCGATCGCCTCGGTCTTCTCCAAACCGGACAGCTGCCCCGAATTGACCAGCTGGCCTTCGCCCGCGGTGGCGGTGCCGGTTTCGTTCGGGTCTTCCAGACCGGTTTCGACGACCACGCGTACTGGCAGGTCAAAGGCCTTGGCGAAGTCCAGGTCGCGCTGGTCGTGCGCAGGCACGGCCATGATGGCTCCGGTGCCGTAGTCGGCCAGCACGTAGTCCGCCGCCCAGACCGGCAGCTTCTCCCCGGAGAGCGGGTTGATCGCGTAGCGGCCGGTGAATACGCCGGTCTTCTCGCGTTCGCTGGACTGGCGCTCGATCTCGGACAGGGCCTTGACCTGCTCCTGGTATTCCTCCAAGGCGGCGCGGTGCTCATCGGTGACCAGTTCGCCAGCCAGCTGCGCGTCGGCGGCGACCACCATGAAGGTAGCACCGTACAGGGTGTCCGGGCGGGTGGTGAAGACCGGGATCTGCAGCGCAGGCTTGTCCTCGTGCGCTTCGATCCCGAAGGTGACCTCGGCGCCTTCGGAACGGCCGATCCAGTTCTTCTGCATCAGCAGCACGCGCTCAGGCCAATGGCCCTTGAGCTGCTCCATGTCCTCAAGCAGGCGGTCAGCGTATTCGGTGATCTTGAAGTACCACTGGTTCAGCGACTTCTTGGTCACCGCAGTGCCGCAACGCTCGCAAGCGCCATTGACGACCTGCTCGTTGGCCAGCACGGTCTGGTCCTTCGGGCACCAGTTCACCGGGTGGTCCTTGCGGTAGGCCAGGCCCTTCTCGTAGAACTTGTTGAACAGCCACTGGGTCCAGCGGTAGTACTCCGGATCCGAGGTGTGCAAGCGGCGATCCCAATCGGCGGAGATCGCGTAGCGCTTGAAGCTGGCGGCCTGGGTATCGATGTTCTTGTAGGTCCACTCGGCAGGGTGGGCATTGCGCTTGATCGCGGCATTCTCTGCGGGCAGGCCGAAGGAGTCCCAGCCGATCGGGTGCATCACGTCATAGCCGCGCAAGCGCCAGTAGCGCGCGACCACATCGCCCATGGCGAAGGCCTCGGCGTGGCCCATGTGCAGATCGCCCGATGGGTAGGGGAACATGTCCAGCACATAGCGGCGTTCGCGGCTGCCATCATCGGCGGGCTTGAACACCTGTAGTTCGTCCCACACCGGAAGCCACTTGGACTCGATGTCCTTGAAGTCGTAGGTCCTGGATTCGTTCGTCGATGATGTCACGCTGCTCTTCTCACACGCTTTGCGGAAAATTTCCGATAGGAAAAACTTGTTCTTGGTTCCAGACACAACAAAAGCCCCCAAATTTCCACTCGGGGGTACGGCCAACGGGCCGTGCTCAGGCTAGGTTGCGCTTCGGATTCATATCGCGATTCTATCGCATATCCCCTGCCCACGCGCGCATCGATGAAGCGCAAGATTGCACACAGCGGCAAACGCGGCGCCACCGCAGTTATCCACATCCCGCAGCTGCCCGCAGGGGCAGGAGCTTCCAGCGCCCGATCATGGAGCCATGAACGCGCCAGCCCTGATCGCCGCATTGCGCACCGCATGCCAGGCCCCGATGCACCTCGGACCGGCCTTGTCCGGTGCCATGGTGCTGCGCCTTGGCTACCTGTGCCTGGCCCTGTATGCCGCGCTGGGCAAGCTGGTGCGCGATGCGGGCGACCCGCGCCTGGTCCTGGCGCATCTGCAGCTCACCGAAAGGTTCGCCCAGCAAGTCCATTGCGAGCAACACGCCGGCGCACTGCATGCCGAGGCCACCGGCGCCCGGGCGCTGGCACTGGACAGCTACGCGGCCCTGCGTTTGCCTGCGGATGACCCCGACGCCATCAGCGACGGGCTCTTTGCCGGGGAACCGGACCTTGCCCCGGGGCGCTGCTGCTACAAGGACACCGCCCAGCTGCTGGCCGCATGGCTGGGCATCAGCTACTTCGAAGCCCAACGGCGCATTGCCGACGCGCACCTGCTCATTGGCCGGCGCACCCCCGATGGCGGCATCTGCGCGCCGCGTTTCAAGCATCTGGCCGAACTCTACGGGCAGGGCGCTGCCAACCGCCGGGCCATCGCTTCCGCCGCGCGGCGCCTTGAACGGCTCGAACCGCAGGACACCATCTTTGACGGCGTGCCCGTGCCGCTGCTGGCGCATGGCACCGATGGCCGCAGCCTGGACCAAGCCGCGGCCCACTCCCTGCGGGAGCTGGGCCCCGCCGCCGCGCAGAAGCAGATCAGCACCTCAATCAGGACCTACAAAGAACTGCACGGCAAGCAGCTGCCTCCCAAGCTCGGCATGTTCATCGGCCCGGTGAAAAACGGCGTGCATTTCTTCTCGCTGCGCACCGATGCCACCGATGCGCAGCTGGTTCATTCGGTGCTCACGCAGGCCGGCAACCCACGAACCAAGGCCGGCCGGGCCGATCGCGATCCCCAGCAGCAGCGCCCGGCGGGTTCGGGATCCAGCGCCAGCGGCGGCCCGCGAGAGGGCCAGGACTCCCAAGCGGACCAGGAGTCCACGGCAGGCCAGAACGCTGGCAACGGAAGTGGAGCCGCACCCGAGCCGCCGTCGTGGCTGCGCAGCGATCAGCCCATGCCGCCGTGGGCCGAAGAGGAACCAGAAGCTCACGATGGCCAGAATCCCGATGGCGGACGCACCGCAAAGCAGGCAGAGGCCCCAGACGAGGCTCAAGACGAGGCGCAAGACGAGCCGCACCAGCAGGACTCCCCCGCCGGGCAGCCCGATCTGCATCGTCGCCGGCTCAACGCGTTCATGGCGCTGTTGCGCGCACCATTTGCTGGCGGCGAGCGAAAAGTCGTCATCCCGAAGTTCGTGGTCTACCTGTGGCTCGCGGATCTGCAGAACCTGGCGGACGCGCACGGCATGACCGCAAATGGCATCGACATCCCGCCCGGAGAACTCCGGCAGCTGCTCGCCAGGGCGAACATCATCCCGATGGTCCTCGGCGGCAACAGCCAAGTGCTGGATATGGGGCGCAAGATGCGCTACCACAAAGGCCGGATCCGCGAAGCGATCATGGCCCGGGATCGCGGCTGCATCGTGCCCGACTGCACCGCGCCGCCGGATCATGTCGAAACCGACCACTACCAGAAGCCCTGGTCCGAAGGCGGCGAAACCAGTGTCTGGTCCGGGGCGGGAATGTGCACGTCCGATCACCACAAGCGCCATGCCGGACAGCTCGAGGTCGTCGATGTCGATGGGCTGCCGCACGTGGTCATGCCTGCACATGTCGATCCGGAGCAAAAGCCCCGCCGCAATACCTATTGGGACGCCCGGCAAGCCGGCGAGTCCCCCGCGCGCCGCAGACCCGCCGCGCAGGAAACCGCGCGTCCAGGCCAGGAAGACACCCCTGAGGCCGCATCGGGCGATTGAGGCGATTGAGCTGCCCCGCGGGTTAAACCGGCAACGCCCGAACCACCCATCCGGGTGATTCGGGCGTTGCCGGTTGCGGCCGGCTCGGAACCGGCCAAGCCACGGTTGCGCTTAGGCCTTGGTATCTTCGTCGACCCAGTCGAAGGTGCGGGTGACAGCCTTTTTCCACAGGCGCAAGCTGCGCTCACGCGTAGCCTCATCCATGGTTGGCTCCCAGCGCTTGTCCTCGGCCCAATTGTCTTCCAGTTCGCCCAGGTCCTTCCAGAAGCCAACGGCCAGGCCAGCAGCGTAGGCTGCACCCAGTGCGGTGGTCTCGGTGACCTTCGGGCGAACCACTGGCACGCCGAGGATGTCAGCCTGGAACTGCATCAGGGCTTCGTTGGCCACCATGCCGCCGTCGACCTTCAGTTCGGTGAGCGGAACCTCTGCGTCGGCGTTGACCGCATCCAGGACTTCGCGAGTCTGGAATGCGGTGGACTCCAGGGCCGCACGGGCGATGTGGTTCTTGTTCGCATAGCGGGTCAAGCCCACGATCGCGCCACGGGCATCCGAGCGCCAATATGGTGCGAACAATCCGGAGAAGGCCGGAACGATGTACACGCCGCCGTTGTCCTCCACCTTTGCTGCCAGTTCCTCGATCTCCGGAGCGGTAGCGATCATGCCGATATTGTCGCGCAGCCACTGGATCAGCGACCCGGCCACGGCAATGGAACCTTCCAAGGCGTACACCGGTGCGTTTTCGCCCAGCTTGTAGGCCATGGTGGTCAGCAGGCCGTTGGTCGAATTCACGATCTCTGTGCCGGTGTTGAAGATCAGGAAGCAACCGGTACCGTAGGTGTTCTTCGCGGTACCTGCGGTGAAGGCCGCCTGGCCGAAGGTCGCCGCCTGCTGGTCGCCCAGGATGCCTGCAACGGGCACCTCGCGCAGCAGCTGGTTGGTGTGCACGGAGCCGTAGACCTCCGAAGAAGAGCGGATCTGCGGCATCATCGAGCGCGGCACGCCGAAGTCAGCCAGGATCTTCTCGTCCCAGTCCAGGGTCTTGAGGTCCATGAACAGGGTACGTGATGCGTTGGTCACGTCGGTGACGTGCACGCCGCCGTCCACGCCGCCGGTCAGGTTCCACAGCACCCAGCTGTCGGTGGTGCCGAAGAGCAGGTCGCCTGCTTCGGCACGCTCCCGGGCACCTTCGACATTGTCCAGGATCCACTTGATCTTGGTGCCGGAGAAGTAGGTCGCTAGGGGCAGGCCAACGGTCTGCTTGTAGCGTTCCAGGCCGCCATCGGCTGCCAGTTCGTCGACGATGTCCTGGGTACGGGTGTCCTGCCAGACGATCGCGTTGTAGACGGCTTCGCCGGTGTTCTTATCCCACACCACCGCGGTTTCACGCTGGTTGGTGATGCCGACGACCTCGATGTCGTGGCGGGTCAGGTTGGCCTTGGACAGGGCCTGGCCAATCACTTCGCGCACGTTGCTCCAGATTTCGGCTGGATCGTGCTCGACCCATCCGGCAGCCGGGAAGATCTGCTCGTGTTCCTTCTGGCCTACCGAATGCACCTCACCGGCGTGCGTGAAGACAATTGCGCGGGAGCTGGTCGTGCCTTGGTCAATGGCGATGACGAATTTTTCACTCATGATTCACTGCTCTCTTTCTAGAACATTGGCGCGGCGGCAAGTCCGCCAAGGATACCGCCGATGGCTGGACCAGCCAACGGAACCCACGAGTAGGACCAGTCGGAGGAGCCCTTGCCCTTGATCGGCAGGATGGCGTGGGCAATTCGTGGACCGAGGTCGCGGAACGGGTTGATGGCGTAGCCGGTGGCTCCACCCAGGGACAGGCCGATGGCAACAACCAGCAGGCCGACAGCCAGCGGGCCAAGCTCGTGAGGAGTGTGCCCCAGTCCGGCGATCACGAACACCAGGACGAAGGTGCCGAAGATTTCCGAGACCAGGTTCCAGCCGTAGGAGCGGATGGCCGGTCCGGTGGCGAAGACGCCCAGCTGCGTGCCCGCGTTCTGCGGATCATCCAGGTGCTTCTTGTAGGACAGCCAGGTGCCCACGGCACCCAGGAAGGCGCCAATGAACTGCGCCGCGAAGTAGAGCAGCGTATTGGCCATGGTCTTGGCGACGCCGGGGGCGTACTCGGCAACGTCCGGGTTGACCAGCAGGCCCAGGGTGACTGCCGGGTTCAGGTGGGCTCCGGAGATCCCAGCTATCCAGACGCCGCAATAGACGCCCAGGCCCCAGCCGAAGCTGATGGCTACCCAGCCCGCGGCGCTGCCGAGAGTGCCTTTCAGGGCGACGTTCGCGCAGACGCCGCCGCCCATCAGCAGGAGAATGAAAGTGCCGGCTAATTCGGCGAGAAACACGTGAGTGGACAACGTTGACCTCTTAGTGGTTTCGAGTGCCAGCGGCGCCTTGCCGCCGGCCTGGATGCAGGTTAGACCAGGGTGACTCCGTGGGCTTCTGCGAGTACCGAGAGCGAATGGTCGATCTCGGCTTGGGTCTGGGACTGGTCCCAACCCATCGGCTCTGCAAGGCAATTAGCTGCCTCGATTACCAAATCCTTCGTGACCAGGCCGCGGAAGGCCAGGTTGGTGCGGCGGATGAAGACATCGATCAACCGGCCCACCTGCTCTTGGTTCGCCATGTAGGCCAACTCCTGGCAGGACAGCTCGTTGGTGTGCTCTAGCATGGTTTCGTTGCCGCCGATGATTTCCAGCAGGGCATCGGCTCCGGTGCCGTAGCGTTCGAGCAGCACGCGCAAGCGTTCGCGGCCGGCCTTGGACTCGCGCGCGGCATACCAAGCGGCGAGTTCGCCCTCGTTGGCCGGGAAGTTCTTTCCGCCACCGATGGCTACGCCGGCGGTGGACTTCACTTCACGGGCGCCGAGGAATTCCAGGGCCTTTCCGCCGAGGTTCTCGCTCAGTGCGCGGAAGGTGGTCCACTTGCCGCCGATCAGCGAGAGCATGGTGGTCGCGTCGGTCAGGCGGGTTTCCTTGATCTGGTAATCGCGGGATACGAAGCCTGGCGCGGTGTCGTCATGGCTGGGCAGGGGGCGCACGCCGGAGAACTTGTAGACGATCTGTTCCCTGGTGGCCTTGATGCCCGGGAAGACATGGTGGACCAGCTCGAAGAAGTAGTCGACTTCCTCGTCGGTGCATACCGCTGGCTCGTTCATGTCGTGCTCGAGGTCGGTGGTGCCGACCAGCACGCGGCCGAGCATCGGGTAGATGAGCACGATTCGGCCGTCTTCATGCTCGAAGAAGATTTCGCGGCCTCCGGTAGCGGCGAGCAGTTCCGGGTGATCCAGCACGATGTGCGAACCCTTGGTGCCGCCGGTCCACTTGGTATCGCGGCCCAGGTCCTTGTTGGTCAGATCCACCCACGCGCCGGTGGCGTTGATGATGACATCGGCGTCGAAGTCGAATTCTTCGCCGGAGAGCATATCGCGCAGCTTCGCGGTGCCGCCGTCGACGCCGGCCAGCTCAACGTAGTTGCTGGCGCGGGCCTCGTCGTTGGCGTTCAGGCCTTCACGCAGCACATCCAGGGTCAGCCGCTCGGGGTTGTGCACCGAGGCGTCGAAATAGGTGGCGGTGTACTTGACGTCATCGCGCAGTGCTGGAAGATCCTGGCGGGCAGCCTTGCCGGCCTTGAAGTTATGCCAAGGGGTGTTGCGTCCGCCGATCCCTGCGAACACGTCGTACATGATCAGCCCGGCCTTGATCAACGCCGCCCCGCGTTCGGTTGGCTTGCCCGACTTGTGGGACAGGAAGCGCATCGGTGCGCTGAGGATGCCGGAGAAGGTGGAGAAGATGGGAATGGTGGTCTGCAGCGGCTTCACGTAGTGCGGAGCGATCTCCAGCAGCGAGTTGCGCTCCTGCACCGACTCGTGAACCAGGCGGAACTCGCCGTTCTCCAGATAGCGGATTCCGCCATGGATCATGTGCGAGCTGGCACCCGAAGCGCCCTGGCAGTAATCGCCGCGCTCGATCAGGGCTACATCAATCCCCTGCATGGCCAGGTAGCGGAAGGTCGCTACGCCGTTGATGCCACCGCCAACAACCAGAACCTGCGCCTGCGGACGTTCGCGCAGTTTGGCTAGCTGTTCCCGAATCACGATTTGTGCCCCTTATGTAAATATTGAATGAGTCTGAAGCTAGTCTTGTTACTGAACGGCAAAGCGGTCAAACAAAATGCACAAACGTGCAGAAGTGGTCTGAATCATGATGAAATCCTCGTCCGGGGGCACCTACAAGCGGGCAACGACTGGCACATCTGTGCACAGCACCCCCAAGGCGAAGGATGCGCTGCGCGCCGCCCAGCTGTATTACCTTCAGGATATGAAGATGGAAGTGATCGCCAAGGAGCTGGGCACCTCGCGGTCCACGGTCTCCCGGTTGCTCACCCACGCCAAGCGCACCGGCATGGTTTCGATCAGCATCTCCCCCAGCGCCAACATGTCGGCGCTGCTGGGAAACCAGCTCTCCGAGCACTACGGGATCAGCTTCAACGTCGTACCCACCGACGGCAACATGGATGACTCCGAGCTGCTGGCCCGGGTCTCTGCGCACGCGGCCTACCTGCTCGGCGGCATGGTTTCCTCCTCGATGACGGTGGGTGTTGCCTGGGGATCGACCATGCAGTCGGTGTCCACGGCGCTGGGCTCCCACCCGACCCATGACACGAAGATCGTGCAGCTCAATGGAGCAGCTAATCCGGTGACCAGCGGCGTGCGCTATGCCAGCGACATCCTCACGCGTTTCGGCCAAGCCTTCACCGCCCGCACCGAGCAGTTCCCGGTCCCGGCCTTCTTCGACCGGGCCTCCACCCGCGACGCAATGTGGGAGGAAACATCGATCCGCCGGGTACTGCAGGTGCAGAAGGAGATGAGTCTCGCGGTATTCTCCCTGGGCTCGGCCGGCTCCGCCGTGGCTTCGCAGGTCTACCGCGGCGGCTACCTGACCAAGGCGGAAACCCAAGAGCTCAACGAGATCGGCGTGGTCGGCGACGTGGCCACGGTGTTCTTCGACAAGGACGGGAACAGCTCGAACATTTCGCTTAATGCCCGCTCCACCGGCCCGAACCTCGATGCCCTTCGCAAGGTGCCGACCCGTTTCTGCGTGGTCGCCGGCCGCGGCAAGCTCCAGGCCGTGCGCGGTGCGCTCAAAGGCGGGCTGATCACCGATCTGGTGATCGACGAAGGCACCGCCCTGGCGCTGCTGGACGGGTAGGGTTAAAGCCATGGCCCCACGACAGCAGCTAGTGACCACCCATCATTTGAACGGTGCAGAAATCCGGGTCTACACCCACCCGGCCCAGCAGCCCTCCCGCGGGGTGATCTACGCCGTGCATGGTTTCCGCGGAGACCACCACGGGCTGGCGCGCATCGTCTCGCACCTGGAGCACTACACGGTGATCGTTCCCGATCTTCCCGGCTTTGGCACTTCGACCTCGATGGCGGATCTGCCCCATGACGTCGAGGGGTACGCTGCGGTGCTCAATCAGCTGGCCGAAGAGCTGCAGCTGGAATCCTCCGTGCACCTGCTGGGGCATTCCTTCGGCTCGATCGTGGCCGCCAAGCTGGCCACCGTCCGCGGCTTTGCCTCGCTGGTATTGCTCAACCCGATCTCCGAGCCGGCGTTGGAGTCCGACCAGGCGCTGCTGGCCAAGCTCACCAGCGGCTACTACGAGGTGTGCGCCAAGCTTCCGGCCCGCATCGGCGAACCGCTGCTGCGTTCCAAGCTGTTCAGCGATGCCATGAGCCTGGTGATGACCAAGAGCAGGGACCCGGAAATCCGCCGCTACGTGCGCGAGCAGCACCGCGCCTACTTCGGCGGCTTCCACTCGCGGGCCACCTTGGCCCAGTCGTACCGCGCCTCGGTCAGCGCAACGGTCGGGGACTACTCCCCTGCGCTGAGCTTGCCGACGCTGATGGTCGGCGGCCTGCAAGACGAACTGGGCACCGCGCAGACGCAGGAGGCGCTGCGGGCCAGCTTCGCCAACGCCCAACTGGTCATGCTCGAGAACGTCGGGCATCTGATCCACTACGAGAAGGCTCCCGAAACCGCCGCCGCCATCGATGGCTTCCTGCAGCTGCTGGCAACCGGCCAGGCCGAGGATCCCGCGGCGGGCTCCTAGAGCGCGTCGTCCGGGTCGATAGCGATATTCACGACCGGGTCCTTGGCCGCGGACATGCTCGCGCGCAGCTGGCGCAGGGCCTTGGTCACCGCCGGCCCGTCGGCGTAGGAGAAGAAGAGCACGTAGCGGTGCTGGGCCGGGGGCCCGTCTATCACCGTCGGGCCGTGGATTTGCACGCACTGCCGGGTCTGCGGATCCAGGTTCGCGACCAGCCGTTCGGCGCCCAGGCCCGAAATCACTGCGCTGCGCACTGCCGGAGGCAACCCCACCTCGCGGCGCTCGGCCAATTCGCGTTCGGCAAAGCTCGCCGGGTCATAGCGCACCAGCGCGGCCCCGGCGGGGCTCGGATTGCCGGTGAGCACCACTACCCCGTCGGCACGCGCCATGGAAGCAGCGGTGAACCAGCGGGAGATGACTTCTTCGGGGTTGCGCAGCGAATCGTGGGCCATCATCTTGTCGGCATCGAGCAGCAGGACGGCAGCGTAGCCGGATTCGGCAAATGGTTCGACCCCTGGCGTAGCGACCACCAGCGCCGGTTTGCCGGGAATCTTGTCCACGGGTTTTGCTCCGGTGGAAGAAATAACGCTGACCTTGGGGAAGGCCAGCCCGAGTTCTTCGGCGGTGCGGTCGGCGCCGATGCTGGCGGCCCGGATCCTCGGTGAGGCGCAGTGCACGCACCGGTAGTCGTGGTACTGCTCGCCGCACCAGCGGCAAGCCACATGCGAGCCTTTGCCGGCGATGTGCAGCGGGCCTTGGCAGGCAGTGCAGCGCGCCGGGGTCCGGCAGTCCTGGCAGGCCAGCGCCGGCATGAACCCGGTGCGCGCCACTTGCACCAGCACCGGGCCGGATTCCAGCGCCCTGGTAGCTTCCCGCCAGGCCAGCGAAGGGATGCGGGCCCGGGCGAGCACCGGGTCGCGCTCGAGCTCGAAATCGTTTGTGGTGGCCACAATGCGGGCGGTTTGCGCACGCAACAGGTCGCGGGGAACCTTCAGTTCGGTGGCCCAGCCGGTCGCCACCAGGCGCTGGGCTTCGACCGAGCGCGATGGCGATGCGATCAGCAGGGAGATGCCTGCCTGCTGGCTGCGCAGCAACGCCACCTCGCGGCTGTGCTGGTAGGGTGCGCGCTGTTCGCGGTGCGATTGGTCCGCGTCCTGCCATACGATCATCAGTTCCAGCCCGGGCACGTGGCATAGCGCCGCCGAACGGGTGCCGATGACGATCTGCACATGCCCTCCGATGGCACGCAGGAAGTTGCGGTAGCGCGGAGTCGGCCCGTCGTCGGCCTGCAGCCGCGCATAGGATTCGGCGCCGAAGTGCTCATCGAGATAGCTGCCCAGCAGCCGCAGGTCGCGCGCGTCGGGCACGATCAGCAGCACGCGCTTGCCGCGCTCAAGCACCGGACGGGCCGCATCCATCAAGAAACCTGGCCAGGCACCGTGGAAATTCGGCACCCAGGTGGCAACGGCGCGCAGGGTTTCGCCGCTTCCCCAGGCGTCAAGCGCTTGGGCGCCGTGCTCGTAGCGGGAGAGCTGGTTCGGGGCGTCGGGCAGCAACGGCGCGACGGTGGCCAATTCCTCTTTTTCGACCTTGGCCGCGCGGGCGGGCACCGCAAGACGCACCACATCCCACAGGGTTCCGGCATAGCGGGTCGCGATCTCCTGCGCGGCGGCCACAATTTCCGGGTACAGCGCCACCTGGGTGCTGACCAGCTTGGCCAGCGGCCGCAGTTTCATCTCCGGGGCGTGGTCCTCGAGCACCGCGACGATGAATCCGGAGAGCAGCTGCGGCCCGAAGGGCACCTTCACGCGCACCCCCGCCTCGGCATCCTGGGCCATCGAGGGAGGAATCTCGTAATCGAAGAAGCGGTCCAGGTGCGGGACGGAAGAATCAATCAGCACCCGGGCAACCCGCTTGAGGCGGGCCGGCTCGGGTGCTGAGATGAGGGCGTCTTGCTGCACGCTCAGGTCCTAGGCGTTGAACCAGCTGCGCAGGGCGTCGACGCGGTCCAGCTTCTCCCAGGTGAAGTCGTTGTCCTCGCGGCCGAAGTGGCCGTGGGCAGCGGTCTTGCGGTAGATCGGGCGCTTCAAGTCCAGGTCTTCGATGATGCCCAGCGGGCGCAGGTCGAATACCTCGTTGATGGCCTTGGTGATCTTGGCCGGATCAACGGTTTCAGTGCCGAAGGTCTCCACGTACAGGCCCACCGGACGGGCCACGCCGATCGCGTAGGCCACCTGGACCTCGGCACGGCGTGCCAGGCCGGCGGCGACCACGTTCTTGGCCACCCAGCGCATCGCGTAGGCGGCCGAGCGGTCGACCTTCGAAGGGTCCTTGCCCGAGAAGGCGCCTCCGCCGTGGCGGGCGAAGCCGCCGTAGGTGTCCACGATGATCTTGCGGCCGGTCAGCCCGGCATCGCCGACCGGGCCGCCGATGATGAACGGGCCCGATGGGTTCAGGATGATCTTGGTGTTCGAGATGTCCAGTCCCGAACGCTCCAGGATCGGGGTGACAACCTCTTCGTGCAGGTCGGCCTTCAGGGTCGCCAGCTCGTATTCGGCGGCGTGCTGGCTGGAGACGACCACGGTGTCCACGGAGACCGGCTTGTCGCCGTCGTAGCCGATGGTGACCTGGGTCTTGCCATCCGGGCGCAGCAGCGGCATGCGGCCGTTCTTGCGGACCTGGGTCAGGCGCTCGGACAGGCGGTGCGCCAGGAAAATCGGGGTCGGCATCAGCGAGTCGGTCTCATCCGAGGCGTAGCCGAACATCAGGCCCTGGTCGCCGGCGCCCTGCATGTCGCGGGGATCCTTGGCCGTTCCTTCGCGCGACTCCAGCGAGTTGAAGACGCCATCGTGGATCTCCTGGGACTGCTGGCCGATCGACACGGACACGCCGCAGCGCGCACCGTCGAAGCCGTTGGCCGAGGAGTCGTAGCCGATGTCCAGGATGGTCTTGCGGACGATCTCCGGGATCTCCACGTAGCCATTGGTGGTCACCTCGCCGGCAACGTGCACCAGCCCGGTGGTGGTCAGGGTCTCGACGGCGACCTTCGAGTCCGGATCCTGCGCCAGCATGGCGTCGAGGATCGCGTCGGAAATCTGGTCGCAAATCTTGTCCGGGTGGCCCTCGGTCACGGATTCCGAGGTGAAAAGACGAAGTTCAGGGGTTGTTGAAGTCACCGTATAACTCTATCTGGTCTCTGGGACCGGTAAGCAGATCTGGTACGTTTCGTGAACAAGCACCGTATGGCGCCACTCACTTTGTTACAGCTGCATGACTTTTTGTTGCATTCGAAATCTGTTCGATGACCACGCGGGCCACCTCGAGCTTGCTGCCCGAGGCCTGCACCGGGTCGGCGCCATCGGCGAAAAGAACCTGGATGCTATTGGTTTCCTGCCCGAAGGTCAGGGATGCGCCCACCTCGTTGACCACGAGCATTTCGCAACCCTTGCGATTCAGCTTGGCCTGGCCGTACTCCAGCACGGTCCCCTGCTCGTCGCCGGTCTCGGCGGCAAAACCGACAATGAACGGCAGCAAGTGCGGATTCTGTCCACGCGCGGCGACCAGCTCGGCGAGGATGTCCGGGTTGCGTACCAGTTCGATGACCGGCGCCGAATGCTCATCGCGCTTCTTGATCTTCGAGTTCTCGATTCTTGCCGGGCGGAAATCGGCGACCGCGGCATTCATGATCAGCACATCTTGGCCCTCGGCGCAGTCGAAGACCGCCTCGCGCAGCTCCAGTGCGCTGGAGGCGTGCACCAGCCGCACGCCATGCGTCGCGGGCACTTCCAGATGGGTGGCGATCAGCGTGACCTCGGCCCCGGCATCACGGGCGGCCTGTGCCAGCGCGACACCCTGGCGGCCCGAGGAGCGGTTACCCAGGAAGCGCACCGGGTCCAGCGGTTCACGGGTGCCGCCAGCGGTGATCAGCACCTTGGCTCCGGCCAGCACCGGTTCGGTGAGCAGGTCCTGGATTGCGGCGAAAATTTCATCGGGTTCTGGAAGCCGGCCCGGTCCCGAGTCCTTGCCGGTCAGCCGCCCGGAGGCGGGTTCGATCACCCGCACGCCGCGATCCCGCAGGGTTTGCACATTCGCGGCAGTGGCCGGATGCTGCCACATTTCGGTGTGCATGGCCGGGGCCATCACCACCGGCGCCCGCGTGGCCAGCAGGGTTCCGGTGAGCAGGTCGTCAGCCAATCCCGCAGCGGCCTTGGCTAAGACGTCCGCGGTGGCCGGCACGACCATCACCAGATCGGCCTGCTGGCCCAGGCGCACGTGATTGACCGAATCCACCGCGTCGAACACGTTCGAGGTGACAGGATTTCCGGACAGGGCCTCCCAGGTGGCGTTGCCCACGAAGTTGGCGACGTTCCGGGTGGGGATCACGTCGACGTGGTGTCCGGCTTCACGCAGCAAGCGCAGCAGGAGTACGGACTTGTAGGCGGCGATACCAGCGGAAACGCCTAGGACAATTCGCTTCACGAAGTACTTCCTCGAGGATTCGGTGCGGCAATGAGGTGGGTGCGGGAGAAAAGGAGCTTAACGAAAAAGAAGGCGCCCGCTCAGGGGCGCCGACTTTTCGATTAGTCTTCGATGACCTCGGCTGCGGTTACCTTCAGCAGGTTATCGTCCAGCTCGCGCAAGGCGATGGTCAGCGGCTTCTCGTTCAGCTTGGTTTCCACCAGTGGGCCTACGTACTCGAACAGGCCTTCGTTCAGCTGCGCGTAGTAGGCGTTGATCTGGCGTGCACGCTTGGCCGAGTTCAGCACAATGGCGTACTTCGAGTCGTTGGTCTCAAGCAACGAGTCGATCGATGGGTTAATGATTCCCTCTGGGTTGGACACAGGACTCCCTATTTGTCGTTCTTTAGCCCCATGAGGGCTACAAGCTCTTCGGCGGCGCGTGCGACATCGTCGTTGACGATGGTCACGTCGAATTCAGATTCCGCTGCAAGTTCTAGTTTAGCGGTTTCTAGGCGGCGCTGCTGTTCCTCGGCCGTTTCAGTGCCGCGTCCCACAAGGCGGCGCACCAATTCCTCCCATGATGGCGGTGCCAAGAAGACGAATTTTGCCTCGGGCATCGACTCCTTGACCTGGCGCGCACCTTGCAGATCGATTTCCAGCAGAACCTTCTTGCCATCTGCCACTGCATCTTCAACCGTCGATCGAATCGTGCCGTAGCTGTTCTGGCCATGGACAACAGCCCATTCCAGCATCTGGCCTTCCTCGACCAGGGATTGGAAGCGTTCGGGGCCCACGAAGAAGTAGTGGACTCCATCCTGCTCCCCTGGCCGGGCGTTGCGGGTCGTTGCGGACACCGAAAGCCAGACATCTGGATAGTTATCGCGGATGTAGGTAGAGACGGTGCCCTTGCCTACTGCCGTGGGGCCGGCTAGAACAGTTACCGACGCAGCGGTCATTGACTACACTTTCGTTTTTGGCGGGCTTTGCTTGAAGTGCTCGGTGATTGCGGTGCGCTGCTTGCGTCCCAGTCCGCGCAGACGGCGGGAAGGGGAAATGCCAAGTCGCTCGAGCAAATTTGCCGCGCGTACTTCACCTACGCCCGGTACCGATTCCAGAAGGTCCATGACACGCATGCGTCCCACGGCTTCATCTTCGTATACCAAGTCTAGTACCTCGGTGATGGAAATTTTGCCGGCACTGAACTCGGCCTTGATTTCTGCACGACGAGTGCGTGCGGCGAGTGCCTTGGCGCGGGCGCGGATACGATCTTCGTCAGAGAGTTCTCGCAGTACCATCGTTCAGCCATCCTTCAGTTGTAGTGGACTAAGGCTTATGTTGAGAAACATAGCGAGCTAACGCTGCTTTTGCAAGACTAAACGCGTTGTGGCTACTAGAAACTCTAATAGCCACAACGCGCCTATGTCACTTATTCGAATTTTTTGCTAGCGAGCTGCCAGCAATTCGTCCCTAACCCGCAGGGCTTTTTCCCTGAGAGCGGCCTTATTCGGCCCCTCTTTGAGGATGTCCCTGCTGCTCGTGCCCAGTACCTGGCCGTAGCTTGAGGCGAATGACTTGGCAATATCCGCTGCCGTGGCACCCTGGGCGCCGAGCCCTGGTGTGAGCAGCGGAGCCTTGGAAGCTGCCAGATCGATTCCGAGCTTGGACGGTGCATCCCCGATGGTCGCACCGACAACCAGCCCGACATGTCCTAAATCTCCTGCGTATGCATTATCCGCAGTGACTTGGTCAATAATTGATTTAGCAACCGAGTTTTCCCCGCCTACGTGCTGTACCGATGGCCCCTCGGGGTTGGAAGTCAGTCCGAGAACGAACACTCCCCTGCCGGTTCCAGCAGCCAAATCCAATGCCGGACGCAGCGATTCATAACCCAGGTACGGGCTCAAAGTCACAGCATCTGCAGCCAGCGGAGAAGCATCATCGAGCCATGCGCTCGCATACGCTGCCATGGTCGAACCGATATCCCCGCGCTTGGCGTCGGCCAGCGTGAGCAGTCCAGCGGACTTCGCAGCACTCAAGGTTTCTTCCAATGCGGCAAATCCCTTGGACCCGAAACGCTCGTACAGAGCCACCTGGGGCTTGAGGATTGCCGCCGCACCGGCCATCGCTTCCACGACGGTCAGTGAGAAAGATCGCACGCCCTCGGCCGTATTCTCCAGCCCCCAGGCTTCCAGCAGCGCCGGGTGGGGATCGATCCCCACGCACAGCGGGCCGGAAGCCTGCATGGCTGAACGAAGCCGCTGACCGAATGGGATCGGCTCAGGCATTGCGCGCTGCGTTCGGGTTGGCGTCGTGCACCTGCAAGCTGGTGACATCCCACTCGTACTCGCGCAGGGCATCGATCGCCTGGACCGAAGCGTTGAACTCCGCCACGGTGGTGATGACCGGGGTGCCGACAGACGTCGCGGCGGCGCGGATTTCGTAGCCATCGCCACGTGCATCCGAGCCCGACGGGGTGTTCAGGATCAGGCCGATCTGGCCGGCTACGATCAAATCGACAATGGACTCCCCGCCTTCGTGCAGCTTGCCGACCACCTGGGTCGGGATGCCGTTGCGGCGCAGCACTTCCGCGGTGCCGCCGGTGGAGATGATCTCGAAGCCCTGGTCAGCAAGGTGCTTGACCGGCAGGACGATCGAGCGCTTGTCGCGGTTGGTGACCGAGACGAAGACCTTGCCGCCGGTTGGCAGCGGGTTGTTCGCTGCGGCCTGCGACTTGGCGAAAGCGGTGTCGAAGTACTTGTCGATGCCCATGACTTCGCCGGTGGAACGCATTTCTGGGCCGAGCAGCGAGTCGACGACCTTGCCCTCCGGGGTGCGGAAGCGGGCGAACGGCATGACTGCTTCCTTGACGGCGATCGCCGCCGATTCAGGCAGGTGCGCGCCATCGCCGGATGCTGGCAGGTAGCTGCCGCGCATTTCGGCCAGGGTACGGCCCACGCCGATCAGCGCGGCGACCTTGGACAGCTGCACGCCGGTAGCCTTCGAGGTGAATGGCACGGTGCGCGATGCACGCGGATTCGCTTCGATGACGTACAGGATGTCGCTGGCCAGGGCGAACTGGATGTTGATCAGGCCACGCACGCCCACGCCTTCGGCGATCGCACGGGTTGCCGCGGCAACGCGGTCGCGCACGTCGGCGCCCAGGGTGATCGGAGGCAGGGTGCAGGCCGAGTCGCCGGAGTGGATGCCGGCTTCCTCGATGTGCTCCATGATGCCGCCGACGTACAGGTCGGTGCCGTCGAACAGGGCGTCGACATCGATCTCGATGGCGTCTTCCAGGAAGCGGTCCACCAGTACCGGGTGGTCCACGGTGATTTCGGTCGCGTTGGTGATGTAGCGCTCGAGGTTGGCCTCGTCGTACACGATCTCCATGCCGCGTCCGCCCAGCACGTAGGAAGGGCGAACCAGTACCGGGTAGCCGATGGAGTCGGCGATGGTCTTGGCATCGGCGAAGGACACCGCGGTGCCGTTCTTCGGCGCTACCAGCCCGGCGTTATCCAGTACCTGCTGGAAGGCGCCGCGGTGCTCGGCCAGGTCGATGGCCTCGGGCGAGGTGCCCAGGATCGGCACGCCGGCAGCCTTCAGCTCGGCGGCGAGTTTCAGCGGGGTCTGCCCGCCAAGCTGGACGAACACGCCCAGCACGCCGCCGGTTTCCTCTTCAGCGTGGATGACCTCCAGGACATCTTCCAAGGTCAGCGGCTCGAAGTAGAGGCGGTCGGAGATGTCGTAATCGGTGGAGACGGTCTCGGGGTTGCAGTTGACCATGACGGTCTCGTAGCCCTCGGCGCGCAGCGCCATCACCGCGTGGACGCAGGAGTAGTCGAACTCGATGCCCTGGCCGATGCGGTTCGGGCCCGAGCCCAGGATGATGACCGACTTCTTCTCGTGGCGCGCCAGCTCGGTCTCTTCGTCGTACGAGGAGTACATGTACGGGGTGAAGGCCTCGAATTCGGCGGCGCAGGTGTCCACGGTCTTGTAGACCGGGCGCACGCCCAGGGCATGGCGGATGCCGCGGATGACCGATTCGGCCTTGCCGGTGAGCTGGGCGAGCTGGACATCGGAGAAGCCGTGGCGCTTGGCTTCGCGCAGCACGTGCTCCGGCAGGTGCTTGTTCGCGGCCACCAGCTGCGCGACCTCGTTGATCAGCTGCAGCTGGTCCAGGTACCAAGGGTCGATCGCAGTGGTCTCGAACAGCTTCTCGATGGACACGCCGGAGAACAGCAGGCGCTGGACCAGCGACAGGCGCTCGGTCGAGCCCTTGACGATCGAGGCCAGCACGGCCTCGTGCTCGGATTCCGGGATCGGCTCGAAGGACAGCTCGGAGCCCTTCTGCTCCAGGGAGCGCAGCGCCTTTTGCAGCGCTTCGGTGAAGTTGCGGCCCAGGGCCATCGCTTCGCCGACCGACTTCATGGTGGTGGTCAGGGTCTTGTCCGCTGCCGGGAACTTCTCGAAGGCGAAGCGCGGGACCTTCACGACCACGTAGTCCAGGGCCGGTTCGAAGGAAGCCGGGGTCTTCTGGGTGATGTCGTTCGGGATCTCATCCAGGGTGTAGCCCACGGCCAGCTTGGTGGCGATCTTCGCGATCGCGAAGCCGGTGGCCTTGGAGGCCAGTGCCGAGGAGCGCGAGACGCGCGGGTTCATCTCGATGACCACGACGCGGCCGGTGTCAGGCTCGATGGCGAACTGGATGTTGCAGCCGCCAGTGTCCACGCCGACTTCGCGGATGACCGCGATCGAGATGTCGCGCAGCTTCTGGTATTCGCGGTCGGTCAGGGTCATGGCCGGGGCCACGGTGATCGAGTCGCCGGTGTGCACGCCGACCGGATCGAAGTTCTCGATGGAGCAGACGACCACGACGTTGTCGTTCTTGTCGCGCATCATCTCCAGCTCGTATTCCTTCCAGCCCAGGATGGACTCCTCCAGGAGCACCTCGGTGGTTGGCGAGTACTGCAGGCCGGCGCCCGCGATGCGGCGCAGGTCCTCCGGGTTGTAGGCCATGCCCGAGCCCAGGCCGCCCATGGTGAACGACGGGCGCACGACTACCGGGTAGTTCAGCTCCTCGACGGCGGCGAAGGCCTCGTCCAGGGTGTGCACGATGACCGAGCGGGCCGATTCGGCGCCGCAGCGCTCGACGACGCCCTTGAACTTCTCGCGGTCCTCGCCCAGCTCGATGGCTTCGATGTTCGCGCCGATCAGCTCGACGTCGTACTTCTCCAAGGCACCGGACTTGTCCAGGGCGATGGCGGTGTTCAGCGCGGTCTGCCCGCCCAGGGTCGGCAGGATCGCATCCGGGCGTTCCTTGGCGATGATCTTCTCGACGACCTCGGGGGTGATCGGCTCAACGTAGGTGGCGTCGGCGAATTCCGGGTCGGTCATGATGGTGGCCGGGTTGGAGTTGACCAGGATGACCCGCAGGCCTTCCTCCTTGAGCACACGCAGTGCCTGGGTGCCGGAGTAGTCGAACTCAGCGGCCTGGCCGATGACGATCGGACCCGAACCGATAACGAGAACTGATTTCAGATCGGTGCGCTTAGGCATTACTTGCTGTCCTTTTCTGCGGCGGAATCCAACGCGGTCATGAAGCGGTCAAAGAGGTAGGCGGCATCGTGGGGGCCGGATGCTGCCTCTGGGTGGTACTGCACGGAGAAGGCCGGGATGTCCAGGCAGCTCAGGCCTTCGACCACGTGGTCGTTCAGCGAGTAGTGCGAGACTTCGACCTTGCCGAAGCGTTCGACCGGAGCGGTGACGGCGCCCTCGATGGGCGCGTCGACGGCGAAGCCGTGGTTCTGGCTGGTGATTTCCACGCGGCCGGTGGCCTTGTCCATCACCGGCTGGTTGATTCCGCGGTGGCCGAAGCGCAGCTTGTAGGTGTCGAAGCCCAGCGCGCGGCCCAGGATCTGGTTGCCGAAGCAGATGCCGAAGTACGGGATGCCGGCATCGAGCACCGAACGGACCAGTTCCACCTGGGCGGTGGCGGTGGCAGGGTCACCGGGGCCGTTGGAGAAGAACACGCCGTTAGCACCGGTGGCCTTGATATCTTCCAGGGTGGCGTTGTACGGCAGCACGTGCACGCGCAGGCCGCGCTCGGCCAGGCGGTGCGGGGTCATCGACTTCATGCCCAGGTCGATCGCGGCCACGGTGTGCTTGGCCTCGCCGTCGTAGCCGTGGTCCGCTGGCTCGACGATGTAGGCGGCGTCCACCGAAACCTCGGCGGAGATGTTGCGGCCGGCCATCGACGGCTGCGCCTTGACCAGGGCCACCAGCTCGGCGTCGGTCTTCGCGGCGTCATCGCCGGAGAAGATGCCGGACTTCATCGCGCCGGCGTCGCGCAGGTGGCGGGTCAGCGCGCGGGTGTCCACGCCCTGGATGCCCACGATGCCGTACTCGACCAGATCAGCATCAAGGGTGCGCTCGCTGCGCCAGTTGCTTGGCCGGCGGGCGGCGTCGCGCACCACGTAGCCGGCAGCCCACATGCGGGTGGATTCCGGATCTTGCGAGTTCACGCCGGTGTTGCCGATGTGCGGGAAGGTCTGCACGATGATCTGGTGCGCGTAGGACGGGTCAGTCAGGGTTTCCTGGTAGCCGGTCATGCCGGTGGTGAACACTGCTTCACCCAGGGTGGTGCCCACGGCGCCATAGCTGCGCCCGCGGAAGATGCGGCCATCTTCAAGTACCAACACGGCTGGTAGGTTGCTCAGGGAATTCACTTATTTGTCTCCTGCTCGGCTTACGTCGTTGTGCGACGCCAGCAACTGATAGATCTTTGGGGTGTCCTCGTGGTAGCGGGGACGGAATCCGGTGTCGAAGGTGAAGCCGTCCTTGTTCCAGGTGATGACGATCAGGCCGTTCTTCTCCACGACCTTGCCGATCATCCCGTTGCTGCGCTTCACGTCCTCGTAGTGCTCCCACGGGATGTGCACGTCGCGCGCTCCGGAACGGATCAGGTGCAGCCCTTCGCGTCCCAGTTCCAAGGTGGCGTTGGTGCGCACCCCGAGCTCATGGACCGCGATGCGCGCCAGCCAGTCGTCGAACCGGGTGGTGACCACATACATGCCTGCGAAATGGTGCTCCACCTCATCGGCGAAGTCCTCGAAGGGCTCGGGAATCGCTGACTGCCGGGCCTTGAGGTTCCGCCAGCCGAAAAGGATCAGGCCCACGCCTGCGACGATCGCGACAATCGTCCAGATCAACGGGGTCAGGGCTCCCTCAGGCATTGGCCGTCCTAGGGGTAGCCAGCTGGCCATCGAGCACGGTGGCATGGCCGTGGAAGAAGGTCGCGCGCACCGATCCGGGCAGCTCCATGCCGGCGAACGGCGAGTTGCGCCCCTTGGTGGCCATGGCAGCCGGGTCGACGATCCAGCGGGCTGCCGGATCGACCAGCACCAGGTTGGCAGGCTCGCCGATGGCGATCGGTCGGCCCTGGTCGGCAACGCGGCCGATCTGCGCGGGCACCTGCGAGGTAATGCGGGCCACGGCCTCCC
Source organism: Glutamicibacter sp. NPDC087583 (assembly GCF_044743685.1). Classification (NCBI taxonomy): domain Bacteria; kingdom Bacillati; phylum Actinomycetota; class Actinomycetes; order Micrococcales; family Micrococcaceae; genus Glutamicibacter; species Glutamicibacter sp. NPDC087583. The sequence goes on along the minus strand of NZ_JBIUWY010000001.1, from coordinate 979,862 downwards.
AGCCCATCAGCCCGGTGTCCACCAGCGTGTGCTGCACGATGGACAGCGCGGTCTCCAGGCCGGTCATGCCCATGGCGGCCGCGCCCCACTCGCAGTCCTTGGCCTCGGAGGGGTGCGGGGCGTGGTCGGTGCCGATCACGTCGATGGTGCCGTCGGCAACGCCCGCGCGCAGCGCCATCACGTCTACTTCGCGGCGCAGCGGCGGGTTGACCTTGAAGACCGGGTCGTAGGTGCGGACCTTCTCATCGGTGAGCAGCAGGTGGTGCGGGGTGACCTCCGCGGTGACCTGGATGCCGCGGGCCTTGGCCCAGCGGATGATCTCCACCGAGCCGGCCGTGGACACGTGGCACACGTGCAGGCGGGCGCCGACGTGCTCGGCCAAGAGCACATCGCGGGCGATGATCGATTCCTCGGCGACCGCTGGCCAGCCGGGCATGCCCAGGATGGCGGAGACTTCGCCCTCGTTCATCTGGGCGCCTTCGGTCAGGCGCGGTTCCTGGGCGTGCTGGGCGATGACCCCGTCGAAGGCCTTCACGTATTCCAGGGCGCGGCGCATCAGCAGCGGGTCCCAGACGCAGATGCCGTCATCGGAGAACATCTTCACCTGGGCGCGCGAGTCGGCCATTGCGCCGATTTCGCTCAGCTGCTTGCCGGCCAAACCGACGGTCACCGCGCCGACCGGGCGGACATCCACCCAGCCTGCCTTGCGGCCCAATTCGTAGACCTGCTCGACGACGCCGGCGGTATCGGCTACCGGGGTGGAGTTGGCCATGGCATGCACGGCGGTGTAGCCGCCGCGGGCCGCTGCCTGCGAACCGGTTTCCACGGTTTCGGCGTCTTCGCGGCCTGGTTCGCGCAGGTGCGTGTGGGTGTCGACGAGCCCGGGCAGGAGCACGAGATTCCGCGCGTCGATGACCTGGGCATCGCCGGCGGCAGCAATGCTGCCCAGCTGGGCGATCTTGCCGTCGTCGATCAGCACGTCGACCGGTTCGCCGCCGAGGATGGAGGCCTGCTGGATCAAGTAGTTCATGGGTTCTTCCTTCAGATCAGGTCGCCGGAGAGGAGCATGTAGAGGCTGGCCATGCGCACGGCCACGCCATTGGTGACCTGGTCGAGCACGGTGGAGCGCGGCGAATCCGCGGCGGCCGAGGAGATTTCCAGGCCGCGGTTCATCGGGCCCGGGTGCATGATCAGGGTTTCGGCGCCCGAGGCGTCCAACTGTGCCAGGCGTGCATCGTCCAGTCCCCAGTAGCGCGAGTATTCGCGGGGGTTCGGGAAGTACGCGGCGTTCATGCGCTCGCCCTGCACGCGCAGCATCATCAGCGCGTCAACGCCCGAGGCGATCACTGCATCCAGGTCGTAGCTGATGGCGCAGGGCCAGGAGCCGGCGCCGAAAGGCAGCAGGGTCGGAGGGGCCACCATCGTCACTTCGGCACCGAGGGTGTTCAGCAGCCACAGGTTGGAGCGGGCCACGCGCGAATGCAGGATATCCCCGACGATCGCGACCTTCAGTCCGTCCAGGCCGCGGCCTGCCGGGCTGGTGCCATCGCGCAATGCCACCTGGCGGCGCAGGGTGAATGCGTCCAGCAGCGCCTGGGTGGGGTGTTCGTGGGTGCCATCCCCGGCGTTGACGATCGGCAGGCCGATCCAGTCGGTGGCTGCCAGGCGTGCAGGTGCGCCGGAGTCCGGGTGGCGGATGACTACTGCGTCGGCACCAATGGCCAACAGGGTCTGGGCGGTATCCTTCAGGGACTCGCCCTTGGAAACGCTCGAGCCCTTGGCCGAGAAATTGATGACGTCCGCGCTCAATCGCTTGGCGGCGGCTTCGAAGGAAATCCGGGTGCGGGTGGAGTCCTCGAAGAAGAGGTTCACCACGGTGCGACCGCGCAGGGCCGGAAGCTTCTTGATGGCACGGGTCGAGGACTCGCGCATCTCTTCGGCAATATCAAGGATGGCGATGGCTTCTTCGCGGGTCAGGTCCGCGGTGGATAGCAGGTGTTTCACGCGGCGCCCTCGATCACGACTTCGTTTTTCCCATCGATTTCCGCCAAGTGCACGCGCACCTTTTCGCTCTTGGCTGTCGGCAGGTTCTTGCCCACATGATCGGCGCGGATCGGCAGTTCCCGATGCCCGCGGTCAACCAGGACGGCCAGCCGCACGATGCGGGGGCGGCCCCAGTCTGCCAGGGCATCCAGGGCGGCGCGGATGGTGCGTCCGGAGTACAGGACGTCGTCAACCAGGACCACGACCTTGCCTTCGATGCCGCCTGCTGGCAGGCGCGTCGGCGACGGGGTGCGGGTGGTGGAGTGGCGCAGATCATCACGGTACATGGTGATGTCGAGCTGGCCTACCAGGGATGCCGGGTCCAGGTTGCCCGGGGCGGTGGCCGCGATTCGCGCTGCCAGCCGCTGTGCCAGCGGGAAACCCCGGCTGGGAATGCCCAGGAGCACCAGGTCGTCGGTGCCCTTGTTGGCCTCGATGATCTCGAAAGCTACGCGAGTGAGTACACGTTCGATGTCGTCGCCGGTTAATACCGTGCGGGCAGCATCTGGCACTGAATTTTCATTCATGCTGTGCACCTCTCCCTTCTCCGCCTCACGGGACGGGATTTAAAGGAATATTGCTAACTCAAATTATCACGAGCGGGAGCTGATTCCCTAGCGGAAACCTATGCATGACACTGAATAGGGCATGGGATCGGTCACAGCGATCGGCCGGCGGCTTCGTGCGACCGGCAGAACCACGCAGATCCCTGCGCTTGGCCTTGGCCCCGCGCGCAGATGTGTTGCGATCGACACACCCGCGAAGTGGCGTGGGCCCGGGATTCCTGGTGCATGATCGGCCCGCGCGTCCGGGCAAGGCATTCGCGCAGCAGATCCGCAGGCCCGCTATGCCGCGCGTACTGCTCATCCAGGATTTGCGCCGCTCCGTCGAACTCGGGTCCCGGCGGACCCGAGTTCCTGCCCGCCGGATCAGCCCGGGAGATCCAGGTACGCCAGACCCGCTCCCTTCACCCGGATGGTGCGGCAGGACAAGCAGTCCGAGCGTGGATGGCAGGACCGAGCGCCTGGACAGCAGCAAAGCATCCAGCCCCCGGCATTCGAGCCCGTGGCCAGCAGGTCGCCGTGCAGGTAGCCCGCTCCGCCTGCTTCGCCGTGATCCTGCCCGGGGCCGAGCCGCGACAGGCAACGGCTTAACGCAAAAAAGCCCGGGCCGGAACCCCGTGAAAGGGGTTCCGGCCCGGGCTCGGAATGATGAGGATCGAATTAGTCGACCAGGGTGTCCTTGACGCTCTGGATGCGACCCAAAACGCCATTGACGAACTCCGGCGATTCATCGGTGGACAATTCCCGGACGTTCACCACGGCTTCAGCCACGGCTACTGCATCGGGAACGTCATCGTTGTAAAGCAGCTCCCACACGCCGATGCGCAGTGCGCTGCGGTCAACCGCTGGCATGCGCTCGATGGTCCAGTCCTTGACGTAGCTCTCGAGAACTTCGTCAATGCGGTCCAGGTGTGCGGTAACGCCTTCGATGATCGTCAGCGAGTACTCGTTGAGTACGATATCCGAGTTTTCCCGTCGTGCGATGGCTACGGCCAGCGGATTGACATCGCGGGCTTCGGCTTCGAACAGGAACTCAAGAGCTCGGCGACGGGCTTTGGCGCGGGCTCTCACTAGTTGACACGACCCAGGTAGTCGCCGGTGCGGGTGTCGACCTTGACCTTGGTGTTCTGCTCAACGAACAGCGGAACCTGGATTTCCTTGCCGGTTTCCAGGGTTGCCGGCTTGGTGCCAGCCGACGAGCGGTCGCCCTGCAGGCCTGGCTCGGTGTAGGTGATTTCCAGGATGACCGAAGCTGGCAGTTCCAGGTACAGTGGGCTGCCATCGTACATGGCGATGGTCAGTTCCTGGTTCTCCAGCAGGAAGCCTGCTGCATCACCAACGGTGGTGCCGGACACGGTGATCTGGTCGTAATCTTCCAGGTTCATGAAGACGTAGTCTTCGCCATCCTGGTAGAGGTACTGGTAGTCGCGGCGGTCAACGGTGGCCAGCTCGATCTTGGTGCCAGCGTTGTAGGTCTTGTCCAAGACCTTCCCGGACATGACGTTGCGCATCTTGGTGCGAACGAATGCGCCGCCCTTGCCTGGCTTGACGTGCTGGAAGTCAATGATGGTCCAAAGCTGGCCATCGATCTTGATGACCTGTCCATTCTTGATGTCAGTTGTATCCGCCACGGTTCCTCAATCCTCTATTTTCGCCAGCTAGCGCCGGCATTATCAAAAATCCATCTCCAAGTTTACCCTACGCACCATGCGGTACAAAGGGTTTCACACGGTGGCGCGCATTACTGCGCGGCGCGCTCCTCGGCAATTTGCATGCAGGTGCTTGCGGCGTTGACCAGGTACGCGTCGTCGTCCAGCGCGATGCGCAGATCCAGGGCCTTGCGGAAACGGGTTGCCGCCGCCTTGAAATCGCCCTTCGCGAAGAAGGACAGGCCAGCGTGGTGGTGGATCAGCGGCTCGTATGCGGTGCCGGCGAATTCCTCGGCCAGCTTGCGCAGTCGGTTGATCGCGCGATCGAAGTCGCCCTGCATGCGGGTCAGCTCGGTGTCCAGCACACGCAGGTGGGCGTTGGTTGGATCCACGAAACGCGATTCAGCGATCAGCTCGCCGGCTTTCACCAGCTCCCCACGCGCCAGCAGTACCATGACCTGGTCGGTAGGGGAACCGACCAGCAGCTGCTGCTCGGCCGCGGCCTCGTCGGCGATGTAGGGCTTCAGCGTTTGGGGGTCGATCAGCACGCCCTCTACGGCGGTGCCGACACCTTCGCGGTTTACCGATGCGACGTCAATGGCGTATGCGGTGTAGTCGACCATGTAGTTACTCCCCGATTTCCTGGTAGGCGGCGAAGAGCAGCGAGTTATCGGGGACTTCGTAGATGCGCGGCTTGCCGATTTCTTCCAGCACGACGAAGCGCAGCTGGCTGCCGCGGGCCTTCTTGTCGCGCTTCATGCCATCGAGCAGTGCAGCCCAGCGGTCATTGCGGTAGGTGGTCGGCAGGCCAAGGGACTTGAGGATCGCGACGTGGCGATCGGCCACCGCGTCGGAGGTGTACCCTACCGAGCGGCCCAATTCGGCGGCGAAGGCCAGCCCGATGGACACGGCGGCACCATGGCGCATCTGGTAGCGTTCGGACAGCTCGATGGCGTGGGCCAGGGTGTGGCCGTAGTTCAGGAATTCACGGTCGCCGGCTTCCTTCAGGTCGCGGGAAACCACGTCGACCTTCACCGCGATGGTGCGCTCGACCAGTTCGCGCAAGCGGTCGCTGGCCGGGTCGATGGCATCGGCCGGATCTTCTTCGATCAGTTCCAGGATGCGCTCGTCGGCGATGAATCCGCACTTGACGATCTCGGCCATGCCGGTCACCAGCTCGTTCTTCGGCAAGGTGGCCAGCGCGTCCAGATCGGCGAGCACGCCTGCTGGCGGGTGGAAGGCGCCAACCAGGTTCTTGCCTTCGGCGGTGTTGATCCCGGTCTTGCCGCCTACGGCAGCGTCGACCATGGCCAGCAGCGAGGTAGGGATCTGGATGACCTTCACGCCGCGCAGCCAGGTGGCTGCGACAAAACCAGCGACGTCGGTGACGGCGCCGCCGCCCACGGAGATCACGGCATCGGAACGGGTGAAATCGTTCTTGCCCAGCACTTCCCAGCAGAAGGAGGCGACTTGGATGTGCTTGCCCTCTTCGGCGTCCGGAATCTCTGCGGTCAATGCTTCCAGGCCGGACTTCGCCAGCTCGTCGCGCACGACGTCGCCGGTGGCGCGCAGGGCCCGCGGGTGGATGACCAGGACCTTCTTGACCGCGGGGCCAAGCAGTTCGGGCAAGTGGCCCAGCAGGCCGTTGCCGACCATGACAGGGTATGACTCCCCTGGGGTGCTTCCGGTGACCTTCAGAGTGGTCGGTGCGATAGGCATCAGTCTAGTTCCTCCTGATGGTGGTGATTTTTCCAGCGTACGCGTGCGTTCGGCCAGAAGTTGCATCTCGTGAGGCTAATCACAGCGCTTCCAGCTGCGGCAAAAGCTCGTCGATAATTTGCGGAACGGACTTTCCATCCACCAGAACGTGCACGTCAGCGAGCATTTCGTAGATGGGGCGGCGTTTTTCGTAAACGGAGATCCAGCTGTTGAGGGCTTGGTCACCAGCCAGCAGCGGGCGGTGCCCGTCGCCCTTGATGCGCTCGGCGGCGGCCTGTTCACCCAGCGCCAGGTAGATCACCGTCCCGCGCGAAAGCAGCTGCTGGTTCTCTTCGCGCAGCACTGCGCCTCCCCCGGTGGCGACCACGCCGGTACGCAGCCGGCACAGCGCCTGGACTTCCAGGTCGCGGAAATGCGCCTCGCCGTGCTCGGCGAAGATCTGCGCGATGGTTCCATGGTGGGCGACGATGGCCGCGTCCGAATCCGCAAAGCTCGTAGAAAGGGCCGTGGCCAGTGACCTGCCCACGGTGGACTTGCCACTGGCCATCGGACCAATGAGGTAGATCATTGAAGCGCGCTTCCTAGACGCCGGTCGAACCCAGGTTGCCCGGGATGTTCGCCAGGTAGGACTCGATATTGCGCTTGGTTTCGGCCACCGAGTCGCCGCCGAACTTCTCCAGCAGGGACTGGGCGAGCACCAGGGCGACCATTGCTTCTGCCACGACGCCGGCTGCCGGCACCGCACAGACATCCGAACGCTGGTGGTGCGCGGTGGTGTCCTCGCCGGTGGCGGTGTCCACGGTGCGCAGGGCCCGGGGCACGGTGGCGATCGGCTTCATGCCGGCGCGCACGCGCAGCACCTCGCCGATGCTCATGCCGCCCTCGATGCCGCCGGCGCGGTTCGAGTTGCGCTTGATGCTGCCGTCTTCGGCGTGCACGATCTCGTCGTGGGCGGCCGAGCCGCGTCGGGCGGCCGTGGCGAAGCCGTCGCCGACCTCCACGCCCTTGATGGCCTGGATGCCCATCAGGGCCGCGGCCAGGCGTGCGTCCAGGCGGCGGTCCCAGTGCACGTAGGAGCCGATGCCCGGAGGCAGGTTGTAGGCCAGGACCTCGACGACGCCGCCCAGGGTCTCCCCTGCCTTGTGCGCGTCATCGACTTCGGCGACCATCGCCTCGCTGGTTTCCTGGTGGAAGCAGCGCAGCGGGTCGTTATCCAGCGCCGCAACGTCGGCGGCCGTGGGAAGCGGCGCATCGGCTGGGGCAGCCACGGAGCCGACGGCGGTGGTGTGCGAAACGAGCTGGATGCCCAAGTCGTTCAGGAAACGGGAAGCCACGGTGCCCAAGGCGACACGGGCCGCGGTCTCGCGGGCGCTGGCGCGCTCCAGGATCGGGCGGGCGTCCTCGAAGCCGTACTTCTGCATGCCGGTGAAATCGGCGTGCCCCGGACGCGGCCGGGTCAGTGGCGCATTGCGCGCCATCGAGGCCAGTTCATCCAGGTCCACCGGATCAGCGTTCATCACGCGTTCCCACTTGGGCCATTCGGTGTTGCCGATTTCAATGGCTACCGGGCCGCCCTGGGTCTTGCCATGGCGGACACCTCCAAGGAAGGTGACCTGGTCCTTTTCAAACTTCATGCGCGCGCCGCGGCCATAGCCGAGGCGTCGGCGCGCCAGTGCCTCTCGCACTGCTTCGCTATCCACCGATACTCCGGCGGGTAGTCCTTCGAGAATTCCAACAAGTGCCGGGCCATGCGATTCGCCCGCGGTCAACCAACGCAACATGTCATCTATTTTGCCATGGCACGAACTGATTACTGGTGTCGGGCCAGACCCAAAGAGTCATACATCGCATTTGTGACGTCCATGCGACGCGATTCCTCCCATGCGCCGGCGCTGAAGAGCCGCACTTGTTCCACCGCCTGGTGCACCAGCATATGCAGCCCGCTGATCACGGTTCCCTGCCAGGCCCGGGCCAAGGCCGAAGGCCACGGATCGTAGGCGACATCCAGCAGGATTCCGGTGCCTGCGCCGATCGCCGGCACCCAGTCATCGGCCGCGTGCGGCGGCAGGGTGGAGAAGACCAGCGGAATCTCGTTGAGCGTGGCGGCCAGCTCCTGGCCGATGCCCGAAATCTCGTGGACGGACGTTTCCATCCCGAGCTCGCGGGCCAATTCGACAGCGCGGGTGGCACGGGAGGCTGCGCGCACCACCAGCGTCAGCTGCCGGGCGCCGATTTCTGCGGCGGCCTCGATGGCGGCCAGCGCGGTGTTGCCCGAACCCAGGACCATCGCTTGCGCGCTGCGGGCGAGCCCGAAATCCGCCAGGGCCTGGACCAGGCCCTCGATGTCGGTGTTTTCCCCGTAGAGGGTGCCGTCTTCGCGGACCACCACGGTGTTCAGCGCACCAAGGCGTTGCACGCGGGCGGACAGCTCATCCATCTGCGGCACGAACGCATCCTTCAGCGGCATGGTGACCGAGCAGCCCGCCCAGTTTCCTGCGCGCAGCTCGGCCGCGTGCCCGGCAGCATCCCCCGGTTCCAGATCGATCGCGCTGTAGCTGATCGGCACGCCGAGCAGCTGGTAGGCGGCGCGGTGCAGCACCGGCGACTTGGAGTGGCTGATGGGGTGGCCGAGAACGGCTGCCTGCTTCATGGCTTCATGGACTTTCTGCTTGTGGCTGCCCGCACAGCGGCAGCAGTGCGGCTGGCAAGCACGGGAATCCGCGCTAGCAGACTCCTGGATTCTGGTTGCACCAGGCGCGGAATTCTGCCTGGTTCTGCCGGTGCTCAGCGTAGGTCGAGGCGAATTTGGTTTCACCGGTTTCGATGTTGACCGTCACCCAGTAGTAGTAGCCGTTGCTTTCCGGATGGGCAGCAGCCTCGATCGCAGAATTCGCCGGCGAGCCCAAGGGGGTTGGCGGCAGGCCGGTGTGCACATAGGTGTTGTACTTGTTCGACGCGTCCTGCTTCTCCTGGGCGCTGAACTGCAGCGAGTAGCGGTCCAGCCCGTAGATCACCGAGGAGTCGACCTGCAGCAGCCCGTGGGTTTCGCGGTTGCCCGGGTCCAGGCGGTTCTCGATCGCGCCGGCGACCGTGGCGTAGTCCGGGGTGCGTGCCTCGGCCTGCAGGATCGAGGCGACCTTCAGGGTGCGGTAGCCCTCTTCGAGGTCGGTGATGCCGGCCTGCTCCAGGGAAGCCTTGGTGGCCTTGACCAGTTCGCCCAGGACTTCTTCGGCGTCGGCGTTCAGCGGGAAGCGGTACTCCCCCGGGTGCAGCCAGCCTTCGAGGCTCGGCACCGAGGCAGGCAGGCCGAATTGCTGCGGCTTCTTGGCCAGCGCCTGCAGATCCTTTTCCGCCAGTCCCGAGCCCTTGGCAATCTCCTTGATCGCCGCGTCCAGGCGCATATTGGCCTTCAGCCCGATGTAGAAGACCTTGTCCGGACGCTGGTTCACGAGGATATCTGCCGCGTCGGCCGCTGGCATCTGCTTCTTGAGCAGGTAGGTGCCGGGGTGGATCAGCTTGCTCTGCGCTTCGGAGTCCGCGACGGCGTCGGTGAACAGGCCGTCGCTGGAGACGACATCGAGCTCCTCGAGCTTGCGCGAAATGATCTTCAAGCCCCAGCCATCTTCCACGGTGAATTCCACCGCGGCGCCGCCTGGGCCTGGATAGTCGTCCGGGTTGAACTGCTTGAGCACGGACTTGACGAAGTAGACCGAGCCGGCGACCACCAGTGCGAAGATCAGCACGGTGGCCAGCATGACCAGGTTGCGCTTGCGCTTGGTGCGCTTGCGCCGCTGGGCCTTGCCGGCGGCGGCGGCCTGGGCAGCTTGGTCATCGTGGGGATCGCCGCTGAGCACCGCGGACTGCTGCGCGGCTTCGGGCTCTTCCGGGTAGTGCTCCTGGGCGGCATCTTCGTGCCCGGCAAATGCTGGCGCATCGGAGGAGGCGGCTGCCTGGGCGGGGAGGAACCTGGTGTCGGTTCCTTCCCCGTCCGGGGCTTCCTGGTCTGCGGGCTCCTGCCAGCTGTCCTCGGCCGCCGCCAGCAATTGGCGGTAATCCCCGGTGCCGGTCAGTTCCGGTTCTGAGGGTTGTTCGATCGGCAAGCCAGTGCCGGCGGCAAAGCGTTCGTATAGCGCGCGATGCGTTTCGCGTTGCCGTTCATGGCGGGCTTCTTCTCGCATCAACTCTCATCTCTCGGGTCTTTGTGGTGCCCTAGCTGTTGTGGGCTAGCGCAGCACAATCCGGCTGGCTTGTACGCGCACATTGTTGCGTCGCATTTCCAGCACTTGCTGCAAGATCTCAGTGGCCGCGACCTGGTCGACCACCTTGCGGTGATCTTCCATCTTCTTGCCCGAGGCGTGCAACGAGCGATGCGCGTTCACGGTGCTCAGGCGTTCGTCGACCATGAAAACCTCAAGCTCGATATTAGCGCTTGCAGCTTCCTGGGCCAAGGCAATCGCGTAGTCACGTGCCATTTTAGTGGATTCGGTCGCGTTGCCAGCCAGTGATTTCGGCTCCCCGATGAATACCTCGGTGACGCCGCGATCGGCAATGATGCGCAGAAGCATCCGCAGATCCGAGTTCTTCTTCGCATCCCGGCGCAGGGTCATCACCGGAGTGGCGAGGATTCCGGAGGGATCAGATGCGGCGACGCCGACGCGGGCCAGGCCCACGTCGACGCCGAGAGCGGCATTAGCCATTGGCCAGTGCCGCCTGGATTGCAGCCAGTGCGTCATCGATCTTCGATGCGTCCTGGCCACCGCCCTGTGCCATATCGTCCTTGCCGCCGCCTCCGCCGCCGAGCACGCCGGTAGCGGTGCGCACCAGCGCGCCGGCCTTGAAGCCGTTGGCGCGGGCCTCGTCGTTGGTCACAGCCAGCACCAGCGGGCGGCCGTTGGCCACGCCGATCAGCACGATGACTGCGGCTTCGGAACCCAGCTTGGCGCGCAGGTCCAGTGCCATGGTGCGCAGGGCGTCAGCCGAGTCGATCTGCCCGGCGTTGTGGGCCAGCAGTCGGGTGCTGCCGATGGTGGCGACCTTCTGCAGCAGCGCTGCGGACTGGGCCAGCATGGCCTGGCTCTTGAGCTCGGCGATCTGCTTCTCGGCGGCCTTCAGCTTGGCAACGGTGTCGTTGACGCGCTCGGACACCTGGCTGGATGGAACGCGGAACAGGCCCGAGAGCTCGGAAACCAGGGCGCGCTCGGCGGCTCCGTGGCGGAAGGCTTCCATGCCGACCAGGGCCTCGACGCGGCGATTGCCCGAACCGACCGAAGCCTCCGAGAGCAAGGTCAGCTGGCCGATGCGCGCGGTGGTGTCCACGTGGGTACCGCCGCACAGCTCGCGCGACCAGTCGCCGTTCATCTCGACCACGCGCACGTCGTTGGAGTACTTCTCCCCGAACAGGCTCATGGCGCCCAGCTTCTTCGCCTCGGACAGCGCCATCTCATTGGTGACGACCTGGTAGTTCGAGGCGATGGCCAGGTTCACTACCTCCTCGACTTCGCTGCGTGCCGCGGCGGAGAGCGCCTCGGCCCAGGAGAAGTCGAAGCGCAGGTAGCCGGCCTTGTTGAAGGAACCGGCCTGGGTGGCCGTTGGGCCAAGCAGCTCGCGCAGCGCGGCGTGCACCAGGTGGGTGGCGGAGTGCGCCTGCTCGCCGGAGCGGCGGCGCACCGCGTCGACCTGGGTGCGAACCAGTGCTTCGGCTGGCAATTCGCCTTCGCGCACGATGACCTTGTGCACGTTCAGGCCCTTGACCGGGGCCTGCACGTCGGTGACTTCCAGCACGAAGCCGTCGCCGGTGATCAGGCCGCTGTCGCCTGCCTGGCCGCCGGACTCGGCATAGAACGGGGTTTCGTTGAGCACCAGGTCGATTTCCTGGCCCTGCTCGGCGAATGGCACAACCTGGCCATCGCGGATGATGCCGCGGATGGAGGATTCGCCTTCGAGGGTGTCATAGCCGGTGAAGTGCACGTTGCCGGCCTCGGCCAGCTGGGTGTACACCGAAAGGTCGGCGTGGCCGGCCTTCTTGGCCTTGGCGTCCTTCTGGGCGCGGGTGCGCTGCTCGTTCATCAGTTCGCGGAAACGCGACTCGTCCACGGACAGGCCTGCTTCGGCGGCGATCTCCAAGGTGAGGTCGATCGGGAAGCCGAAGGTGTCGTGCAGGGTGAAGGCGTCATCGCCGGAGAGGTTCTTGCCTTCCTCCTTGGCGTGGCCCAGTGCCTCGTCCAGGCGCGTGGTGCCCGAAGCGATGGTGCGGCGGAAAGCGCGCTCCTCGGCGTAGGCGATGCGGGCAATGCGCTCGAAATCGGCCTCCACCTCGGGGTAGACGCCCTTCATGGCGTCGCGCGATACCGGGAGCAGCTCGGGGAGCACCTCGGTGTCCACGCCCATCAGGCGCATTGCGCGCACGGCGCGGCGGATCAGCCGGCGCAGCACATAGCCGCGACCTTCATTGCCCGGGGTGACCTGGTCGGAGATCAGCATCAGCGAGGAGCGGATGTGGTCCGCGATCATGCGCAGGCGCACGTCGGTGTCGTGGTTCGGGTCGGCTGGATCCTCTGTGGAGGTGTAGGTGACGCCGGCAAGCTCGGCGGCCTTGTCGAGCACCGGACGGACCTGGTCGGTCTCGTACATGTTCTCGACGCCCTGCAGGATCATGGCTAGTCGTTCCAGGCCCAGGCCGGTATCGATGTTGCGCTTGGGCAGTTCGCCGGCCACATCGAAGTCGGTCTTGGAACGTACCGCGGAGAGTCGGTACTGCATGAACACGAGGTTCCAGATTTCCACGTAGCGGGTCTCGTCGACCGCTGGGCCGCCCTCGACACCGTAGGCGGGGCCGCGGTCGTAGTAGATCTCGGAGCATGGACCGCCGGGGCCGGGCTGGCCGGTATTCCAGTAGTTGTCTTCCTTGCCGGTGCCTACAACGCGCTCGGTAGGCATGCCGATCTCTTCTTCCCAGATGCGGCGGGCTTCAAGGTCCTTCTCGTCTCCGTCTTCGTAGACGGTGACCCACAGGCGTTCCTTGTCCAGGCCGTAGCCGCCGTCTTCGACGGAGCTGGTCAGCAGCTCCCAGGCGAAGTGGATGGCTTCGTTCTTGAAGTAGTCGCCGAAGGAGAAGTTGCCGCACATCTGGAAGAAGGTGCCGTGACGCGCGGTCTTGCCCACTTCTTCGATATCGCCGGTGCGGATGCACTTCTGCACGGAGGTCGCACGGGAGTACGGGGGCTCTTCGCGCGCGGTGAGGTAAGGGATGAACGGGACCATGCCGGCCACCGTGAACAACAGCGAAGGGTCGGCCGAGACCAGCGAGGCACTAGGTACCGCCGTATGGCCCTTCGAGACGAAAAAGTCGACCCAACGACGGGCAATTTCCTGCGTTTTCATCGTGTTACGGATGATCCCTTCACTTAGCGGCGTCCACGCCCAAGGCGGAACGTAATTCTTCTTCGCGGGAGCTCATTCCTTGGCGGAAGGCTTCCCAATATTCCGAGGCGCGGTCGGTGTACTTGCCGACCTGGCGGTTTAGCGCCGCCCCGGATGAAACTTCAGCGTATTTCTTGGACGCGAGCACGCCAACGCCCACTCCAATCGAAACCCACAAGAGCTTTTTCATTCTAGTCTCCTTGGCGGCCACCAGTTGGCCGTATCCTATTCAGCGCGCCGATACGTGTTCGATCAAACAGCGTTGCTTGCTTAGCGGCTGCGGCGAGCCTTGCCGCTTGGCTTGGTGTTCATCGCGACCTTCACGCCTTCGGTGAACGCGGCAACCTTGATCAGCGGTTTGCCAACGGTGGCTGCTACCAGCGAGGACAGCGCGGACACATTGGCGGTGGTGTCAGAAACGTTGCTGGTGATGGCATCGACCTTCTTGAGCTGGTCGTTGGTGGTCGCCACGGTGTTGGCGACTTCGCCGATCAGCGGAGTGGTTCCGTCGGCCAGGTCCTTGATCGATTTGCGCAGCTCGTCGAACACCTTGCCCAACTTCATGATCGGCACTGCCAGCAGCACAACTAGTACAACAAACGCGCCGGCGGCGATGAGCCCTGCAATATCCGAACCCGACATGTGCTTCCTCTTCTGCTTTGGGTTTTTGGTGCCAGTCCACCTTATCGAAGTCAGAGCCCAAATAGGTAGTTAAGCGACAAGCCCGCAACCGTTTCCGGTTGCGGGCTTGGAACTAGCGCACGGATTTAGCGTGCGTAGTACTCGACCACGAGGTTCTCTTCGCAGGTCACTGGGATTTCGGTGCGCTCTGGGGTGCGCACGAAGGTAGCCTGGAGGGCTTCCAGCTTTACGTCCAGGTAAGCAGGAGCGGCTGGCAGCACCTTCGAGTGCTCACCTGCTGCAGCCATCTGGAATGGAACCATCTTCTCGCTCTTCTCGTGTACGTGGATCAGCTGACCCGGCTGTACCTTGAAGGACGGACGGTCTACACGCTGGCCGTTGACCAGGATGTGGCGGTGAACAACCATCTGGCGGGCCTGCTGGATGGTGCGGGCGAAGCCTGCACGCAGAACCAGGGCATCCAGACGGGACTCGAGCAGAGCCAGCAGGTTACCGCCGGTTTCGCCGCCGAGGCGCTTAGCTTCCTTGAAGGCGCTCAGCATCTGAGCTTCGCGGATGCCGTACTGGGCACGCAAACGCTGCTTTTCGCGCAGACGTACTGCGTAGTCGCTGTCCTGCTTCTTACGGGCGCGGCCGTGCTGGCCTGGACCGTATGGACGGCGCTCCATGTACTTTTCAGCTTTTGGAGTCAATGCAAGGCCGAGCGCACGCGAAAGGCGTACGGTGCGGCGGGCACGGGCGTTAGCCATAATGTGTCCCTTTCGATTAGCGACGGTATCTACTGGCCTCCAGGTGGGAGAGTGTGTGGGCGTCGCGTCCCTGCTTCACTTCAACCCTGCCTCCACGCTCGATGACTCGAATGCGGGACAAGGCTTGCCAGCCAAAGATCAAGTTTACACGAAACGGCAGCAGCTTTCGCTGAGGCTTAGCGCACAATCAGCGCTTGCCCTTGGAGCGCTGCGGATCCTTGCCCCGGATGATTTCACGCAAACGGGACAGGCGGGACCCTATGGTTTTTTCCGCACCGTTATTGGTCGGCGTGTAGTAGTCGGTGCCCACCAGATCATCGGGCAGGTACTGCTGGGTTGCGATGGAGTGCGGAGCATCATGGGCGTAGATGTAGCCCACGCCATGGCCCAGCTGCTTGGCGCCGGGATAGTGCGCGTCACGCAGGTGGTCGGGAACCAGCGAACCCTTGCCTTCGGATACGTCGGCCAGGGCGGCGTTGATCGCATTGTATGAAGCGTTGGACTTCGGGGCCGTAGCCAGATGAACCGTTGCCTGCCCGAGCATGATCCGTGCTTCCGGCATGCCGGTGAGCTGCACCGATTGAGCGGCTGCTACGGCAACGGGAAGTGCGGTGGGATCGGCCATGCCGATATCCTCCGAGGCCGAGATCATCAGGCGGCGGGCAATGAAGCGGGGGTCCTCCCCCGCAGAGAGCATGCGCGCCAGGTAATGCAGGGCCGCGTCCACATCAGAGCCACGAATGGACTTGATGAACGCGGAGATGATGTCGTAGTGCTGGTCGCCATCCTTGTCGTAGCGCTGGACCGCCTGGTCCATGGCCAGCTGCACATGGTCGTCCGTAATCAGCACCGGCGGATCGATGCCGGCGCCCGCGGCGTTCCAAGCCACCGCGCCGGCTGCTTCCAGCACGGTCAGCGAGCGTCGGGCATCGCCCTGGGCCAGGCGGACAATGGCGTCGCGCTGCTCCTCCTTGAGGAGCACCTGGCCGTCGAAACCCCGCTCGTCGGCCACAGCGCGCTCGAGCAAGGTGGACAGGTCGCCGTCGGTCAGCGGACGCAAGGTCAGCAGCAAAGAGCGCGAAAGCAGCGGCGAGATCACCGAGAAGGAGGGATTCTCCGTCGTCGCAGCTACCAGGACGACGACACGGTTTTCCACGCCGGGCAGCAGTGCGTCCTGCTGGGCCTTGTTGAAGCGGTGGATCTCGTCGAGGAAGAGCACGGTGGTAATCCCGCGCAGATCGCGGTCATCCTTGGCCTGTTCGATGACTCGCCGGACATCTTTGACACCGGCGGTGATGGCCGAAAGTTCCACGAATTTACGGTCGGTGGCGCGGGCGATCACGTGCGCGATGGTGGTTTTGCCAATTCCCGGAGGGCCATAGAGGATCACACTGGCAGGTCCAGCCAACCCGGTTTCAGGGTTTTCGGCCAGCTGTCGCAAGGGTGACCCCGGGCCTAGCAGGTGTTGTTGGCCGACGAGCTCATCCAAGGTCTTCGGGCGCATGCGCACCGCCAGTGGCGGACGGGGCCGGTTGACTTGGGGCTCACGCGCATCGCGTGGCTCATCGGACAGGGAATCGAACAAATCGCTCACCCCCTAAGCCTACCGATATTCTGGAAGCCCCACCGTCTTTTGAAAGGTCCGCCATATGCGCGCTGTCGTCCAGGTCGCTGCCACCGCCCATGTTGAGGTTGAAGGGCAGATTACCGGCCAGCTCGACTCCCCCGGTTTGGTGATCCTACTTGGGGTGACCCATGAGGATGATCAGGCGACCGCACGCAAGGTGGCCGAAAAGATCTGGCAGCTGCGGATCATGGAGGATGAAACCTCCGCCGCCGGGGTGAATGCACCACTGCTAGTGATCAGCCAGTTCACCCTGTACGGTTCGGTGCGCAAGGGCCGTCGCCCATCCTGGTCCAATGCGGCGCCCGGTCCTATCAGCGAACCGTTGTACGACTACTTCGTGGAGCACCTGCGCGAATTGGGTGCGAGCGTTCAGACCGGTGTATTTGGCGCGATGATGAATGTCTCGCTAACGAATACCGGACCGTTCACGATGATCGTAGACTCGGCAGACCTACCCTAGCGGCCGGTGCTCTGTACCAGTTGGGTCAGTTGGTCGAAGCTGGCTCGTTGCTCGGCTAGTTCCACCCGTCCGGTGGCGGAGAGTTCGTAGACCTTTCGCCCCGGGCCACCTTGGCCTTCTTCCCAGCGGGTTTCAACAAAACCCGAGGCCTCGAGTTTGGCCAATGCGGGGTAGAGCGTGGCTCCCTTGATCGGCCCGAAACCGCGTTCCTGCAGGGATTTCGCCAGTGCATAACCGTGGGCCTGGCCAGCCGAGAGTTCGGCGAGTAAGAGCATCGGCAACATGGCGCGTTGCCAGCTACCCGGAAAGCCTTCGGGCTTAGTCATCGTCGCGCTCCTGCAGTGCCCGGGCATTGGCTGCTCGTTCCTTGAGCTTCTCTTGGACGTAGGCCTTGCGGTCAGCCGGACGCAGCTCGTAAACGCTCACCGCGGCAAACACCAGCACTGCGACCCCAAAGAAAATATCCCCGCCATTTCGCGCTGGATCCATCAGGCCAGCGACCGCGCCGACCGCGAATAAAGCGACTACGGTCAAGGTGGCCATGCGGCGTAGAAGCCAACGACGCTTGAGCGCCTTTTCGGTGTTCACTGCCAGCCCAATCACGAATTCATTGGGCGTTCCGAATTCAAGGTTTGGGTCAGCTTTTTCGCCTCGGGTCGCCGCATCATCGAGATGTTCTCGCGCAGTACTCAGCGACTCATTGGCTTCCTTGTGACTCATGCCGTAGCGTCCGCGCAGCAGTCTGGTGGTTTCCGCGAACCACTCGTCGGTGCCGAGAAGGATTTGTTGCCCGCCAGCGGCTTTCTGCGCTTTATAGGCAGGCATCAGATAGAAGCAAGCAACCACCAGCCCTGCGCCAAGAATTGGAGCTAACCAATTTGGCAGGGGCAGCAGATTATTGCTTCCTCCTATCTGCACGATTAGAGCGGCAGCTCCAACCGACACGAGGATACCTACCGGTCCCAGTATCCAGGACAGGCCGAATTTCCCCTTCAATCGGTTAAACCACCACAGGTATCCCGATAGTGCGATCCCTGCCCCGGCAGTTAGAGCAGAAAGCTGCCAGTAGTGCCACGAACTCGAGGTCCACCCATCGCGGAACCCGATCCAGATTCCAAATCCAGTGCACAGCAGGCCAACAAGCATCCCAACAACCGCCAATAGCGCAGTACTTGATTCGACGGGAAGTTCCGCGTCCGCGCGCTGCTCTGGCGTCAATAGACATTGAGCCCGCGTCGCACCATATTCGCCCGAATGGCCAAAGAGTTCCTCGGCCCGCTGCCCGCTATCGCGAACCATGCTCAGGGTGCGGTCCAGTTCGAGCACCACCTGCGCATTGGTGAGGTCGTTCCACACCATTGAAGCGAAAAAGGTTTTAGCCCATTCCTGGTCCGCTTCTGGGTAACGTTCGATGATATCGTGTGGTTCTTCTGCTGGCACGTATCGCTCCAAAGTGGTCGTGAGAACTGGTTCTGCAAACTAAGTCAAAAACAAACCTAGTATTAAAAATACTCATAGTCCACCAAAAGAGCTAATTCCAGGTTAAAAAGAAGCCGGATGGAACGCATTCAAGCGTTCCATCCGGCGTTACGAAGCTGCGTGAACCTACTTGGCTTCGGCCTTGGCTTCGGTCTCTTCGGCCTTCTTCTTCTCAGGCTTGAAGTCGATGCCGGCTTCCTTGCGCTGCTGCGGGGTGATTGGCGCAGGAGCCGCGGTCAGCGGATCGAAACCGCCACCGGTCTTCGGGAAGGCGATCACGTCGCGGATGGACTCCGAGTTGGTCAGCAGCTGCAGCACGCGGTCCCAACCCAGGGCGATGCCGCCATGCGGTGGGGCGCCGTACTTGAAGCCCTCGAGCAGGAAGCCGAACTGGGTGTCAGCCTGCTCCTGGGTTACGCCCATGAGCTTGAAGACGCGTTCCTGGACGTCGCGCTGGTGGATACGGATCGAACCGCCGCCGATTTCGTTGCCGTTGCAGACAATGTCATAGGCGTAGGACAGGGCCGATGCAGGATCAGTGTCGAAGGTGTCCATGAACTCCGGCTTGGGGCTGGTGAACGCGTGGTGCACAGCGGTCCAAGCGCCAGCGCCCACGGCCACGTCACCCGAGGCGACAGCGTCGGAGGCAGCTTCGAACATCGGTGCGTCGACGATCCAGACGAAGGCCCAGTCGCCTTCCTTGATCAGGCCGGTGCGGTGGCCGATCTCGACACGGACCGAACCGAGCAGTGCACGGGATTCGTTCTTCTTGCCGGCGGAGAAGAAGATGCAGTCTCCGGCGGCTGCGCCGGTAGCTGCGGCCAGTCCGGCCTTCTCTTCCTCGGACAGGTTCTTGGCCACTGGGCCAGCCAGCTCGCCATCTTCCTTGATCAGCACGTAGGCAAGTCCCTTGGCACCGCGCTGCTTGGCGAATTCCTGCCAGGCATCCAGGGTGCGGCGCGGTTGCGATGCGCCGCCAGGCATGACCACGGCGCCGACGTACTCGGACTGGAAGACCTTGAAGGAGGTGTTCGCGAAGTACTCGGTCATTTCGGTCAGTTCCAGGCCGAAGCGCAGATCCGGCTTGTCCGAACCGTACTTGGCCATGGCCTCCGAGTACGCCATGCGGCGGATCGGGGTCGGGACCTGCACGTCGATCAGGTTCCACAGTTCGGTGACCAACTTTTCGCCGAGCTCGATGATGTCATCTTCCTCGACGAACGATGCTTCGATGTCCAGCTGGGTGAACTCCGGCTGGCGGTCCGCGCGGAAGTCCTCATCGCGGTAGCAGCGGGCGATCTGGTAGTACTTCTCGAAGCCGCCGACCTGCAGCAGCTGCTTGAACAGCTGCGGGGACTGGGGCAAGGCGTACCAGCTGCCCGGGGTCAGGCGGGCCGGCACGACGAAGTCGCGGGCGCCTTCCGGGGTGGAGCGGGTCAGCGTCGGGGTTTCGATCTCGATGTAGCCCTGGTCGTGCAGCAGGTTGCGTGCCACGCGGTTGGCCTCGGAGCGCAGGCGGATGTTGCGGGCCGGGGTCGGGCGGCGCAGGTCCAGGTAGCGGTGGCGCAGGCGCGCTTCCTCGCCGACCTCGACGTGCTCGTCGACCTGGAATGGCAGCGGGGCCGCGGTGTTCAGCACGGTCACGGTCTCAGCGATGACCTCGATCTGCCCGGTAGGCAGGTTCGGGTTCTCGTTGCCCTCCGGGCGGCGCTCGACGGTGCCGAGAATCTGCAGCACGAACTCATTGCGCAGCGGATGGAAGTCCTCTTCATCGCGCACGACGACCTGGGCCACGCCCGAAGCATCACGCAAATCCAGGAAGGCGACACCACCGTGGTCGCGGCGACGCGCGACCCAACCGGTGAGTGTGACCTGCTGTCCAATGTGCTCGGCGTTCAAGACGCCCAGCTGATGAGTGCGTAGCACTACGATCCTTTCGGTCGGTTGGGAAAGTTTCTTCCCATGAAGTTTAGTGCACCGTGATTGGTGCGCGGGCGGGCGATCATGCCCGAGAACTAGCTGATGGCGATCTTCAGGTCCGCTTCGGCCGGCATCCAGGTGGACGGATCCGCGGCGACCTGCTCGCCGGAACGGATGTCCTTGACCTCGTGGGCGCCATCGGCATGGGTGAACCAGACGAACGGAATCCCGCGTCGATCAGCGAATTTGATCTGCTTGCCGAACTTCTCCGCGCTGGCTGCTACCTCGCAGGCGATGCCGCGCTCGCGCAGCTGCGAGGCTACATCCTGCGCTTCGTGCCAGGACTCGTCGTTGGCCAAGGTGACATATACCACCGAAGGCACCGAACGGCTTGCGGACACGGACTCTTCTGCAAGGATGCGCGAGACCAGGCGGGTGACGCCGATGGACAAGCCCACACCCGGGTAGTTCTTCTTGCCCTTGGAAGCCAGCGATTCGTAGCGCCCGCCCGAGCAGATCGAACCCAGGGATTCGTGGCCCACCAGCACGGTTTCGTACACGGTGCCGGTGTAGTAGTCCAGCCCGCGGGCGATGGACAAATCGGCCATGACCTTGCCCGGTGCGCGCTTGGATGCGGCATCGATGACCTGCGAGAGCTCATCCAAGCCGGTATCCAGCAGTTCGTGGCTGACGCCCAGTGCGCGGACCTGCTCCACGAAGGACGTGTCCATGGTGCGGATCTTGGCCAGGGCCAGGGCGGCGGCGGCCTGCTGCGCGGTGGCGCCGACTTCTTCGACCAGGATCTTGGCGACGGCATCATCGCCGATCTTTTCCAGCTTGTCGATGGCGCGCAGGACTGCATCCGGATCTTCCAGGCCCAGGCCGCGGTAGAAGCCCTCGGCCAGCTTGCGGTTATTCACCCGCAGGCGGAAATCACCGATCGGCAGGGCGGAGAGCGCGTCGGCAATGGTCAGCGCCAGCTCCACGTCGTAGCTGAAGGGCAAGGTGCCATCGCCCACGACATCGATGTCGGCCTGGGTGAATTCGCGGAAGCGGCCATCCTGCGGGCGTTCGCCACGCCAGACCTTCTGCATCTGGTAGCGGCGGAAGGGGAAGGCCAGGTGGCCTGCGTTCTCCACCACGTAGCGTGCGAAAGGCACGGTGAGGTCGAAGTGCAGGGCCAACGCGTTGGGATCGTTCTTCTCATCCTCCGCGGCCAGCCGTGACAGTCCGTAGACTTCCTTGTCGATTTCGCCCTTGCGCAGAAGTTGCGCTCGGGTTTCCACCGCACGGGTCTCGATGTTGGCGAATCCATGCAGTTCGAAGACGTGGCGCAAGGTATCGAGCACATGCTGTTCAACTGCCCGTTCGGCGGGAAGCCATTCCGGGAAACCTGATAGTGAGGCCTTGCGTGCCATGAAACTCCTTAGTGCAAATTGGGCTACCTACCCATCTTATAGCCCGAAACCCGAGAAACCTGTGCACGTCGGCTTACTAAGAAGCGGAGGTCACAGGTAGAGTTGGCTAAAGCAAGTGCTCGTAAAGTGAAAGAGTTTCAGCGGTGACCACCAGTCAGCAATCCGACGACAGCCAGAAGACCCCATTGCCACAGGCCCAGAAGCCTGCCGCAAAGCCGGTTGTAGCGCCAAGCGTCGCACATACCACTCCCCTCGACGAAGCGGCAAAGTTCGCCCGTGTGACCGAGGACGGCCACGTCTTCGTGATCATTGACGGCGCCGAATTCCCAGTGGGCCAATACCCCGACGCAACCCAGGACGAAGCCCTGGGCTACTTCGTGCGCAAATACGACGACGCGCTCTCGCAGCTGATGCTCCTGGAGCAGCGCGTCGTTGCCAAGGCCCCGGCCGGCGAGCTCAGCAAGGCTGTGCAGGCGCTCTCGGCCACCGTTGCCGAACGCCATATGGTCGGCGACATCCCGGCGCTGGAAACGCGCCTCGAGAATGCCCGCGTAGCCGTCGAGGCATTGACCAGCGAACAGCGCAAGGCCAACGACGAAGCTCGCGCGGAACAGCTCGCTGCCCGCGAAGCCATCGTCGAACAGGCTGAAGAGCTGGCCGGCAAGCGCCCGGAGCAGATCCAGTGGAAGACCGCTTCGGCGGCGATGAACGAGCTGTTCGACGCCTGGAAGGGTTCGCAGCGTTCCTCGGTGCGCCTGCCACGGTCCACCGAAGATGCGCTGTGGAAGCGATTCCGCTCCGCCCGCACCACCTTCGACCGCCATCGCCGGGCCTACTTCTCGCAGCTGGATTCGACCAACGCGGCCGCCAAGGAAGTGAAGGAAGAGCTGATCGCTCGCGCCGAGGTGCTGCAGGGGTCCACCGACTGGACCGCTACCGCCGCCGAATACCGCAAGCTCATGGACGAGTGGAAGAAGTCGCGCCGTGCCTCGCGCAAGGACGACGACCAGCTCTGGAGCCGCTTCCGTGCCGCCCAGGATGTCTTCTTCCAGGCCCGCGCCGCGGCCAACGCCAAGATCGATGAAGAGTACTCCCAGAACCTCGTGGTGAAGGAAGCCCTGCTGGAAGAAGCGCGCGCGCTGCTTCCCATCAAGGATCTGGCTGTTGCCAAGAACAAGCTGGATTCGATCCGCACCCGTTGGGAAGCTGCCGGCAAGGTGCCGCGCAACGACCTGCAGCGCATTGAATCGGCCCTGCGCCAGGTCGAGGACGCGGTCAAGGGTGCCGAGGACGAACAGTGGCGCCGTTCCAACCCGGAGACCAAGGCCCGCTCCAACTCGATGCTCTCGCAGCTGCAGGACACCATCTCCGCCTTGGAAGATGATCTGGCAGCAGCACAGGCCAAGGGCAACGCCAAGCAGATCGCGACAGCCCAGGAAGCCCTGGATGCACGCCGCATGTGGCTGAGCACCTTGGAGAAGTCGGCTGCCGACTTCCAGTAAGTAATCCACAGATCGCTTGCACACCGCCAACGCGGCGGCGCGAACTGGTTCAGTAGCTCTATGGAAACGAGAAATTCCCCAGCTACCGGACCTCGCGCCGCCGCGTTGCGCATTCCCGGGGACCTGTGGATCGCTGGTGAGATGTTCACCCGCAACGAGCTGCACGCCATGGCCCACAACGGCCTGCTGATCGAGGTCCTCGGTGATTATTTTTTGCCCAGCAGCATCCGAGTCAACGCGTCGGTGCGGGCACGGATTGCAGGTTTCGCCTGTGGCCGCGAGCTGGCCCGCGATGCGGTGCTAGCTCGCCAAACTGCAGCCTGGATCCATGGGCTCTTGCCGTCAGTGTCCACATTGTGCATCTACACCAAGAGCTACCATCGGCCGTTCTACCCCGGGCACGGGCTGAGGGCGGAATTCGCCCAAATGCAGGTGCCGGATACGGACATGGTGTTCCGCAGCCGCATCAGGGTGACCACCGCATTGCGCAGCGCCTGCGACTGCGCGAAATACGATCCATTGCCCATTGCCAGCCGCGTACTGGGCACAGTCGCGGCGCTGGCAGATCCCTACCTGACTTTGGACGCCATCAAACAAGCCCTGGCATCTGAGGTTCCCTCACCCGAGCGCTCCCGGGCCCTGCGCCTGGTCCAGTCCTTCTCCGATACGGCGCACGCGGCCTAGGCTGCCGCCGCGGGGTGCACCGCGCTATTAGCGGCGGGACCCTGCGGTGGTGCGGTAGACATCGTAGACGCCATCGATGCGGCGTACTTGGTTCAGCACGTGGCTCAGGAACTTGGGATCGCCCATTTCGAAGGAGAAACGGGAGATTGCCACACGGTCCTTGCTTGTCTGCACACTGGCCGAAAGGATGTTCAAGTGGCTTTCGGAGAGTATCCGGGTGACGTCGGAGAGCAGCGACTTGCGGTCCAATGCTTCGACCTGGATCTCCACCAGGAACACGCCATGGTGCTTGGTGGCCCACGTGACATTGACCAGTCGATCCGGCTGCTCGGCGAGCTGCGTCAGATTCAGGCAGTCGGTGCGGTGCACCGAGACTCCGGCGCCACGGGTTACGAAACCCTGGATTTCATCTGGCGGCACCGGGGTGCAGCAACGCGCCAGCTTCACCAGCACATCCCCCAGGCCCTCGACGATCACGCCGGCGTCGTTGCCCGTAGCCGGGCTGGGAGCCATTGGGCGGACTACCGCTTCCTCATCGACCTGTTCGGCTTCTGGAGGGCCAATCAGGGCCGTTAAATGCTCAATGACGTTCTGTGCACTGGTATGGCCGTCGCCCACGGACTGGTACAGGGCCGAAATGTCCGTGTGGTGCAGTTCGTTGGCTACCGCCGTGAGCAGGTCGTGAGTCATCAATTTCTGCAATGGCAGCTGGTTGCGACGCAGTTCCTTGGTCAGCAGCTCCTTGCCCTTTTCGATGGCCTCCTCGCGGCGTTCCTTGGAGAAGTAACCGCGGATCTTTGCCTTGGCACGAGGCGAGCGGACAAAGTTCTGCCAATCCTGGGATGGGCCAGCGCCTTCGGCCTTCGAGGTGAAGACCTCCACCACATCGCCCTGCTTGAGCTCGGTATGCAGTGGGACGAGCTTGCCATTGACGCGGGAGCCGATGGTGCGGTGGCCGACGTCGGTGTGGATCGAGTAGGCGAAATCCACCGGTGTGGCACCAACCGGCAAGGACATGATGTCGCCCTTGGGGGTGAACACATAGACTTCAGCGGAGCTGATCGTGTAGCGAAGGCCGTCCAGGAACTCCTCGGAGTCGGCGGTATCCGCCTGCCACTCCATCAAGGAACGCAGCCAATCCATATTCTGTTCCGGCGAAAGCATGGAGTTATCGGTCTGCCCATGCTTGTACTGGAAGTGCGCTGCTACACCGTATTCGGCGCGTACGTGCATATCGTGGGTGCGGATCTGGATCTCCACCGGCTTGCCTTCAGGACCCATCACCGTGGTGTGCAGCGACTGGTAGAGGTTCAGCTTCGGGATCGCAATGTAGTCCTTGAAGCGGTTAGGCAGTGGATTCCACTCCGCATGCACGACGCCCAGGGCGCCGTAGCAGTCCTTGACGGTATCCACCAGGATGCGCACGCCCATGAGGTCATGGATATCGTCGAAGTCCTTGCCGCGCACGATCATCTTCTGGTAGATCGAGTAGTAGTGCTTGGGCCGGCCGGACACCGAGGCATGGATGGCGACATCGCCGAGATCGCCCGAAAGGGTCTGGCGGATCGAGGAGAGGTACTTTTCACGTTCCGGAGTGCGATCGCCCACCATGCGGACGATCTCCTGGTAGACCTTCGGGTGCAAGGCAGCGAAGGACAGGTCCTCCAGCTCCCACTTGACGGTGTTCATGCCCAGACGGTGTGCCAGCGGTGCGAAGATCTCCAGGGTTTCCTTCGCCTTGCGCGAGGAAGATTCCGGGGATACGTAGCGCCAGGTTCGGGCATTGTGCAGGCGGTCGGCCAGCTTGATCAGCAGCACGCGGATGTCGCGGGACATGGCCACGACCATTTTGCGCACGGTCTCTGCCGGGGCCGCATCGCCATAGGTGACCTTGTCCAGCTTGGTCACGCCATCGACCAGCATGGCGATTTCCTCGGAGAATTCCTTCTTAACCGACTCCAGGGAGTAATCGGTGTCTTCAACGGTGTCGTGCAGCAAGGCGGCGGCAAGAATCGAGCCGGTCATCCCCATCTCCGCCAGGATCGTGGCGACGGCGACCGGGTGCGTTATGTACGGGTCGCCGCTCTTGCGCTTCTGGCCTTCATGGTACTTTTCGGCGACCTCGTAGGCGTGGACCAGCAGGTCCAAATCCGCCTTCGGATGCTTGGACTTGACCGTGCGCAATAGCGGTTCAAGGGTCGGCGATGTGCTCGGGGTGCTCCCCCGGCCAGCAAAGCGCACCAAACGAGAGATAGAGCGTCGTTTCGAATTGTTCAGGTTAGGCGTATTCGCCATGCCCCGCTCCTTCCCGTTGCCGTTGGATTCTTTACCGAGCCTGCGTGAAGCCCGACGGAATCCAACGGTAGTTCCGGGCCACCAGATCACTGGTAGCCGTGCACTGAAAAAACACCTTCTTTAGTTCAAACGTTATAGCACGTTCGGGCGGTGACAACTAATTACGCATCTTCCCGCTTAAGCGAATTGGTGCCCCCAGCAAATGCTGGGAGCACCAAATTCAGATCTTCGGATCGGTTTAGGCAGCAGCCATCTTCTTATCGTGCGCTACCACGTCGTCGTCCTTGTGGCGGAGCCAATGGAACATTGGCGCCTGCACGAACAAGGTCGACAGGGCCGAGACGATGATACCGACGAACAGCGCCAAGGACAGGTCCTTGAGCGTACCGGCACCCAGCAGGTAGGAACCGATGAATAGGATCGCGGCCACTGGAAGCACGGCAACGACCGAGGTGTTGATCGAGCGAACCAGGGTCTGGTTCACAGCGAGGTTCACCAGCTGCTCGAAGGTGCGCTTGGACTGCTGGGTGTAGTCCTTGGTGTTTTCGCGGACCTTGTCGAAAACCACCACGGTGTCATACAGCGAGTAGCTCAGAATGGTCAGGAAGCCGATGATCGCGCTGGGCGTGATTTCGAAACCGGACAGCGAGTAGATGCCCGCAGTCACGATCACCACGGTAATCAGTCCGACGATCGCTGCCAGCGACATCTTCCAGGTTCGGAAGTAGGCAGCCATCAGCAAGCCCACCAGGACCACGAAGACTACCAAGCCAACCAGTGCCTGGCGCGAAACGTCTTCACCCCAGGTTGGGCCGATGAAGTTACTGGTAACTTCATCGCTGGAGACGCCGTAGTTCTCCGCGAGCTGGCCGGCGATGGCCAAGGTCTGGTCATCGCTCAAACGCTCAGTCTGCACGCGCATGGTGCCCGGAGCAATGTTGGTGACCGTTGCCTCGGAACCCGAAGCCACCGAGCTAACAGTTTTTTCACCAATCGAGATATCAGTGTTCTGCACATCCGAAACGGTGAATTCAGAACCACCGCGGAAGTCGATGCCCAGGTTGAAGCCGCCCTTGACCACTGGAAGCAGGATCGACAGCATCACCAGAATACCGGCGATCAGGAACCACAACCGGTACTTGGAGGTGAACGGGTAGGAACGCTTGCCGGTGTAGAGCTCGTTGCCCCAAGTGACTAGCTTATTCATTGTTCTCCTCCTGGGCCTTGGCCTGCGTGCTGGCTGGCTGTTCGGCCTGTGCACGGCGACGCTCGGCAATCGTCATGCGCTTGGCGGCCTCAGCCGAGGCCTTCGCATTCTTCTTGCCGCGGTTTGCCACAACGTTTTCATCGAAGCGGCGAACCTTGCCTGCACCTTGGTACAGCGGCTTGACGCCAAGCAACGATGGATCCATGCCCGAGAGCGGGTGGCCGTTGGCGAAGAACTTGGTGCGTGCCAGCAGGACCAAGGTTGGATGGGTCAGTCCGTACACGACCACGAGGTCAACGATTGCGGTCAGGCCCAAGGTGAAGGCGAAGCCTCGCACGTTGCCCACGGCAACGATGTAGAGCACTACTGCAGCCAACACGTTCACGGCCTTGGAAGCCAGAATGGTGCGCTTGGCACGCTTCCAGCCGATATCCACGGCGCTTGCCAATGGCCGGCCTTCGCGCAGCTCATCTCGAACACGCTCGAAGTACACGATGAACGAGTCCGCGATCAG
This sequence comes from Glutamicibacter sp. NPDC087583, assembly GCF_044743685.1. NCBI lineage: Bacteria > Bacillati > Actinomycetota > Actinomycetes > Micrococcales > Micrococcaceae > Glutamicibacter > Glutamicibacter sp. NPDC087583. The sequence goes on along the minus strand of NZ_JBIUWY010000001.1, from coordinate 951,972 downwards.
GCCGATCGCCACGATCAAGCCAGCCACGCCCGCCAGCGACAGGCGGTAGTTCATGCCCCAGCCAAGCAGGACCAGGCAGAGGTAGGTCAGCACACCGGCGACGAGCAGCGAAGCGATGGTCACCAAGCCCAGGGCGCGGTACTGGAACAGCGAGTAGATGAATACCAGGACCAGGCCGATAACACCGGCAATGAGGCCCGCGGTCAGTTGGTCAGCACCCAGCGTTGCAGAAACCTGGCGCTCTGACTGGATGTCGAAGCTGATTGGCAGTGCGCCGTACTTCAGCTGCTCGGCCAGCGCCTGCGAGGTTTCCTGGGTGAAGCCACCGGAAATCTGCGGACGGCCATCGGAGATCACCGCATTGGTGGTTGGCGCCGAAATGGTTTCGCCATCAAGCACGATGGAGAACTGGTTCTGCGAACCCTGCAGGGCAATCAGACGCTGCGTGGTATCGGCGAAGATCTTGGTGCCTTCGGCATCGAATTCGATGACGACGACCCATTCGCCGGTGACCGAACCATTGACGCCGCGAGCGAGCTGCGCATATGCGTCCTTGATCTTGTCGCCGGAGATTTCCTGTGGGCCAAGGATGTACTTGACGCCCATGTCGGTATCGCAGGAGATCATTGGCTTGGCCGGGTCCGCAGCGTCGCCTCCGCGGTCCTTGAGCTCGGTTTCGCAGTCGTAGCCTTCAAACTCCTGGAAGAGCTCTGCGGTGATCCAGTTGGTGTCCGATGGGTTCTCTGGCTTGCCCTCAGGCTTTGGCAGGTCTTCCTTGGGAGTGCGATCTTCCTCAGGGGTGGCTGCGTAGCTGCCGGTGATCAGCACCGGGCGGAACTCCATGTTGGCCGAGGCCTGGATCAAATCGCGAGTGGTCTGGTCCGGGGTGCCGGGCATCGAGACCACAACGTTGCGACCGGACTGGGTGGTGATTTCCGATTCGGTAACACCGGAACCGTCCACACGCTGGCGGATGATCTCAACCGCTTGGTCCAGTTGTTCTTGGTTGATTGCTTCGTCGCCCTGGACCCGAGGGGCCAGGATCATCTCGGTACCGCCTTCGAGGTCGAGGGCGAGCTTCGGTCCCCATCCGGTTTTACCGTTCGCTGCACCGGCTACCAACACGCCGGTTGCGATGATGAAGACGATCAGCAACCATAGCAACGCCTTGCGCGCCTGCTTAACAGGTCTGATTGATGACATCTATTGTGCTTTCTGGTTTGGGTGGCTTAGCCTTCAGGCCACCGCTATGCTGCCCGGGACTTAGGCGTTGCGCTCGTCCTTGCCCTCATCGTTCAGGCGACGCAGGGACTCTTCCGGGGTTTCGGTGGTGCTGGTGGATTCTGCAGCGCCGTCGGCCACGGCCGGGGTTGCTGCATCCTTGTCCAGGAAGGTGGCAATGGCCTGGCGGTGCAGGTTCAGCACTACGCCCGGCGCGACCTCGACCTGGACGCGATCCTCTGCGTCAACGCCGACGACGGTGCCGAAGATACCCGAGTTGGTCATCACCTTGGCGCCTGGCACGGTGTTGTTCTTCAGCTTCTCCTGCTGGGCGGACTGCTTCTTGCGGCCACGGAACATCATGAAGATCAGCACTGCGAACAGCGCGACCATCAGGATCAGCGAAGGGTTGAAGCCGCCACCAGCGGCCTGAGCGATTACGAGGGGATTCACGTATTTACCTGCTAACGAATTGTTGCGATTTGATCTGAAGTTCTGGGATGCTGTTGCGGCTATTTCTGGCGTAATACAGCAAAGACGCCCCACCTCGCCCCGAAACGGGCATAGGTCGGGCGTCTTTAGTCTAATGCGTCACGGTGAACCGGCAGACCATTTACGCGGGCAGTGAAGTAATGCTTGCCTAATCCTCATCGTTTTCATAGCTTTGCGCACTGGCGAAGATGGCATCCTTTGGCATCGCCAAGCCCAAATGCGCCCAGGCTCCGGGCATGGCAATACGACCGCGCGGGGTCCGGCCCATCAGCCCTTCACGCACCAGGTATGGCTCTGCGACAGTTTCGACGGTTTCGGTTTCTTCACCCACGGCGATGGCCAGGGTCGATAGCCCCACCGGTCCCCCGCCGAATTTGGTGCACAAGGCTTCGAGCACACCCCGGTCCAGGCGATCAAGGCCACGTGCATCGACCTCGTACATGTCCAAGGCGGCCTCGGCCGCTTGGGCATCGATCTCTTCGAGCTTATGCACCAGCGCCCAGTCACGCACGCGGCGCAGCAGGCGGTTGGCGATACGGGGCGTACCGCGGGAGCGTCCGGCGATCTCGGTGAACGCGGCCGAAGTGACGCTCAGATCAAGCATCATGGCCGAACGGCGCAAAACCAGTTCAAGCTCCTTGACCGCGTAGAACTCCAGATGGCCAGTGAAGCCGAAGCGGTCACGCAACGGGCCGGGCAATAGTCCGGCGCGCGTGGTTGCGCCAACGAGAGTGAAGGGCGGAAGCTCCAGTGGAATGGCCGTGGCGCCGGCGCCCTTTCCGACGATGATATCTACGCGGAAGTCTTCCATGGCCATGTAGAGCATTTCCTCGGCCGGCCGGGACATGCGGTGGATTTCATCGAGGAACAGCACCTCGCCTTCGGTCAGCGACGAGAGGATCGCGGCCAAGTCACCGGCATGCTGGATCGCTGGGCCGGAGGAAATGCGCAATGGCGCGTTCATCTCGGCGGCGATAATCATCGACAAGGTGGTCTTGCCCAGGCCCGGCGGGCCAGAGAGCAGAACGTGGTCCGCGGTGCGTTCGCGGATTTTCGCTGCTTCAAGCACCAGCGAGAGCTGCTGGCGCACTCGGGACTGGCCCACGAAGTCGTCGAGGTTCCGCGGGCGCAGGGCCGCTTCGATTACCCGTTCCTCGGGTTCGCTGCCGGCATTCGTGAGCCCGGTGGAGTCATTCATGATCAGTTGATCCTCTCGCAGACCGCTTAGGCGCGGGTTCCGCTGGACATGCTGCGCAGTGCAGCACGCAAGATTTCTGCGACGTTGCCGGTGGCAACGACATCTGGATCAGCCTTGGACAGCGATTTCAGGGTGCTGGTTGCATCCTTTTCGCTCCAGCCCAGGCCGGTCAGCGCCTCGATCACCTGCGGTTCCCAGACGCTCGCGTTGCCGCCGCCGGAAACCGGAGCCACTGGCGCGCCAGTCGGGATCAGCTTGCCGTTCAGTTCCAGCACGATGCGGCTCGCGCCCTTGGGGCCAATGCCCGATACCTTGGTGAAAGCGGCGGTGTCCTTGGTGTTCGCCGCGATGCGGACTTCCTCCGGAGAGTGCACCGCCAAGATGGCCAAGCCTGTGCGCGGCCCGATGCCCGATACGGAAACCAGGACCTCGAAGACATCGCGTTCCTCAGCGGTAGCGAAGCCGAAGAGGGTCATCGAATCCTCGCGGACCACCATGGAGGTGAATACCGTTGCCTCGCGTCCTGCCTGCAGGGTGGACAGCGTCCCGGGGGTGGCATTGACCAGCATCCCGAAGCCGTTAACGTCAATTACCGCGGTATTCAGGGCTACCGCCTGCACGGTGCCGGTCAATGAGCTGATCATGCCACTCCTTGGGATATATGTTCGATCGAACCCAGTTTATCGAAGATACCTACGAATATCGATCCGCCGCGTTCCCCGGTGGGTCGGGGCCGCTGCCGTGCTGGCCGGCTAGCGGCGCACTGCACGGCGCTTGGCCGACGCCTCGGCGGCAATCCACGCCTGCTGCGCACCGGTCAGCTGCGACGAACCACCGGCATTAGCCGCGGAGGCCGAGGCATTCGAGCCGGTGGCCGCACCGCGCCAGCCGTGGGTAATCGCCAAGGCCACCGCATCAGCGGCGTCGGCAGGCTTAGGCGGTTCATCGAGCCGGCAGATCTTGGCAACCATCTTGCCGATCGCCGCCTTGGTGGCCTGTCCCGAACCGGTAACCGCCGCCTTGACCTCGGTCGGCGTGTGCAGGGCCACGGGTATTCCGCGTCGCGCTGCCGCGGTGATGACAACGCCGGTGACCTGCGCGGTGCCGATGACCGTGGAGACGTTCGCCGATGCGAACACGCGTTCCAAGGCGAGCACATCGGGCTGATGCAGATCCAGCCATTCGTCGATGGCGTTGGCGATCTTCAAGAGCCGGGCATCGAGCGGAGTGCCCGGAGGGGTGCCGGCGACGGTGACGTCGACCAGCGAAACTTGCCTGTTTGCGGCGACGTCGACCACGGCAAGACCGCAACGGGTCAGGCCGGGATCGACGCCAACAACACGTAAGGCCAAGCCTTACTGCTCTTCGTCCAGCGCGGCGCGAACCTCGTCGGACAGATCAGCGTTGGTGTAGATGCCCTGGACATCATCCAGTTCTTCCAGCGCGTCGTAGAGCTTGAGGAACTTGCGAGCTCCTTCAACGTCCAGGTCGACCTTCATCGATGGAATGAATTCCATTTCGTCGGACTCGTAGGCGATGTCCGCTTCATCCAGCGCAGCGGCCACAGCGCGCAGGTCCGAAGGGTCGCAGACGATGGCGAAGTTCTCGTCCTCGTCCATGATCTCGTCGGCACCGGCGTCCAGCACGACCATCAGCAGGTCGTCTTCGGTCAGCTCGCCCTTGGGCAGGCGGACAACGCCCTGGCGGTTGAACAGGTAGGCGACCGAACCCGGGTCGGCGATGGTGCCGCCGTTGCGGGTGATGCCCACGCGCACCTCGGAGGCTGCACGGTTCTTGTTGTCGGTCAGGCACTCGATCAGCAGGGCCGAGCCCTGCGGGCCGCGTGCTTCATAGATGATCTCGGTGTAGTCGACGACCTCGCCGGTCAGGCCTGCGCCGCGCTTGACGGCGCGGTCGATGTTGTTGATCGGCACGGAGTTCTTCTTGGCCTTGCTGACAGCAAGTTCCAGTGCCGGGTTGCCGGCCATGTCGGCGCCGCCGGCACGGGCGGCAACTTCAATGCCCTTGATGAATTTTGCGAAGGCCTTGGCGCGCTTGGCGTCGATCGCGGCCTTCTTGTGCTTGGTAGTTGCCCATTTGGAGTGGCCTGACATGCTTTAAGCGTCTCCTCGCGTGAGATTGATGAAAAATTGGTGGATAGCGGTGCTGCCGGTGACTTCCGGGTGAAAGCTGGTTGCCAACAATTTTCCCTGGCGTACTGCAACAATTCTACCCTGTTCGTGATCCGTCCCCGCTTGAACGGTGCTGATCACTTGCACGTCCGGGCCAATTTGCACGGCTTCCGGTGCGCGGATGAACACCGCTTCGAGATTTTGCCCGTTGAAGTCCAGCTGGTGCTCGAATGAGTCGATCTGGCGCCCGAACGCGTTGCGCTTGACCGTCATGTCGATGCCGCCGAAGCTTTGCTGTACCGCGCCATCTCGCGAGATTGCAGGGTTCTCGATGCGATCGGCCAGCATGATCATTCCGGCGCAGGAGCCGTAGGCTGGCATGCCTGCTGCGATGCGCTCCTTGATGGGACCAGCTAGCCCGTAGTTGCGGGACAGCCGGTCAATCACCGAGGACTCGCCGCCGGGAATCACCAGCGCGTCAACCTGCTCCAAATCGACGACGGTGCGCACCATGTGCGTGCGCTGCCCGAGCCGTTCCAAAGAGGCCAGATGTTCGCGGAAATCCCCTTGCAGAGCGAGGACGCCTATTTTCGGCATGGTTCTAACCTTCATGGTGTTCAGTGGTTGGCAGCACGAAAAATGCGCCGAAATAACGTTAAACCCAGAGACGCCGTGCGCCTGTTTTGTTTCCCGGTGTGTCGCGGATTCTTCGACGCCGCCTCCCGGCAAGTGGTGGAACTTGGTAGGTTCAAGGACATGATTGCTGATATTTCTTCCCTCGAACTTGCCGGTGGCGTGAGCATGCCCTCGATCGGTTTGGGCACGTGGCCCATGCGTGGATACGAGGCGGCCGCAGCGGTGCTGTCCGCCCTCGACGTGGGCTACCGCCGCATTGATACAGCGGAGAACTACGAGAATGAGGACGCCGTGGGCAAGGCCCTGGCACAGAGCCGGCTTCATCGCGATGAAATTTTCGTAACCACCAAATTCAACAAGCAATGGCATTCGACCCAAGGCGTGCGCCAGGCGTTGGAGAACTCCCTGGACCGCTTGGGTCTTGAGTATGTGGATCTGTTCTTGATCCACTGGCCCAACCCCCCGCAGAACACCTATGTCGAAGCCTTCACTGAGCTGGGCAAACTAGTAGACGAGGGCAAGATCCGGGCTGCGGGAGTCTCGAACTTCAAGCCCTACCAGCTGCAGAACGTCCTGGATTCGGGGCTCGTGCCGGCGCTGAACCAGATCCAGGTTGATCCTGAACGGCAAAGCGTCGATTGGCAAGGTTTCAACACCGAGCATGGCGTTCGGACGGAATCCTATTCCCCGCTGGGACGCAAGAAATCTGGACTCCTTTCACATCCTGCCCTGGTCCGGATCGCCCAAGCGCATGGGAAGAGCAGCGCGCAGGTGACCTTGCGCTGGCATGTCCAGTCCGGGCGGGCAGCGGCACCGAAATCGGCAGACCAGCGGCGGCAGAGCGAGAACCTGGACATTTTCGACTTCCAGCTCACCCAGGCGGAAATGGCCGCCATCAATGCCATGGATACCGGTGCTGGCCCCTTCACCGATTCGGATGAGTTCGGGCACTGAATTCCCGCAATACCTGCATGCGGCAGAAACGGAGAACCCAAACATGCTTCACGGCTACCAGCGCCCAGATATCGAAGTGGCGGATTACTTCGACGAGCACGGTGCGCTGATCCCCTATGGCCAGCGCTGGGATGAGCAGCCTCCAGCGGAGAGCTATTCGCTGACCTCCCATGTGCAACGCTTTGCCCCGGTGCCGCAGGTAGCCCAGGCGTTGCTGGATTGCCTGCGCGAGCAGTTCGAGGTGCGTTGCTTCGAAGATCCCGGGCTGGCCAGGCAAATGCGGATTCAACCGGGCCATGTGGTGCGCTCTGTTCGCGTATTTCCGATGGATTCGCGCTGCGCGCCACTGGGCATGGTCTTCACCACGTTTCCCGCGGTGCACCTGGAGCTCGGCGCGTTGTACCGCGCGACATTTCCGCCGTGCGGCTGCGATGGATGCGACGAAGTTGTCCCAGAAATCCTTGAGGAACTCGAGATCCAGGTGAGTGCCGCCGCGTCCGGAGGATTCGGCGAGTTCCTGGATCGAGGCATGGACCGCCTCGTGCACTGTTTCGACGTTGACCGGACAGGATTCGGCGAGCAGTCCCGCGGCCTCGAAGACATATCGCCGGCACGGCTAGCCAGAGCACGCGCAATTCTTCCCTCAAGCCGCGTGTGGGCACCTTGGCCATTGCGCTAGGTCAGTCCAGCGTCCACTCTCGAAGTCCGTCGTCGAATGCGCCATAGGCATTCACTGTGGCCTCGCTGCGCTTCAAGGAGGCTTTTGCTTCATCTTCCCGTATGCATCCAGCAGCATCGAAGACTTGGCACCAGGCCACAGGTTCATTTGAGAGCTGGTGCGGTACCCACCGCAATTCGCTGACATCCCATTCGCCGGGCGCTCCCTGGGTAAACGTTGCCTTTACGCTGATGCCTTCGCGGTTGAGAATGGTTGGTGTGGCGTGTTTTGCCACGGAATTGCCCAAACCGTAGACGATCCAGGTTCCGTCGTGCTTCTCAATGGGCAATACCGAGTGGGTGTGGTGCATGTAGATGAAATCGAAGACACCGGACTCTGCCAAGGCTCGACCGAGCCTTTTCTGGGACGCTGTCGGTTCGGTGCTGTATTCAGCCCCATCGTGCACGGCAGCCACGACGATGTCCGCTCCCGCCTTGCGCGTTGCCTTGCCCCTGGCGATCAGTTGCTGCGCATCCACCCCGGTATCGACTTGCCAGTCAGCTTCTTCCGGCAAGCCATTGAGCGAATAGGTGCTGGTTACTACACCGAGCTTCACGCCTTCCATGTCCAGGATCGATGGCTTCTCGGATTCTTTTTCACTGCGGTAGGAGCCGGTCGCGAAAAGCCCATTCGCTTCCAGAGCGTCCAGCGTTCGCTCTACTCCGGCCGTCCCGGCATCTACCGTGTGATTGGTGGCAGTGGTGCATCCGTCGTAGCCAATAGCGCCGAGGTCGGCCAGGATTCGATCTGGGACCGTGAACCGCGGATACCCCGAATACGGAGGGACACCAATCGGTGTTTCCAGATTGCATAGCGCCACATCTGCGTCCTGGACATAGGGTGCCAGGCCCGCAAGCAAGGGGCTGAAATCGTAGTCGCCGCCGTTGCCCGTTTCCGCTCCAGCCGCTTGCTTCGCTTCATCCAATAGCTGCGGATGCAGCAGTACATCGCCGGTAACCATCAGCGATAGCTCTTCGGGTGCCGAAGGTGCGGCCGAGGCATCCGCTATGGCTGAACTCGGAGCCGGTTCCGGCGAGGCAGGAACGCTGGCCTGGACGGAAGGCTGCGGGGTTGCTGGTTCTGCGTGATCGCTTGGGACTGCAGAGCAACCGCCAATCAGCAATGCGGCCAGCAGCGTTGAGCTCAGCGGAAGAAAAGCAGGCAGTGCACGTTGGGGCATGCATCGAGCCTAGCTCAGCTGGGCATCTGGGGTGTAAATGCAAGCTAAATCACGTTTTCCATGAAAACCTAGGCCTATGCAAAACCCGCTTCTGACTCCCAGTACCAGGCCCTACCAATGGCCAGCCTTCGACCAGCTCACCGCTGAGCATTACCTGGAGGCAGTCCGGCTCGGCGCAGCCGAACAGCGTGAGGAGCTGCAGCGCATCATCGACGATGCCCAGGCTCCCACTTTTGAGAACACTTTCTTGGCGCTGGAAGCCAGCGGGCAGACCCTGCGCCGTGCGCTCATGACGTATTTCTCGGTGATTTCCGCCCACGGCACCGAAGATCTGCGGGCGATTCAGTCGGAGATTTCTTCGATCTGGACTAGGCAAGAAGATGAGATTTACCTAAACCAAACCTTGTACTTGCGTCTACAAGCTTTGAATTATGAGGGTCTCCAGGGTGAAGATGCCCGTCTAGCCGAGCAAACACTGAAGAATTTCCAGTTGGCCGGCGCAGGCTTGGGCGACGCCGAAAAGGACCAGTTGAAGGCACTGAACGCCAAACTCGCTGAGCTTTCCACGCAGTTCGCTGACCTCGTCCTGGAAAATCAGAATGCCCACGCTGTGCACTTCGACGATGCTGAGGAACTCGCAGGTCTTTCCAGCCAAGCGATCGAGTCCGCTGCGCAAGCCGCCAAGCAAGCAGGCCACGCATCGGGATACTTGCTGACGCTGGTTTCGCCTACCCAGCAACCGGTCCTGGAGTCGCTCGCGTCAAGCCAGTCCCGCCGCAAGGTGTTCAATGCCTCGATCAGCCGTGGCACCGAGGAAAACGCGACCATCCATGTGGCCGCCGAAATGGCACAGCTTCGCGCTGAACGCGCCGCTCTGCTCGGATTCGCCAACCATGCAGAAACCGTGCTCGACCAGGCCACTGCACCTTCCACCGCTGCGGTGGAAGAACGGCTGGCCGAGCTAACCAAGGCCGCCACCGCAAATGCCCGCCAGGAAGCCCAGGTGCTGGGCAAGATCGCCGGTGCCGAAATCAACGCGTGGGATTGGAAATACTTCTCCAACCAGGTCTTGCGTGAGGAGTACTCGGTGGATTCCGAGGCACTGCGCAACTACTTCGAATTAGACCGGGTCCTGGTCGATGGGGTCTTCGCGACCGCTACCAAGCTGTTTGGCATTACCTTCAGCGAGCGGTTCGACCTTCCCACCTACCACCAGGATGTTCGCGTCTTCGAAGTTTTCGACGCCGATGGCAAGCCGCTGGCGCTCTACACCGGCGACTACCTGACCAGGAATACCAAGAAGGGCGGTGCATGGATGACCAGCCTGCGCGATGCCGCTTCGTTCCTGGACGAGCGGCCAATCGTCACCAACACCTTGAACATCACCCCGTCTGCGCCGGGTGATCCGGTTCTGCTGTCCATGGATGAGGCAAATACGCTGTTTCACGAGTTCGGCCATGCGCTGCACGGGATGTTCTCCAGCGGAAAGTACGCTTCGCTTTCTGGCACCTCGGTCCCCCGCGATTTCGTGGAGTTCCCATCGCAGGTCAACGAGATGTGGATGCTCCACGAGGATGTCGTATCCGGTTATGCTATCCACCACCAGAGCGGCGAAGTATTGGACGATGCGCTGATCGAGAAGATCCGCGCGGCTTCGCTATGGGGCCAGGGTTTTGCAACCACTGAGTACCTTGCCGCCAGTGTCCTTGATTGGGCCTGGCACACCATCAGCGCCGGGACTGTTATCGAGGATCCGCTGCAGTTCGAACAGGACGTGCTTCAGGGCGCCGGCTTCGACTCCGCAATGATTCCGCCTCGCTACCGCACCGGTTATTTCCAGCACATTTTCGCCAATGGATACTCCGCTGGCTACTACTCCTACATCTGGAGTGAGGTGCTCGATGCCGACACTGTGCAGTGGTTCGAGGAAAATGGGGGCTTAATGCGCGAAAATGGTAATCGGTTCCGTGAGGAACTGCTTTCGCGCGGAAATACGCGCGATCCCCTTGAGTCCTACGAATTATTCCGCGGCCGCACCGCATTGGTTGAACCGTTGTTGCGCCGTCGAGGATTGGTGAACGCAGAATAATGACCACTATTGCCTCCGCACAGGAAGCACTAAGCCACTGGCATCAGGCACTTGCAGTCGCCACCGGCGGCAAGATCTTTACCACCCACGGATGCTCATGGGCATGGCAGCCAGTACGCAAGCGGCTGATCCTGCTGTTCCCCGAACAGCCAGAACAGGCGGGCCTGCGTCCGGCGCTAGCCGAAGGCCATCGGCTCGGCGCCCGGCGTGTGGAAGCTTGGGTTAACTCAGGCGCCCACGCGGATGAGCTGAGGGCGACCGGCTTCTCCGATAATGCCCAGGTTTCCTGGCATGCCGGCCCATTGGCCATTCCAATGGATCGTTGGACCGGCAAGATCCGCTTGGGCAATAACGTGCCTGAGGCCACGGGAGCTGATGCGGCCGAGCTGAATGTGACGAACCTTTGGCGCGAGACCAGCACCCAGCTCTCCAGCGGGCATCCGGCATTGCGCCGCGTCGAGCATGCCTTGGCTCGTACCGACGAGGGAGAGATCGTGGGCCGGGGCTTTGCCCAGCAGGGCCTGAACGGCCAGCTCATGGTGCATTCCTTGGCCGTAGGCAAGGAACATCGCCGCCATGGCGTTGGCACTGCCTTGCTCCATGGCCTGTCGCGATCAATGATCAATCCGCTGTCGCCGCCAGACGATGAGGTACCGCAGGAGCTGCTCGCTGCCGCCACGCCGTCGAGCGCCGACTTCTTCAGCGCCAATGGGCTCAAGCTCCTTGGTCGTGGACGCCACATGATCTTGCGCTCCTGGAAGCAGTAGGGATCATCTAATACGGCAGGACCCCAACCGGCCCCGGGATTTCCCGTGGCCGGTTGAGTTCATTAAGGCTTGCTCACCGGTTCGGAAGAACTCTATAGACAAGTCGAGCGAACGGCCCGGCCTGCCTTGCTTCAGCCAGTTCCAATCGCTCGCTGCCAATTCTTCGCGGCAGCAAGGCGGCACCCGCTGGCAGCGCTGCTGGAGCAATGGTCAATGCCAAGGAATCGAGCGCATCGATGTCCAGGAATTGCCCAAGAAGCTCCCCTCCGCCGAGCACCCAGATGTTCTTCTCCCCCGCGGTCTCGCGGATTTCGGGCAAGAACTCATTGACCGGGCCATTAACCAGGCGCACGTCTGCACCATCAGGAATCGGCAAGTCCCGCGAGGTAAAGACGTAGGTGGTGATCCCCTTATAGTATTCCTGCCACTTCTGCGGGTTCTCGATGAACTGCTCATTCTCGATCAGCCACTTATAGGTATTCGCGCCTTCGATATGAACGCCGACGTTCTTGGGCAGCAGGTCCGGGTCGGGTTCGTGGGCCCCGGGCACGTCAAAGAGCCACTGCAGGCTGTGGTTCTCATCTGCCAGATAGCCGTTGAGGGTTACTGCCGCGTCGAAAATAATCTGGCTCATGGCATTTAGTTTGCCACAGGAATGCACCTACATACCAAGGTCCACGGGTGCGAATACCGGGTCTCTTCCGGTACGCATGACCCCGATGGTTCCCGGAGGAACTTCATGCCAGGTATTGCGGCTCCAGTGCAGTTCCAATGGCTCGGACACCACTAGTTGGGCGTTTTCCGGCAATCGGTCTTCCTGCCCGTCTTCGGTAAGCAGCATGGTCGGCCCGTCGGCGTGGTAGAGCGAGGGCGCGATTGAGTCTTCGGCGTCCGGACTAACCCAGGGCAACACGACCAGCTGATGGCCATCCGAGGCGCAGATGGTCGCGCGGAAGGGTTCTGCTATCGCATGCTCAGCGCGCGCCTGCTCCACCCGGGCTACCATGCGCGACAGGCCAGCTATCGGATCATCGGCAAGCCCGTAGCTCAATGCCGAATAGAAGCACACTTCGGTATCGGCGTTGCCCAGTATTCCCGGATAGCGCACCGGGTCCACGTCGAAGGTCGGTTCGCGCTTGAGCCTGTCGAAGTCCGGAATTGACCCGTTGTGCTGGAAAATCCAGCCCTTATCGACGAAAGGTTGGCAGTTCTGCTCGGTGATGGTCCCGCCCGGCGCCGCGCACACATGGGCCAGGATGCATTCTAAGGCGATCTGCGCCGCCAGGTGCCGCAGATTCTGGCTGTCCGAGGCCGGTCCGATCTGCCGGTACTGTCCGAGCATTCCCGAGTACCCTGCCCAGGCCATGCCGAGCCCGTCGCCGTTGGTCGGGAAGGCATGGTCCGCGAAGCCGGAGTCGAGCTCATCCAGGGGAAGGTAGAGCTGGCGGGCATGCAGCCTCTGGTCGATCAGCGAATGCGTGGGACGCACGAGAATATCGGCGATGGCGATCGGGGAACCCCGATAGGAAGCCAGCGGCACATGTCAGCTTCTTGTGGTCGGCGCGAATTCCGGGTTCCACCAACCTACGCCCGGCGGCATCCACCGACAATTCCGGCCTGGGCCGTTTGCATCGTGCCAGATTCCGCCGTTGCCAGACTCGATGGACATTGGCCGGTGTTCGGTACGTTCGCCGTGCATCCTGGCCTGGGCCGCCACAGCAGAATGGCCACTCGAAGGCCCATGCTGGCACTGGAGCACGGGTGGGCTGCGGACACGCTGAACTCAGACCCGGCCATCCTGTTCACGAAATAGTTCGCAGAGAATTAGCCGAACTGGATGCTTCCAGGAGTCCAATCGACAACCTTCGCCGTTGTGACCGAGTCATCCGCTCCGGGCACGAGCCGGAACGTGTCCCCCGATTTTAGCCTTGCAAGGTCAACACCTTGTTCGAGCTGAACTGAATGCACACTACTCGCGAGGGGATGATCAACGGTGTAAGTCCGGTTCCCGAGAGCGAAGACGGGCGCTTCCACCTGCACGATGGTGCCACGGCCGGCGATAGCGTTGGTTACTACGTTCTTAATGGATGCTACCTCTAAACCGCCCTCGGGAACTTGGAACGTAAGTTCCGTCCAATTCCAGCGATGAGGAATGCCCCCGTACGTAGTGGCAAGGAGCGAGAGATGCCGGAATTGACGGTCGGTGATCTCAACGACCGAAGGCATGACAAGTGCAGGAGACGTATGTGTTTGAAGCAGGGTCAGGTGACGGGCGACGGGAAGATAGATCGCCTCCAGTGCAGAGGGGAGGACAGCACCATGCGCTCTGAGAAGTGCGCTCCCTGCCTCAGTTTCCACGGACATGACGTCGCTCTCGCGAATGCCAAATAACTCCTCGAGCTCATCACAGACCGACTCCGGATTACGCCCATCGACGTTTCCCATTTGAACTTTCGCTTCTGCGTTATCTCCCGGTTTGAAACGCAGCTCTAAGTTCAGCGACCGCTCTGGCGTATCGAGAACCAGACGCAGCCAGCCCGTTTGTGAACCGACAGTTTGGGAGGTAACTTCCAGTGGCATCCTGAACCGGCGTTGCCCGTTGCTCTCTGTACACCGCAGATATAGCAAGGGGATGTTGGCATGACTTCTTTCGAAAATGGAGACTGTGGACTCCACCGCTTCCTCATGAGCGAATGGACCACCTGTGGTTGTTATCCGGACCCGCACGTCTTTGAACGCAGTACCCCACGCTTCCCAAGCCTGGACTGCGGCATGCTCGGGTGTCCCGGGAATCGTCAGGAACTCAACGTCCATGAAGATCGGGTCAATTTTCGAGGCCTCGGGCGTGCGAGGCACAACGGATTCGTATTTCCAGCGGCAATCTCCAAGGTAAGTCATCCTGTGAAAGACCGCTGGATCGCCTTCGTGAGGCAGTGGTATTTCCTGATTGCTGGATACGGTGCGGGTGCCGTGCTCCATCCGATAGTTGTCGTGGATAGTGTTGCGGAGGGCATCGAGTGCGTCCTGTCGGGTCTCTATGGCATCAAGCATCTTCAACGGCTCTCCCCTTTCAACTGGCGAGGCAGCGAGCATGGCTTTCTGGCTAATGAACTGTTCCAACACCGCCTCACCGTAAGTAAACCGCTGCATAGTCTCGGGAAAGCGGTCTGCCAACCCCGAAATGAAGGCATCACCGGCCCACTGACAGGGGAATGCAACGCCCGCAGTGAGCTTGTCGAAGTCCGCGACTCGTTCCTCAGTAGGGGTCCACGGCGTGACCAGGTGATAGCGGATAATTGGCTTCCCACCGGGTCTGACATGCTCCTCAAGGAATCGTTTCCAAGAGTTCTTGACCTGGCCGAATTGATTACTGGAAATCGACGTCGTGAAGCCTTTGACCTGCCAAATCTCAACTCCGTCGGGTAATGTGCGGAGGATGTCGATCCCGCCATCCCCCTGCGAAGGATTAATCTGCCGCGCGTCGACGAATTCGCGGCGCAGGAGGGTTGCAATAAGGGACTCGATCGAGTCGCCACTTCGCTGCTGAATCAGCGGCCAGTCATAGGTTGGCATGATCCAATACTACGAATTAATTCGAGCATCTGGCGATCCGCTCTCCAATTGATTTCCCTGGTCAAACTTCGGCGGCAGGCCACGGTACGCTTCTGGGTGGGAAGCGAAAGGCTACAAGCGACCAACGATCTAGGCAGATTCTTAGGTCGTGTAGGGGCCAGGCAAACCGATAGCGGGAGGTTGAACTCGAAGAATTCGTAGACTCACTCCATTCGCTGCCGAGCGGCCCCGTGAGACTAACAGGCCTAGCTGTTCCCACAGCAGCAATGTAGGCACCGACTAATCGAGGGGCCCATTCGGTTGCCGTGGCGCTGATCGGTTCAATGAACAGATCTTCAGCGGTTCCCAGCGATCCAATCGTAACTAGACAGATTGGTCTGGTGCCTTACCCAAATCTTTTGATGCCTTTCCCGACATGCGGTTATGGTTCAACAGGCATGTAAACAATCTTCAAAATCCAATCTATTCATGCGCATTTCGAGATTCACAAATCAATTTCGAGATTACATAAATGACTTCCATAATTATTGTGATCATTTCCCATAGACTTGATCCATGTCATCGACAATCACCGAAGCGAACTTTCCCGTGGAAGACCAACGGGCCCTATGGCGTAGACAGTCTGCGAGCTTACCTTCGCTCCATGGTGGGAAGCGCGCATGGCTAAAGCTTATTTTCGAGCTGGTATCACAAGTGCAAGCAGCGGGTGCGGATATCATGATGAATGCCCGTCCGAATATACCTGACACAGTATTCAAGGATTCCGAATCACGATCAGGAGCATCAGCCGTACGAGAGCCATTGACGTGGGGCGAGTACAGCAGATTCCTCAAGGCTGCAGGCCTCGTTCGAGCGGAAGACGCCAAACTAGTGCTCACCGGTGTCGGCCATGAGTATCTAATCACCGGTTCACCATCCGTTCTGGGTACGTCACTAGCAAGATGTTTCCGGCTACTCTCAGAATCACTGAATTTTATTGCAAGTTCACCAGAAACCGTGGAGGAAGTTGATGAATTCCTCAAAGCTGCTTACCACACCGACTGGAAAAGCCTTGGTGGCGTTCGTGCGCGCCTAGATTGGCTCGATGCCCTCGGTGCAATTGAGGCGACCGCGGGTCGACGGTGGATGATCACTTCTATTGGCCAAGAGATGTTGATGGCTTGTCGCTTGGTCACCCCGGAAGCACTTGAAATCGAAGCAGCTCCAGTTGAAACAATAGAGCCCGCGCCAATACAGATTAAAAACTTGCTGGCTGAACTGAGCGATGGAACTCGTTTGCAGTCGTCTCGGAGCACTTACAATATCTGGGTGCCGAGCCCGGCTACTCATTCAAACAAGGTGGAAAATCTACGTGTCATCGTGAATGCGTTGATCGATCCACTCAGTCGTTCCGAACTCCTCGGATTCATCGCCAACACATTCAGTCTTCGACGTTCCAGCGTGGACTCAATGTTGCCCTTCCTACGAGCTTCGGGACTCATCGTCGAGGTGGGTCTAGGTATATATCAAGCATCCCCTACGGCTCGTGCATGGCTCCAGTCAGGCAGCAACATTAACTTCATCCGGATTCTTCACGCCAATATGCGTTTCGTCGGTGAGATGATCCTTGCGGCGGAGGGCGGCGCGACTCGAGCCGATGTCTATGCTGAAGCAAAACGCCATGGTCTAAATGTGGATAAGTCCCGCTGGATCGCGGCATTCCTTATGGACACGGGGCTCATAGTGCCACCGAAATATGGCAGCCTGCGGACGACTCCCACAGGGGTAGCTCTTCTCGAAGAGCTACCCCTGGCAGAACCAGAAGTTCAGCCCGATTCTGATCCAGAAAATATCCCTGCATCAGACAACAAGTCAGCTTTCTGTTCTTCGAGCCTATCCGAGTCATTAGACGAACTTTCCCGCACGCCTATGGCGAAAGAACGAGGGGCTGGGAAGGCCTTTGAACGGGCAATCAGTGACGCCTTCACTCTCATGGGATTCGATGCCCGCGTACTTAGTGGTTCAGGCACCACAGACGTACTCGTAAAATGGCGAGACCACAAGGGTGCAAAACGTACCTCAATTGTCGAAGCCAAATCGCGTTCCAGCGGTAGCATCTCGCACACGGATGTCAGTGATGTTGCACTTGAATCACATAAAGTTCAACATCATGCTGATCACGTTGCGGTAATTGCCCCAGCGTTTGTCGGCGACACGATCAAGAATATGGCGCGGGCACGTAACTGGACTCTCATCGACGCATCAATGCTTGGAGCCATCGCGGACAAGGCGCTAGCGCTAGGTATCGGACCTGAATTATCGGGAGCGTTATTTGAGTCCAACGGCGGTGTCGACGCAACTATGAAGGCGATTGCCGACAAACAACGTGAGCTCGCAGTCCTCACATACGTGGTCGGGCAGCTTGCCGAAGAGGCAAAGGAATCAGGTGACCCGATCACGCCTCGCGACATATCTAGAGATGGCCGCCGAAGTGAAGTCAAGCCTTCGGTTAGTGAAGTTCTCTCGGCCCTTAGTACCTTGCAAGAACTCGCACCGGGTGCGGTCCGGAAGACAAACGAGAACAACGATCCCAAATTTTCTAGTTTCGAGCTTGGTAGCCCTCGCTCCTCGGCATTAGGTCTACGAGCAATCGCGGAAGCAATCGAAGCGCCACTTTGAGTAACGGTGCCATGGAAAACATATACGACAGATGAAGCGAACCCATCAGTTGGACTGTCCAAGTGACACCTCAGACATACCAGACGAAGGCTGGTCCATTCATAGAAACAGCAATTGGATGTCTCTCCGAGATGACTCGCAAAGTGTGGAACAAACGCCCACTCATTTTTGGATCGACACAGATCAAGACAGTGGACCTTGGTTGGCCTGAGGTTCCACGACACAGCGATGAATCTCGGACAATACACCTTGTTTCAGTCCAAAATGCGGAATGACCCACTCGATCTGCTCACATGAGATGGATGTTCAGCAGACGTTTATTGGCTCGGTGGGAGCGTTAGTATGTGACTGCTTGTCAAGATGCAACTGTAGACAACTTTATCGACGGATACGCCGTTTAGACTACGGTTTCCACCCGACTCACTGCTCTGGGAACGTCAAGCCCACGCCACCGGGAATTCGGTGGCGTGGGCCTGCAATGCTGGGAACGTCGGCGCTTACCAGCCGCGCTCCGAGAGGCGGTGCGGTACCGGCACATCGGCGACGTTGATGCCGACCATAGCTTCGCCCAGACCACGGGAGATCTTGGCCAGCTCGTCCGGGTTGTCGAAGAAGGTGGTTGCCTTCACGATGGCCTCGGCACGCTGGACCGGGTTGCCGGACTTGAAGATGCCCGAGCCGACGAAGACGCCGTCGGCGCCCAGCTGCATCATCATTGCAGCGTCGGCCGGGGTGGCGATGCCGCCAGCGGTGAACAGCACCACCGGCAGCTTTCCGGTCTGCGCGATTTCCTTGACCAGCTCATACGGTGCCTGCAGCTCCTTGGCAGCCACGTACAGTTCGTCTTCTGGCAATGCGGCCAGCTTCGCGATCTCAGCACGGATCTTGCGCATGTGCCCGGTGGCGTTCGAAACATCGCCGGTGCCGGCTTCGCCCTTCGAGCGGATCATCGCGGCACCTTCGTTGATGCGGCGCAGTGCTTCGCCCAAGTTGGTGGCACCGCAGACGAATGGCACGGTGAACGGCCACTTATCGATGTGGTTCTCGTAATCTGCTGGCGAAAGGACCTCGGACTCATCAATGTAGTCGACGCCGAGGGACTGCAGGATCTGCGCCTCGACAAAGTGGCCGATGCGCGCCTTGGCCATTACCGGGATGGAGACCTCGGCGATGATGCCGTCGATCATGTCCGGGTCGCTCATGCGCGAGACGCCACCCTGGGCACGGATGTCCGCAGGAACGCGCTCCAGAGCCATGACGGCCACGGCACCTGCATCTTCAGCGATGCGTGCCTGTTCTGGGGTGACTACATCCATGATGACGCCGCCCTTGAGCATTTCGGCCATGCCGCGCTTGACGCGGTCCGAACCGACGACGGAGTTCTGGTTGTTCGTAGACATGGTGAGGAGGGGTTCCTTTCGACACTGCGGTGACTCGTTTTTGCCCCAGAATTTCGGGGATATAAGCGAGGTGGTACGCCAGTAATCGTAGGATCGCTTTGCTTTATTACCTCGCGTGTTGCGTCATAATTGGCAGATAGTAGATTTATCCATCAGTTACGAGTTAGTGCGTAACATTGGCAATCTCTACTAAACAACTAGTCAGAGTGCTTTTTGCCGGTGAATATTTGGCGTGACGCTATTGCATCCGACACTTGATATTTTGCTGGCTGACCGTAGCCTTCAGGATTAGCTGCTTCAATGCGCGCCACTTCCTCAGACATAAATTGCACCAGCGGAACGTCGCCGTTGATATCTTCGGCTACGGAGCGCAATTGCTGCGCATATGCCAGCAATCGCGGAGTGAAGTGTTTGGTGTAGGAGGGGTCCGGGTCGCTGGCACGCTGATGGACGGATTCAAAATTTTTGGCAAGGTCCTCGATTGCCGGTTTAACTGACTCCATCACCTGCACCAATGCCCGGTCCGCCGCTTGCGAGATCGCAACTAGGCTCAATTGGTAGTGGTGCTCGGTGGCCACAGCCGCCGCGAGCCGTTCCAGCGGATCCAGGGTATCGAGCCAACCGCGCAGGAACCTGTCGCAGTTGGCATCATGCTCGTAGCTCAGGTCTTCGAGCAGCTGATCAATCATGCCGATTGAGTAGCGGGCTGCACCTTGGATGGCGAAACGCATTTCATGCTCGGATCCACTAATAATCCAGTCGCGGATTTCTTCGATGGTGCCGATTGGTTCAGGGGACCTGGGAATATTCAACGATGCTCATTTCAGGAAGAAGTTGCTCCAACATGCCGCAACAGTCTATTTGATCTTGCATTGCAGCAGGCCAACATCGTGGCTTTTGCATTAAATGACGTTGGGCCCGACAGAACATTTCCATTTTCTCTCGGGCCCAAGTACCAGCTATTGCCTAGTTCGGGGTTTCGCTGTCCCACGCTTCGGCAATGGCACTGCGAACCTCGGACAAGGTCTGCGGGATCGCCTTGGTCTGCGCGATGATAGGGAAGAAGTTCCCATCCCCGTTCCAGCGCGGCACGATGTGCTGATGCAGGTGCGCGGCGATGCCTGCTCCCCCGGCTTCGCCCTGGTTCATGCCCAGGTTGAAACCGGCGGGGTTGGAGACCTTGCGCAGCACGCGCATTGACTGCTGCGCCAGCGCTGCCATTTCTGCCGTTTCCTCCACCGTGATATCGGTGTAGTTGGGCACATGGCGGTACGGGCACACGAGCAGGTGGCCCGGGTTGTACGGGAACAGATTCAGGATCACGTAGCAGGTTTTGCCACGGTGCACGATCAGCGCTTCTTCGTCGGTACGCCCAGGACCGGCGCAGAATGGGCAACTGGCCTCATCCTTGACCTGGTCCTGCCCGCCCTTGATATAAGCCATCCGGTAGGGAGTCCACAGGCGCTGGAACGAATCCGGCACTCCGGCGAGTTCAAAGTCGTCGGTGACGGACCGGTCTGCTTGTTCCTGCATGCTTGGTGGACTCCCTATCCGAACTAGTTGTTGTTGTCGCGGCTCTTGATGGCTTCAACGATGCGGGCTACCGCATCGTCGACTGGAACCTGGTTCTCCTGGCTGCCATCGCGGAAGCGGAAGGACACGGCGTTTGCATCGGCATCTTCGCCGCCGGCGATGAGCACGAATGGAACCTTGTCCTTGGACGCGTTGCGGATCTTCTTCGGGAAGCGATCCGTCGAGTCATCCAGTTCCACGCGGACACCCTGCGCCTTGAGCTTGGCAACAACTTCACCGAGGTAGTCGTTGAAAGCCTCGGCCACTGGGATCGCGCGAACCTGTACCGGCGAGAGCCATGCGGGGAAGGCACCTGCGTAGTGCTCGGTGAGCACGCCCAGGAAGCGCTCGATGGAACCGAACTTCGCAGCGTGGATCATCACTGGTTCCTGGCGGGAACCGTCGGCAGCCTGGTACTCCAAACCGAAGCGCGCTGGCTGGTTGAAGTCGTACTGCACGGTGCCCATCTGCCAGGTACGGCCGATGGCATCCTTGGCCTGGACCGAGATCTTCGGACCGTAGAATGCGGCTCCGCCTGGGTCGGCAACCAGTTCGACGCCGGATTCGGTGGCGACGCGCTCCAGCACGGCGGTAGCTTCATCCCACTGCTCATCCGAGCCGATGAACTTGTCCGACTCCGGATCACGGGTGGACAGCTCCAGGTAGAAGTCGTCCATGCCGAAGTCGCGCAACAGCGAGAGCATGAAGTTCAGCAGGTGCTCAACCTCGGCCGGTGCCTGCTCCTTGGTGACGTAGGAGTGGCTGTCATCCTGGGAGAAACCTCGCACGCGGGTCAGGCCGTGGACCACGCCGGACTTCTCGTAGCGGTAGACGTGGCCGAATTCGAATAGGCGCAGCGGCAATTCACGGTATGAACGTCCGCGGCCGCGGAAGATCAGGTTGTGCATCGGGCAGTTCATGGCCTTCAGGCGGTATTCCTGGCCCTGCTTGGTGATGTTGCCATCTTCATCGCGCTCTTCATCGATGTGCAGCGCCGGGAACATGGTGTCCGCGTAGTACGGCAGGTGGCCCGAGGTGTGGAACAGCCCATCCTTGGAGATGTGCGGGGTGCCCACGTACTGGAAGCCTTCTTCGACGTGGCGGTCGCGCACGTAGTCTTCCATCTCGCGCTTGATGATGCCGCCCTTGGGGTGGAACACCGGCAGGCCCGAGCCCAGCTCATCGGGGAACGAGAACAGGTCCAGTTCGGCACCGAGCTTGCGGTGGTCGCGGCGCTCGGCTTCGGCCAGGCGCTCCTGGTAGGCCTTCAGGTCGTCCTTGGTTGGCCATGCGGTGCCGTAGATGCGCTGCAGCTGCTTGTTCTTCTCGCTGCCCAGCCAGTAGGCGGCAGCCGAGCGGGTCAGCGCGTAGGCGTTCTTGATCAGCTTGGTGTTCGGCAGGTGCGGTCCGCGGCACAGGTCCTTCCAGACAGTGTCGCCGGACTTGCGGTCCACGTTGTCGTAGATGGTGGTTTCGCCAGCGGCCACCTCAACGGTGACGCCTTCGCCGGAAGTGTCGGCGGAGTCGGCCTTGGCCAACAGCTCGCACTTGTATGGCTCGTTGGCCATTTCAGCCTTGGCTTCCTCCGGGGAAACTTCGCGGCGGACAAAGAGCTGGTTCTGGTTGATGATCTTCTGCATCATCTTTTCCAGCTGCTTCAAGTCTTCCGGGGTGAATGGGTCCTCGACATCGAAGTCGAAGTAGAAACCGTCGGTGATGTAGGGGCCGATTCCCAGCTTGGAGTCCGGGCGCAGCTGCTGCACAGCCTGGGCCATCACGTGGGCGGTCGAGTGGCGCAGCACCTCCAATCCTTCTGGATCATTGATGGTTACGCGGGTGACAGTGGTTCCGGCTTCCAGTTCGCGGGCCAGGTCGCGCAATACGCCATCGACGTGCATGACAACCACGTCTTTATCGTTGGCAAAATGCTGCAGACCGGTCGTTCCCGCGTCCACCTGTACCTGCTCGCCGTCAATGGTGAGAGTCAGCTGCTCGCTCATGAGATCGGGTTCTACCTTTCAATCTGTGATGGCTTCATAGCTTGTGGCATACCTTGGCCACAGCCAGCCAGAATCCAGTTTAGTTCAGGACCCCACCTCAGCGTGCGTTTACCTCCGGTTTTACGAAGATTGATCGCCCTCTTGTGACTCGTTCAACAGCGAATCTGCGTTGAACAGGCTCATGACATGCCAGATTTCACGATCGCCCGCGGGCTGCGAACTGGTGACTTTACCGTTTTTCAGATCCTCGCGGAAAGCCGGAATCACTTCTTCCATGCGACGCATGAGTTCGTCGCATTCATCTTGGGTAAGCATCAGGTTGCTCGTTTGCATCTGCGCTTTAATCTCCCCGGACTCTTCGCCGCGATAGTGCCTTTCTGCATGCCGAAGCGTCGCTTGCAGGCGGCGTTGCTCGTCATGGACCACTTGGCTGAGGTAGGCATCCATAGCCGTCCCGGTCTGGTCCTCCGGGCGCTCTCCCACTTTGCCGGTCGTATAGCCGCGAGCCGCAGGTTTCCATACGCGGTCACGCCTATCGCGCGCCAGTTCCGGAACTTCAACGATCATGTCGGCTTTGGCCAGCTCACGCAGATGGAAACTGACCTTGTTCGCGGGTACGCCAAGAGCCTGCGCGAGGTCTGCCGCGCGTGCGGTTTCCATTGCCGAAAGCGCGTCAAGGATTTGCCGACGCAAGGGGTTTGCGATGGCCTTGAGCATGGGGGTGGTGAATGTGACCGGTGGCTCATGGTTGCTCATAAGCACAGCATAGCAATCCCACAAATAAAGTTGCGCAAATTCTATTGCGCAACTTTATTTGCGAATCTATAGTTGGTGCCATGACCAGCATCCAGGCCAACGATCCATCAGGCACCACAGCGATTATCACGGAGCCTTTGCCGCCTTTGCGCGTGCAGCGCAACTACCGGATGTGGCTGCTGGCGGACTCAACGGCCTTGCTGTCGGGCAGTATTTACGGGTTCATCTTTCCTTTGATCTTGCTGTCCGCTACGGGGTCCCCGGTTTTGGCCGGAACCCTGGCCGCAGTGGGAATGGCAGCACGGGCGAGCGTAATTTTGGCCGGCGGAGCCATGGCGGATCGTACCGACAAGGCTCGGATGATTCTCATAGGAAGTTTCGCCGGTGCTGCAATCACGGCAGTCATGGCCCTGGGCAGCAGCGTCGGTTCACTGCCGGTTGCATTCTTATGCCTTGCCCACATCCTTATGGAACTGCGCGGCGGGTACTTTGGGTCGACAACCAATGCCGCCCTAAAGGATCTCGTACACCCCAAACAGCTCGGCAGCGCGATGGCGGCGAATCAAGGCCGCGACTCGGTGCTGATGCTCGGCTCCGCTCCCCTGGGCGGCGCGCTTCTGGGATTAGGCGGTGGCATTGCCCTGCTCATCGTCAGTGTCCTGAATCTGATCGCTGCGGCCAGTGGATTTGCACTGCGTCGTCCATTGCGGGCAGCCAAGCGATCTGGGCAAGATTCCAATGGCACCAGCAATGATTCCGAAGAGGAAGTGGCCCACGGAATTCTGGCAGGCATGCACTGGTGCTTTTCCCGGCCACAGCTGCGCGCTCTGCTGATTTTGATTACGGTCGTCAACATCGGCGTCAACGGGCTGATGACAACGCTGATCTACGGACTTCAACAGCGTTCCGAAGAACCCTGGGTTATCGGGTTAACTTCTACCTTCATGGGCGTTGGAATGCTGTTCGGATCGTTGGTCGCAACGAAGCTCATCGATAAATTCCGCAGTGGTTTACTGACCTGCACCTGTCTCACCATTTTGGGTGTAGCCATGCTGCTCATCGGGTTTAATACGAACCTGCTCTGGATGGGGACCATGCTGATGATCAGCTTCCTCAGCGTTCCAGCTCTCAACGCTGCGGTGGGTGGATACTTCATGGCCTCCATTCCGAAGCAAATGTCTGGGCGCGCTAATTCCCTAATCACCTTTATGGCACTGGCCGCTTTGCCCTTATCTCCGCTGCTTACCGGATTTGGTCTGGAATCGGTCGGCATGGGACCAACGCTGATATTTTTCGGGGCATTCGTTTCCTTAGCAGCAGTCTTGGCCTGGCTCTCACCGCAGGTACGGCGCATACCCCTTCCTGAGCATTGGATGGCGGCATCGCCCGAACTCACCAGCGCATCCGCCCCTCAACAATCCCCCGCCCCAGCGGCCTCTACCGAATAGGAGTATCCAAAGTGAATTCCGATCCCACGTCGCCCAGCGATTCCCGGTTCAAGCGATCAGCCCGGAAGCGAATCTTCAGCAGCGAAAAAAGATACCGCCATGCTTCTGCGTTGACGCACCAAGCTGACGATGCAGTTGCCCAGGCGAGGTATCAAGCGCTGCGCAACGAGCAATGGATCTATTTATAAGGAGGCAGGAAAAGTCTTGGAAGATCCGCAAACCCATGGCTTTCATTTTCAACCCCTCCTACCCTAGGAATATGAACAAACCGGCCCCACCTGTCATCAGTGCCATTACCCTCGGAGTGCGCGATGTCGGTGCTTCCACGAAGTTCTACACCGAGGGCCTGGGGTTTGAGCTGGTTCAGCCAGCCCACCCGGAAATCGCTTTTGTCCGTGCCGGCTATGGCTTGATGCTCGCCCTCTGGGATGTGAAGCAGATGCCCAGCGAGTACGGCGACGTCGGGCATAGCCAGCTGGCGCCACCGATCTCACTGGGACACAACGTGCACTCTGACGCAGAAGTGGACCGACACTACCGGCGAGCGCTGGATGCGGGAGCGACTTCTGTCACCGAACCGACGGTGCAGCCGTGGGGTGGCAAGAGTGCTTGTGTGGCTGATCCGGATGGCTTCCGCTGGGATTTTGTGCACAACCCATCATTTGTCGTCGACGCCGATGGGCATGTTTCCTCGGTTTGAGAATTATCAGTTTTCAGTGATCTTCCTTGATGCCTCCCGTTCAGGCCAGGGTTCATAGGTGCTAATTTGCCCAGGCTCATCACTAGTGCCTGCAAAGCAGCAGGCCTTCGCTGCGAAATGGTCGATGGCGTCCGTGACGCTGAGGAATGGAATAGCCGGCGCCCCAAAGGGCTCTTCGTACCAAAGTTGGACGCATGCTCCGTTGCGTACTTCGATTTCTGCGTCCATGCCCTTGAAGAGTACTTTGGCTCCACGAATGAGCGCATCTTCGGCCTCCCAGGACGTATCTTCATCGAAGTAGATGAAGTCGTAGTCACGAATTCCTCTTTGCGGATCTTTGCCTTCGAGCACGTTCCAAACTGTTTGGGATAGTGCACCTGCAGTGAGCCACCAATCATCTGCGCTTACGCCCGTTCTCCCCTCACATCAGGTATCTCTCCTATTGGACCCGATGTATCTGTTAGGTAAACCCTGTCAGCGAACTAGCTCATCAGGCCCCTCTCTGGTCTAGGCCTTCAGCTTCCATCCGTTTGGCGAGTTCCCCGACACTTTCGATCTTGCGTGCTCCCTCGCCGAGGTTTGGCCGATAGTTTGGTTGCGGCCGGGTGAGCTCCGCGAGGTAGCTTGCAGCAGGCAGGGTCTCCGGCTGATGCAGGTCCCAGGCGTTCAGCGCTTGGAGGGAGATGCCGCGCGGTCCGGTACGGCGTGTGACCCCGTGGATGAGCAGCATGCGTGTGGAGAAGAGCAAGGGCGCTGTGCGCTGCTGCGTGTCATCGAAGAAGGTGGCGTCGATGCAGCCAGTCCCATCATCCACGGAAATGAAGACCACACGCTTGCCTCCGCGCATGGGAGGAGTCTGAGTGGCCACCCGTACTCCGGCGACCAGAACTTCGGTTCCGTTGCGCAGGTGCAGCAGCTCGGCTGCCTGCGTAATGGGCAGGTGCGCCAGCCGTTGGCGGTACGAGGTGATCAGATGCTCGCTGGCGTCCAGATGCATGAGGTCCAATTCGGTACGTACTACTTCCGCGGGATCCAGTGCTTTGCCGGTCTGGTCGATATATTCGATCTGCCCCAGATCCAGGGCAAGTTGCCCGGGTCCCGGCCGGTATTTGGCCGGAAGGGAGCTGTGCGCCATGGATTGCGTGTGGGCGATCGTGTCGGCACGGGAGGTCCCGGCCAATAGGGAATCGAACACTCCGAGTGCTGCAAGGTTCTGGTAGGTGCGTCGCGAGAGTCCTGCGCGGGCGCGGACATCGGCGAGGTGCTCATAGGGCTGGCCTGCGACCAGGCGTTGTACTTCGCGTTCGCTCATCTGGTGGATATCGCGGAAGGCCAGACGGATTCCATAGCGCCCAGGGCGCAGCGAGCTGGGTGCGCGGGGCACCACAGGAACCTTCACTGGAGCGGATTCGAATATTCGTTCGACTCGGTAGTGCCCGGTGGATCGGTTGATATCCAGCGGAAGGATGGGAACGCCCATTCTGCGTGCTTCGGAAACCAGCAGCCGCTTGGGGTACATGCCCGGGTCGTGCTCCCAGATCCCCGCAAGGAAAGCTTCGGGGTGGTGCGCCTTGAGCCAGGCTGAGTGGTAGGTGGGTACGGCAAAGGCAGCCCCGTGGGCCTTGCAGAATCCGAAGGAGCCGAAGCCGGAGAGCACCTCCCAGACTTGGTCAATGGTTTCCTGGCTATAACCGCGCTTGGCCGCTTCGGCGCGCACATAACGTTCTACGGCTGGTTCCTTCTCCGGGTTGCCCAGCAGGCGCCGGTAGACATCGGCCATGCCCAATCCGCATCCGGTGAGCACATCAAGCATGCGCAGCACCTGTTCATGGAAGACGGTCACCCCGTGGGTTTCGGCGAGCGCCGGAATCAGATCCTCGTGCAGGTATTGGGCAGGGGCGAATCCGTGGCGGTGCTCCAGGTAGGGCTTGACCATATTCGACTGCATGGGACCCGGGCGGAACAGGGAAATATCGATGATCAGGTCGTTGAATTCGCGGGGCGCGAGCTTGCCGATCAGTTCGCGCTGCCCCGGGGATTCGATCTGGAAGCAGCCCAGCGTATGGGTGGAGCGGATCAATTCGAAAGTTGGTTCGTCATCCAGTGGCACCCTGGACAGGTCTATCGCTCCGGTAGCGGAGATATAGCTGTCGTCGGCGTGCCCTCCGGCGCGGGCGGCCGCTTGCTTATCCGGGTGCATGCGGGCGATCTCCTCGAGCGTGTAGGCGATGGCCGATTGCATGCGCACACCGAGCACGTCGAGCTTGATCAAGCCCATCAGGTCCATGTCATGCTTGTCGAACTGGCTCATCTGCAGTCCGATACCCGAGGGCTGGACCGGGGTGCGGTCCAGCAGGCTCGCGTCGGAGAGGATCACCCCGCAGGGGTGCATGGAGATATGCCGGGGCAGCCGGTCCAGGCGCTCGGTAGCGTCGATGAGGATATCGAGCTGGGTGTCATCGGTAATGCGTTCTGCCAATGCGGCCAGCTCCGGCTTCTCGGTGAGCGCTTCGCGGAAAGAGGATGCGGAGAAGCGCCAGAGCTGCTTCGCGATCTCATCCACCTGCTCCTGCTCTACCCCGAGGGCGGCCCCTGCATCACGGACCGCGCCGCGCGCACGGTAGGCGTTCTGCATGCTCATCAGGCTGACGCGCTCTTCCCCGAAGCTGGAGAAGATCTCGCGGTAGATCTCGTGGCGGCGTGCGGATTCCACGTCGATGTCGATATCCGGCAGGGTGGTGCGGGTATCGGAGAGGAAGCGTTCGAACACCAGGTCGTGGGCCAGCGGGTTCACCTGGCTGATGCCCAGCAGGTAGTTCACCAGCGAGGAAGCACCGGAGCCGCGGGCGGCCACGCGGATTCCCATGCCGGTGATCAGCTTGACGGTTTCGGCGACGGTCAGGAAATACCCGGCGAAGTCCAGCCGGTCGATCACCCCAAGTTCCAGAGCCAGCTGTCTTTCAATGAGGCTGGGATTGGCGTGCGGCAAGAGCCCAGGCACCGCTGCATGGACTCGCTCGGAGAGTTCTTGCATGGCCGGACGGTGCAGGCCGATGATCTTCGCTTCGGGGATCACCGGCTGCTTCCATCCAAGATCGGCTACCGGGTCTGCCGCTGCCCATTCGGCGAGCGCTTCAGTTTCCCGCAAAAGCTGCTGCGCCCAGCTCCTTTCTGTGGCTTGGCCGATCTCCTTGGCCAGCTGGCGCATCTGGGGCGGGGTTTTCAGCCACCCTTGGCCATTGGGTTGGCAGGAGTCCAGGTTCTTCAGGCTATGCAGGGCGCGCGCCGAGTCCAGGATGTCTGCGGTAACCGCTCCATCGGGGTCCACGTAGCGCACGGCGTTGGTGAGCACGGCCCTGATCCCCCGCTCCTGGGCGTAGCGCAGCAAGCGGGCTGCTTCACCGAGGCTGTAGCGCGATCCAGGGCTGGAGAGGTGCGTGGTGATTTCCACTCGCAGCATCTTTCCCAACCGCTTCTTCCAGCTGGCAAGCAGTGCCCGGGCTTGGGCGTAGCTTCCCTTGAGGATTGCGCGGGCCACGTCTGATTCGCCGCCGAGCAGGATCATCAGGTTCCCGGCAGCACCCAGGTGTGCCAGCTGCTCGGTTTTCAGCCCCGGAACCCCGTGCGCAGTGCTGTGCGCGAGGGTGATGGTTCGGCACAGCGCCGCATACCCTGCGCCATTGCAGCGCCCACGGGCCAGCAGGACAATCCGCCCTTGGGTTTCTCCGTGGTTATCGAGCACGGCAAGGTTCACCCCGAGAATCGGGTGCAGCCCTTCTGCCATGCAGGCCGCCACATGCTTGACCGTTCCATAGAGCCCATCCCGGTCAGTCAGCGCGAGCATCTGGGCACCCTGCGCTTTGGCCGCTTGGGCCAGCCGCTTTGGGTGCGAGACTCCGTAGTGGGCGCTATAGGAAGAACTGACGTTCAGGTGGGTGAAGCTCATGGAGGTCCTTCGAATATATGTTCCCCAGCAGGGGAATTAGGCGCTGCGGGCCAGCGACTCATGCACACGCACCAGACGCCACCGTTCGGTTTGCGCATCAAAACTCACATCAACGCTGTGCACTTGCCGGGATCCGCGCACCGCGACCAGTTGCAGGCGCCACATCTCATAGTCGGCAATCCCCGCACCGGCGCCGCGAGGAATCCGCAGGTTTTCATCCCACCATTTGCGGCGTTCGAACCAGCGCTGAGGCTCGGCCACCAAGCGATAGCCCTGCCCTTGCCAGCTCACGCGCAACGGCATTCCATCAGCTGCACGAGTAACCTCGATCGACTCGGTGAACATCCCCACGTGTGCACTCCTTACTTAGTAGAACCATTCTATTCGAACACGTGTTCGAATGACAGTTACACTAGTCAGCGCGACCGACAGTTTGGGTTAGCCAAGTGCAGCGGATCTCAGCGCCGACGGACTGGTTGAATAAGCCCTGCGAAAGGCAGCGCTGAGCGCAAAGGGTGAAGAATATCCGACATCCCGGGCAATCTGCGACAGCGGTGCATCGCTGGCGAGCAGCGCATCATGAGCCAATCCCAGACGCAATTTGGTGAGGTACCCCATGGGTGCGGTGCCCATGGCCTGGCGGAAGGCTGGCGAAAAAGCCGAACGGGACATCGCAGCTGTTCTGGCCAGCCCCTCCACGCTCCACGCTCGAGCTGGTTGCGCCCACATCGCCCCCACCGCCAACCCAATGCCTGGCGCCGCCGAGCGAAGCGCCCTGGTTCCCGGCAAGTGCTGCAAGGCGCAGATCGCCAGAATGTCCAGCAGCCGGTCCAATACCACCTGCTGGGCGGGACCCGCACTTTCGGCTTCGGTCGCCAGCAGTTCAGCCCATCGCCACGCCGCGTCGTCATCGATAACTGCCAGATCGGTACCCTCGCAGACAAGATCAGCGACAGCGCTGGTCGTAGTGAAGGTGCCAACCAGTAGCTGGTCGGGGCCATTAGGCGAATTGCCCCATGCACGCACCCCATGGCGCAACTCTTGGACCATGGCTCGGCCCGATGGCCCCAGGCATTGCTGGCCCGGGGCAATGGCATAGTTGCCAGGCGCCGCGGCCGGAAGAGTCTGGGCGCTGGCCGAGCGAACCTCATAGGAGGCTGATCCGCAAATGACGACCAGTTCCCCTTGCCGCGCCACCACGGACTTTTGTCCTCGTTGCACCCTGCAGGATCCCGAGCGCACCGCCAAAATCGTCAGCGGGCAATGATCGCGAACAGCAACACTCCACTGGCCCTCCATGCACATGCGGAGAATGAAGGCTTCACGAGCCCGTGGGCCAGAAGGGAAAAATGCATCGGGTCTCACGCCACCACTCTGGACGATTGCGTATGCATTGTCGAGCCTTGAGCATTCAAAATCCTGCCCAACATCTGTTGAATGAAATCATGAACCTGCCGTTGCTTACTATTTTCCTGCCGCTGCTGACAATTGCCACCGGCTTGATCATTGCCGGATTCTACGTTTCCTTCACCCTCGTGGTCTTCCCTGCGCTAGCGCGAATGGATGATCGCTCCGCAAGCACGTTCATGGTCCACGTGAACAGATACGCCCAACGGCCCCCATTCCTGAGCTTGTTCTTCCTCGGCTTGCTCGCCAGCACCGGATGCCTTGCCCTCTCCATCGTCCACGAGAATATCCGCATATCGATCGGAGCGGCACTAGTGCTTAGCGGTGCCCTGCTCACCATCGGGGTCAATGTTCCGCTCAATCGGCGACTGGAGCAGAATTCGTTGGCTTGGGCGAAATATGAGCCACGGTGGATCAGGGCCAATGCCGCGCGAGCACTGGGTTCCGGCCTAGGCGCTGTCCTCCTGCTCAGCGGTGTTTGAGCTGGATGCAGCACTCCTGCCCCGTCACATCCATTCCGGGGGCAACCCGTGATCAACCTGCACAAATTGGCTCTGCGCGAAACTGCCTGCGTCATTGTGTCTCGAATGCTCGATTAGCACCTGAGACACCGATAGCATCGAGAGAGCACTAGCCAATCGTTCCAGGAGCTAAATCCCATGTCCCATAAGGTCAAAGCCGTTATTTCCCGCGTCAAGGACGCACCCGTAGAGGTCGTAGACATCATCGTTCCGGATCCGGGTCCCGGAGAAGTAGTTGTCGATGTGCTCACCACCGGTGTCTGCCACACCGACCTGCACTACAAGCTCGGCGGAATTGGCGACGAGTACCCGTACCTGCTGGGCCACGAGTCCACCGCAGTAGTCAGCCAGATCGGCGAGAACGTCACCAACGTCAAGGTCGGCGACCGCGTGATCCTGAACTGGCGTGCAGTCTGCGGCCAGTGCCGCGCTTGCGCCAAGGGCGAGCCGAAGTACTGCTTCAACACCTTCAATGCCACCCAGAAGATGACCCTGGAAGATGGCACCGAGCTTTCCCCAGCGCTGGGCATCGGGTCCTTCGCCGAAAAGACCCTGGTCCACTCCGGCCAGTGCACCATCGTGGATGAAGAAGCCGACCCGGCCGCAGTAGGCCTGCTCGGTTGCGGTGTCATGGCCGG
This sequence comes from Glutamicibacter sp. NPDC087583, assembly GCF_044743685.1. NCBI lineage: Bacteria > Bacillati > Actinomycetota > Actinomycetes > Micrococcales > Micrococcaceae > Glutamicibacter > Glutamicibacter sp. NPDC087583. The sequence goes on along the minus strand of NZ_JBIUWY010000001.1, from coordinate 919,966 downwards.
CATCGGGGCAGCGATCAATACCGGCGAGATCAAGCGCGGCGAGTCCGTCGCAGTGATCGGTTGCGGTGGCGTGGGCGCTGCTGCCATCGCCGGCGCGCAGCTGGCCGGCGCAACCACCATCATCGCGGTGGACGTGAACCCGGACAAGCTGGAAGGCGCCAAGAAGTTCGGCGCCACCCACACCGTGGATTCCTCCAAGGTCGACGCCGTGGAAGCCATCCAGGCGCTGACCGGCGGCTTCGGCGCCGACGTCGTCATCGACGCGGTGGGCCGCCCGGAAACCTACAAGCAGGCCTTCTACGCCCGCGATCTTGCTGGCCGCGTCGTATTGGTAGGCGTGCCAACTCCGGAGATGAAGCTCGAGCTGCCGCTGCTCGATGTCTTCGGCCGCGGCGGCTCACTGAAGAGCTCGTGGTACGGCGACTGCCTGCCGAGCCACGACTTCCCGATGCTCGTCGAGCAGTACAAGCTCGGCCGCCTGGATCTGGATGCCTTTGTCACCGAACGCATCACGATCGATGAAATCGAAGACGCGTTCACCAAGATGCATGAAGGCACCGTGCTTCGTTCGGTGGTGGAGCTCTAGTGGCCGCCCGCATCGAGAACGTCGTCACTTCCGGCACCTTCTCCCTGGATGGCGGGACGTGGGATGTCGATAACAACGTCTGGATCGTCGGCGATGATTCCGAGGTGATGGTCATCGACCCGGCACATGATGTTGCCAAGATCCGCGAAGCTGTGGGCGATCGAGAAGTCATGGCCGTGCTGCTTACCCACGGGCACGATGACCACATCCGTGCGGCTGGCGAATTCGCCGACGCCGTGGATGCACCGCTGTTCTTGAACCCGGAAGACCGCATGCTCTGGGAAGCTGTCTACCCCGAGCGCGATGTGGACGCAGAAATCAGCGAAGGCGATTCATTCACCATCGCCGGCACCACGCTGACCGCCCTGCACACCCCGGGGCACTCTCCGGGCTCAACCTGCTTCTACGCTGAAGACCTCGGTGTACTGTTCAGCGGTGACACCCTGTTCAACGGCGGCCCGGGGGCTACCGGTCGCAGCTACTCCAGCTTCGAGACGATCGTCGAGTCGATCCGCACCAAGCTGCTGGTCCTGCCAGCTGAAACCGTGGTCAATACCGGCCACGGCGATGCCACCTCCATCGGTGCAGAAGCGCCGAACCTGGATGAATGGATCAAGCGCGGTCACTAAGCACCACGCATCGAGCGGCAGCAGGCCTTTAGAGCAGGCTGCCGCTCGTGTTTAAAGTTGATGCGCAAAACATCTGGTGATGGCAAGATTAAATACATGCCTTCAGATAAACGCTACAAGTCCGCCACTGCCTTATTCCTGGGCGCAGCAGTATTCATCATCGTCGGCATCGTCGTGCTGTGGTGGGACAGTCAACAAGAAGTAGTTTTCTACTCTGGATCCTATGTACCGCTGGTCGAAGACTCTGAAACCTACTTCGGCCCGGGTCCCGCCGAAGTTCTCGGTTGGGTGCTGGCTTTGCTCGGCGTTGGCGCGCTGGGGGTTGCCGGCGGCTTATCGCTTCGCCAGCTCGCTCGGTTCAAGGCCTGGTTCCTGATCGCCGGGCTGTTGTTGGCAGCAGGTGGCATCGGAGCACTGCTATGGGACTACAACCAGGTTCGAACCTTCGGCTGGTTCGCCTATGCTCCGCTGAGCGAAGCAGCATTCGTTCCTGACAGCGCAGCCCACGTCATGGGCGAGCTGGGACTTGTGGCAGGAACCCTGCTGGCCAGCAGCTACCTGGGGTTCCGGCTCGGGTCCAAGCCCAGCGGCTCAGCCATCCGCGGCTAAAACAGCGAGTTGCTGTGCGCCGCAATCAGCTCCGGCGAATTATTGCGCACATTGCCAACAGCGGTATCGACCTCATGCATGGTCCATTGGGAAGCCACATCGAAAGCTTCGGCGCGAATCTGCTCGATCAGCCCTTCACCGTCTTCCTCGGCAGGGTTCATCCACCGGCCCATCATCTCCTTGCCCAACGGAATGGGCAGGCGATCATGCAGGCCCGCAAGTTCGCCGAGCACCCCGGGCTCTTCCGCCGAAGGTGAATCCATGGTCATGATCGAGGTGGAAAGAATCCAGGACCCGTCCTGGTCCTTCCACCATTCGTAGAGGCCGGCGAAGAAGATCAGCTTTCCATCCTCGCGATGCACGTAGAAGGGGCGCTTTTTGCTGCCTTCCTTTTTCCATTCGTAATACCCTTCCACCGGGACGACGGCACGGCGCTTCTTCACCGCCGAACGGAAGGTCGGCTTGGTGCTGGCCGTCTCGCTGCGCGCATTGAAGGCGCGCACCCCGACCGCCAGCTCCTTGGCCCATCCTGGCACCAGCCCCCACCGTGCTACATGGATCTGGCGGTGCAGCTCATCGTCGATCAGCCGCTCGAGCACAACCGGCACGTCGGTAGTCGGAGCAACGTTCCAGGACTGGCGCAGTTCCAGATTGGCGTCCGCTTCCGCCTCGGCCTCTGCCACCAGATCGCCGATGGCTCTGGCCATCACATATCGTCCGCACATCGCCTACCCCTTAGAACCGGCATCAAGGAAAATCTGCTCCCCAGTCTAGCGAGCGGAGCAAAAGAATCCAGCGAACTTTTTCTACCGCTCCGGGAACAAAGTAAACATCATTGCCGTTACACCATGTATGAGCAACGAATTGAACCTTGACCAGTACGTTCCCGCTGCCGGCGGAGTCACCATGTTCACCACCAGCTGGTGCGGCTACTGCCGCAACCTCAAGCGCCTGATGGACCAGAAGGGTGTCGCATACACCGAGGTGAATATCGAAGAAGTCGAAGGCACCGCAGAGATCGTCGAGGCGTTCAACAACGGCAACCAAACCGTGCCAACCCTGATCTTCCCGGACGGCACCGCAGCCACCAACCCGCGCATTGACGAGGTTGTTGAGCGAGTCGGCGCCTAGATCCGGCCGCGAACCAAAATCGGCACCCGCATCGGGTGCCGATTCTTTTTTAAGCTGTGCTAGATGCCTTGCAGCGTGGCGTGCTCGCTATATTCGTCGAGCAGCGCTGAAATAAATGCTTCGGTGGTGACAGCGGCGAGCAGATCATTAGCCGCGCCTACCGTCGTGGGATCCATTGGAATGCCCATTGCTTGGTAGACCCCATCGAGGACTTGCCGCAACGGCGCGGAATCCTCGACAACAAAGACCGAAGAGAACAGCCATGCCCCGGAAACCACACGCTGAGCTGTGCCTGCCAGCTTCACTGGATAGTTGCGCGGCGATTTCCCATCAGGGAGGCCATGCACCGAATGATCTCCCGGGCAATACTCCCCCGGGATTGGCCCGACTTGCGCATTCACGCCAAGGCGCTGGAAAGCGTTGGCATACACCCGCGCGAAGACCTCGAAGCGATTCTGCTGGCGCATCACCGCCTCGGCTTCGGGCTCAATATGATCAACGATCAATGTACCCCGGTGATACGCGGCGGCCCGGCCTCCAGCTTTGCGCACCAAAGGAGCAAAGCCTTGCTGCTGCGCTACGTCACGAGCCGCCTCATAGCCCTCTAGCCGCACATCGCGCTGGCCGAAGGCCAGGGTCGGGTCCGGACGATAGAGCCGTAGCAGCGCGCCGCTTTCGCCAGATTGGACGCTGCGCAGCAGTTGCACTCCACGTTCTAGGTCAGCAGCCGGGTCTCCGGTAGGATTTTCGATTTCCACAGATAACGGCGCATCTGACTGGGGGTTCCACAAACTCATAAATCTGAGTCTAATTCAGCAATTCGCTCCAGGCGGAGTAGATGTCACAGCATCCGATTGCCGATGGCCGAGGTTTCTGGGCCATAATAAAAGGCGTGCCAAATTCTTCTACCCCTGTCATCCTGATCGGCGGACCGTCCGGCTCCGGCAAGTCCTATCTCGCGTCGAAATTCGGCCGACCCCACCTGCCGCTTGACGAGTTCTACCGCCAGATCAGCGAAGACGGGAATCCCGTTGATTTCCCCCGTACCGATTACGGCGAAATCGATTGGGACAATTCGGCTACCTGGAATCAGGAAGCCGCACTGCAGGCTATCGATGATTTGCTCCACCACGGTACCACTCTGGTCCCCAACTACTCGATCACGACCTCGAGCTACAACGGGCATCGTGAAATCGCTTGCGCAGACGGGCCGATTGTCGCCGAAGGCATCTTCCTCTACGAAATCCTTGATCCGCTGCGCGCCAAGGGCATTAACGTCCAAGCGTATTACGTCGACGAACCTGCATTGGTAACTGCTCTTCGACGGTTCGTGCGCGATGTAGCACAGCGCCGGAAACCGGTCCTGTTCTTGGTCAAGCGCGGCTATGCACTTTTCCGGGCCCACGGTGCAGACCGGGAAAAGTACCGCCAGCGCCAGTTCACGCTGAAGTCCAAGCCAGAGCTCAAGAAGCTGCTGGCCAAGCTTTCAACCGGCGCATCGAGCTAGCGCGAACGGACCGTCAGGATCTGTTCAGCACGGCCGAAAGGGCCTGCTTCATCGTGCAATACCGTTGAGGTCAGGCCGATGCCGTCTGTGCCGAAGCTCTGCTGGACATCCAGGCCCAGCCACTTGCCCTCGGGCTTGCGGTACATGTGGATCTGCAGATCCACGTTCGGGTAGATCCAGGTTCCTTCACCCGGATCCACGCGCGGCACCACACCGTTTGCCGTGTCGATCATTCCCACCAAGCTGGACAACGCTGTGGCGTCTCCTGTGTCGACGAGGTCATAAGGAGTACGCAGCCACGCAAAACCTCGACCCGGCCGCAGCTCATCATTGGCGCGCATCTCGATGGATTTGATGTAGCCGCCGGGCCACTGCTCACTGATTTCGCGCACCGCGCAGGCCTCTGGGCCTGGGATTTCCTTGTCTTCAACCCCTGCAACAGCACTGGTGTCACCCGTAATCACCCGCCACGCGCGCGCAACGATGCTGGTGCGGCCCTTGGCCGTCATTTCGGCCTCGATCAATTCGATCGTCCGGCCGGGACGGACCATTCGCGTTGAGATCTCGAATTCTCCGGCGTGAATAAGGCCATGGATCTCATAGCTGATCCGTGCGATGCGCATGTCTTCACGAGGCTGGAAATTTTCCAAGGCGTAGGCCAAGATTCCAGAGGCGGGACCCATGTGCTGCTCATGGGGATTCCACGCACCTTGGGAATGCCACGACGAGCGATAGCGGCCTTCACCGAGTGCTTCGAAATAGAAATCGCCATCAGCTAGGACCTGTTCAAGCTCCTCGTTGAGCTGGTGCGTCATCGTTGCCCTCCTGGCATCGCAGTGTTCAATACTCTGCCCTCAGGTTATCCAAGAGTAATTGAAATCACTAAACTAGCTGGCTGTGTCGTGCTCATGGGCTCGTTGGCCTGCATTATCCATGATTCCGAGCACCTCGGCAATGCCATTGACCGCCCACAGGGCATGAGGAGTCATTGTGTCGAACTGCGCAGATTGCCCCGCCTTCACGTGATAGGTGCGATCTCCTAGCTTTAGCTGGATTTCTCCGAGGAGCACTGTGAACCATTCCTTGCCCGGATGAATACGCAGCTCGGTGGGAGCAGGCGCCTGCGAAGGGTCGAAACGCATTTTCGACACATTCACCCCGTTAACTGCGTCATCGGTGGACAGCTTCCACATGGTTATCCCGGGCATCGAAATCGGCTCCGGGCGGATAATAATCTCGGCTTCAGAGGTCGATACGAACTCATCCAAGCTGGTATTCAGTGCCTTGGCTATTGGAACCAGCTGGTCAAGAGCAATACGCCGGCCTCCCGTTTCAATCCTGCTGAGCGTGGAAACGCTCAGGGAAGCCTTGCTCGCCAACGATTCCAACGACCAGCCGAGGTTCTGCCGCAACGTTCTTATGCGCTGGCGGATAACTTGGTCAACTTCGAATTCTTGCGTCATGCGCAAAACGGTACACCCCACAGCGCAAAACGTCGATACCGTGGACACAACATCACAAATAGCAGGGAGAGGAATCATGGAACATTTCGAAGCGATCATTATCGGCGGCGGCAGTGCCGGGCTCGCGGCCGCAGTCGCATTGGGCCGCTCACGGCGCACTGTCCTGGTCATCGACGAGGGAAATCCGCGGAACGCGGCAGCGCAGCATGCCCACAACGTTCTGGGAAACGAAGGCATCAACCCGCTGGACCTCCTGGCCCGCGGACGGCAGGAAGCGATTAGCTATGGCGCGCGGATCATCGAAGGCGAGGTGGAGAACCTCACCGGTTCACTGGACACCGGATTCAACGTCTCAGCTGAAGGGAATACCTTTAGCGCCGAACGAATCGTGCTGGCAACGGGCCTCATTGATGATTTGCCGTCGATTCCGGGGCTGGCCCAAGCATGGGGTGATACCGCGATCCATTGCGCATACTGCCACGGCTGGGAAGTGCGTGACCAGGAGATCCTGGTACTCGGAATCGGCCCCATGAGCACGCACCAAGCAATGATGTTCAGCCGGCTCAGCTCGAAGATCACCTTCGTCAACCACACCCCGGATGCATTGAACGATGAAAATCGCGCGACACTTGCCGCATTGGGAATACCGGTGGTTGAGCAGCCAGTGAAAGCAATCGATTTCGACACCCAGGGGACTCTGGATTCAGTCACGCTGGCAGACGGCCAGAAGATCAGCGCTCAAGCTCTGGTAGTTGCAAGCCGAATGAACGCACAAGCCTCGCTCTATCTCAAGCTCGGCGGACAGCTTGCCGAGCACCCGCTTGGCACCTTCATCCAGGTCAATGAAATGGGTGCCACAGCCCTGCCAGGGGTTTATGCGGCAGGGAATGCCAGCAACCTAGGCGCGATGGTCATGGCAGCAGCCGCAGCCGGAACGATCGCCGGAGCAGCCATAAATGCGGATCTGCTCGGAAATCAGCTAGCTAAGGTCCAGGCGCAAGCGAATCCGTAACTGCTGGCTCTACCCCTTCGGGCACCGGCCCAAACGGGGTAGAGCCAGGGCCGCAGGGTGAGCATGAAAATAGCCCGCATCAATTTTCCGGAAAAATAATATTTACTAAAACACTAGTCAACAGGCAAATAACGAATGTCGATGCAACGATTTGCATTGCCAAAACGCCCAAGTATCACGCATCACGCCCCACGGACCAACGATCAATGGTACGCTTGATTTGTTACCTCAACGGTTGCAGGTGTGAGTCCCCGCCAGTAATTGTTAGCAGTAGGATTTGTAGCACAGCCAACAAATCGTCTGTGCTTTACAAATCGGTTCATCGATCTTCAGATCGAATGAGCTCCTATCGAAACGAATTCTTCATCTTCTCTTCTTCACTGCAGATAAAACATCTCGACGACTCCGTACGTCACTTTTCTGTGGATTCCTTGTTCTACTCCGCTAGCGTGGGGTCATTACCCGTTAGCAGCCTGGAATCCGACGATGTTTAAGCAAGTGCAGCGACCCCCGTTTTGGCCGATACCGGCAAAATCAGTATTCGATTCTCCGTATCGACGGCAGGCGAATCGTTCTCGGCAGCTCTGCGCGAGGTAACCCCTAAATTTTCCGATTCGGAACTTCGGATCGGCAACCAGGCCACATCGTGGCCAATCAATAAATAAGGATATAACACTATGGCCACTGGCACCGTGAAATGGTTCAACGCTGAAAAGGGCTTCGGCTTCATCGCTCCTTCGGATGGATCGGCTGACGTCTTCGCACACTACAGCGCAATCCAGAGCTTCGGTTTCCGTAGCCTCGAAGAGGGCCAGACTGTTGAGTACACCCTGGAAGCTGGTCCAAAGGGCCCACAGGCAACCAACATCCAGGCTCGCTAAGAGACTTTCTTCAAAGGTGTAGTTCCCCGCAAGGTTGGAACTGCACCTTTGTTGCTTTTAACCGGTTCTTAGCTGCAGGCTTCGACCGGAGGTCGTTCGCGAAGGACCCCAACGCCAAGCAATCTACCTGGCAGTTCCGTCTGCTTCGGGGGCAAGCGGAAAGCAGCAGCTATCGGCATCGGTAGCCGGAGTTCAGCTCGGAATTCGACTATCAACTGCACGGGCTAGTAGATTGCGGAAACTCCACTGTGGCGCCACGGCAATGAATCGAAAAGGGAGCTGCATTCGCGACAGGTTAGGAACGGTTGCCGGCGATCCGTTGGAGACCGGACTACTTGCCTGGGTAACTTTGCTGAACCCGATTCTTCGAATTCGCCCACCAGTCCCAGTTCATCGAGCACGTGCAAAGTTGACGGACAGATGGTGCCACCGCGAAAGTCCCTGAGGAACTCACGGTGCTTTTCATGAACCGCTACTGGCACACCGCTGCGAGCAGCATTAAACCGGCGGCCATTCCAGCCGGCCCTCCCCCAACTTTGATTCACTGCCTTCTGCCTGCCATGAATATGCTCTCCTTCATTTGAAATGCCTATTATCGAGTTAGATTTGCACCCTACTCGTGAACAGTTCCAGCGCTATTAGACTTCATATTCACAGCGATCATGAACATCGCGAAAATCAACAGCACCACGGCCAGTCCGCGGAACCCTACAGCTGCCAAAATTGGGCCAGCGGTGAGACCGCCAAGCACACCAGCCAGATTCATGCAGAGGTCCGACGTGCCCTGCAACTTCGGACGTTCGGCAAGGCCAACTGATCCAGTAATCATCGTTGCGCCTGCAACCGTCGACGCCGACCAACCGAGGCCTAGACTAAGCAACGCCAAAGTTGTCACGGTATGGTTCTCTGCATTGCTCCATACCAAGATGCTTGCGGTAACTAGCAACGCCTGCCCGGTAAAGATGACCGTTCGTGGACCTAGCATATCTGTGAGCCAGCCAAAGACTGGTGAGAGCGCATACATCCCCGCAACATGGACCGAAATGGTGATCCCGATGAGCGTGAGGCTTGCCCCTTGATGCTGCATGTGAATTGGAGTCATCGACATCATGGACACCATATAAAGATGAGTCAAGGCGACGGTAAGCACGGCATGCCTGGCAGCAGAAGTGTTTCTTAGGATGCTCCAGCCGCGGCGGCGAAGCTGAACCTCGCTCGCTTGGGCAGCCGCCTGACGCTGTGCGATCTGCAACGGATCGGGACGCAAGCCCAGCCAGTAGACAAGAACCCCTACCAGCTGGGCGCACATCGCAATAAGAAAGCCGCCGGTAAACGGTGGAAGGCTAATGAACTGCGCTAGCTCTTCTCCAGGTTCAAATAAATTCGGGCCGATGACTGCACCCGCAGTTGTTGACCACACAACCAGGGAAAGGTCACGGCCTCGTGTAGCCGTGGTGGACAAGTCGGTGGCGGCGAATCGAGATTGGAGGTTCATTGCCGAACCTGTTCCCAGAACCAGCATTCCAAGCAGCAGCAACGGCCAGTATCTCAGAAAAGCTGCGGCAATGATGACGACAACACCGCTGGCTGCCAGCAATGCGCCGGTCGACAGCGAAATACGCCGGCCGAACTTCTGGGCAAGCAATGCCAAAGGCAACGCCATGATGGCAGCACCTAAAGTATTCATGGTCGCGGCCATGCCAGCCAATGCATCGAGTCCGGAAATGCTTACGATCAGCAGCGACCCCAAAGTCAGGGTTGCGCCACCGCCTAGACCTCCAAGAATTTGTCCCGCAGCGAGGACGGAAATCGACTTGCGTCGAATCCGCTGAATCTGCTGGTCATCCAATGAACGCTGTTCATCCGAAGTGGATTCGATCTGCACATTGACTCCCCCGCATTTATAGCTACCTGTACTGTCTAAGTATCTACTATTTATCTCCGAGCGTTGAGTGCGCCGCTGTGCATGACTATGGACCCACCGAAGCTGGGCTATAGCCGGAGTGGTCGCATCCCCATGAATTTCCAATTCAATGGGCTAGGTAACTCACATTGGTTGCGGATCCGCATCTTTCGACGCTCGAATAATACTGGCGTATCGCTCTGCCGGGTCAGCAGGCAGTCCCACTTTAAGTTCACGGTTCACATCAACAGCGAACACCTCTGCGGCTCCGGATTGGAGTCCATCTCGCGGTCTTCAGACCCCAGTTTGGCTGAGCCGTCGGCGAAGGCGCAAAATTTCGGACCCGTATGTGAGATCGGTCCTTTCGAATAGGGCAACGGCGGCGCATGCTTCTGTGGAAGCATACCGAGATTGCTATTACGCCTACTCAAGTTACTCGTTTTCACGAATCGCTGCCGTAGGCAGCTTACCTTTCGCTGCCTCAAGACCACTGCCTCCAAAGCTCAAAATACGTGCCTTGTCCGGCGCAGTCTCGATCGTTTCCATGACGTGCACCGCGAAGAGCGCCACTTGAGCTTCAAGTGGTTCGAGTTGAGGCCAGATCTCTTCGCCACCAGATTGAACCGCGTGATTGAGCACTTCTTCGAAAGTGCAGTCGAATGCGTATAGCTCTTGGGAGTCGGCATACCGCAAGAATACGTATCCATCTTCAGCAGGAGGCACAATAAAGACCTCGCCAAGCCCCGATAATTGGTGTTTCAATCGCTCCAGTTTGCCTGGCAAGCTAGGCATTTGGACCCCCATTCTTGCTTTGGCAGAGAACCATAATGATGCAGCGATCTGATTATTCGGCCGCCGTGCTGAGGTCTCTCCCTTCTGCTTTTGTGGCCGAAGGAGTTTTTGCCTTAAGAGGCTGGACTCGCGTGGATGCTAGTCAAACCCCGTTGCTCACGATACCTGCGAAATCTCGCCATTTCGCGTTCATCTGCGGTTGCGGGCCAGGTTGCTTCCGCCCAAGCCATAATTCCCCGCGATCTGGCGGTTGTCCTTGTCTCGATGGGGATACTGCGAGAACGAACTCCAGATTTCATAACCGCTGCTCACCGCGCAAACGGGACATTTGTCCACGCACCGGGTTCGCACGTGATAACCATTGGCGTTTCCAACACCACAGGCTCCCCAAGATCTTGCTCGGTCCACCGCTGACGTACCGTTAGCCCAGCCGGATACGTCAACTTCGGAACAGCTTAAATGCCAGCAGGCCCGGACTCTGCATGAGTCCGGGCCTGCTGGCCATCACCAATTAGGCTGAAGATTTTCTAGATTAGAAATCCCAGTCTTCGTCTTCGGTGTTCACTGCCTTGCCGATCACGTACGACGAACCGGAACCGGAGAAGAAGTCGTGGTTCTCATCAGCGTTCGGGCTCAACGCAGCCAAAATCGCTGGCGACACATCGGTCACGGTCGATGGGAACATCGCCTCATAGCCCAGGTTCATCAGCGCCTTGTTGGCGTTGTAGTGCAAGAACTTCTTGACGTCCTCGGACAGGCCTACCGGATCATAGAGATCGTGGGTGTACTGGACTTCATTTTCGTACAGTTCATACATCAGCTCGAAGGTGTAGTCCTTCAGCTCCTGCTTGCGCTCCTCGGTCTCGTTTTCTAGACCCTTCTGGAACTTGTATCCGATGTAGTAACCGTGAACAGCTTCGTCGCGGATGATCAGGCGGATCAGGTCTGCAGTGTTGGTCAGCTTCGCATGCGAGGACCAGTGCATTGGCAGGTAGAAGCCCGAGTAGAACAAGAACGATTCGAGCAGGGTCGAAGCAATCTTGCGCTTCAGTGGATCTTCGCCGTGGTAGTAGCTCTCAATGATCTGAGCCTTCTTCTGCAGGTTCACATTTTCAGTGGACCAGCGGAAGGCTTCGTCGATTTCCTTGGTCGATGCCAAGGTCGAGAAGATCGAGGAGTAGCTCTTTGCGTGTACCGATTCCATGAAGGCAATGTTGGTGTACACGGCTTCTTCGTGTGGGGTGATCGCATCTGGAATCAGCGAAACAGCGCCAACGGTGCCCTGCAAGGTATCAAGCAGGGTCAGACCGGTGAAGACGCGCATGGTCAGCAGCTTCTCGTCTTCGGTCAGGGTTCCCCACGACTGGATGTCGTTGGACAGCGGCACCTTCTCCGGCAGCCAGAAGTTATTGACGAGGCGGTTCCAGACCTCTACGTCCTTGTCGTCCTGGATACGGTTCCAGTTGATTGCCTCAACCTTGTTGGTGAGCTGAATCTTCTCGGTCATTGCCCCTCATCGAAAAGCTAAATCGTATTAAGAACTTTGCTTACAACTCTACCGTTCTTTCGAACGCCGCCTGTACAGCAAGGCCCCAAGTTATTGTCAGATCGCTGACACGATCTGAGGTCGTTTTGATATGCAACAGCTGCCGTTGGACGAAACCATGCGGCAGCTGTTGCGTGATGCCATTGCCCGGCTAACCGGTCAATGGATCAAGGTCTTACAGTGCGCAGGAAACGCAGCCTTCAACCTCGGTGCCTTCCAGCGCAAGCTGGCGAAGGCGGATGTAGTACAGGCTCTTGATGCCCTTGCGCCATGCGTAGATCTGGGCCTTGTTGATGTCACGGGTGGTGACAGTGTCCTTGAAGAACAAGGTCAGCGACAGGCCCTGGTCTACGTGCTGGGTTGCGGCAGCGTAGGTGTCAATGATCTTCTCGTAGCCGATTTCGTAAGCGTCTTCGTAGAAGTCGATGTTCTCGTTGTTCATGTAAGGAGCCGGGTAGTAAACGCGGCCGATCTTACCTTCCTTGCGGATCTCGATCTTCGCTGCGACCGGGTGGATCGAGGAAGTCGAGTTGTTGATGTACGAGATCGAACCGGTGGGAGGAACTGCCTGCAAGTTCTGGTTGTAGATGCCGTGCTCCATGACAGAAGCCTTCAGCGCCTTCCAGTCTTCCTGGGTAGGAATCTGCATGCCGTCGAACAGTTCGCGCACGCGCTCGGTAGCTGGAACCCATTCCTGCTCGGTGTACTTGTCGAAGAATTCACCCGAGGCGTACTTCGAGTTCTCGAAGTTATCGAAGGTCTCGCCGCGCTCCATGGCGATCTTGTTCGATGCAGTCAGTGCATGGAACAGGATCGTGTAGAAGTAGATATTCGTGAAGTCGATGCCTTCTTCGGAGCCGTAGTAGATGTGCTCGCGGGCCAGGAAGCCGTGCAGGTTCATCTGGCCCAGGCCGATGGCGTGCGACTTGCTGTTGCCGTCAGCAATCGAAGGAACCGAGGCGATGTAGGACATGTCCGAGACTGCGCTCAGGGCACGGATGGCGATGTCTACCGAGGTAGCCAGATCCTTGCCGTCCATGGCCTTGGCGATGTTCATCGAACCGAGGTTGCAGGAGATGTCCTTGCCGACGGTCTTGTAGCTCAGGTCGTCAGAGAACTCCGAAGCGGAGGAAACCTGGAGGATTTCCGAGCACAGGTTCGACATGGTGATGCGGCCGGCAATCGGGTTGGCCTTGTTCACGGTGTCTTCGAACATGATGTACGGGTAACCGGACTCGAACTGGATCTCGGCCAGGGTCTGGAAGAACTCGCGGGCGCTGATCTTCGTCTTCTTGATCCGAGCGTCGTCTACCATCTCGTAGTACTTCTCGGTGACGGAGATTTCGCTGAACGGTACGCCATAGACGCGCTCGACGTCGTACGGGCTGAACAGGTACATGTCTTCGTTCTTGCGAGCCAGCTCGAAGGTGACATCCGGAATAACAACACCCAAGGACAGGGTCTTGATACGGATCTTCTCATCAGCGTTTTCGCGCTTGGTGTCCAAGAAGCGGTAGATATCCGGGTGGTGTGCGTTCAGGTAAACGGCACCTGCGCCCTGGCGTGCACCGAGCTGGTTTGCATAGGAGAAGGAATCTTCAAGAAGCTTCATCACCGGGATGACGCCGGAAGACTGGTTCTCGATCTGCTTGATCGGCGCACCGTGCTCACGCAGGTTGGTCAGCGATAGGGCAACGCCACCTCCGCGCTTGGACAGCTGAAGCGACGAGTTGACTGCGCGGGCAATCGATTCCATGTTGTCTTCGATGCGCAGCAGGAAGCAGGAGACGAGTTCGCCACGCTGTGCTTTGCCGGCGTTCAGGAAGGTTGGGGTGGCAGGCTGGAAGCGGCCTTCAATGATTTCATCGACCAGGTGCATGGCCAGCTTTTCATCGCCACGTGCCAGGTGCAGGGCAACCATGCATACGCGGTCTTCGTAGCGTTCCAGGTAGCGCTTGCCATCGAAGGTCTTCAGCGTGTACGAGGTGTAGAACTTGAAGGCGCCCAAGAAGGTTTCGAAACGGAACTTCTTGCCGAAGGCGTGCTTGAACAAATCCCGGATGAAGTTCATCGAGTACTGATCGAGGGTTTCACGCTCGTAGTACTCGTGCTTGACCAGATATTCAAGCTTCTCATCGAGGTCATGGAAGAACACGGTGTTGTTGTTCACGTGGTCCAAGAAGTACTGGCGAGCCGCGTAGCGGTCCACCTCAAACTGGATCTTTCCATCTGGTCCGTAAAGGTTCAGCATGGCGTTGAGGTCGTTGTAGCTCAAGCCCTGGAACTGGGCTGGGAGCTCCTTTGAGCTATTCATCGTTGCTGCCGGTTCTGCGACGCTGGTGTCCAAAAGGTTTCAAGCCCTTCTTTGACGTTGAGAACGTCTTCTGAGGTTCCCATAATTTCGAATGTGTAAAGCACGGGTACGTTGCATTTCTCGGCAATGCGTTTTGCCGCAATGCAGTAGTACTCGCCAAAGTTTGTGTTCCCTGCACCGATCACGCCGCGAAGATTCACGCGGTTCGCTTCATGCCGCAGGAACTTCATGATCTGCGGCATGATCGAGCGCTTGCCACGCTCTCCGCCATAAGTGGGTATGAGCAGCACGTACGGTGCAGTTGAGATCAGCTGCGGTTCGGTCGCATAGACCGGAATCCGTGCGGCATCCATCTCAAGTTTGTCCACGAAACGCTTGGTGTTCTCCGAAACAGATGAAAAATAGATCAGTTTCGAATCGGTGAGTTCCAGCGGTTCCTGGGCCTCAGCATGTTGCCTATCGGCAAGCGCTGCAGGTGACATTGCTTTTCGCCTCCACTACAAGCTAGCGGATGGAATTCTTGATTAGTTGGCTGGAGCCAGCAGCTCGATCTTGTCTGGGCGGAAGCCCGACCAGTGATCGTCATCGGTGATTACGACAGGTGCCTGCATGTAGCCCAAGCCACGAACGTGCTCCAAAGCTGCCGCATCCTGAGAGATGTCTACCTTGTTGTACTCGACACCCTTCTTATCCAGCGCGCGGTACGTAGCGTTGCACTGAACGCAGGAAGGCTTCGTGTAAACCGTGATGGCCATGTCCCTGATCCCCTTTAAAAAGTCTTGGTTTCGGCTAAGATCCCGGATTTTCGGAAAAGTCCTAGCCATCCTCTCGGATGCCTCAAAACCACTGTTTCGAGGTGCTTCTGGTGCGAGCCGCACCGACGGGTTCAATACTACATCTTGTGTTTGGCGGGTCAAGCGGCCACAACATGATGTATTACAAGTATGTCATTCATCCACGGCAACGTCCACAGGAACTGTGGATATTAACCCCCGTTTAAACCGCGATTTCTCGCGGACTCGAGACCTTTGTCCACAGGTTGGCAGAAGTCCGCTGTGGGTTAAAAATTCTTCTTGTGAGATGTTCGTCGGCGTGTTCTGCACCCTCCATGTAGTTCGGGGTACACGGTGTGCACCACTACATGTAGTGTCGCCCCTGGCACCCACAGTTTGGCCGACGCACGACCGGCTGTGGAGAACGCGCAGCAAGGGCAGCTGGCGATTTGCCAGCTGCCCTTGCAACGAAGCTCAGTGGCGACGCAGAAGCGACTTAGTCCGGGTAGGTGCGGGCACCGAAGATTCCCTGGCCTACACGCACGACGGTGGCCCCCTCGGCGATGGCCAGCTCGTAGTCTCCGCTCATGCCCATGGACAGGTGCTGGAAGCTTTCAGGAGCATCCTGCTGCAATTGGTCACGGGTTTCGCGCAGCAACGCAAAGCTGCCACGGATAGATGCTTCGTCCTTGGTATTTGCGGCCATGGTCATCAAGCCCACTGGCGTCAACCGATCCAGCGGCGCCAACCCGCCAAGCAAGTCCGCTGCCCCAGCAGCTTCGATGCCTGATTTGCTTTCCTCGCCGGAGGTATTGACCTGGATGAAGACTTCGAGCGTCCGATCCTCTGCCTCCAAACGGCGTTGCAGGGTCTGTGCCAGTTTCAGCGAGTCCAAGGCATGGAACTCATCAGCGAACTTCGCCACGAACTTCGCCTTGTTGGTCTGCAAGGGACCGATAATCGCATAACGCAGGTGCGGGAAATCCTCGCAGAAGTGCTCGTACTTGCCTTGGGCCTCTTGGACCTTATTTTCCCCCAGCGTGTCCACACCGGCAGCAATGGCCAATGCCAAGCGCTCGAAATCGATGGTTTTGGTGACCGGCAGCAGCCGAACCGAGCCAGCGTCGCGGCCGGCAGCCAGCGCCGCCGCGGCGATCTTCTGGTTGACAGCAGCCAGGTTGCGGGTGAAATCCTCGATGGTGGCCGCGTGGGTAGCGGCAGGTTGCGAAGCCAAAGCGCCAACTTTCTTGATGTCACAAACGTGTTGCTGGTGCCAAGGGCACCAGCAACAAGCATAGGCATAAAAGGACTAGAACAATTGCCGCCAATTGGTTTTAGCCAGATTCAGCAGCTCGTCGCCACGCCCGGAGAGCACGGTGCGTATGGCATACAAGGCAAATCCCTTGGCTTGTTCCAACTTGATTTCCGGTGGCATCGACATCTCCTGGCGGTCGGTCACCACATCCAGCAGCGCAGGACCGTCATGGGCCAGGAATTCTTGCACCGTGGCTTCAAGCTGCGCCGAATCATCTACCCGGTAGCCCTTGAGCCCCGAGGCGGTAGCCACGGCCCCGAAGTCGGGGTTGTGCAGATCGGTGGCGTAGGTGACGAACCCGGCGGCCTTCATTTCCAGTTCCACGAAATTCAGCGAGGAGTTGTTGAACACCACGATCTTGATCGGCAGCTTGTTCTGCGTGGCGGTCAGCAGCTCACCGAGCATCATGGCCAATCCGCCGTCACCGGCGAACGCGATAACCTGGCGCTGCCGGTCAATTGCCTGGGCGCCCAGGGCATGGCACAGTGCGTTGGCCATGGAACCGTGGTTGAAGGAGCCGAGCACCCGTCGCTTGCCGGTCATGGTCAGGTAGCGGGCTGCCCAAATCACCGGAGATCCCACATCGGCGGTGAAAATCGCATCCTCATCTGCGTGCTGGTCGATCAGCCGGGCCAGATACTGCGGATGGATTGCAGCACCCGGCTTGGAGGGCGTGGCGAGCTCGTCGAGCTTCGTACGGGTCTTGCGGTAATGCTCCACCGCTGTCTCCAGGTGCTTGCGGTGGGTCTGCACCGGCAGCAGCGCATCCAGAGCCGCCGCGGTGTCCTTCACGGTGCCCACCAGCGGGATGTCCACCCGGGTGCGCTTGCCGATCTGCTCGCCGCGGATATCCACCTGGATGATGGTCGCGTCCTGCGGGTAGAACTGCTGGTAGGGGAAGTCGGTGCCCAGCATCAGGAGCACGTCGCATTCGGCAATCGCCTTGGCGCCCGAAGCGAAACCCAGCAGGCCCGTCATGCCCACATCGAAGGGGTTCTCGTACTCGATATGCTCCTTGCCTCGCATCGCATGCACGATCGGCGCCCCGAGCTTGCCAGCCAGCGCGATCACCTCGTCATGAGCTCCTGCCACGCCCGCACCGGCCAGAATGGTGACCTTGCGCGAGCCTTCGAGGATCTCTGCGGTACGCTCCAGCTCGTCTTCATTGGGCAGCACCCGCGGGTTGGTCTTGGTGATTTCCTGGGTGGGCGTGCGTTCCATCTCCGCCAACGCGACATCGCCGGAAATCACCAGTACTGCCACGCCGCGCTTCTCGATGGCCTCGCGCATCGCAATGCGCAGCATGCGCGGCATCTGCTTGGGGTCGGAAACCTGTTCGGCATAGACCGAGCAGCCACGGAAGACTTCCACCGGGTGGGTCTCCTGGAAGTAGTTGGAACCGATCTCCTCGGTAGGGATGTGCGCTGCAATCGCCAGCACCGGCACGCGCGAGCGGTTCGCGTCGTACAGCCCGTTGATCAGGTGCAGGTTCCCCGGACCGCAAGAGCCGACGCATACCGTCAGCTCTCCGGTGATTCCGGCTTCGGCCGCCGCGGCGAAGGCAGCGGCTTCCTCATGGCGGTGGTGGACCCATTCGATCCGCCCGTTCTCCCGCAATGAATCGGTCAAGCCGTTCAGGGAATCCCCCGGAAGGCCGTAAATCCGGCGCACTCCCTGGGTATCGAGCTGTTCAATCAGGTGGTCGGCTACGGTAGGCAAAACATTCCTCCTGCACACAATTTTCCAGTGGGTCTATTCTTCACCCTACTGCGCCAGCCACCTTGTGTCATGGGTTTTTGACGCTGCCGAAGGTTCCTCCCAACACACCGGCAGGTGGCGCACGCAACGAGCGCTGCCTACCGGGCAACGCCGGCTACCCCGCACCGGTCCACCCAGGTCCACCGCGCCTTCTTTCCCGGCGTCCCGGGGCCTGTGGGCGAAGCGCGCCGCGGCGGATCATCGATGGGAGCCAGCCGTGGTATCCAACAGCATGCGCCGGCTCAGCAGCATGGCCAAGGGAGCGGCCGCCGCCAATGCCCAGGCCGCGTAGAGCACCCGCGCAATCACGGTGCTGCCGACGCCGAAAATCAGGAAACCCTGGATGAAGACAAGGCAGAGCAGCGCCATGGGATGCGACGCGGTCCAAGCCAACACGACCCAACCGGCCAGCAGCAGCGGTCCTCCGGAGAAGAGCACCAGGCCCGGTCGCCGATCCGATAGCCGCCCTGCGCTGGTTACGCCGAGGAAGGATCCGAGCCCGAACAGGACCAGCGCGGCCCAAACCCATCCCTCGGCCACGCCGGCGGTGATAGCCGCAACCGGCGCGATGAAGGTGAACGCCGCGAAGGTGCCCCCGTTGACCAGCGTTCCCAGTGCCATGGCCAGGATGAGCGGCCGCGTGGCCAACTGGCTCAGTTCGGCACGCACCGCGTCACCGCCGGGTGGACCGGGGCGCTGCCCGCCATTGGATAGGCTGGAAGCTGCAGCAGAGAACTTCAAGGAGAGACGATGCCCGAACCGCGCCGCATGGCCAATACCACCGAGCTGGCCGCCGGAAAAACCAACGGAGCGATCTGGAAGCTGGAACCCGGGCAGCGCGACCTCGACGCCAACGTGATCTCGCTGGCCCCGGCCGGGGAAATCGGGGAGCACCAGGGCCCGGAGCTGGACGTGGTGCTGCACGTCTTCGCCGGCTCCGGGGTGCTGCATACCGCCAGCGGATCCATCGAGCTGGCCATCGGCGACATCATCTACCTGCCCGCCCGCTCCCAACGGCGCTTCGTGGCCGGCGAAGCGGGCCTGGGCTACTTCTCGGTGCACCAGCGCAAGAAGCGGGCCGGGCTCATGCCCGCCCTGCGTGGCAGCTAGCTCCAGGCCCCGGTCTGGATGAAGCGCTCCAGCTGCGCGGCGTAGGGCTCCAGGTCCAGGCCCTGCTCGGCCACCCACTGCTCGTTGTAGTAGGTGTTCGCGTAGCGCTCGCCGGAGTCGCAGATCAGCGTCACCACCGAGCCCTGCTCGCCGCGTTCGAGCATCTGGGCGATGATCCCGAACGCCGCGTAGAGGTTGGTCCCGGTGGAGCCGCCGGCAAAGTAGCGGGTCTTGGCGCGCAGGAAATGCATGGCTGCCAGCGAGGCGGCGTCGGGCACCTGCACCATCTGGTCGATTACCCCGGGCACGAAGCTCGGTTCCACGCTGGGCCGGCCGATCCCCTCGATGCGAGATCCCTGCCCCGTCGCGTAGCCCATGTCCCCGGTGCGCCATCCCCCGTAGAAGGAGGAGCCTTCCGGATCGCCCACGCAGATCCTGGTTTCGTGCCGCTTGTAGCGCGCATAGCGCCCGAAGGTGGCGCTGGTGCCGCCGGTCCCGGCACCGACCACGATCCAGCTGGGGATCGGGTGGGTTTCGGCGGCCATCTGCGCGTACACCGACTCGGCAATGTTATTGTTCCCGCGCCAATCCGTCGCCCGCTCGGCATAGGTGAACTGGTCCAGGTAGTAGCCGCCGGTTTCGGCCGCCAGCGCGCGGGCCGCCTCATCGACCTGGCCGGCCGCGTCCACCAGGTGGCAGCGCCCGCCGTAGAACTCGATCAGCTCGATCTTCTCGCCGCTGGTGGATTTGGGCACCACCGCGATGAAGTCCAGCCCCAGCATCCGCGCGAAGTAGGCTTCGGAAACGGCCGTGGATCCGCTGGAGGCCTCCACCAGCGTGGTGCCTTCGCCGATCTTCCCGTTGACCAGCCCGTAGAGGATCAGCGAGCGTGCCAGCCGGTGCTTGAGCGAACCGGTGGGGTGCACCGACTCGTCCTTCAAATAGAGCTCGATCCCCCAGTGGGCGGGAAGTTCGAAGCGATGCAGGTGGGTGTCGGCGCTGCGGTTCGCGTCAGCGTCGAGCAGGGAAATGGCATGGCGTACCCAAAGATCTGTCATGGCTCCACTCTAACCGTGGCGAACGGTTTTAACCCTTGGCGGCGTGGTACCTTCGGAATCGTGAAAAGAAGGCTGGTTACCGGCGGTTATGCCGCCATCATCCTGCTCGGCTTGGGCTGGGCGGCGTGGGCGGTGCTTTCCGCCGCCGGGCTGGAAACACTCGCCGGCGGGTGGATGGGGCAGGACGCCACCGTCACCTCGGTGCCGCGCATCGGGCAGCTGCCCTGGTTCGGGCTGATGGCCGCAGTGGCGTTCTACGCGATCTGGCAATGCCTGCCGCAAGAACGCACCGGGTTCCATCGGCGGCTGCGCCCCTGGGTGCTCGGCGCGGTGCTGTGCAATGCGCTGTGGGTGGCGTTCTTGGAGCGCGACCGCATCGGCACTTCGCTGGTGTTCGGCCTGCTCCTGCTGGCATTGCTGATCCGCATCGTGGTGATGATCGGCAAGACCCCTGCCCTGCAGCAAGTGGACCGGTGGATTACCCGCGCCAGTTTCGGGCTGTTCACCGGGTGGCTTTCGGTGATCGTGCTGGCCGAAACTGTCGCCTTCGCCGCCCTGTCCGGGGCCGACGCCAGCTCCCTGATGTTCAAGGGCGCCTGCGCCCTGTCGGTGCTGCTCCTGGCGCTGTTCCTCAGCGCGGTGAGCTTCAAGAATCCCATGGGGATCTACCTGAACGCCGGCGCGCTGTGGGTGATCGGCTGGATCATCGTGGATCGCTACACCGGCCACGCCACCTCTCCCGGGTTTGCCACGGTGCTTTCGATCGCGGCGATACTGATGCTGCTGTGCCTGCTCAGCGCGCTGCGGACCCGCATTCGCAAGCTGCGCCCGCCCGCAGCCTCCCAGTAAATTCCCAGTTCGCAGTCAGCGCAACGGCGCGGCCTTGAGTGCCCACCCCCGGCTGGCTAGGCTGGGAGCTGAGACCTCAAGGTCCACCAGACTCAAGGTCCATCAGAGAGGAACAACATGTCGAAGACTGCCAAGAGCTTGAAGCAAGTTGAAAAGTCGCTGGCGAAACTCGCCAAGGCTGCCAAGGAAGAGCTGCCGAAGGAAATCCGTGGCGGCTGGAACGAGGCCGTCTCCGGTGTCAACACCGAAGCCATCAGCAAGGCCGGCGCCAACCTGATCGAGAATGTCGGCGGGAATTCCAAGGCCGCCAAGCGTGCCCGCGCCTCGGTGGAGAGCGCTGTGCAGGCCGCGCAGAAGAACCTCGCCGCCCAGGACAAGAAGTCCGGCAATGGCGGCAAGTTCCTGGTCATCTCGCTGATCATCGCCGTCGTGGCCGCGGTCGTGATTTCGCAGAAGAAGAACTAGCTGTCAATACCGAAGGCGTGGCACCTGCATAGGTGCCACGCCTTCGCTGTTTTCCTGGTTCCTTCCGCTCGGCCTACTTCGCCCGGGCCCGTGCGGTCTTGAGGGCCGCCGCGGCGCCGAGCAGCGCGATCACTGCACCCACCGGAATCAGCCAGAAGCTGTTCGCACCGGTATCGGCGAGGTGTTCGCTGGCTTCCGGCTGGGCTGGATCCGCGGCCTGCGGCGCCTGGGACTGGCCAGCTTCCCGGGTCGGATCCGGGACCTGCGAAGGATCGTGCGATTCCCCGCTCGGCTGCGGCGAGGGGTTCCGGGTTGGTTCCGCGGCTAGCTCTTCGCCCTGGTCTTCACCCTGTTCTTCGCCTGGCGCGTCGCTTGGTGCCTGGCCGGCCAGCTCGAAGACCTCTTCCACCGCACCGAGGTTCGCGAAGACGGTCTCGCCGGTGGCCTCATCCACCGCATCGTTATCGGTCACCATGTAGAGGTGGCCATCGGCTACGGCCAGCCCCTCCAGCTTTTCCTGGGTCCATCCGTTGGTTTCCTGCAGGGCAGGCAACGCATCGGCCGCCAGCTTCTTCTCGACCAGCGGCACCTCTCCGGCTACGGCTTGCGGAAGCCGGAACTGGTAGATCGCCTTGTGCTTGGCGTTCGGACCCACCTGGTTATCGCGTTCGATCACCGCATAGGAGCCATCGGGCAGGGCGGTGATTTCCGACAGGCCATTCCATGCACCTTCGGCAGCCGCGTCCAGCCGGTAGCCGTACCAGCTGAATTCCCCGGTGGACGGCAGGTACTTGCCCAGGCGGACGAAGTCCTCGCCGGGCAGTTCGCGCTGCACGGCGAACACTACTTCTTCCTGTTTCCCGGAGCCGGTCGCGGCAATGCCTTCCAGCCCGTGCTTGCCCAGCCCCGCCAGTGCAGGCAGCGCGACTTCTTCTTGCACCGCACCGGCCGCGTCGATGCGCACCAGCAGGTTTTCCGCCCCGGTGGCCCCTTCATGGGCGGCCCAGAAACCGCCCTCCGCGCGGGCGGCAATGCCTTCCAGGTCCAGTTCGGTACTGGCCGAGGTCACCGCCATCGACGATTCCACGGTGGCCGGGGTGCCGGCGCCCAGGGTGTAGATGCGCGGCTGGTACGCGTTGTCGCTGACCGCGAAGAGCTGCGAAGCATCGGCCGGGTTGGCCGACAGGCCGCTGAGCGCACCGAATGGCACCGGATCGGCGGCATCCGAGGACAGCTGCGGGAACTGCGGCGCGGCGGCGCCGAAGGAGTACAGGGACACCGCCGAGCGCACCTGGCCCTCATCGGTTTCCGAGGCGATGGCCAGCAGGTTGCGCCCGGGGATCGGCAAGATCCCTTCCGGGCCGTTGGTGGTCGGCAAGCTTTGCAGATAGCGCGGGCTGGATGGCTCGGACAGGTCGTACACGGCCACGAAGTTCCCGCGTTCGGCCGCGATGAATCCGTAGTCCACGCCGCCGAATTCGGCGATGGCCAGCCCTTCGGGCTCAACGCCCTTCTTCCCTGCGCGCTGCTCCGGGAACAAGCCCTGGGATAGCGCGAGGTGCTCGAAGCTATTGCCCGCATCCCACACCACGTCGCCGGTGGCGGAATCGAAAATCGTGAATCCGCGGCTGCCGCCCTTCCAGTCGCCCTCATTGGCCGTGGCCAGATAGCGGTCCTGGATCCAGCCGATGGCATCGGGCTCGCGCGGCACGCGCTTCAGCTCCCCGCTGGGATCGAGCACGCCGTCCTTTTCGGTGTCGATCCCCGCCAGATCCACGGTCCCGGTGCTGAAGGCGCCGGTAACCCCGCCCGAGGCCAGGTCCACCAGCACCACGCCGTTGTTTTCCTGGAGGGTTGCCGCCAGCTGGTTCTTCTCGTTGATCGTGACGTACTCGGGCTCGGGGTCTTGCGGGGTGTCGAGACCGGCCGCGGCCAGCAGCGGCAGCGCAATCGGTTCGGTGCGGGAACCGGAGGTGAGCGGGACTTCGCGCAGCTTCCAGCCGGCCGGGTCCGCGCCTTGCAGGTCCATGATGGCGATCGATCCGGCCGGGGCTTGCGGCAGCGCGCCTTCGCCAGCGTCCTCGTCGCGTTCATTCTCGATGGCGATGCCCGCGTAGGCACCGTCGGCAGACAGCGCGATGGAATCGGGCTGGCCTGGCAGCGCAAAACTGTGCACCAGCGTGCGGTCGGCAATCCGCACCACATCCACCCGCCCCGAGGGGTCGCTGTAGCTGGCCGAGGTGTTCACCACCACGAACACGTAGTCGCCGTAGGCGGCCACGCTGGTGGGCTCGTCCTCGGCGCTGCCCAGCTGGTGCAGGCCCAGCAGGCCCAGGCCCTTCGGCGCGGCAGGGTTGGAAATGTCCAGAAAGCCGACGCTGCGCGAGAGCGCATCGGAGTAGATCAGCGTGTTGCCGTCCGCCGATACGGTGGAGATTTCTGCGGCGGTCTGGGCCGCGGCGCCCTCGGGATGGTTCTGGTAGACCGGGTAGGTGGCCTCGCGTTCGAAGTACTCCCCCGGGTCCGCGGCGGCGGCTAGCGGCGACAGGCTCGCGGCGATGACGGCGGCGGCCAGGACTCCCGGGGCCTTCTTGGATATGCGGTGCACGTAGTTCTCCCCCATGCTGGTTGCGGATGACTCCCCAAGAGTTCCAGCACCACCTAGCCAGAAAGTGAATGTTCGGCAACTGGAAGCCAACCAGCAGGTGTCGGGCGTTCTCCCGCTCACATTTAGTTGAAATGGCGCAACTAAAAGCGGAGAGTGAAGCTGTACCCCAAGGAGAATCATGGAACTGCAACGCATCACCGTTCTGGGCACTGGCGTGCTCGGCGCACAAATCATCTTCCAAACCGCCTACCACGGCTTGCCCGTCATCGGCTACGACATCAGCGAGCAAGCGCTGGCCGCCGCAAACCAGCGGCTGGATGCCCTGGTTGCGCAGTACGCCCAGTACTTCGGGAACCCGCAGAAGGCCCAATCCGCCCGCGAGTCCATCGAACTGACCAGCGATCTGGCCGACGCGGTGCGGGAGGCCGACCTAGTCATCGAGGCGGTGCCCGAGAATCTGGAGATCAAGGCGCAGACCTACCGGAAGCTGGCCGTGCTGGCCCCCGAACAGGCCATATTCGCCACCAATTCATCGACCCTGCTGCCCTCGGATATCGCCGAGTTCACTGGCCGCCCCGGACAATTCCTCGCCCTGCACTATGCCAACCGCATCTGGTCCAACAACACCGGCGAAGTCATGGGCACACCAGCAACCACCCCCGAAGCCTACGAAGCAGTGGTCGATTTCGCCGAGCGTACCGGGCTGGTCGCGATCCGGGTGCTCAAGGAGCAGCCGGGCTACGTGCTGAACTCGCTGCTGGTCCCCTTCCTGCAGTCCGCCAGCCACCTGCTGGTCAACGGGGTCGCCGATGCGCAGACCATCGACAAGACCTGGAAGCTGGGCACCGGAGCGCCGCATGGTCCGTTCGAGATCTACGACATCGTGGGGCTGAACACCGCCTACAACATTTCCCGTGCAGGCGATGCAACCAGCCAGAAGTTCGCCGAGCTGCTCAAGACCCAGTACATCGATCAGGGCAAGCTCGGCGCAGCGGCCGGCGAAGGGTTCTACAAGTACAACTAGCCGCCGCGGGGCGCGCCACCAGGCAGGGGCGCGCCCTCATCCCAGTCGGCCAGCGGCGGAAGGCTCTTCGGATCCGCTACTTCCAGTCCCACCACGATCCAGTTGTGGTCGAAATCCGTGCCTTCGGGAACATGCAGGGTATCGACCACCGGGACAGGGCCACCTGCCAGTCCCCCGGCCTTCGCCGCACGTTCATGATCCCGGTACTGGATGCGCACCACCCGGGCGGCGACTGCTGCCACGGGCACCCCCGTGCCATCGAAGGTGCCGTGGTCATCGAGCTCGAAGGAAATTTCCCCGCGCCCGTTGCGCACCTGGGCCAGCTGCCAGCGCACGTGATCTCCTACCGAAAACGCTGAATGGCAGCAGGCATGGAGCGCTCCGTAAATTTCTACTGTGATCTGCATGTTCGGCAATCTACCCGATAGGATTGCCAGGTGGCCCATATAGACGTGACAGACATCCAGTATTTCCTTTCCGACGGCACCCAGCTTCTGGGCGGCGCGGCCTTCAAGGTCACCGCCGGCTCCAAGACCGCGCTGATCGGACCCAACGGCACCGGCAAGACAACCCTGTTCAAGATCATCGCAGGAGACCTGAAGGCCGACGAAGGCTCCATCAACCGCACCGGCACCCTGGGCATCATGCGCCAGTTCGTCGGGCAGGTGCGCGACGACTCCACGGTGAAGGACCTGCTGCTGTCCACCGCCGCACCGGCTTTGGCCCAGGCCGCCGCCAAGGTCGCCGAGTACGAGGCCAAAATGCTCACCAGCGAGGACGAGAAAGTCCACATGCGCTACGCCGAGGCGATCATCGAGTGGGGCGACGCCGGCGGCTACGAGCTGGAAACCACCTGGGACAAGGTCTGCATGGCCGCCTTGGGCATCGGGTTCGACAAGGCCGGGGACCGGCTGGCGCGCACCCTGTCCGGCGGCGAGCAGAAGCGCCTGGTCCTCGAAGCGCTCTTCGAAGGCAACGACGAACTGCTGCTGCTCGACGAGCCGGATAACTACCTTGACGTGCCCGGCAAGCGCTGGCTGGAAGAGATCATGTCGCGCTCCAACAAGACCGTGCTGTTCATCAGCCACGACCGCGAGCTGCTGGACAACGCCGCCACCCGCATCGTGACCCTGGAACCGGGCCACGGCGGGGCCACCGCCTGGGTGCACGGCGGCGCGTTCGGCTCCTATGTGGAAGCCCGCAAGGAGCGCAACGAGCGCTTCGAGGAGCTGCGCAAGCGCTGGGACGAGGAGCACGCCAAGCTCAAGGAACTGGTCAACATGTACAAGACCAAGGCCGCGTTCCGTTCCGACATGGCCAACCGCTACCAGGCGGCCACCACCCGGCTGGAGAAGTTCCTGGAGGCCGGCCCGCCGCAGGCGATCCCGCTGGAGCAGAACGTGCAGATGCGGCTGAAGGGCGGGCGCACCGCCAAGCGCGCGGTCGTGGCCGAAAAGCTCGAGCTGACCGGGCTGATGAAGCCCTTCAATACCGAAATCTGGTTCGGCGACCGGGTGGGCGTGCTGGGTTCGAACGGCTCGGGCAAGTCGCACTTCCTGCGCCTGCTGGCCTCCGGCGGATCCGACCCGGAGCGCGAGCACCTGCCGGTCTCCGATGTGGTGATCGCCCCGGTGGCGCATGCCGGCACGGTGAAGCTGGGAGCGCGCATCCGCCCGGGCTACTTCGCCCAGACCCACAGCCGCCCGGACCTGTTTGGCCGCACCCTGCTCGAAATCCTGCACCGCGGCGACGAGCACCGCTCCGGAATGCCGCGCGAGGCAGCGGCCGGAGCGCTGGATGGCTACGGGCTGGCAGCGCAGTCCGAGCAGAAGTTCGAATCGCTCTCCGGAGGCCAGCAGGCGCGCTTCCAGATCCTGCTGCTGCAGCTCTCGGGGGCAACCCTGCTGCTGCTCGATGAGCCCACCGACAACCTGGACCTGCACTCGGGCGAAGCCCTGGAACGGGCCATCGACGCGTTCGAGGGCACGGTGCTGGCGGTGACCCACGACCGCTGGTTCGCCCGCGGCTTCGACCGCTTCCTGGTCTTCGGCTCCGACGGCACCGTCTACGAGTCCGACGAGCCGGTCTGGGACGAGGCCCGGGTGCAGCGCAAGCGCTAATCCCAGGGAACTGCCCGCGGGTATGGGTCCGGCACAATATGATGCCAAGCCCGTGCCTTCAGTTGCGCCTTCTGCGTTCTGCGGCGCGTTTGCACGCGGGACTAATGCTCGGGGTGCAGGTGAGAATGCGGGGCGTCCATCTGGTGCAGCAGCTGATGCACGCCGGGGTGCACCAGCTCCCAGCGGCGGTACTTTCCATCCCGCTGCACCTGAACTACCCCGGCCTTGCGCAACGTGGCCAACGACTGGGTCACGGTGTTTGCGCCCAGCTGCGCGGCATCGGCCAGCTGGGTGACCGAGGACAGCGGCGCGGCGTGCATGGCAATCAGTATTTTCATGCGGGTGGCATCCGCGCACAGGGCGAACACGTCGATCCAGTCCTGCAGCGATTCCTGCACTTCCTCCAGGGCGTTGGCGCCCACCTGGCCGCGCTCGGACTCAGGCATGCCGCCCCCGCGAAATAGTGGTTGGCAAAATCACCACGCAACCCCTCATCTGTGTGATCAAACACCTGTAGTCTGTGAACATCTACCCCACGCACCGCTCGGAAGGACCTCGTTCGTGCACAGCTACGTCCGGCGCGCCGCACTGATGCTCCCCATCCTACTGGCCACCGCAGGCTGCCAGGCCGCCGTCCCCAGCGACGACGTGCTGCTGCTGACCCCTGCGCTGCCCGAAACCCTGAATCCGCTGGCAGGTTTCGACAACAACGGTACGGGCAAGATCAACGAATCGCTGTATACCCTGGACGGGGAAACTGGCAGCCTGCCGAATTTGGTGCCGCTGCTGGCCGAGGGCGAACCGCAGATCAGCGCCGACGGGCTGCGCTGGAGCATTGCGCTGCAGCCCGGCATCAGCTTCAGCGACGGCAGCGGCTTCGACGCCGGGGATGTGGCCGCCAGCTACCGGGCCATCCTGGACCCCGCCAGTGCCTCGCCCATCGCCGGCGTGCTGGAAAACCTCGATACGGTGCGTGCCGTGGACGAGCACACCGTCGAATTCACGCTCAAGGAGCCCCAGGTCTCCTTCAAGACCGCACTGCTGATCGGCATCGCCCCCGAAGAACTGATCGCCGACGGGCCGGTGAGCAATTCCAGCCTGAACCGCACCCCGGTGGGTACCGGCCCCTACACGGTGCAGAAATTCGATTCCGCCCAGCTGGTGCTGGGTGCCAATCCCGACTACCGTTCCGGCGCCCCCGACGTGGCCCGGGTGGTCTACGAGCAGTCAGCCGACGACAACGCCCGCTCGCAGGCACTGGCAGGCGGCGGCTACACCGGCACCGTGCTGCCTCCGCGGCTAGCGGCCAGCTTCGCGGATCGCGACGGGTTCGAGGTGGTCACCGCAACCAGCGCGGACTGGCGCGGCATCTCGCTGCCCGCCGACCACCCGTTCACCGCCGATCCTTCCGTGCGCCTGGCGCTGAACCTGCTGGTGGACCGCCAAGCGCTGATCGACGGGGTGCTGGCGGGCTCCGGGCGCCCTGCCTACACCTTCGTCCCGGCCCAGTACGGCAAGGCCTACAACTCTGACGCCGTGTTCGCCCACGACCCCCAGCGGGCCGAGCAGCTGCTGGAGCAGTCGGGGTGGACGCTGGACGGCTCGATGCGCTCCAAGGACGGCCAGGACGCCGCATTCACGATCATGTACAACCCGGGCGACACGCTGCGACGGGACCTGTCCCTGGCCTTGGCCGCCCAGCTCAAGGAGCACGGCATCACCGCCGAGGTCGTGCCCGCCACCTTCGACGAAGCCGAGCCGCGCATCGGCACGGACGCGCTGATGCTGGGCGGCGGCGACACCCCTTACGATGTGGACACCCAGCTCTACAAGATGCTGCATTCAAGCTACCCGGAGGACGGCGCCTACTACGACAACCCCAGCCGCTACGCGGACGCGGCGATGGACCGGCTGCTGCACATCGGCCGGACCAGCACCGACCCAACGGCCCGCGACCAGGCCTACCGCAAGGTCCAGGAACTTTACGTCAAGCAGCCATCGATGCTGCTGCTGGCCTTCACCGACCACAACTACGTGCAGCGCAGCGACGTCCATGAGACGTGGAACACCGCCGGCACCCTGCTCGAACCCCATGACCACGGCACCGCATGGGGCCCGTGGGTGAAAATCGGCCAGTGGACCGGCAAATGAGCCTGACCGTCCTGCGCCCGCGAGGCGTGCCGCGGCTGCCAAGAGCCGGGCTGCTGGTGCTCCGCCGGATGCTGCTGGCCATCCCGCTGACCGCGGGGCTGACCGCAGTGGTGTTCTTCTTGGCTTCCGTCGCCCCGTTCAATCCGCTGGCTGCCTATCTGGGCAGCCGCTACGAGCACACCGGCGCCGCCGAACGCGCGGCCCTGCGCGCCGAGCTGGGCCTGGACGACTCCTGGTTCGGTGCCTGGCTCGGCTGGCTGGGCTCGGCGGTGCACGGCGAGCTGGGCACCTCGCGCATGCTGGCCCGGCCGGTCACCGAGGTGCTCGCCGAGCGCGTGCCCTATACCCTGCTGCTGATGCTTGCCGGGCTGCTGCTTGCCGTGGTGCTCGCGGTACTGCTGGCCTGTGCCGCTGGTCTGTGCCGCGGCGGGTTGGCCGACCGCGCCACCACCTGGATCGCCCAGCTGGCCCAGGCCATCCCGCCCTTCGTGCTGGCGCTGGTGTTCATCGCTGTGTTCTCGCTGCGGCTCGGGCTTCCCACCGGCGGCGTGGCGCCTCCAGGGCAGGAGCCGACCGCCGGGTCGCTGGCCGTGCACCTGCTGCTGCCGGCCACGGTGATGGCCATCAGCCTGCTGCCCTGGCTGGTGCTGAACCTGCGGGCCTCCATGTTCGATCTGCTGGACTCGGATGCGGTTCTCGCGGCTCGCGGACGCGGCGAGGGAGCCGGACGGATCTTGGTGCTCGAGGTGCTGCCCGGCGCCCTGCTGCCCTTCATCACGGTGATCGGCTCCCGCCTGGGCGAACTGATCACCGGAGCGCTGCTGGTTGAAACGGTGTTCGGCTGGCCCGGGATTGCCTCGGCGGTGATCGATTCCGCGGTGTCCGCGGACTTCGCGCTGCTGGCCGCGGTGACCGCCTGCTCGGCGCTGGCCGTGTTCCTGGGCAATGCCCTGGCCGACGCCGGCTACCTGCTGCTTGATCCGCGGGTGGGCGATGTCTAGCATCATCCGTGATTCCCGCTTGCTGCCGCTGGGCATCATCCTGCTGGCCGTGGTTTATGCGGTGCTCGTTCCGTTCTTCTCCCCCGAGGCGGTGGAGAACATCGACCTGGCCGCGGTGTACCTGCCGCCGGGGGCCGAGCATTTCTTCGGCACCGATCAGCTCGGGCGCGACGTGTGGGTGCGGGCCGCGGCCGCGCTGCGGCTGTCGATGCTGCTCGCCGTCGCATCGGCGCTGTCCTCCACGCTGCTGGGGGTGCTGGCCGGAACCCTGTCCGCCACCGCCGGCGGGCTGGTGGACCGGATCATCACCCGGCTGGTAGACAGCGTCAGCGCGATCCCGCACCTGCTGCTGGGTGTGGTGATCCTGGCGCTGTGGCCCGGGCAGGGGTGGGCGATCATCCTGTCCATCGCGCTGACCCACTGGACCCAGGTGGCGCGTATCGTTAGGGCCAGGCTGTTGGCCGAACGGGAGGCCGGATACGTCAAGCTCAGCCGGGCCTCCGGCGCCCGGCCGCTGGCGCTGTGGTGCACGCACCTGATTCCCGCGGTGCTCCCGCAGGCGGGCATCGCCGTGGTCCTGCAGCTGCCCCATGCCATCTGGCACGAATCCGCGCTGTCCTTCCTAGGCGTGGGGCTGCCGCCACAATCCGCGTCGCTGGGTTTGCTGCTGGAGGACGCCCGCACAGGCATCCTGGTCGGCGCTTGGTGGATGCTGGTGTTCCCGGCCGCGCTGCTGGTGCTGCTCAGCTGGTCCTTTGCCGCCCTGGCGCACCCACAGCCGCAACGCCGCCGCTCCGCGCGGCGCCTCGATTCTCTCGCTCCGCGACGAAAGGGCGGTGCCGCAGAAAAAGCCGATGGGCATCCGCTTCCACGGGGCGCAGGCTTGGTCTTGCGGGGATTGTCGGTATGGAGCAAGGATGATTCCCCAGAACGCTCCGTGCTGCTGGATAACGTCAGCTTCACTGCCGCCGCCGGAGCGGTCAACGTGGTCATGGGTGCCTCGGGCGCAGGAAAGACCATGCTGCTGCGCGCCGCCGCCGGGCTACTGCCTCAATCGCTGGAATCCACCGGCAGCGTCCTCGTGCCGGGAACCGCTGGCGGGCCCTGCCATGCCCCCAAGCTGGGTGAAGATCTGGTTTTCATTCCCGGGTCGGCGGCCACGGCGCTGAACCCGGTGCTCAGCGTGGGCACCGCCTTGCGCCGCGTACGCAGGAGCCACGGCCTGGACAGCTCGCCGGCCGCGCTGGCGGCGGTGTTCAAGGACTTCGAACTGGTTCCCGAACTGCTCCATCGCTACCCGCACGAGCTGTCCGGAGGCCAGGCCCAGCGTGTAGTGCTGGCCCTGGGCTTGGCATCCCGCGCCAGCTGCGTTGTGCTGGACGAGCCCACCAGCGCCCTGGATGCGGATACCGCGGCGGCCATCGCTCGGATCCTGCGCCGCTTGGCGGACACCGGGTGCACCATCGTTATGGTCACCCACGACGCTGAACTGGCCGCGGAACTCGCCGACACGCTGACCGTGGTCAGTGATGGGCAAGTGCTCGCATCCGCTTCCGGCGACGGGCAGGTCATCCCGGAATTGGAGGATAGCACCCCATGAGCCTTGAATTGTCTGCGGTGAGCCACCGCTATGCCAAGAACGTCCCCAGAATCCTGGATCAACTGGACCTGGAGGTCACGTCCGGCTCGGTGATCGGTCTGGTCGGGCCCTCGGGTGCCGGGAAGTCCACCCTGCTGGCCATCGCGTCGCTGATGCTGGCCCCGACAGAGGGCAAGCTGCGCATCGACGGCCAAGCGGTACCTGCCCGAGGGCACGTCCCGGCCGAACTGCGCCAGCGCATCGGCATCCTGCCGCAAAACCCGCGCAGCTTCGCGAACCCCCGGCTCGCCCTGGGCGCGATCATGGCCGAGCCGTTAGCCCTGCGCGACGGGCTGGCGTTCCCCCGTCCGGGCCGCTATCGCCGCGAGCTGGAGGAACTGGCCCGGGAGGCGAGCCTTGAACCGGCGCTGCTGGAGCGGAAGCCCGGGCAGGTTTCCGACGGGCAGCTGCAACGAGCCCTGCTGGGCAGGGCGTTGGCCCTGGACCCGGCGCTGCTGGTGTGCGACGAGCCGACGTCAGCCCTGGATCCCGGCACCACTGCGCAGATCTTCACGGTGCTGCGTGAGCGGGCTCGAGCCGGGGCGGCGGTGCTCATCGCCTCCCACGACAATGCCTCGCTGGCCGAGCACTGCGATTCGATCCACCAGCTGTCGGCGCTGCGGCGCCCAGACCAAGGGGCACTACTTGGACTCCCCGCCCAAATGCCAAGCGATGATGTCGAGCGCAGGTAGCGGTGTAATCGGCACGTCGGGCTCCACCAACTGGGGAATTTCCAGCCAGAATTCGTGGTGGCCCTGCAGATCAGCCTGCACCTCTGGCAGCCAAGCCAGAATGAAAACGCGGTCGGAGCGCTTGTTGTCCCCTAGCATCCGTTCCTGATGCAGCCTGCGCACCTGGCGGCCAAAGAGTGGAATCAGCTCGGGATTTTGCGATGCACCACCATGGCCAGTTTATCGGATTGACTTGTGGGGTCCGCGGCTAGTCAAGGACACCAAAATGATCAGCAATAGCGTCAAGCTGCGGTTGGCCTGCGTCGCTCAGCGCTCCGGACAGGCACAGGTACGGCATTTATTGGCGAATTGTGCCGGCGCACCGCCGCCCTGTGACCTCGCCGGGATGCGAAACGGCCGCCGGGATCCCCTGCGGGAGGAACGTCGGCGGCCGTTGGATCAATTCCGGAACAGGCTAGTACTTGCGCAGGTTCACCGGCTGCTGTCCGCGCAGCTCGATGCGCAGCTGGTTCACGAGGGCGTGCAGCACCGCATTCGCCGATTCCGTGGAGCCTCCCAAGGTGCGTACCGCAAGACCGGGCACCGGGGCCTGGGAAATGCCCACAGAAATTCCGTCGCGCTGCTGCCCGGCGATCTCGTAGGCCAGTTCGCGCAGGCGAGCGACCATTGCCGCGTCGATGCGCGGGTCGATGGCCAGCAGCATGCCCACGTGGGTGGATTCCTGCAAGTACAGCAGCGAGTCGATGGAATCCTTGCCCGGCTTCACCCACAGGTTATCCAGCGCCCCGAGCCGCCCGTCCAGGTGGACCTCGGTGCGCAGGCGCAGCTGCTCGTAGCTGAACCGGCTGCCGTCCGGGCTCCAGCCCGGGGTGAGGACCTCGCACAGCACCAGCGAGGCATCGGCGGCCATGTGCACCTCGGTGCGCTGGAAGTAGCTGGCGTCCTTATAGGCGATCAGCTGGTCCGGCAGGTATTCGAGCACCGCGCCGGGTTCCAGCCTGATGCGCATGTCCTGCTGCGCCGGGCCCTGCGGGGTGCGGTAGACCTTGGTGGCGGACTGGGTGGTCAGCAGCAGGCTGCTGCCCTCGGCCACACGGATCTCGATGCCGTACTTGTCGGCGCCCAGGTAGCCGCCGCCGGGGTTCACGATGGTGTAGCAGACCTGGGCGGTGTCATCGAGGTAATGCGGGCGCAGCACGCGCAGCGCCCCCTGGTGGTATTGCCGCAGCGCGATGTCCTTCCCGGCCCGCGAGCCGACGTGCAGCCGCAGCTCGCCGACCAGGCCATCCGGGAACGGACTGGGCTCCAGCCCGGAGCCCAAGCCCGGGCTCGAAGCGGCCACTACGCCAGGTCCGTCATCAGCACGTCGTGCTTCAGCCACGCGATGACCTTCTCCAGCCCCTCGTCGGTCTTCAGGTTGGTGAAGCAGAAGGGCTTGTCCCCGCGGAACTGCTTGGAATCCGACTCCATCACCGACAAATCCGCGCCCACGTACGGGGCCAGGTCGGTCTTGTTGATGATGAACAGGTCGGACTTGATCATGCCCTGCCCGGCCTTGCGCGGGATCTTCTCGCCCTGGGCCACGTCGATGATGTAGATGGAGAAGTCCACCAGCTCCGGGGAGAACGTGGCCGAGAGGTTGTCCCCGCCGGATTCGACGAAGATCACCTGCAGGTCAGGGTGCTTGGCTTTCAGCTCCTCGATGGCCGCGGCGTTCATCGAGGTGTCCTCGCGGATCGCGGTATGCGGGCAGCCGCCGGTTTCGATGCCGACGATCCGATCCAGCGGCAGCACGCCGTTGGCGGCCAGGATCTTGGCGTCCTCGATGGTGTAGATGTCGTTGGTGATCGCCGCCATGGAGATCTCGTGCTCCAGGGCCCGGGTGATGCGTTCAATCAGCTGGGTCTTGCCGGCACCGACTGGTCCGCCGATGCCAATCTTGATGGGTTCCATGGGTATTTCCTCGAATCTGTTGGGGCCGCAGGTGCGCGGCGGGGTCAGGACATGAACATGCGGGCGCGCTGGTGCTCGTGGCGCATCTGGGCGATTTCCAGCCCGGGCGCCGCGGCGCCCAGATCCATCTCCTCCAGGGTGAAGATCGCCGCGACGGCGTCCGCCACCGGTTCGTGCATCGCCCGGATCACCCGCTGGCCGGCGTCCTGGCCCAGCGGGATGGCGCGGATCGCATTCTGCGTCAGGCTGGTCACCGTGGAGAACAAGTAGCTGCCCAGCGCGTCGGCCACCGGGGCGCCGGCCCCGCGGGCACCCAGGGCGAAGGCGATGGCCGGGTGCCCGGCGCACTGCCCGCTGCGCACGCTGCGCGCATAGGCCGCCACGTCCGCGGTGGGGAACGCCGAGTTGGCCACGGCGAGCATCCGCGCGCCCATCTTGGTGGCTGCCTCGCGCAGCTGGCGGGGCAGGGCCGAGGCATGGATCAGCGCGTCGAGCTGCGCGATCC
The DNA here is from genome assembly GCF_044743685.1 of Glutamicibacter sp. NPDC087583. Lineage (NCBI taxonomy): Bacteria > Bacillati > Actinomycetota > Actinomycetes > Micrococcales > Micrococcaceae > Glutamicibacter > Glutamicibacter sp. NPDC087583. The sequence goes on along the minus strand of NZ_JBIUWY010000001.1, from coordinate 884,572 downwards.
GCTCCTGGTCCGGCGCCTCATAGGCCAGGCGCAGCAGCAGCCCGTCGGTATAGGCCAGGGCCTGGGACAGGAACTGGTGCAGCCACGTCGCGAAGCTGGCCTCGTCGTGCACCTGCCCGGACTCCAGGTAGCTCTCCATGCCGAAGGAGTGGCTGAACGCGCCGGTGGGCAGTGCCGAGTCCGATAGCTGGAGCAGCGTGAGCAGGTGCGGGGCGCTAGTGGGTGTGCTCGGCATGGCGGAAGGGCACGGGCATAACCCGTTCCTGGCGCTGGTAGGGCGCGTCGTGGTGCTTGAGGAAGTCCTCGACGGTGTGGTCGTACTGCACCACCATCACCTCGGCGCAATACTCCGAGTCGGCGCCGAAGAACTGCGCCTGCAGGTGCCGGTTGCCCAGCGAGTGGGCGATCACGCCCATCTCCAGCACCGCGCGCGGGGCGATGACCAGCACGTCGGTGGGCAGCACCGACACGCTGATCACTTCGGTCTCCGAGAGGAACAGGATGTCCCCGTCACGCAGATCCGGGCCCGGGGCCAGGCGCAGGCCCAGCTCCCGCCCGTGGTCGGTCTTCACGCGCTGGATGCGCTTGACCAGCTCGGCGCTGGGCAGCACCACCTTTTCGTGGTGCCGCCCGGCCAGCTGCTCGGGCTGCTCGTGGAGGTTGCCCACGAGTTCGTCGATAATCATCTATCCCCTTGGTGGTTGGCGGGCCGGCTAGAACAGGAAGTAGCGCTGGGCCATGGGCAGCTCGTCCGAGGGCTCGCAGGTGGCCAGTTCCCCGTCGACGAACACCTCGTAGGTCTGCGCATCCACCTGGATATCCGGGGTGGCTCCGTTGTGCTTCAGATCGGACTTCACCAAATCGCGGATGCCGTGGCAGGGGCGGATCACCTTGCGCAGGCGCAGGCGCTCGGGGATGCCCTCTTCGATCGCTGCCTTGGACAGGAAGGTGATCGAGGAGGCGTGGACCGCGCTGCCCAGGGCACCGAAGTTCAGCCGCAGCGTGCGCGGCTGCGGGGTCGGGATCGAGCCGTTGGAATCGCCCATCAGCGACTGGACGATCAGCCCGCCCTTGATCACCATTTCCGGCTTGACGCCGAAGAAGGCCGGATCCCAAAGTACCAGGTCGGCAAATTTGCCTTCCTCGACGCTGCCGATGGAGTCGGCGATGCCGTGGGCGATGGCCGGGTTGATGGTGTACTTGGCGACATAGCGCTTCAGCCGCTGGTTATCGCCGATCTCCGGGTCGCCTTCCAGCTTGCCGCGCTGGCGCTTCATCGCGTCGGCCACCTGCCAGGTGCGCAGCACCACTTCGCCCACGCGGCCCATGGCCTGCGAGTCAGAGGAGGTGATGGAGAAGACCCCCATGTCGTGCAGCACGTCCTCGGCGGCGATGGTCTCGGGGCGGATCCGCGAATCGGCGAAGGCCACGTCCTCGGGGATGTCCGGGTTCAGGTGGTGGGCCACCATGAGCATGTCCAGGTGCTCGTCCACGGTGTTCGTGGTGAACGGCAGGGTCGGATTGGTCGAGGCCGGCATCACATTGGGCAGCGCGGCCATGCGGATGATATCCGGGGCGTGCCCGCCACCGGCGCCTTCGGTGTGGAAGGTGTGGATCACCCGGCCGGCGATCGCTTCGATGGTGTCCTCCACGAAGCCGCATTCGTTCAGCGTATCGGCGTGGATGGCCACCTGCACGTCGAACTCGTCGGCGACCTTCAGCGAGTTGTCGATGGACGAGGTGGTCGCACCCCAGTCCTCGTGGATCTTCAGGCCGATCGCGCCGGCGCGGATCTGCTCGGCCAGCGGTGCGCGGTCGCTGGCGTGCCCCTTGCCCAGCAGCCCGATGTTGATCGGCAGGTTCTCCACCGCCTGCAGCATCCTTGCGATGTGCCATGGGCCCGGGGTGAGGCTGGTTGCCTTGGACGCGTCCGAAGGACCGGCGCCGCCGCCGATCAGCGTGGTAGTGCCGTTGGCCAAGGCGACTGGCACCTGGTCCGGGGAAACGAAGTGGATGTGCGTGTCGATCGCTCCGGCGGTGAGGATCTTGTGCTCCCCGGCGATCACGTCGGTGGACGCGCCGATGACGATATCCACCCCGTCGGAGATGTCCGGGTTGCCGGCCTTGCCGATCTTGAAGATATGCCCGTCGCGCAGGGCGACATCGGCCTTGTAGATGCCGGTGTAGTCCAGCACCACCACATTGGTGATCACCGTGTCGGGCACATCCTGGTCGCGGGTGACGCGGCCGTTCTGCCCCATGCCGTCGCGGATGACCTTGCCGCCGCCGAAGACCACTTCTTCGCCGTAGGTGGTGTAGTCGTGCTCGATCTCGGCCAGCAGCTCGGTATCCGCCAAGCGGATGGCATCCCCCGTGGTCGGCCCGTACATTTCCGAGTACTGCTTGCGGGTCAGCTCGAAGCCCATGCCTAGTTCTCCTGCTCTTCGTCGGCGGCCGAGGACTTGCCGGCGTTTTCCGCCTCTGCTGCAAGCCGTGCCTCATGCGGCTGCGGCGGGAGATTCTCGTCGACCGGGTCCACGCCGAAGGTGGTGCCCAGCCCGGAGGCCGCATCGCCCTGGTTGGGAAGGTCGATGCTGTAGTCTTCGACGACCTCGGCCTCGCGCTCGGCATCGATGCCTGCGGTGCCGCCGATCGCGTCCGTTTCAACGGCCGGGACCGGCAGGCCCAGCGGCCCGTTGATCCGGTCCTGGAAGCCGTGCACCTCGCGGGCTCCGGAGAATTCGACCAGGTGGACGGTGCGTGCATCGCCCGGCTCGAAGCGCACTGCGGTGCCGGCGGGAATATCGAGCCGGAATCCGCGCGCGGCCACTCGGTCGAACTCCAGCTGCGAGTTGACTTCGGCGAAATGGTAATGCGAGCCGACCTGCACCGGCCGGTCCCCGCGGTTCACCAGGTTCAGGATGCGGGTTTGCTGCTGTGCATTGCAGGCGATGGGTTCATCGCGCAGGATGTATTCTCCCGGGATCATGATCTGTGCCTTTCTGCGCAGAGGGAACTAGCGAATGGGGTTGTGGACGGTGACCAGCTTGGTCCCGTCGAGGAAGGTCGCTTCGACCTGGACTTGGTCCACCATTTCCGCAATGCCATCCATGACGTCTTCGCGGCGGAGGATCGTGGTCCCGTAGCTCATCAATTCAGCCACGGTCCGTCCGTCGCGGGCCCCTTCGATCAATTCGTAGGTGATGACCGCGACGGCCTCCGGGAAGTTCAGCTTCAGTCCACGCGCCTGTCGTCGGCGTGCCAGATCGGCGGCGACGACGATCATCAGCTTCTCTTGCTCCCTCGGCGTTAAATGCATCGACAATTCCCCGTTCAAGAGTGTTTAAGAGTGTCCACCAAGATCGCTGAATTCCGGCCAGAAAACGCCGTAACAGCTGTGGATATGGCTAGAATAGCAGACCTTCGGAAAAGGTTTTTTCGACCCGGAATCCATCCATAAAACAACCATTGACAAAATTTATCCACCCAAGTCAAAGAAGTTTTCACGGAAAACAACCCGAACCTCTCCAGCGCGTCGAAAAGCCACGACTTTCCATTCCAGCACAATGCAACGTTCCCCGGGGATTTAATTCCGGATTCCCTGCCTGTTTCCAGCCATGGCTCCGGCAGGAAACTGCTCCCGCTCGGTCCTCCAGGGCGACCGGGAGCAGTTTCCATGCACCGGGCCCGATGCGTCATTCCACGAGCTTGCCTGCCTGCGATACCTCGGTGATCAGCGCGGCCACTTCCGCAGGCACTTCGGGGATCGGCTCACGGGTGATGCCCTCAGGCGACCAGATGAGGTTCACCTGCAGCTGCGGATCGGTGTGCGGATAGTCACTGCGGTTATGGCAGCCGCGGGTTTCCCGGCGCTCCAGCGCCGACTCCAAGGTGGCGCGCGCGGCCAGAGCCGAGGACTTCAGGTCGAAGGCGTGGCACAGGTCCTGGTAGCCGGCGATGTCCGGGTGGATGCCCACCCGCGCCATCCGCGCTTCGACCTCTGCCAGTTTCTCCAGCCCCAGCTTCAGCCCCGCCTCCTCGCGCACGACTCCGGCGTGCTGGGTCATGATGTCGCGGATCGCCCGCTGCAGGGACCGGACATTTTCCTGCCCATCGGCGGCCAGCAGCCGGTCCACTTCCCCGCGCGCCTTCTCGATGGCCGCCTGCGAACGCGGCTGGGAAGTGAGCGCACGCGAATACCGGGCAGCTCCCTGCCCGACGATCCGGCCGAAGACCAGCAGCTCGATCAGCGAGTTGCCGCCCAGCCGGTTGGCCCCGTGCAGGCCCGAGGAGGCTTCACCGATCGCGTACAGGCCGGGGACCGCCGTCTCATGGGTGAGCGGGTCCACCTGCACCCCGCCCATGGAATAGTGCGCCGTCGGGGCGATCTCGATCTTCTGCTCGGTAATGTCCAGCATCTGCTCCTCGAGCAGCGTCTGGTAGACCCGGGGCAGCCGTTCCATGATGGTGGCCCGGGGCAGGTGCGAGACATCCAGCCAGACCCCGCCCTTGGCGGTGCCGCGCCCGGCGGCGATCTCGGTGTAGGCGGCCAGGGCGACCCGGTCGCGGGTGGACAATTCCATGCGCTGGGGATCGTAGCGCTCCATGAAGCGTTCGCCCATGGCGTTGGTCAGGATCCCGCCTTCGCCGCGGGCCGCCTCGGAGACCAGGGTCCCGGCCACCGATTCGGGTTCGATGATGCCCGAGGGGTGGAATTGTACGAGCTCGGCATCGCGCAGCCGGGCACCGGCCTCCACGGCCAGGCGGAAGGCGTCGCCGGTGTTCTCGTCGCGCCGCGAGCTGCTGCGCCGCCAGATGCGGGTGTGGCCGCCGGCGGCCAGGATGACCGCGTCGGCATGGATCAGGTACCCGGTGCCGTCGTTGACGTCGAAGCCGTAGGCGCCGAAGATCCGCCCCTCGGCGACCAGCAGCTCGGTGATATAGACCGAGTCCAGGATCGGGACCTGCAGCTGCTGCGCACGGCGGACCAGGGTGCGCTGGATTTCCAGCCCGGTGTAGTCCCCAGCGAAGGCGGTGCGCCGGAATTTGTGGGCACCGAAGAAGCGCTGGGAGATCCGGCCGTCGGTTTCGCGGGCGAAGTTCATGCCGTAGCGTTCCAGGTCCTCGATGCCGCGGGCCGCGCCTTGGGCGACCACCTGCACGGTGCGCGGATCGGCCAGGTAGTAGCTTTCCTTGATGGTGTCCGCCGCGTGCTGCTGCCAGCTGTCCTCGGCGTCCATCGTGCCCAGTGCGGCGTTGATGCCGCCGGCGGCCAGCGCGGTGTGCGCGTCGTGGCGCGGGCGCTTGCCCACGGCCAGCACGTCGGTGCCCGATTCTGCCAGCTCGATGGCCGCGCGCAAGCCTGAACCACCGGTGCCGATGACCAGTACGGAGGTGGATATCTGCTGTTCGTTTCTCATGGTTTCCAGCATCGCCCCGCGCCCAGAATACGTCCAATGAATTATTGGCATGATGTTGATAGCAGTAGGCTATGCACCATGAACCTAGAGCAATTGCGCGGCTTCACCGCCATCGCCGAAGTGGGGCACTTCACCCGGGCCGCCGAGCAGCTGCACCTGGCCCAGCCATCGCTCAGCCGGCAGATCGCCACGCTGGAACAGGAACTGGGCTCCGAGCTGTTCCACCGGGCCCGCGGCAACATCACGCTTACCGCCGCCGGGCAGGCATTGCTGCCCCGTGCGCGCCGGATGCTGGCCGACGAGGAGTCCATCCGCACCGAAATGGCCGACCTGGCCGGGCTGCATCGCGGGCGGGTGCGCCTGGGCGCCCCGCCTACCCTGTGCGTGTCGCTGGTCGCCGAGGCGCTGTCCATCTTCCGCACCCGCTACCCCGGGGTGCAACTGCAGATTTTCGAAGCGGGCTCGCACAAGCTGCTGGAGCAGCTGGACGGCGGCGCACTGGATCTGGCGCTCATCGTGACCTCGGAGCATGCGGTGAACGACAACCATCTGGAGAACCTGCCGCTGCTCGAAGAGGAATTGGTGGTCATCGACGCACTGGAGCACCCGCACCTAGCTGGCCAGGAGCTTGATTTGCGCGCGTTGGCTCCGGTGCCCCAGCTGGCCTTCTCGCACAGCTACGATCTGCGCGCCAGCACCGCCCTGGCCTACAAGAACGCCGGCCTGGTGCCCAATATCGTCGTGGAAGGCGGGGAGATGGACGCGGTGCTGCGCTTCGTGCAGCGCGGGCTCGGAGTCGCCGTGGTTCCGGCGACGGTGGCGCTGGACGCTCCGGGAGTGCGCTCCATTGCCTTGCGCGAACCGCTGGCCCGCACCATCGGGCTGGCGCACCGGCGCGATGTCTCATTGACCCGAGCCGCCGCGGCCATGGCGCAGCTGCTGGCCGAAACCGCGCAGCAGCTGGCCGCCGGCCACGGGCAAATCAACTCCCTAGCTTGATCCCCAGGTGGCTGGCCATCGCCTCGGCGAGCAGGCTCAGCTGCAGCGCACTGATCCGTGCCCCGCGCAACCCGTCGACCCCCTCAACCTGGGCGAAGTCCAGCCCCTGCAGGTCGACCTCGCGCAATTGCGCCCCGGCAGCGGTAATTTGCCCGGCCCGCGAATCGACGAAGCCCAGGCGCTGGATCTGCCCGCCCAGGTCGATCTCCTCGAATTGGCAATTGACGAAGAGCACATCGCGCACCGTTGCACCGCGCAAATTCAGCCAGCCGAATTTGCAGTTCTCGAATACCACGCCATCGAGCTGGGCCTCGGCGAAATCCGCGGAACCGAAGCGGCTGTGGGTCACCCGCACATCGTTGAGGAACGCACCAGCGGCTTGCAGGGCGGGAGCCCCGGATTGGTCCAGTTCGCACTGGATTAGCCGAGCATTGCGCAAGGCCTCGATCTGCACGGAGCTGAAACGGCATTCCTCCAGCCGCGCGCCATCGGCCGCCAGCGGCTCATCGAAATCCCTGAAGTGCAGCAGTTCAACGTAGTCGTCGCCCAGATCCCCGCGGTAGCCAGGGGCCAGTTCGGGCAGGGTGAAGCGTCGGATTCTCGGTGCCAATGCGCGTCCTTAAAGTGCTTGCTTCGCAGCCAGGTTCCCGGCCACGTCATCCAGTGCCGCATCCAGGTGCGGCCAGCGGAACTCGTACCCGGTCCCCTGCAGCACCCCGGGCAGCGCCCAGCGGGACTTGAGCAGCATTTCCGGTTCCACGCGCAGCACGAACATGGCCGGCTCCAGCATCCAACGATACGCGGGCAGCCCGAATTTCGCGCCGGTGGCGCGGCGCAGCGAGGCCATCAGCGCCCGGTTGGCAACCGGGTTCGGCGAGCTGAGGTTGACCGGGCCGGTGATTTCGCGGTGGTCGATGATATGCCCGATCGCGCCGATCGCATCATCGACATGGATCCAGCTGAAGCGCTGGTTCCCGCGCGTGCGGTGCCAGCCGCTGCGTTCGGCTCCGCTCGGATCCGGGCCGATGCCGCGGTAGCGCCGATGCGCCGGCCACCAGCTATCGTGCTGCGCCCCGCCCAGCCCCAGCCGCGCGACGGCAAGCAGCTTGCGCGTGGCCGGGCCGTCGCCGAGCACGATGGCCATGCGCAGGGCGACCCGGCGCGTGGGCAGCTCGCCGCGGAAGAACTCGCGTTCCCAGTTGCGCGCCACATCCACCGAGAACCCTTCGCCGATCCGGCCGTCTTCGGTGTTCGGCGCATCCATGCTGTGCCGGTAGATGGTCGCGGTGGACGCGTTCAGCCACAGCGCCGGCGGATCAGCGGCCTGGGACACTGCCTCGTGCAGCGCGCGGGTCGTGTCCACGCGCGAGGCGAGGATCTCGTTGCGCGCCGCCTCGTGATAGCGGCAGCCGACATTCTTCCCGGCCAGATTGACCAGCAGTTCTGCACCATCGATGAGTGCCGCCAGCGCCGGGCCATCGCCCCACTGCGCATCCGCTGTCCGGCCGCGGCCGATGACCGCCACCTGGTATCCAGCCCCGCGCAGCTGCGCGATCAGCCGTTCGCCAATGAACCCGCTGGCTCCTGCCACTACCGCCCGCCGTGCAGCGCTCTGCATCGTTCCCCGCTCAGAAGTCGTTGATCACCAGTTTCTTCATCTTCAGCATATGCTCGAATGCGCCGGGTCGCTCCATCAGCTCGCCCATGTTCGAGGGCACGATCTGCCAGCTCACCCCGAATTTGTCGGTCAGCCAGCCGCAGGCCTCGGCTTCAGGCACCGCGGACAGCGCCTCCCAGACGCGGTCGATCTCCGCCTGGCCATCGCATGGCCATTCCAGCGAGACGCCGGGAGTGAAGGTGAAGTCCTGCGGCACGGCCGAATCCATGGCCGCAACGCTATCCTCGCCGAGCGTGAATTGGGCGTACATCAGCGCTTCGGCGGTAGCGGCTTCGGTCGGCTCCCCGTACGGGAAGGCGCTGTCCAGTTTCGCGCCGAGCACCTGGCTGTAGTACTCGATGGCCTCGACCGCGCGGTTCTGGGCCGCACCGCCGAACATCAGCGCAGGAAAGACCGAGGCGCGCGGCTCAACGGGCTCATCGGACTCCATCAGCTGCCAGGAGACACCGTACTTGTCGTTCACCCAGCCGTAGCGCGCGCTGAACGGGTAGGTGTCCAGCGGCATCAGCGCCGTGCCGCTCTCCAGCAGCGCGGCCCAGGTGGCATCGAGGGACTCGCGCTGGCCGGCGTTGAAGACCACGATGATCGAGATCGCCGGATTCGGCATGAATTCCTGGCCCGCGTTGATCAGCGTGATCTTGGTTCCCCGCACCCACAGCGAAACGGTCAGCGCCTTGCCGGCGAAGGGTTCCTGGAATTCCAGCAGGCCCTCGGTGGGATAGCGCGATTCGACTTCGGTTTTTGCCTCTGGCAGGGCGCGGGCATAGAATTCCCCCGCTTCCTCTGCAGTGCCTTGCATCCATAAATTGACGGTGAGCTTTTGCATGACGGTCCTCCTAGCTGGGCGATGCTCCAAAGCTACCCCGCAGGGCCCTCCAGCAACAGATGGGCCAGCGAACTTTCAGCCCCGATTCATCTGCTCGTCCCGCGTTGTTCGCCCGGTGAACTCGTCCATCGAGCGGTATACGCCGATAACCTTGCCGGCCACGAAATCCCAGGCCGGTCGCGGCAGCACGCCGCGCAGCAGCTGGCCCAGCTTGCTGGTCCACGGCATCAGCACCAGCGGCGTGCCGGCAAGCATCGCCCGCCACGCCCGGTCCACCACGACTTCCGGCTCCAGGATCGGGGTCAGCAGCATCGGCTTGGCGCCCGCGAACATGCCGGTGCTGATATAGGTCGGGCAAATGGTGCTCACGGCGATCTGGTCGTTGCCTTCCAGCTCCAGCCGCAGCGAATCGCTGAAGGACAGGGCCGCAGCCTTGGAGGCCGCGTAGACGCTCATATTCGGGTTGGACACCAGCGCGGCCGCCGAGGCGATGGTCAGCACCCGGCCCTTGCCCCGTCGGCCCAGCTGCGGAAGCAGGGCGTGGGTCAAGTACATCGGGGCGAGCGCGTTCACCTGCATGGCCGCGGTGATCTGCGCGGTGCTGTGCTTCGCGAAGGAGGTGCCGGTGACCACCCCGGCGTTGTTGACCAGCACGTCGATTCCCCCGCCCTCCACCGCCGTGGCGGCGTAGCGCTGGATTTGGCTCTGGTCGGCAAGGTCCACCACATGGGTCTCGACAGTGCCGCCGAGCTGGCGCAGCTCCTCGGCAGCCGCGTCGAGCTTGGCCGCGTCGATGTCCCAGATGACCACCCGTGCCGCGCCCTCGAGGCAAGCCTGCCTGGCGAAAAGCAAACCCATGCCCTGCGCGGCCCCGGTGACAAGGACGTGCAAACCGGCTACCGACTGGAGAGGTGTCTTGCCCATCAGTGAACTCCTTGAGGATCAGTATGGCAACAGCCTAGCCTGTGGCGCGGATTACACTTGGCTCATTTTCATCGAGCGCGCCCAGCAAACACCGCTAGCCTTGGATCATTGGACCGACTCGTCGAAAGGACGACCGTGCGCATTGACCGCCTGGACGCGGATTTGATCGAACTGCTCACCGAATCGCCGATGCTTCCGGTGATGGAGTGCGCCCGGCGCTTGGGTGTTGCCCGCGGCACGATCAGCAGCCGGCTGGCCCGGCTCCACGAGGCCGGCGTCATCCAGGGCATCGTCCCGCGGGTCAAGCCTGCGGGGTTCGGGTACACGCTGGTCGCGTTCTGCCAGGTGGAGATCATCCAGCGCTACGGGCACGATCCGGTCGCGAGCGCATTGGAGGAATCCATCCCGGAAATCCTCGACATGTACACCGTGACCGGCAGTTCGGACTTGCAGCTGCGCGTTGTGGCCCGGACCCCCGAGGACCTGCAGGCGATTTTCAACCGCATCAACAAGGTGCCGGGTGTGGCAAGGACCTCATCCTCCTTCGCCCTGCACGAGCATTTCCAGGGAAGGACACTGCCACTGGTCGCAGCGTGCGCTAGGGCCGAGGCAGAAGTGGAAAACACTGGGCAGATTGACTAGTAAAATGGGTTGATTGGCGGCGATTGCTATGCAGCCTGCATAGAAACAGGGTTTGCGATTGCGCCGGCAGATTCATTCAACCTACAGTCGATGCTTGTGAATCGCGACACGCGAGGATATGAGCAGGGCCACCGCTGACCACGCACCACGGCTTTGTCATACGAACGATTGCCAACCTCGTGCAGCTCTGGCAGTCAGAGAGGAAACTCATGACCCTTCACCAGCGCCCCTCCTTGCAGGAAGTGCCCGCTTACAAGCAGGGCAAGCCCGCAGCCGCTGGAGCCTCCAAGCTCTCATCCAACGAATCCCCGCATAGCCCGCTGCCCTCGGTGCTGTCCAGCATCCAGGAGGGCCTGGCCACGATCCACCGCTACCCGAGCATCGCGGCGCCCGAATTGACCGGCGCCCTCAGCTCGCAGTTCGGCGTCCCGGCGGAGCACATCACCCTGGGCGCGGGCTCGGTCGAGGTCGCGGCCCAGATCATCCATGCGGTTGCCGCCGAGGGCGACGAAGTCATCTACGCGTGGCGCTCCTTCGAGGCGTATCCTTCGCTGGTGCGGATCGCCGGCGCCACCCCGGTCGAGGTGCCCCTGGATGCCGATAGCCGCCATGATCTGCCCGCCATGCTGGCCGCGATCACCGATAAGACCCGATTGGTCTTCATCTGCAACCCGAACAACCCGACCGGCACGGTGGTGGAGGCCCGCGCGCTGGATGAGTTCATCAATGCCGTGCCGCGCAACGTGCTGGTCGTCGTCGACGAAGCCTACGTGCACTTCGACCGCTCGGCCGTGCGGGCCGATGGCATCGAGCTGTTCCGCAAGTACCCGCATGTGGCCGTGCTGCACACCTTCTCCAAGGCCTACGGCCTGGCTGGCCTGCGCGTCGGGTACGCCATCAGCCCGCTGGAAGTTGCCGGGAACCTGCGCAAGGTGGCCGTGCCATTTGGCGTCTCCGACTTGGCACAGCGCGCGGCGGTGGCCTCGCTGGCCGCCATCGGCGAGCTGTCGCTGCGCATCGAGGAAGTCGTCACCCAGCGCGAGCGGATGTACGAGGGCCTGGCCGCTGCCGGGTACCCGGTCGTGAAGTCGCAGGCGAACTTCGTCTGGGTGGATGCCGGAGAGTCAACCGAACAGCTTGAAGCCAAGCTCGCCGCCGGCGGTGTAGTGGTTCGCGCCTTCCCCGGAGACGGGTTGAGGATTTCCTCCGGTACCGCACACGACGTCGATCGCGTGCTCGCGGCCCTGTCCGTCCAGGAGGCCACCGCGTGAGCGCAGTCAAAGCCCCCGAGCAGCTGCATACCGGGCTGACCCGGCGCCAGATCTCCATGATGGGCCTGGGCGGCGCGATCGGCGCTGGCCTGTTCGTCGGCTCCGGCCAGGCCATTTCCATTGCTGGTCCGGCAGTGCTGGTCTCCTACCTGATCGCTGGAACCGTGATCATCGTGATCATGGCCATGCTCGCGGAGATGGTAGCCGCCAATCCGTCCTCCGGCGCGTTCTCCACCTTCGCTGGCCAAGCCATGGGGCGCAGCGCAGGGTCTACCCTGGGCTGGCTCTACTGGATCCAGCTGGTCGTGGTGATCGCTGCCGAGGCTACCGGGGCCGCGGCTATTACCGCCGGCTGGGTTCCGGCCTTCCCGCAGTGGGCATGGGTGCTCGGCTTCGTGGTGGTCCTGACCGGAGCGAATCTGCTCGGCGTAAGGAATTACGGCCGTTTCGAATACTGGTTTGCCGTGATCAAGGTGGCTGCGATCATCGCGTTCCTGGTCTTCGGCGCCTTGGTGCTGACCCGGGTGATCCCGACGCCGGAACCAGTTGGCTTCGCCAATCTGGCCGCCCATGGCGGCTTCGCCCCCGGTGGCATGGCCGGCATCGCCGCCGCAGTCCTGATCGTCATCTTCTCCTTCGGCGGTACCGAGGTGGTGTCCATCGCGGCCGCCGAGTCCAAGGACCCGGCCGGCAACATCAAGCGCGTGGTCAAGTCCGTGATGATGCGTATCCTGTTCTTCTACCTCGGCTCGATCCTGGTCATTGTCGCCCTGGTGCCCTGGAATGATCCGGCGATCGTGGACGGCCCATTTGCGGCTGCACTGGATGTCATGCACATTCCAGGCGTGGGCTTCTTGATGAACGCCGTGGTCGTGGTCGCCTTGCTTTCGGCGATGAACGCGAATATCTACGGTTCCTCGCGCATGCTGTACTCGCTGGGCCAGCGCAAGCTCGCCCCGAGCGCCGTCACCCACGTGACCGGCAAGGGCGTGCCGTCGAAGGCCGTGATCGCCTCCGTGGCCTTCTCCTTCCTGGCCGTGGGCCTGAACTGGATCTGGCCCGAGGCTGTGATGCCGATCTTGCTGAACGTGGTGGGTTCGACCATCATCTTCATCTGGGCGTTCATTGCCGTGACGCAGCTGATCCTGCGTCGCCGCGCGGACCGCGATGGCGGGCATCTGCCGTTGCGGCTGTGGGGTTTCCCGGGCCTGTCGATCGCTACGATCATCGTCCTTGCGGCGATTGTCGCCATCGCGATGACTGATCCCGCGGCGCGCACCCAGCTGCTGCTCACCGGCGGGCTGACCGCCGTGATCTGGGTGATCTCCAAGATCGCGCTGCGCGATAAGCGCGAGGAACCGGCGGACGCCTAGCTCCCGGAAGCCTAGGTCCAGCGATTGCTGGACCTAGGCTTTTCTTTTGGCCATTTCGGTGATCCAGATGGGAGCGAATGGTGAAATGCACCCGGCGGAGGTCGGGTAGTCCGCCAGCACCTGCAAGGTCTCGCCGATGGCCAGGGCACGTCGGCGCAAATGCTCATGCTCGATGCCGATGTGCGCCAGGGTCGTATTCATCGCCCACTGCAGGCGATCCGGTGCGGCGCTCATTCGGGCTTCGATCGTGTCAAGCAGCTGTTCCAGGTCCAGCAGTTCCGGGGCCTTGACTACCTGGTGGGCAGTCAGCTCCCAGCCGGCAGCCAGCTGTACCGGGTCGCTCTGGCTCATGAGCAGCAGGCGGAGCTCCTCGAGCAGCTTGGATTTCTTGACGATGTAGCTCAGGAACCATGCTTGGACCTTGGGAGTGCTGGCGCCTTGGCTCCACACCTGCAGCTGTTCCAAGGTAAAGCTCCGTGGTTTGGCGATCAGCAGCGCGACCAGCCGGGTTGCGGTTTCGCCGGTGGCCCAGAGTTCCTCGGCAAGCTCCTGGTTGCTCTTCAACGACTTGGCCAAGGCGCGGAGCTTGCCTAGATTCACGCCGAAATCATCGCCGTGCTTCTCATTGACCGCGCGGTACTTGGGGTCTTCGAGCTCGGCCAGTGCCTGTTGCACTTGGGCAACTGTGCTCTGGGGTGCCAGTTCCATCTATTTTCCTCTCGCTAGTTGGGCTCAACGGGTTGGCGCAGGATCGTGCGAAGCTTTTCCGGTGCCACCCTACGAGGGTCGCCGAGGTAGATCTCGTGGTGCTTGCCAGTCATGCGCAGTCCCTGGCCGGGTATGAATTCGTGGTGCATCGCGGCCAGGATTTCGGCTTCTGCATCGTAGGGGCCAATGTGCAGCGTCTGCACGCATTGGCCTTCAGCAAGCGACTGGAACCGGATGCGCCCAGGGCAAGGCAACGGCTTCTTCGCCTGGGCGGTTTCCAGAGCCGTCGCGTAGTCGTCCTCGTTGATCCACGCCGGGACCATCAGCATCATGGTCCAGCTCCACTGTTCCTTGTCTCTCCGTTCGGTAAAGACCGCCATGTCCTCGGCCCACCACAAGCCTTCCAGCGGCGGGACGACATAGTCCTTGCCCTGCGCCTTGCTCGCGAATTTGAGTTTGTAGGCCACCGGATACAAGGTTTGCAGGGCTTGCTGGTACAAGTTGCTGGTATTCGGGTCACCTGATCCATCGAACATCAGGTAGTGCATCGCTGGCAGCTGCAGGACACGGAACTGCCCGGCCACGGACCGATAGCTGTCCAGCGACTTCTTGAAGTCGATTTTCGCCGTCAATGTCTCCCCTGGAATCTTTCCGCTCAGAACCACTTGCGCCATTTGAATACACCATATAGTGCGGCAGCAAATCCCAGCATGAGGCCGGCCGCAATCGGGTAGCCGAAGGTCCAATGCAGTTCTGGCATGTTCTCGAAGTTCATCCCGTAAATCGCTGCAATCAAGGTCGGGGCGAAGAGGATCGCTGCCCAACCGGAAATCTTCTTCATGTCCTCGTTTTGGCGCTGGGCTACGAGGGTGGAATTGACGCTCAAGATCTGCGATAGCGCATCCCGGTATTCCACGGCTTGGGTATGCGCGCGGGTGAGGTGGTCAGTGACATCCTGCAGGTAGGTTTCCAGCTCAGCGGGCACCGGGTACTTCTTGAACCCGTCGTCGAGCGATTGCACGACCTCCAGCAATGACGCGGTCGCATGCTGCATGTCGATCACTTCTTGGCTGAGGCGATAAATGCGTTCGGTGACTGCGGCATCGCCACTGAAGACTTGCCGTTCGATCTGCTCCTTGTCGATCCCCAGGCCGTGGAGCACGGGGGCGTATCCATCAACAATCGCATCAAGTATCCGGTACAGCACTGCTTCGGCGCCCAACCGGAGCAGCTCCGGGTCTTTGAGCAGCACCTGGTCCTTGCGAAGCTTGCCGTTCCTGATTGACTCGACGAATTCCTCGCCGTCTGTGCCGTCGATCCACCGGTGGTCCTGGCAGAGCACCGCCACAGCGCCTTTGCGCATCAGGATGTGGAACTCGGACAGCTCGACTTCTTCGGATTCATCGAGGTACAACGCTGAGCGAACTACCAGCAGGAGCACCTCGCCGTAGCGTTCGAGTTTAGGCCGCTGGCGGGCGTGCACGAGGTCTTCGGCTAGCACTGGATGCAGTTCCCACGCCTCGGTGAGATCGTGGATGTCAGCTTCATCTGGTGTGGGATACAAGGACAAAGCAATGCGCTGATCACCAGTCTGGCCGAACGCCAGCGCATCGGCCGCGCTCGTGCCTTCCGGAGCGGATTCCACGTTGCCATCATCAATATAGCGAACAGCCATCGAGGTATGCGACGAATTCTGGGTACCGAAAAATGGTCGGGAATTCGCAGCCCGGCGTTGAACACGTGACATATTGCTCCTGAATGATCTTCGTTCATTCAAGTATCGCAACTCCGGCGAGAATATCGGCGCTGAAACGGTCCTCCGCTCGTCGGCGGCTGAATCTTGCTAGGGGGATCTCAAGGTTCGACGATTTCTACGTCCAGCTCCCCCGCGCGCCACTTCGCTGTCGTTTCATCCGCCAACGCTTCAGCTTCCAATGCCTCTGCGGGAGTCATGAAATACGTATTGATCCGCAATTTCTGTTCCGGATCCAATTCTGGTGAAAGCAATACCATCGGCCTGCTCTCCGGAATCTTCACCGCGTGGAACAACCCGCAATGCCGGGCAGTGTGGTGTATCAGGCAATTCAACCCGGCAGACTTGATATCCGTTCGTCCACCCTTTTCCCACGCGTCCAGATGATCAATTTCGCACCGTTCTACGGGCATGCTGCATCCAGGATAGGAACAGCCCCGGTAGGCGGCTCGGATCGCACGGCGCTGGGACTTCGAATACAGTCGTTGCGTCCGGCCTAAATCGAGGGGCAGGCTCTGGCCATTGAGCACTACCGGATACACTCCGGCATTGCACAGCGCAGTTCTGACTTCACCAGCAGACAAGGACATCCCACTGCTGGTGACCGCGAAGTCTTGTGCTTGCTCTTGCATCTTGTCCCAATTCAGAATGATGCTCACCTGCGGTGCGACCAACCCAGCACGTTGACCCGGCGGGTCACTGGTGCTCGTCCTGTCACTCATCAGCATTGCCATGAATCCAACTAAACGGCGTCGCTCGGGCTTCAAATCCTCCCATGGAGTGACTGCACCATTGGTAGCTGATTCAGTATTACGTTCTTCAGGATCCCCCGGCCGGCAACATTCTTCCTCGTCATCCGAGGTCTCCGAAACTTGTTCGTTGTTGTCTGCCGGCGGACTATCGTCTTCGGTTTCTTCGTCCGCCACCGGATCGTCTTTTGCCCAGTCCGGTTTGGACTCCGCATCGTCCCAACCGGAGTCCTGCTGACCCGTGAATTGAGCCTCGGCGTCTTTCAAGCCGTCCCTGTTCCCGGCCACGGTGGCAGGATTGTCCAGTTGCGCGAAGTAGGCCTCGATATACGCCGCCTGGGAGGGCAACACACGAAGCGTATACTCGATCAGGCCCTGGCGCATGCCCTTCTTGAAGATGCCAATGCGCTCCAGCAGAGCTTTCAGCGGGCGTTTGCCGGCTTTCACCTGAGCCACCAAGTCATTGATGTGCTTACGAGCCGATTTGGGTTCTGAGCGCAGGAAAGCGACTGATTCTGCTTCCAATCGCGCTTTCTCCGCCTGGCCGGTTTCATCGTCGCCGAAATCATTACGTGCCGAATGCAGCTTCAAGGCCGTAGAAGCTACCAATCGCGGGTCCACATTCGGGGCTTCGAATTGCGCGGCTAGCTCCGGGAGCCACGGCTCTACCGGTTGCCCTGCTTGATCGACACCACCTAGCAGGCAGTCGGCTTGGACTAGCCGAGTTCCTGCAGTGCCGCGCGGAATATTCAGCCAGTCGGTCATCATGCCTTTGGCGTCTTTGAAATGGGTGCGCCCGGTAGTGGCATGTCCTTCGGCGGCTTCAAGTTGTTCCAGCGTGGGATCGACACCAGCATCGCTGACCGCTTGGAAGGAGGCCTGATCAAGTTTGTGTGCACCGGTGCGGCGTAGGGCATGAGCTGCGTGGATCTGTGCCCGACTGAGCTTTTGGTTGATTTCCTCGACATACAGCGCGAATATCGCAGCGTGGCCGGCCGGTACGTCGCCGGACAGGATCGAAGTAGCCAAGGCGATTAGCTTGCCCGCCTCGACCAGATTCGATAGTGCTTGTGCCGTCACTGTGCTCATGGGATACAGCATGCCGTGGGCATCGCGGGCACCGGCGGTGGGCAACACGGTTTGTGGAAAACAAAAAATCCTGAAATCTCGGACAAACCGAAATTTCAGGATTTTAATTTGTGGAGGTAAGGGGATTCGAACCCCTGACCTTCTGCATGCCATGCAGACGCGCTACCAACTGCGCCATACCCCCAAAAGGATTGCTGCCCTGATCAGGCAACTCCATAATCATAGATGACTACCTGATCAGGATGCAAATTGAGGGTTACTTCTGGTTTTCAGAAAGTTCCTCAGGCAGCTCGATGACTGGGCAGTCGGCCCACAGGCGTTCGAGCGCGTAGAAGATGCGGTCTTCCTGGTGCTGAACGTGGACGACTACGTCGCCGTAGTCCAGCAGGACCCAGCGTCCCTGGCCGAAGCCTTCACGGCGAATCGGACGCATGCTGTACTCGTCGAGCACCTCAGCGACGATTTCATCGACGATTGCGTTCACCTGAGGTTCTGATCCACCAGAGACAATCAAGAAAGCGTCGGTGACGCCCAAGCGGTCGGCAACGTCCAGCGCGACCATGTTTTCTGCCATCTTCTCGGAAGCCGCGTGCGCGGCAACTTTCACGAGGGCAATTGATTCGGCGTGTGCTCCCATAGAGTGGAGTGTCTCCTTATAGAGGTGTAGATCGAGAACCTAATTGTCCTACGAAAACTAGTTGCCAAGCAACATGATCAAGCCAGCAATCAATGCTGCACCGCCCACGCTGAGGGCGACGATCATCGCGATCAGCATGTTATTGGCGCGGCGGAGGCCGTGCGCCTGCACGTCAAGTGGCTGCAATCCCTGTGCATTGACCGCATCGATGCGTGGCATGTCAACGTCCGGGGCCGGTTGGGCCGTATGGGTTTCAGCCTTCTGATCCGCCGGCGCCTTTGGCGCAGGCTTAGCGGCTGGTTTTGCAACTGGCTTGGCTGCAGGCTTGGCCGGTGCCTTGGCCGCAGGCTTGGCGGGGGCCTTCGCTGCGGGTTTGGGCGCCGGCTTGGCCATAGGCTTCTTGGCTGCTGGTGCCGCTTCGTCCTTCTTGGAGCTGAGCTTGCCGCCGGCGTTGAAGTCCAGCGAAACACTCTGGGTCTTGGGCCCTTGCACGCCGGTTTTGGCGATGCGGTCCTCGACCTCGCGAATGTTGCCCATGGCGCCGGTGAAAGGATCGGAGGCCTTGTCGTCCTTGCCCTGGTTGGCATTCTGGATGCGCAGGCGTTCACGTTCCGCGGCACGGCGGGAAATGATGGCCGCGCGGGCTGCCATTTCACGCTGGTGGGCGAGCACTTCGAGATCGATCTCGGAATCGTCCTCCCCCAGCAGGTTTGGATCGACCGGGGTCTTCGGCGCGTGGGCACGGCGGGCGGCTAGCGCCTGCTCGACGCTCATGACCGTAGTCTCCGGGTCGTCTTCCTTGGGCGCAGGCTTCTTGGCGGCCGGGGCCTTCGGCTCGGCCTTGCCCTGGTCTGCCAGCGCCTGGAGGCGCAGTTGACGGCGGGTCAGCGGCTTAGGTTCCTCCGCGGGGGCGACCGTTGGAATATTAGTGGTCAGCGCGCCGACCTCTTCTTCCAGTCGACGACGCTCGCGCAAGGCCTCGCGGTCACGGGCACGGCGCAACGACGCCCGTTCACCCAGGGACTCTTCGGACTGTGGTGCGCTAGCTGGCTCAGCTGCAGGCTTTGCGCTGGGAGCCTTGGCTGGGGCTCCAGCCGGCTTGGCCGCTTCTGGCTTGGCACCTGCGGTCTTGGCGGCTGGCTTGGCCGGCTGCGGCTTGGCTGGAGCTGGTTTTGCTGGCTCTGCCTTGGGTGCCGGCTTGGCCTTTGGGGTCGCGTCAGATTTCGCTGGCTTCGCCGAATCCTCGGCCTTTTCCGCGCTTTTCGACGCGTGCTCCTTGGCTGCCTGCTCGGCCTTGCTGTTGGCCAGCAAAGCTTCCATCTCAGCACGTCGTTTTTCGCGCAGAGCTCGCCTGCTTGAAACCGGCTGCGAGTTATCGCTCATCCTGATACTTCTCCCGACCGCATAGACAAATACCGTCACCCTTACCTAGAGATTATGCCGTGCTACCCCACCTTATGTGAGGTTACGACTCGGTATACAGCCCATATTTTGCAATGTACTGCACCACACCGTCCGGCACAAGATACCAAACCGGCTTGTCGGCGGCGACACGCTCCCGGCAATCGGTAGAGGAAATTGCCAGTGCCGGAATTTCCAATTGCGAGACATTGTCGCGACCCACATCCGCGATGACATAGCCAGGGCGGCTCACGCCAACGAAGTGGGCGAGGTCGAAGACCTGGTCGATGTCGCGCCAGCTCATGATCTGGCTCATCGCGTCGGCACCGGTAATGAAGAAGAGCTCCGCATCCGGGCGCAAGGCGCGCAGATCGAGCAAGGTGTCACGCGTGTAGGTGGCGCCTTCGCGGTCGACGTCGACCCGGCTTACGGTGAAGCGCGGGTTCGACGCGGTGGCGATCACGGTCATCAGGTAGCGGTGCTCAGCGCTGGTGACCTGGCGATCGGCCTTCTGCCAAGGCTGGCCGGTGGGCACGAAAACGACCTCATCCAGGCCGTACTCGGCGGCTACCTCGCTGGCAGCGACCAAGTGGCCATTGTGGATGGGGTCAAAAGTACCGCCCATCACGCCGAGGCGCAATGGGCGGTCTTGAGGCTTTTGCTCTGCCAAGACTAGTGGCTATGTGGTACGTGAGTCTTGAACTGGCGGTGGGTGTCCTCTGGTTCAGGCTTTGCCTCGTGGCGGTTGCCTACGTTGGTGTAGGAAACGGTAATCAGCAGCAGGACCATCAGTGCTGCGAAGATGCCCCCACCGACGATCACAGCGAAAGTGTGAGGATCCATGCCGGTGGAAGCGGCTTCCGAAGCCAAAATCAGCGCGTTCAAGATAATTCTCCAGTCGTTTTCACGAGTTCGCTAAGCCAGCAACCTGGGCGGCTGGATCAGTAGCTCGAAAAGTAACGGTACGTTTCTTCTACATCGTACCGAAAAGGGCGGTCAGAAACTATTTGCGAATGTGCCCGTCGCCCTGGACGATCCACTTGGTCGTGGTCAGTTCGGCCAGGCCCATCGGGCCGCGAGCGTGCATCTTCTGGGTCGAGATGCCTACTTCTGCGCCCAGGCCCAGCTGCCCGCCGTCGGTGAACCGGGTCGAGGCGTTGACAATCACCGCAGCCGAGTCGATCTCCGCCACGAACTGCTCGGAAGCAGCCAGCGTGGAGGTGATGATCGCCTCGGTATGGCCGGTGGAGTAGGCGCGGATGTGCTCCAGGGCCTGGTCCATGCCATCGACGACCTTCACCGCGATATCCAAGTCCAGGTACTCGTTGCGCCAGTCATCCTCCCCCGCCGGGATGGTCGGCAGCTGCGGAACCAGCGCGGCGGCTCGGTCGTCCGTGTGCAATCTCACGCCGGCTGCGGCCAGGGCCTGCAGCACTGCCGGGGCCACAGCGGCATCCTTGTGGACCAGCAGGGTCTCCACGGTGTTGCAGACGCTGGGGCGGTGGGTTTTCGCGTTGAGCAGGATATCGACGGCCATTTCCTCGTCGGCGCTCGCGTCGAGGAAGATGTGCACATTGCCTTCGCCGGTTTCAATTACCGGGACCTTGGCGGTGGTGACCACGCGCTGGATCAGCTCGCGGCCGCCACGCGGGATGAGCACGTCGATCTTTCCGCGCGCGCCCATCATGGCGTCGGCACCGGCGCGGCCGAATTCGTCGACCGAGATCACGATGTCGCGGGGCAGGGAGACGGACTCCAGCGCGTCGCGGATCACCGCGACCAGCGCCTGGTTGGAGTTCAGCGCCGCCGAACCGCCACGCAGCAGCACCGAGTTGCCGCTCTTGAGCGCCAGGCCAGCGATGTCCACGGTGACGTTCGGACGCGCTTCGTAGATGGTGCCGATGACGCCCAGCGGGACGTTGACCTGGCGCATGCGCAGGCCGTTGGGCAGGGTTTCCCCGCGCACCACGCGACCGACCGGGTCGGGCAGGCCAGCGAGTTCATGCAGCGCGGAAATCAAGCCGTCGATGCGCTTGCCATCGAGCTTCAACCGGTCCAGCAGGGCCTCGGAGGTGCCATTGGCGCGGCCGGCAGCCAGGTCCTTCTCGTTGGCGCGCAGGATCATCGCACGATTCTGGTCGATGCGCGAAGCCATGGCCGCGAGGGCGCGGTCCTTCCAGTCGCGGTTGGCGCGCTTGAGGATCCGTGCGGCGCGGCGTGCACGGTCGGCCAGCTGGTGGACCGAGGTGGTGACGTCGGTGGTCGTTTCTTCGGTGTTTACGGCATCCATACTCATGCTCCTCATTCTAGAAAATGGGTTCGATCAAAGCTAGGTCGTCAACATGCACTACTGATCTGTCGTAACCTTCGCCCAGCTCCTCAACCAGATCCGTGGTGTTGTGTCCGAGCATCTCGGGCAGTTCATGGGAGCTGAAGTTCACCAGCCCGCGAGCGAAGGGGGTTCCTTCCGCGTCGCAGATCTCTACGGCGTCACCAGCCTCGAATTCCCCGCGGACGGCGGTAATGCCGGCTGCCAGCAGCGAGTTGGTTCCCTTTTCGATGGCCTTGACTGCGCCGGCATCCAGGATCAGCTTGCCTTCGATGGAAGCCAGATAGGCCAGCCAGACGTCGCGGGCCGAACGGCGGGAGTTGCGGGCGGCGAACCAGGTGCCTACATCCTGTCCGCGCAGCGCCTTGGCGGCATTGTCGGTGCTGGTCACCAGGGTGGGAATGCCCGCCGAGGAGCTCAGGGTCGCGGCATCGACCTTGGTGATCATGCCGCCGGTGCCGACTCCGGCTGCCCCCGGGGTGCCCAGGTCCACCGCTTCGAGTTCGTCGGGGTGCTCGATGGTGGTGATGCGGCTGCCACCGTCATCAGGGTGCGCGTCGTAGACCGAGTCCACGTCGGAGAAGAGCAGCAGCGCGTCGGCCTTGACCAGGTGGGCCACCAGCGAGGCGAGGCGGTCGTTGTCGCCGAAGCGGATTTCGCGGGTGGCGACCGCGTCATTTTCGTTCACGATGGGCAGCACGCCCAGGTTCAGCAAGCGAACCAGGGAGCGCAGCGCGTTGGTGTAGGAAGAGCGGCGCATCAGGTCGTCGGCGGTGAGCAGCACCTGGCCTACGCGCTGGTCGTACTCATCGAAAAGCTGGGTGTACTGCGCCAGCAGCAGACCCTGGCCAACGGCCGCCGCGGCCTGCTGGGTGGCAAGGTCCTTGGGACGCTTGGCCAACCCGAGCGGGGCCAGACCGGCGGCAATGGCACCTGAGGATACAAGAATGACCTCGGTACCGTTGTTGACAGTTTCAGCGAGAGTGTCCACCAGGAACTTCAACCGCTCGTGGGATATCCCGCCGCTGACCGTGGTCAGCGAGCTGGATCCAACTTTGACCACTAAGCGCTTGGCTTGAGGCAGTTGGTGGGGCGAGGTAATGGCTGAAATTGTTTTGGTGGCACTTTCACTCATACTTTAATTTTCCTCCTGGGTTGCCTTTGGTTCCGCAGTCTTTCGTCCGTACTTGGAGTCAACCGATTCGGTCCAGACGCCGGCCTTGCGTTCGGCTTCCAGCTCGGCGCGAGCCGATGCCTTGGCCGCCCGGCGCTCTTCGTGCTCGGCACGCTTTTCCTCGCGGGTCTTGCGATCGCCGCGATCCTCGAGGCGGATGTCCTCGCCGCGTCGGCTGCCGCCGAGCAGTTCGGCGCCGGCTGCCATAGTTGGCTCCCAATCGAAGACCACTGCGTTGTCCTCGGCGCCGATGATTACCGCGTCCCCTGGCTTGGCGCCGGCCTTGAACAGCTGGTTTTCGACACCCAGCTTGGCCAGGCGGTCAGCCAGGTAGCCGACAGCTTCATCGTTGCGGAAATCGGTCTGCATAATCCAGCGTTCCGGCTTTTCACCGATAACTCGCCACATTGGCTCAAAGTTCTGCTCCTCGCGGCGGATGGTGAACTCGGTACGCTTGGTGGTACGTGGACGAATCACAGGCACCTCGACTACTGGGGCTTCAACAACCTGTTCAGCGCGTGCCTGCTCTACCAATTCAGCCATAGCGAAGGACAGATCACGCAATCCGTTACGCGAGAGCGCGGAGATCTCGAAGACGCGGTAACCGCGTTTTTCCAACTCAGGGCGTACGAATTCAGCCATGTCGGCACCGTCTGGCATGTCAACCTTATTAAGTGCGATCAGCTTCGGGCGCTCGATCAGCGGCACGATGGTGCCGTCGGTACCGGCGAAGGTGGAGTCGGCTTCGTAGTTGGCCAGCTCTGCTTCGATGATGTCCAGGTCGCTGATTGGGTCGCGGTCCGCTTCCAGCGAGGCGCAGTCCAGCACGTGCACGATGGCGGCACAGCGCTCAACGTGGCGCAGGAACTCGTGGCCCAGCCCCTTGCCTTCGGAGGCTCCAGGGATCAGGCCAGGCACGTCGGCGACAGTGAAGCGGGTTTCGCCTGCTTCGACGACACCCAGGTTAGGCACCAGGGTGGTGAACGGGTAGTCGGCGATCTTCGGGCGTGCCGCGGACACGGCGGCGATCAGCGAGGATTTGCCGGCCGATGGGTAGCCCACCAGCGCGATATCCGCCATGGACTTCAGTTCCAGGACAATATCCTGGCCGGTTCCGGGAATGCCCAGCAACGCGAAGCCCGGGGCCTTGCGCTTGTCCGAGGCGATGGACGCATTGCCCAGGCCGCCCATGCCGCCTATTGCGGCGATGTATTCATCGCCCGGCTTGACCAGGTCGCCGAGGATGTCGCCGTCCTTGGTCTTGATGACGGTGCCGGCAGGTACGCCCAGGACCAGGTCCTCGCCGCTCTTGCCCGGGTGCAGACCGCCCTTGCCCGGCTCGCCGTTGCCGGCCTTGCGGTGCGGCAGGTGGTGGAAGTCCAGCAGCGTGGTGACCTGGGGGTCGACGCGCAGGATGATGTCTCCGCCCTTGCCGCCGTTGCCGCCGTCGGGACCGCCAAGCGGCTTGAACTTCTCACGCTTGATGGACACACAACCGTGGCCACCATTACCTGCGGTGACATGAAGGGTTACGCGATCAACGAATGCAGCCACGGGGCCATCTTCTCCTAGTACGGGGTTGCGAGGGTTACTCGCTTAAAAGTCTAACTATGCACGCAAGGGGCGGACCGAAATCGGCCCACCCCTTGTGTACTAAAAAATTTGCCTGTTGCCTGAATTAGGCAGCAGCCACAATGTTCACCACGCGGCGACCACGACGGGTGCCGAACTCGACTGCGCCAGCAGCCAATGCGAACAGGGTGTCATCCTTGCCACGGCCTACGCCGGCGCCTGGATGGAAGTGGGTGCCACGCTGGCGAACGATGATTTCGCCTGCCTTGACTTCCTGTCCACCATAGCGCTTTACGCCTAGGTACTGTGCGTTGGAATCGCGACCGTTGCGAGTGGAACTCGCACCTTTCTTATGTGCCATGCCTTTTAGCCTCTTTCGCTACAAAAATGGATTCTACGATTGCCTGAATTAGGCGATCGAGGTGACCTTGACCTTGGTCAGAGCGGCACGGAAGCCCTGGCGCTTCTTGTAACCGGTCTTGTTCTTGTACTTCTGGATTACGATCTTCTCGCCGCGAAGGTTTTCTACAACCTCAGCGGTGACCGTGACCTTAGCCAGATCGGCAGCTGCGGAAGTTACCTTCTCGCCATCTACCAACAGCAAAGCTGGAAGCTCGATGGAGCTGCCTGGGGCAGCCTGAAGACGGTCAACGGTGATGAGGTCTCCAACGGAAACCTTCTCCTGGTGGCCGCCTGCGCGGACAATTGCGTACACCACGTGGGTACTCACTTCTACTCGACGTTTATTGTCTTACCGGCGCAGATATCGACCCGAACACCCACAAAGTGGATGCGATCCCGGGGATCTCATGCGCTTGTGCCTTGACGCCGAGCGGACCAAAAGTCCGTGATCTTGGCGTTTAGCACCGATCAACTAGATTACGCTAGTCCACACCGCTGGAGCAAATACAAACTGCCCCAGCGAGGGAAGCGTGATCAAGTTCATCTATTTCAGTTCGCGTACTGGAACACCCACACCGAGCATTACCGGTTGCCCGGCAGGCTCAGCTGGCTTATCTTTCTGCGAACCGGAGGCATCCATCTGAACTACCGAACCGGTAGCGGCGGATACCTCTGCCACGAGAACCTCTGCAGTCGCATCGCCCTGGACCGAGGTGGCCCGACGACTGCGACGCTTTGGCTTCGTGGAATTCTGTGGGGCTGCCGCGGTGGCGGCAACTGGGACGGAAGCCGCGGGGCTGCTGGACTCAGCTGGCGCGCTGGCAGCAGGCATGGCCAGGCCGGTGAGCACCGGCTGGTCCTGCTGTGCCGCTTCCTGCGGACGCGAAGCACGGCGTGAACGCTTGCGCGGCTGCTCCTGGGACGTCGAGGCGGCAACAGGTTCAGGAGCAGCCTGCTGCTCCTGGTTGGCCTGAGCTTCCTCGTTGCCCGAAGCGTTTTCCTCGGACTGGTTGCGTCCGCGTCCACGGGAGCGTGAACGGCGGCGCGGCTTGCGGCTGCCGTCCTGCTCGTCGCTGGACTCATCCTGGCCCGGCAACGCTGCTTCCAGCGCTTCCAGGGTAACCGAGGCCTCGGTGCCCTGCGCAGACGCCGCGGACTTGGCCACAGGAATCTGTTCGCCCTCGATGCTCACTGCGTTTTCAGCAGCGGCATCCAGGTGCGAAGCGGCGGCAATGCTGGCCAGGGCGTTGCGCGTGGCTTCGTCCTTCTCCCCTGCTGCCGGCTCCTGCTTCTCAACTGGCTTCTGCTCGTCCTTCTCGCCGCCACGACGGCGGCGGGAGTTGCGGCTTGGCTTGTCGTTGAACTTCTTGCTGTGCGCTTCGCCCTGCGAGTTGAAGGTCTTGCGCGATTCAACTGGCTCTTCGTGGGTGATGAAGCCAGCACCTGCACAGTGCTCGCACTCTTCACCGAAGACTTCGAGCAGGCCGGTGCCCATGCGCTTGCGCGTCATCTGGACCAGACCCAGCGAGGTCACTTCAGCAACCTGGTGCTTGGTCCGGTCGCGGCCCAGGCACTCCACCAGGCGGCGCAGCACCAGATCGCGGTTGGATTCCAGGACCATGTCGATGAAGTCGATGACGATGATGCCGCCGATGTCACGCAGGCGCAGCTGGCGGACCACTTCTTCGGCCGCTTCCAGGTTGTTCTTGGTCACGGTCTCTTCGAGGTTGCCGCCCGAACCGGTGAATTTGCCGGTGTTCACGTCGATGACGGTCATCGCTTCGGTGCGGTCGATGACCAGCGAACCACCCGAAGGCAGGAAGACCTTGCGGTCCAGCGCCTTGGCGATCTGCTCGTCCACACGGAAGTTGGCGAAGATGTCCTCTTCGGCTTCCCACTTCTCCAGGCGGCCCATCAGATCCGGTGCCACGTACATGACGTAGGCCTCGATGGTGTCCCAGGCGTGGTCACCGGAGACGATCAGCTTGGTGAAGTCCTCGTTGAAGACGTCGCGGACCACCTTGATGGTCAGATCGGGTTCCGAGTACAGCAGTTCCGGAGCCAGGGTCTTGGTGGAGTTGGCCTGCTCTTCGATGCCTTCCCACTGCGCACGCAGCCGGTTGATATCGTTGGTCAGTTCTTCCTCGGAAGCGCCTTCGGCGGCGGTGCGCACGATGACGCCCGCGTTTTCCGGCAGGTGGTCCTTCAGGATCTTCTTCAGGCGCTGGCGTTCGACATCAGGGAGCTTGCGCGAGATGCCGGTCATCGATCCACCTGGCACGTAGACCAGGTAGCGGCCAGGCAGGGAGATCTGGCTGGTCAGCCGGGCGCCCTTATGGCCTACCGGGTCCTTGGTGACCTGCACCAGGACCGAGTCGCCAGCCTTCAGGGCGTTCTCGATACGGCGCGGCGCGCCTTCGAGAGCCGCTACGTCCCAGTTCACTTCGCCTGCGTACAGCACGGCGTTGCGGCCGCGGCCGATATCCACGAAAGCAGCTTCCATGGATGGCAGCACATTCTGCACCTTGCCGACGTACACGTTGCCGATCAGCGAATCCTGCTGGGTCTTGGAGACGAAGTGCTCTGCAAGCACTCCATCTTCCAGTACGCCGATCTGGATGCGGTCCTCGCGCTGGCGCACGATCATCTTGCGCTCGACGGATTCGCGGCGGGCCAGGAACTCGGCCTCGGTGATCACCTGGCGGCGGCGACCGGTTTCGCGTGATTCGCGGCGGCGCTGGCGCTTGGCTTCCAATCGGGTGGAACCGCGCACCGAAGCGACCTTGTCGTTGACCGAGCTGTGGCTTTCGATACTGCCACGCGGGGCGCGCACACGGGTAACGGTGTTCGGCGGATCATCCTGCGAGCCGCCCTCAAGTTCCAGATCCACTTCCCCGCGGCGACGGCGGCGGCGGCGGCGCGAAGTCACGTCGTCGGCATCGGCGTCTGCCTCGGGATCTGCGGCAGCTGCGCGGCGAGCAGGTTCCTGCTTCTTCGCAACAGCCTGGGCCAGAACAGCCTGAGCTGTTTCCGGCACGGCGAAAGGATTCAAGATCATGGTGCTGCCGTGTTCGGCCAGCAGCATGCCGGTCTGGTCAACGTCGTTCGCTTCCTCAACCGGTGCAACTTCCTGCTCGGCCGGGGCAGCGATTTCAGCGCTCTGCTCCTGGACGTCTTCCTGCTTGTCCTGGACGTCTTCCTGCTTGGCCGCGGCGACCTCTACGGCCTCGTCATTCGCGGTATTGCGCACTGCCTGCGCCCGGCGTTCGGCCTGGCGGCTGGCCCGCTTGGTGGAATCAGGGGTGGAAATCTGGGTGCGGCGGGTGGCCCGCCAGCGGTATGGGCTTTCCTCGACGCCGGCAGCGGCATTGAGTTCGGCCAAGGTCATGGCGCGACGCAGTGGTCGCGCGGGTGTGGTTGAAACACTGGTACGGCGGGCTCGTGTTGAACGGTTGCCCCGCTTATTACCTTGCGTTCCGCCCTTTCGTTGATTTGCTGCGCTCATTTAAATTCGCGTACTCCTACTATGTCCCGCTCGGGCATCCTCCACAGACGGCGCCGTTGCTGAAACTACAATCATCACGTGTCGCTTGGCCTACTTATCTTCCAGTAGTCCGGACACAAAAGCTCGCTATTTTCCGCGGGTTCGACGCTGGTCCAAATTTCTGAACCAGGCGCAAATCCTGCGGATCAACGTGGCCTAAGAAAACCGGCTGCTTTCCTTTGCAGCCCTACGATCCGCGGTATTCCCCCGGGAGGCGCACATATTGGGCACTCAACCGAAGCGATGCATCGCCTGTCGATCTGTTGTTTCAAAAGTCTGTCGTCGGGTTGAAAGCAGACTGTGGATCCGCGAACAACCATTCCCATTCTCTCATATTTCGTTCACGCCTTGTTCATTGCTTCTCACCAGATGCACAGAAATGCTTCCTAGTATGAAAAAGGCCTTGGCGGAATAACCCGCTTTCCTATGAACTTATGGAATAGTCAAAACATGGTTTCATTACAAGAAAATAGCCACGGCTCGGGCGTGTTGCCCTGGTGGGCTAAGGAACGCGGCTTCGGGCTGTTCATCATCGTTACGGGATTGATCTCTTGGCTCGCCGCCGGAATCCTGGTCCTGGAACGCTTGGAGTTGTACAAGAACCCCGACTACATCACCAGTTGCGACGTCAATCCCTGGATCTCCTGTGGCACCGTGATGAAATCCGAGCAGGCAGGAATCTTCGGATTCCCCAATCCCTTCTTCGGGATCGTTTGCTTCGCTGTTGTTATCGCCATCGGCTTCGCCCTGCTGGCCGGCGCAACAAACCTGAAGCGCTGGTTCTGGCTGTGCTTCCAGCTGGGCATCACCGCCGCTATGGGCTTGGTGATCTGGTTCTGGTCCCAGGCCCTGTATGAAATCAACGCCCTGTGCCCTTACTGCATGGTCGTGTGGGCCATGACGATTCCCTTGTTCGTGTTCACGACCGCACGCAATGTGCTTACCGGCGTGATTCCTGCTGGAGCCGGCGTGAAGAAGTTCTTCGCCGAGTGGAGCTGGATCATTACCGCCGTCATCTGGGCGCTCGTTGCCGCATCGGTCGTCCTGCGTTTCCCGCTCGCCTTCTTCGGCTAGAGCCCGGCTTCCATGCCCACCTGCGGGGCCGCTACTTCGGTAGCGGCCCCGCAGTGCTGTTCCTGGCGCTCCCCCACCCCGCCGCCAACCAGGTCGGCCGGCCTTGTGCCACTGCTTGTTGCACCCCGGCGCGCCACCGGCGCCAAGACATCCCGCTTCGGCATTCGATCCGCGTCAAAACGGCCATCGGCAAGGCCGGGAAGGGTTCGCCGTCAACGATCTTCCGGATACTGCCCAGCTAGACCCGGTAGATTAGAAGCATGGCAAGTGACATATGGAACACAGAAAATGCCCAGGACTACGGAATCAACCTGCTGATTTCCGAACACCTTCGGCTCCGTGAACTACAAGAGGAAGATCTTGCGTTCCTCACCCAATGGTGGAATAGCCCAGAATTCATGGCCCTGCAGGGCAACCTGGTACTTCCCCACCCGATCACCGAAGCCGCAGAACTCTTCAAATCGCGCAGCGTCAACCGTGGCACTACCGACGGCGTGGGACTTTCCATCACGCTTCCCGATGACACGCTGATCGGGCACACCGCTTTGTACGACTACAACGCGCCGGCCCGTTCGGCCGAATTGATGATCATGATCGGTGGTTCAAATGTGGGCCAAGGCTATGGCACCTTGGCCACCAAGATGATCATCGACTACGGCTTCCGCGAGATGGGCTTGAACCGCATCGGCTTGAATGCCTGGGCGTACAACGAGCGCGCACTGCGCACCTTTAACCGCGCAGGATTCCGCGAAGAGGGCCGGGTGCGCCAGGCTGGATTCCACGATGGGTCGTTCCACGACAAGATCATCATGGGCCTGCTGGCCAAGGAGTACTTCAACGCCAGGTAGTCCGCACAGGCAGAGAACGAGACCTCAACAGAGCTGGGGCCGCGCACTGCGCGGCCCCAGCTCTGCTGCGTCAGTTCACTTCTGGACCAGACCCGCATAATCGGTCTGATAGCCCGTTACAGGCTGGTGAGGGATTTCTTCCCAGCGTTCTGGATCTTCTTGCTGGACTTCGCCCGATGCCATTCCGAGCAGCAATTCCTTGAGCGCAAGAACATTTTGGCGAATCAACTTGCCGCGGGACTTCTGCCCGAGGCTTCCGTCACTGCTATTTCCACTGGTTTCAAAGAAGACCACCGGGTTTCGATGCCCGTCGGCATTGAGCCCCCGGTAGTTCAAGCCCAGCATCATTGCAGAGACGACGCCGCCCTTGATGTCGATTTCCATTCCGTCGCCCACCTGGTAGCGGTCGATGTTGAACGCGCCGTACTTCGACAGCTCGTCATACACATGCACTTGCATCTGGCGAGTAAGCACGTCATAAGCGCCATTCTCGATTCCAGGCAAGGTCGGGCCACCTGGCGCGAGGGAGATACCGAGCGACAAAGTCACGTCATCGCCTGTACCCCACTCCTTCTTCAGGCCCTGGTGATGCACATCGACGCCGAACGCGGGATCCACCATTGTCCAGTACTCGTAATACGCCAGTGATTCGTTGGCAACGAAGCCCTCCAGCGTCCAATCGCGGTTCAGGTCGACTCTTTGCTGGTTGCCCCTGGCATCAAGCTGCGGAGCATTCGTTTCCTGATCCCACAAAATTGTCTGCCGAACATTCTCCTCCGAACCGTCGGGGTTGTACATCGGGATGAAGTGGAAGGTGTACTTGTCACGGAGCAGGTCGTAGTCTGCCGATCCGTTGGCGCCAAGCTCCTTGAGCAGCGTCAGGAGCGAGTCGGTTCCATAGGGCTCATTGCCGTGGATGCGCCCCTGCAGCCAAACGTCCTCAGGGCCGTGCCCCGCAGTTGCCACATACAGATCCCTGCCCTGTTCTGACTCGCTGACCTGCGTTCCTGCCTCTTGGAGCGTGAACGCATCAACGTCGAACCGGGAATTGGATTCGATCTTCTGCAATTCCTTGACTGTGTCTTCGTAGCTGAGAATGCTCGAAATATTTGTTTCTCCGTTAGGCGACGGGAAATTGGCATCGGCGTTGGCCGGCGCCGCTAACCCCAACGGCGCAACGACGGCGAAGACCGCCGCACCCAGCGCGATGGATCGCTTGGACAATGATGATTTCCTGGGATCTGGCAAAGCTTTGCTCCTTGTACCGTGCGAGTGCTCGAATGGCCCGTGGAGCATTCCGATTGACTAATCCAAATGGCACCAGCCACACCTCACCTTATGTGACCTGCCGCACGATGACAATGGACCGGCGCATACCGCGACATTGCACTTCAAGAACGGATTTGCGAAAAGCCGGGCATCATTGCAGCCACCGTCGCCGCAGAGCCATTCCCGCCGCAGGAATGCCGGGGAAATCAGCCCGTGGGTGCACGAATCAAAGCCTTCGGGCACGAAAACGGGTTAGTGGCCAGTGCGAACGCCAAAAAATCAGCATTTCGGTGTTGCCTTGGGACCTTGTCAAGTCGTTAGCCTATTGTTAGAGCTATCAGAACCAGCTACAAGGAGCGACTATGGCTTTTTTCCGTAAGGTCAGGCCCGCCGCGTTGTTGAAAAAGCAACCTCAGGACGACAAGCCGACACCTGCCGAGCACCACCGTGTTCCGGCCAGGGACGCCAAACCAGATTTCACGGTCACCAGCCTGTGGACCGACTTGCTAGGACGCCTAGGCATTCGAAGCGCCCAGCTGCTGGTAGTTGGCGCGCTGGCAACATTCCTCATCATCGGCATGCTCCGCTTGACCATGATCGTGATCCCGACGTTGCTGGCCGTCATCATTTCCTGTGCGTTGTGGCCCCTGGTGGTCAAGCTGCGCAAGTTTGTTTCCCCGATGCTGGCAGCATGGATCGTTTTCCTCGGATCCCTATTGGTCCTCGGAGGCATTGGCACCGGCCTGGTCTTCTCGGTCATCAAGGAATGGCCAAAGCTCGTTGACCAAGCTGTTGAGGGCTTCAACCAGCTCAATGACATGGTTCAGGGCTTCATCGGCACGATGCCTTTCAGCGTCGACCAGAGCCAGATCGATAATGTTGTCGAAACGGTAACCGGCTTCTTGACCAGTTCCCAGTTCGGCACCGGCGCTTTGAACACGCTGAGCGCAGCAGGCAGCTTCGTGACCGGCTTGGTCCTGTTGCTGGTAATCCTGTTCTTCTTCCTGAAGGACGGCGACAAGATCTGGGCCTTTGCCGTGTCATGGACTCCACGCCACTACCGCAACAAGTGGATTCTTTCCGGCGACCGCGCGCTGCGCACCTTCGGCGGCTACATCCGCGGTACTGCCACCGTGGCCGCAGTGGATGCTTTGGGCATCACCGCGACGCTGCTGATCGTGCAGGTTCCACTGGCCATCCCGCTAGGCGTCATCGTCTTCCTCGGCTCCTTCGTGCCGATGGTAGGTGCGACCGTTGCCGGCATCTTGGCCACGCTGATTGCATTGGTTACCAACGGACCTGTGGTGGCGCTGATCGTGCTGGCTGCGGTGATCCTGGTGAACCAGCTGGAGGGCAACTTCCTGCAGCCGGTCGTCATGGCCAACGCCCTGAGCCTGCATGCACTGGTCGTGCTGATGGCACTGACCGCAGGCACCGTCCTGGCAGGCATCGTTGGCGCCGTCCTGGCGGTGCCACTGGTGGCCGCTTCATGGGCGGTGATCAAGGTATGGACCGGGCGCGACAAATCCGATGCGGTGGCTGAAGCCAGCGAGGACATCAAGTCTGAAGTCGAGATCAGCGAAGAGCAAGCGGCTTTCGACAAACTCGAAGCGAAGGAACAGCACCAGGAATCCCTCAAGGATTCCGAGTAGCTGTTGCGGCTGGGGCGCTCCTGCACGTCAGGGGCGCCCTTCCTTTTGCCACTTAAATGCTCTTGATCGAATTATTTCCAATTAATTCTCAAAGAGTTCATGCCCTCATCCAGCCCCGGCTTCCCGGGGTTTTCGCGCTGGGGACAAGACCGGTGGACCCGATCCCGCGTTGCCGTGGATGTGGTTTGTGTGTTTAATGTGACTGAAGTGATGGAAGTGGAGCGACGCGGGATGCGCAATCGCCTTGAGAAGTTTTGCTGCATCTCTTCGTTTTCCCCAACAGGGAAAACCCGCGCCACGCTTCGCCCGCAATCAATGTGCTAACGCGCACTGAAGACTGGGAGGTATCCACGTGCTGGAATTCAGCAATGACGGAGCAGATAAGTATCTTTCGCACATAGTCGGCCCTATCACCGACCACCACCAGGTGGTCAGGATCGGCGCTGCAGAGCAGCTGCCGCTGGACTCGACCGCACAGGCGCTCGGAAGTTCGGTGCAGCAGGCAGCTAGCCCGCAAGGAGCTATGCTCGCCCAGGACAGTTTGGATGACTGGTTCTAGGACCCGCTTCCAGGCATGAAAAATCCCGGCAGTTTCCAACTGCCGGGATTTTCGCGTTTCGATCTACTTGCCGAACCAG
Organism: Glutamicibacter sp. NPDC087583; assembly: GCF_044743685.1. Classification (NCBI taxonomy): domain Bacteria; kingdom Bacillati; phylum Actinomycetota; class Actinomycetes; order Micrococcales; family Micrococcaceae; genus Glutamicibacter; species Glutamicibacter sp. NPDC087583. The sequence continues at coordinate 850,600 of NZ_JBIUWY010000001.1, read as the reverse complement.
ATGCCGATCTCGCGCTCGGCGGACTCGACGGAGTCCGAACCGTGGACCAGGTTCTGCTGGACCTTCAGGCCCCAGTCGCGGCCGAAGTCGCCACGGATGGTGCCTGGAGCCGCGGTGGTCGGGTCGGTGGTGCCAGCCAGCGAACGGAAGCCGGGGATAACGCCCTGGCCTTCAGCCACGATCGCTACCACCGGACCGGAGAGCATGAACTCAACCAGCGGCTCGTAGAATGGCTTGCCTTCGTGCTCTGCATAGTGCTCGGCGAGCAGCTCGCGAGTAGCTTCCAGCTGCTGCAGCTTGGCAATGGTGTAGCCCTTGGCTTCAATGCGGCCAAGGATCTGTCCGGTCAGACCGCGCTTGACGCCATCTGGCTTGACCAGGATCAGGGTACGTTCAGTCATGTGACTACCTCTTCGTATCGTTGATGTACTTCTTAGGTTCTCAGGCTTGCTCGGGGTTCGCTTTTTCCCAGGCTTCTTGGGCGGCGGCGCGGCGCTTGTTCACTGCGTCGATTTCGCCGCCCTTGTTCAGCGCATACCACCAGCACAGGGCGAAGGCCGCTGCGAGGTAGAACATGTCCGGCAGGATGAAGCCGCACAGGAAGAACACTACCTGCAGGATCCAGCCGATGATGTAGCCGATCTTCTTGCCCAGCAGGGCGCAGTTGAAGATGCACAGCAGCGCCACGGCAGCGCCGAGGCTGAGCACGACCACCGGTTCTCCGCCACGCTTGAGCCCGAAGGCCGCGAGGGTGACGAACACCGCCAGCAGCGCCTCGCAGACCAGCACTGTTGATGCGAACATCATTTTCGTGGAGCGCTGCTTCTTCTTCATCCCAGGACGCCACTCGCGCTGGGCACGGGTGAGTTTAGCCATCAGGATTCGCCTCCCTTGAGCAACAGTGAAATCTCGCCCACCAGCGTAATCGAACCGGTCACCAGCACGCCGCCGGACAAGTCGTTGCCTGCCTCGGCGCGGCCCACCGACCATTCGATGGCATCTTCCAGGTCCTCGGTGACGTGGATGTCCTCTTCCGGCCAGCCAGCGTCGATCGCCATGGTGGACAGTTCGCCGGCCGGGATGGCCCGCGGCGAGGACGACTGGGTGATGCAAATGTCCTCAACCATGTCACCGTACTGCTCGCGCATGGTGTAAAGCATTGCTTCGGCGTCCTTCTCCTGCAAGATGCCAACCATCAGCACCAGGCGGGTGAAGCCGAAGGATTCCTTGATCGCCTCTGCGGTGACGCGTATGCCATCCGGGTTGTGGCCGGCATCCACCAGGATGCTCGGTGCCGCGCGGACCAGTTCCAGGCGGCCCGGGCTGGTGGCGGCCGCGAAGCCGTCGCGGACCAGATCGGCATTCAGCTCGCGCTGGCCGCCGCCCAGGAAGGCCTCCACCGCAGCCAAGGCCACGGTGGCGTTCTGCGCCTGGTGGGCACCGAACAATGGCAGGAAGATCTCGTCGTAGCGCGCCGCTTGGCCCTGGATGGACAGCAGCTGCCCACCCACGCCATGCTGGCGTTCCAGGAGCTTGAAGTCCAGGCTGTCGAAAGCTGCCGGCACCTCAAGCTCGCGGGCGCGAGCCAGCAGCACGTCGGCGGCATCCACCGGTTGCACCGAAGAGACCAGGTAGCCGCCGGGCTTGAGGATGCCGACCTTTTCTTCGGCAATCTCGCCCGGGGTATCCCCCAGCAGATCGGTGTGGTCCAAGGAGATCGGGGTGATCACCGAAACGTCGGCATCTGCCACGTTGGTGGCGTCGGTGATGCCGCCCAGGCCGACTTCGAGCACCACGACATCCACCGGAACCTCGGCGAAAACCGCGAAGGCCAGGATGGTGACAGCTTCGAAGTAGGTCAGCTTGTTTTCGCCGCGCTCGACGAGCTCGGTGTCCACGATCTGAAGGAACGGGCTGATTTCATCCCACACGCGCACGAAGGTCCCGTCGTCTACCGGGGCACCGTCAATGGCGATGCGCTCGGTGACCGAGATCAGGTGCGGCGAGGAGTAGCGGCCGGTGCGCAAGTCGTGCGCCATCAAGAGCGACTCGATCATGCGTGCGGTCGAGGTCTTGCCGTTGGTGCCGGTGATGTGGATGACCGGGCAAGCCTTGTTCGGCTCGCCGAGGATCTCCATCGCGCGGAACATCGGATCCATGCGCGGTTCCATCTTGTTTTCCGGCGCACGGGAAAGCAGTTGCGCGTAGACGCGGTCCAATTCGCTCACTAGTTGGCCTCGACTTTTCCAGAATCCAGCTTGGCCACGGTGACCTGCTCGCCATCTACCGAATCATCGGCGACAAGTTCCAGCTGCGCGGTCAGGGTTTCACCTGCCACCAGCTCGCGGTTCGCTTCCAGTGCCGCGATGGCGGCCGTGTTGGCGGTGACCACGGTGTGGATGCGATCCGATACCTGCAGGTCCGCGTCCTTGCGGGCGGACTGGATGGAGCGGATCATGTCGCGTGCGGTGCCTTCGGCAGCCAGTGCCTCGGTTACCTCGGTATCCAGCACCAGGAAGCCGCCGTCGATGACTGCCGCGGCAATTTCGCCTGCTGCATCCACCACGGTGTCCAGGGTGTATTCGCCCTCGGCCAGTTCCAGTCCTCCCGCGGTGACCACCCCGTCGGTGACCGACCAGTCCCCGGACTTGGCGCCCTTGATCGCCTGCTGCACGTTCTTGCCCAGGCGCGGACCGGCCGCACGGGCGTTCACTACCAGCTGCTGGCTGATGCCGTAGCTGGCGGCGTCGACGCCTTCGGCATCGATCAAGGTGACGGCCTTCAGGTTCAGCTCGTCCTTGATGATCGACGCGTAGGTGCCTTCCAGGCGGGCAGCGCCGGTGAGCACAACCTTCAGCTCGGCCAGCGGCAGGCGCACGCGCAGGTTCTTGGCCTTGCGCAGCGAGGAGCCCACGGAGCAGATCTTGCGGGTGGTTTCCATGGTTTCCAGCAACGCGGCGTCGGTTGGGAATTCGCTGGCTTCTGGCCAGTCCTCCAGGTGCACCGAACGTTCGCCGGTCAGCCCGCGGAAGATCTCTTCGCTGGCCAGCGGCAGCAGCGAAGCGGTGACCTTCACCAGGGTTTCCAGCGCGGTGTACAGGGTGTCGAAGGCCTGGGTGTCTTCATCGAAGAAACGCTGGCGGCTACGGCGCACGTACCAGTTGGTCAGGGTGTCCATGTACTGGCGCACGGCCTCGGTAGCATCGGAGACCTCGTAGGAATCCAGTGCCTCGGTGACTTCGCGTACCAGCTGGCCCGTGGCGGCCAGCATGTACTGGTCCAGCGGGTCGGTGGAGTCCATCGAGCGCTTGGCCTCGTAGCCGGCCCCGTTGTTGGCGGAGTTGGTGTAGAGGTTGAAGAAGTGCCAGACGTTCCACAGCGGCAGCAGCACCTGGCGCACGCCATCGCGGATGCCCTGTTCGGTCACGACCAGGTTGCCGCCGCGCAGGATCGGCGAGGCCATCAGGAACCAGCGCATGGCATCGGAGCCGTCGCGGTCCAGGACCTCGGTGACATCCGGGTAGTTACGCAGGGACTTGGACATCTTCTGCCCGTCCGAGCCCAGCACGATGCCGTGGGAGATCACGTTGGTGTAGGCCGGGCGGTCGAAGAGCGCGGTGGAGAGCACGTGCATGGTGTAGAACCAGCCGCGGGTCTGTCCGATGTACTCCACGATGAAGTCCGCCGGGTGGTGGCCGGAATCGAACCATTCCTGGTTGTTGAACGGGTAGTGCACCTGGGCGTACGGCATCGAGCCGGAGTCGAACCAGACATCGAGCACGTCTTCCACGCGCTTGAGGGTGCCGGATTCGGCGCAGCCCTCATGGGCCTTGGTCAGCTCGTCGATGAATGGGCGGTGCAGGTCAGGCTGGCCTTCGTGGTTGACCGGCATGCGGCCGAAGAAGTCCTGCATTTCCTGCAGCGAGCCGAAGACTTCGCGGTGCTCGCATTCGGCACCGGTGCATTCCCACACCGGGATCGGCGAACCCCAGTAGCGGTTGCGCGAGATGGACCAGTCGCGGGCGTTTTCCAGCCACTTGCCGAACTGGCCGTGCTTGACGTTGCCCGGGATCCAGTTGATCTGCTCGTTCAGCTCGACCATGCGGTCCTTGAATTTGGAGACCTCGACGTACCACGAGGAGATCGCGCGGTAGATCAGCGGGGTGCGGCAGCGCCAGCAATGCGGGTAGGAGTGCTCGTAGGAGGCCTGCTTGACCAGCTTGGCCTCGTCCTTGAGCACATTGGTGATGGTCTTGTTGGCGTCGAAGACCTGCACACCGGCGATCTCGGCCAGCGGGCCGTTGCCGAAGACAGGAAGGAACTTGGCGCCCTCGTCTACCGAGAGGATCACCGGGATGCCGTGCTCTTCGCAGACCTTCTGGTCATCCTCGCCGTAGGCCGGAGCCTGGTGCACGATGCCGGTGCCGTCGGCCACAGTGACGTAGTCGGCGGTGAGAATCTGCCAGGCGTTTTCGGTGCCGTACTTCTCGGTGTCGGTGTACGTGTCCCACAGCGGCTGGTAGCGCACGCCGGCAAGCTGCTCACCGGTGTAGCTGGAGGTGATGGCCGCAGCGGCTTCCTTGGCATCCTTGTAGCCCAGGTCCTTGGCGTAGGAGCCCAGCAGGTCGCGGGCCAGCAGGAATGGCCCGGCGGCGGCCGAAGCCTTCACGCCGGCCTCGCCTGCAGGAACCACGACGTAGTCGATCGCCGGGTGCACGGCCAGTGCGGCGTTGGTTGGCAGGGTCCACGGGGTGGTGGTCCACGCCAGGGCCTGCACGCCGGCAAGTGCCTTGGAGGCTTCGGTTTCACCGGCAAGGATGGTGAAGCCCACGGTGACGGTCTGGTCCTGGCGGTTCTTGTAGACGTCGTCGTCCATGCGCAGCTCGTGGTTGGACAGCGGGGTCTCGTCCTTCCAGCAGTACGGAAGCACGCGGAAGCCCTTGTAGGTCAGATCCTTGTCCGAAAGCTGCTTGAAAGCCCAGATGACCGATTCCATGAACTCGACGTTCAGGGTCTTGTAGTCGTTTTCGAAGTCGACCCAGCGAGCCTGGCGGTTCACGTACTGCTTCCACTCATCGGCATACTTCATCACCGAGGTGCGGCAGGCGTCGTTGAACTTGTCGATGCCCATGGCTTCGATCTGCTTCTTGTCGGTCATGCCCAGCTGCTTCATGGCTTCCAGCTCGGCTGGCAGGCCGTGGGTGTCCCAGCCGAAGCGGCGCTCCACGCGCTTGCCGCGCTGGGTCTGGTAGCGCGCTACCAGGTCCTTGACGTAGCCGGTGAGCAGGTGGCCGTAGTGCGGCAGGCCGTTAGCGAAGGGAGGGCCATCGTAGAAGACGAATTCTTCGCCCTCGCGCTGGTCAATGGAGGCCTGGAAAGTGTCGTCGTTCTTCCAGTATTCGAGGACGCGCTTCTCAAGATCTGGGAATCGCGGTGAAGCCGGGGTCGAACCGGTTGGGTCTGTAGTGACCTTCGGGTAGAAGCTCATCGAATGGGCCGTCCTTCAAGCGTAGGGTCGATAAATCCTTGCCTACGAGGACGGCACGAATGCCGCGGTACCACCCCGCTTATCCCCCGCCGCAATGATGGGGAATCGCTTATCTTCAGCTGTGACGGGCTGGTCCCGTTCGGTTCTACTTGGCGTTCATGATGTTCGCGGTTCTTCCGAAGACTCACCGGTGATAGCCGGATCAAAGTCGCAGTCCTTATATCCTACCGCGTGATGCCCCAGCTGAAAATTCCCGGCAGCCTTCGAAATGCAAGTGAGCGCAGGCTCACAGTACGCAGCTGGAAAACCGAAAACGCCATTCCCTGCATTTTCAGGATAGCGCGCCCAGGGGGCCTTGCCGCAAGGCCCCGCAGAGGGTCCATAATCAATATCTTCCCCACGAGAACTAGCTAGACCAAGGAGCCCGCGTGCCTGCCAAAATCGCAAACACCAGCTATTTCGATGCCATCGAACACAGTCCAGTACCGGAGAACTCGGCCGAGATTGGCGAGGACCAGCAACGGCTCTGCGAAATTGCCAACCGGGTTGGGCAGCTTCGATCCGAAATTTTGGAGCGCATCGCCCGACGAGGACAAGACCAGGCCGGCGTGCTGCAGCAATCCCTTGAACGCGATGTTGAACTCAGCGAATTAGCCCAGCGGCTGCGCCAGCTGGACCGCATGGGCCCCTACGCCTGCTTGGGCTTCATGGAAACAGCCGGGACCGGCGAGCGCCTCTACATTGGCCGCAGTGGCTTGAGCGACGACCAGGGCAAGCAGCTGCTGCTTGATTGGCGAGCCCCTGCAGCAGAACCATTCTTCGCCGCTACCCATGAGAAGGACCATGGGTTGGCCATGAGACGCCGCTACCGTTGGCGCCGGCAACGCATCTGCGACTATTGGGATGAAGTGTTTGATTCCTCCCAGCTGGCTTCCCATGCCCGCCTGGATGACCACTCTTCATTTCTCGCTTCCCTTGGCAGCAAGCGTTCACCAAAAATGCAGGACGTGCTCGCAACCATCCAGTCGGACCAGGACGCGATCATCCGGAGAAGCTCGCAAGGCGCGCTGGTAGTTGACGGAGGGCCGGGTACCGGCAAGACGGTGGTCGCCCTGCATCGAGCCGCCTATTTGCTGCATGCGGACCCACGGCTTCAACGCCAGGGTGGCAAGGTTTTGGTGGTAAGCCCGCACGAGGCCTATAGCTCCTATGTCGCTGACATTCTTCCGAATCTCGGCGAGGACGAGGTGCTCATTTCAACACCTTCGAACATAGTTTCGATTGGCGATGATTTGCCCTCGGAACCGGATCACGGAGTCCACCGCATTAAATCCAGCCTGGCAATGCTGGATGCAGTCAAGAGGGCCGTGCAGGTCTTTGAAGAGCCCCCCTCGGCTGACCTTCAAATCGACTTTGGGGAAGCTCAAGCCACTCTGACAACGCAGCTGTGGCGCACTGCGGTCACCATGATTGGCGAAGCAACGCCGCACAATGAAGCACGCATCGAATTGCGTGATGCCCTCATTGATCAATTGCTCCCCCAAGCCCTCATTGGCGAAGACACGAAGCCACTGCCGCGCTCGGAGTGGGAGAGAAATCCAGCACTGAATGGGTTGCTCGATGAGCACTGGCCTGTCCTGGATCCATGCAAGCTGCTGCGGGCGCTCTATTCAACCCCGGAGCTGCTCCGCTACAGCGGCAGAGACCTTGGCAACGAAGAGATCGAAAAGCTACTGGCAAGTTCGGCTTCTGGCCGATGGACCACGTCGGATATTCCGCTGATTGACCTTGCGCGCTTTCTCATTGGCGACCCGCACAGCGAAGCGAAACGTCGTGATGAACAGTTCAGAGTGCACGCCGAGCGTACTCGATGGAAAAACGTCGTTGATGATCTGATGGACTCGGTTGACGACAACGAGGATCTGGCATCCCAGCTCATCCACCACGATCTCCAGGAGCAGCTTCTCGCCGGAGCTCCGGAGAACAATTTGGCCTCGCTCAATTACGACGGACCCTTTTCGCATGTCATCATCGATGAAGCCCAGGACCTGACCGATGCGCAATGGGCAATGATCCAACGCCGTTGCCCATCAGGGAGCCTGACGATTGTGGGCGATAGGGCCCAGGCCGTTCACGGCTTCAACACGACATGGGAACAGCGTTTGGCCAGGATTGGCATTCGCGGCATCTCCGTATCCCGCTTGCGGGTCAACTACCGCAGCACGGCACAGATCATGGAAGCAGCCGCAGAACAGATCCAGGCACAGATGCCCGAGGCGAACGTGCCGCGATCATTGCGCACGGATGGTGCACCGGTGCGTTATGCCCGCCTGACCGAACTGGAATTAATACTCGATGATTGGCTAGGCGAAAATGCCGAGGGCACGGCGGCAGTTATCGGGGCCTCTGGCTTCCACAACTCTGGCAGGGTCCGCTTTCTTTCGCCAGAGAACGCCAAGGGCCTGGAATTCGATCTGGTGCTCGTCTGCCAGCCACGCTCCTTCGGCACCGGATTAAGCGGAGCCGTGCGCAGATACGTGGCCATGACCAGAGCGACAGCTCAACTGGTAATACTTGCCGATCAATAACCGGCAGCAGCCTTTAGTAGGCTGGCATTCATGAGTACTTCCGAGCCGCAGTGGTTGGACACCCAGAATCAGCAGCACTCGTTGGCCTCGCCAGTGGTGCTGCGCTGGGGGCAGCACCTGGTGACGGCAATCCTGCTTGCCATCGCGTTGCTGCGACAGATTTCAGCGCAAGGAAATGTCCTGCCCGCGATCCTCGTCTCGGTACTCTTCGCCACTTGGTACAGCCTCGGCTTCGTTTCCCGTGCCAAGAAAGGAGTCTTCGCCAAGCCCGCGTGGTGGTTGGCGCTGCTGCTAGGGATCTGGATTGCAAGCCTCTTCGTTTCCGCTGAATTCATGTGGTTGGCCTTCAGCCTTTGGCTTCTCCTGGGCCACCAGCTGCCATTTCTTCCCTCAATATTGTGGTCAGTGGTCGTCTACGCCTTTACTTTGCTCGCTCCCTACCTGCACAATGCCGAGCTCAGCATTGCCGCCATTGCCGGCCCCTTGGTTGGCGGGCTATTCGCCTGGGGCATCTCCCGCGGATACCTGCAGATGGAACGCGACGCGGAAGCACGTACTTCCCTGGTGGATTCCCTGGTGCGAGCCCAGCAGGAAATGGCAGACCTGCAAGGAGAATTGGCCCGCTCCCAGCATGAGGCTGGCATCGCCACCGAACGCACCCGTCTGGCCCGCGAAATCCACGACACCGTCGCCCAGCAGCTCTCCTCCATCGGATTGCATGCCAAGGCGGCCGAAGCGTCCAGGGATCCCGAAGCTGCCTCGGCGGCCCTGAGCCGCATCGATGAGCTTTCCGGGCAGGCGCTGACCGATTTGCGTCGCATCATCGCCGCCCTGGCTCCGGCAGAACTCGATTCCCAGGCGCTCGCCGGAGCCTTGGGCCGCGTCTTGGAGAATTTCAAGGCCGATTCGAAGTTGGAGACCCGATTGGATATCGAACCGGGGCTGCCCACTTTGGATCCGAATGTGCAGATCGCGCTGCTGCGCACCACCCAATCCGCCCTGTCCAACGTGCTGCGCCATGCCCAGGCCTCCACGGTGGCGCTCAGCCTGGGGTCCAGCGGCGACGAGGTACGTTTGGATATTGTCGATGACGGCATCGGCTTCGTTCCCAATACTGGTCGCGTGCAAACCAGTACGCACACCGGAGGCTTCGGCCTGACCGCAATGAACCAGCGCCTGCGCGAACTCGGCGGCGGTTTGGATGTCGAGAGCTCACCCGGTGAAGGCACCGCCCTGTGCGCCCACCTTCCGCTTCGCTTAGCAAAGGACAACTCATGATCCGGATCCTGCTGGTCGACGACCACCCCATCGTGCGGACCGGCCTGCGCGCGCTGTTCGAGAACTACGACGACATCGTTGTCATTGGCGAGGTTTCCAGCGGCGAGGAAGCGGTGGAATTCGTCAAGGCCAGCACCGTCGATGTGGTGCTCTGCGACTTGCGCTTGGGTGCCGGGATGAATGGCGCACAAACCACCGCGGCGATCCGCCAACTGGCCAAACCGCCTTATGTGCTGATCCTGACCACCTTCGACAAGGACTCAGAGCTGCTCACTTGCATCGAAGCTGGAGCTGCCGGCTACCTGCTCAAGGATGTCAGTGCCCAGACCATCGTCGAATCCATCCGCCAAGCCTCCGCCGGGCACATGGTCCTGGCCCCGGAGATGACCCAGCGCGTTGTCGAGGGCATGCGCCGTCCCAAAATCGAGCTCACCAAGCGCGAAAAGGACGTATTGGTCCAACTGTCTACCGGTGCCGGCAACAAGCAGATCGCCAAGGCCCTGTTCGTCTCGGAGGCGACGGTCAAAACCCACCTGGTCCACATTTTCGACAAGCTCCAAGCAACTACGCGTACCGACGCGATCAACAAGGCCAAAGACCACGGACTGCTGTAGCTGATCAACAGAATCCCGGTGACACGCCGGGGTGCGTCTCAACCTTTCGGTTGAAGTTTTATTCACCCCTTTCCACGATGGCCTGACCTGCGAAATCTCGTTAACTGGAACTATGAAAGTTCCAGTTATCCCCCGGATCGGCGATTCGCTGACCAACCGCCGCGGAGCCCGCATTTGGGCCGCCGGCATCTTTGCAGTAGTTCTCGTTCTCTTTGGTGCGCTGAGCAGCATCCAAGCCCCAACCCGTGCGGCCAGCTCCCTGGTCGAAGGCTCCGAATCGGCACAGGTCGCCGAAATCCTGGATGCCAACACCAGCGATTCCCAGAGCTCGGCTTTGCTGGTGGCCAACCGCACCGATGGCCATGCGTTGAGCAATGCCGACACCGCTGCCCTTGATGAGCAGACCGCGGCGCTAGCCCACGACGCGGAGGTGTCCGCCGGCCGCACCATGGCCAGCGAAGACCAGCAGGCAGCCATGGTTCCGCTCACCTGGGATACGGTCTCCGATACGGCCGACCGCCAGAAGCTGGATGAGGTCCGCAACTGGATCCAGGCCCATCCCATTCAGGGGCTGGCCGTGCAGGTCACTGGTTCTACCGCCTTCGCAGTAGATATCACCAATGCCTTCGCCGGGGCGGACTTCACCCTGCTGGCCGTCACGGTGGGCATCGTGGCAGTCTTGCTGATCCTCACCTACCGTTCGCCGGTACTCTGGCTGATCCCGCTGGTCGTTGTTGCCCTCGCCGATCGCAGCGCCTCCCTGGTGGCGAACCTGCTGGGCAACGCCTTCAATCTGCACTTCGACTCCGGCGTGCTCAGCGTGCTGGTCTTCGGCGCCGGTACCAACTACGCCTTGCTGCTGATCTCCCGTTACCGCGATGAACTGCAGAAGAATGCTGATCACCGCCAGGCGCTGTCCAAGGCGTGGGCGGCCAGCTTCGAAGCGATTCTGACCTCCAACCTCACCGTAGTGCTGGCCCTGCTGACCTTGGGACTGGCCGTCATGGAAGATACCCGCGGGCTGGGCATCGTCTGCGCCGCTGGCTTGCTGATCGCTGCGTTCTTCGTGCTCTTTGCGCTGCCACCGATCCTGGCCTTTGCCGGGCGCAAGGCGTTCTGGCCGCTGGTCCCCCGTCCGGGACAGGAAAGCAAGAAAGAAAACTTCTTCGGACGTGCTGCTCGTGCTGTGATGACCCGTCCGGGCCTGAACTTGGCAGCATTGGCGGTCTTGCTCATGGTGCTGGCTGGAGCGTTGACCGGTACGCGTATCGGCCTGGACCAGACCCAGCAGTTCCGTACCGCCACCGAGTCTTCCAGTGCCATGCAGACCCTGGCTGAGCACTTCCCCGCAGGTGAAACCCAGCCGATCACCGTGTTGGCGCAGGGGACCGATGTCCAGGTCCTGCGAGATGAATTCTCCGGAGTCGAAAACGTCAAGCGTGTTGGCGAATCCTCCCAGCTCGGCACCACGCCATGGCAGCAGTTCTCTGTCATCTCGGCTGTCGATCCCAGCTCGGCCATGGCGCAGGACCTGATAGCGGACCTGCGCGGTGCTGCGGCAACCGGCAGCACCGGGCAGGTGCTCATTGGCGGGCAGAGCGCCGAACAGCTTGATTCGCACCAGATGCACCTGCGCGACCTGTTCGTGATTACCCCGCTGATCATGGTCATCTGCTTCGTGATGCTCGGCTGGCTGACCCGTTCCTGGCGAACCGCACTTGCCTTGGGTCTGGTGAATTTGCTCAGCGCGGCCGCCGCCGTCGGCTTGGGTTCCCTGGTTTCCTCGGTGGTCTTCGAGGCCAACGCCTTGGATGTCCAGGTGCCGCTGCTGGCCTTCGTCTTCTTGGTCGCCTTGGGCGTGGACTACACCATCTTCTTGACCCAGCGAGTTCGCCAAGACTCGCAGGTGCTGGCGCTGGGCGACGCAGTGGTACTGGCCGCAAGCCGCACCGGTTCGGTGATCACCAGTGCCGGGCTCGTGCTGGCAGGTGTCTTCGCGGCACTGGCAACACTGCCGCTCACGGTATTAGGCCAGCTCGGCCTGATCGTCGGACTCGGCGTCCTGCTGGACACCTTCGTCGTTCGCACCCTGCTGCTCCCGGCGCTGTTCGCAGTCCTGGACTCAGGCAAGCATCCACTCTTCGGCACAACCTCCTCCGCTGCAGAAGCAACTGCAGAACCAACCGTTCAGAAAGAAAACAAAATCAATGCGTAAGCTCGTGATTTTCTCCTTCGCCTACATGGTCCTCGGTGTAGCTTCCGGTCTTTTCTACCGTGAATTCACCAAGATGAACGGCTTCGCTGAAGGCCAGTGGACCCAGCTCTCCGTAGTCCACACCCACCTGCTGGTGCTGGGCTTCATCATCTTGCTGCTGGTGCTCCTTCTGGAAAAGGCCTTCGGCCTGAGCGAGCACCGCAAGCTCTTCGCGTGGTTCATGGGCACCTACAACGCGGGCGTGATCCTAACCGCGGGCATGCAGCTCACCCACGGCATCATGACCGTACTAGGCGTTGAGTCGTCCAAGATGATCTCGGGCATCGCGGGTCTTGGCCACATGTCGATCACCGCAGGCATGATCTTGCTGTTCATCATGCTGCGCCGCAGTGTCGGCGCCCAGAAGCCAACCCAAAAGGTTGAGCTGGCCGGCTAGACCAGCCAAGTACCACAGCGGAACTGAAACTCGGCCCAGACGAAGATCGTCTGGGCCCAGTTCGCTCGCGCTTCTGGCCCCCACTGCCAGGACCCCAAGATTGGCCACTTGGCTAAGGATAAAATGATCCGCTGCTGCTATAGATTGAACTAACAATCTTTCTCCCAGGAGCGGTCATGAGCGACGAATTCTTTTCCATCGTGGATACCGAAACCACCGGCCTGTTCCCCGGAGGGAACGACCGCATCGCCGAAATTGCGATAGTCACCATGAATCGGCAGGGCACGATTGTCGACTCGTGGGAAACACTGATCAACCCGCAACGCGATCTTGGCAAGCAATCAATCCATGGCATCCAGAGCCGCGACGTGCTCGATGCGCCCAGCTTCAAGGACCTGGCAGAAGAACTGCATTGGAGGCTATCGGGCACAGTGCTCGTGGCACACAATCTTTCCTTCGATTCCAGATTCCTTGAGGCTGAATTCCGCAAGTGCGGCCTGCCGGTGCCCGAGACCTTCCTGGCGCAAGGAATGTGCACCATGCGAATGTCCCACCGCTACCTGCAAGGCGCAGGCCGCTCGCTTCAAGACTGCTGCGATTCCTTTGGCATCGAGTTGCAACAGGCTCACAGCGCAGTGGGAGATGCGACGGCCACAGCGACATTGCTTTCGCGCTACATGGAACTGGATCCCGATGAACCAGAATGGGACGGACGACTGCGTTTAGCCTCGACAGGGCGGTGGTTTGATTCCACGCCGCGCTCGCGCGTCGTTCCAGTTAAGCGGTCCCAGTACAGAGCTGAATCTGCCGGGCATTTTCTGGAAAAGCTTGCGACCCGGTTGCCGGAATTTTCGGGCACGGCTACGGAGGAGAACTACTTGGCCGTACTGGATTTAGCTTTGATGGACCGCTACGTATCAGCCCATGAAGAAGCCCAGCTGCTCCAGGCCGCCACTGAAATTGGTTTGGATAAGCACCAAGCGCTGAGATTGCACGAACTGTACTTCCAACAGCTTGTCGCAACGGCTTGGTCCGATGGCGTACTGACCGAAGACGAAATAGCCGATCTGGCGAAAGTCATCGGATTGCTAGGACTTCCGCCGCAGCTAATCGAGGTAGCCAAGGTGGCGCCGGTGGCTTCCGAAGATCACGAACCCATCCGCGAGCCTCAGGGCAATCATCAGATCGATCTCGGCGCCATGGTGGTGCTCACCGGCGATATGACTCGTCCGCGTTCGGAGATTGAAGCTCAGCTTGCGTCCGCAGGGTTCACCCCTCATCGCGCGATCACCAAGAAAGTAGCCTTGCTGGTGGCCGCGGATCCTGACTCGCTCTCCGGCAAAGCCAAGAAAGCACGCGACTACTGCATCCCTGTTGTCGGCGAAGATTATCTCTGGAACACCCTACTCCGCTGACACCCGCGCCAGGTACAGCAATGGGCGATGTCCCCCAGCAATGATTTGCCGAGGGACATCGCCCATAGTTGCTAGAGCCCGGGGTGAAACTTACAGGCTCTCAACCAATTTTTTTGCCGAAGAGAATTCCATCATCGCTTCGCGCTCTACGACCTTGACGCGGTCGCGAGTGATCTCGCCGAAGCGAGTCGAAACGGTGCCGGCTGTGGCGCCCAGTTCCTTCTCGTGCGCGTCCAAGTTCTTCCAGCCATCCCAGTTGGAGAAGTTCACGCCGCGGCTTTCGAGCAGTTCCGAGATCTTCTGGGAAGAATCCGGCTGCGCCAGCTTAGTGAGGTCTTCAAGCAAGTGGGTAATGGTCTCCAGGGCGTCGCCCTTGGTGTGGCCAATCAGCCCAATCGGGCCACGCTTGATCCAGCCAGTGGCATACAGGCCGGGAACGTGAGCGCCGGACGCGTTCAGCACGCGGCCTTCCACGTTGGGCAAAACGCCCTTGGCCCCGTCGTATTCAATGTCGTCGACTGCCGAACCGAAGTAGCCGACGGCACGGTAGATGGCCTGCAGCGGGTACTCGACGAATTCGCCGGTGCCGCGTGCGCCGCCATTTCCGTCGAGCTCGTTGCGCTCCACCTTCAAGCCGGTGACCTTGCCATCTTCGCCCAATACCTCGACTGGCGACTGCAGGAAGTGCAGGTGCAGGCGGCGCGAGGCGCTTGGAGCTTCTTCACGCTCTTCCTGCTCGATCAGCCAGTTGGTCAGGGTGGAGACCATGGTCTTGGTCTGGTTATTGGTCTTCATGGCTTCATCCGAAGCCTTGTCGAACTCGAAGTCCTCTGGATACAGGACGATGTCAACGTCCTTGGAGTGCGAGAGTTCGCGCAGTTCCAGCGGGGTGAACTTCACCTGGGCCGGGCCACGGCGGCCGAAGACATGCACGTCGGTGACGGCCGAGTCATTCAGCTGCTCGTAGATGTGCTCAGGGATTTCGGTTTCCAGCAGCTGGTCAGCATGCTTGGAAAGGATGCGGGCCACGTCCAGGGCAACGTTGCCGTTGCCGATGACAGCAACTTCCTTGGCGGACAGGTCCCAATTCTTGTCAACATCTGGGTGTGCGTCATACCAGGACACGAAGTCGGCGCCGCCGAAGGACCCTTCAAGATCGACACCTGGGATGTTCAGGTCAGCGTCCTTCTGGGCGCCGGTGGAGATGATCACTGCGTCGTAACGGGTATGCAGGTCTTCCAGCGAGATGTCGCGGCCCAAGCCGACGTTGCCGTAGAAGTCGATCCAGTCGTTGTCCAGCACCTTGTGCAGGGCGTTGATGATGCCCTTGATACGCGGATGATCCGGGGAAACTCCGTAACGGATCAGACCGAATGGCGTAGGAAGCTCGTCAAAGAGATCAACGTGCAGCTTCAGTTCTCCCGATGCGACCGGCTGGCTCTTGTTGAGCAGGTCAGCGGCGTAGATGCCGGCCGGACCGGCACCAACGATGGCAACACGCAGCGCCCGGGAATGGAGGTGCTCAGGGACGATAATTTCACTCATCAAACAACTTCTCTTTCTTAGTCAACGAATGAGGCCGGCGCGGTGGCATCGGCATTCTCTAGCGGCAGGAGGTCTACCAGTTGGTCGGAGGCTTCCGGGGCTAGCCGAACGACGTCACCAATAACGATAACGGCCGGATTCGCCACTGCGGCCTTGCGGGCGCGCTTTACTATCCCTTCTAGCGTACCGATAGTTGTGCGCTGCGTCTGTGAGTAACCTCGCTCAACTATCGCAATCGGTGTACTTGACGGTAAACCACGGGTAAGCAATGTCTCAACAATTTGTGGCAAATTCGATACTCCCATCAGCACCGCAAGGGTGTGATCGGAGCGGATCGGCACGTCCGCGAGTTCGCTGTGTCCACTGACTACGGTAAAACCGGCCGCAATTCCCCGGTGCGTGACGGGAATGCCAGCGGCCATGGGCACGGAGACTGCACTGGTAATGCCGGGAATCACACGCGTAGGGATCCCGTATTTCGCGGCGTGGAGCAGTTCTTCGCCGCCGCGTCCAAGTACAAACGGGTCGCCACCTTTGAGGCGAACTACCCGCTTACCTTCTGAAGCGTACTTGACCAGTAATTCATTGGTTTCATCCTGGGTTTTGACGTGGCAGCCTGGTGACTTGCCCACATCGATGACAACCACATCATCGGAAAGTTCTGCCAGCAACGCGGTAGGTCCCAGCTTGTCGGCCAAAACCACTTCCGCGGCAAGCAGGGCCTTATAGCCGGCGATGGTAATCAGCTCGGGATCCCCCGGTCCACCGCCAATCAGGGTGATATGCCCTTTAGCCATTGTTTTCTCCCGTTCGGGTCATTCCTCGATCGCGCAACAGCTTGCGTTCAATCGGAGCGAAAAATACCAATTCGATCAGCACACCCACCAGCAGGATGGTCAAGATCACCAGCATGACCAATGGCAGGTCTGCCAGATCGCGGCCCCGTTGCAGCAGTGAACCGACGCCTAGGGCCAGCGAACCGCCCACGGCAATCAATTCGGCAGCCATCAACGAACGCCAAGCGAAAGCCCAGCCCTGACGCAGTCCGGCTACATACCCTGGCATGGCAGCTGGCAGCTCAATGTGCAGCACATGCTCCCATTTGGAGGCACCGAGCACCTTGGACAAGGACTTGTACTGCGCTGGAATCATGTCGATCCCGGCGAGCAGGCCATTGATGATGGATGGAATCGCGCCGAGCAGCAGAACCGTGTAGATGGTCGCATCGCTCAGGCCAAAAAGAATGATGGCTGCGGGAACCCACGCAATAGAGGGCAATACCTGCATGGCCGATACCAGTGGCCCCACCCCCTTGCGCAACAGCGACTGATGCGCCAGCAGCAACGCCAGCGGGGTGGAAATAATCACGGCAATCGCAAATCCGCTCACGGCGCGGAACAACGAATTGCCCACGGCCGCAACCAATGATCCATCTGCCAGCAGTTGCGGAAGCTTAGCCGCGACAGCCAGTGGACCGGGAAAAAGGTCTTCGCGCAGTGGGCTTGCCCAGGAAATAATTTGCCACAGGCTCAGAAGCACAACCACAGTGAGCAAGGGGGCAACCCATGAATCGAGCTGGTTGTTCGGGCGTAGCTTGATAACGCGCACGGGTTTGAACCTAGTTCGAGATTCTGTCAGTGAGCTCATGTTTCCGCTGCTCCTTTCTGAGAATCGTGGTTAGTTCATCGGCCAATGCGGCGGCCTCGGCCGGGTTATTGCGGAGTTCGCCGGTGATCCGGCGAGTCTCCAGGATGCGCCCGGGGTGCGAAGAAAGCACCAGAATGCGGCCGGAGAGGCGAATCGCCTCACGCACATTGTGGGTGACGAAGATGATGGTCTTGCCCGTTTGCCTCCACAAGGCCCGCAACTGCTCATGGAGCATGTCACGCGTGATGGCGTCCAGGGCGGCAAATGGCTCATCCATCAACAGAACCTGGCGGTCCTGAGCCAAAGCCCTGGCCAAAGCGACGCGTTGGCGCATGCCGCCAGAAAGTTCATGCGGCTTCTTGCCGCTTGCATGCCCCAGCTGAACGAGGTTGAGCAGTTTCTCCACGCGTTGCTGGCGTTCCGGAGCTGGCTTCCCCGCGAGCTTGAGCGCCAGGTCAACGTTCTCGCTGGCAGTCAGCCACGGCAGGAGGTTGGCATCCTGGAACATGAATGCCGCGCCGTCTTCAGGTACTTCAAGCCAGCCGGAGCTTGGCGCCAGTAGCCCAGCGATCATGTTGAGCAAGGACGACTTGCCGCAGCCTGAGGCCCCCAAGACAGCGATAAACTCTCCGTCTTCAATTTCTGCACTGAGGCGATCTATGACCAAGCCAGTGCCTGGATAGCTCAGGGAAACTTCATTCAGCCGTACTCCCATTACTTCTCCTGCTGTTCAAGAAAACGCGTATCCACGAGTCCGTCTGCGTTACCGCCAGACCCCACTCCTACGGCTAATGCGTGGTCCACGAGTGACTGGTAGGTTTCAGGCAGGGGGTCCTCGCTGAAGTGCACCTGCTTCAAGGCTTCAGCGATCACTGATTCGTCAAAGGAACTTCCGTTGGCTTCGACCAAAGCTTTCTGCACTGCCGCCAACTTCTGTTTTTCGTCCGCATGATTGAGCCAATCGATGGCTTGGGTATTTGCATCGACCAGCTTCTGCACGGTTTGCGGATGGCTAGCCATGAATTCCTTGGAGACCACCAGAACCGTTGTCGGGAACTTGCCGTCGGGCCAGAGCTCGGCTTCATTCACCAAGCGGTGTCCCCCGTTCTTCTCGACTAGCAATGAAGCGTAGGGCTCCGGGAGCCAAGCACCGTCAATTTCACCGCGGCCGAAAAGCTGTGCGACGGTTCCATTGGAGCTCGGGGTCACTGTGGCGTCCTGTTTCAAGCCCAGGCCCTTCAGGTAGCTGCGCAAGGCAACATCCTGGGTTCCGCCGAATTGCGGGCTGGCCAGATTGCTGCCGGCCAGTTCCTCGGGCTTAGTGATCTTCTTGTCGACAACCAGGCTGGCTCCGCCGTAGGCGACGCCGGACACCACGTTCAACGACTCGCCATCGCTGGACAGGTAGCTGTTCAACGCCGGGTTTGGCCCCAGATATGCGGCGTCGATGGCCCCCGAGTTCAAGGCTTCTACAGCTGCCGGTCCCGCGTTGAATATCTGGCTTTGGACACTGGTACCGTCTTCTTCAAGGTGATCTTGGAGAAGACCTTCGGACTGGGCGATCAAGGCCGGAGCATGGGTGAGGTTGGCGAAATAGCCAATCTTCAGCTCATCTGCCGGGCCGTGATGTGCCGCCTGCGCTGGTACTTCATTTGGTCCCGGAAGAAACGTCGTCGCCACAGCAACTGCGCTCAATGCTCCGACCGCCGCCAGCCCGAGGAAGCGTCCTCGGAAGCCGGTCTTCTGCCCATGAGCCGTCAGCCGGACCCGCCCTTGGTTTCCTGTTGGCTGGCCAACATCAGGCTGCTTCATTATTTTCCTCGATGATCCCCGCCGCAAGGGTGCGCCCCGTAGCTGGATCGATTAGCAGGAAGCTTCCGCCAGTGCGCGAGGTGGCGTACTGCTCGATGGCCAACGCTGCCTGGCTGCGCAAGGTGATCCGGCCCAGGTCGTTGAGCTCCAAGGAGTGGGCGGGCTGCTGCGAATAGTCGGCCACGTTGATGACGTAGTCGATGGTTGACAGCTTGGCTGCGGCGACCTTGGTACCGTGCTTGATCAACAGCCGTTGGCCGCTAGTGAGCTTCACTGGGTCCAATACGCAGATGTTCGCCTGGAACTCCCGGTGCGCGGTTGGCAGTTCGCCGGCGACGATGGTGTCGCCGCGGGCAATATCCAAGTCGGTCTCCAGCTCGACAACGATGGCGTCGCCGGCCTGGGCGCTGTGCGCGGTACCAGCAGGCGTGCTGATGGCCTTGATCCGGCTGCTCACGGGCTGGCCGTTGGAGAGCACCTGCACGGACTCCCCCACGGCCAAGCTGCCGTCAACCAGGGTTCCGGCATATCCGCGGTAGTCGCGGTACGCGTCCGGGTCCAGGCCTGGAGCCAAGGCGCCCTGCGGGCGGATCACGTACTGGACATCCAGACGGGCAGTGCCCCCGCCGAGCCGTGGCTCGATGTCCTCGAGCAGCCCGAGCAAGGTCGGGCCGGCATACCAGTGCGCGGAAGCCGAAGGATCGACGATGTTATCTCCCTGAAGCGCGGAGACCGGGATGACGGTGGTTGACTTCAGGCCGAGTTCTCCGGCGAGCGCGAGTACTTCGGCCTCGATCTGGCTGAAGGCCGCTTCGTCCCAGTCGATCAGGTCCATCTTGTTCACGGCGATGACCAGTTGCGGAACCCGCAGCAAGGCGAGCACGCCAAGGTGGCGCCGGGTCTGCTCCAGCACGCCGTGCCTCGCGTCAACCAGCACGATCGCCGCGTCTGCGGTCGACGCGCCGGTGACGGTGTTGCGGGTGTACTGCACGTGTCCGGGGCAATCGGCCAAGATGAAGGACCGCTTGTCGGTGGAGAAGTAGCGGTAGGCCACGTCGATAGTGATGCCCTGCTCGCGTTCGGCGCGCAGCCCGTCGGTGACCAGCGCGAGGTCCAGGGTTCCAGCGCTGCCGCCGAAGCCGCGTTCGGCGCTGGTACGGGCCAGGTCATCGAGCGAGTCGGCGAGGATGGCCTTGGCGTCATGGAGCAGGCGGCCCACGAGAGTGGACTTGCCGTCGTCGACCGAACCGGCGGTAGCGATGCGCAATAGTGTGGTGGTCATCTTAGAAGTACCCTTCGGTCTTGCGGTCTTCCATTCCCGCGGCGGAAATACGGTCGTCGGCGCGGGTGGCTCCGCGTTCGGTGATGGTGGCGACGGCCAATTCATCGAGCACCTTCGCCACGGTGTCGGCGGCGGAGAGCACCGCACCGGTGCAGCTGGCGTCGCCCACGGTGCGGTAGCGCACCTGCTTGACGACGACCGGCTCATCGGCGTTGGGCTGGCTGACGCTGGTCAGTGCCCGCCACATGCCGTCGCGTTCGAAGACCTGGCGGCAGTGCGCGAAGTAGATCGGCGGCAGCTCGATGTTCTCGCGCTGGATGTAGGCCCAGATATCGCGTTCGGTCCAGTTGGAGATCGGGAAGGCGCGCACATGCCAATCCGGCTCGTGCCGCCCGTTGTACAGGCTCCAGATTTCCGGGCGCTGGTTGCGCGGATCCCAGACGCCGAACTCGTCGCGCAGGGACAGGATGCGCTCCTTGGCGCGGGCCTTGTCCTCATCGCGGCGCGCCCCGCCGAAGACCACGTCGAAGCCGTTGGATTCGATGGTGTCCAGCAGGACCCGGGTCTGCAGGCGGTTGCGGGTGCCGTCGGGCAGCTCGGCCAGCTCTCCGCGGTCGATGTACTCCTGCACGGAGCCGACGACGAGGTTCAGCCCGTACTTTTCCACGACCGCGTCGCGGAAGTTGAGCACCTCGGCGAAGTTGTGGCCGGTATCGATGTGCACGACGGGGATGGGCACGCGGCCCGGGTAGACGGCCTTGGCCAGCAGGTGCAGGACGACTACGGAGTCCTTGCCGCCGGAGAACAGCAGTCCGGGCTTGTCGAATTCGGCGAGCACTTCGCGGATGATGTGGATCGATTCGGCTTCCAAGGCGTCCAGGACGCTGCGCTGGGTGCCTGCGGGCGCGTTAGCGGTGATGGTCATGATTCGCTCCTTAGACGTGGATTCCGCATTCGGTTTTATTCAGCCCGGCCCAGCGGCCAGCCCGCGGGTCCTCGCCCTCGGCTACCGGCCGGGTGCAAGGCTGGCATCCGATGGACGGGTAGCCGTTGGACAGCAGCAGGTTCACGGGTACTTGGTGCCCGGTGGCGTAGTCGATCAGCTGATCGAAGCTCCAGGGCGCCACGGGATTGAATTTGACCAGTCCGTGCTTCTCGTCGAAAGCGACCAGGGGCGTGTTGATGCGGGTCTCAGCCTCGTCACGGCGTACCCCGGTGAACCACGCGCTGTATCCGGACAGGGATCTGGCCAGCGGGTCCATCTTGCGCAACTGGCAGCAGGCAGCCGGATCCCGGGAGAACAGGTCCTTGCCGAACTTCTGATCCTGTTCGGCCACGGTCAAGGCAGGCAGCACGTCGACGATGTTCACGTCCAGCGTGCGGGCCACCTCGTCGCGGGTTCCATGGGTTTCGGCAAAGTGGTATCCGGTTTCCAGGAACAGCACATCGACCTTGGGCAGCTGCGCGCAGACCAGGTGCGGCAGCACGGCATCGGCCATCGAGCAGGCCACCGCTACCTCCTCGGCTTCGAGGTGCTCAGCAGCGAAAGCGACGACCTGGGCCGCTGTGGCATCCCAGCCCAGCTCGGCGGCGCCCAGCTTGGCGATGCGCCGCAGTTCAGCCTCGCTGCGGGTACGTACTGGGGTCGGCTTGCTCATTTCAGGTCATCCTCTTCAGCTCGGTGGGCCCAGGCAGCGAAGGATTCCCCTTCGGCAGCCGAGGCCGAGTAGTTCTTCACTACCCGCTCCACGTATTCGGGCAATTCATCAGCCGCGACCTTGAGCCCGCGCACCGTGCGCCCCAGGGCGGCTTCGCCATTTTCGAAACCGGCCAGGGTGCCACCGAGGTGAACCTGGAATCCGGAGACCTGTTCTCCCTGGTCGTTGGTAATCAGCTGCCCCTTGAATCCGAGGTCCGCGGTTTGGATGCGGGCGCAGGAGTTCGGGCAGCCGTTGACGTGCAGGGACAGCTGGCGAGGCAGCTTGCCCTCGTGGTCGGCCAGGCGATCCTCGATTTTTGCTACCGCGTCAATCATGGTGTCTTTGGTGTCCACAATGGCCAGCTTGCAGAATTCGATACCGGTGCAGGCAATGGCCGAACGCTTGAACAAGCTGGGGAATGCCTCCAAGCCCAGGGCGCGAGCCGAAGCGACGAAGTCCTGCACCTGCTCTTCGGCGATGTCCAGGGCGATGATCTTCTGGTGCGGGGTGGTGCGCAGCCGGGTGGATCCATGGGCTTCGGCCAAATCGGCAAGGCCGGTCAGCGCAGTACCGGATACGCGGCCAGCCGGAGCGGTCAACCCGATATAGAACTTGCCGTCCTTCTGCTCGTTGACCCCGCTGTGGTCTCCTGCTTCGGTGGGCTGCTCCGGCAACGGGCCGTCGGGCAGCTCATAGCCCAGGTACTCATCTTGCAGCACCTGGCGCATTTTTTCCGTGCCCCATTCGGCCAGCAGGAACTTCAGGCGTGCGCGGTTGCGCAAGCGGCGGTATCCGTAGTCCCGAAAGATGGAAACAACGCCCTCCCAGACATCCGGTGCCTGCTCTTCGGTCACGAAGGCGCCGAGGCGTTCGCCCAGGCGGGGGTTTGCCGACAGCCCGCCGCCGACCCACAGGTCGTATCCGGGGCCGAGTTCCGGGTGGACGGTGCCGATCAAGGCGATGTCGTTGATTTCGTGGACGACATCCTGGCTTGGGTGGCCGGTGATGGCGGTCTTGAACTTGCGCGGGAGGTTCGCGAATTCCGGCTTGCCGATGTAGCGGCGGGAAATTTCGGCGATCACCGGGCTGGGATCGATGATCTCGTCCTTGCTGATGCCCGCCACCGGAGAGCCGAGGATGACACGGGGCACGTCGCCGCAGGCCTCGGTGGTGTGCAGGCCGACGGCTTCCAGCCGCTGCCAGATCTCCGGGACATCGACGACGTCGATCCAGTGCAGCTGGACGTTCTGGCGATCTGTCAGGTCGGCGGTGTCGCGGGCGAAGTCGGTGGAGATCTGGCCGATGACGCGCAGCTGCTCGGTGGTCAGGGCGCCGCCGTCGATGCGCACGCGCAGCATGAAGTAGCGGTCTTCAAGTTCTTCTGGGCTCAGCGTCGCCGTCTTGCCGCCGGGGATCCCCTGGGCACGCTGGGTGTAGAGGCCCCACCAGCGGAAGCGGCCGTGCAGATCCTCGGGTTCAATGGAATCGAAGCCCTGCTTCGAGTAGATTTCCTCGATGCGCTGGCGCACGTTCAGGCCGTTGTCGGCGGCCTTCATCTCTTCGTTGGCATTCAACGGGACAGGGCCGTCGATTTTCCATTGGCCGTTGGGTTTTGCCGCTCTTGTGGAGCGAACTGGTGTGGTTGTCTGCGTCATGTCCACCAGCGTAGGAACTGCCCCCAGGGGGTCGGCAACCTGCCGGTGTCACATGGCTACGCGTTGCCTAACGAGTTAGGACTTCGTCATCTGGAGACATGAAAAGCTCCTCTTCGAGCGCCTTTTGCAGTCGCACAAGGAAACATTGAGCAATCATTACGTCAGGAAGCAGGGGGCTTGTCACCACGCCTGCCCCCGTGCTAGCCAGCTTCTGCTGGAAGAATCCGTCGGCGAGCAGCGAGCTGAGCACGAGCACTGGACGCGCGGCAGCATTTCCCACGACGTCAGCGATCCGCGGCTGGGCCCCTGCGCAGTAGCCCACCTGCACTTCGCGCTCCAATAGGACAGCGAGCTGCTCGGCGAGATTCTTGACCTGGTTTTGGCCGACTTCCAATCTCGTGCCCGCCGCCGCCAAGACAACGAGCGGGTCGTTGGCCAGGTGCCCTGCGGCGCGTTGCGCCAGGACTTGGGCCAGCTCCGGCAGCGGACCCAATGGCAGGGCGGCGGAGGTTCCCGCGCGCGAGGCGACCGCCTGCGCAATGTCGTGCGTCGTATGAACGCCGTCGGAGACCAGCAGCGGCAAGACCACTGCCGGCTCGCCTTCAGGCAAACCGGCGATAACCGTTTCAAGCCGGGGCTCTTGGACATCCACATAGGCTTCGTGCCAGACAAGCTGCACCGGGAATCGCTCTTCGCTCCGCCGTTCCAGGTCGGCACGCAGATCATGGATTAGTTGCTGCCCGTTGGCGTTGTCCGTGCCGTGGGATGTTGCGACAACATGTATCTTCTGCTGGGTCGCTTGACTCATGAATTGATCCTCACCGATGTTGTTGGGCGCCTATTTGGCGCTGCGCACTAGCTTGTGGTTGGCGGCCTGCGCCTGCGGGCGGATGACAATTTCATCCAGATTCACGTGGGCCGGGGCGCTGACCGCATAGCGGATGACTTCGGCAACGTCTTCACCGGTCAAGGGATTCTCCACACCGGCGTAGACGTTGTCGGCGGCGCTCTGGCTTCCCAGGCGACGGAGCGCGAACTCTTCTGTCTGCACCAGGCCGGGCAGGATCTCGATTACCCGCAGCCCGTTCTCGACTTCTTCAAGACGAAGCGCCTGGGTCATGGCACGTTCAGCGGCCTTTGCCGCGTTGTAGCCGCTGCCGCCTTCGTAGCTGGCCAGTGCGGCGGTGGAGGTAACGTTCAAGACGGTGCCTCGCGCCTCGCGAAGCTGGGGCAGCAGTGCACGGGTCAAGCGCATGGTTCCCATGACATTGGCTTGCCACATGAAGTCCCAGTTTTCATCGACCGCGTCGGCCCAGGTTTCGGTTCCACGCGCACCGCCGGCGCAATTGACCAGCGTATCTGCGCCGCCTTGCGCGGTGACCGTTTCTACCAGTGCGTCGACATCTGCCTGCACGCTGACATCTGCTGGCACCGCGATCGCACCGCATTCAGCGGCGAGCTTTTCCAAGCGGTCGGCCCGGCGGGCTACTGCGAAGACGGTCCATCCTTGTGCGCGCAACGCACGGACTGTTGCCTGGCCAATTCCGCTGGAAGCTCCGGTAACAACGGCCGAACGGGAAGAAGTCTTATCTGTAATTGTCATACGTCAACTGTAGAACCAGATCATTACCAGTTGGTAAGGCATGAATTTCTCTTACATTTCATGCGGCAAGATTTTCTTCCGGGCCAGGGCCTGGAATCCAGGGCGGCGAGCGTCGGCGGTGCCGCCAGGGCCATGGCCGATGCTGTCCCGCCTGCGCCTACTGCGCGGCGGCAACGTGCAGCTGGCGCGGCTGCCGGAGGAATGCAATCGGAGGGAATATCTTGCGTAAGCGGAGCCATGCAGGAATGCGCCAACGCCAGACGGCGCTGCTATGCCCGGGTGCACCGTGCCGCTGGTGCGGGCGACAAGGCGATTCGGCGGTCGCGGCAGGACGGCTGAGCCAAGGGCCGCCGGTCCGGCACAGGCTTTTGATCCAGCTGGTCCCGGCTGGACAGCGGCGTGGTGCAAGCCATGGGCAACAATGACTGTGCGCCGGGCAAAACATGGAAGAATAGACGTATGGCAGAAGAAAACTTGGGCACAGACACGCCCGCAACGGTTTCCGTTCCTGACAAGCCCGCTTTGGAAGGCTTGGAAGAACGTCTTTCGTCCCGGTGGCGCACCGAGGGCACCTATCACTTCAATGAGGACACGACTCGCGAAGCCGTGTACTCCATCGACACTCCCCCGCCAACCGCTTCGGGTTCGCTGCACGTAGGACACATGTTCTCGTACACGCAGACCGACGTGTTGGCTCGCTACCAGCGCATGATCGGCAAGAACGTGTTCTACCCACTTGGTTGGGATGACAACGGCTTGCCTACCGAGCGCCGCGTGCAGAACTACTTCGGCGTCCGTTGCGACCCAACCAAGCCGTACATCGAGGGCTACCGTCCACCGGAAAAGCCTGCGAAGAACCAGCGCGACTGGGATGTCATCAGCCGCAAGAACTTCATCGAGATCTGTGAAGAGCTGGCGGTCGAAGACGAAAAGGTCTTCGAGCAGCTGTTCACCACCCTGGGCCTTTCGGTGGACTGGCGCATGACCTACCGCACGATCGACGACAATTCGCGTGCAACTTCGCAGCGCGCCTTCCTGGACAACCTGGCAAAGGGCGACGCCTACATGGCTGAAGCTCCAACCCTGTGGGACGTGACCTTCCGTACCGCAGTGGCCCAGGCCGAACTCGAAGACCGGGAAATGCCCGGCGCCTACTACCGTTATGCATTCGACGCTGAAAACGGCGAGCAGGTCTTCATCGAGACCACCCGCCCGGAACTGCTCGCTGCTTGCGCCGCGCTAGTGGCCCACCCGGATGACGAGCGCTACCAGCACTTGTTCGGCAAGACCGTGACCTCGCCGATCTTCGGAGTTCCCGTCACCGTCCACCCGCACCCATTGGCCCAGGCCGACAAGGGTTCTGGCATTGCCATGGTGTGCACGTTTGGCGACTTGACCGACGTGACCTGGTGGCGCGAACTGCAGCTGCCAACCCGTCCGATCATTGGACGCGACGGCCGCATCCTTGCAGACACCCCCGAGTGGATCACCACCGAGGCCGGCAAGGAAGCGTACGCCCAGATTTCGGCAAAGACCGTGTTCTCCGCCAAGGAAACCGTCGTCGAGATGCTTTCCGACGCGGGCCTGCTTGATGGCGAGCCGAAGAAGATTTCCCGTCCGGTGAACTTCTTCGAAAAGGGCGACAAGCCGCTGGAAATCGTGACCTCGCGCCAGTGGTACATCCGCAACGGCGGCCGTGATGAAGAACGCCGCAACCAGATGATCGCACGCGGCCAGGAAATTGATTTCCACCCGTCGTTCATGCGCTCGCGCTACGAAAACTGGGTTTCGGGCCTGAACGGCGACTGGCTCGTTTCCCGCCAGCGCTTCTTCGGCGTACCAGTGCCAGTGTGGTACCAGGTCAACGAGCACGGCGAACCGAACTACGATGCGCCGCTGTTGCCGACCATCGACCAGCTTCCGGTTGACCCGGCAGCAGACGCGCCGACCGGCTACACCGAGGACCAGCGCGGCTCCGCTAACGGCTTCATTGGCGATGCCGATGTCCTGGACACCTGGGCAACCAGCTCGCTGACCCCGCAAATCGCTGGCCGTTGGGGCCGTGACGACGAGTTCTTCTCGAAGGTCTACCCCTTCGACCTGCGCCCGCAGGGCCACGACATCATCCGTACTTGGCTGTTCTCCACCGCGGTTCGCGCAGATTCCCTGCACGGCAACGCTCCGTGGAAGCACGCTGCGATTTCGGGCTGGATCCTGGATCCGGACCGCAAGAAGATGTCCAAGTCCAAGGGCAACGTGGTTGTACCTAACGAAGTCCTGGATAAGTTCGGCGCGGACGCCGTACGCTACTGGGCGGCCAGTGCCAAGCTGGGTGCCGATACCGCGTATGAAATCAACCAGATGAAGATCGGCCGCCGCCTGGCCATCAAGATCCTCAACGCCTCGAAGTTCGTGCTGAACTTGGGCGCGACCGACGCCAACGTCTTGACCGATGACGCTTCGGTAGTCACCAACGGGCTGGATCGTTCGCTGCTCGCTCGCCTGTCGACCGTTATCGAAGACGCCCAGCGCGCTTTCGACAACTACGACTATGCTCGCGCGCTGGATATCACCGAGTCGTTCTTCTGGTCGTTCACCGACGACTACGTCGAATTGGTCAAGGACCGCGCCTACGGCGGCCACGGCGAAGCCGAGCAGGCGTCGGTTCTGGCTACCCTGGCCACCACCCTTGATTCCGTGCTGCGGCTGTTCGCGCCATTCCTGCCATTCGCTACCGAAGAGGTTTGGGGTTGGTGGCGCACCGGGTCGGTGCACCTGACCCAGTGGCCAAGCACCGGGCACTTGTCCGCTGCAGTGGAGGGCTCCGACCCGGCGGTACTGCCACTGGTTGGCGTCGCTCTCTCGGGCATCCGCAAGGCCAAGTCCGATGCGAAGGTCAAGCAGCGTACCGAAGTGCTCTCGGGCGAGATCCACGCTCCAGCGTCTCAGGTTGCGCAGCTCAAGGCAGGATTCGAGGACTTGAAGTCCGCGGCGAACGCCCGTGAGCTGACCCTGGTTGAAGCCGACGGTGAAATGACTGTCACCAACGTTGAATTGGCTCCGGCTGAAGAAACCGAATAGCAGTTGAACCAGAAAAACCGGTTGCCATCCCGTCATCGGGATGGCAACCGGTTTTGCTATTTCTGCCCTTGCTCCTCCCCCGCATCAGGGTCATCCGTCTCGGGTGGAGACTGGACGGTTTTCTCCATGGGCCGAGCCGCGCGTCGACGTTCGCCGGTGAAGTGTTCCAGTTGGTCTTCCGCGCTGGACTCAAGACGATGCTTCTGGACCGAGTCTTCTGACCCGGCAGCTGGCGAATTTCCGTCGGTCATCTTCTCTTCCCATCTACTTGCAGCCAGCAGCTGGATCCCCATCGATGTCCAGCTGCTGGGTTATTAGTGCTTAGTTCTGCGCGCTCTGGTATGCCTGCTGGATCACCGAGCCCCAGTACGGTCCGAACATGGTGTCGCGCACCGAGCTGTAGCCGAAGCTGTTCACAGAGTTCTGGTAGCCGTTAGATCCACTCCCCAGGAACCATGGGCCACCGGACGAGCCGCCGGTCATGTTGCATGGAATGCCTTGGGACTGGGACTGGCCAAACGGATCGTCGCTGGAGTATCCGCTGCACGATTGCAAGGTCTCGCCGTTGAATGGCGAAGCAGCTGGGTAGCCGTAAGCAGTGTAGTACTCTCCGCGCGCCTGGTTGAAGGCGACCCCCGAAGCGCCAACAGCATCAGTCAAGGACGCACCACCGCTGGAGCTGACCACGGCGAAGCCTGTGTCATAGGTGATGTCCCCGCCATTTGACCATTCAGTTGGTGCCACCAGCTCGGTCGCTGCGAAGGAACCGTAGGGTGCTTTGCCGTTTTCATAGGCTGGAACGAAGACCCAACGGGTTGCGAATGAACCGGGTCCTTCATTCAGGCAGTGGCCAGCGGTGGAGACCGTCGACTCGTTGGCGGAGACGACAGCGTTGCCAGAGCACACGTAGTCTGATCCGCCGAGAGTGAAGAACACCTTGCCGATGTGCGAAACCGGTGTTTCCTGGGTAGCGCGAGTCTTGCCACCCTTCGTTTGGGCCTGCTTTCCGGCTGCCGCCTGCGCGCCATGACCGGCGACCTTGGCCGGCTTGCCGGCTTCAACCTTGGCAGCCGAACCCGACTTGCCAGCTACGAGTGAATCTGCGTTCTTTGCGGCTTTCATCCGATCCGCGGTCCAGTAGGATACCGCTGCGTCAGCCTTCTGTTCCGAGATCGTGATTGACTCGACGTCGCCACCAGTGGTCGTCGGCGCTGCCGAGGCCATCGGTGCCACGCCGAGCATCAGCGCGCCTGCAAGAACCGCGGCGCTTGCCAGCTTGCGGCGCCCCTTGCCCTTGGATGAATCCGTAATTAGAGAACGAATCTGCACGATTTAACTCCTTGTCCAGTGGCTTCTTTGCCACTATCGATGGGGGTGCTGTTGCACTCGTGGGAAACAGTCAAACACACACTTCAAGCATTTTCTACAGGAATATTTTCCTCCGCCCGCCGCGTCACCGACCTGCAACGGCCACCAAGTTGTGAAGCGAAATAGTTTTGAAACAGATACTTTCAATCGATTCCCCGGCGCCACGACTCCCCTTCGAATGAGCCCGTGCATTTCTGGTGATTTCAAACCAGCCCCTGAATACCAGTGAGCCGAATCACACGCCCAGAGTCCGGCCTTGCCGCGCGAGACCGGAGAAGCGTGTCTGAATATATGAAATAGAAGCTTCGGTAACAGATACTTTCCCGGCTCCGCGATGTCTGCCCTGTAGGAAAAAATATGCATTAATTAGGCTTTAAAATTGGACTTATTCGACACCCAATAGAGCCGGTTGCCGATGCCGACGGCCTACCTCCACGACTTGCCTTGCAATCCGATGACGCCTGCGCACTCTGCAAAGGCAGCTTGAACTGTCCGCCCGCCGCGCGCCGTTGCCCTGGATTGATGAGTCATCATCCGAGCCTAAGAAACGGAGGTTCGAACGACGCACCAATTGGACTGCGGAACCGTCCCTGGCCAATATGAACCGCGTGCTCCGCGATCCGACGAGAAGGTGAAGCACCGGTGCAACGAATGGCGGATGCACAGAATACTGGTCCGGCCCATGCGGATCGGCGCCTTGATGGCGCACCTTCCTCCGTCGGCGGATAGCCAATCGTCCCGTGGATTAGTGGCATCGGAGGGCGAACACCCGGCCCTCCATGCCAAGCGCCTTCACTGATTAAAAACCAAGGACGCTGCCTCGCAATGAGACAACGTCCTTGGAACAGAAAATTCCCGCTTAGTCGAAAACCGGGCTTTCGGTACGAGTGCGCTTCATTTCGAAGAAGTACGGGAAGGATGCGAGCTGCGCCGCAGCGTCAAACATCTTTCCTGCATCTTCCCCAGTTGGAATACGGGTAATGACCGGACCGAAGAAAGCAACGCCATCAACGGCGACGATTGGCGTGCCTACATCCTGCCCCACCAAGTTGATGCCTGCCTCGTGGCTCGAGCGCAGCACGTCATCGTTGGCATCGGTATTCGCAGCTTCAGCGAGTTCCGCCGGCAATCCCGCCTTCTTCAGCGCCTTGGCGATGACTTCATCACGATCTTCGATCTTCTCGTAATGGAATAGTTCACCCATGGCGGTGTACAAGCTGTCCTTGACTCCCTCGCCGTGTTCCTGGGCAGCACGCGTGACCACCCGCACCGGACCCCATGAGATGTCCATCTTGGCGCGGTAGTCAGCTGGAAGGTCGCGGCCTTCGTTAAGCGTCGAGAGGCTCATGACGTTCCAGTTCACGTCGATGTCGCGGACCTTCTCCACTTCCTTGATCCAGCGGCTCGTCGCCCAAGCGAACGGGCAGATTGGATCGAACCAAAAATCTACTTGCTGACGTTCAGCCATGAACTACCAACTTTCTTCCGAAGAGAATTTTTGAATACGGCTAGGCGGACTTCATATCGCGCTTGGCCACCATCGCGTGAGAGAGCAACGTGGGATCTTCACGGTCAATGACGGTTGCCCGAGTAATGACCACCTCGGCAACATCGTCGCGGCTTGGAAGGTCGAACATTACGCCGCCAAGGGTTTCCTCAAGAATCGACCGCAAACCACGCGCGCCGGTCTCGCGCGCAATAGCCTGTTCTGCGATTGCTTCCAGTGCCGACTGGTCGAAGCTCAAAGCTACGCCATCCATCTGGAACATCTTCTGGTACTGCTTGAGAAGTGCGTTCTTTGGTTCGGTCAGTACGCGCACTAGCGCGTCCTTATCCAGATGCTCCACCGTGGTGATCACCGGCAGGCGACCAATGAATTCTGGAATCAGGCCGAACTTGAGCAAGTCTTCCGGCCGAACATCCGAGTAGGAAGCGGTCTCCGACTTCAGCGCTTTCAGCGGAGCACCGAAACCGATGCCTTTCTGCCCTGCCCGTGAAGAAATAATTTCTTCCAGTCCGGCAAAGGCGCCGGCAACGATGAACAGGATATTGGTGGTGTCGAGCTGAATGAAATCCTGGTGAGGGTGCTTGCGGCCACCCTGGGGCGGCACCGCAGCGACAGTGCCTTCAAGGATCTTCAGAAGCGCCTGCTGGACGCCTTCACCGGAAACGTCCCGGGTGATCGAAGGGTTCTCGCTCTTGCGGGAAATCTTGTCGATCTCGTCAATATAGATGATGCCGGTCTCGGCCTTCTTGACGTCATAGTCGGCAGCTTGAAGCAGCTTGAGAAGAATATTTTCCACATCTTCACCCACGTAGCCTGCTTCAGTCAGGCTTGTAGCGTCGGCGACAGCGAAAGGAACATTCAGCTTCTTCGCCAGCGACTGCGCCAGGTACGTCTTACCGCATCCGGTAGGACCAATAAGCATGATGTTGGACTTCGAGACTTCCACATCATCCAGCGGGTCATCGTTAGTCAGCGCCGCAACAGGACCGTGGTCCTGGTTGCCGTGGATACGCTTGTAGTGGTTATAGACAGCGACCGAGAGAGCACGCTTGGCGTTCTCCTGGCCGATGACGTATTCCTGCAGCGAGTTGAAGATCTCGCGTGGCTTAGCCAAGGAGAACTCTTCGTGCACCTGCTCTTCGGCGAACTCTTCAGCGATGATTTCGTTGCAGAGTTCGATGCATTCAGTACAAATGTAGACACCATGGCCTGCAATTAGCTTCTTAACCTGCTTCTGGCTCTTCCCGCAGAAAGAGCATTTCAACAGATCCGAGCCTTCACCCATGCGTCCCATCGCACCATTCTCCCGTTTACTTGAGTAGCTGTGGACTTACTCAATTCTAGGCTAGTAGTCCCCCAAATTAGATGAATATGGCGGTTTACCTGTGTTGTGCCGTCTGCCTTTGGACAGACCAGCAACTAGGTAAACCGCCATTCATCATGGATTATTCCAAGTATGCGCTAGCTTCCCAGCTGAGCACGGTTCAGCTTACGAGGAGTCAATACCTCGTCTACGATGCCGTACACCTTGGCTTCGCTAGCAGTCATGAACAAGTCACGCTCCACGTCGCCGCGCACCTTCTCAACGTCCTGGCCGGAGTGGGAGGCAATGGTCTCTTCCAGCCAGCTGCGCATGCGCATAACTTCCTCGGCCTGGATCTGCAGGTCAGTCGCGGTGCCGCGTTCGCCGCCACCCATTGCTGGCTGGTGGATCAATACGCGCGCGTTAGGCAGGGCCAAACGCTTGCCCGGGGTACCAGCTGCGAGCAGTACTGCTGCTGCGGACGCCGCCTGGCCAAGGCACACGGTCTGGACCTCTGGGCGGATGAACTGAATCGTGTCGTAGATTGCAGTCATCGCGGTGAAGGAACCACCTGGCGAATTGATGTACAGGGTAACGTCGCGCTCGGGGTCCATGGATTCCAGGACCAGCAGCTGGGCCATCACGTCATCGGCCGATGCGTCATCAACCTGGGCGCCGAGGAAGATGATGCGATCTTCGAATAGCTTTGCGTATGGGTCCTGGCGCTTGAAGCCGTATGGGGTGCGCTCTTCGAACTGTGGCAGGATGTAGCGGGCCGACGGCATTTGACCGCTAACGGCTTCCGGATTGAAGTTCATGGTTTTCTCCTAGGACAAATCTTTGGGTATCAAGCGATGCGTGCGACTATTTGTTGTCGTCGCCTACGAAACCGTTGACCGAGCCTGCGTGGGTTGCGATCTGATCGAAGAAGCCGTACTTCAAGCCATCTTCTGCGGTGAACCACTTATCACGCTGGTTGTCGATGAGGATCTGCTCCACGGTCTGACCGGTCTGTTCTGCAGTCAACTCGCTCATGACCTTCTTCATGTGCATGATCAGTTCAGCCTGGATCTTGATATCCGAGGCGGTACCGCCGATGCCGCCCGATGGCTGGTGCATCAGGATGCGGGCGTTCGGCGTAGCGAAACGCTTGCCCGGGGTGCCCGAGGACAGCAGGAACTGGCCCATCGATGCGGCCAGACCGGTTGCTACGGTCACGACGTCATTCGGGATGAAGTTCATGGTGTCGTAGATGGCCATGCCAGCGGTGATCGATCCACCTGGCGAGTTGATGTACAGGTAGATGTCCTTCTCAGGATCCTCTGCCGAGAGCAGCAGCAACTGCGAGCAAATGGCATTCGCATTGTCGTCGCGGACGTCGGAGCCCAGCCAGATGATGCGCTCCTTGAGCAGGCGGTTGTAGATGTAGTCATCACGGCCGGCCGGCTCTGCGGCTGCCATAGTGGGAGTGCGCGAATCATTTGACATGTTCTCTACCTCTTCCAAACGTGTAGATCAGTTTCTGGAATCTCTGTTTCTAATCCCATAGCTACAACTGGTTACTTTGAGATTACTTACTTCAAGCCATTCTTGGGCCGTTTCATGCCCCTGTTTCGCTCACGGCGCATGATGCACGCCCGCAGCGAACAAAAATGGCCATCGGCGGCTTGTTTTGAACAAGCGGCCGATGGCCATCAGAGTTTAGTGAAGACTACTTGGCCTCTTCGGCCTCAACCTCAGCAGCTTCTTCTTCACCGGCTGGCTTGACGAAGGAGGTCAGGTCAACTGCGGCACCGTTGGAATCGGTAACCTTAGCGAACTCGAGAACCTTTGCAAGTGCCTTGCGGCGGCGAACTTCGCCCATGAGCATTGGAACCTGGCCTGCGCCGTCCAGCATCTGTGCAAACTGGTTTGGCTCCATGCCGTACTGGCCTGCGGTCTGAACGATGTAGTCGATCAGCTCGGACTGCTCGACGCCAACTTCTTCAGCATCTGCAACAGCGTCGAGGATGATCTCGTTCTTGAAAGCACGCTCGGTGTTCTCGCGAACCTCTGCGCGGTGCTCTTCGGTGTCGTGGTCTGCTTCAGCGTCTGGTGCGTTGAAGTGCTGCTCGATCTGCTCATCGATAACCGATGCAGGAACAGGAACCTCAACCAGTTCAACCAGCTTGTCCAGAACCAGCTCGCGAGCCTCTACGCCCTGCTCGACAACCTTGCCCTCTGCAGCGTCCTTCGACAGGTTCTCGCGCAGCTCGGCGATGGTGTCGAATTCCGAAGCCAGCTGAGCGAAGTCATCGTTAGCTTCTGGCAGTTCGCGCTGCTTCACAGCGTTGACGACAACCTTGACGGTTGCGGTCTTGCCGGCGTGCTCGCCGCCAGCCAGGGTGGTCTCGAAGGTTGCGTCTTCGCCGGCAGACAGGCCGGTAACAGCCTCGTCCATGCCCTCAAGCATGTTGCCGGAACCGATCTGGTAGGACAGGCCCTGTGCGGAGTCGACTTCTTCGCCTTCTACAGCAGCGGTCAGGTCGATGGTCACGAAGGAGTCTGCAGCTGCTGGAGCTTCAACTTCCTTCAGGGTGCCGAAGCGGCCGCGCAGATCGTCGAGAGCCTTCTCGATGTCCTCGTCAGCAACTTCCTTGGCCTCAACAGAAACTTCGATGCCCTTGTAGTCCGGAAGTTCAACCTTCGGACGTACGTCTACCTCGAGGGTGAAGACCAGCTGGCCTTCGCCTTCCTTTTCGAGGGATGGCAATTCGGTGATGTCTACCTCTGGGCGGGACAGCGGGGTGAGTTCGTTCTCAACCATTGCCTTCTGGTAGTACTCGTTCAGACCTTCGTTGACGGCAGTCTCGATGACATGGCCGCGACCGACGCGCTGGTCGATCATCTTTGCAGGAACTTTGCCCTTGCGGAAGCCTGGGATCTGAATCTGCTGAGCGATGGTCTTGTACGCCTCATCGACGCGGGGCTTCAGTTCCTCGTAAGGAACTTCAACGGTCAGCTTAACCCGGGTCGGGTTGACGTTTTCGACGGCGCTCTTCACAGCGTTGTACTCCTGAGTTGTCTAATATTAGGTCTAATCTGCAAAAAACCCCGCAACATGGTGGCGTTGCGGGGTTGTTCGACAGAGTCGGGGTGACAGGATTCGAACCTGCGACCTCACGCTCCCAAAGCGCGCGCTCTAGCCAAGCTGAGCTACACCCCGATTAGCAGTGAACAGTCTAACCCGAGTTATCCTGTATCCACTAATCGTTTGTGATGCTTACTAGTTACTTTTTACGGTTCTTAGTGATCACAAGATCTAAATTATATTTAGCTCTCAAATTTCACGAGCTGAATCCGAAGATTTTTCACTCGTAAAGTCGGGGTGACAGGATTCGAACCTGCGACCTCACGCTCCCAAAGCGCGCGCTCTAGCCAAGCTGAGCTACACCCCGATTAGCCAGGAAGCCGCATCAAGCGATGCTTTGCTCCAACTAACCGTTTTGCTTGAATACCGAGAATTTTTCAATTTCCGCCACTCACGAGGACTGATCTCTCAGTTCTCAATTCTACGGCTGAATAGCTTCAGCCATAAAGTCGGGGTGACAGGATTCGAACCTGCGACCTCACGCTCCCAAAGCGCGCGCTCTAGCCAAGCTGAGCTACACCCCGGTAAAGTTCAGAAGAAAGCTTGTTTCATCTGGACTAACCGTTTTGCAATCGGTCCGGGAATGTTTTGTTTCCCGTGCTGATCACAAGAAACTAAGTTACACGGGTTCGGACCAAAAGCAAAATCGAGGATTTTGCATGTTGCAGAAAGACATCCGCATGATTTAGCGGTTTTCCTCGTTTCACAAGCCAGAATTTAGCCAAAACTCGCTTTTTCGTGAGTTGAATTACAGGTGGATTTTCGAACGACCGCAACACCAGTGCCGCCGGCCGACTGGAAGACAAGAACCACCCATTCTCCTTTGAAGCATTGACTGGGACCCAGATGCGGCCGATTATTTTTTCCAGGTGTTCAAGCAGCGACTGTTGCTTTGCTCGGCGAACCGGCACATAATCCGTGGCTGCTGGACTAAACCCCGGTCGAAACCAAGCGTCACGCTTGCAAACCTGACGCCATGCCAACAGCTCCCAGGCAGGCGTGAGGAGGGTGCGAGTTTGGCATATTTGAAAGCGGGAAATCGCCAATTCCCGAAGCTGCACCCCGGAACGCGAGGCTCATCGAATCAATTAGCGACGTTCGGCGACGACTCTTCTCCGCCGCTGACGAAGTGAAGGGGCCTGGGAAAAACGCTCCCCGCCGATGCATAAGAATGCGATTTGACGTCCAGGAGCAGAAAAAAATGGAAGCCGCAAACATTATCGGAGCCTCATTTCTGCAGTGACCCGAAATGGCTGCACTACGCAGAGGAGGCCAGGAAAAGAGCGGCCTTCGTCCAGATACGCGAAAAGGCCCCGCACGGCGAGACCTTTTCATTTGGAGGGGATGACGGGAATCGAACCCGCATCATTAGTTTGGAAGACTAAGGCTTTACCACTAAGCTACATCCCCATTTCGAAGCTTCTGCGCTTCGAACAAGATTCAGTCTAGACCATAAAACTCTTGCTTTGCAAATCGGGGATTCCATGTCTCACTTGGCACCTCTCCCTTATCACTGCCGTACGGTGATGGTTAGCAAAACACGCCGACGAGCCTGAACGAAAAGAACTCCGCTCGTCCCATCGACGAATCTGCAGCTTATGCCTTCACATGTTTGCGCGGAAGCTTCTGGCAACGAGGGCACCAGTACAGCTTGCGAGCCGCGATTTCGGCCAGGGAAATCTGCGCCGAACATTTCCGGCACCCCATTCCCTGCCGCTGATAAACGTAGTACGCGTTATCGGGCCAAACCACGCCCTGTGGGTCGCGGTCTTCGGGCAAGGTAGTGATGATCTTGCCATCGCGAACGCCGTCTTCCATTACCGATACGATGTCCCACCAAAGTGATTTGGCCTTTTGAGCACTGAGTTCATTCGCCGGCAATTCCGGAGCGATTCGATTCCGGAATAGGGCTTCCGCTCGGTAGATATTGCCGACACCAGAAATGAGCGCCTGGTTCATGAGCACGATGCCAATGGCTGTCTTGGTCTTCATCAGGTTCGCCCGGAATTCCTTGAAGCCCGCTTCAAGCCGAATATCTGCGTCCGCTAAATCAGCCTGGCCTTTGGCTGCCCTGAAACGCACTGCGGACCCAATCAATGGATCCGGGCCGAGCTTATCCAGATGAATCTGGACCTGTTCGTATTCCAGAACCTCGCATGCAGTTGGCCCGCGCAAATCAGCCCAGCCGTGTTCGGAAACGATCCGCGCTCTAACTGCTCCTACCGGTGCGGGCGGGCCGGTGTACTTCTCAGCATCCGTACTGGCACTGGCTTCGATTTCACCAATCTTCCGAGGGGCGCCAATCGAGGAAGCACCCGTAAAGTAGCTGTCTCCCCCGAAATTGAACGCGCCATAGAGCCCCAGATGCACTCGCAGATAGAGATCGTTGGAAAAGCGGCAGAAGAGCTGCTTGCCCTTGGCAAAGGCCTGTTCCAGCTGATGGCCGTCGATGCGCGCGGCATCGGAGCTGAAACGGCCCTGCGGAGAAGTAACCAGGACCGTTTGCCCGCCAAAGACATCGTCGAACTGGCGGGCAAGTCGGTGAAGGGAATGACCTTCAGGCACGACTAGTCGATGACCTCGCCGGTCGTTTCATACGTGGCGATCTTGCCGATGCGGCGTACGTGGCGCTCCGCTTCGCTAAATGGTTCAGCGAGGAAGGCCTCGATAAGTTCCGCAGCTTCTTCTACTGAGTGCTGGCGCCCGCCAACGGCTATGACGTTGGCGTTGTTGTGCTCACGGGCCAATTTCGCGGTATCCATGTTCCACGCCAGTGCGGCGCGAATCCCTTCGACCTTGTTGGCAGCAATTTGTTCGCCGTTGCCGGAGCCGCCCAAGACGATACCCAGTGCGTCCACGCCCGCGCGCTGGTCATCAACAACAGCTTGTGCCGCGTTGATGCAGAATGCCGGGTAATCATCCTCCGGGTCATAGGACTTCGGGCCGTGGTTGACCATTTCGTAGCCCTTGGCGGTCAGGTGCTTTACCAGGTAGTCGCTGAGCTCAAGTCCTGCATGGTCAGTAGCGATATGCACGCGCATAGTCGATTGCCTCATTTACTAGGGAGGGTTCTTTTACTTTCCTATCTAGGATAGCGACCGCGGCACGCGCTCCGGCTACTTCTCAGCTGCGCATCACGGAGTATGAACCGAATAAGTCTCCGAGGCGTCCCAAAGCGTGCAATTTCGGGACGCTATTGGAAAATTGAGTAAATTGTTCGGCCCGATGACTTGCGCAATGCCCGGTCAAAGGTGACACAATAGACAGATATTCAATATTCATTTCACAACTTCCACCGGTGGATAGCCATCGCCAAGAATTGGAGAACCCATGCCAGGAATGAACCTCACTCGCGCCGAGGCCAGCGAACGCGCAAATCTGCTCAACGTTGACAGCTATGAGGTAAGCCTGGATCTTACTCGCGGTGAGCGCGTCTTCACTTCCAAGACTACGGTGCGGTTCTCCGCCACCGCCGGCGCTTCGACATTCATTGATGCAGTCACCGACTCGGTACGCTCCATCAATCTCAATGGCGTCGAGCTGGACCCAGCGCAGCATTCAGATGGCATCCGTATCCAGTTGCCGAACCTCGCCGCAGAAAACCTACTCGTGATCGACGCGGACGCGCTGTACATGAACACCGGCGAAGGCCTGCATCGATTCGTAGACCCAGTGGACCAGGAAGTCTACTTGTACACCCAGTTCGAGGTCGCGGACTGCCGGCGCATGTTCGCCGTCTTCGAGCAGCCTGATTTGAAGGCCACCTTCCAGTTCTCGGTCACCGCGCCAAAATACTGGAACGTTGTTTCCAACGCCCCGACTCCTGCGCCAGAGGAAAACGGGAATTCAGCAACTTGGGCCTTTGCCCCAACCCAGCGGATCTCGTGCTACATCACTGCCCTGATCGCAGGCCCCTACCAGGTCGCCCGCGATTCGCTGGTTTCCTCCAGCGGCCGCACCATCGAGCTGGGTGTCTTCGCCCGCGCATCCATGATGCAGTACCTGGACGTCGAGAACATCGTCACCGTGACCCGTCAGGGTTTCGAATTCTACGAGAAGAACTTCGGCACCCCATACCCATTCGAGAAGTACGATCAGTTGTTCGTTCCCGAATTCAACGCAGGCGCCATGGAAAACGCTGGAGCGGTGACCTTCCTCGAGGAATACATCTTCCGTTCCCGTCCAACCGGTGCCATGATTGAGCGCCGCGCGATCACCATCCTGCATGAGCTGGCACACATGTGGTTCGGTGACCTGGTCACCATGAAGTGGTGGAACGATCTGTGGCTCAATGAGTCCTTCGCAGAATTCATGTCCACTCTGGCGGCCGCGCAGAACACCGAGTTCACCAGCGCTTGGACCACCTTCAATACGTTGGAGAAGAACTGGGCCTACCGCCAGGACCAGTTGCCTTCCACCCACCCCATTGTCGCGGAGATCAATGACCTTGAAGACGTAGAGGTCAACTTCGATGGAATCACCTATGCCAAGGGGGCCAGCGTTCTGCGCCAGCTGGTAGCTTTCGTAGGCCAGGAAGAATTCATGGCTGGCGTACGCGAGTACTTCGCCAAGCATGCCTGGAAGAACACCGAGCTGCCAGACCTGCTCAAGGAACTGGAAGCCGCCAGCGGCCGCGATCTCAGCGGCTGGGGCGCATCCTGGCTGGAAACCGCTGGTGTGAACACCCTCAAAGCCGAAATTGAAACCGGCAATGACGGTGCTATTACGTCCTTTGCCATTCGCCAGTCCGCCGTTGCCCAGTTCCCGACTTTGCGCCAGCACCGACTTGCTGTTGGCTTCTACTCGCTCGATGAGGCCGGAACGCTGCAGCGCGTGCACCGCGAAGAACTTGATATCGATGGCGAGCTCACCTTCGTTCCCGCGCTGGCCGGCATGAAGCGCCCGGATTTGGTTCTGCTCAATGACGATGACCTGACCTACGCGAAGATCCGCCTGGATGAAGTTTCCTTGGCGACTGCCACCGAGCATCTGAAGGACTTCCAGGAGTCGCTGCCGCGCACTCTTGTTTGGTCAGCCGCGTGGGACTCTGTACGTGATGCCGAAGCCCCTGCAAGCACCTACGTCCAGTTGCTGCTGAACAATATTGGCCACGAGGTGGATTCCACGGTGATCATGGTGCTGTTGCGCCAGCTGAACACCTCGCTGGATCTTTTTGTTGCTGCAGAACGCAGCGAAGAACTTTCGGTGCAGGCTGCCGACCAGCTGTGGCAGCTGGCTTCCAATGCTGAAGCAGGCTCCGACGCGCAGCTGCAGTTCGTCAAGGCCTTCGCGCACCGCTCGCGCGCCGCCGCCCAGTTGGATCGCGTCAGGAACTTGTTCGACGGCTCGGCAAGCTTGCCAGGCCTGGCCGTTGACACCGATTTGCGCTGGTCCTTCGCAATCGCGCTGAGTGCCGGCGGCTACCTGAGCGATGCTGATCTCGACGCAGTTCTGGCCAGCGACGACACGGCCAAGGGCAAGGCGTCGTGGTACACCGCGCGAGCTTCCCGCCCAACTGCAGAAGCAAAGGCAGAGGCATTCGGGGCGGCAACCGCTGCTACCTTGTCCAACGATCAGCAAAGCGCCGTCATTTCCGGTTTCAACAACGTGCACCAGAACGCGTTGATCTCCGGATACGCCGAGGACTACTTCGGGCTGCTCGTCAACGCGTGGGAATCCTACTCGCATGAGATGGCCAAGCAGATTGTGATCGGCTTCTACCCCAGCTCCAACGTCTCGCAGGAAACTTTGGACCAGACGGATGCATTCCTGGAATCCCTGGGATCCAAGCACGCGGCGATGCGCCGTCTGCTGGTGGAATCGCGTGCCGACGTGGTCCGGGCTCTCGCTGCGCGTCGGGCGGACGCCGAGGCACTAGAAATCTAGGGTCGCTCGGATGGTGGCGGCGGCTTCTGCTCAATGCGGAAGCCGCCGCCACCTTTCGGTTAAAAGTGGGAGAATAGACCTATGGACCTCTCGCAACATGAATATCGGGTAGGGCTCGAATGGACAGGCAATCGTGGAACCGGAACGGAAAGCTACCGCAGCTACGGCCGGGACCATGTATTGCGCGCATCGGGCTTGCCAGATTTGCCGGGCACCGCGGATCCAACATTCCATGGGGATCGCGATCGCTGGAATCCAGAACAACTCCTGCTTGCTGCCCTGAGCCAATGCCACATGCTCTCGTATCTGCATGTAGCAGTTACCCACGGCGTGAATATCACGGGTTATACGGACGATGCTTCTGGAACACTGCGTCTCAATCGGGATAACAGCGGTGAATTCACCCAAGCCATCTTGCGGCCCGTCGTTTACCTTGCCGATGAATCCCAACGAGAACTTGCCGATTCGCTCCACTCCCAGGCGAACAAGGTTTGCTTCATCGCCCGGTCCGTCAACTTCCCGGTTCTCCACGAGCCGGTATCCCCTAGCTCCTCCTGAGGATTTTTACGAATGACTGAAAACCTGCCACTTGCACATGACCCGAAAAAGGATCCCTTCAGCAATCCCCTGGTTCTAGGCCGATCCAGCCAAGAATTCTTGGATGCCGCCGAAACGCCGATCGACGTTGCCAACTATCCCGGTACCTTCTACGCAGAGGTTGGCGGTCGCGAGATTTTCGCTCAGCTGACCAAGAATTTCTACAGTTCCGTTGCCGAAGACGAGGATTTCCGTCGGATGTATCCAGAGAAGGAGCTTCGGGCTGCCCAAGTTCGCCTCCAGCTGTTCCTGGAACAATACTGGGGTGGTCCGACAACGTTCTCCGAGCATCGTGGCCACCCTCGGCTCCGCATGCGTCATGCAAATTACCCGGTGAACGGCCACTACCGTGATGTCTGGCTGGGCCATATGAACAAGGCTATCGACCAGCTAGAGCTGCCAATGCTGCAGGCCGAAACCCTTCGGGACTACTTTGAGCGTGCGGCTCACTCGTTGCTGAACACTCCGGATGAACACCGGAATCTGCTCTAAGAATTTATGGACTAGAACCGCCACGGGCGAGTTCTAGTCCATATCCTTATTACTGCTTAGCCGAGCAAAGAGGCTTTGCGGACAAGGACATGCCCTCGCTCGTTACTCAGTCGAGTCCAACTGCCATTGCGGAATACTCGGCTTTGCCCGCCAGGCGCCAGGAAACCCAAGGCATGCATGGCAAATGCGGAGCCCATAGGAATCTTCAAATCTTCTCCTTGCACATCCGCAGCCCAAATTCGCTGCCGTATCTGCACAAGCACAGGCAATCCCGGGTTTTCCGGCAATGCTTGGGCGACGGCGTCGATGCCGTTTTGAGCTGAGGAAGTTAGCATGTCGTTCGCTACGGCTCCTGCATCTTCCCAGCCTGAGACCGGCACGGAGATCCCAGCCCATTTAGGATTCTCTTCAACCGGTGGGAGCGCGAAGTCGACGGTTGACTCCCCCATGCGAGCAAGGCGATCCTGGATCGATGCCAAGGAATAGCTGGCCTTGAGATCTGCAGGCTGCGCCAAGCGATGAACTCGCATTCCGAGGATGGTATAGCCGCCTTGACCGAGGTCGGAAGGGACCAAAACAGGTACATAGACAGCCAAGGCCGTATTTCGAGCGACGAATTGGGCCGCATCATCTTCAATTGTTTTCGCCCGGCTAATAAAGTTCGCTAAGTCGCTTACTGAATTACTGTCGTCGAAAATCACCGCATCACTAGCCATATATTTATCGTCTCACGGAGCGGCAACTACGCGTGGCGACTTTGCTCATGGCGTGATGCTGCTCCGTGAAACGTATAGTTTTCCTATGAGCCCGAATCTCAACTGAAAATATTACTTTCGAGTAGCATTAAATTTGGTTTTGTTCCGCTATCGCATTCCAAGGAGCCCGCACAGTGACCGAAGACCTAGGCACCACCCAGATCCTGCTGGATCTGTTGAATCTGGATGGAGAAGACCAGGCGCGCACGGATGAGGATATCTTCATCGGCCATACCCCTGGGCAGACTCGACCTCGCGTCTTTGGCGGGCAGGTTCTGGCCCAATCGATCATGGCCGCCACGCGTACAGTTGAAGCGACCCGTGCGATCCATTCCCTGCACGGTTACTTCCTGCGTCCGGGAGACCCGAACCAGAACATCACTTTCGGCGTACAGCGCCTGCGCGATGGCCGCTCATTTTCCGCACGTCGAGTGCACGCCTACCAAAATGGCGAACCGATCCTGTCAATGATCACCTCATTCCAGGAACCGGCAAACGGCCTCGAACACCATGATCCAATGCCTGCCGGAATCCCGGATCCCGAGTCGCTTCCGACTACCGCAGATCTCGTGGGGCACCTGGACCATCCAGTGGCAAAGGAATGGGCTTTCGAACGGCCTTTCGACGTCCGGCATGTTTCGGAACCGATCTACCTTCCAGGAAATTCGGCCAAGCTTGCCGATAGTGCGGTTTGGCTGCGCACCACCTCGGCAATGCCCAATGAGCCCGCCCTGCACCGAGCTGCCTTG
Source organism: Glutamicibacter sp. NPDC087583 (assembly GCF_044743685.1). Lineage (NCBI taxonomy): Bacteria > Bacillati > Actinomycetota > Actinomycetes > Micrococcales > Micrococcaceae > Glutamicibacter > Glutamicibacter sp. NPDC087583. The sequence continues at coordinate 806,454 of NZ_JBIUWY010000001.1, read as the reverse complement.
GCTTACGCGAGCGACTACATGCTACTTGAGCCTGCCCTGCGAGCCCATGGAGTGCCATGGGTACATCGCGGCTTGAGCATCGCCAGCCTCGATCACGCAATGTGGTGGCACCGGGATTTCCGAGTCGATGAATGGCTGCTCTACGTACTTCATTCGCCATCGGCCTCGTCGGCCCGCGGACTTGGTGCGGGAAAGTTCTACAACAAGGCAGGCGAGCTCGTCGCGACCGTCGCCCAGGAAGGCATGATCCGCCTGCCTGAGTTCGCAGAGGGGCACTAGCCCTCAATCGATAGCGCACCGCCCGCGTGGTTCATGCGTCCAGTTCAATATCGCCTGCTGGTACGGCCATACAGGCGAGGATCTGGCCCGGTGCTACGCGGGCGCTCGGCTCCAACGGGTAGGAAATCCTGCCCCTGAGCAGGCTAACGGCGCATTCGCCGCAAGAACCCGAGCGGCAAAGACTAGCCGGTTCAAGCCCTTGCTCTTCCAGCGCATCAAGCAACACTCCATTCTCCGCACTCCAGGTGAAATTCTTTTCGCTCCCACGACAAGAGACTTCTGCGGGCGGATAGTTCTCAAAAAGGCGTTCCAGATCGGTCGCTGGTGATGCGAAGGTTTCGCTGTAAATCTGCGAAGCAGAAATTCCCGCTTGCTCGCACGCCTCGAATACCATCTTGGTGAACTCTTCAGGCCCGCACACCACCACCCTGCTGCAACCGCGTAGTCGTGCTGCGATCGCAGCAGCCGCTGGCCGCCCCTCGGAGGTGTCGATGCGATCCAAGCTGATTGGCGCCTTCAGCCCGGCAGCCATCTGTTCCAGCCGGCAGTACAAGGCACTGGCTCCGCCACGTTCGACATGGATGAACCTCAGATCTTGGCTGCCATTCACCGCTGCAGCATCCCCGAGCAGCCCCAAAGCAGGAGTGATGCCAATTCCAGCGCTGACGATGGCAGTGCTGGAGCCTAGTACATTAGCCGAGGTCAGCACACCGTACGGCCCTGAGACAAGAAGTTGCTCGTCCTCCTGCAGCTGTGCTATTTTCGCTGAAGCTTCACCTTGGATGCGAACGGCGATACTAATGCCCCGGTCGCTCACCGAGGTGATGGTGTAATTTCTCCACAGCGGATCTGGCAAGTGAACCCTTAGATGCATGCCCGGTTCATACTCAGACTTAATCCATCCGTAAGGATCGTGAAGCAGCAGTTCGACTACTCCTGAGCCCAAGTCCTCGTTTCGAAGTATGGTCATGAACCGTGGAGAGATCTTCACTGGAACCAGTTCTTCGGCTTCTGTTGCTTCGTTTTCTATTTCAATTGAGGCGCCAGTCTCCAAGACCCCGGATTCCAGAACGGTTCCATAAATGCCACAGTGAACGTGGCCAAAGTGCGTTGCCAGCAAACGGGGTCCGTTGGTATCGACTTCGGTAGTATCCGGATTTACCGAGGTTGCTGAGCAACGGGCGATTGATTTGGTAATGGCAATACGGGTTTCGCCTATGCGCAGCACTTTGCCAATAAGCCCATATTCCGAGTATGCGGGCAGGCCTTCCACCACAAGGTTGCCTCGATACCGCCGGGGATCCAAGTGCACCCCGGATACTCGCGACAGCTCCGCAACCGTATTGGGGTTAATAATCGAAATGCCCGACAGTCGCGAATCGAACATTCCTTGCGGTGCAGACACCAATCTTCGCGGTTTTGGCCCCTGCGCCGGCAAGTGATTCGACAGATAGGCGCTGGCGGCATCCCTGCCATGCTGGCTACTGGCATCAAAGGTCAATGGTGCCGCACCTGTAGATGCTGGCGCGGTCATGGTGATAAGTGGAAAACTGGATTCAACTTGCCACTTTTGCAGGCTCTTGTTGTTCTTGAGAATAGTGAAGCTTAGGCAGCTCTGCCACTGCCCGTCTTGGTGCTCAATTGTGCCGTTTCCGAAGGCGACACAGCGATCGCCCTCTAGCCCGCTTCCCTTTTTGGCTGCGACCGAACTGACTGCTTCGCCTGGTAGCCCTTTAACAGGAAAGCGATATATTTGAGCAATTTTCATGATTACATTCTAGTAAGTGCCGAGTTCAGTACGGGAGTTCCAGGCGGCGCCAATCGAAGGCGCCAGAGGATATCGGAATTTCAAAACAGGTAATGTTCTGCCCCTCCGGCTACATGGACTGCTCCCCGGCATCTGCGGGTGCTTCCAATCGCCGCGCGCCCACACCTTCACGCGCCAATTGGTCTTCCGGATTCAGGAGGCTGCAGGCCTGCATCGACAGGCAGCCGCATCCAATGCATCCCATAAGCCGATCTTCTAATTCCTCGATGGCACGCCGCCTCGCTTCGAGTACTTTCTTCCATTCCTCTGTCGCGCGAAGCCAGTCTCTTTCCTCGGGGATTTTTCCCATCGGCACTGGTGCCAAAGCACGCTTGATGTCGCTGAGTGGGATGCCCAACTTCCGGCCGACACTGATCAACGAGATACGACGCAGCAAGTGGCGAGGATAGCGTCGCTGATTCCCCGCTGTCCGCATGGAAACGATCAGCCCAATATCTTCGTAATAATGCAGTGCAGATCTGGCCACACCAGTGCGTTCGCTAACCTGCCCGATGCTTAGCAGCTCACGCCCGGGAAAATCTTTTTCGCAATCCCCAGATTCCGCTGTGTGAAGCATCACCACCCCTTTCCTTGACCTCAAGTTTACTTGAGGTCTTAGGGTGGAAGTATTCAAAGTTGTTGGCAAAAGCTCGGGCTTTTGCATCAGTTACTGGAGTTTTATTCCAACTCCAGGCAAAGGAGCGGCTCAGTGAGCGAATTATCAGATGGATTCCGTACAGCCTTCCGTCACCATCCTGCTGGAGTAGCAGTGATTACTGCAGCGGTCGACGGGGCATTCTACGGTTTAACTATCTCTTCCCTCGCTTCACTTTCCATTGATCCCGTTGCCGTTTCGTTCTCGCTGGCCAAAGAATCCGGCGCTGCCGGCGCTGTGCTAGCAGCACCGAGTTTCGTGATCCATATGCTCGGCGAAGACCAGCACGAGCTGGCAAATAATTTCGCGCGCCCGGGTGCCCCACGATTTACCAGCGATCAACATTTCCGGGTCTTGCCCACCGGCGAGCCACATTTCATCGAGGCTCCCGTTGCTTTCCGCGCCAGTATCCACTCCTCCATCAGCGTTGGAGGCTCCCGCCTGATTGCTGCTGAAGTCCATGCGGTACTCTTCGGGCATGCGCAACAGCAACACCTGCTTTACCAGGATCGCGAGTATCTGAAATTGTCCGGATTGCGTGCCGATTCGACGACGAGCTAATTGAACGATGCCTCCTGCGGCATAAAAATAGCCGCCACAAATGTGGCGGCTATTTTCATGCCCGTGGATTAGTCGCGGGTCAGGCGACGGTGGGTAACACGGTGCGGCTTAGCCGCGTCGGCACCCAATCGTTCAACCTTGTTGCTCTCGTAAGAGTCGAAGTTGCCTTCGAACCAGTACCAGTTCGATGGGTTCTCCTCAGTGCCCTCGTACGACAAGATGTGGGTCGCGACTCGGTCCAGGAACCAACGGTCGTGGGAGACCACTACAGCGCAACCCGGGAACTCAAGCAGCGCGTTTTCCAACGACGACAGGGTTTCAACGTCCAAGTCGTTAGTAGGCTCATCGAGCAGCAACAGGTTGCCACCCTGCTTGAGGGTCAGTGCCAGGTTCAGACGGTTGCGCTCACCACCGGAGAGAACACCTGCCTTCTTCTGCTGGTCTGGGCCCTTGAACCCGAACGCCGAAACGTAGGCACGCGATGGCATCTCAACTTGACCGACGTTGATGTAATCGAGGCCGTCAGAAACGACCTCCCACAACGACTTCTCTGGGTCGATATTTTCGCGATTCTGGTCGACATAGGAAATCTTGACCGTGTCGCCGACCTTCAGGGTGCCACCGTCAAGCTCTTCCATGCCAACGATGGTCTTGAACAGGGTCGACTTGCCGACGCCGTTGGGACCAATGACACCCACGATGCCGTTGCGCGGTAGCGAGAAGGACAGACCATCGATCAATACACGATCGCCGAATCCCTTCTTCAAGTTTTCGGCTTCGATTACCAGCTGGCCCAGGCGCGGGCCTGGCGGAATCTGGATTTCTTCGAAGTCCAGCTTGCGGGTGCGCTCGGCTTCCGCAGCCATTTCCTCGTAGCGCGCCAGACGAGCCTTCGACTTAGTCTGACGGCCCTTGGCGTTCGAACGAACCCACTCGAGTTCTTCTGCCAGACGCTTAGCAAGCTTCTGGTCTTTCTTGCCCTGAACTTCCATGCGCTCGCGCTTCTTCTCCAGGTAAGTGGAGTAGTTGCCCTCGTATGGGTGCAGGCGACCGCGGTCAACTTCACAGATCCATTCGGCGACATGGTCCAGGAAGTAGCGGTCGTGGGTTACGGCCAGCACGGCGCCCGGGTAAGATGCCAGGTGCTGTTCCAGCCACAGTACGGACTCTGCGTCCAAGTGGTTAGTAGGCTCATCGAGCAGCAGCAAGTCCGGCTTCTGCAGGAGAAGCTTGCACAGTGCTACACGTCGACGTTCACCACCGGAGAGGTGGGTAACTTTCTCGTCGCCTGGTGGGCAGCGCAGCGCGTCCATTGCCTGTTCGAGCTGATTGTCAATGTCCCAAGCGTCGGCAGCGTCAATCGCTTCCTGCAGCTTGCCCATTTCTTCCAGGAGCGTGTCGAAGTCGGCACCGTCCTGTGCCATCTCTTCCGAGATTTCGTTGAAGCGAGTGATCTTTTCATAGATCTCGCCAACACCTTCCTGGACGTTGCCCAGGACGGTCTTTTCTTCATTCAGTGGGGGTTCCTGCAGCAGGATGCCTACCGAGTAGCCCGGTGAAAGACGCGCTTCACCGTTGGAGGGAGTATCGATCCCCGCCATGATCTTTAGGATCGTTGACTTACCAGCACCGTTGGGTCCCACGACGCCAATTTTGGCACCGGGGAAGAACGACATGCTGACATTGTCAAGGATGACTTTGTCGCCAACGGCCTTGCGAGCCTTGGTCATCGTGTAAATGAATTCCGCCATGTTCTTAAGGCTAGTCTGTTGCGGGGGTCATTTCCGAATCCACACACCACTATTTTGGGTTGGTGGTGCCCGGATTCACACGAAACCCTCAAACACCACCAGAACACGCGTCTTCAGGCCGCTTCCCCATCCTCGCTTTGCCAGCTCGCTTCAGTGTCGGACGAACGTGACGGGTGCTGCACACGCTCCATTTCGCCGGTATCTGTCCGTACACGGTTGAAGGAACTCGTTCCAAAACGCAGATCGTGACCAATTGAATAAGCCTCGATATCTGCGCTATTCCCTCGCGAGCCATCTGCTCGTTCGAATTCTCGGATCTGCAACTTTCCGAAAATCATTACATGGTCGCCTTGCCCCAGGGATTCCATGGAATTCTCTCCCAGGGTACGGAACGCCGAAACCGCATACCAATTGGTCGGCCCGTCGACCCACTGCCCTGTTTCAAGATCGCGTTTTCGCTCATGCGTCGCTACTCGGAATTTCAAGATAGAAACGCCCTTGGGCGTAATGCTGAGTTGAGGTTCCGTTCCGACAATTCCGCGGATTGTCACAAGATCGCTCATTGGACTGCCTCCTATTGGATACAAATGGCAGAAGCCTTTTCTGCCATTGAATCCGATGATGGCGCACCGCAAGATCCGGTCGGACGCAAAGTCAACGGCCTGTGGATAAATCTTTAGCCCATTGAGGTTTGAATGCGCCTTTCAATAGCATGGCGGCTATGACGATTCCTGGCAAGATCCAGCCGGACCAACCCATGATTGATGCTTTTGTTGCGTCCAAAGGAACTCCCATCACCATAAACAGTGAAACCAATCCCACGCTGGCGTTGAAGGCTCCATGCGCCAAAGCCGCTGGCCATACGGAATCACTGTAGGTACGCAACCAGCCAAGGAAGGCGCCAAATACGGTACACATGCCGCACATAGCCATGACTCCCCACGCGCCCGCAGCCATCGGATAGTTGTAGCCCAGAAGCACCAATGGTGCATGCCAGATCCCCCAGACGACGCCGGATACAAGAATTGATACAAGTTGCCCATAAGGCTGCAGGCGAATCCAAAGCCATCCCCGCCAACCAATCTCCTCTCCTAAAGCAAACAAGGAATTCATGAGGCCAGCGACAACTATCAACCCCGCCTGTCCGAGAAGGTAGATTGTCGGGCCTTCCTGGCCGGAGACAACGCGCAGTACGGTGAAATTCTGCAGATCACCAGGGAAGACCCCTAGCCATGTTCCGATGAAGGGCGCTTGAAGTATGAGCCCGAGCGGAATCACATAGGACAGCACCAGTGCGATGGCAAACTTCCCCGGACGCTTGATTGGCCAGAGCCCAACCTCGGAGGTGAAGCTCGTTAGCCGGCGTTCGACAATGGCAATCACTAGAGCAGCGATGGTCGGGGTAAACATCATTGCCATGGCGATTCCTGGAAGCTTGGCATCATTTATGCCTTCTCCCATCCAAAGCGGCAACGCTACGGCCCAAGCTAAAACCACGCTTAGCACACAGAAGCACACGATGCTCAACACGCTACCGATTCTCAATTTCGGCAACTTACCTACTCCTAATCAGATGATGATCTACATTCGCTTCTCCAGCCTATCGGCCTCAAGTCGTATTTTTGGTGATCAATGAGCTAAACTATTTTCGGTTATGCCTCCGTAGCTCAGCTGGATAGAGCAAGAGCCTTCTAATCTCTAGGTCGCCGGTTCGAATCCGGCCGGGGGTACGAAATAAACCGCCGTTCACTTGGTAATACAAGTGAACGGCGGTTTTCGCATCTATCCAGATCTAGGAATTTGACCAGTGTTAGGCCTCATTTCTAGCTTGAGGCCCTTTCCGGCCGAGCCTGTCAGCCAGCCCTCGTCCTATTTGCCGGCCACTAAATAAGCACCCGCCCAAGAAAGTTCCTTCCAGCGCGTTGTACCCATGCATCCCGCCGCCCCCGAATCCAGAAGCTTCACCGGCCGCATAAAGCCCGTCAAGAACTGTTCCGTCGTATTTGAGGACTCGCCCAGATAGGTCTGTCTGCAGTCCGCCTAATGACTTTCGCGTCAGAATGTGCAGCTTCACAGCTATCAATGGCCCCGCCGCAGGATCGAGTATCCTGTGCGGAGCAACTGCTCGGGTCAAACGGTCTCCGATGTACTTTCGGGCATTGCGGATAGATTGAATTTGGCGATCTTTGCTAAATGGATTTTCAGTTTGCGAATCACGAACCATTAATTGCTGGTGAAGCCGCATCGGATCAATATGTGCTTCCGGCGCGATTGCATTCATCTTCGTCACGAGCTCCTCGACGGTAGTCGCTGAAACGAAATCCGCACCTTTGTTCAAGAAATCCGTGACCGGCCCCGGAGCACCCTTGCCAAAGAACCGGTCCTTGATAACTCCGGCTTTATCCCGATTAGTCAGATCTGGATTTTGCTCCGACCCTGACAGCGCAAACTCCTTCTCGATAATTCGCTGATTCAGCACGAACCATGAATAGTCGTACTTTCGCGCAGTGGGATCGGTGCGCAGGTATTTCAACGTGCCCAAAGTGTCGTGCCCCGGAAGGCAAGGAGGACGAAGGCGGTTCCCTTCGGCATCGAACCACATCGGGCTTGGACCGGGCAAAATTCTAATTCCATGAGCGGGCCAAATTGGGTTCCAATTCTGGATTCCCTCTGTGTAATGCCACATTCGATCGCGGTTAACAAGACGCGCCCCCACCTCCTGCGAGAGTTCAATGCCGCTGCCGTCAACATAATTCGGAACGCCGGTAATCATGCGCCCCGGCGCGATGCCGAGCCTGTCGGGCCAGAGTTTCCGAACCAGGTCCTGATTTCCGCCTATTCCCCCGGTTGCAATCACCACTGCTTCAGCCGAAAACTCGAACTCCGAAACCACGTTTCTTGACGACTGTTGCCCGCGTGGAGCGTCATCAGGCGACAAGACCTCACCGCGAACGCCGGTAACTGAACCGTCAGTGGTCACCAATCCAGTAACCCTGTGGCGGTTGAGCAACTCGGCATGTCCCGTTTGCAGTCCGTCGAGCACCCTATTCACAAATGGCATCGATACCCCGGTGCCAGTTCCCCAGGCGATGTGAAATCTGGGTACAGAATTCCCATGCCCTTCGGCGCGACCATCGCCGCGCTCTGCCCAGCCCACAACTGGAGTCAGATCTATGCCTTTTTGCTTGATCCAGGACCGTTTTTCAGTAGCTGCGAACTCCACGTAGGCTTTGGCCCAACGTTGCGCCCACAGGTCCTCATCGTCCAACCGGTCAAATTGTGCACTATGCTGCCAATCCGACCAGGCAAGGTCAAAAGAATCACGAACTCCCAAGCGGCGCTGTTCAGGAGTATCAACGAGAAACAGTCCCCCCAAAAGACCAGTAAGCCTGGCCGCCGAGATTACCCCTGTTTTCCTGATCCAGGATTCGGACTCTCAGTCCTGCATCAAGTGCCTCGGACGCTGCAACCAGCCCGGCCAATCCAGCACCCACGATGATCACTCCGCATTGTTCGGAACTCAACTTCACGATCCCACCTCTGCACGCAAGAAATTTACGAGTTTTCATCTCGAGCGTACTTCCCGGTGGGCAATGCCACCATACCCGTATTTTCCGCAAAGAAATCTGCTGACTAGCGAGAACTTTCGTTCTTCACCACCGTTTCTTTTCCTGGTCCGGCCGTCGAATCTGTGAATGTCATGATCGTGAGCCGTGCAGCGGCGCATAATCACTCAGAATCCCGACTGAACAGTAACTTATCCCCCTAATTTGAGATAAACTCTAGGAATTGTAGAAATCGAAAGGGACAGTGCCCGATGACCCAACTGGTCGCCCACCTCGCGCGACAGAGAATCACGGAACGCACCAGCATCAATCTAATATTCCTTCTTGCAGGATTATCTTTTGCGACTTGGGCAGGCCGCCTCTCCATTATCGACGCTGTTTTCGATTTCTCTGGCTTGAACCTCGGATCGTTCTTGATTTGCAGCACCATCGGAACTTTGCTCGGAATCTCCCTTATTCCGTCGGTGAGCAAATTCGTTCCAACACGCCGCCTGTTGTGCTGTTTGCCCATCGGATTAGCAGCATGCTTGGTCGTACTGGGCATAGCCATTTCGATAACCGAGGAAGCCACTCTTGCCTACGTAGCCCTGTTCTTTTACGGGCTTACTTTTGGCTGTTTGGACATCATGATGAACGTCAGCGGCGCACAGGTTGAACGTCGTGTCGGCCGCAGCATCATGCCTTCCCTTCATGGGTTCTTCAGCCTGGGAACCCTAATTGGCGCCGGGGTGGCAACAGCAACCATTTCCTTGAATATCTCGAGCCTTTGGCACTTCTCGTTTGTCGCGGTCATCATTCTTCTTCTCGCTTACGTTGCCCATCGAGGTATTACCTGCTGGGAAAACGAAAATTTGGTTCCAATCAACAAGGATGTCCCCCAGAACCGAATTCAATCAACGCACAAAATGGGACTCTTGCTGCTGCTTGGCATAATGGTCGCCGGTTTAAGTTTCAGCGAGGGTGCGGCCAATGATTGGATTGCCGTTACTTCGGTTGACGGGCACGGTTTCAAGCATCAAATTGGCGCGCTCATGTTCACCTTGTTCGTCGCAGCAATGACGCTGGGACGCTTTGTCGGCGGTCGCCTTGTGGACCGCTTCGGCACGAAAAATACACTCCTGATCATGGGAATTATCGGCCTTCTCGGCGTCGGCTTGTTCATCACCGGCACAAGTCCCTCCCTAGTAGGCCTCGGTGCAGCATTGTGGGGCCTCGGTAGCTCGCTCGGCTTCCCCTTGGGCATGAGCATCGCTGCTTCCCGCGGAGAACGCCTGGGTCCAAAAGCGGTGAGCATCGTCAGTGCGTTTGGATATGGAGCAATGCTTGGCGGTCCGCCATTTATTGGTTTCGTCGTCGATACCTTGAAGTTGCCTCAGGCCTTATGGATTTGCGCGGTAGTTCTGATTATTTCGTTGTCCTTGACGCCGGCGGTAACCCGCAACCGGAAGCCGTCCGACAAGACGTCCTAGACGGGCAGAACCGCACGCTCCTTGATGTTTCGCATGACTATGGTGCTCGTCAATTTTTCCACGCCCGGTAGATCAACTAGGACCTCGTCGTATACACGCTGGTAATGCGGCAGATCCTTGGCAAAGACTCGCAATAGGAAGTCTGGCTCGCCGAAAAGGCGCTGCGCATCAACTATTAGCTCTTCCCTCTCTACTGCTAATTCAAAATGCTTAAGCTGCGCTCTGTCTTTCAACGTGACGAAAACCAGGGCCTCGAATCCCAGTCCAACCTTCTCCGGGTCAATCACCGCTTGGTAGCCGCTGATGACTCCCCTGCGCTCAAGATCTTTGATCCGGCGATGGCAGGGAGCCACCGATAGCCCAACTTTTGCAGCTACCGCGGTAGCGCTCATCCGTCCGTCATTCTGCAACTCGGCCAAGATCGCACGGTCTAGTTCATCCATGAAATCAGACTACAGCACAAATAATTTGCGCCATTTAACGCCAGAGCAATTTTTTCTTGCCGAAGGGCCGGGTATCCCCAAAGAATCGGCAAGCACATTTCACGATTTTTTCCTTACTGTTATCAGAGCACAGGTTTCTAGATTTGGAGAAGCAATGGATCTCTCGCAGTTCACCGGGTTCCTCTTGGTATCGGTGACGTTGGCGTGCACGCCCGGCGCCGACTGGGCGTACATCATTTCCTCTGCACTGGGCAAAACCAGCTATCGCCCAGCCGTATGGGGATTGCTCTCGGGATACCTGGTTCATACTGCATTGCTGGTGTGCGGAATTGCGGCCCTGGTCGCGAGTTCCCCGTCACTTCTCCTCTGGCTCACGGCAGCCGGATCGGTCTATCTGCTGTGGCTAGGCATTGCGACCCTGCGTTCCTGCAGGAACGCCAGGTTCTTTGATGCCAATGCTCCATCTACCTCCGAAATTGAAGCACTCGATGGCGATTACCCTCGGAGCAATCCCGAACCTACCGATAGCACCGTCGCGCTGTTGGACAAGGTCCGGCATCGATCGCTACGCGGCCAATTCCTCAAGGGCCTGCTCACCAGCGGCACTAACCCCAAGGCACTACTGCTGTATGTGGCCCTCATCCCGCAGTACCTGGATTCATCCCTGGATCTTCCGCTCTCCCTGCAAACCGGCGCTCTTGGGCTTACTCATTTCGCGGTATCGATCCTCGTGTACTTCTCCGTTGCATTGGCTGCCAGGGTGCTGCTTCGCTCCCGGCCCATGGCGGCACGCATCGTAACCATGTGCTCCGGAACCATAATGATCCTCTTGGCCCTGGGCTTGGTCTACGAACAATTCTTCGTTGCATAAGAATTTATTGAACACTGATCAAGACAATTGAACGGTGATCAAGTATGCTCTTAATCGATGGCTCTTCGGTCATCTGTAACGCAAGCATGAATGGCTGTCCGATCATGGAGCCCGCCGTTCAAGCTACGAACCTTGCGCTGGAGCACTCGTGGAACTACCCCCAATTCGATTTGAGAATGTCACTGTCCGCTTTGAAGAGCGCGATGTCCTCAAAGATGTGCGCTTGACTCTCAACGAACAGCGCATCGGCATTATCGGGGCAAACGGTGCTGGGAAGAGTACGCTCTCCCGGCTCATCAATGGCCTCGTTTTGCCTACTGAAGGATCCGTGCACGTTGGCGACCTGAACACTCGGAATCATGCAAAGCAGATCCGCCGCGATGTGGGTTTTGTCTTCCAGAATCCAGCAAATCAAATCATCATGCCGCTGGTCTATGAAGACATTGCGTTCGGACTGAAGAATTTGCAAATTCCCAAAGCAGAGCGCCAATTGCGCGTGCATGAGACACTGGCAGAGCTCAACATCTCGCATCTGGCAGATCGCGAAAGCCACACTCTTTCCGGCGGCGAGCAGCAAATGGTCGCACTCGCTTCCGTCCTTGCCATGCGGCCACGAACCATTGTTTTCGATGAACCCACTACGATGCTGGATCTGCGCAATCGACTTGCTTTCCAACGCGAAATTGCCAAGCTGGCACAACGTGCAATTGTGGTGACGCACGATTTAGAAATACTTGAAGATTTCGACCGCGTTCTCGTGGTCACCGACGGAGCTATCGAATTCGATGGCCGACCGGAAGAAGCAATCGCCCATTACCGCCAATGGAGCCACGCATGATCGCGTCCAAGAATACTTCGTATCTAGCGCGTGTTAAGCCGGGATGGAAATTCGGGACATTGCTGGTTCTGAGCATCGGGCTTTACTTGATTAGCTCGTGGCAGGTCTTGCTGCCCCTGTTCATTCTCAGTGCGATACTGCTGCTTTCGGCTAGGGTCGACCTCAAGCAGCTGCGCATGCCACTGTTCTCATTGGCCATGATTCTCGGCATCGTCTTCATTCTTCTCGGCCTGCAAACCGATTGGGCCAACGCCGTGGTCTCGGTCCTGCGGCTGCTGACCATGTGCCTGATGGCCTACGCCGTCAGCCTCACCACAAGCTTTGACGCGATGCTCGAGCTCTTCCAACAGGTTGCCTCTCCATTACGATTCCTTGGAGCTAATCCAGCGCAAATCGCATTGGGACTGTCCATGACAATACGGTTCATTCCGGAGTTGAAAAAGGTATACCTCGAAGTCCGCGAAGCCCAGCATGCTCGGGGTCTGGGCAACAATCCGTTGGCCGTGAGTGTCCCATTAGTTATCAGATCACTAAAAATCGCTGACGAGACGGCCGAAGCGTTAGACGCCCGCGGCTACGATTCAGCACCTTACCGACGCTAAGCGCATCAGCTACTTCCATCTCGCTCGCACTTCCAAGGAAACACAATGCCAACTCGCACCGACTCAACTTCGCAAACTCGCAATACGGTATACGTCGCAGTCTTTGCCGCCATGATCGCGGCCATGGGGCTCCTTCCCCCTATTACATTGGGGATCATCCCGGTACCCATTACCCTGCAAACCCTGGGTGTCATGCTGGCCGGCGCCTTATTGGGACCTTGGCGAGGTTCGTTGGCCTCACTGGTTGTCGTAGTCCTGTCTTTGGCAGGGCTGCCCTTGTTGGCTGGTGGGCGTGGTGGGCTTGGAGTCCTGTTCGGGCCGACCGGCGGATATCTCATTGGATGGATTTTCGGCTCACTCGTTATTGGAGCCCTCTTCAAATACTGGGTTCTGCGCAACGAAAACAAGGTCGCCCGATTCATGTCCGGACTGGCCTCGGCTCTCGTTGGCGGAATCGTCGTCATCTATCTGTTTGGCGTTCCGTGGACCGCTGCTGTTACCGGGCTTGATCTGGGCACATCCTTGCTGGGGTCTCTCGGATTCCTGCCCGGGGACGTCCTCAAAGCCGTAGTCGCCACCCTGGTGGCCCTGACCGTGCACCGTAGCTACCGCGGGTTGATGAAGTAGCTCGATGGAACTGTGGCAGGCACTGGCAAGGTGGGCCAATCAACGACCGGATCATCTTGCCCTGCTCACGGTTGAAAGCCGGCTGACTTATGCGCAGTTGGCCAGCAGCAGCGGTGCTCTGGCCAAGCGGCTAGAATCCGTTCCAGGCAATCGGATCGCCGTGCACACCAGCGATCCGATTGAGATGGCCATCGCTTTTTATGCGATCGCGCGCAGTGGCAAGACATTGGTGGTGATTGACCCTGCTTGGCCCGGAAATCTGGCCACTTCCATGGCAACCGCTCTTCAATGCGATTTCGTGCTTGAATCGACGGTTCCGCGGCCTTTGCCCGGCGTCCCAAGATTCGCCTTGCCGCCCGAGCCACCCGAGCCCGGTGAATACATTGCGCCCGCGACCAAGACTCATTGCGCTGAAGACCTGCTGATCATTTGTACTTCTGGAAGCTCATCGCGTCCCAAGGCTGTGCTCCGGAGTGCTGCATCGTGGGAAGCGTCCCTGAGTGCCGGTGCCACGATCTTGGGCGCTTCGCCAGATGATTCCACTCTTTGCCCGAGTCCCATTTCCCACGGTCTGGGCCTCTACGCGATGGTCGAGTCCCTGCATACTGGCGGCACCTTCGTGGCTTCCGGAAAATGGGATCAAAAGGGCGTTGCATCATTGCTGGCGCGCGTCAGCTGCACCCGTATCGTCAGCGTACCGACAATTCTAGGCAAGGTGCTGGCCCTGGATGACCCGGCACGGTTCTCCAGCCTGCGATTGGTCATCAGCGGAGGGGAATCCCTGGACCAGGAGACCATGCAAACTCTTCACCAGATGGCTCCCTCGGCGCGCTGCGTTGAATATTTCGGGAGCAGCGAGCACAGCCTCATCGCGTATCGCGAGCGACTGGCCAACCATCCGCGAACTCCCTATTTCGACGGTCAGCTGTTTCCCGGGGTGCAGGCTCACACCCATGAGGCAACGCCGGGTTCAGGCTTTGGCTCGCTCTATATCGATAGCCCGTTCAACGCCAAGGGGTACGACCTTAGCTCGGACTCTGTCATCGCTCGGTGCGGCACAGCAATCGGCATTGGTGATCAGGCGAAGCTCCTGGGTTCAAATCGCATCGTCCTGTCCCGTCGCAACGACGGGATGATGAATCTCAACGGAAACAATATCCACCCGGGCGAAGTGGGCGCAGCGCTTAATGCCGAGGGGCTGGCCAATGCCGTAGTGCGGATCGATGCATCGAGCGCACCAGCCAGGTTGCTGGCCTACACGGTTTCGCCACCCCGCAATCCGTCCGCTCTTCTCACCGGCCTGCAGAAGCATTTGCCCCAGTACAAGATCCCGCACCAAATCATCTACTTGCGATCGTGGCCCGAGACCTTCAGCGGAAAATTGAATGCCTCGGCTTTGGACTTCCAGGATCTGGACATTGAACGGAGCGACTGGCTCAGATGAATGACGCCTTCATTATCAATGCAGCACGCACGCCCATCGTTAGAGCAGGCAAGGAGTATTCCCGCATTACCGCAGACCAAATGCTGGCTCGGGTGATCAACGCGCTAATAGATCGAAGCGGCATCTCCCCTGCGGATGTAGACCACGTATTTGCCGGCAATGCGGCGGGACCGGGCGGAAATATAGCGCGAGTGTCTGCTTTGGCGTCGGTGCTGCCCAAGACCGTCAGCGCGACCAGCATCGATGCCCAATGCGCCAGTGGACTGGACGCAATTGCCGCCGCTGCGCGGATGATACGTTGCGGTGAAGCGCATGTCGTGGTGGCCGGTGGCGTGGAGTCGGTGAGTACCGCGCCATGGCGGGTTGAAAAGCAAACCTCCGTAATCCAGCCTCCGCGCCTCTACTCGCGTGCCCGATTCACTCCAGAGCGAGACCCGGACCCCGAAATGGGCGAAGCTGCGGAGAATATTGCCCAGTCCTACGGCATTGCACAAGAGCGGCAAGATTCTTTCGCATTGCAGAGCCACCAGCGTGCGCTGCGCGCTCAAGCGGCTGGACTCTTTGATCGCGAGCTTGTCACCGTGGATACAAGCAACGGGCAAGTAGCGGCCGACACCTGCCCCAGGCCCGGACTGACACTTCGCAAGCTCGCTGCGCTCAAGCCGGCATTCGTACCCGGTGGCACCGTGACTGCGGGAAACTCCTGCCCGATTAACGATGGTGCAGCTGCGGTAATCTTGGTGAGCGAACAAATGCGCCAGAGACTGAACCCAACCTTCGCAATGCGCTACCTTGCTTCTGCTTCAGGTGCTTGCGATCCCAGCATTCTCGGCATGGCGGCGGTACCGGCGTACCGCAAGCTCATCGGCCTGCTGCCATCCGCTGCTGCTTCCAGCACTCCACTGATCGAGTTCAACGAAGCCTTTGCGGTCCAGGCCCTGGCATGCCTCGATGAGCTAGGGATCACCGAGGTGACGGTGAACCAAGGTGGCGGGGCCTTGGCGTTGGGACACCCCTACGGTGCTAGCGGCGCGATTCTTGCGACTCGGCTGTTCTGGCAGGCCAACCAGGCTCGGATACCTGGGCAAAGGGCGATCGCGCTCATGGCCGCCGCGGGTGGCACCGGAAGCGCGTTTGCTTTCGAGTCAGTACCGCATTGAGCCCTTGGGGCATTGGCCTAGATGTTGAACCCCAAGACCTGCATCTGATTCCGGCCGTCGACAAGGTTCTTCAGCACTTCATCAATCTGCGCTTCGAGTAGATCGGTCAGCGGGCAGGCAGGCGTCGTCAACGTCAAGTCGATTTCCAGGACTGAATCGCCGTCGAAACACCGTCCGTAAAGCAGGCCCAGGCCAACAATGTTGACTCCCAGCTCGAGGTCATTCACGTCCTTGGGTGCTTCGTCGATTTCTGCGATCGGCCACGTTGCGCTCTCATGTGCACCATTTGCGGCTTCGGACATGCGCTGCTCCCCGATTCTGCCCCGGGTACCCCTTTCCCTTTCGGCTCTTCCACGAGATACCAGAAGGAATGCAGGCCCCTCGGGCGTTAACGAACAGAACCGCTCACCCCCGTAGGGAGCAAGCGGTTCTGCTTGAAACAGCCTAAATTAGATGTTGAAGCCCAGGGCTCGCATCTGATCGCGACCGTCATCGGTGATTCGTTCTGGACCCCAAGGCGGCATCCAGACCCAGTTCAAACGGTGGTCGTCCACAACGCTCTCCAGCGCCTGGCCGACCTGCTCTTCGATAATATCGGTGAGCGGGCAAGCGGCGGTTGTCAGTGTGAGGTCCAGCAAGAGTACGCCGTCATCCGCGTACTTCAGGCCGTACAGCAAACCCAGGTCGACAATATTGACACCCAGTTCAGGGTCAATGACGTCCTTGAGCGCTTCCTCAACGTCTTCCAGAGGAGTCGTAGCGGCTCCCGTGCTCTGTTCGGTCGATTCGCTCATGATTGTAACCTTAGGCCTTGACGTTCAGGTAACGGTCGTAGCCTTCTTCTTCCAGACGGTCAGCCAGTTCCGGACCGCCCTGTTCTGCAACTCGGCCATCCACGAACACGTGCACGAATTCTGGCTTGATGTAGCGCAGGATGCGGGTGTAGTGGGTGATGAGCAGGGTGCCCATTTCGTTCTCGTCCTGTGCGCGGTTAACGCCCTCGGAGACAACCTTCAGAGCGTCGACGTCCAGGCCGGAGTCGGTCTCGTCCAGAACTGCGAACTTGGGCTTGAACAGTTCCAGCTGCAGGATCTCGACGCGCTTCTTCTCGCCACCGGAGAAGCCTTCGTTGACGTTACGGCCAGCGAAGTCGGCATCGATCTTCAGCTTGCTCATAGCTTCCTTGACGTCCTTGGTCCAAGTACGAAGCTTTGGAGCTTCGCCGTCGATGGCGGTCTTGGCGGTACGCAGGAAGTTGGTCATGGTTACGCCTGGTACCTCTACCGGGTACTGCATAGCCAGGAACAGGCCAGCCTTGGCGCGCTCGTCGACGCTCATCTCCAGGACATCTTCACCATCGAGGGTGATGGAGCCGGAGGTGACGTTGTAGCGCGGGTGGCCAGCGATGGTCGAAGCCAAGGTCGACTTGCCCGAGCCGTTAGGGCCCATGATTGCGTGGGTTTCGCCGGTCTTGATGGTCAGGGTTACACCCTTGAGAATTTCCTTCTCGCCCTGCTCGGTGTCAATCGAGACGTGCAGGTCCTTGATTTCCAGAGTAGACATACGTCGTTCCGTTTCTTTCTAAAAAGCGCTAAGGCTAAAAAGCTGGTGAAGCGAGCACTACCTAGTTCTCGGTAGCAGCCAATTCTTCTTCGATGGTGTCGGTCAGTCGCTCCTGCAGAGCCTCATCGCCGATCTGCTGAACGATTTCGTTCAGGAATCCGCGAACTACCAAGCGGCGTGCGGTCTTTTCATCGATGCCGCGAGCCATCAGGTAGAAGAGGTGCTCATCGTCGAAGCGGCCGGTGGTCGATGCGTGGCCAGCACCATCGATCAGACCGGTTTCGATTTCAAGGTTCGGAACCGAATCAGCGCGGGCGCCATCGGTCAGAACCAGGTTGCGGTTGGCTTCGTAGGAGTCGGTACCAACAGCAGCCTTCTGGATCAGCACATCGCCAACCCACACGGTGTGTGCGTCCTTGCCCTGCAGCGCACCCTTGTACAGCACGTTCGACTTGCAGTTGGCCACAGCGTGGTCAACGAACAAGCGGTGCTCCAGGTGCTGGCCGGCATCTGCGAAGTACAAGCCGTAGAGCTCGATCTCAGCGCGTTCGCCGGTGAAGCGAGCCGACGGGTTCACGCGAACCAGGTCGCCACCGAAGGAAACAACAATGTGCTTGAACGAAGCGCCAGCAGCTACCAGCGCCTGCTGCGAGGAAGCGTGAACGGCGTCATCTTCCCAAGCCTGCAGGGAGATCACGGTCAAGCGGGCGTTGGCCTGGACGTCGAACTCGACGTTCTGTGCCAGCACTGCCGAACCGACGTGGTCCAGCACAACAGTAGCCTCGGAATTTTCCTCGGCAACAACGATGAGGTGCTGAGCCGCCGCTGCCAGCGACTCGCCGGTGATGCGCAGGGTTGCGTTGGCACCTTCGGCGTTCTTCGGGATCGTCACAACGTGGGTCTCGGAAGCGAACTTCCAAGCGTTGGCCGACACGCGGTCATCCGGGGTATGCGCAACACCGTTCAGCGCGTCGCCAGCCGGAACAACCGACAGCTTGGCGATTCCGTTGCCGGCGAGCTCTATCTTGGGAGCCGCGCCGGTGAGGTCATCGCTGTGCAGGCCCTTCAGGCGCTTGAGCGGGGTGAAGCGCCAGTCCTCTTCACGACCGGTCAGCTTGGCGAAGTCATCTACATTGGTGCTGGTCAGTCGACCGGCACGCGATGAATCGGGAACTCCAACTCCGCCGCCGTGGCTGTGCGCCTTGGTGGAGGCACCGGCCAGCGGCGAGCTGTCGTTGTCGTTGATCGGCGAAAGGTCTTCGCCCTCTTCGGTGAAACCAGGAATCGATGGTGCGCCGATGCGCGCCTTCTCTGCTGGGATATGGGTGGTGGTCTCCGACATTCTTAGCCGACCGATCCTTCCATCTGAAGTTCAATAAGGCGGTTCAGTTCCAGCGCGTACTCCATAGGCAGCTCGCGTGCGATTGGCTCAACGAAGCCGCGCACGATCATTGCCATGGCCTCGTCCTCGGCCATGCCGCGGGACATCAGGTAGAACAGCTGCTCTTCGGAAACGCGCGAGACGGTCGCCTCGTGGCCCATGGTTACGTCGTCCTCGCGGACGTCGATGTACGGGTAGGTATCCGAACGCGAGATCTGGTCGACCAGCAACGCGTCGCAGACCACCGAGTTCTTGGTGCCCTTGGCGCCTTCCTGGACCTGGACCAGGCCGCGGTAAGCCGAGCGGCCACCGTTACGAGCCACCGACTTGGCCACAATGGCCGAAGAGGTGTTCGGAGCGATGTGGACCATCTTGGATCCGGTGTCCTGGTGCTGGCCCTCGCCGGCGAAGGCGATGGACAGGGTCTCACCCTTGGCGCGTTCGCCAACGAGGTAAACGGCTGGGTACTTCATGGTGACCTTCGAGCCGATGTTGCCATCGACCCATTCCATGGTGGCGCCTTCTTCGCAGACGGCACGCTTGGTCACCAGGTTGTAGACGTTGTTCGACCAGTTCTGGATCGTGGTGTAGCGAACGCGGGCGTCCTTCTTCACAATGATTTCCACAACGGCAGAGTGCAGCGAATCCGACTGGTAGATCGGTGCGGTGCAACCCTCGATGTAGTGAACGTAGGAGCCCTCATCAGCGATGATCAGGGTGCGTTCGAACTGGCCCATGTTTTCCGTGTTGATGCGGAAGTAAGCCTGCAGCGGGATCTCCACATGTACGCCCTTCGGGACGTACACGAACGAGCCGCCGGACCACACGGCAGTGTTCAGCGAAGCGAACTTGTTGTCGCCCGCTGGAATGACCGAGCCGAAGTACTCCTGGAAGATCTCCGGGTGCTCCTTCAGTCCAGTGTCGGTGTCAAGGAAGATGACGCCCTGGGCTTCAAGGTCTTCACGCAGCTGGTGGTAGACAACCTCGGACTCGTACTGGGCGGCAACGCCGGACACCAGACGCTGCTTTTCAGCCTCTGGAATACCCAACTTGTCGTAGGTGTTCTTGATGTCTTCTGGAAGTTCTTCCCAGGAGGTCGCCTGCTTCTCGGTGGAACGCACGAAGTACTTGATGTTGTCGAAATCAATACCCGAGAGGTCTGGACCCCAGGTAGGCATTGGCTTGCGATCGAAGTACTTCAGCGCCTTCTGGCGACGCTCCAGCATCCATTCTGGCTCGGACTTCAGGGCGGAAATATTCGCCACTACGTCCTTGTCGACGCCACGGCGCGCATTTGCACCCGCGTCGTTCTTGTCTGACCAGCCGTATTCGTAATTGCCGATTCCGTGGAGTTCGGGGTTCTTCTCCAGAATTTCGGAAATTACACCCGGGTCGGCAGACTCCTGTGCAATCTGATCCGTCATCGCGGCCTCTCCTGCTTCGTGAACTGAATTCGAGTTCTTTTCTCAGCGCGCATTGGCGCCTTTTCACGCCCCACAGGGATGTGGGTCGTGCACACGTGTCCTCCACCGGCCAAGGTCGACAGTCGTCGGACGTCGACGCCTAGCAAGCGGGCGAACATTTCCGTTTCCATGTCGCAAAACACTGGAAACTCTCGTGCCAAGTCTTGTATCGGGCAGTGTCCCTGGCATAGCTGCACGCTATGCATCAGGGCAGTTGCCACTTTGGTATCCACTTTTCGGGTGTATCCCACGAATCCATCTGCACTGAGCAAATTGCCCAGCACCTCGGCTCGTGCTTCCAGCCCTTCAACGCCGACCAGCGCCTTGGCGTATCGGTCTTCCATTGATGCGAAGCGGTTACGCGCAAACTTGCGAATCGCGTCCTCTCCGGCCGCATCGCCGAGCATCTTCAATGCGTCGGAAGCAATCTCCAGGTAATCGTTGCCCAACTTCGTCTGCCCGCGGTGCGAAAGCACGTAGCGACGCGACGGACGTCCAGCACCGGTTTTCTGGTTGGCTACCAGTTTCACCTCTACGAGTCCCGATTTTGAGAGCGCGTCGAGGTGACGGCGGACCGCAGCAGGCGTGAAGCCCAGCTTGCTTCCAAGCTCGGCAGCACTGACCGGCCCGTCCTCGAGTACTGCGTACAGGACGCGGTCGCGCGTACGCTCCTCGGTATCCCCAACTGCGCCAACTGTCGCGGCAGTGGAGCCACTAGCTGATTCTGAATTTGATGAATACACAACACAATCATGCGTAAATTTTTGCTCTAGGTCTAGTAAGGAAGGACTTACTAAGGACATGCTTGCCCGACTAGTGCGTTACTTGAATCGAACCTCTGACACTCCCATTGTCCCGCCCACCTCAACGGAACTCGAGGGTTGGTGACAAAACACTCAGCTCAGCCAGTTCGACATGTCGTAGAATGTTTCAGTGTCTTCTGTAACTCCCAGCCTTGTCATCAACGAGCTGGCTAAAGATTTAGGTCCAGTCCCCGCCTTGGACAATCGCATGTTGCGAGTCCTGGAGTCGGTGTCCCTAAAAGCTTATCCGGGTCAGGTCACCACGCTTTTAGGAGCTAACGGAGCCGGCAAATCCACGACCCTCGCTTGTGCCCAGGGGCTGCTTCAGCCCGAAGGCGGAACCGTCAAACTCCTGGGCCAGAACCCCTTCGGCGACAATCCCGAATTGCGTTCCCGCGTCGGAGTCATGCTCCAAGACGGAGGGTTGCCACCCTCAATGCGACCGGTTCCGCTCTTGAGGCACGTCGCTTCCCTCTATCAGAAGCCCATTGATATTGATGCGTTGATCACACGGTTGGATCTCGAATCATTTGGCACCCGCACGATCCGCCGTCTCTCTGGTGGCCAGAAGCAGCGCGTCGCCTTGGCCCTGGCGCTGGCCGGAGATCCGGAAGTGCTCTTCCTCGATGAACCAAGTGCTGGGCTGGATCCGCAGTCCCGCCAGGTAGTCTTCGACCTCATTGCCGAACTTCGCGATGCAGGAAAGGCCATCATCCTCACCACCCACCTCATGGATGACGCGCAACGCCTCAGCGACTACGTCTACATCATCGACAAGGGCTGCACCGTGGCGCAAGGCACCGTGGCCGAGCTGACGGCCCGCGCTGCCGAAGACCAGGACACCCGCCCGGTGTCCTTCTCCGCCCCAGCAGGGCTGCGCCTACCTGAACCACCGGCAGGATTGCACCTGGAGGAGACCGGAGCCGGCCAATACCGGCTCGACGGGGTCAACTCCCCCGAACACTTGAACTGGCTAACCCATTGGTGGCTCCAGGAGGGCATTTTGCCAACCGAGCTCAACTTGCAGTCACGAAGCCTCGAAGACGTTTTCCTTGAAATCGCACAGAAGGAGGGAAGGGCATGAGCCAAACACAGGCACGCTCCAATGCTGTCTCGCCACTGCGCCGAATCCTGAACCAGGGTAAATACGAATCCATCCAGATGCTCAGCAATGGCGAACAGCTCATTCTCGCTGTTGTCATGCCGCTCATTGCGCTCTTCGTGCTCACCCTGACCGATCTGGTCAAGGATGTCGCAGACCGCAGCATTGATGCCGCCGTTCCTGGCGTCTTGGCCTTGTGCGTCATTTCGACGGCTTTCACCGGGCAGGGAATTGGCACCGGATTTGACCGCCGCTATGGCGTGCTGACCATGTTCTCCACTACGCCGCTGGGGAAAACCGGACTGATTTTCGGCAAGGTCATTGCCGTGCTGTCGGTCCTGCTGATCCAGGTCGTCTTAATCTGCTCTGTCTCCTTGTTGTTCCTGGACTGGCATCCGAACCCTTGGGGCATTGCTCCGGCTATACTCTTCCTGTTCTTGGGCGCAGCCGCGTTTACCGCGCTAGGCCTGCTGATTGCCGGCACCGTCCGCCCTGAAGCGACGTTGGCGATCACCAACCTTGCCTGGATCCTGCTGGCCGGTGCCGGCGGTGTCCTCTACCCCTTGAGCATGGCCCCTGATTGGGCCCAGCCAACCCTGAATGCGCTGCCATCGGCAGCGCTGGGCGATGCCATGCGCGATGCCCTGATCCACGGCCAGTTCAGCATTGCTGGCCTTATCTTCTTGATCCTTTGGTCAGCAGTTGGCTCCTTTGCAGCCATCAAGCTGTTCAAATGGAGCTGACCACCACCCAAATTCCGAAAAGGGAGATTTCAATGTCTTCAGCCCAAGCCACCCAGAGCTGGGCCGATAAACTGCCCACGAAGGTCACTCGCCTCGTGCATGGTCTCGCGATCGCATCCCTGATCTCGCAGATTGGCATTATCGTCACCGGTGGAGCCGTACGCTTGACGAATTCGGGCCTCGGCTGCTCCCACTGGCCCAATTGCGTTCCCGGTTCGATGACCCCTGTCCCGGAAATGGGCATCCATGGAATCATCGAGTTCGGCAACCGCCTGCTGACCTTTGTCCTGCTGGTCATCGCTGTCGCGTTCCTGATCTCCATCTGGAAGATGCGCCCTACCCACCGCACCCTGTTCAAGCTGTCCATCGGCTTGCTCGCCGGCATCGCGTTGCAGGCACTCATCGGAGCCATCACCGTGTGGACCGGACTGAACGCTTGGGTCGTTTCGGTGCACTTCCTGATTTCCGGCGCACTGGTCATCATGGCAACATTCCAGGTGAACCGCACCGCCAAGGAACTGAAGAACCGCAAGTTCGATCAGAGCAGCAAGTCGATCCGCCAGCTCTCCTTCGCCGCATGGATCTTCTCCCTGCTCGCAGTGGCATTCGGAACTATCGTGACCGGCACCGGACCGCATGCAGGCGATGCCGATGCCCCGCGCCACTTGTTCGATCCGCTGCTGGTAACCCGCATGCATACTGCTCCGGTGTACTTGCTCGTTGCCGCAACCATCGTGGTGCTGATTCTGGCCTACAAGCAGGGCGGAAACATCCAGCTTCGTATCGCCATCTGGTGGCTTGTCGCGGCAATTGCGGTCCAGGCAGCAATCGGCTACATCCAGCATTTCAATGGGCTGCCAGTCGCCCTGGTACTCTCCCACATGCTCGGCGCGAGCTTGCTGCTTGCCGCCTCCGCAAACGTCTGGGATCGGGCTGCCATCCTTCCGGAATACCAGCGCAACGATTCCTAGAATCCTGAGTAAATGACTGGGGGTTGCCCTGCACTCGATGTGCAAGGCAACCCCCAGTTGCTTAACGCTGTCCCCCGGCCGTTCCACGGCGCGTGAACCACATCAAACCATAAAGTCCAAAGAAGAAATAGACTGTTCCGGCTAGCCAGAATGCCGCAAGCAGCAGGCCTTGATCCACGGTGGAAACCGCAAGAAGGGCGGCGCCGTTAGCGCAGGTAGCCCATAGAGCAATCCGGGAATTGGACAAGAACCCGATGCCGCAGGCCAAGCCCAGGGCAAGGTATGCGTATACGGCGACGTTCGGCTCGATACTCGTGAACGATGCGGCTCCCAGGAGCACGACTGGCAATAGCAGAGCAGTGCCACCAATGATGCGGATCAACTTTGAACGCGGTTCTCGATTCACCGATTTGGACGAACGCCCATTGATTCCGACTAGCATCCATGCTGCGACCATTGACGGGATATAGAAGATTCCACTGCTGGTAATTAATCCGGCAACGAGCGCTGTCATGCACAAGGCCGCCGCGTAGCCGTAGATTCGTGCCGTTTTTCCCTTCATGACCGCGGTGGCCGCTACGCCAAGTCCGAATATTGCGAAGATCAGCAGTTGCAATGCGCCTTGCTCATATATCGAGTCGTAGCTACTGCCCTCACCTTCTGGCACAGAAGCGCCAAAAATCAGGTCACCCAGGGTATCTGCCAGAGTCGTATCGATGATGGAGACAAGGACACCGAGGACCAGTGCCACCGCACCGAGCACCAAGCTATTCCTGCGTAGGATGGCCCGCTCCTGCGGAGCCGCGTACTCGGCCATCAGAGGGGCTGCAACAGTTTCAGGACTGCCTAGCGCGGCGAGGATCTGGTCATCATCCCTGCCTAGGGCTCGGCCATCCTCGATATGCTGCGCCACATCCTCCAGAAGCTCTAAGCCCATATCCCTTGGAGCACCGCGCAGGAGCTTCCCCAATTCCCGCAAATACGCTTCCGCACTGTACTGCTCAGCTGTCGATGCCATGTTGCTCTCCAAGTAGATCGGTGACTTGCATTGAAATTGCTTCCCATACCCCGCGGAACTCGCCAACCATCAGATGCCCGTGCTCGGTAATGGTGTAGTACTTCCGTTTGCGTCCCGACGCGCCTTCTTCCCAGTAGGTTTCTACCAGCCCAGTGGCTTTCATGCGCGCCAGCAACGGATACAGGCTCCCCTCGCCGGCGGTAAGCTTCCGCGCGGTGAGCTCTTCTGCCAGCTCCAACCCGTATTTATCTCCGCTGGCTAACGAAGCCAGCACACAGTACTCAAGGACGCCCTTGCGTATATTCGTGGCGATTTTCTCGCGTTGATCGGACATGCGATAACCATACCTTGCGTAGCAAGACTTGCATAGCAAGATCTAGTCTTATTTCCCTCGATGAGAGTAATTTCTGCCTAAACGCATAGTGCGCATGCATTGGCCGATGCGAAGGGCAACTACGCTCGAACGCAGAAAAGCGCCCTTCCTGGAATCCATTTTCATTTGGATTCCAGGAAGGGCGCTAACCGACGCTCAGCTGCGGCGTTGAACCTAGCCGAACAGCGGGCTACCCACGAACGGGTCAATGGCCAAGGCCAGGAATACGATCGACAAGTAGGTAATGGAGATATGGAAGACCTTCATGGCCTTGCGGTTGATCTCAGCCGGCTTATGGTCGCTCTGCGCTTCGCGGTAGAGCACGTGCGATTCGTAGACGAACCAGATGCCCGCGCCACCAGCGATTGCGGTGTAAACGATTCCTGCGCTACCCAGTGGGACCAGCAGCATCGAGCAAACGACAGTGGCCCAAGCGTAGAGCACAACCTGTACCGAAACGCGGCGAGCGTTGGCGATCGCGCCCAGCATAGGCACTGAAGCCGCGTTGTAGTCATCCGCATACTTCATGGACAGCGGCCAGTAATGCGGCGGGGTCCAGAGGAAGATCACCAGGAACAGGATGATCGCTGGCCATTCAATTGTGTTGGTCACTGCGGCCCAAGCGATCAGCACAGGCATGCAGCCGGCGATGCCACCCCAGACAATGTTCTGAGCGGTACGGCGCTTGAGGATCAAAGTGTAGAACACGACGTAGAGGAGGATTGCAGCCAGGCCCAAGGCGGTCGTCAGCGGATTGGTGCCAACCCAGAGAACCACCAGGGAGGCTATGGCCAATACCCAAGAGAAGACCAGTGCTTCCCTCGGGGTGAGGTCCCCAGTGACTAAAGGGCGCCCCTTGGTACGCTTCATCAACTTATCCATATCGCGATCGATATAGCAGTTGAATGCACCAGAAGCACCTGCGGCCATAGCTCCACCAACAAGGGTGGAGATCATGAGCCAGACGGAGGGGAAACCCCGTTCGGCAAAGATCATGGTCGGAAGGGTGCTCACTAGCAGCAACTCGATTACGCGAGGCTTCGTCAACGCCACGTAGGCATTGGCCTTGCGCTTCAGAAAATCGCCGGCATTTTCATCAGGCTGACGCGATGCGCGGGGCACTGATGCTGCGGCGACACTTTGAGTCTTCAATTAAACGCACTCAGTTCTTCACGGGTACAAGACAGACACTGTCATTCTACGCTGGATAGAAATTGATTGAAACTCCCCAGGAGAGGATCACAGTTGAAAAATGGTGATTTGGCTCAATTCAAGACGCTACAATCGCCTGCCCGGCGGCTAGCCATGCACCTTTGCGGCTTCACGCTCCCATCGGATTCTGCTCCTCGAACCGATCTTCCGCAGGCAGCCCCCGCCCCAACCAGCGTTTCCCGCGTACCGTTGCAGCACGCCAAAGTCGACAAGCCGGGAGCCTTCGATGGAATAACCCCGCGCGGCGGGAGAACTCATCCAGTTCCAAATGCCCAACAGCATTTCGGCAGATTGCGCGCGGTCCCCCGGACCCTGCTCCCAAATGAACAAAGATGGCAACTGATGGCCGCTAGTGGAACAAATCTTGTTCTTTGTAGCGTTGGCTGGTTGCCGTGCACCGGCTGGCAGAAGTGCCCGGCCACCCATATCCCCCGGCTGCCACCTGCGCACGAATGCGCAGAATGCCTGAGCAATTCGCTCACGCCGTGGCATGAATAGCCGTATCAAGTCCACCTTCTGCGCAAACCGAATAATTCTGTGTCATCTTGCTAAATCCAACGCCCCAATACGCCTTTTCGCGATAGAGTTGACTCAGATTGCGCCGTCGCGACCTGCATCCCTCTGAATAAAGCACAGCCGGAGGAAGCAGGAGGCGACGGCGTATTGCGTGTCAGCGGGAGATATCTCCCGTCCAAGCCTGAATGGAAGGAACGCCGCTGTGGCGACTGAATCCTTAGTAGAAGAATTCTCACTGACCGAGTTGGACCGTAAGGCCATCGACACCACCCGTGTCCTGGCAGCCGACGCCGTCGAAAAGGTTGGCAATGGCCACCCCGGTACCGCAATGAGCTTGGCTCCGGCCGCCTACTTGATTTTCCAGAAGCACCTGCGCCACGATCCGAAGGATCCGAACTGGATCGGCCGCGACCGTTTCGTGCTTTCCCCGGGCCACACCTCGCTGACCCTGTACCTGCAGCTGTTCCTCTCGGGCTACGGTCTGGAGATGGAAGACATCGAAGCGCTGCGCACCTGGGGCGCCAAGACCCCGGGCCACCCGGAGTTCGGCCACACCGCCGGCGTTGAGATCACCACCGGTCCGCTGGGCCAGGGCCTGGCTTCCGCCGTTGGTTTCGCCTACTCCCAGCGCCGCATGCGCGGCCTGCTGGATCCAGCTGCCGAGGCAGGGACCAGCCCGTTCGACCACACTGTCTACGTCATCGCTTCCGATGGCGACCTGCAGGAAGGCGTCACCTCCGAGGCCTCCTCGCTGGCCGGCCACCAGGAACTGGGCAACCTCGTTGTGATCTACGATGACAACAAGATCTCCATCGAGAACGACACCGACATCGCCTTCACCGAAGACGTGCTGGGCCGCTACGAGTCCTACGGCTGGCACACCCAGCGCGTGGACTGGACCGTCACCGGAGAATACGTCGAGGACATGGCCGCACTCGATGCTGCTGTGCGCGCCGCGAAGGCCGAGACCTCCCGCCCATCGATCATCAGCCTGCGCACCATCATCGGATGGCCATCGCCGACCAAGCAGAACACCGGCGGCATCCACGGCTCGAAGCTGGGTACCGAGGAAGTTTCCGGCCTGAAGACGATCCTGGGCTTCGACCCCGAGAAGAACTTCCAGATCGAGGACGATGTACTGGCTCACGCCCGCGAGGTCGTAACCCGCGGTGCGCAGCTGCACGCCTCGTGGAACGAGACCTTCGAGGCCTGGAAGTCAGCCAATCCGGAAGAAGCCGCCCTGCTTGAGCGCCTGCAGGCTGGCGAATTGCCAGAGGGCTGGACCGAGAAGATCCCGGCCTTCGAGCCAGGCTCCACCATGGCTACCCGCGCCGCGTCGGGCAAGGTCATCAACGCGATCGCCGATGAATTGCCAGAACTCTGGGGCGGCTCTGCCGACCTCGCCGGTTCGAACAACACCACCATCGAGACCGCGAAGTCCTTCGCTCCCGAGCGCCGCTCCACCGATTCCTGGTCCGCCAGCCCGTTCGGCCGCGTGCTGCACTTCGGCATCCGCGAGCACGCCGCCGCCTCGATCGTGAACGGCATCGTGCTCTCCAGCCCGACCCGTGCATTCTCCGGAACCTTCCTGATCTTCTCGGACTACCAGCGTCCGGCGATCCGCTTGGCCGCGCTGATGGGTGTCCCCTCGATCTTCGTGTGGACCCACGACTCCATCGGCCTGGGCGAAGACGGCCCGACCCACCAGCCAGTGGAGCAGCTCGCTTCGCTGCGCATCATCCCCAACTTCGACGTCGTCCGCCCAGCGGATGCCAACGAAGTCGCCTACGCATGGCGCGGCATCCTCGAGCTGACCGACACCCCGTCGGGCATCGTCCTCTCCCGTCAGAACCTGCCAATCTACGACCGCGCGGCCACCGGCTTCCGCGGCGCCGAAGGCACGCTGAAGGGCGGCTACATCCTCGCCGAGGCTGTGCGCGATGGCGCGGAGACCACTCCGGATGTCATCTTGCTGGCCACCGGCTCCGAGGTCGAGCTGGCTATCGAAGCCCGCGAAGCCCTGGCTGCCAAGAACGTCGCGGCCCGCGTCGTTTCGCTGCCGTCGCTGGAATGGTTCGCCAAGCAGGACGCGGCCTACCGCGAAGAGGTCCTGCCGGCAGCCATCACCGCCCGCGTTTCGGTTGAAGCCGGCGTGGCCCAGGGCTGGCGCGAGCTGGTCGGCGCGCACGGCGAAATCATTTCGCTGGATCACTTCGGCGCTTCCGCCGATTACAAGAAGCTGTACTCCGAGTTCGGCATCACCACCGAGGCTGTTGTAGCCGCTGCCGAAACCTCCATGCAGAACGCTGCCAAGTAAGGAACCGAAGTAAAGATTATGAGCAACCCGAATACCCAGGCCCTGTCCGATGCCGGCGTCTCCATCTGGCTGGACGACCTTTCGCGTGAACGGCTGACCAGCGGCTCGCTGGCCAAGCTGATCGAAGAGAAGAACGTGGTCGGCGTGACAACCAACCCGGCAATCTTCGCGGCATCGCTGTCCAAGGCAGAGGTGTACGGCGAGGCCATCGCCGAGCAGAAGCACCGCTCGGTGGAAGACGCGATCACCGAAATCACCAGCGACGACGTGGCAGCTGCCTGCGACCTGTTCAAGGGCGTCTACGAGTCCTCCCAGGGCTTCGACGGCCGCGTGTCCATCGAGGTCGATCCCCGCCTGGCTCACGAGACCGCACCAACCATCGCCCAGGCCAAGGCCCTGTACGAACGCGTGAACCGCGAGAATGTGCTGATCAAGATCCCGGCAACCGTCGAGGGCCTGGAAGCCATCACCGAAACCATTGCCGCCGGCATTTCGGTGAACGTCACCCTGATCTTCTCGCTGGAACGCTACCGCGAGGTCATCAACGCCTACCTGCTGGGCCTGGAGAAGGCCCACGCTGCCGGCGTGGACCTGTCCAAGATCCACTCGGTCGCTTCCTTCTTCGTTTCCCGCGTGGATTCGGAAATCGACAAGCGCCTGGACGCCATCGGCACCGATGCCGCGGCCGCCGTGCGCGGCCAGGCCGGCGTGGCCAATGCCCGCCTGGCTTACCAGGTCTTCGAAGAGTCCTTCGCTTCGGCACGCTACGAGGTGCTGGCAGCTGCCGGCGCCAACGTCCAGCGTCCGCTGTGGGCTTCGACCGGCGTGAAGGATCCTGCCTACCCATCGACCCTGTACGTGACCGAACTGGTCGCGCCGCAGACCGTGAACACCATGCCGGAGAAGACCCTGGACGCCACCGCGGCTGAAGCCGAGGTGCGCGGCAACGCGATCGCCGGCGGCTACGATGCGGCCAACCGCGTGCTGGACAAGCTCGCTGCACTGGGCATCGACTACAACGAGGTCGTGGACCTGCTCGAGGTCGAAGGCGTTCAGAAGTTCGACGTCGCATGGAACGAGCTGCTTGAGGACATGGCTGTGGCATTGAAGGGAGCCAAGTAGATGGAGCTTGGTCTGGTAACCTCCGGCGAGGCCCTGGCCTCCGTCGATGCGTTGCTCCCGAAGCTGATCGAAGCGAAGATCGGCAGCCGCATCGCCGCCCAGGACCCGACCATTTGGGGTCCTGAGACAGAAGCTGAATCGGCCATCCGCCTCGGTTGGGTCAACCCCTTCGAGGCAGCTGGCAAACTGATCCCGCAGATCCTGGATCTGCGCGATGAGCTGCAAGAAGAGGGCCTGACCCGCATCGTGCTGTGCGGCATGGGCGGCTCCTCGCTGGCTCCTGAGGTCATCACCGCCCATGACGAGGTGGAACTGGTCATCTGCGACACCACCGATCCGTCGATGGTCAAGCAGATCGTGGAAACCGACCTGCAGCGCACCGTCGTGGTGGTTGCTTCCAAGTCGGGTTCCACCGTGGAAACCGATTCGCAGCGCCGTGCGTTCACCGCAGCTTTCCAGGCTGCCGGCATTGATCCGGCGACCCGCTTGGTGCTGGTCACCGATCCGGGCTCGCCCATGGATAATCCTGATGGCGTGCGCGCGGTATTCACTGCGGATCCGAATGTCGGCGGGCGCTACTCGGCGCTGACCGCTTTCGGCCTGGTCCCTTCGGGCCTGGCCGGCGCGGACATCGAAGCCCTGGTTGAAGAATCCGGGCTGATCAACGATGTGCTGGCTCTGGACGACGAGGACAACCTCGCGCTGCACCTGGGTGCCGCCATGGCTACCGCGGGCCGCGACAAGCTGCTGATTGCCTGTGTGGGCGATGCCCTGCCGGGCTTCGGCGATTGGGCCGAGCAGCTGATCGCCGAGTCCACCGGCAAGGAAGGCAAGGGCGTGCTGCCTGTTGCCGCGCATGTGGATGCACCGGAGCTGGCGAACCCGGCTCAGGACGTGCTGCCGCTGTTCGTCTACGACGCGCTGCCTGAGGATTTCGACGAGGACGCCACCGCCGTGCACTTCAGTGCACCGCTGGGCACCGCCTTCATGATCTTCGAGTACGCCACCGCCGTGGCCGGCTACCTGCTGGGCATCAGCCCCTTCGACCAGCCTGATGTCGAGGCCGCGAAGATCGCCGCCCGTTCCATGCTCGATGCTCCGGCGCAGAGCGCACCGGATGCAGTGGACGGACCAGTTGAGCTCTACGGCACCGGGGCCAAGACCTTGGAGGCGGCTGTGGAGCAGCTCGCCGCGCAGCTTCCGGCAGACGGCTACCTCGCCATCCAGGCATACCTGAACCGCAATGCGGACCAGGAGCTTGCCGCGCTGCGCGATCTGCTCGCCAAGAAGACCGGCCGTCCAGTCACCTTCGGCTGGGGTCCGCGCTTCTTGCACTCCACCGGCCAGTACCACAAGGGCGGCCCGGCACAGGGCGTGTTCTTGCAGGTCACCGCGGATCACAAGGAAGACCTTGGGATCCCGGAGCGTCCGTACACCTTCGGCGGCCTGATCACCGCCCAGGCGATCGGCGATGGCGCAGTACTGGCTGACGCCGAACATAACCGCCCAGTGCTGCGCGTGAACCTCACGGACCGCGCCGCCGGAATCGCTGCCCTGCTAGAGGCAGCGAAGTAAGGCACTATGAGCAACCCACTACGCGACGCCCGCGACCGGCGGCTTAACCGCATTGCCGGTCCGGGCGCGCTGGTGTTCTTCGGAATCACCGGCGACCTTGCCCGCAAGAAACTCATGCCAGCGGTCTACGACCTGGCTAACCGCGGACTGCTTCCCCCGAATTTTGCGATTGTCGGCTTCGGCCGCCGCGACTGGACGGCACAGGACTTCGCCGACCAGGCCCGCGAATGGATCCTCGCCAGCGCCCGCACCCCCTTCAACGAAACCGTGTTCGCCCAGCTGGCCGCCGGCATGCGCTTCATCTCCGGCGCCTTCGACGATGATGGCGCCTACGAGAAGCTGGCCGCGACCCTGGACGAACTGGCCGAATCCCGGTCCACCGGGCGCAACCACGCCTTCTACCTCTCGATCCCGCCGAGCTGGTTCGAGGTTGTCTGCCAGAAGCTCTCCGAGCACAAGCTGGCCAAGGACAAGAACCCGGGCTGGGAACGCGTGGTCATCGAGAAGCCCTTCGGCCACGACCTGCAAAGCGCCCGCGAACTGAACGAGATCGTGGAGTCCGTGTTCCCGCCGGACGCGGTGTTCCGCATCGACCACTATCTGGGCAAGGAAACCGTGCAGAACCTGCTGGCTCTGCGTTTCGGCAACCAGATGTTCGAGCCGCTGTGGAACAACAAGTACGTGGACCACGTGCAGATCACCATGGCCGAGGACATCGGCATTGGCGGCCGCGCCAGCTACTACGACGGTGTGGGCGCCGCCCGCGACGTCATCCAGAACCACCTGCTCCAGCTGCTGGCGCTGACCGCCATGGAGGAACCCATTTCCTTCGACGCGGACCACCTGCGCAGCGAAAAGGAGAAGGTGCTCACCGCCGTCCAGCTGCCCGAGGACCTGGGCGCGGCCAGTGCCCGCGGCCAGTACACCTCTGGCTGGCAGGGCGCCGAGGAGGTCGTCGGCTTCCTCGACGAGGAGGGCTTCAACCCGAAGTCCAAAACCGAGACCTACGCGGCGGTGCGCCTGAACATCAATACCCGCCGCTGGTCCGGGGTGCCGTTCTACCTGCGTGCCGGCAAGCGCCTGGGCCGCCGCGTCACCGAAATCGCGGTGGTCTTCAAGAAGGCGCCGAACCTGCTGTTCACCGACCACAAGGACGACGAATTCGGCCAGAACGCGTTCGTGATCCGCGTGCAGCCCGATGAAGGCGCGACCATCCGCTTCTCCTCCAAGGTGCCCGGCACCCAGATGGAGATCCGCGATGTGACCATGGACTTCGGCTACGGCAACGCCTTCACCGAATCCTCGCCCGAGGCCTACGAGCGGCTGATCCTCGATGTGCTGCTCGGTGAGCCGCCGCTGTTCCCGCGCCATGAGGAAGTCGAGCAGTCCTGGCGCATCCTGGATCCTTTTGAGGAGTTCTGGGCCTCGCAGCCCACCCAGCCCGATCCCTACGCTCCGGGCTCCTGGGGACCCGAAAGCAGCGATGAGCTGATGGCCAAGGATGGAAGGACCTGGAGACGACCATGATGATCGATCTTCCCAACACCACCACCTCCAAGGTGGCCAAGAAGCTGATCTCCTCGCGCCGCACCCACGGCGTGGTAGCGCTCTCCCGCGTGATGACCCTGGTGGTCATCACCCGCGAGGGGTTCGCCGAGAACGCGATCGAGGCGGCCAACCTGGCCAGCCGCGAGCACCCCTGCCGGATCATCGTGGTGGTCCGCGGCAACAAGTCCGAGGCCAACCGGCTGGACGTGCAAATCCGCGTGGGCGGGGACGCCGGCGCCTCCGAGGTGATCGTGATGCGCACCTACGGCCCGGATGTCGTGGCCGACGAGGCGCTGATCTCCGCACTGCTGCTGCCCGATGCGCCGATCGTAGCCTGGTGGCCGCATGGCGTGCCGCAGGATCCGGCCGGCACCGCGCTGGGCAAGCTGGCGCACCGCCGCATCACCGATTCGGCGGAAACCGAAGACCCCACCGCCGCGCTGTTCAGCCGCATCGAGACCTACCAGGCCGGCGACACCGACCTCGCCTGGACGCGGCTGACCCTGTGGCGTGCCCAGCTGGCGAGCATCATCGACCTGATCGGCACCGAGGGGCTCTCGGGCATCACCGTGAAGGGCTCGGATAATTCCCCGTCCACCACCTTGCTGGCCGCCTGGCTGACCCTGTGCCTGGACGTCCCGGTGACCATCGCCGCGGACAAGTCCAATGGCGGGCTCTCCAGCGTCCGGCTGGCACGCGAAGCCGGCGACGTGGAGCTTTCGCGCCCTTCCGGCGCGGTAGCCCACCTTTACCTGCCCGGATCGGCCCCGCAACGCATCTCCCTGCCACGGCGTTCGGTGGCCGAATGCCTGGCCGAAGAGATGCGCCGCCTGGACGCCGATGACGTCTTCGGCGAGGTCATCACCAAGGGCCTGAACCTGAC
The DNA here is from genome assembly GCF_044743685.1 of Glutamicibacter sp. NPDC087583. NCBI lineage: Bacteria > Bacillati > Actinomycetota > Actinomycetes > Micrococcales > Micrococcaceae > Glutamicibacter > Glutamicibacter sp. NPDC087583. Next base: position 771,791 of record NZ_JBIUWY010000001.1, on the reverse strand, counting down.
CAACCTGAGGAGCATCAGATCCAGTGATCGCTAGGCAAATACTGATCCATGAGAACCCGGAAGCTACCGCCCACGCCATTGCGGCCCGGCTGATCACCGCGATCGCCGATGCACTGGCCGCCCGCGGAGTTGCCCACGTGGTGGTGACCGGCGGTTCGCTGGGCATCGCCGCCCTGGAAGCCGTCGCGGCCAACCCCGCCAAGGCCTCGGTCAACTGGTCGCAGGTGCACTTCTGGTGGGGCGACGAGCGCTTTGTCGCCACCGATTCAGCAGATCGCAACGTGCTGCAGGCCGCAGCCCTGTTCGACGCGCTGGATGAATTGGGCCTGGACCGCGCCACCGTGCACGCCATGGGCGCCAGCGACAAGTACGAGTCCGCCGAGCAGGCCGCCGCGGCCTACGCCGAGGAACTGGCCGGGGAAGCCGAAGACAGCGCCTTGAACCCCGCGTTCGATGTGCTGATGCTGGGCATGGGCCCGGACTCGCATGTCGCCTCGCTCTTCCCGAACCACACCCGGTCCGATGAGCCAGGAGTCATCGCGGTCCACGACTCCCCCAAGCCGCCTGCGCACCGCGTCACGCTCACCATGGGCACCATCAACACCGCCAAGGAGGTCTGGCTGATCGTGGCCGGTGCCGACAAGGCGCCGGCGCTGGCCAAGGCCCAGCACGAGGTCAACGAGACCGCTGTCCCGGCCTCCGCCGTGCACGGCACCCAAGCGACCCGCTGGATCATCGACCGCGCCGCGGCCACCTTGCTCTAGCCTGCACCGCATCGCCGGTGCCGCGATCCTGCACTCCAGGATCACGGCACCGGCCTTTGCTTTCCCCTCGCCACCTGCCCGAAAGGTTCCCATGCATTCCGCCCCGCTGCCCGATGCCGCGCAGCCATCCCGCAAGGTCACGGTGATCGGCGCCGGCGTCATCGGGCTCTCCACCGCCCATGAGCTGGCTGCCGCCGGCCACCAGGTCACCGTCATCGCCGACCAGCTGCCGCTGCAGACCGTCTCCGCGGTGGCCGCAGCCATCTGGTTCCCGTACCACTCGCAGAACTCCGCAGCCGCCGATCTGCTGCTCGCCCGTTCGCTGGCACGCTTCGAGGAGCTCTCCGGCATCAAGGAAACCGGCATCGACCTGCGCCGCGGCCTGAATCTGGAAGCGTCCCCGGAGGAAGACCGCTCTTGGGCACAGATCGTCGCCAACGCCGCCGAAGCCCCAGCAGAAGACATCCCGCGCATTGCCGCCGCCGGCATGCGTGCCACCGTCCCGGTGATCACTATGCCTCTCTACCTCTCCTGGCTGCATGAACAAGCCTTGGCCAAGGGCGTCAAGTTCATCCAGCGCACCATCGGATCCATCGACGAGTTGCAGGAAGAGGCCGACGCCGTCGTATTGGCCACGGGCCTGCGCGGCGGCGAACTCACCGGGGATGACGGCACTGTCTACCCCATCCGAGGCCAGGTGATTCGCCTGGCAAACACCGCAGGGTTGGTCCACTGGCTCTGCTATGACGAGCATCCCCAGGGCGTCACCTACATCATTCCGCGCCGCGATGACATCATTGTTGGCGGTACCGACGTGGCCAACGACTTCAACGCCGAGGTCGACCCGCAGACCGCCACCGACATGCTGCGCCGTGCCATCGGCCTGGTCCCCCAGCTGGCCGGCTGCGAGATCCTGGAGCACAAGGTGGGGCTGCGCCCGGCACGCGAGACGATCCGCTTGGAGCGCGTCGACGGGCACGCGGTGCCTGTCATTGCGGCCTACGGCCACGGCGGGGCTGGGGTCACCCTTTCCTGGGGTACCGCACAGCGGGTCGTGGAATTGCTCGAAACTTAGCAGTACCAGCGGCAAACCGGCAGCCACGCGTTTTCCGCGTGGCTGCCGGTCTGCTTTAACCGGCGGCGGGACTGTGGCAGAACGGACCAGGCGCTCCCGCAGGTCCGCTATCAACTACGGGCCAGGTGACGGGAATCACCATTGACACCGGCTTTTCCGAGCGTATTATTTCATTCGTACTACTCGTCCCACGGTTTCGCGAGACGTTATTTCGACCATTGCGATCTCCATGAATCTTCCCAATGCGCGGTCCGCCGCGCAGCACAGCGTGCTGGCCAAACCCGCACGCGCAGTAGCCTTCGCCTTTGCCGGCGCAATCCTCATTGGCGGATTGCTCCTGTCTTCACCGGCGGCCAACACGCAAGGCACCTTCACATCCTTGGTGGACGGGATCTTCACCGCGACGTCAGCGGTGTGCGTCACCGGCCTGACTGTCTTGGATACGGCAACCCACTACACCCTCTTCGGCAAGATCGTCATCCTGGTCCTGATTCAGGTCGGCGGCCTGGGTCTGATGCTCGTCGCATCATTGCTGAGCATGCTGGTCATGGGCCGAATCGGCTACCTCACCCGGCTCTCCACCCAGCGCGAAAGCTCCGCCGTTTCCGGCGCCGACGTGCGCACCTCGGCATTGATGATCATCAAGCTGTCACTGGCCATCGAATCCGCAGTGGCCTTCGTCTTGGCCCTCCGCTTCTGGCTGGCCTACGACTACGAACCCGCCAGGGCGATCTGGCATGGCCTGTTCCATGCGGTCTCTTCCTTCAATAACGCGGGATTCGCCCTCTACTCGAATAACCTGATGGATTTCGTCGCGGACCCGTGGCTATGCATCCCCATCAGCATCGCCATCATCCTCGGCGGCTTGGGCTTCCCGGTTCTGGTCCAGCTCAGGCATCACTGGCGGAATTCGCTGAAGTGGACGATGAACACTCGCCTGGTCCTGCTCATGACCGCATTGCTGCTGCTTGGCGGCACCATCTTCATCACCGCCATGGAATGGTCCAATCCGAAGACGCTGGGCGAGCTTGAACCTGCCCAGCGGATCCTGGCTGGATTCTTCCAATCGGTGCAGACACGTACCGCTGGCTTCAATTCCATCGATATCGGCGCGATGCATCCAGCCTCCTGGCTGGGCATGGATGTGCTGATGTTCATCGGCGGAGGGCCTGCCGGCACCGCCGGCGGCATTAAGATCACCACGGCTGCGATCCTGCTGTTCATCATCATGACCGAACTTCGCGGCGAGACCGCCGTCAATGTCCTAGGCAAGCGCCTGTCCCGCTCGGTGCACCGGCAGGCCATCACGGTGGCGCTGATGGGCGTAGCGGCGGTATTCGTCGGCACCATGGGCCTGCTGCTGCTGACCGGCTATTCCCTGGACCGCTGCCTCTTTGAAGCCACCTCCGCATTCGGCACCGTCGGGCTGTCCACCGGCATTACCCCGGATTTGCCGGACCCTGCCAAGGGCATCCTCATTGCATTGATGTACCTGGGCCGCGTCGGGGTCCTCTCGCTGGGCTCCGCGCTGGCCCTGCGCGATCGAAAAGCGCTCTACGAACTCCCCAAGGAAAGGCCTTCAATTGGCTAAGCTACTGAATTTTCGAAATGACGCCAAGGGCCTGTCTAAGGCGGACTCCGTTGCAGTGATCGGGCTCGGGCGATTTGGCGAATCCCTGGCCCTGGAACTGATGAAGTCCGGTACCCATGTCCTGGGCATTGACGTGCACGAGAACATCGTCCAGTCCCTGAATGGGGAATTGACTCAGGTGGTTCGCGCCGACGCCTCAAGCCGGGAAATCCTTGAACAGCTCTCGATCCACGAGTTCGACCGCGTGGTGGTTGCCGTAGGCAGCCACCTGCAGTCATCCATCCTGTGCTGCTCGCTCTTGGTCAGCATGGGGATCCCGCAGATCTGGGCCAAGGCGCAGGACGATCGGCACGGTCTGATCCTGGAGCAGCTCGGAATCCACCACATCGTCTACCCGGAGAAGGACATGGGCAAGCGAGTCGCCCACCTGGTGCGCGGATCCATGATGGACTACCTGGAAGTCGATCCAGGCTATGCCATGGTGAAAATGAGCGCACCAGCCACATTGCACGGTGTGAAACTCAGTGATGCCGGGGTACGCAATAAATACCGGGTGACCATCGCTGCCACGACCAATGCGGCCGGCGAATGGAAGAACACGGACGGAAACACCGTCCTGCAGACCGGAGACAAGATCCTCGTGCTGGGATCGATTGCCGATACCGAGAAGTTCGGGCAACTGGCCTGAGACGCGCAATAGGCGCCTTCCACATGATGTGGAAGGCGCCTATTGACTGCTACGGAAGGGTACTGCCTAGGCTTCGATGCTGAATCGCAGGACCAGAGCGAGGCCGATAATCACGGCACCCCAGATCAGACCAAGAATAATGGTGATGCGGTTCAGGTTGCGCTCGGCTACACCCGAAGATCCCATTGAGCTGGTCATGCCGCCGCCGAACATGTCGGACATACCGCCACCACGGCCCTTGTGCAAAAGGATCAGCAGGGTCAGCAGGACGCTTGTAATGCCCAGCAATACCTGCAAAATGATCTTGATAATATCCAAGTCGACGGTTCCTTAGTTAGATTCAGTCGGTGACGAGATGATGCTCGAACCTGACAATATTAGCAAATTCCTCGGCATCCAGGCTGGCACCGCCAACCAACACGCCATCAACATCGCGTTCGCGCATGATCGATGCGGCATTTGCTGCCTTAACACTACCGCCATAGAGCAGTTGAGTCTTCTCGGCAATCTCTGCACCGAAGCGTTCAGCCAGCGCACCGCGAATTGCGGCGCACATTTCCTGCGCGTCAGCTGGTCCGGCAACTTCGCCCGTACCGATGGCCCAGACTGGTTCGTAGGCGATGACCAGGCTTGCGGCCTGCTCAGCGGTTACGCCTTCCAGCGACTGAGCCAACTGGTCCAGGGTGAATGCCACATGCTCGCCGGCCTTGCGTACTTCCAGGCCTTCGCCGACGCAGAGCATCGGGGTCAGGTCGTGGCGGTAGGCAGCAGCCAGCTTGGCGGCAATCACCTGGTTGGTTTCATTGTGGTACTCGCGACGCTCGGAGTGGCCTACCAAAACGTAGGTGCAGCCGAGCTTCTTGAGGAACTGGCCCGAAATTTCACCAGTGTACGCACCTGAGTCCTGTGCGGACAGATCCTGGGCACCGTAAACGATATCCAGTTTGTCGCCCAGGGTCAGTGTCTGCACGCCGCGGATGTCGGTGAAGGGAGGGAACACTGCGACCTCGGCACGATCGTAATCGTGCTCATGGTCCTTCAGGGTCCACGCCAGCTTCTGCACCAGGGTGATGCCCTGGACGTGGTCCATGTTCATCTTCCAGTTGCCGGCAATCAGCGGCTGGCGCACAAAGGCGCCGTTCTGCGAAATGGTCATTATTAGCCTTCCAATGCGGCAACACCCGGCAGGGTCTTGCCTTCGAGGTACTCCAGCGAAGCGCCGCCACCGGTGGAGATATGGCCGAAGTCATCCTCCGAGAAGCCCAGTGCGCGCACGGCTGCAGCGGAATCGCCGCCGCCTACGACGCTGAACGCTTCCGAGTCCGCCAGAGCCTGCGCGACGGTACGGGTACCTTCGGCGAAAGCAGGGATCTCGAAGACGCCCATCGGGCCATTCCAGAACACGGTATTTGCGCTGGTGATGTAGCTTGCGAACAGTTCAGCGGACTTTGGTCCGATGTCCAGGCCAAGGCCGTTGGAGCCGAAGCTGGCTTCTTCGATCATGTCTGCGGCCAGCACCTCGTGCTCTGCGTCGGCACCGAACTTGCTTGCCACTACGACGTCGCTAGGCACGATGATGTCGCAGCCGAGCTTCTCGGCCCGCTGCAGGTATTCCTGGCAGGTCGCGATCTGGTCTTCTTCAAGCAGCGAGCTGCCAATGGCGAAGCCCTGCGCCTTGAGGAAAGTGAAGGCCATGCCGCCACCGATCAGCAGCTGATCGGCCTTGCCCAGTAGGTTGTCGATGACAGCGAGCTTGTCCGATACCTTGGACCCTCCGAGCACCACAACGTATGGGCGCTTCGGGGCCTCGGTCAGGGTCTTGAGGACCTTGACCTCGGTAGCAACCAGGTCGCCCTGGTAGCTAGGGAGCAGACTGGCGATGTCGTAGACCGAAGCGTGCTTCCGGTGCACAGCACCGAAAGCGTCGTTCACGTAAGCGCCGTTCTGACCGGTCAGCGCAGCCAATTCCTTGGCGAACTCTTCGCGCTGCGCATCATCCTTGGAGGTTTCGCGAGCATCGAAGCGGACGTTCTCCAGAACCAGCACGGAGCCCTCTTCGAGGTTTGCCGCCAACTGGCGAGCGGAGTCGCCCACCACGTCTTCGGCAACAGCTACGTCGAAGTCAGCCAGTTCGTCCAGGCGGTTAGCCGCAGGAGCGATGGAGTACTTGGCATCGACCTGGCCCTTGGGGCGTCCCAAGTGGGCCATTACGATGACCTTTGCGCCAGCTTCAGCCAGCTTGCCGATGACTGGCAGCGACGCGCGGACGCGGCCATCATCGGTCACAGTTGCACCGTCGAGCGGTACGTTCAGGTCACTGCGGACCAGAACGTACCGTCCGCGGACGCCGTTGTCAGCGATCAATTCGTCAATGGTGTGAGAAGACATGTCTCTAGGTTATCGACTAGAGGCTGGATCCCACGAATTCAACGAGGTCAACAAGTCGCGAGGAGTAGCCCCACTCGTTGTCGTACCACGCGACGACCTTCACGCTGTTGCCCATCACGGTGGTCAGACCGGAGTCGAAAACTGCCGAGTGGGGGTTGGTCACGATGTCCGAAGAAACCAGTGGATCGGTGGAGTACTCAAGGTATCCGCTCAATGCACCCTCGGCAGCTGCCTTCTCGAATGCTGCGTTGATTTCTTCCACAGTTGCGGTGCGGGCCAGGTTCACGGTCAGGTCGGTGGCCGAACCGGTTGGAACTGGTACGCGCATAGCGTAACCGTGCAGCTTGCCCTTCAGCTCTGGGAGCACCACGCCGATGGCCTTTGCGGCACCGGTCGAGGTCGGGATGACGTTCAGCGCCGCGGCGCGGGCACGGCGTGGGTCGCTGTGCGGTGCATCCTGCAGGCGCTGGTCTGCGGTGTAAGCGTGGATGGTGGTCATCAGGCCATCAACAATGCCGAACTCTTCGTTCAGCACCTTGGCTACTGGAGCCAGGCAGTTGGTGGTGCATGACGCGTTCGAAATGATGGCGTGGTTTGCAGGATCGTACTTGTCCTGGTTGACGCCCATCACGATGGTGATGTCTTCATTCTTGGCAGGAGCCGAGATGATGACCTTCTTTGCGCCAGCAGCTACGTGCTTCTTGGCGTCTTCTGCGTTGGTGAAGAATCCGGTCGATTCAATGACGACATCGACGTTCAATTCGCCCCATGGAAGGTTGGCTGGCTCGCGCTCAGACAGAACCTTGATACGGCGTTCTCCGACGACGATGGTATCGCCGTCCACGGATACCAGCTCGCCCACTGGGCCGAGCACGGAATCGAACTTCACCAGGTGAGCAAGCGAATCGATTGAACCAAGGTCATTGACGGCGACGATTTCAATGTCTGCCTTATGGGCCAGAACTGCACGCAGGAAGTTGCGTCCGATACGACCGAAACCATTGATTCCAACACGGGTTGTCACGTGACTATCTCCTCTAAATGGGATGATGATGCCACGACCGCACGCGAGCGGAGGTGGCCTTCTTTAAGAGGACACTCCGTTGTGCCGTGCTTGCGGATCCCAACGAATTGCCGGGATCCGCAACACACTTGAAACATACTACGCTACATTAGCGCAGAATGTGAGCTAACTTACCAGATAAGTCTTACTTACCTGGAAGGATCAGCGCTGCTGCGCCGTTGCGGGCAGCTTCGAAACGAGCCTGGACATCTGCCCAGTTCACGATGTTCCAGAATGCCTTGACGTAGTCAGCCTTGACGTTGACGTAGTCCAGGTAGAAGGCGTGCTCCCACATGTCCAGCATCAGCAGCGGGGTGGTTGCCACTGGGATGTTGCCCTGCTGGTCGTACAGCTGCTCGATGACCAGCTGGCCGCCCAGTGCGTCGTAAGCCAGCACTGCCCAGCCCGAGCCCTGCAGGCTCATGGCCGAAGCGGTGAAGTGGCCACGGAAAGCGTCGAACGAACCGAAGAAGTCGTCGATGGCCGCTGCCAGCTCGCCCTCAGGCTTGTCGCCACCCTCTGGGGACAGGTTGTTCCAGAAGATCGAGTGGTTGGTGTGGCCACCCAGGTGGAACGCCAGGTCCTTGGACAGCTTAGGGATATTGCCGAATTCGCCCTTTTCGCGAGCTTCAGCCAACTGCTCCAGTGCCGAGTTTGCGCCAGCAACGTAAGTTGCATGGTGCTTGGAGTGGTGCAGTTCCATGATGCGAGCCGAGATGTTCGGCTCCAGTGCGGCGTAGTCGTACTGCAGTTCTGGCAGTGAATAAACAGCCATGATTCTCCTCAATCTTCTCAATTGGTTGAATCTCCGCGGGAGGGCTCCCGCGGGGACATTTTAATGTTCCAGTTCATCTCCTGGAACGCTGGACTCCGTACCTGGTATTCCCAGATCGCTCGCCTTTTTATCCGCCATAGCCAAAAGGCGGCGGATTCGGCCAGCGATGGCGTCCTTGGTCATTGGCGGTTCGGCCATGCGGCCGAGCTCATCCAAGGAGGCTTGCTTGTGCTCAAGGCGCAGCAGTCCCGCATAGCGCAAGTGCTCGGGAACCTCGTCGCCCAAGATGCCCAGTGCACGCTCAACGCGGGCACCGGCAGCTACCGCTGCCTGGGCACTGCGCCGCAGGTTGGCGTCGTCGAAGTTCGCCAAGCGGTTCGCCGTCGCGCGCACTTCCTTGCGCATGCGCCGTTCTTCCCAGACCATGAGCGCATCGTGAGCGCCCATGCGGGTCAGCAGTTGGGCGATGGCATCGCCATCACGGATCACAACGCGGTCCACACCGCGCACTTCACGCGCCTTGACCGTCAGTCCCAGGCGGCGAGCTGCACCGACCAGCGCCAAAGCGGCTTCTGGCCCAGGGCAGGTGATTTCCAAAGCGGAGCTGCGTCCGGGTTCGGTCAACGATCCGTGGGACAGGAATGCGCCGCGCCATACAGCTTCAGCGTCGGCGGTGGAACCGTTGACGATCACCGAGGGCAGGCCGCGTACCGGCCGGCCGCGCTGGTCAAGCAGGCCAGTTTGGCGTGCAAGCACTTCGCCGTCCTTGGAAACACGCACAATGTAGCGGCTCCCCTTGCGGATGCCCGATCCGGAAACCATGACGATTTCGGCATCGTGGCCGTACAGCTCGCCGATAGCAATCTTCAACCGCCGGGCCGTCGCCGCGAGGTCCACTTCTGCTTCGATGACAATTCGTCCGGAGACGATGTGCAGCCCGCCGCTGAAGCGGAGCATGGTCGAAACCTCGGCCTTGCGGACCGATGGCTTGCGAATCTCTACCCGCGACAGCTCGTCTTTGACGGAAGCCGTCAATGCCATGAATCAAACTCCCTTACTTGGATCTTCCTAAGACCCGATCGCGGTAAACACCTCGTGATAGGCCGCCGCTAGTCGCAACGGGTCGTGCACAGCACGACCGTCAGATACTCCTACTGTACTAAAAAAGACACGCGCACCGAGTTTTTGCGCTGCCAGCTCAAATCGATCCCTGTTAAGAATCTTTGATTCGTCGGCAATAATTGCATCGAATTTGACCTCGGGTGCGTAACGTCCCAGCACCTCCAAGTGCGCCGCGGCGTCCATCCCGGAAGTCTCTGCCGTATCAAAGGCCAGGTTCATGGTCAGCAGCTTCTTGGCCGTGGTCGATGCCAGGGCCTGGCGCATATCCGGCAGCAGCAGATGCGGGAGCACCGAGGTGTACCAGGAACCGGGACCGAGAATCACCCAGTCCGCCAGATCGATGGATTCCAGCGCTTCGGAGCAGGCCGGCGCATCGGACGGTTCCAGGTACACGTGGGTAACCAGGCCGCCGGAACCGGCGCGAGCCAGCTTGGCCTGCCCATCGATTCGGCGACGCACCAAGGTGTCGTTCACCGGGTCGGATTCAAGAACCTCGCCATGGATGGACAGCGGAACCGTGCTCATTGGCAGGACCTGCCCGCGCGCGCCAAGCAGGGCACCTGCCCAACGCAGGCCAGCTACCGGGTTATCGAGCAACTCCCACAGCGCCAGGATCAGCAAATTGCCAACGGCATGGCCGTTCAATGGCTCGTCGGCGTTTTCGGTCGATTCAAAGCGGTACTGCATGACATCGCGCCAGGTACGGCCCCAGTCATTGTCGTCGCACAGCGCAGCCAGCGCCATGCGCAAGTCTCCCGGGGGCAGCACATCGAAGGATCCCCGAAGCCGCCCGGAACTGCCGCCGTCATCGGCCACCGTTACTACGGCGGTGAGGTCGGTAGTCAGACGGCGCAGGGCAGAGAGCGACGAGGACAGCCCGTGTCCCCCGCCCAAGGCCACCACCGATGGGTTGCGGTAATCATCACTTCGAGTCAGTCCCTGGATCGGGATCGGACCTGTAGCAAAGGCCATGGCGGCTACTCACGCCCCAGATCACGGTGGCTGATATTCACCCTGACGTTCGGGAACTGCGCCAGGCGCCGGCCCAGCTCAATGGTGGTTGCTACCGAGCGGTGCTTGCCGCCGGTGCAGCCCACGGCAATAGTCGCGTAGTGCTTATTCTCGCGGCGGTAACCTTCAAAGACCGGTTCCAATGCCTTGAGGTAGTTCTCGATGAACTCGCTCGTGCCTTCCTGGCTCAGCACATAGTCCGACACTTCTTTGTCCTTGCCTGTCTGCGGGCGCAGTTCAGGTACCCAATGGGGGTTGGGGATGAAACGGACATCTGCCACGTAGTTGGCATCAGCGGGCAGGCCGTACTTGAACCCGAAGCTCATCACGTTGATGCGCAGGATGATCGGCCCGGATTCGCTGAACAGTTCGTTGACTGCACGTGCCAGGTCGTGCACCGACATGGTCGTGGAATCCAAGATGATTTCGGCAGCTTCACGCAATTGATCGGTGATCCCGCGTTCGCGCTTGATGCCGTCGACAATGCGGCCGTCATCCTGCAGCGGATGCGGCCGGCGACCCTGCTCGAAGCGGCGGATCAGCACCTCGTCGCTGGCGTCGAGGTAGACCAGGCGGAACTTCACCCCGCTGGCTGTCAGGTTCGCCAAGGCATCGCGGATTTCCGGGAACATTTCCTTGGAGCGCACGTCCATCACGACAGCCATCTTCGGGATGGAGCCCTGCGAACGGCTCATCATCTCCGTCAAGGGTCCAAGCATGGCCGGTGGAAGGTTCTCCACTACGTACCAGCCCTGGTCTTCCAGAGCATGCGCGACTGTGGTGCGACCGGCACCTGACATGCCGGTTACGATCACGAGTTCGGACTCAGGGGGTTTTACTGCTTCATACTCAGCGGTCATATCACAAGGCTAGTCGACAATTTCGCCTGTAGTCATATTCACACCGGTTAATGAAGCGTCTTCTAGGGACTCTTTGATGGAAGTCGCAAGTTTTTCACCGACTCCTGGCACGTCCATCAGCTCCTCGATGCTCGCCGCACGGATCTTCTTCATCGACCCGAAGTGCTTGCGCAGGGCAGCCTGCTTGGACTTGCCCAGCCCCGGGATCGCGTCCAAATCCGAGGCGATCATGGATTTAGCACGCTTGGCGCGGTGGAAGTTGATCGCAAAACGGTGCGCCTCGTCGCGAAGCCGCTGCACCAAATACAGGGCAGCTGAGGCACGCGGCAGGATCACCGGGAACGGATCGTCGGGCAGCCACAGTTCTTCCAAGCGCTTAGCCAGGCCGACCACTGGAATGTCATCGATTCCCAGGTCGTCCATGGCCTTCTGCGCCGCGGCCACCTGGGGCGGTCCGCCGTCAACGATCACCAGAGATGGCGGGTAGGAGAATCGCTTCTTTTCCTGCTCACCGGTTTCTTCATTCATTTCCCCGGTTGCAAAGCTCTTGGGGTCGATCTTCTCCTTCAGATAGCGGCTGAAGCGACGGTAGATCACGTCGTACATGCTGGCGGTATCATCGCGTGCTGCATCACCGGTGATGGAGAACTTTCGATATTCGCTCTTCTTGGGCAATCCATCTTCAAAGACCACCATGGAAGCAACCACGTTGGTGCCTTGGGTATGCGACGCGTCATAGCATTCGATGCGAAGCAGTGCTTGTTCGGCTCCCAGTGCATCCTGCAGTTCCTGCATCGCCAGCGAACGCGTGGTGATATCACCTGCTCGCTTCGATTTGTGCAGGCGCAGCGCTTGTTCGGCGTTCTCCACGACGGTGGATGCCAGTGCCGCCTTGTCGCCGCGTTGGGCGACGCGCAAGGAGACTTTGGAACCGCGCAGCTCAGTGAGCCAGGTCGTGACATCCTCAATGTCTTCGGGCAGAGTCGGAACCAGGATTTCCTTGGGAATCCGGTCCGCGTGATCTGCGTAGACCTGGGTGAGAAGCTGCTCGACGAATTCAGCGCCGGTGGTATCCGCAACCTTTTCGACGACCCAGCCTCGTTGCGAACGGATACGGCCGTCGCGGACATGGAATACCTGCACGGCGGCTTCCAATTCATCGCCATGAATGCCGAAGATATCAGCTTCGGTACGGTCATCAAGGACCACGGCGTTGCGTTCAAAAACTCTGTTCAGTGCCGCAATGTCATCGCGGTAGCGGGCGGCCTTCTCGTATTCGAGTTCTGCCACCGCCTCTTGCATCTTGGCTGTCAGGGCCTTGGTGAACTTAGTAGCCTCACCGCTCATGAAGGTGCATAGGTCATCAGCCAGTTGACGGTGGTCTTCTTCGCTGATGCGCCCCACGCAAGGCGCCGAGCATTTGTCTATGTACCCCAAGAGGCAAGGGCGACCCGATGCTTCGGCACGCTTGAACACGCCCGGCGCACAGCTGCGCACAGGAAAGACCCGCAACAGCGTATCGAGGGTTTCCCGGATGGCCTTGGCCGGATAGAACGGCCCGAAATACTTCACGCCCTTGCGCTTGTCCCCGCGCATGACCAGGGCGCGCGGGTACTTTTCGTTCAAGGTGACAGCAAGGTACGGGTAGGTCTTGTCATCACGGAAAACAATATTGAACCGGGGATTGTATTCCTTGATCCAGGAGTACTCCAGCTGCAGCGCTTCCAATTCGGAACCCACCACGGTCCACTCCACGCTGCCGGCGGTGAATACCATGGCCCGGGTTTTGGGCGTGAGCCGGTCAGGATTGGCGAAGTAGGAGGTCAAGCGGTTGCGCAGGACCTTGGCCTTGCCAACGTAGATGACACGGCCGTGTTCATCGCGGAAACGGTACACGCCCGGTTTCGTGGGAATGTCCGAAGTTCTCGGACGGTAACTTGCCGGATCAGCCATGGTCTATTTCGCGTCCGGTGGCAGTTGGTTGTAGGAATCGACGCGTTCCTGGCCGGAAAGCTCGGCAATCGCATCAACGATCCGGTCCGTGGCCTGGCGGCGCTGCGGCAACGGGTGCTTGCGTCCGAGCTGGTCGAAGTACAGCGGCTCGCCATAGTGGATATGGAATTTGGCAGGACGGAAACCCTTTGAACCAGCAGGCTGCAGCTTCTCCGTGCCGATCAAGCCCACCGGCACCACTGGTACACCGGTGGTCAGCGCCAGCCAGCCCACGCCGGTGCGTCCGCGGTACAACTTGCCATCGCGCGAGCGAGTGCCCTCGGGGTAGATGCCGATGCCCTTGCCGCCTTCGACGATTTCCACCAGGGAATCGAGGGCGGCAACCGAAGCTGCCTGTTCGCCACGCTGCACCGGAATGGATCCCACGGATTCGAAGAAGGTCTTCATCACCTTGCCCTTCAGTCCCGGGGTGGTGAAGTATTCCGCCTTGGCGAAGAACGCCACGTCGCGCGGGGTCAGCGCCTGAATGATCAAGGAGTCGAAGAATGACAGGTGGTTGGAGGCGACAATGAAGCCGCCTTCCTTGGGAACGTTCTCAAGCCCGGTCACTTCCGCACGGCATACACCGTGGATGACGCCCCGAATCGACGAACGGGTCATGGTGTAGATGCTCATCTACTTTGCACCTTCCTGCATGAGGTCATCGTCGAGGTTCAGCGTGTTTGCCAGCTGTGCTCCGAGCAGGAGCTCAGCAAGGTCCCGGGTTGTCGCCACAGTTGCGCCTGCCTGCTGCAGTTCATCATCGTCCTGGGCAAAGCCCCACGCGACGCCGACCGAAGCCACCGAATTCTCGCGGGCGGCATCCCAATCGTAGTAGCGGTCACCCACAACGACGCTGCTCGCCGGGTCCAGCTGCCCGTGCTCCAAAGCTTCAGCGACAATGTGCGTCTTGCTCGAACCCATGCTCCCGTGCTCATCCGCGTTGCCGTGAATCGCATCGAGATGCTCATCCAGCCCCTTGCGTGCAATGAGCTGGCGCGCAATGTTGATGGGCTTGGCCGTGGTCACTGCGACGTAGATCCCGGCCGCGCGCAACGCGTCCAGGAGCGCCACAATGCCCGGGTAGATCACGGATTCTGCCATGCCCACCTCGGCATAGCGGGCGCGGTAGGCCGCGATGATGGAGTCGATGTTCTCGTCGGTGACGCCGTCAAGCGTACGCAGCCCGATTTGGAGGGGCGGGCCTACCAGCGCTTCAACTCGTGCTTCGCCCGGATCGGCCAAACCATGGGAGGTGACCGCGTGGCGGATACCCGAAGTTATGGCACCGGCAGGGTCCACGAGGGTCCCATCCAGATCGAAGAGCACACTTGTTACCGACATATTCACCTAGCCATCTTCCCATGAAGCGGACGCGGGTTAGCAATCCATAACTGAAATCGCATATGTCGAACATTCTCCGCCAGGCATTACAGGATCTCGGAGAGGAACTTCCCGGTGTGCGATTCGCTCACCTTGGCCACCTTTTCCGGGGTGCCAGCAGCCAGGATCGTGCCGCCGCCTGAGCCGCCTTCCGGGCCGAGGTCGATGACCCAGTCAGCCGACTTGATGACATCCAGGTTGTGCTCGATGGTCAACACGGTGTTGCCCTTGTCGACCAATCCCTGCAGCACCTTGAGCAGCTTGCGGATATCTTCGAAGTGCAGACCGGTGGTCGGCTCGTCCAGGACGTAGATGGAGCGGCCATTGGAACGCTTCTGCAGTTCCGCAGCCAGCTTCACGCGCTGGGCCTCGCCGCCGGAGAGGGTGGTTGCCGGCTGACCCAGGCGCACGTAGCCCAAACCCACGTCCACCAGCGTGCGCAGGTGGCGGGCGATCGGGGTGAAGGCACTGAAGAACTCGGCGCCTTCGGCAATCGGCATATCCAGCACATCGGCAATGTTCTTGCCCTTGTACAGCACCTGCAGGGTTTCGCGGTTGTAGCGGGCGCCCTGGCAGACCTCGCAGGGCACGTAGACGTCCGGCAGGAAGTTCATCTCGATCTTCAGCGTGCCGTCACCCGAGCAGGATTCGCAGCGTCCGCCCTTGACGTTGAAGGAGAAACGGCCCGGCTGGTAGCCGCGCAGCTTCGCCTCATTGGTCTCCGCAAACAGCTTGCGGATGTGGTCGAACACGCCGGTATAGGTCGCAGGGTTCGAACGCGGGGTCCGGCCGATCGGCGACTGGTCAACGTGGACCACCTTGTCCAGGTGTTCCAGGCCCTGCACGCGGGTGTGGCGGCCGGGCACCTGCTTGGCGCCGTTGAGCTTGTTGGCCAGCACCTTGTACAGGATGTCGTTGACCAGGGTGGACTTGCCCGAGCCGGACACGCCGGTCACCGCGGTCAGCACGCCCAGCGGGAACTCCACCGACACGTTCTGCAGGTTGTTCTCGTTGGCACCGACCACCTTGAGCTTGCGCTCCTTGTCGATCTTGCGGCGCTTGGACGGGATGTCGATCTGCTTGCGGCCCGAAAGGTAGTCTCCGGTCAGCGACTTGGTGTTCTGCTTCAGGCCCTCCAGGGATCCGGAGTGCACCACTTCGCCGCCGTGCTCACCGGCGCCCGGGCCGATGTCCACGATCCAGTCGGCTTCGGCAATGGTGTCTTCGTCGTGCTCCACCACGATCAGGGTGTTGCCCAGCGATCGCAGGTGCAGCAGGGTGTCGATCAGGCGGCGGTTATCGCGCTGGTGCAGGCCGATGGACGGCTCGTCCAGAACGTAGAGCACGCCCACCAGGCCCGAACCGATCTGGGTAGCCAGGCGAATGCGCTGCGCCTCGCCGCCGGACAAGGTGCCAGCAGCGCGTTCCAGGGTCAGGTACTCCAGTCCGACGTCCAGCAAGAACTTCATGCGCGCGTCGATTTCCTTGAGCACCTGCGCGGCGATCTGCGCCTCTCGCGCGGTGAGCACGATCGTGGAGAGGAATTCCGCGGCGCTGCGCAGGTCCATGGCGGCAACTTCAGCGATGGAACGCCCGCCCACCAATACCGAGAGCGACGCCGGGTTCAGGCGCGCGCCGCCGCAGGTAGGGCACGGAATCTGGCGCATGTACTGCTCGTAGCGGTCGCGGGCGTGATCCGATTCGGTTTCCTGGTGCTTGCGGTGCACGTAGGAGATGACGCCCTCGAAGCCGGTGGAGTACTTGCGCTCGCGGCCGAAGCGGTTCTTGTACTGCACGACCACCTTGTGGTCCTTGCCGTTCAGGATCGCTTCGCGGGCAGCAGCCGGCAGGTCCTGCCATTGGGTGTCCATGGTGAAGCCCAACTCATGGCCCAGGCCTTCGATCAAGCGGTTCCAGTATTCGGTGGTGGCCTTGCCCAGCGACCATGGGGCGATCGCGCCCTCGGCCAAGGTGACCTCGCCGTCCGGAACGATCAGGTGCTCATCGACTTCCAGCTTGGTGCCGATGCCGGAACAGGCCGAGCAGGCACCGAACGGGTTATTGAAGGAGAAAGTACGCGGCTCGATCTCATCGATGGCCAGCGGATGCTCATTGGGGCAGGCCAGGTTCTCGGAGAACGCGCGCACGCGCTGGGGATCATCCTCGTCCAGGTCCACGAAGTCGGCGAGCACGCGGCCTTCGGCGATGCCCAGGGCCGTTTCGATGGAGTCGGTCAAGCGCTGGCGGGCATCTTCCTTGATGGCCAGGCGGTCGACGACCACCTCAATGGTGTGCTTGACCTGCTTGGCCAGCTTCGGCGGATCGTTCAGCTGGATGGTGGTGCCGTCAACGCGGGCACGGGCGAAGCCCTTGGAAGAGAGCTCCGCGAACAGGTCGACGAATTCACCCTTGCGCGAGCGCACTACCGGGGCGAGGATCTGGAAGCGGGTTTTCTCCGGTAGCTCCATCAGCTGGTCGACGATCTGCTGCGGAGTCTGCTTGGAGATCGGTTCGTGGCAGATCGGGCAATGCGGACGGCCCACGCGTGCCCACAACAGACGCATGTAGTCGTACACTTCGGTAATCGTGCCCACGGTGGAACGCGGGTTGCGGCTGGTCGACTTCTGGTCGATGGACACCGCTGGCGACAGTCCCTCGATGAAATCCACATCGGGCTTGTCCACCTGGCCGAGGAACATGCGGGCGTAGGCAGAGAGCGATTCGACGTAGCGGCGCTGGCCTTCGGCAAAGATGGTGTCGAAGGCCAAGGAGGACTTGCCCGAACCGGAAAGGCCGGTAAAGACAATCATTGCGTCACGCGGGAGATCAATGTCCACGTTTTTCAGGTTGTGCTCGCGTGCACCCTTGACGACCAGGCGAGTCAGATCAGTTCTTTTACTCTGCGATGAAATAGCCACGAGGCCATACTAATCGAAAACTACTTCGAATACGTGTACGAATGGACGCAACTCACAGTTAATTCTCCAAAGCCCCGATCCGGCGCACGGCGAGCGCTATGCGTGCTCGTTCATTCGTCCGAAAAGGCGACCGGTGAACGGGCCACGCTGAGAACAAGGGCGGGACCTCGTCCTCCCATTCGAGGTTGCGGTTGCCCTTGGAACTCCGCGCTCACGGGATGGACTTGGCCGGCTTCCGCGTTCCCCGCTGGTGTGCTGCCTCAACGCCGGCTTATGCCGAACCTCCGGGAAGCCTGCTGTTCCGGACTGGAACCGATGGGCTTTATGGTCGAATACGCTGGCTGCCGGATCACCTAACCGGTCGAGATCCACCGACCTCTGCCAGCCTGCCGCACTTAACGTTGGAGTTCGCCCAACCGGCAGCCTCCATCTGCTAAATCCGCATTAGCAACATCATGACGTAGCGCCAGATCGTTCCGTTTCACGCCCCCTCACCGGTCAATACACCGGACGGGGCATACGGAACGTCCGGCTTTCCTGTGAATCCATGAAACTTCTGCAATTCAAGCCAGCACGTGGTGTGTTCCTGTACGCGACCAGCTTACGAGACAGGTCGGGAATTCCTACCTGCTTATCCTCGAACGGGATAGGTTGTGAGCATGAGTGCAGAAAAAATCAAGGCGACTCTCGTTGATCCTCGATACGTCAGTCAGGAAAATCCAGATCCCATGTATCGGGTAGATTTCTGGGACGAAGACCGTGCCTGCTCCGAGTACCGCATAGAAAACGCAGAGAGCATCGTCGATGTCCTCTCATGGGCAGAAGCAAACCGCCACGGCCGCTATGCCGTGATCTGGGTTGAATACATCTTTGAAGGCGGAATAGGCATGGCTCGGCTTCACGGGTGGGAACCAACCGAGGCGGGCTCGCCTTCTGCCAGTGACCCTTATTTCCGTCAGTAATCAGGCACGGACTGCCGAGTACGGAGAACAAAACGCGCTACATGCCATTAGGATGGCCGCTAAGCATTCCTCTGCTGGGAGCGCGCGTAACGTTATTTAGCGCTGCGATCCGAACGCCAATTGTTAATGACCCTCGCAGGTTTAGCCGGAATTGGGATTGTTTCCGAGTAAACGTACAAGAGATGCTTTTCGCGGAGCACCGAGCTGTTTCTCGGGCTTGGAACCTATTTCTGCGAACAGTCCGAAGGGCCGCCCATTCGCGTGCTCCTCCACCCAACGGAGTGCCTCTGATCTGTCCTGCACTTCAACCAGTACAAAAGCATCTAAGTTCCAGCCATACTCAGGAGGAGGTTGTTCCCAAAAATTGACTCGATAGCAGGGCGAATCATCCGAGTCGCGTGGTTCTGCGTGAACTGTTTCAATGGCTCGCATGGGACCAATGTACAAGCATGCACCAGGACGCTACTGGCAAATCCTGTCGCTCAAGTTACTTTCGACTATCAGTGTCGGAAACAGCGCACCAGCTGAGGTTCCCCTTACGGGCGCTCCGCTAGAGGATCTGTTTACGGCGAAACGTGAGTAAATCAGCACGGGGCTAAGCTAGAAGAACCTACGCTGTAAATCCGCTCGGCCGAAAGTATCATTGCAAACGACTGCCTGTCTTATGGGAACTGGGCTGCTCATCCTCTCGAACAAACCAGCGGCCACCACTCATCTAAGTCACGAGGAAACTAACATGCAAACTATCGAAGCTTCACAACGCTGGGCGAGGACATGGGCCAAGGCATGGCCGCTTAAGGACGCAGACGCAATTGTCGAACTGCAGGCTGAGGACGGTTACCACTGGGCCTCGATGTTTAGGCCATTGCACGGGCCTAGCGCCCTGCGCGCTTATCTGGAGGAATGCTTCGCGGAGGAAACCAAACCGGCAGAGACATGGTTCAGTGAACCACTTGTGGATGGAAGTTCAGCCTCCGTCGAGTACTGGGTCGTCATGTTTATCCAGGACAAACCAATGACGGTTTCGGGGTGCACAGTACTTTCATTCGACGATTCCGGCTTAGTAACAACAGCACGAGACTACTCACACGTCAAAGACGGGTACCACCTGCGACCAGGCTCTCCACTCAGCATCTGAGACCCCGTTCGACGACCTGCCATCGAGGGTGACCCGTTCGGCCCACCCTGCCCCGGTAGCCGTTCCCTATATGCATTAAAAGACGGGTGCTGACCGGATATTACCATTTCCCAGCCATTGGTGGACGACTCGTCAAATAGGGGAATGAAGATGCTACCGTCCGCATTGGGGTGCAACATCTGGTGCCGGCCGGCCAGGCCATGCGCCACCAGGACCAAGACACCGGACAGCATCCCCAACCCGACCAATTAGGAGCAATACTGTGAAAATCGGAGTCATCGGCGCCGGCGGCGTCGGCGCATACTTCGCCGCCGCACTGGCCAAAAGCGGATCCGAAGTACACCTGCTAGCCACCGAACGACACATCGCACCCATCACCGACCACGGGATCACCGTCACCACAGGGGACGGGAGTCCCGGCTTCACTACCCCACTGGCCAGTGTCAGCACCACGGCAGAATCCATCGGCCCGTGCGACGCGGTCATCCTGGCCTGCAAAGCCGGACAAGTCTCCGCAGCCATGAGCGGGGCACACGCCTTGATCGGGCCGAACACCGCTGTCCTGCCGCTGCAAAACGGCGTCACGGCCACCGAACGCATCACCGAAGCGGTCGGCCCGGGCCACGCACTAGGCGGGGTCGCCATGATCATCTCCTACCTCCAGCAACCCGGCACCGTCCATCACGTTGGCGGGCAACCGGCCATCACCCTGGGCGAACTCGACGGAACAACCACGCCCCGTACCACGCAACTAGCCAAGGCCCTGGACGCAGCAGGAGTCGCAACAAAAGTCTCGGCCGACATCATCACCGACATGTGGCGAAAATTCATGCTCATCACCTCCTACGGCGGGGTCGGCGCACTATGCCGCGAACCGGTTGGCCGTACCCGCACCAACCCGCAAACCCGCGCCCTGGTCGAAGACGCCATGCGAGAGGTTGCAACGCTCGCCGGCCATGCCGGGGCGAAGCTGGGCGAAACGGACGTGGCCCGGATGATGGCACAATTCGATGCCTTCGGCCCGGACAGCACCGCCTCCATGCAACGCGATTTGGCCGCAGGACGTTCCTCGGAACTCGAGGAGCAAAACGGCACCGTCGTCCGGCTGGCGCAGCATCACGGAGTCCCGGTCCCCATCCACCACACCATCTACCGTGCCATGATTCTGCTCGACGGAACCGCCTTACACCCCACAGCCTAACGGCCCTCGCCTACTGGGGGCGGCACTGTGGTTTCGCCAGCATTGCCCCGGTCAGGGTTCCCGTTGCGGATGTGAAAGCCCTGTCTTTGCCTTGGTGGAAAATAACCTCATGTCATTGGTTCATTTCCTGAGACCACGGGGCTTAGTATTGGGAACATGAACCTTAACTGCATGTCTTGGTGGTGGCTGTCCTAACAGCCGGTTCAATCATGTCCGCGGGCTGTACAACAGCCCGCGAAGACTTTCTCTCCGCTATCCGCAGTGTTGTGCAGCCTCCCACGCTCAGATAGAGGAATCACCATGAATTCATTTGCAACAACACGACTGCGCTCCACCGAATTAACTCAATCCATCGCCGATGCACCCCAGAACTACCGGGTCCTCACGGGGGAACGACCAACCGGACCACTACATTTAGGGCACTTCTTCGGCAGTATTGTGGAGCGTTTGAGACTCTAACGGTCCGGGGTCGAATCCTTCGTGATCCTGGCCGACTACCAGGTGATCACGGACCGCGATCTAATGCCCCGCGTGCGTGAGTTCGTGCACGGGGCCGTCTTGGACTACCTCGCTGCGGGCATGGACCCGGAGCAGACCACGATTTTCACCCACTCGTCGGTGCCAGCTCTTAACCAATTGATGCTGCCGTTTCTCAGCCTCGTCACCGAGGCTGAACTGCATCGCAACCCCACGGTGAAGGCGGAACTGGCAGCCTCGGGACGCGCCCTCAGTGGGCTGTTGCTCACCTACCCGGTGCATTAGGCAGCGGACATCCTTTTCTGCAAGGGGAACCTAGTCCCCGTGGGAAAGGACAACCTGCCGCATATCGAGATGACCCGGCTGATTGCCCGTCGTTTCAACGAACGTTACGACACGGTTTTCCCGGAACCTGAGGCGCTGATTACCTCAACCCCAGAGGTGTTGGGCCTTGACGGGCGCAAGATGTCCAAGAGCTACGGGAACGCCATTGCGTTGGGCATGTCACCGGATGAGACGGCCCAGGTCATCCGGCGCACCACCACCGATGCGGAACGCAGGATCACCTTCGACCCCCAGTCGCGCCCCGGGGTCTCTGCGCTCCTTTCCACTGCTGCACTGTGCCTGGGCGAGGCCCCAGAGGAGATTGCGGAAAGGATCGGGGATTCAGGAAGTGGTGCGCTGAAGCAGCTAACAACTGAGGCCGTCAACGACTTCCTTGCAGGCTACCGGGAGCGCCGGTCAGAATTAGCCAAGGACCCCGGATACATCAGCGAGATCCGTAAACGGGGCAACGAACGAGCCAACCTTGAGGCAAACCAAACCCTTGATGAAGTGCGTATAGCCATGGGCACAAACTACTAGCACCCATCAGGCACGCGTAGCTGTTTAGCTCGCCACTGCTGGGGTGGTTCATTTCTAGTTCGCGGCGCAGAAGTGAGCCACCCTGGCAACAGGGGTCGTGTCAGTGCGTGGCGGCGAACCATCCCGGTGAGGGTTCCCCTTGCGGGCGCACTGTCTCGTTGTAGAAGGCAACGAACACCCAATGCAGTCACACCGGTGAACGACCGGCTTGCGGGACGGCCAGAGATGCACGCGGGATGCCACCCCGTCGAGCGTGTGAGACCCAGCGACATCTCGGCTCCTAGCCTCGTAGGTTTTGTTGCCCTGCGCCATGGCAATGCGAGTCGTTATCCAGGCGTTCCTTGTTGCGAGTGGAACTTTTTATCCTCACACGTAGGCCAGCCTGAACGACTCCACAGGATCGAGCCAAAAGATTTTCCCTGGACCCAGGGAAGAAATAAGATGCTCGAACTCAGTCACCCACCATATGTCCCCACTGGAAAAATTGTCCGATAATTCAGACACTTCTCTTCCTTGAGGGTCTATCAAACGGAGCTCAAAGGAACCCGGTAACTGCGTCTTTTCGTCGGAATAGAAGTAAATGAGAACTCGCGTTTGCGCCCAAGTGTCGGATAGAGCAATCCCATAGAATTCTCGTCTCCCAGCTTCGAGACTTTGCGTTGTTGGGCCCCACCCTTGGTCTGGAATACCCGCGTCTCGAACTTGTTTGACTATTCGAAGATGCTTCCGGAGTGTCCTTGACTTATACATAACGGCCACTTTACGTGGGACAGTATTCCCGTAAATGGTTAGACATGTTTCCCGGATATGGAAGAGAAATCATCAAGGTCCCTTGAATCCGACACATAGTGAATGTCGAGCACACGTTGGTTGTACCGACATTTTGGTTGCACTTTCACGAGCACACGTGTCGTTACTAGCCACACGGGCATTTCAACTGAATACTAATCTGAACATAAAAGCCTAATATTCAGGTCAGCCGAAAGAAGGATCACCTTGCTAACCGCAGCCGTCATCACCTTGCTCCTGGCCTTGTTATTTCTCGGAATATTCGAATGGGAACGTCGAGACCGCAAACGAACCGGTTCACAGGAAAGCAAGTTCTTTAGAAACTGGGTTCTCTTCGCCTTCTGGGTTTGCTCCTTCTTCTTTGCCGTTTTTGCACTAGGAACCATACAACAATGGATCAAATAAAGCCGTGGCTTGCACTTCGTGGGTGGCAACGAAAACGTGGCACTATCAAGGACCCCTTAACAGCTCTCCACCTGTCCCGTTGAGCGTTCGGTGACTAGAACGCATGCTTGATTTGACCTGATTGTTCCTCTCCGCAGTGCTGAGCGTCCTCGATAGACACCGGTGAAAAGATCTGGAAGAGTCGCGGCATGGAAAACACCTGGCTGCTCGTTGTTCTAGTTCTCGTTAATCTCTTCGCGAGCATAAGCATCATTGGCGCGTTGAATCGGATCAGGAATGCGAGCGAAAAAGCCCTTGTGCTCCTTGAAGAACAACACGCGCGGCAAGGTGCAGGGAAAACATCCCAGTAACGATCCCTGTTACGGGAGCTCCTCTAACAGACCGGCAAACGGGACCGGCAATTCCCAAGCCAGACACCCCACTTACAGGACGCCTCCATACGCCGCATGCGCAACAGGTTGTCTGCTTCCCAGGAGATGCGCCCTTCAAGGACTGTCTGCGATTGCCTATCCGGAGATTGCGTCGGCCTCTGCAACGGCGGATAGGGCCGTATCGGCCACGCTCAACATCACGCTGCTGTCCCGACGATTAAAGAGGTGCGTAGTGATCGTCCAACCGTTGGCATTCCAAATGCAGGGAGGCGTCTCTTCGCCGTCCCACGGGTGCTCTGGTTTTCCGAAGAGTTCGGTGAGCTGGATCCGTAGTTCATGGAATCCGCTTTGAGCACCTGGATCACCGGATTCTTGAGTGCTGTAAAGGTGGAGGGTTAAGCCTAGAAACTGGCCGTTGTACGTGTCCCATGAACCGAGGGGTTGCCCACCGAGGTCGACATCCAGCTCGGTTATCTGGTGGGGCGATTCATCATTCACCAACTCGGACCGGTCCCCAGATGTGAATCCAAGGCGTGCAAAGAGATTTTCGCGTTCTTCGTCGCATCCTGGCCGAGGCTCGTCGACCAATTTTCTGACGAGTTCCACAACAGTGCCAGGAGCGGGAATCAGTTCCAATGAAGGGTCAGTCTGAGACATATTGTGAGCTTACCTCGCAGGTATCGAAACATCACCGTTAGAGGTTTCCCATGCGGACGTTCCGCTAGTGAACAGGCCGACGGTAGGGTTCCTTTGATAGGCAACCATGCCTTCTCAACCCGTCAAATATTGGACAAACTCCGGTCGATCAATGATTTATCGGTGGTAGATTCGAATCATGATCCATTCATAAGGTTTCCCCTCAACTAGTTCAGAAAACCAACGAATGGATTTGTCATGCCCTCTGATGTTCTACAAGCTGACCTTCAGCACTCACATTTCAATCCCACTGATTTTTCAAACGCAGGTATCTGCAATGCGGAATCATCATCCTTAACAGCGCTAGCTGATGCGTATTTTGCAGCATACCCACCTGGCATTGCGGCGGGAACTCTTGCAGAAGCGCAAGCAGAAATGGGAGGAACATTTGCCCACGAGTTTGGGCAGCTCGTCGAGAATGCTTGTTTTGTCGCGTTGCACCAAGATACGCCGATTGGGGCGATTTTTGTTGTCGAAGTATCGATCTGGGATGAAGACTTAGCCGGCCCGTTCATCATCGACCTTTTCGTTGATCCCCAGCACCAGGGGCATGGACTGGGCCGTATCTTGATTACCGCTGCCATGGCTGCATGTAAGAAGAATGGTGCTAACACTTTAAGTCTGCGGATTAGCGAGGGAACGTCTGGTTCTGCGCTGGCTCTATATAAACGGCTTGGGTTCCGCGAATTGCCCTAAGAGAATAGCGGCGGTGTCATGCCTTGCGAAAGCGAGGCCTGGCACCGTCAACGTGCCTCACCCATATTGATTTTCTCACTCCCCCTAAGCGTTCCTCTTGCGGGCGCTCGTTTAAAGGACAGCCATATGGGACGGTGTGGATGTGCCCCGGATAGCTT
This sequence comes from Glutamicibacter sp. NPDC087583, assembly GCF_044743685.1. Taxonomy (NCBI): domain Bacteria; kingdom Bacillati; phylum Actinomycetota; class Actinomycetes; order Micrococcales; family Micrococcaceae; genus Glutamicibacter; species Glutamicibacter sp. NPDC087583. Next base: position 746,404 of record NZ_JBIUWY010000001.1, on the reverse strand, counting down.
TGTGGTCAATGTGCCTATGTGCTCACGAGGTGCAGAATTGGGAACGCTCGGCCCTCACCGTCGGTTTCGGACCGACCTATCTGCGTGAATCCCTTTGCGGCGTAGAAGTTTCGTCCCGATGGATTCTGTTCATTGACGTCGACTCGTACGGATTCACGGCCGGTGACGACCGAATTAAGCAGGGCGCTCCCAATCCCACGACCCTGTGCGAAAGCATCAACAAACAGCATCTCAACAATGTCGTTCTCGATCGCGATGAACCCCATCGGTTGCCCAACTTCTTCGGCTACGCGCAAATCGGACATCTGAGGCAAATATTTTGCTACGTCCGGTTCAATGGAGTCGATATCCGCTGGCGTCAAGAACTCGTGTGTAGCCTCGACTGAGCGGCGCCAAATCGCAAGTAGAGAAGGATAGTCGGTATCAACGGCTGTGCGGATAGAAACCATGGCCTCATTCTAGTACGCGACGGAATCCCGGATCAGTTCAAGTGCCAGCAACGCGTCGCCCGCAAGGTAATCCTGAGCATACTCGGATGGAAATGAGCACCTGGCACAGAGTTTCACGTTTGGACGGCACAGACCGGAGGACAATAGGCAGTACTGCTGACCACCCCGGATAATGTTCCCAGTCGCCAATGCGTTAACTGAACTGCTTGAGTTTCCACTCCGGTCCGTGATTGCTCGGTATGCAGATAAAAGCGCGTCGAAAGACGGAGCTTTTATGAGCTAATAGCGGTTTCGTGCTCAGGACAAAAGTCGCAACGTCATCGATCGTTTCTTCCGTAAATTCCATGACTTCGTCCAAGCCTGCGGGAATCGTTCGAAATCCTATATACCGCCCATCGTAGACGAGTTCCGGTGCTTCACCGCCCAGTACCAGTGTGAAGACACTAAGCCTGGGACCTTGAAGATCTATGTGAATATGGTGCTTACAAACGTAGACTTGAGAGCTAATTTCCTTCGGCAAATTTATTATGACCTTCCCAACCTGATCCTTCAGCTGGGCGAGGTAGTCCAGCACCTTTTGGTCATCTTTCATGAGCCAAAAACTAGCATCATTCGTTTGTGATCCGTTCATGCATCTAAGCCATCCACAATCAGTCCGCGCTCGTGCCCCGCAGCGAGTTCCCCTGGCCGTACCCACCTAGACCAGTTCGAAATATCAAACCGGACGACCACTGCCCGGCCAATACTGATGATCCGAAGCTCATGAATCCTACTTATCTTCTGGCCACTCTCGCCTTTCGAGTGCCGAAACATCCAGACTCCGTCGTAACAGCAATCGATGGAGGAAACGCATGCCAACGCAAAGAGTCCTGCCACTCGCGGATACGGCACCGATCAACAAGTTCTCCGTTGCAGCCCTGACCCTCGTGACCTTTGCCGTGTTGAGCCTGTGGTTCCTTGGCAATTCAGGTCTGGCCATCTTGGCAGTGGGCGCAGGCCACGTCGCGCTAAGCCAGATCGCCCTGCGCGGCGGACGCGGCCGCTGGCTGGCAATCGTTGCGCTCGTGGTTGGATACGCCATTGCCGCCTTGGCGCTCTTCTCGATGTTAACTGCCATCCCGGCAGTGATTCAGCAATACACCGCATAACGCCATCATTTCACGAGCCAGGTTTCCTGATCCTGTGCTGAGGCCTGCCCACCGGTGTCGCCTCATTTCCATGAAGTGGACTACCCCAACGTGTTCCACGGCATTGGGCATGCTTCGCATCGAGCAGATGATCCAGAACATTCTCGCCCACGCGCATGGCATTCCTTTCAATTCAGCATTCCTGGGTTCTAGAGCTCCCACTCGCTTGGGCGACTTAGGGGGTCTGGACCGAGAAGCGGAGCGCACATACTCACAATGCCGAGCGATGCCAGAAGGCGTCCGCGTAGGCGCGGACCGTGCAGGCAGGATCGGCCCGGCGCAGCGCGTTGGCCTAGTTTCCCAGGCTCCAGTCGGCAATCTCCGCAGCTATCGCCAACGGCCACTTTTTGCGGGCCAGCTCCAGCAGGTCCCCGCCGAACGGCCCACAGGTTTGGATTGCGGCGGGTTCGCGGATAGTCCCCGCTCGATGGTGGGTCCGTGCTAGTCAGGTATCGTCTGTTGGAGTTAGGTGCCCCCCAGGTTCCGAGTCCTGCTCCCTTGCCAGCTAATCGCCGTAGGGTTGGTGCCGGAATGAATGCCCCTATCCCGTCTCGCGTTCATCAGGCTCCACCTGCCGCTGGATCCCGGAATCAGTTCCAGAGCCGCCCGGAGCTACCTTGGCAAGGAGCTGAACGCCGCGCGAAGGTACTTTACCGCGGTTGATTCGTCGACCGACCAAAGTTGGGCGATGCGGGCCAGGTCGGCGGCCGCGTCGCTGACTTCCTGCTCAGCACGATTCTCCGCAGCTTGGACCACGGTTCCATGACGGCCGCGGGTGACAACGGCACCCTGCAGCTCAAGTTCCTTGTAGACCTTGGCGACGGTATTCACCGCAAGGTTGAGGGTACTGGAGAATGCGCGAACCGACGGCAACTTGGTGCCCGGAGCAAGTTTGCCCTCGGCGATCGCAGCGAGGATCTGCTCGCGGATCTGCTGATACGGTGCCACGCCCGAGTTCGGTTCGATCTTGATGAATTCCAGTTCGGTCATCCTGCGCTCCATCCTTTGGACTTCGATTGGTATTTACCCGAGCCTATCGCGTTAGCCGGGATCTGCACCGTAGTCTGGTTGCATGAACGAACTATTACTGAACGATGTGACCGTCCGTTGGGTATCTGTATCCGACATGGCAAACAACGTGTACCTGGTGACTAATCGGAAGACCGGCGAGCAGCTGCTGGTGGATGCGGCGGATGACATGCAGGCCATCGAGCGGCTCATCCAGGCAGCCAGTGAAGACGCCAGCGATCCGCGCATTATCGGCATCGCCACGACGCATCAGCACTGGGACCACGTGCGCGCGCTGGCCGACGCCGTGGAGAAGTACCCGGTGCCAACCTACGCCGGTGCAGACGACGTGGCCGGCATCGCTGAAGAATCCGGGGTCAAGATCGACCATGCGCTGAATCACGGCGACCAGCTGAAGCTGGGCGATGTGACCATCGAGGCGATCCACTTGCGCGGGCATACGCCAGGTTCGATCGGCTATGCGCTGGTAGATTCCTCCGGGCAGCCAGTCGTCCTCAGCGGCGACAGCTTGTTCCCCGGAGGCGTGGGCAACACCTGGAAGGATCCGCAGCGGTTCCTATCGCTGCTCACAGACGTCTCCGAACGCATCTTCGGCCGGTTCCCCGACGAAACCAAGGTTCTGCCGGGGCATGGCGATTCGACGACGCTGGGGGCGGAACGCCCGAATTTGGAGCTGTGGCGCGAACGCGGGTGGTAGCCCCTGGCTGCGTTGCCAGCGGCTGACGTGCCGCTGGCACCAGCCTCCTCTGGCAGAGGCTCTTCTTACTTCTGGTGCCTGCAGCCGGATCAGATCCGTATAATCTCCACTGTGAATTCTCCCTCCCCCGCACGAATCGCCATCACCCCTTCACGGCCAGCCATCTTCATTGCGGTCCTCGCGTTGATGGCGATGGCCGCCTATCCGGTGCGTGATGCCTTGTATCTGGGGATTTCAGGAACAGTTGCGCAGTCAGCGCAGCTCTCCGCGGCAGCTGTGTTCTTTTCCGAGACCTTGCTCATGCTGCTGATGGCCGGAGCCTGCACGCTCGCAGTCCACTGCTGGTTCCGTGACCGCGTTGCGTTCTGGCGCCTGGTTCCAGGCGCCATTGGCGCGGTAGCGGCCTATGGCCTGAGCGAACTGGCCAAGATTCTGGTTACCGAAGAACGCCCCTGCCGCGCCCTGGATGCCGTCACCGCGGTGGCCTGCCCGGAGGCAGGCGACTGGTCCTGGCCGTCCAACCATTCGGTCGTCGCCGCGGGCATTGCCGCAGCCTGCACGCTGGCCCTTCCGAAGCTGGCCATGTACGCGATACCTGCCGTCTTGCTCATTGCCCTCTCCCGCGTGGGCGTAGGCGCCCACTTCGTCCACGACGTCTTCTCCGGGGCGGCGCTGGGCACCCTGGTCGTCCTGGTCTGCGTCCATGTGCTGCCGCGACTGGTGCAAAGGCACACCCCGGGAACCGTCCGCTGAAGCAGCGCGCCCCCACGGCTATCCCGTTGCCGGTCCTGGAGCGAGTCAGCCGAGTTTGTGCCCGATCATGAAAATCCTGCGGAACGGGAAGTTCGTCAGGACGGTACCGTCCTGCGAAGCAAATGACGGGTAGTGCGTGGAGACTTCGGCCCGGTAGTCGTTTTCGAACTCCCGATAGTCTTCGTCGCTGAGCGTGTGGCGAATGGGCAGCAGCGCCGTCCCGCGAACCCAGTTCAGGATCGGGTTCTCCCCCGCGAGCAGCTGATGGTAGGTGGTTTCCCAGACATTAGCCTGGAACCCCGCCTCCAGGAAGATCCGCTGGTATTCATCTGGCTCGCCCACCACGTCGTCGTGGCGCAGCACCCCTGCCAGCTTGCCTGACCACTTCGGGCTGTCGGCAATTGCGCGCATCACCGCATGCGACGGAGAGCCGAAGTTGCCCGGGACCTGGATGGCCACGTTCGCACCGGGCTTCAGCTTGTTCAGCCATCGATCAAGCAGCTCGCGGTGCCCCGGAAGCCATTGCAGCATTGCGTTGGAGAATAGCAGGTCCGTGTCGGCATCAGGGTTCCACGCCGTGGCGTCGGCGAGCGCGAAATCAAGGTTGCTTTCGTGCTCGTTCTCGGTGGCTTTGGAGATCATCTCCTTCGAGGAATCAAGGCCCGTGACCTGCGCTTGCGGCCAGCGCTGGGCCAGCAGCCGGGTCATGTTTCCCGGGCCGCACCCCAGGTCGATGATCTTCGACGCATCAACCGCGACCAGCTGCCCCAGCAAATCCTTGTATGGTCGGCCACGGTAATCGGAGAATTCAGTGTATTTCGTCGGATCCCATTTCATATTCCTGAGCCTAAACCCGAGGCGCACGCAACATCCAGCCCCCAGTCACAGTTCTCAACCGATAGGCTAGAGCATCTCTTCTTGACCTTAAATACGAGCAAAAAAATCGAATTACTATCTAGGGCATTCAAGATTCAATAAACTATTGAATCAAATTTAGAGCGTAAACGTTCTAAAGATTCAGATGTATCATCGTTGGATTCCGCAATCAACCTGACCATTTTATACCGATGCATCCACGCCACCTTAACCTTTTCATAAAGGTCATGGACGCCCTCAGCGGAAGACTCATCGATTATTGATTTTTTAAGTCGCTCCAATACATAAAGCGCAAATTGAAGGTAGGCATTCCAAGTCACAAAACTGGAAGATAAGTCCCTGTCGCGCTCCGCTGCAGTCAGAAATGCACTCTCGGCTCGTTCGAAGTATACGTGGACGTCAACATCAGCCCGTGCGGCCTTTTCCATGAGGACAGTCCCAAGAGTCGTGTACCTATAAGTATCCGGCAAGAATTCTTTAGCACGCATTGCAAATGACTCAGCTTTGGCCAAAAGTCCCACGTCGACATTTGAAGCCCTCCGGGCTTGAATCGCACGTTGTTCCCAGTAGTGCCCACTCCACTGACCAAAAACGTCGATGAGCCCCGAATACCACTCGTCCAGATCATCGCTATGAAAATAGTTGTCCAAATTCTTATGCTGCATCATTGACCCAACAAGCATCGTCGTTGCATTACGCTCACGATAGCTCGACTGATTAAGCCTGGGCCCGACTCGTCGAATTCCTCGACTTATCGCGGCCAGCGCATTCGGCGTTCCTAATCGTGCCAATACATGGTCCAATGCCATCCAACGATGACGAGTGCGAAGCTGAAGGCCGTCCGTGGTTAACAACGACCCCAAATGCTCATCGTTCTCAACGAGCGCTATCAGGTCATCCGTATCCATACTCACCATGCGGGCGGCATCCACGATAATCAGTTTTCTATCCACATAGGAGGCGTAGGATGCAATCAGTACAATCTCAAGTGTTGCATTAGAAACAATGCCGGTTAGCAGCTCACCTACTCGACGACCAAACCCTGGCGCATTCTCAACCCTCGACATGGCGTCGAATAACTCTTTCCCACGGAAATGCTTATTCTGCGTCGCAGGGGTTTGTCCTTCTAAAATGCCAAGCCGACCATAGCTATCGAGCTTTTTGATGATCTGCGTGGAATCGCTGCCACTCAGCCTACTCCGAATTGCGTGTACACGGTTATAGGCAAGGTAGGCGGGTTCAACACGACCTAGGATACTGGCCACTCGTTTCGTATCCTCAACTGCTATACAGACAATTTTCAAATCAGCGGCCCGCGCGCGAGTTATCAGCTCGTTTACGTCATCGACTATATCCGCTATCCCATCAAACATTAAGGCTACTTCTCTACCATTTCCGGCATAGGAAATAATTGCCTCAATATCAATTCTTTCTTCGCTGCGAAAGTAAAAAACTCGCCATGCGGTCTTGTGCAAATAGTAGGCGATCTGCAATAAGCCGGTCGATCTTCCTGAAAGACGTCTTCCAGAATACGCGATTACGGACGCTGTCCTCAACCTAGTGCCTAGATCACCGCATTTACTTTTAGCGTCAGTAACCCACTCCAGTTCAGCGGGAAGCTCTTGAAGAACATCAGACCACGACGGTTCATCACCACCATAGAAATCATGATCTTTCTGCTTCCCCATCTTTTTGTAACTATTGAGTTCAATGAATTGTTGGCCAACTCTTAGACCAACTTCGAATTCGTTGTCTACTGGTCTTTCCAAATCCAGTTTTGTAAGTTCACTCCACTGCATCACAAAGTCTTCAGCCGTCATCTCAATTGGAATTAGCCCCCAGCGCTCCAAATCATCGCGCATCCCTTCAGAAATCGTACGGGACACGTAGAAGCTTGGCGCGTCATTGGCCGGGTTTCGTCTAGCAATAACCGCTTCGATATCGGGCTCATCCCTCAACCTCGCACCGAGAATTACGAAAGGAGAATTTCCATAAGAATCACGGAAGTTAAGTGGCCACGCGGCCCTAACGACGGCCGAACCTGCATATTCGGACAATGAAAAAACAAGCTCACGAGTTTTTTCGTTGTCAACCAAACCATGAAGATGAATAACGTCGAGATTTTTCGATCTACTATATTCGTCGTCCCAGTTCAACACACGGAGAGTACGTGAACTCGGACCTGCCGCGTCTTTATACGCGGACTCAAAAGAATCATCAATATTTAGCGTCCATACTGAATTCCAGGGGAATCGAGCATAGTATTCCATCCAATACGGCGGAGTAACATTCCAGAATTTACTTTTCAACCACGAATAAACCTTTTCAATACCCGCCTTTTGCACGGCGCGGTCATACACACGCCACAGAAAATCACCTTCTTCCAAAAATACGTCGAACGCTGAAGAGATCTCGTGGCTCAGTTCGACACTGCCCGGTAATTTAGCACCTCTTTCCGAAATAGAGTCACGGCTGGCGCCCGCCCCGAGCAATAGATGATACTCACCATTTAACGCAGCTCTCCGGATAGCCTGCAATCTCGAATCATCAAATTCTGGCAACATTTCCACCTCGTGCTCATAAAAGTTCCGTTCAAGACAAACTTCTATCTTTAAAGTGAGAAAGTCTACTACTTTCTTAAAGTTCTCAAATATTTATTTTTGATTCAACCGTTTCTGTAAGTCCAACGAGGGGGAACAGAAGCACCGTACACACGTTCCAGCCCCCAGTCACAGTTCTCAACCGATAGGCTAGGAACATCATGTTGCTCACCGATTATCTGCCAGCAGACGCCAAGAACGTATCCGACGACGAAATCTACGAGGCTTTCGGCCAATGGGTCGCGACCCGTGGCATCAACCTCTATCCCGCACAGGACGAAGCGTCGATGGCGCTGGCCGGCGGCAACAACGTCATCCTGGCCACCCCCACCGGCTCGGGCAAGTCCATGGTTGCCATCGCAGCCCACTTCTACGCCATGGCCCGAGACCAGATCAGCTTCTACACCGCGCCGATCAAGGCGCTGGTCTCCGAGAAGTTCTTCGACCTGTGCAAGATCTTCGGCGCAGAGAACGTCGGCATGGTCACCGGCGATTCCTCGGTGAACGCCGACGCCCCGATCATCTGCTGCACCGCTGAGATCCTGGCGAACATCGCCCTGCGCGAAGGCTCCAAGGCGGACGTGGGCTGCGTGATCATGGACGAGTTCCACTTCTACGCCGATCCGCAGCGCGGCTGGGCCTGGCAGGTGCCGCTGATCGAACTGCCGCAGGCGCAGTTCCTGCTGATGAGCGCCACCCTGGGCGATGTCACCCGCTTCGAGCAGGAACTCGAAGAGCGCACCGGCACCCCGACGGTGACCGTCGCGCACACCGAGCGCCCAATCCCGCTGCACTTCTACTACTCCATGGAGCCGGTGCAGGAGGCCGTGGAGGAACTGATCAAGACCAAGCAGGTGCCGATCTACATCGTGCACTTCTCGCAGCTCGATGCCATCGACCGCGCCACCGGGCTGATGAGCGTGAATGTGGCCACGCGCGAGGAGAAGGAAAAGATCTCCGAGATGATCGGCGGATTCCGCTTTGCCGCCGGGTTCGGCAAGACGCTGAACCGCCTGGTGCGCCACGGCATCGGCATCCACCACGCCGGCATGCTGCCCAAGTACCGCCGCCTGGTCGAGCAGCTGGCACAGGCCGGCCTGCTCAAGGTCATCTGCGGCACCGACACCCTGGGGGTGGGAATCAACGTGCCGATCCGCACCGTGGTGATCACCGCGCTGTCCAAGTTCGACGGCACCCGTACGCGCATCGTGAACGCCCGCGAATTCCACCAGATTGCCGGGCGCGCGGGCCGCGCAGGTTTCGATACCGCAGGCACCGTGCTGGTGCAGGCTCCGGAGCATGCGATCGAGAACCACAAGGCCATGGAAAAGGCGCTGAAGAAGCACGGCGAGGGCTCGTCCAAGCTCAAGCAGATCCCGAAGAAGAAGCCGCCGCAGAACTTCGTGACCTGGGGCGAGAAGACCTTCGAGAAGATCGTCGAGGCCGCCCCCGAGACGCTGAAGTCCTCATTCCAGGTCTCGCACTCGATGCTGCTGAACCTGCTGGAGCGCGAGGACAATTCGTTCGAGGCCGCCCAGCGCCTGCTCAGCGAAAACCACGAGACCCCGGCGTCCCAGCGCAAGCTGAAGCTGCGCGCCCTGGGAATCCTGCGCGAACTGATCGCCACCGAGGTGGTCGTGCGCCGCAATGAGCCAGACGAATACGGCAACTACTATGAGCTGACCGTGCACCTGCAGCAGAACTTCGCGCTGAACCAGCCGCTCTCGCCCTTCGCGCTGGCCGCCCTGGACCTGCTGGATCCGGATTCGGCCAGCTATGCGCTGGATGTCGTTTCGGTGATCGAGGCGACCTTGGAAAAGCCGCGCCAGGTGCTCTCCGGCCAGGAGAAGAAGGCCCGCGGCGAGGCCATCGCCGCGATGAAGGCCGAAGGCATGGACTACAACGACCGCATGAACGCACTGGATGAAATCACCTATGCGATGCCGCTGGCCGAGAAGCTGGAGAGCGCCTTCGAGCAGTACCGCTCCGGCGCGCCGTGGCTCTCGGACTTCGAACTGGCGCCGAAGTCGATCGTGCGCGACATGTACGAACGCGCCATGGGCTTCTCCGATTTCGTCCAGTACTACCAGCTGGCCCGCTCCGAGGGCGTGCTGCTGCGCTACCTCACCGATGCCTACAAGGCCCTGCGACAGACCGTTCCCCAGGACGCGCTGCGCGAGGACCTCGAAGACCTGATCGAATGGCTCGGCGAGATGATCCGCCAGATCGACTCCTCGCTGCTGGACGAATGGGAAGAGCTCTCCCGCGGCGAGCTGAGCGAGGCAACCGAAACCGCACCGCCTCCGGCACCGGAAAAGCTGACCAGCAATGTGCGCGCCTTCCGCGTAATGGTCCGCAACGAGATGTTCCGCCGCGTGAAGCTGTTCGCCGATGAGCAGGACAAGGCCCTGGGCGAGCTCGACGGGCATAGCGGCTTCGACGCGGACACCTGGGCCGATGCCATGGACGGCTACTTCGACGAGCACGAGGACATCGACGACGGTCCCGCCGGACGCGGCTCGAAGCTGTTCATCATCAAGGACATGCCCCAGCGCACCTGGGAGGTGCGCCAGATCTTCGCCGACCCATCCGAGCACCACGACTGGGGCATCACCGCCACCATCTCGCTGGATGACTCGGACGAGGCCGGCGAACCTGTGGTCAAGGTGACTTCGGTGGGCCGCCTGGACTCCTGATGCCCGCCATCAGCTACGCCATCTTGCGGCGCGCCGACGAAGTCCTGCTTCAACTGAGGTCGGGAACCGGCTACATGGACGGGTTCTGGAGCACGGCGGCCGCCGGGCACGTTGAGCCCGGCGAGGCTGCCGTTGCCGCCGCCGTTCGCGAAGCCCGTGAGGAACTGGGCATCCGGATCGCGGCAGACCAGCTCCAGCCGCTGTGCACGGTGCACCGCTACCTGCAAGCGGGCAGCGGCGCCCAATCCCCTGTGGATTTCTTCTTCCTGGCGCGCCAGTGGGACGGTACTCCGCGCCTCATGGAACCGGAGAAAGCCTGCGAGCTTCGCTGGTTCCCGCTCGATGCCCTGCCGCAGAACCTCGTTGCGCAGGAACAGCTGGTACTTTCCCGGCTGGATTCCGGCTTGCCGCCAATTATCTGCATGGGATCCGGCACGGCGCTGGACCAGCCCCGGCATCTGGGCTAGTCGCGCACTCGATGCCCGAGGCATCTTCCCGGAGTCCGGTGGCAATGCCGCGGACAGTGCCGTAGGGTATGGCCATGAACGGGTACAAGCTTCGCCTGCTCGGGGCAGTCCTCCTGCTGCTGGTCCTGGTCGGGCTGCTCAGCGGCTGGTCCGAGCTCTTTGCTTCCGGCGCGTGGCTGGCGACCTTGGTCCAGCTCGGTTCGCTGGTCCTGGGCCTGGCCCTGGTCTACCGCGGGGAAAATGCCACGCCGGCCCGGTTCAGTTAGCCCCTGCAACAGCCAGCTAGGCTAGCCGCGCCTTGAGCCATCCAACGGTGGCTGCCGCCTGCTTCGCGTGATAGCTGCGCAGCGTGGGCAGCCCGGGAACCTCGGGCCTGCGCGCCGCGTCCACATAGTAGGCGGCCAGTCCAGCTAAGACCGCGCTGACCGCGTCCGCGCCCACCGATTCGAAGATCGGGTGGGAGGCGGCAATGGCATCCGCATCCAGCGCCGGGTCGAAGATCCGCGCTTCAACCAGCACCGTCAACGCGTCATACCATGCGGCGCCCCGCGAAGCCCACGGCCAATCCACCAGCAGCACTTCTCCGCCGTCGCCCAGCAGGATGTTGTCCGAGCGCAGATCCGAATGCACCAGCTGGTCTCCGGCCAGCGCCCCGATACCGTCCATGGCCAGCCCATGGAGTTCTTCCAGGTTCTGTGCCACCCAGGGATCAGCTGGAAGCCAGCCGTCCTGCATGATCCGCCCAAAACCGGCTACGTCCTCGCGCAGTTCCTCTTCCAGCGGCGGCAGCAGCTCGATCAAGGAAAAAGGGGCCTGATGAGCCAGCTGCGCCAGCGTGTCCAGTACCCGTTCGAGCTGTCCGGCCGGCCAGGGAAGCTGCGGGCTGGCCCCTGGGCCTTCAGCGAAGACCAAGGCCTCCCAGCCTTGCCAGCTGATGCGCCCCAGGAACTGCGGAACCGGCAAGGCCGCCGGGAGCTTGGCCGCTATTGCCGCTTCGCGGGCGTGCAATGCCGTGGCCGGGGCACTGAGGCCCGGATGCACCGCCTTGGCGAAGACCCGCTGGCCATCGGCGGTGAGCAGCCGATCGGCGCTGCCCGGGGAAAACCCCGAGGCTTGGCTTAGCGCCCGGATCACCCGGGATCCAAGGTGCGATTCGATCCGAGCGCGCAGTTCGCCAGGAAGCTGATCCCAGGTGATGCGCCGGGTGAATTGAATCTGCATGGTTCGAATCATGCCAGATCACCGGCTGCCAGCCACAGCGCGTTGCACTGCGGCGAGCCGGCAGCGGGCCGGGGGCCCTCAGGCGACGATCAGCGCGATGCCCACATAGGTAGTGAGCAGCGTCGCGAGCAGCCATTCTGCGGTGGAGCCCGTCTCGGCCAGAATCGGCAATGCCACCCGCCCATTGGACTTCCAGCAGCCGCCAATCAGCGGCAGCCGGCGGAACCAGCGCGGCGAGCCGATCTTGATCGGCCACAGCAGGTTGCAGCCGCCGATGGTCAGCATGTCGCCCAGCACGTGCACGATCGCGCCCAGGGAGACTGCCATCAGGAACCAGAGGTTCTGCTCCGGCGCATTCATCCCGACGAAAGTCCCGGCGGCCAAGGCGATAATCCAGCACAGCAGCGGCGGCATGAATTTCATGGTCTTCACCGCGAAGGAAATCAGCAGGATCGCGAACAGCGCCGCGGCCGGGTAGACCGTGCCCAACGCCGCGGTCTGCACATCCCAGCCGTTGGCCAGCCAGGCCAGGAAGATGAAGAAGGCGATGCCGATCAGCGAATGGGTGCCGTTGCGGTGCCCGCCCGAAACCGAACCGACAATCCGCGTGAAAATGCTGGAGAACGGGGGCAGCGAGCGCGCGATCGTGGCCCCATGGTGATCCGCGTCGGGCAGCAGGGCCGCGCCAGCGCAGACGATCGCGCCGGCCAGGGTTTCCCAGCGGTCCATCTGGAAAGTTCCCAGCCCCAGGTTCACCGAACCCACGGTGACGTCAGTTGTAATTGCCAACCATGCGGCTGCGCCGCTCACCGCGTGGTGTCCACCCATCATGCATTCAACCTTAGGTCTGGTCACCGACGTTTTAGCGGTGCGACGGAGGTAAGCTGGAACACATGAGTATTGTGCGTGAAGCTGTTCCGGGCGACTGCCCGCAGATCTTGGCGATGATCCAGGAATTGGCCGACTATGAAAGGGAACCTGATGCGGTGCTCAACACCGCAGCAGACCTCCAATCCCATCTGTTCGGCCCCAATCCCCAGGTCTTCGCCCATGTTGCCGAGGATGAAACCGGGACGCTCAGGGGCATGGCCCTGTGGTATCTGACCTACTCCACTTGGGAAGGCCGGCACGGCATCCATCTGGAGGATCTGTATGTGCGCGAATCCCAGCGCGGTTCAGGCACCGGCACCGCGTTGCTGCGCACGCTGGCGCAGATCTGCGTCGAACGCGGCTACAAGCGCCTGGAATGGTCAGTGCTGGATTGGAACGAGCCGGCCATCAGGTTCTACGACGCCATCGGTTCCAGCTCCATGGACGGCTGGAGCACCCGGCGCCTGGACGGCGAAGCACTGCAACAACTTGGCATGCAAGGAGCGAGCTAATGCGCCACTACCGCGGTATGGATGTCACCGACCATCGCATCGAGGTTCCACTGGATCACGCCGATCCGCAGGGCGAAAAGATCTCGGTCTTCGCCCGCGAGATCAGCACCGGCACGGCCAAGCCCTGGCTGCTGTTCCTGCAGGGCGGTCCAGGGGGCAAATCCCCGCGCCCCGGTTCCTTGTCGGGGTGGTTGGCCGAAGCCACCAAGCACTTCCGCGTGCTGCTGCTGGACCAGCGCGGCACCGGACTGTCCACCCCGGCTAACCGCAAGTCCCTGCCGCTGCGCGGGGACTCGGCCGCCCAGGCCCGCTACCTCTCGCATTTCCGCGCCGACTCGATTGTGCGCGACGCCGAAGCCCTGCGCGAGCACCTGGGCATCGAGCAGTGGAGCACCCTGGGGCAGAGCTACGGCGGGTTCTGCACCCTGACCTATCTCTCGCTCTTCCCGCAGTCGCTCACCCGCTGCCTGGTCACCGGCGGGCTGGCCTCGCTGGATGCCGATGCGAAGACCGTCTACCGCGCCACCTACCAGCGGATGGCAGAACGCAACCGCGAGTACTTCTCCTGGTACCCCGAGGACTTCCAGACCCTGCACAGGATCTACGAGCATGTGCGCACCAATGACGATGAGCTGCTGCCCAACGGCCAGCGCGTCACCGTGCCGCTGGTGCAGATGCTGGGCATGTACCTGGGCGGAAACACCCGGGTGCACCTGCTGCATCACATCTTCGAGGAGGCCTTCAGCTTCACCCCGGGCGGCGACCGCCTCTCGGATAGCTTCCTCGAAGCGCTCTTGGCCCAGAGCTCTTTCGCCTCGAACCCGCTCTATGCGCTGATGCATGAAACCATCTATGCCCAAGGCGAGCCGACCAATTTCGCGGCCGAACAAGTCCTGCCGGAATTCGCCGACTTCACCCGCCACGCGGCGACCCCGCTGCTGACCGGCGAGATGATCTACAGCTGGCACTTCGCCGAAGATCCTGCCCTGCGCCCCCTGGAGGACGTGGCCCGCATCCTGGCCGAGCACGAAGGCTTCGGCCCGCTCTACGATCTGGACGTCCTGGCCAAGAACACCGTGCCTGTGGCCGCCGCGGTCTACCATGACGACGTCTATGTGGACCGCGAGCTCTCGCTGCGCACCGCCTCGCAGGTGGCCGGGTTGCAGACCTGGGTGACCGATCAATTCCACCATGACGGCATCGGCGACGATGGCCCGGCGATCTTCCGCCGGCTGCTGGCCATGGCCAACGGCGAAGACCCGGACGCCGCGGCCCAGGACAGCTAGCCCGCGCACCGGCTAGGTTAACGCGCAGGGCGCTTGAATCCCCCGGGGATTCAAGCGCCCTGCGCGTTAATCCTTCTGCTGCTAATGGTCCAGCTTCGCGGCAACCTGGTCATTCAACCGCTGCAGCAGCGGCACAGCCTGCGCCAGAATCCGCCGTTCCTCGGCGCTGAAGGAATCGATGCCGCCGGCCAGCGAGGAAATCGCGCGTTGCCGGTAGGCTTCGATGGCCTCCTTGCCGTCGCCGGTCAGGCTCACCAGGCTGGCGCGCCCGTCCCCAGGGTCCGGTTGGCGCTGGACCAACTGGTCGTTTTCCATGCGGATGACCAGACCGGTCATGGTCGGCTGGGCCACGCGCTGCTCGATCGCCAAGTCGCCCACGCGCTGGGGGCCCAACCGGTCCAGGGTGGAAAGCACCCGCCAAGCGGTCACCGATCGGCCTTGCCCGGCCGCGCGTCCAAGCAGCCGGGACATGGTGCCCGACGCTAGTGCTACGCCGGTGGCAATGCCACTGGCTTCTGTCGATAGGTCGCTCATGGAAAATACCTTAGCAGAACAGCATAGGCACACTATGCGGGTGCGGAAAACCCGCCGGGGCCAGTTGGAAGCAACTGGTCCCGGCGGGTAATTGTGCGGATTACTTGGCCGCGTCCTGCTCTGCAGCTTCCGCTGCGCCGGCGAGCTCCGCGGCTTCAGCCGAAGCAGCGGCGCGCTTGCCCCATGGGCTCCACAGCGACAGCACGGTTGCGATAACGATCGCGCCCAGGATGACCAGCAGCGAAACACCCACGGAAATGTCCAGCCACGCGTAATGCAGCGGCTCGCCGCCGTTGATGAACGGCAGGCTGTTCTCGTGCAGGGCGTGGAAGACCAGCTTCACGCCGATGAAAGCGAGGATGAAGCTCAGTGCGTGCTTCAGGAAGACCAGGCGGTTCATCAGGCCACCGAGCAGGAAGTACAGCTGGCGCAAGCCCATCAGCGCGAAGATGTTCGCGGTGAACACAATGAACGCGGACTTGGTCAGGCCGAAGATCGCCGGGATCGAGTCGAAGGCGAACAGCAGGTCGGTCATGCCGATGGTCACGAAGACCAGCACCATCGGGGTGAACAGCTTCTTGCCGTCGACCACGGTGCGCAGCTTGGCGCCATCGAAGTCCTTGGAAATCGGCAGCTTGGAGGTCAGCTTCTTGACCAGGCCGCTTTCCTCGTCCTCATCCTCGTCCTTGAGCTGGTTCCATGCGGTCCAGAGCAGGAAGGCACCGAAGATGTAGAAGACCCACGACCACTGCTCGATGATCGCGGCGCCGAGCACAATGAAGATTGCGCGCAGGACCAACGCGATGATGATGCCGAACATCAGCACTTCCTGCTGGTACTTACGCGGTACCGAGAAGCGCGCCATGATGATGATGAAGACGAACAGGTTGTCCACCGACAACGCGTATTCGGTGACCCAGCCGGCGTAGAATTCCTGGCCAAGCTGGGGTCCAGCCTGCGTCCAGATCACGGCACCGAAGATCAATGCCAAGGAGATGTAGATGCCGACAAAAATGCCTGCTTCCTTCATGGAAGGAATGTGCGGACGCTTGGTGACGTACAGCAGGTCTGCGATGAGCACCGCGCACAGAACAATCAGCGCGATGATCTCGAATTGAATAGTTAACCCATTAGTGCCCACGGACGAGCGACCTTTCGTTGGAGGGTATGGAAAATCGCCGCAAGTCTCTCCGCCGCCACACCAGAATTCGAAACACTTCGATAGCTGGCTCAGTGATCGGCTGCTGTGCCCGGCGAAACATCATTGGTTCGCGTGTTGACGTCCACAGCATTGGGATACTCCCCTACGTCCAGTGATCAAGTGTAGCGCACAGGAACTGCACAGGCTTGGCGCATGTCCCAATTACTGCGCCGGACAGCAGCAGGGCTACGCGTGCCCGGCAGCCTTCATCTGGCGCAATTCCTTCTTCAACTCGGAAACTTCATCGCGGATCCGGGCGGCCAGTTCGAACTGCAACTCAGCGGCCGCGGCGTGCATCTGCTCGGTCATTTCCCCGATCTGGGCCAGCAGGTCCTCGGCCGGGGCGGCGGCCAGCCCATCCTTGCGCACCGCGGACGAGGCCTTGGTGCGCTTGGCATTCTTCGCCAACCGGTTGTTGTTCAGCAGTTCCTGGGTGTCGGCATCCTCACGCGCCAGCTGGTCGGTGATGTCAGCGATCTTCTTGCGCAGCGGCGTGGGGTCGATCCCGTGCTCCTTGTTGTGCGCTTCCTGGATTGCCCGTCGGCGATTGGTCTCCTCGATCGCCTGGTCCATCGCATCGGTGATCTTGTCGGCATACATGATCACCTGGCCCGAGACGTTACGCGCGGCACGGCCGATGGTCTGGATCAGGCTGGTGGCCGAACGCAGGAAGCCCTGCTTGTCGGCATCCAGGATCGCGACCAGCGAAACCTCGGGCAAATCCAGGCCCTCGCGCAGCAGGTTAATGCCCACCAGCACGTCGAAGGAACCCATGCGCAGCTCGCGCAGCAGCTCCACGCGGCGGATCGTGTCCACATCGGAGTGCAGGTACTGCACCCGCACCTGGTGCTCGGTGAGGTAGTCTGTCAGGTCCTCGGCCATGCGCTTGGTCAGCGTGGTGACCAGCACGCGCTCATCGCGATCCACACGGGTACGGATCTCATCGAGCAGGTCATCGATCTGGCCCTTGGTGGGCTTGACGATGATCTCGGGGTCGATCAGCCCGGTGGGGCGGATGATCTGCTCCACGAACCCGTCGGACTTGCCCAGCTCGTACTTGCCCGGGGTGGCCGAAAGGTACACGGTCTGCCCGATGCGCTCAAGGAACTCATCCCATTTCAGCGGGCGGTTGTCCATGGCACTTGGCAGGCGGAAGCCGTGTTCCACCAGCGTGCGCTTGCGGGACATGTCGCCCTCGTACATGGCGCCGATCTGCGGCACGGTGACATGCGACTCGTCGATCACCAGCAGGAAGTCATCGGGGAAATAGTCGATCAGGCAGTGCGGGGCGCTGCCGGCATCGCGGCCGTCGATATGGCGCGAGTAGTTCTCGATGCCGTTGCAGAAACCCATCTGCTCCATCATTTCCAGGTCGTAGGTGGTGCGCATGCGCAGCCGCTGGGCCTCGACGAGCTTGTTCTGCGATTCCAGCTCCTTCAGGCGCACCGCCAGCTCGTCCTCGATCCGCTTGATCGCCTTGTGCATCCGCTCGGCACCGGCCACATAGTGGCTGGCCGGGAAGATGTACATCTCGGTCTCCTCGCGGATCACCTCGCCGGTGACCGGGTGCAGGGTGTGGATCGCTTCCACCTCGTCGCCGAAGAACTCGATGCGCACGGCCTGCTCTTCGTACATCGGGATGATCTCCACCGTGTCCCCGCGCACGCGGAAGGTGCCGCGGTGGAAGTCCATGTCGTTGCGGGTGTACTGCATGGCCACGAACTGGCGCAGCATCGCGTCGCGGTTCAGTTCCTCGCCGGTGCGCACGGTGACCATCCCGGCCACGTATTCCTCGGGAGTGCCCAGGCCGTAGATGCACGAGACGGTGGCGACCACAATGGTGTCGCGGCGGGTGAGCAGGGAGTTGGTGGCCGAGTGGCGCAGGCGCTCGACTTCCTCGTTGATCGAGGAGTCCTTCTCGATGAAGGTATCGGTCTGCGGGACGTAGGCCTCGGGCTGGTAGTAGTCGTAGTAGGAGACGAAGTACTCCACCGCGTTATTGGGCATCAGCTCGCGGAACTCGTTGGCCAGCTGGGCGGCCAGGGTCTTGTTCTGCACCAGCACCAGGGTGGGGCGCTGCACCTGCTCCACCAGCCAGGCGGTGGTCGCGGACTTGCCGGTACCGGTGGCACCGAGCAGCACGATGTCCTTCTCGCCGGCGTTGATCCGCTCGGTCAGCTGCTTGATGGCCTGCGGCTGGTCGCCGGCAGGCTGGTACTCGCTGATGACTTCGAAGGGGGCGACCACGCGCTTGATCGGCTGTGCAAGACTCATGCTTCCAGCATATCCACTTGCCCCGACCGTTGGGGCTGCGCCCTAGCCAGCTTTCAGCTTAAACCCGGGGTGCTATTTGCGCATCCCGTAGCGGATCGCATTGCGCTTGACGGTGCGCTGGATGCTGCTGCCGAAGAATCCCACGGTCATGATGGTGGCGGCAATCAGCCCCAGCAAGGCCAGGCAGCCGGAAATGTAGACCACCGGCGAATACGGCCCGGATTCGCTGGCAACGAATTCGGCGCGGCCGCCAAAACCGAGCCACAGCACCAAGGCGACGGCGAAAGCGATCAGGGTGCTCCACTTGCAGATCTTGTACATTCCTACTCCTGTGCTGGCGCCAATTGGCGGTAGAGGGCAGAAACCTGCCCCTCCAGTTCTTCCAAGGTACCGGAATTATCCAGCAGGTAGTCGGCTACGGCCGCCCGCTGGTCATCCGTGGCCTGCGCGGCCATCCGGGCCTCGGCGTCTTCCCGGGTCCAGCCGCGATCCTGGACCATGCGGCGAATGCGTTCGGCGTGCGGGGCGGCCACGACGACCACCGCGTCGAAGCTGTCCAGCTGGCCGGTCTCGACCAGCAGCGGGATGTCCTCGACCACCAGCGAGCCGGCTGGCGCTCCTTGGCGCAACTTCGCCGCTTGCTCCCGCACCAGCGGGTGCACGATCGCGTTGAGCTTGGCCCGCGCCGCCTCGTCGGCGAAGACTATCGCGCCTAATGCGGGACGGTTCAGCGACCCGTCGGCCAGCAAAACGGCTTCGCCAAACGTGTCCTTGATCGCAGCCAGCCCGGGCGTGCCGGGTTCGACCACCTGGCGCGCCAACGCGTCGGCATCGATGACTACGGCTCCCAGGGCGGCCAATTTGGCCGCGACCGCAGATTTTCCGGAGGCCACTCCCCCGGTCAGTCCCACATGCATCATGTTCCCACCCTATAAACTAAGAGGGATGAACACCAACGACTCGGCCGCGACACGGTACACGACCTTGACCAGCGATTGCGTGCACGAGCTGGAAATCAAGCGTTCGCGATTCATCACCTACCTCTACCGGGTCGAAACCGAGGCCGCCGCCCGCGCGCAGATCGCGGCCCTGCGCAAGACCCACTTCGATGCCCGCCACCACTGCAGCGCGTTCATCCTGGGCCCCGATCGCATGGCCCAGCGCTCCAACGACGACGGCGAGCCCTCGGGCACCGCCGGCATCCCGATGCTCGATGCCCTGGCCAAGCGCGAAATCGCCGACGGCAGCGTGCTCTCGGACGTGCTGGCCGTGGTGGTCCGCTACTTCGGCGGGATCAAGCTTGGCGCCGGCGGACTGGTCCGCGCATATTCCGAGGCGGTATCTTCCGGGCTGGACAATGCGCAGCTGCACCTGCGCCAGCGCATGCGGATCTTCACCTTCGCCGCCGCCCACGCCGACGCGGCCCGCTACGAGAACGAGCTGCGCGCCGCCGGCTACCAGGTCGAACCGACCCTCTGGCAGGCCGATGCCGCAATCGTGCAGATCGGCATCCCGGACACGCCCGAAGCCGCCGCGCAGCTGCGCACCGGCATCGCCTCACTCACCTCCGGCGCCGGGGAACTGGCCGCCGCCAACACGCAATGGGTTGATCTGATTTGAACTCCGCCGCCAATCCCGAAGGCACGCCCGCTGCCGCCAGCAGCCTCCAGGCCCTGCTGCCCGCCCTGCGCCGCTGGCCCGATGTCGAAGCCGCCAACCTCTACGCCGCCGACGCCTGCGACCGGCTCATCCTGGACACCTGCGCCGCCGCGGCCGGACCCTCGGACCGCTGGCCGGATGCCATCGCGGTCATCGGCGACCACTACGGCGCGCTGGCCCTGGGCGCACTGGCACTAGGCAGCACGAGCGTGCGCGTGCACACCGATTCGCTCACCGCGCGCCGGGCCATCGAGGCCAACCTCGCCCGGCTCATGCCCGAGCGGGCCGGACACCTCGAATTCTGCACCCTGGAACAGGTTGCCCAGGGCGCCAGTTCGATCCTGCTGGCCCTGCCTCGCGGACTGGACGTGCTGGGCGAACAGGCCGCCGCGGCAGCAGCCGTCGCCGATCCCGGCGCGAAGCTTTTCGCCGGAGGCCGCATCAAGCACATGAGCCGTTCCATGAACGAGGTGCTCGCGGAGCATTTCACCCGCGTCGACGTCTCGCTGGCCCGGCAGAAATCCCGGGTGCTCACCGCCAGCACCCCGCGCGCCGAACAGCCCGCCAGCAGCTTCCCGGCCACTGCCACCCACCAGGTGCGCGGCACCAGCTTCACGCTGCATGCCGGTGCCGGGACCTTCGGTGCCGCCCGGCTGGATCCGGGCACCCGGCTGCTGCTGGAAAACCTTCCGGACCTCTCCGGGCACGCCACGCTGGTCGATCTGGCCTGCGGCAACGGCGCGATCGGCATCTGCGCAGCACTGGAAAACCCGCAGCTGCGCGTGGACGCCTCGGACCATTCGGCCTCCGCGGTCGCCTCCACCCTGGCCGCCGCTCAACGCAACAACCTGGACGGTCGCCTCACTGCCGTGCAGGATGACGCCCTGGGCCGCCTGCCCGACGCCAGCGCCACCCTGGTCACGCTGAACCCGCCCTTCCACATCGGCAACACCGTCACCGCCGACATCGCGTTCAAGCTGATCGACGACGCCGCCCGCGTGCTCGCTCCCGGAGGCACCCTGCTGTGCGTGTTCAACTCGCACCTGCGCTACCGCAGCGAATTGGCCCGCCGCGTTGGCCCCACCGAACAGCTGGCCCGCGACAGGACCTTCACCGTGACTGCATCAACCCGCGCGCACTAGGCTTTTCCACAGGCCGTATTGCCGGCCGGCACGCCGCGCACCGCCTGGCGCATGCTGGGGCCATGAACAGAACTGTCAGCCAGGCGCTAGCCGGGCTTGCCCAAGCGATCAAGGACGCGCCGGCCCTCGCGGTGGACGACGCCCTGGCCGTCGCCGCGTTCATCCCCGTCCTGCACCAGACCCTGCTCTGCGCCGATCCAGCCACCGGCCCCGAGTCCCACTACCTGCACGATCCGCGCTACGCCTTGGCCCTGTCCACCGCGGCTGAAGCTTCGGCCCACCAGGCCCTTCGCACCCAGATCTACGCAGCCCACCTGGTCGATGACACCGCGGCGCACACCCTGGCCCAGGTTGAACTCGCCGCAGCCCGCCAGGGCACCACCGATTTCTCCGTCCCTGCCCAGCGCACCGGAAAGCGGCCCAGCTTCACCGGCCCTGCGGCACTGCTGGCATCCTGGCTGCGCACCGACCATTTCGAGGCCAAGCGCCGCATCCAGTCCGCCAGCCACGTCTTCGCGCAATACGACTACCAACATCAGCGGCACCAGGCACAGTTCCCTTTGCTGGCGCGGCGCTTCGCCGATCTGCGCCAGCCGCCAGCCGAAGTGCTCAGCGCGGCCCGGCGCCTGGGCGCTCTGGAACCCCAACGCGACGAATACGCCGCACCGGCCACCGCCTCGGCGCTCACCGAAGATGGCGAGCTGCTTGAATCCATCGTCAACCAGCAATTGGACGAGCCCGACCCCGGCACCCGCAGGCAATTGGTCAACAGCTTCCTGAAATCCCAGAAGGAACGCTTGGGCAAGAAGCGGCCCGAAGCCCAGGAAGGCCTGTACCGGCGGGGCGAACGCGGCGGCCTGGTCCACTACGACCTCGCCCTGCGCCCTACGCGCGCAGAACTCTTCGAATCGGGCATTTCGCAAAGCGACAATCCCCGCTCCGGTTCCGGCCAAGCCGCACGGGAGGCTTTTGCCCAGTCTCCGGGACAACGTACAGAGCAGGATGCTGCCCCTGGCACTTCCTACCAGGCCGACGCCGGAGGCCATCCGGACTTCTTGACCGATGAGGAAGCTGCCGCCAGCGAAGATCCTGTTTCCCCACCGCTTTCTCCCGCGGCACGCCGCCTCAACGGCCTGATGAATCTGCTGGAGATCAACACGAAGCGGCTCCAGGAGCTGCTGGATGCCGCGCGCAATGGCGGGACCCCCAAGGGCGCCGATGGGAATGATGCAGGCACCGTGGATGTCCCCACCATCACCCCGCAGGTCGTGGTCATGCTGACCTTGGACGAGTTGGAAGGCCGCGCGAGAACCCATGGCATCACCCAGCACGGTTTCAAGCTCGATGCAACTGACCTGCGCCAGACCCTGTCCAGGGCACGCATCATCCCGATGGTGCTCGGCGGCAGGGGCGAGCTGCTTGATATCGGGCGCAGCCAGCGCAAGCATCCGAACTACATGCGTCTGGGTGTTGCGGTGCGCGATCGCGGCTGCATAGTTCCCGGGTGCACCATGGATCCCGAACGCTGCAACATCCACCACATCTGGTTCTGGTCCGAGGGCGGTGTCACTGCGGTCTACTGGAGCGCGATGCTCTGCGACACGCATCATCATGACGTTCATGCCGGGTTGATCAAGGTCATTGCCGACGATGGCGTACCCAAGGTCATCCTGCCCAGCTTCGTCGATCCCACCCAGACCCCGGTGCGCAACAGCTACCACATGGCCAAGGCCGCCTAGTTCGCGGCAATGCGCCGGCGCCATCCGGCTAGATCAAGAAAGGGCGTCCACCGTGCACGCGGACGGCTTGGGCGTTGATCCCCAATGGACGAAGGTCGATCCGGTCGATCTCGCCCCGCTCATTATTCTCGAAAGTATCAGCCGTAACCGAATCACCGGCAGGGGTCAGAACCGCCAGGCGGCGCTTGGTTCTGGCCAGAGGCTCGCGTGCCGATGCCGGGACGTAGTAGGCGCTGGCCTGCTTCCCTCCACCGTAGAGCCATGAAACGCGCACCGCGACCGGGCGTGAGCCCCAGCCGCTGAGCCCTGCAATGACCAAGCGCTGGCCGGTTGCCTCTAGCAGTTTCCCATTCAGGTTCTCCCCATAGACCCAGGGCTGGGAGGCGATGCCCAGGAACTCTTCGGCCGAGCGCTGGTTGACCGCATGCACCCCGTGCACCGGGCACACCTCTGAGCAGAAAATGAATCGCGGATCCTCAAATTTCTGCTTGGATCCGTTCTTGTCGTCGTTGCGGCACAGGCAGGCCCCGGTTTCTTCCGTTTCGATGAGGATCGCGTTGCCATAGGCCCGCAATGACGTTGGACCAATTCGGTGGTCCGCTGGAACTTCGAGTGCGAAAAGTCCCATCGATTTCAAGCGCATCCAGCGCAGCATGCTCAGCAGCAGGCTGATGCCCAGCAGGACGGCCGCGGCGTACACGTCAAGACGGTAGCCTTCATCCAAGTCATGCAGCGAATAAACTTCCGTGCTGACCAGTTCCCAGCCCAGCCGGAGCAGCGGGTAGATCAGTGCTCCTACCGCAAGCTTCCATACCATGGGCGACATTTGCTTGGTGATTCCAAAATCGCTCTCTTGCCCCGGCGCCAAGGCGATGCCTCCTGAGGCTTCACGCTTCCAGGTTCTCAGCAGGCGTCGGAACCGTGCGTCCATGAGACCTACGGACAGTGCGAGCAGCAGGAAATAGCCCAGCGCCAGCATCAGGATCCTTTGCAGGTCCCCGGCAGGAGCCAGCAGGAAATAGATTCCGGCGGCTACGCCCAAGCCCATCCAGGGTGATTGCCGTCCGCCGCCAAAGATCATGGCCAGGACGGTAGCGACCATGGAGAAGGAGAGGATGTCCATGAAGCCCTTGTCCAGGTACGGGGAATGCAGAAGATCCGAACGGACGAAGACCACCAGTGCAACCAGCGGAAGCCAGGTCGCTACGGCAACCCAGAAATTGGGAATAGTGCGCGGTACAGTTTCCCACTCCTCGCGGCTGACCTGGCGCACCGGGATCTGCTGTCCGGCAGTTGCGCCTGCCGCATAGTCTGCCGGCGAATTTCCTGTCGTTGCCATGTGCTACTACCTGCCGTTAGTGAGTCCACCTGATCGGTGCACTTTTAGTCTAACCTCAGCAAGTATTAAGAGCAGTGCTCCTTCGGAGCTATTCCTGCCCGGCGGATGTCAGCAGAAATAATGACGTGCCAGCCATGCCGGCAAGCAAAAAACCAGTTAAACAACGAAGGTCCAACCCTTGCAGGGTTGGACCTTCGTGAATCAGCTAAAGCTAATCACGATCTCTGCACGAGGCAGAAGCCGGAATTAGTTGCCGGTCAGCTTCTCGCGCAGTGCAGCCAGTGCTTCGTCCGAAGCCAGGGTGCCTGCATCGGTGGCTGGTGCCTCCGAGGAGTACGAAGCTGGAGCTGGCTCGGAACCACCGGCAGCAGCAGGCTCTGCTTCTGCGTCGGCAGCGATAGCGGCAACAACCTGCTTCTTGTGTGCTTCCCAACGCTCCTGGGCAGCAGCGTACTGTGCTTCCCATGCAGCGCGCTGGGTGTCGAAGCCCTCGAGCCATTCGTTCGACTCTGGGTCGAAGCCCTCTGGGTACTTGTAGTTGCCGGCCTCGTCGTACTCTGCAGCCATGCCGTAGAGTGCTGGGTCGAACTCGGTGCCCTCTGGGTCAACACCTTCGTTAGCCTGCTTGAGCGACAGCGAGATGCGGCGGCGCTCCAGGTCGATGTCGATGACCTTGACGAACAGTTCGTCGCCAACGGAGACAACCTGCTCAGCCAGTTCAACGTGGCGAACTGCAAGCTCGGAGATGTGAACCAGGCCTTCGATGCCGTCTTCGACGCGTACGAACGCACCGAATGGAACCAGCTTGGTAACCTTGCCCGGTACAACCTGACCCAGTGCGTGGGTGCGGGCGAAGGTCTGCCAAGGATCTTCCTGGGTAGCCTTCAGCGACAGGGAAACGCGCTCGCGGTCCAGATCGACTTCCAGAACCTCTACGGTTACTTCCTGGCCAACCTCGACAACCTCGGATGGGTGGTCGATGTGCTTCCAGGACAGTTCGGAAACGTGTACCAGGCCGTCTACGCCGCCCAGGTCCACGAATGCACCGAAGTTGACGATGGAGGAAACAACGCCCGGACGAACCTGGCCCTTTTCCAGCTTGTTGAGGAAGGTCGAGCGAACCTCGGACTGGGTCTGCTCGAGCCATGCACGGCGGGAAAGCACAACGTTGTTGCGGTTCTTGTCCAGCTCGATGATCTTGGCTTCGATTTCCTGGCCGATGTATGGAGCCAGGTCGCGCACACGGCGCATCTCGACGAGCGATGCTGGCAGGAAGCCACGCAGGCCGATGTCCAGGATGAGGCCACCCTTGACAACCTCGATGACGGTACCGGTAACGACGCCGTCCTCTTCCTTGATCTTTTCGATGTCGCCCCAAGCGCGCTCGTACTGCGCACGCTTCTTGGACAGGATCAGGCGGCCTTCCTTGTCTTCCTTGGTCAGGACCAAGGCTTCGACGCTGTCGCCAACGGTGACAACTTCACCTGGGTCAACGTCATGCTTGATGGAAAGCTCGCGGGAAGGGATGACACCTTCGGTCTTGTAACCGATGTCGAGCAGAACTTCGTCGTGGTCAACCTTGACGACGGTGCCTTCGACGAGGTCACCATCGTTGAAGTACTTGATGGTGGCGTCGACTGCGGCCAAGAAGTCCTCAGCAGATCCAATGTCGTTGATTGCGACGACTGGTGCGCTGTTGTTCTCGTTCGAGGTGATGGTCATGTAGTAGGGACTCCGATGTGGATAGATTTGATCAGTCGAAACCCCGGAAGTCCCGGAATTTCGAAGGGGGTAGAACATGAATGCGGACATGACGAAGCCATGGCACGCTGTTCAAGTCTACGCGCCTAGCACACCGCGGGTCAAAGCGTAACCCGCTAACATCCTCGCCAGCATTTTGTGAACTTCGTCATATCAACCGGATAATGCGACCCGTCCCACTAGAAACCGTGCGGCGTGAAACCCTCGCGAGCCACGCTGAACAAGTGAACCCAGTCCCCCGCAGCTCCCCCGCCGACCAGTTCGGCGCGTCCCGAATCCAGCAATTGGTCCAGCTGCACGGTGCCCAGGTACAGTCCAGCCAGCTCCCGCTCCGAAAGCGCCACGCGCGGCAGCCCGGAGTCGGCCTGCCCGTCCTCAATCCGGCTCACCGTGGCGCGGGAATCGGACACCTCGAAGAGGTAGGTTCCGGAGATCAGCTCCAGCCGGTCGCTCACGCTCAATAGCAGCCGGGCATCGCGCTGGTAGCCGCGCGCTTGGAAGGCGGCAACAACATCGAGCACGCGCAGCCACAGCACATCGTCAATGGAACGCACGTGGTAGTCCCGCACGTTCTCCAGCACCTGGCGCAGTGGATCGGCCACCGGGCCTTGGCCATGCACTTCTTCCACCAGATCATGGTTGCCCAGGTACTCGAAGAGCTTGATGCGCGCGGCGTCGCTGGTGGCCACCAACTTGTGCACCACCAACTTCGCCTTGGGCTCGTCCCAGCCGCCGAACTTGTAGGTGGCGAATCCGCCGAGCTGGCCAGCGTCATCGTAGTAGGCGGCAAAACGCAGGTTCTTCGGCTTTTCCAGGGTCTCCCAGGTGTCCCAGCGGCCCAGGGCAAAGCCATTGTCGAACTCGGTGCTGTCCACGGAGCCGAAGGTCTGCTCGAGCGCGCGCACGGCCAGCGCGGCATAGCCGGGCCCGAAATGCTGCGGATCGGCATCCACCACCCGGCCGGGTACCTGCACGCGCAGCTTCACCCCGTGGGCGCACTTGAGCGTGAATCGGCTTTGGTAGGTAGCTGGCTCGAAGCCGTACCGCCCGTAGATCGTCGCTTCCGACGCGGTCAAAGCCGCAATAGGGAAACCCGCCTGCTGGGCATAGGCCAGGTCGGCGGTGATTTGCCTGGACAGGATGCCGCGGCGCCGATAGCTCGGCGCGACGGTGACCGCGGAGATCTTGTGCGTTGCCACCGGCGCCTCGCCGCCGGCATTGAGCAGCCCGGGGAATGCTCCATAGGTGTGCACCGGGTAGGTTGCATGGCGCGAGTGCGGTTCGGCCTGCTGATCGAACACCAGGGAGAAGCGCATTTTCTGCGCATAAGTCAGGTCCAGGTAGTGCGTCCAATTGGGCTCTTCGGGCAGCTGCTCGTAGAAGCCGATCCCGGTGGCCTGATGGAACAGCTTGATCGATTCGTCGAGTTCCGGACTGCGGATCGCAGCCTGGCAGGTCCGGGTTTCCAGCTGCGGCGGGGTCTCTGGTCTCATCGTGCTCCTTGGCGAGGAAATCGGCTGATCACAGTCTATGCGCCTGTCCGGCCGGCGCAAGGGGTGCATTCACCAGGCAGCGGAGAGCGTGGTGAACCGCAGGCCGGAATCCAGCACCTGCCCCAGCCCGAGCGCCACGCCCTTGGCAGTACCCGAGGCGGGCTGGTTGAAGTGCCCGATGCCGACGTCCCCGGCGGCCAGCTGGCGGACCTGGGCGGCCACGGCTTGCTCGCCAAAGGTCGCCCCGGCGTCCAGGTTGACGGTGAAGTTCATCGGCACCACGCCCAGGTCCCGGCACATTGCCGCGCCGGCTTCGTCCATATGGGCGGTGCCGGAGCGGAAGAATTTCGCGGTGATGCCGAATTGGTCGGCAAGATACCGCTGGTTGCCCATCACCTCGTCGTAGGCCTGGCCGATCGACTCCGTGCCCCCGATGCCGTAGGCTGCCTGCCCGGAAGTGGCCAGCGGGGCGTGGCTGGTTCCGTGGTTGGCGATCTCGAACAGCTCGTCGCTGGCCAGCTCGGCCATCAGCGGCGCGTTGGCGCGTGCCCAGCGTTCGTTCACGAAGAGGGTCGCGGGCACCTGCTTGGCACGCAAGGCGTCCAGCAGGGCCCCATCCACCCCCGAGCCCCGGGGTCCCCCGCAGGCATCGAAGGTCAACGCCGCGGCGGCATTGCCCTTGGGCAGGCCCAGCTCGATGCCCGGGACTTCCAGCCCGAACTGCCCTGCAGGAACATTCTTGAACTTTTCCATGACCTGGCTCCGGCTCGGATACACCGTCTGGAGGCTGGCGGTAGGCCGGGGTGAAGCAGTGGCGGTGGGCGAAGGACTCGCCGTTGCCGAGGCCGCCGCGGACCCGGCTCGTTCCGCCGGTCCGCCGGTACTGCAACCGGAGACCAGCGCGGCGGCCAGCGCCCCCAGCCCCAGGCTTCCGGTTTTCAGCGCCCAACGGCGCGAGTAGTGCTCCAAGTTCGTCTCTTTCCCCAAGCCCATTCGATCCTGCCGAAAGGGGCAGGAACACCCGCGGTGCCCCTGCCCCTTTCGATTGCTGCCCCTAGTGCGCGGCGTCGTGCCAGGTCCGGCCGATGCCCGGCTGGACATCCAGCGGCACCAGCAGATCTGCGGCCTGTCCCATTTCGCGGGTCACCAGCTCCTGCACTGCTTCCAGCTCCCCCTCGGCGATCTCCAGGATGAGTTCGTCATGGACCTGCAGCAGCATCCGGGACTTGTACTGCCCAGCGCGCAGTCCCTCATCGATGCGCAGCATGGCCACCTTCACCAGGTCGGCGGCCGAACCCTGGATCGGGGCGTTCAACGCGGCACGCTCGGCGATGTCGCGCAGCCGGCGATCCGAGCTGTTCAGCTCCGGCAGGTAGCGGCGGCGTCCGAAAATGGTTTCGGTGTAGCCATCCTTGCGGGCCTGGTCGACGACCGAACGCAGGTAGGTGCGCACGGCACCGAAGCGGTCGAAGTAGTCCTTCATCAGCTTGCGGGCCTCGTCCACGCCGATCTTCAGCTGCTTGGACAGCCCGAAGCTGCTCAGCCCATAGGCCAGGCCGTAGCTCATCGCCTTGACCTTCGAGCGCATCTCCGAGGTGACCTCGTCCGGCTCGACGTTGAACACGCGCGAACCGACATAGCGGTGCAGGTCCTCGCCGTTCTGGTAGGCCTCGATCAGCCCCTCGTCTTCGGAGAGGTGCGCCATGATGCGCATTTCGATCTGCGAGTAGTCCACTGTCAGCAGGCTCTGGTAGCCGGCCCCGACCATGAAGACGTCGCGGATGCGACGGCCCTCTTCCGAACGCACCGGGATGTTCTGCAGGTTCGGGTTCAGGCTGGAGAGGCGCCCGGTCGCGGCCACGGTCTGCGCATAGGTGGTGTGGATCCGGCCATCATCGTGGGTGGCCTTGAGCAGGCCGTCCACGGTCTGGCGCAGCTTGATCGCGTCGCGGTAGGCCATCAGCGCGACCAGGAACGGGTGCCCGGTCTTGACCAGCAGATCCTGCAGCGACTCGGCATCGGTGGTGAAACCGGTCTTGATCTTCTTGGTGCGCGGCAGATCCAGCTCTTCGAACAACACCACCTGCAGCTGCTTCGGGCTGGAGAGGTTGACTTCGTGGCCGATCGCGGCGAACGCGTCGTTGGTGGCCTGGTCCACCTGCTCGGTGAAGTGGGCACGCAGTTCGTTCAGGCGATCCACGTCCACTGCCACGCCGGCGCGTTCCATCTCGAAGAGTACCGGAATCAGCGGCAGCTCCATCTCGGCAGCCAGTTTGTCCGCGTGCTTCTCGGCCAGCTTGGTAGCCAGGTAGGCGGAGAGGTCGTGGATGGCCTGCGCCTGGGCCAACGTTGGCTCGGCAAGATCCGAAGTGAGCCCCAGATCCAGTTCGCCCTTCTTGGCCTGATGCACCGGCACGGCGTACTTCAGGTGGTACTGCACCACGTCCACCAGGTCGTGGCTGCGGCGATCGGGCTGGATCAGGTAGGCGCTGATCAAGGTGTCGTCCTTGACGCCGGCGATCCGCAGCCCGCGCTCGATGAGCAGGTGCATGGCGGCCTTGGCATCGTGGAAGAGCTTCGGCGCGTTCTCATCGGCCAGGAACTGCGCAAGCACGCCTTCGGTGGCTTCATCGAGTTCGGCCAGTTCCAGCCAGAGGGCTTCCGACCCGCGGAAAAGGGCCAGACCCACGGCTTCGCCGTCAACCGCAGCAGGCTGGATTGCGATCGGCGCGCCCTTCCCGGCCCCGATGAATCCGTCCAGTGCGTCGGCATCGGCGCCGAGCACCCGGGAGAATTCGGCAACTTCGGGTGCCGCTTCCTCTTCCTGGGCTGCAAACAGGTCGAACAGGCGCTTGCGCAGGGTGTTGAATTCCAGCGCGTCGAACAGGTTCTCGATCTCTTCGCGGTTCGGGGCTTCGAGTTCCATCTGATCGAGCGTGACCGGGAGTTCCAGGTCGTGCTTGAGCTGGTTCAACCGGCGGTTGCGGGTCACGTTGTCCACGTGCTCGCGCAGCGACTCGCCGACCTTGCCCTTGATGTTCTCCACATTCTCCAGGATGCCAGCCAGGTCCCCGTAGAGGTTGATCCATTTGGCGGCGGTCTTCGGCCCCACGCCTGGCACACCGGGCAAGTTATCCGCGGTTTCGCCGACCAGAGCCGCCAAATCCGAGTAGCGCTCGGGACGCACGAAGTACTTGGCTTCCACCGCTGCGGCATCCATCGGCGGGATATCGCTGATGCCCTTCTTCGGGTACAGCACCAAGGTCTTGTCGGTGATCAGCTGGAAGGCGTCGCGGTCGCCGGACACCACCAGCACGTTGAAACCGGCTTCTTCGCCCTGGGTGGCCAGCGTGGCCAGGATGTCATCGGCCTCGAAGCTCTCCAGGGTGATCGAAGGGATGTTCATCGCCTTCATGACTTCCTGGATCAGATCGATCTGCCCGTAGAACTCTTCGGGCGTCTTATTGCGTCCGCCCTTGTACTCGGTGTACTCCAGCGAGCGGAAAGTCGGGGTGTCCAAGTCGAAGGCCACCGCAACGTGGGTGGGCTTTTGCTGGCGGATCATCGTCAGCAGCATCGATACGAATCCGTGCACGGCATTGGTGTGCTGGCCGGTGCTTGTTGCGAAGTTCTCTGCAGGCAGCGCATAGAACGCGCGGAAGGCCATGGAGTGTCCGTCAATAATCAGCAGTCTCTTGTCCGACGAAGCAGTCGGTTTGGTAGTTTCGCTCACACCTGAAAGCCTAGTTGCCATGAGCGACAATTTCACTTCTCGAACCACGCAATCTTCGGCACATCCGTTTGCCGCGCAGCTGGCCCGCCACGGTATTCCCGAATCCATGTGGCCCTACCTGCTGCACAATGGCGTGGGCGAACTCGTGGAGAAACTGGAAATCATCTTCACCGGGTTCGAACCCCAGCGCGTTGCCGCCACCATGCCGGTGGCGGGCAACACCCAGGTCTACGGCATCCTGCATGGCGGCGCTTCGGCGGCACTTGCCGAAACCCTCGGTTCGATGGCCGCTGCGCTGCACGGTGCCGGCCGGGCCAACCCGGTCGGCGTGGATTTGAACATCACCCACCACAAGGCCGGGCGCACCGGGCTGGTCACCGGGGTATGCACGCCGGTGCATCTGGGCCGCAGCAGCACCTGCCATGAGATCGTGATCAGCAATGAGCAGGGCCAGCGTGTCGCGACCGCTCGCATCACCAATATGCTGCTGCCGGTCGAAAACTGATCCCCGCAGGCGCCGTTCGCGCCAAGCGCGGCGGATCCGGCTTTTCCGGAGCGCTGGCCCTGGCCGGCTGGTCCCCTTGGCCGTTTAGCCGATCGCGTAGCGCGAGAGGAAGATATCCGCGCCGAGCTCGGTGATCCCCAGGGCCGAGAGCTGCGTGCTGATCCCGCGGCCAAAGATATTGGCCCCGTCGCCCAGCACCTCCGGAACGGTGACCAGAAGCAGCTCATCGAGCGCATCGGCTTCGACGAACGCTCCAGCCAGGTCGGCACCGCCAACCACCCACACGTCCCCGGCCCCTGCGCTCTGGGCGATGTCCCGGCTCCAGAAGCCCACCTCGCCGCGGATGAAGGTCAGGTCCGCTCCGGGCAGTGTCGGCAGTTCATGGTGTGTGAAGACCCACACCGGCTTCTCGCCGAACACCCACGGCACGGTTCCCTCGGCAGCATCACGGACGATGTTCTCGTAGGTCTTGCCACCGATCACTACGGCGCCGACGCTCCCGAAGAACTCGTCGAAATGCTTTTTCACTCCCGGCTGCGTGGCATAGGGGATGAACCATTGGACGCTTCCGCTGCGATCGGCGATAAAACCATCGATGGAGGCACCCACGTAGTACTTGAAGCTAGTCATGGCTCCAGTCTAGAGGTGCCTCCATCGAAGGCAATATCAAGTTGTCGAGGGACCCGAAAATCGTGTCGGATCCACCCGCAGCCGCGAGCAGTTCCTAGTGGCTCGAGGAGAAGCCCAGGATCGCTTCGCTCAGCTGCGGCACGATCAGCACCACGCCGAAGAGGACGATCAGGCCGCAAATCGCGAAGCAAGCGTAGGCTCCGGCATTGCTCAGGCTCTGGTTGCGGCCCCCGTCCTTGGCAACTGCCAGCAGGCGGACGCCGAAGGAGTAGGCCGCCACGATCGCCATCGCGGAAAACCAGGTGATGGCGGCGACGATGAGAAAGGCTGTCCAGTCAATCATGAATTATCGGCTTCCTTCTGCGCTGCGGCAACCTTGGCCAGCTTGGCTTCCGCCTTGGCCTTGGCACGGCGTTCCTTCTTGGTCAGGATGTTCACCGCTGCACCCGAGTTGTCGATGTCGGAAATGTTCGACTCGTGGTCATGCGGCTGCTTGCGCGAGAGGAACCAGATGGTCAGCATGGCGCCGGTGCCGGCGATCGCGACGATCACGATGCCGATGGTGCCCAGGTGGGTGATCGCTGCGGCCACGCCGCCGACGGCCGCGGCTGCTGGCAGGGTGAACAGCCAGCCCAACGCGATGCGTCCCGCGGTGCCCCAGCGGACTTCGCCGCCCTTGCGGCCCATGCCCGAACCGATCACGGAGCCGGAGGCTACCTGGGTGGTGGACAGCGCGAAGCCCAGGTGCGAGGAGGTCAGGATCGCCGAAGCGGTGGACATCTCGGCTGCGAAGCCCTGCGCGGGCTTCACGTCGGTCAGGCCCGAACCCATGGTGGCGATGATGCGCCAGCCGCCGGTGTAGGTACCCAGCGCGATGGCGAAGGCACAGGTGGCAACAACCCAGAACTGCACGCCGGAGTCGGAATCCTGCAGGCCAGAAGCCACCAGGGTCAGGGTGATGATGCCCATGGTCTTCTGCGCATCGTTAGTGCCGTGGGACAGCGCGACCAGCGAGGAAGAGAAGATCTGCCCGTAGCGGAAGCCGCCGCGCTTGGGCGCCGCGCCATTCTCGCGCTTGGTGATCGCGTAGGCCAGCTTGGTGCACAGGTACGCGGAGATGCCGGCGATCACCGGCGCGCACAGGGCCGGAAGCAGCACCTTGGAGAGCAGCACGCTGTAGTTCACCGAGGCGAAGCCTGCACCGACGATCGCGGCGCCTACCAGGCCGCCGAACAATGCGTGGGAGGAGCTCGAAGGCAGTCCCAGCAACCAGGTGAACAGGTTCCAGATCACGGCGCCCATCAGGCCGGCGAAAATCATCGCCGGCCCAATAGCCACGCCCGAGGTCGGGTCTTCGTTGATGATGCCACCTGAAATGGTCTTCGCTACCTCGGTGGAGAGGAATGCGCCAACCAGGTTCAGAATTGCGGCGAGGGCAACTGCCTTCTTAGGGGAAATTGCTCCGGTTGCGATTGGGGTGGCCATCGCATTGGCCGTGTCATGGAAACCATTGGTGAAGTCGAAAAACAACGCCAAGGCAATGACCAGGACGACGATAAGCGTCAAATCCATTGAATACCAGCCTGAGGGGTCGAACGGCAAGGAAAAAGAGAACGGGCCAGAAATAGGATCCTGCGAAAGGCATTGGCGTGCAGGACTTCGTTCTAAGCGCAATTTCCATCTTAGGCGTACGGCGCAGTACGTCAATCCGGAACTTCAACCCCATCCGGGGAAAACTCGGATGAACAACTGGTTACCAGAGGGTTAACTAGCCTCCAAGCGCGGTATCGGCGCATCGCAGGCATAAAAAATGTGCGCCAAACCATAAGTGGCTTGGCGCACAATCCAGTGCTTGGCGGTCCCTACTTGACCTGGTCGACGACCGTCTCGGCAACCTGGCGCATGCTCAGGCGGCGATCCATGGAGGTCTTCTGGATCCAGCGGAACGCTTCCGGCTCGGTCAAGCCCATCTTGGTGATGAGCAGCGACTTGGCGCGATCAACCAGCTTGCGGGTTTCGAACTGCTCGGCCAGGTTGCTGACTTCTTCCTCCAGCGCGCGCAGCTCGTCATTGCGGGAAATCGCGATTTCGATGGCCGGAGTGAGGTCTGCCGGGGTGAACGGCTTGACCACGTAGGCCATGGCACCGGCTTCGCGGGCACGCTCCACCAGTTCCTTCTGGCTGAAGGCGGTCAGCAAGACGACCGGGGCGATGCGTTCCTTGACGATGGCTTCGGCGGCGGTGATGCCATCCATGACCGGCATCTTCACGTCCATGAGCACCAGATCGGGCTTCAATTCGCGCGCCTTCTCCAGGGCGGTCTGGCCGTTGTCGGCTTCGGCGACGACGTCGTACCCTTCGGAACGGAGAATTTCGACGATATCCAAGCGGATCAGGGTTTCATCCTCGGCAACGACCACTCGACGCGGAGTGGATTGCACCTCGGATGGGATGCGGGTGATTTCAGGTAGTTCGCTCATTGGCGCCTTCCTCCATGGTCAGAAATCCTGCCCGCTGAATGGGCAGTATCTAGATGGTTTCAGTTCAGCGAAGCCACGTTGCCTCGGTTTCACATCTAAGCCTACTGGCATGTACTCTTGTTGAGGCGAAGACGCGAGGTTCCTGATTAGGAAATCTGGAAAACCTCTAGTAAAGTAGTCAAAGTGCCAGCCCAAGTGGCGGAATCGGTAGACGCGCCGCACTCAAAATGCGGTATCGAAAGATGTGTGGGTTCGAGTCCCACCTTGGGCACCAGCATGAAGGCCGTTGGATCGGAAATTGTCCGGTTCAACGGCCTTTTTTTGCGCGCGCAACCACAGGGCACGTGCTCGAGTTCACAATCGCGCTTTGCGGGCGCCAAGGCAAAAAATCCGCCCTGCTCCAGAATTCTGGAGCAGGGCGGATTTTCTTGCCTCAGCTAGTGCGCGAAAGAGCGTCTACAGGTTTTTCGGCGTGGAGACGTTTTCCGGTGCCCACGGACCGACCTTCTCGCGAGCAGGCATCGGCTTGCCATTGACCAGCTGGCCGGCATCGGCGAGGTCGCCGACCTTGTGCACGCGCAGCGAGTTGGTGGACCCTGCCTGTCCCGGAGGGGACCCGGCGGCGATGCACACGATATCGTTGAGCTCCGCCAGGCCTTCGGAGAGCAGCGCCTCGTCCACCTGGGCGGTCATCTTGTCAGTGTGGTCGGCGTAGGCCACCAGGCGTGCCTGCACACCCCACATCAGGGTCATGATGTTGTAGGTCTGCTGCAGCGGGGTGAAAGCCAGGACCGGCTTCTTCGGGCGCAGGCGCGAGAGGCGCCGTGCCGAGTCGCCGGACTGGGTGAAGGCGACGATGTACTTCGCGTCGAGCTGATCGGCGATCTCCACCGCGGCACGGGTGATCGCGCCGCCGCGGGTCTTCGGCTGGGAGCCCAAGCGGGGAATGCGATCCAGGCCGTGCTGCTCGGTCGAGGAGATGATGCGCGACATGGTCTCCACAGTTTCCACCGGGTACGCGCCCACGGAG
Organism: Glutamicibacter sp. NPDC087583; assembly: GCF_044743685.1. Lineage (NCBI taxonomy): Bacteria > Bacillati > Actinomycetota > Actinomycetes > Micrococcales > Micrococcaceae > Glutamicibacter > Glutamicibacter sp. NPDC087583. The sequence goes on along the minus strand of NZ_JBIUWY010000001.1, from coordinate 710,241 downwards.
GTCTCCCCCGAGAGCATGACCGCGTCGGCGCCGTCGAGCACCGCATTGGCGCAGTCCGAAGCCTCGGCGCGGGTCGGGGTCGGCGATTCGATCATCGATTCGAGCACCTGGGTGGCGACGATGACCGGCTTGGCCCAGCGGCGTGCCAGCTCCACGGCACGCTTCTGCACGACCGGAACTTCTTCCAGCGGCAGCTCCACGCCCAAGTCCCCGCGGGCGACCATGATGGCGTCGAAGGCATTGATGATTTCTTCCAGCGCGGCCACGGCCTGCGGCTTCTCGATCTTGGCGATCACCGGCACGCGTCGGCCTTCTTCGTCCATGATCTCGTGCACGCGCTCGATGTCCTCGGCGTTGCGCACGAAGGACAGTGCGACCATGTCGATGCCGGCACGCAGTGCCCAGCGCAGGTCGTCCTCGTCCTTTTCGCTCAATGCGGGAACGTTCACCGCGACGCCTGGCAGGTTGATGCCCTTGTTATTGGACACCTCGCCTCCGACGACGACCTCGGAACGCACCGAGGTCTGGTCAACTGCCAGCGCCTTGAGCTTGACCTTGCCGTCGTTGATCAGCAGGAAATCGCCCGGCTGGACATCGGTGGGAAGGCCCTTGAAGGTGGTGGAGCACAGGTTGCGGGTACCTTCGATGTCCTCGATGGTGATGGTGAATTCCTCACCAGCCTCGAGGATGTACTTGGCGTTGTCCTTGAAGCGGCCAAGGCGGATCTTCGGACCCTGCAGGTCGGCGAAGATGCCAACCGCGCGGCCGATCTCCGCGGCCGCATTGCGCACATTCGCCAGGGATTGTGCGTGCATGGAGTGGTCTCCATGGCTCATGTTCAGGCGGGCTACGTCTACGCCCGCCTTCAGTACCGCTACAGTATTTTCATAACTTGCCAGGGCCGGGCCCCAGGTTGCCACAATCTTTGCGCGTCTCATTCCGTCAGCCAAATGCCTTTCATGTTCACATAGGCAAAATGCGGCCCACCCGGCATCCGGGTGCGCCGCATTCAAGCCTATGTCACTCAAATGATGCTGATGGCCCTATCGGTTGGAGCAACCGGTGCAGGAAGGGTAGTCGAACCCATGAGGAACTTGTCGACCGCGGCCGCGCAAGCGCGTCCTTCGGCGATAGCCCACACGATCAGCGACTGTCCCCGACCGGCGTCTCCGGCGACGAATACCGATTCGGTGTTCGTCATGTAGTAGCCATCTCGGGCGACGTTGCCCCGGTTGTCGAATTCGATACTGACCTGTTCGTCCAATCCGGAAACTTCCGGACCGGTGAACCCGAGGGCAAGCAGAACCAGATCCGCTTTGATTACGCGTTCGGTTCCAGGCTTCGGGAGGCGCTTGCCAGCAACAAATTCTGTCTCTGCAACTGTAACACCGATCACCTTGTTTTGCTCAGTTCCCTCGCCGGAGATGAAGTTCACGGTCGAAGCCAGGTAGGTTCGCTCGCCGCCTTCCTCATGGGAGGTCTGCACCTCGAAAAGCACCGGCATCATCGGCCACGGCTGGTCTTCGCGGCGCTCGGTGCCCGGCTGCTGGCCGATGGCCAGCGTCGTGACGCTCGCCGCTCCCTGGCGCAGGGCGGTGCCGATGCAGTCCGAGCCGGTGTCTCCGCCGCCCAGCACGATCACGTGCTTGCCCGCCGCATCGATGCGCGGGGCATCGAGCTGGCCGGCGACCACGCGGTTGCTCTCGGTGAGGAACTCCATGGCATGGTGCACGCCCTCGAGCTTGTTGCCCGGCACCGGCAGCTCGCGCGGCACCGTGGCACCGGTGGCCACGATGACCGCGTCGTAGTCGCGGCGCAGCTGCTTCCAGGAGATGTCCTTGCCGATCTCGATGCCGGTGCGGAAGATCGTTCCTTCGGCTTCCATCTGGGCCAGGCGCAGGTCGATGACCTGCTTCTCCAGCTTGAAGTCCGGGATGCCGAAGCGCAGCAGGCCGCCGATGGCTTCGTCGCGCTCGTAGACGGCCACGGTGTGCCCGGCACGGGTCAGCTGCTGGGCGGCGGCCAATCCGGCCGGCCCCGAACCGACGATCGCCACGCGGTGCTCGGTGTGGCGGGCAGGCGGCTGCGGCACGAAGTCGCCGGCGTCCATCAGGTGGCCAGCCAGTTCGGCTTCGACCTGCTTGATGGTCACCGCGGGCTGGTTGATGCCCAGCACGCAGGAGGACTCGCACGGGGCCGGGCACAGCTTGCCGGTGAGCTCCGGGAAATTGTTGGTGCTCAGCAGCCGGGCGGCCGCATCATCCATCCGGCCCCTGTAGGCCAGGTCGTTGAACTCCGGGATCAGGTTGCCCAGCGGGCATCCCGAATGGCAGAACGGGACGCCGCAGTCCATGCAACGGCCGGCCTGCTCCTCCAGGATGCCGGACTTCTGGCGCTCGACGACCTCCTTGTAGTCCATCAGGCGCACCGGCACCGGGCGCTTGGGCTGGGTGACACGTTCGGTCACCTTCAGGAATCCACGTGGATCAGCCACGGGTCACCTCCAAAATCTTGTTCCATACCTGCGGCGAATCCGGGTTCTGCCCGTTGGCTACTGCGTCGCTGCGCAGCTGCTGCACGGCGGCGAAGTCGCGCGGGGTGATGCTGGTCAGCCGGCTGCGGGTTCGTTCCCAGTCCAGCAGCAGGCGGGAGGCCAGCGGGGATGCGGTCAATGCGATGTGCTCGGTGAGCAGCTCGTGGATGCGTTCGGCTTCGGCATCGGTAATCGGCGCTACCAGCAGGTCCGACTGCCCGGCAGCCAGCGGGTTCAGCTTGGCTGCATCGAAGTCCAGCACCCAGGCCACGCCGCCAGAGAACCCGGCGCCGAAGTTGCGGCCGGTGGCCCCCAGGATCAGCACCTGTCCCCCGGTCATGTACTCGCAGCCGTGCTCGCCGATGCCTTCGGTGACAATTGTGGCCCCGGAGTTGCGCACCGCGAAGCGTTCGCCGACCATGCCGTTGATGAACAGTTCGCCGCTGGTGGCGCCGTAGCCGACCACGTTGCCGGCGATGACCTGCTCCTCGGGCTTGGACAGGGTGGTGTGCGGCGGGTGGATCGCGATCCGGCCGCCGGACAATCCCTTGCCGACGTAGTCATTCGCGTCGCCCGAGAGCTTGAGCGTAATGCCCTCGGGAAGGAAGGCGCCCAGCGACTGGCCGGCGCGGCCCGAGAGGTTCACCTTGATGGTGTCCCGCTCCAGGGTCTGCAGCCCGAAGGTCTTGGTCACATGGTGGCCCAGCAGCGTGCCGGTGGAGCGGTCGGTATTCACGATCGCCGCGTCGATGCTGACCGGCAGGCGGTCAGCCAGCGCCGGTCCGGCCGCGGCGAGCAGCTGCTGGTCCAGGTGCGTGTCCAGCCCGTGGTCCTGGCCGATGCGGCGGCGGCGCGCCGCCAGCTCGGTATCCGGCACGTGGGTGATCGCATCCAGCGCCAGCCCGGAGACCTTGTCGTGCGCGGCGAACTGGGCGGGATCGGCCTGGAGCAGTTCGACCTTGCCGATCACCTCGTCCAGGGTGCGCGCCCCCAGCGAGGCGAGCAGCTCTCGCACCTCCTGGGCGATGAACTCGAAGAAGTTCACCACGAACTCGGCCTTGCCGGTGAAGCGTTCGCGCAGCGCAGGATTCTGCGTGGCCACACCCACCGGGCAGGTGTCCAGGTGGCACACGCGCATCATGATGCAGCCCGAGACCACCAGCGGCGCGGTGGCGAAGCCGAATTCCTCGGCACCCAGCAGGGCGCCGATCAGCACGTCGCGCCCGGTTTTCAGCTGGCCGTCGACCTGCACGGTGACGCGGTCGCGCAACCCGTTGAGGATCAGCGTCTGCTGCGCTTCGGCCAAGCCGATTTCCCACGGGGTGCCGGCATGCTTCAGCGAATTCATCGGCGAGGCGCCGGTGCCGCCATCGTGCCCGGAAATCAGCACGACGTCGGCCTTGGCCTTGGCCACGCCGGCCGCGACGGTGCCGATGCCGGACTCGGAGACCAGCTTCACGTGCACGCGGGCGGAAGGGTTGGCGCACTTCGCGTCGTGGATCAGCTGGGCCAGGTCCTCGATCGAGTAGATGTCGTGGTGCGGCGGCGGGGAGATCAGCCCGACACCCGGGGTGGAGTGGCGAGTCTTGGCGATCCAGGGGTAGAGCTTGGCGCTCATCAGCTGGCCGCCTTCGCCGGGCTTGGCGCCCTGGGCCATCTTGATCTGGATGTCATCGGCGTTGGCCAGGTACAAGCTGGTCACCCCGAAGCGGCCCGAGGCGATCTGCTTGACCGCGCTGCGGCGCACCGGATCGAGCAGCCGCTCCGGATCCTCGCCGCCTTCGCCGGTGTTGGACTTCGCGCCCAGCTGGTTCATCGCGATGGCCAGGGTTTCGTGGGCCTCGGCCGAAATCGAGCCGTAGCTCATCGCGCCGGTGGCGAAGCGCTTCACGATGGAGCTGACCGGCTCCACCTCGTCGATGGCGATCGGGGTGATCCCCTCGGTCTTGAACTTCAGCAGCCCGCGCAGGGTCTTGAGCTGTGCGGCCTGGTCGTCGACGGCCTTGGTGTACTCCTTGAACACGTCGTAGCGGCGGGTGCGGGTGGAGTGCTGCAGGCGGAAGACGGTTTCCGGGTTGAACAGGTGCGGCGGGCCTTCGCGGCGCCACTGGTACTCTCCCCCGGTTTCCAGTTCCAGCGGCTGGGCGCCGCCGTCGATCTCCGGGTAGGCGCGGGCATGGCGGGCGGCGGCCTCGGCGGCCACCACATCCAGCTCGATGCCCGAGAGCTTGGTGGCGGTGCCGGTGAAGTACTGGTCGACCACGCGCTGGGACAGGCCCACGGCCTCGAAGGTCTGCGCGCCGCAGTAGCTGGAGACCGTGGAGATGCCCATCTTGGACATGATCTTCAGCACTCCCTTGCCCAGCGCCTTGATCAGGTTGCTGCTGGCCTGGTGCCCGTCAACTCCGGGCAGCTCGCCGTTCTCGGCCATCTGCTCGACCGATTCCAGAGCGAGGTAGGGGTTGATGGCGCTGGCGCCGTAGCCGATGAGCAGGGCGATGTGGTGCACTTCGCGGGCGTCGCCGGACTCGATGATCAGCGAAACGCGGGTGCGGTTGGAGCTCTTGAGCAGGTGGTGGTGCACCGCGGAGGTCAGCAGCAGCGACGGGATCGGCGCCCAGGCCGCGGAGGAATCGCGGTCCGAGAGCACGATGTAGCGCACCCCGCGGTTCACCGCGGCGGAAACCTTCTCGCAGATTTCCTGCAGGCGGGCGCGCAGCTCGGATTCGCCGCCGGCCGGGCGGTACAGGCCGCGCACCTTCAGCGAGTACTTGGACCCGGATTCGTCGCGCAGGTGCACGATCTTGGCCAGCTGGTCGTTGGTCAGCACCGGGTAGTCCAGCGCGATCTGGGTTTGCGGGACACGGTCCAGGGACAGCAGGTTGCCGTCGGGGCCGATCGCGGTGCCCATCGAGGTGACCAGCTCTTCGCGGATTGCATCCAGCGGCGGGTTGGTGACCTGGGCGAAGGACTGGGTGAAGTAGTCGAACAGCAGGCGCGCCCGGTCAGCCAGGGCGGCAATCGGGGTGTCGGTGCCCATGGCGGCCAGCGGTTCGGCACCGGTGGCGGCCATGGGAGCGAGCAGCACGCGCAGCTCCTCGGTGGTGTAGCCGAAGGTCAGCTGGCGCAGGGCCACGGAGGCGGAGTTGTGGCGCACGTGCTCCAGGTCCGGGAAGTCGGCCAGCGTCTTCAGGTTCTGCGAAACCCATTCGCGCCATGGCTTGGCGGCGGCCACTTCGGCCTTGATCTCGGCGTCCTCGACAATACGCTGGGCGTCCAGGTCCACGGCGAACATCTTGCCCGGGGCGACACGGCCCTTCTTCACGATGTGCTCTTCGTCGACGTCGATCACGCCGACTTCGCTGGCCAGGACCACCAGGCCGTCGTCGGTGACCCACCAGCGGGCTGGGCGCAGGCCATTGCGGTCCAGCACCGCGCCGGCCATCGCGCCATCGGTGAAGCAGACGGCGGCGGGGCCATCCCACGGCTCGATGAGCATGGACTGGTACCGGTAGAAGGCGCGCAGGTCCGCGTCCATCTGATCGTCGTTTTCCCACGGCTGCGGGATCATCATCATGATGGTCTCGGTCACGTTGCGGCCCGAGAGCATGAGCATTTCGGCGACCTCGTCGAAGGAGGCCGAGTCCGAGGCGCCGGCGGTGCAGATCGGGAACAGTTCCTCGGGCACCTCGCCGAGCAGCTCGGATTCCAGGGTCGACTGGCGGGCGCGCATCCAGTTGCGGTTGCCCTTGACGGTGTTGATCTCGCCGTTGTGCGCGATGGTGCGGAAAGGCTGGGCCAGCGGCCACGACGGGAAGGTGTTGGTGGAGAAGCGCGAGTGCACGATCGCGCAGCGGCTGGTGAAGCGGGCGTCGGACAGGTCCGGGTAGAACGGCTCGAGCTGCGCGGTGGAGACCATGCCCTTGTAGACGATGGACTGCGAGGAGAACGAGGCGAAGTACACGCCCATCTTGTTGTGCGCGCGGCGGCGGATGCGCCAGGCGGCGGCGTCCAGCTCGCGGCGGGTGGCGGCCGGGGCGCCAGCGTGGGCGCCGATGAAGATCTGGGCGATGTACGGCATCACCTTGCGGGCCGAGGCGCCGAGCACGTCGGAATCAACCGGTACCTCGCGCCAGCCGAGCACCGCCAGGTTCTCCTCGGCGGCCATGGTTTCCAGTTCTTCCTGGGCGAAGGCACGTTCGCCGGCGTCGGCCGGGAGGAAGCCCATGCCCACGGCGTAGGAGCCGGCGGCGGGAAGATCGAATGCGGTGACGCTGCGCAGGAAGGCGTCGGGCAGATGCAGCAGGATGCCGGCGCCGTCGCCGGTGCCTTCATCGGCCCCGATGGCGCCGCGGTGCTCAAGCCGGCGCAGGGCGGTCAGCGCGTGGGCGACGATCTCGTGGCTGGCATCGTTCTTCAGGGACGCGATCATCGCCAGGCCGCAGGCATCCTTTTCGGCCGCTGGGTCATACAGACCCTGCGCGCCAGGCAGCGCGGAAAAACGGGTGTAGGGCGAGGGGACCTCCTCGCCAAAACCTGGCGAGGCGTTCATCTGGACTCCGGTCATGCTCATGAGCGTGCCTTTCTGTGGTTCATGCAGGATAGGCGCGCGGCAGCCCCCGGTAAAGGGCTTATTCTTGGCAAGGGCTTCCGGCCGCCTGGATGTTTCATCTAGCTGAAACTTTTCGACAGTGCTAAGCGGGGTCTGCTTGCGCATCGAGGTTTCGGGGACGAACATTTCCCACCTCGTTGTGGTGCTGCACCAGCTGGCCTTTCCAGGGGTCGATCGACCAGCGTGGCGCGTGGATCACACGTTACGCAGGTTTTGTTTCTCGCATGCGCGTGCTTGTGTTTCAGGAATGTTAAAAACTTCTGCCGCTACCGGCGCGGAAAAAGCAGTTTTTTGCGGGCGGGGATCGCGAAAACCGGTTTTGCCAGCCGGTTTTGATAGCCGCCCAATGTTTCGGGCATGTTGCGCCCGAGGGACGGAAAACTGCCCAGATTTTCCGGACATTTCGCCATATTGGGGCCAGAGCGCGTCATGAAAGCGGATCCGGGCAGCTGCTGGCGCGGCTTAAACCACCGGTGGCCGGCAAGCGTGGATGCTTGCCGGCCACCGGAATGGGGCTATGGAATTATTGCTGCCGCTCTGTGGCGTCGCTGCCCGGATCGGAGCTGGACTCCGCCGGTGAGTGCGCGGCGGGCTTGGCGCGATCTGCTTCGACCGGCTGCGCCGGGGCCCTGCCTGGCAGGTAGAACGGATCGACCTGCTGCTTGCGCAGCTTGCCCAGGACCACGATCAGCGCGAGGATGCCGGCGATGGCGATGCCGATCGCCAGCCACTGGTGCACGCGCAGGGCCAGCGGCCCGATGGCGATGATTTCGGCCGGGTCCAGGCGCAGCGATTCGGTGAAGGTGCGGCCGATGCCGTACCAGATCATGTAGCAGCAGAACAGTGCGCCGCGGCGCAGCTTGAACTTCCGGTCCAGCGCGATCAGCACGAAGGCGCCCAGCACATTCCACAGCGACTCGTACAGGAAGGTCGGGTGGAAGAGCGTGTCCGCGGGCAGCCCGGCCGGGAAGTTGTAGCTGTCCGCATCGATCTCCAGGCCCCACGGCAAGTCGGTCGGCGCGCCGAACAGCTCCTGGTTGAACCAGTTGCCCCAGCGCCCGGCCGCCTGCGCCAGCAGCAGGCCGGGCACGGCCGCGTCGACGAAGGCCGAGAGCCGGATGCCGGCTTTCCGGCAACCGATCCACGCTCCGAGTGCACCGAGCGACACCGCGCCCATGATGCCCAGCCCGCCAAGCCAGATCTGCGGGATCTCGGCCAGGTGGGCGGTTTGCCCGCCGAGCCCGAAGTAGTACATCGGGTCGGTGATCAGCACATGGTAGAGGCGTCCGCCGATGATGCCGAAGGGGATCGTCCAGATGGCGATGTCCCAGAGCATGTCGGAGTTGCCGCCGCGGGCACCGAGGCGCTTGTTGGTCAGCCACAGCGCGATCAGGATGCCCGCGAGGATGCACAGCGCGTAGGCGTGGATGGTCAGCGGGCCGATCGAGATCCTGGCGAATTCCGGCGGCGGCGAAGGGATGGAGGCGGGCAAGGCAAGCGCCAGCTGCGCGGCAAAAGCCATCAGGCCCGTCCGCTCAGTTCGGCGGCCAGGGCGCCCACGGCCGGCACTCCCCCGTCACGCAGGGCGGCGACCAGCGCGGTGCCGACGATCACGCCGTCGGCGTAGGCGCCGATTTCTTCCACGTGCTCGCGGCGCGAGACGCCCAGGCCCACGCAGGCATTCTCGGCGCCGGCGTTGTGGGCGGCGGCGACCACTGCCTGCGCGGCGGAGGAAACCTCGGTACGGGCGCCGGTGACGCCCATCAGCGACACGCAGTAGACGAAGCCGGAGGACGCATCCACGGTGCGCTGCACCCTCGCTTCGGTGGACGAAGGGGCAATGAGGAACACGCGCTCCAGGCCGTGCTTCTCGCTGGCCTGGATCCATTCGGCGGCCTCGTCGGGCACCAGATCCGGGGTGATCAGGCCGGCGCCGCCGGCTTCGGCGAAGCGCCGGGAGAACTCGTCCACGCCCAGGCGCAGCACCGGGTTCCAGTAGGTCATGACCATTACGGCCACGTCGGTGCGTTCGGTGATTCCGCGCACGATGTCGAAGATCTGCGGGACCTTGAAGCCGTTGGCCAGCGCCTGCACGGTCGCTTCCTGGATCACCGAACCGTCCATCACCGGGTCGGAGTACGGGATGCCGATCTCGATGACATCCACGCCGTTCTCGGCCAGCGCCACGGCGGCCTCGATGCTGGTGGCGACGTCGGGGAAGCCGGCAGGCAGGTAGCCGATGAGGGCCGGGCGGCCCTCGGCGCGGGCTGCGGCGATCTTCTGGGCGCTGGTCACGCGGGTCATCTACTTCTCCTCGGATTTCTGCGAGCCGGAGTTCTGCGCAGTGGCCGCGTTGATTTCGGCCTCGGCGTCTTTTTCGTCGATCATGTTGAACCAGGCGGCAGCGGTGCCCACGTCCTTGTCCCCGCGGCCCGAGAGGTTCGCGATGATGATGGTCTCTTCGGGGACCGCGCCTTCGGCGATCTTGCGCGCCGCCAGGCGGATGGTGCCGGCCAGGGCGTGCGCGGACTCGATCGCCGGCAGGATGCCCTCGGTGCGGCACAGCGCCTTGAACGCGTCCATCGCCTCGGTGTCGGTGACCGGCTCGTACTTCACGCGGCCGATGTCGGCCAGGTAGGCGTGCTCCGGGCCGACGCCCGGGTAGTCCAGGCCCGCGGAGATGGAGTGCGATTCGACGGTCTGCCCGTCCTCGTCCTGCATCAGGTAGGACTTCGCGCCGTGCAGCACGCCCGGGCGGCCCAGGGTGATGGTCGCGGCGTGGCGGTCGGTGTCCACGCCGTCGCCGCCGGCCTCGTAGCCGTAGATCTCCACCTCGGGATCGTCGAGGAAGCCGTGGAAGATGCCGATCGCGTTCGATCCGCCGCCGATGCAGGCGGTCACCGCGTCGGGCAGGCGGCCGGCCTGGGCCAGGATCTGCTCGCGGGCCTCGTCACCGATGACCTCGTGGAAGTAGCGGACCATGGCCGGGAACGGTGCGCCGCCGGCGGCGGTGCCCAGCAGGTAGTGGGTGTTATCCACGTTGGCCACCCAGTCGCGCAGCGCCTCGTTGATCGCGTCCTTCAGCGTCTGGGAGCCGACGGTGACCGGGATGACGGTGGCGCCGAGCAGGCGCATGCGCGCGACATTCAGCGCCTGCCGGCGGGTGTCTTCCGCGCCCATGTAGACCACGCATTCCAGGCCCATCAGGGCCGCGGCGGTGGCCGAGGCGACGCCGTGCTGGCCGGCACCGGTCTCGGCGATGATGCGGGTCTTGCCCATGCGCTTGGCCAGCAGCGCCTGGCCGAGCACGTTGTTGATCTTGTGGCTGCCGGTGTGGTTCAAGTCCTCGCGCTTGAGGAAGATCCGCACCCCGCCGCAGTACTGCTCGGAAAAGCGCTTGGCTTCGGTGAGCAGCGAGGGGCGCCCCGAGTAGTTCTTGTTCAGGTCCTTGACCTGGGCGATGAACTCGGGGTCGTTCTTGGCCGCTTCGAAGGTCTCGTTCAGCTCGTCCATGGCGGCCATGAGGGACTCGGGCATCCATCGCCCGCCGTAGGCACCAAAGTACGGGCCGCTTGCGTGCCTTAGCGACTGTGCATCGATCGACTGGCGGTGCTCGGAGTTTTCCGGAGTGCTCATCGATTCCCTCTTTCCTCGTACGGAGCTTGATTCGTGGTAAGTCTCGTGCCCCGCCGGAAACTCCTGCGGGGCACGAAAAGCAGTTCTGGGTCCTTCGCCGCCGTGCGCGGCTAGCGCTGCGGCTTGGCGCCGGTACCGGCCTTGATGAACGCGGCGACCGAAGCGCGCGGATCGGCATGCTTCACCAGCGCTTCGCCCACCAAGACCGCGTCGGCGCCGGCCGCACCGTATTGGACGACCTGTTCGGTGGATTCCACACCGGACTCGGCGACGATCACCGCCTGGGCCGGCAGCAGCGGAGCGAGCTTGCCGAAGGTGGCTGGATCGACGTCCAGCGTCTTCAGGTTGCGCACGTTCACGCCGATGATCCTCGCTCCGGCCTTGCTGGCGCGGGCGATTTCCTCCTCGGTGTGGGTCTCCACCAGGGCGTTCATTCCCAGCTGGTGAGTCAATTCTAGGAAAGATGCCAGCAATTCATCATTCAGCGCCGCAACAATGAGCAACACGAGGTCAGCGCCGTGGGCGCGGGCTTCGTAGATCTGGTACTCGTCGACCGTGAAATCCTTGCGCAGCACCGGAATCTGCACGGCAGCGCGTACCGCGTCGAGATCCTGGAGCGAACCGCCGAAACGGCGGGCTTCGGTGAGCACGGAAATCACCGAGGCGCCACCGGCCTCGTATTCAGCGGCCAGTACGGCAGGCTCCGGGATATCTGCCAGCGCGCCCTTGGACGGGGACTTGCGCTTGACCTCGGAGATGACACGCAGCGTGGTGTCGCGGGCGGCCTGGTCGGCATGGCCACCGAGCGCGGCGAAAGCATCGCGCGCAGGAGCTGCCGCTGCCGCGGCCTGCTTGATCGCTTCCAGGCTGGTGATTGCGCGACGGGCGCCCAGGTCTTCCCGGACGCCCGCGATGATCTCATCAAGAACAGTCAATTTAGTGCGATGCTCCGCTGCGAGCGCCGCCCACGCCGAAACCGGCTGCCTTCAGGATCCAGCCCAGGAGCAGGCCAACCACCATGATGCCGCAACCGACCCAGACGATGGACCAGGCGAAGTAGGCGAAGGCGATGCCGGCCACGATTGAACCGGCAATCATGGTCAGTATGCAGGCCCACGCTGCGATGGAGTTACCGTGGCCAATCTCTTCGGTGTATACCGGATCGAGCTCGGTGTTCTGCGACATGTTCGATGTCTCCTCATGTTGTGATGCTGCGTCCCGGCAGGGCGTTGCTGCCCGGGACGTTGGTCTTCAGGTTCCATTCTGCCACCTGCGCGCGGGAACCTCCTATTCCGGAAGCCTTCGTTTCGCGCCGGTGGTGCGAATCACGATCCGCCCGGGTTATTTCCGGCCAGCAGTCGGGTCTTCGCCGTCCGAGAGCTGCTCCCAGCTGGCGATGTTGCGCGAGGACTGGTCCTTGGGCTCCGCGCTGGACCTTGCCGCCTGCCGATCGTACTTGCTGGCCTTGGCGGGCCAGCGGCCGGCGAAGACGAACACCAGCACGGCCTGCAGCACCATCAGCGCTCCGGCGAACACCGCCACCGCTGGCCACGCGCTGAGCGTGTACTCGCCGACGTTCTGGGCCAATCCGGTAGCTTCGGCCACGGTGGTGGAGGCGACGGCCTGCGGATCGCGCAGCGCCCCGAGGCCGGCGGCAACCACGGTGGCACCGGCGAGCAGGCAGATCGCCGCAATGATGTAGCGGGCGATCTTCCCGGCGATCAGCAGCGCCAGCGAACCGGCCAGCACCACCACGGAGACCGCGGTGACCGAGGCGGCCGCGGTGGCGCCGTCGATGGCGATCTGCGGGATCTGCACGGAGCTGGAGGCCACATCGACGGTGATCCATGTGCGGGTGGCCGACCAGAGGCCGATCAGTGCGCCGGCCATGCCGAAGAGGGCGAGGGTGCGGGCGCTGGTCAATTTCTTCACTTCGTTTCACCTGATTCGGTGTTGATGTTGTGGGCCGCACGCATCGACTGCGCAGCCCAGACGGCGCGCAGCGGGGCGGCTGCCTTGTTCACGGTTTCCAGGGCTTCGTCGGCGAACTTCGAGTCATTGACGATGCCGCCGCCGGCTTGCACATAGGCGCGTTCCCCCTTGAGCAGGGCGGAGCGGATGGCGATGGCCATGTCCATGTCGCCGGCGAAGTCCAGGTAGCCGACCACGCCGCCGTAGATGCCGCGGCGGTACGGTTCGTACTCGTCCAGCAGCTGCAGGGCGCGGGGCTTCGGTGCGCCGGAGAGCGTGCCGGCCGGGAAGGTCGCGGCCAGCACGTCGTAGGCGTCCACGTCGTCGCGGGTCTTGCCCACCACATTGGAGACCAGGTGCATGATGTGGCTGAAGCGCTCGACCTCCATGAACTGGGTGACTTCCACGGTGCCGGCCTTGCAGACCCGCGAGAGGTCGTTGCGCGAAAGGTCAACCAGCATCAGGTGCTCGGCGCGCTCCTTCTCGTCGTTGAGCAGCGACTTCTCGTGCAACTGGTCGTCCTCGTAGTTCGCCCCGCGCGGGCGGGAACCGGCGATCGGGTGGGTGACCACGTGCGAATCGTTGACGGTGACCAGCGCTTCGGGCGAGGAGCCGACGATCTCGAACCGTTCGCCGTGCTCGTTGACGAAGTTGAACAGGTACATGTACGGGCTCGGGTTAGTCGCGCGCAGCACGCGGTAGACATCCAGCGCGTCGGCCTGCGTTTCCAGCTCGAAGCGGCGCGAGACGACGATCTGGAAGACCTCTCCGTCCACGATCGCGGTCTTGGACTTGGCCAGCGCCTTGAGGTACTCGTTCTCATCCCAGGAGTGGGTGACAGCTTCCATCAGGGTTTCGCGCGGCACATCGGTACCGGTGAGCACCGCCGCGGCCGAATCCACCGGCACCGCGAGCTGGTCGAGCATCGCCTGCAGGCGGGTGACGGCACGGTCGTAGGCGTCGTCGACATTCTCGTCGCTGCCATCGAAATTGATCGCGTTGGCGATCAGCGTGACGGTGCCTTCGGCCGCATCATGGGCAGCCATGTCTGCTACCAGGTTCATGCTCAGCTCAGGCAGGTTCAGATCATCGGCCGGCGGGTTGGGCAGCTTCTCCCAGTGGCGCACGCATTCCCAGCCGATGAAGCCGACCATGCCGCCGGTCAAGGGAGGCATGCCGGGAACGGGTTCGGTCTTCAGCGCGCGCACGGTGTCGCGCAAGACCTCCACGCCCGCACCGCCGGTAGGCAGGCCAGCTGGCGCATGGCCCTGCCAGTAGGCTTCTGAACCACGGGTGCTCAGCGTTGCCGGGGAGTTCACTCCAATGAAGGAATAGCGGCTCCAGACACCGCCCGGGGCAGCCGATTCCATCAGGAAAGTGCCCGGGCGGCCCTGCGCCAGGGTGCGGTAGAGGCCGATGGGCGTGAGCGAGTCAGCCAGCACGGTGATAGTCACGGGGATGACACGACGGTTCGCGGCCATGGCGCGGAAGGACTCGCGGGACGGGGAAATCTTGCCAAGGGTTTTCATCTGTGTTCTTCTTCTACGTATTCTTCGAGCGCGTGCTGCGATGCGCAGCTGGGCGCGGCATTCCCGGCGCTAGCCAACCGCGTGTGCCGATGCTTCGAAAGTCCTACTCGGGGCGGTGGCCCACGACGGCCGGCAATTCACGATCGGTGAAGCAGGATTCGGTGCCGGTGTGGCAGGCGGCGCCTACCTGGTCGACCTGCACCAGCAGCGCGTCCCCATCGCAATCCAGGGCAACGGACTTCACGAACTGGAAGTGGCCGGAGGTGTCGCCCTTGCGCCAGTACTCCTGGCGGGAACGGGAGTAGAAGGTGACCCGACCAGTGGTCAACGTGCGGTGCAACGCTTCATCGTCCATCCAGCCGAGCATCAGCACTTTCCCGGAGTCGTACTGCTGCGCGATGGCAGCAAACAGGCCATTGGCATCTCGCTTGAGACGCCTGGCAATAGCCGGGTCGAGGCTATGGGATTCAGGGCTCGGATTCGAGCCGTCGTTAGAAGTAGACATCACCATTAGCATACTGGTTTTCCGCGGAATCCAGAGACCTGTGACGTACCGCTCGTCGACGCGCCACGCCGTCTTGGCGACACCACTTTCACCTTGCACAATTAGTCACTTGGAGCGTGCTAGTTTCAGAAGTGATGCACTTAGTTCAGGCTTCCAGACTTGCGTTGGCCGAGACCCTGCTTGCGGCAGGACCTACCGCCGACACCCTTTGCGACGGGTGGCAGACCCGCCATCTCGCCGCTCACCTTGTGTTGCGCGAAAGCTCACTGCTTTCTGCCGGCATGTTCTTCAAACCGCTGTCCAAGAAGCTCGAGGCGAAGCAGAACCAAATGGTGATCGCGGCGCAGACTCCCGAAGGCTATGCCGGGTTGGTCCGCAGCTTCCGATCGGGTCCACCCGCTTTCTCGCCCTTCGCCATCGACAAGGTCAACCAGTCGGCGAACCTCTCCGAGTTCTTCATCCACACCGAAGATGTGCGGCGTGCCCGCGGCCAGTGGGCTCCGCGGGTCCTGGACACCGAGTACACCGAACTGCTCTGGCAGTCGCTGACCCGCATGTCTCGCCTGCTGTTCCGCCATGCGCCAATTGGCATCATCCTGACGCGTCCCGATGGCCAGCGTCATGTCGCCAAGAAGGCTCCGAACGCTGTTTCGATTACCGGCCCGGTCACCGAGCTGATGATGTACTCGTTCGGCCGCATCGACCAGAGCCTGGTCTTGTTCGAAGGCGGGGAAACCGCATTGGAAATCGTCAAGGGCTTCAAGCCAGGGCTATAAAGCTCCCTTGGTTATCCACATTCGTGGGTGTGCCGTCCAAGTTCGCGTCGCACCGGCCTAGGATTTCGAGCAATCGATATCCAACAGGTCTGGAGCTTGGCCATGAACACGCGCAGAGTCCTTGAGCATTACCCCAGTGTCGCTATCGCCATCGTGCCCGCGTTCGTCTTGGTTGCCCTGGTTTCAGCACTCTTCGTTTCAGTCGCTCCCGCCGATCCGGCGTCCTCGGCTTCATTGCCGACTGCTTCAAGTACCACGCAGGCACCTCCATCAAGCGAACTGGAGCTTCCGGAGTCGGCAGATATCACGTATGAAAAATCGGATTACGGAGTCCAGGACGCCGCAACGTACTTCTTCGACTTGCTCAATTATGAAATCATCTACCAAGACTCCGCCGATTTCACCCCGATAGTTACCGGAACATGCAAAGCGGAACAGTGCTGGAAGACCTTCCGCGAGCAAGAAGACCTCCGAACAGGTCCGGAATACATGCAAACCGGCGGCTACTACTTCCTGCACACGGACTATATCGTCCGGTTTGACGGTAATTCTGCTTATCTGATGGGCGAGCTGACTTTGTCTGAACGTTCGCGCCTTCGTCCCGATCAGGAAAACATCATTGTCGAAGAACAAAATCTGGGTGAAATCACCATGGGACTTGAATACACCGACAACGGATGGAAAGTTTCTGCCATCGCGCTTGAGAGTCCCCCGAGTAAAGCACCGCTCAGCTAATTGAACGTGCCTGATTTCAGGCTAGGCGATTCCATGAGTCCTGAAATCAAACGTCGCCAGCCGCATCGTTTCACTCCAGTCCGTCATCAAACGTGGTTACAGGTAGTTGGGATTCGGGATTTAGCTGCCCTGAGTTTTCCACAGATTCCTCGAAAACTCTCCACTTTCTTGAAACACGGGCATAGGATGGCGCACAACCTGGCATTCCCAATGATCATGGAGAGTTCGAATGGACACTCGGAAAATTGCAGTTGTCGCGTCCGTTGCAGCTGTTGCGCTCGCACTATCAGGCTGCAACGCCGGGAACGCTGAAGGGCCAAAGACCTCACCGTCCGCCGCTATCGAGACGTCACCGAATCCGGTTTCGACAGCAGAGAAGCCGTCGCCGGCCGAAAGCCTCAAGTACAAGCCTGCCTCAGCCGATGGACCCGCAGAAAATGTTCCTGTCCCGGAACGGCCAGCACTTGCGGGCGAGTACAGCGAGGACGGAGCAGCCGCCTTCACCAAGTTCTATTTTGATCTAGTGAACTATTCCATCGAAACTAACGATGCGGCGCCTCTAAAAAAGGTAACCACCAAAGAATGTATTGTGTGTGGCGTTTCAATAATCGATGAAGCGACAGAAGCGGAGGAATTAGGTAAATGGCAGGTCGGTGGAAAACATCACCCCAAGATTCTTGATGCCTATATAACTGGGGAAAACTTAGCGGCGGTCACTGTCGAGTACACAGCTGATAATGCAGAAATTTATCTCGCCCCACATGAACTTGCTTCTAAATTAGACAAGCTAGAACCAACTACTGTAGCTGTGGGCGTGAAATTCGATCGTGACTGGAAAGTTTACGAAATTATCGGTGCGGAATAATGAAGTTGAAAGTATCAATGAGAGTGTCGTTAGTTCTCACATTTTCCGTTGGCTTACCAGCTCTTCTTGGCATACAAGCACCCCTCGGTTTAGCAGACCAAGATGAGCGCGGGATTCGCATGCGCCCCGAATCAATTCACGAAAGTCACGACGAAAAGAAAGATTTCAACTATCAGGAGGAATCTCGAAATTCGCAACCCAAAAAACAACCCCATTCGAAGCCTTCTCCTAAAGAGCAATTCTCCATACGCGATTACGAAAGTTGTGACCCCAGAAGCTCGAAGGCGCGATTCTGTATCAGCATTCCTGAGGAAGGAAATTGCCCAGATGGGGCGGCCCCGGTATATCGCCAAGTGATCGATAGTCAAGGTTACGTCGTTCGGCAGTACCGTTACTGCGCCGGAAACCCACCAAAAATCGACCTACCTGAAGACTCGATTACCCAGGAAATATTGATAGATATAAACACATTCAAAGAATATCCAATACTCCCTTCGAAAATAATGAGTTACCCAAAGAAATTTTCTCTAAGAAACGGGAATACGCATTTCTTGGCTACCGAAGAAGTCCAATCTTTCTCATCTAACCTCTCTGGCTCAAATATAAGTATCAGGGCAATACCGATTCAGTGGAACTGGAACTATGGCGATGGGACTACTCGAAATCTTGATTTCCCTGGAGATCCGATGCCTCACCATACGCTGAGAGATAAAACCCCCACGAGTCATTCGTACAGCGAGACTGGCACATTCAAAGTAGGGGTGACCACTCTCTACCGCGGAGAATTCAGCGTCGATGGTGGCGCGTGGCAAGCTATACCCGGCCAGGCTGCCGTCGCCAGCGTTCCTATTGAAATTGACGTCTGGCGGACCGAGAAGGAACTGATTGCCAACGATTAGCCGGGTACAGCTAAGGCCCAGCTCCATTTGGTGCTGGGCCTTCGGCTTACGTGCCTAGCGAACTGGGTAGCCAGCTTCGCGGATGGCCTGTTTGACCTTGGCGATCATGTCCTTCGGACCGAAGTGGAAAATCGAGGCGGCCAAAACAGCGTCGGCGCCTGCTTCGATTGCTGGAGGGAAGTCCTCAGGCTTTCCTGCACCACCCGATGCGATCAGCGGGACCGAGACCTCGGCGCGAACTGCACGGATCATTTCCAGATCGAAACCATCCTTGGTGCCATCAGCATCGATCGAGTTCAGCAGGATCTCCCCCACGCCTCGTTCAGCCGCTTCCTTGGCCCAAGCTACGGCGCACATGCCCGTGCCGGTCCGACCACCATGAGTAGTAACCTCGTAGCCCGATGCAATCGTCGGATCATCTGTGCGTCGGGCGTCGAGCGACAGCACGAGTACCTGGGAGCCGAAGCGCTGGGTAATCTCGTTGATGACCTCAGGACGGTTCACCGCCGCGGTATTGATCGAGGCCTTGTCGGCGCCGTTGCGCAGCAGGCGATCGACGTCTTCGGCAGCGCGGACGCCTCCGCCTACGGTCAGCGGGATGAAAACTTCTTCTGCGGTATGGCGAACGACCTCATAAGTAGTTTCACGATCCGCGCTGGATGCGGTGACATCCAAGAAGGTCAACTCGTCGGCACCTGCATCATTGTAGCGACGGGCAAGCTCAACGGGATCGCCAGCATCGCGAAGCCCCGCAAAGTTCACGCCCTTCACAACACGTCCGGCGTCAACGTCGAGGCAAGGAATAACACGAATTGCAACGCTCATCAGCGAATTTTCCTTGTCTACTTAGATGCGGCAGGCGTGGATCTGGCTGACCAAGATGGCGCGGGCGCCAACTTCGTACAGCTCGTCCATGATGTTATTGGTCTGCGACTTCTTGACCATGGCGCGCACGGCCACCCAATCGGAGTTTGCAAGGTCCGACACGGTTGGCGATTCCAGGCCAGGGGTCAGCTCGCAAGCCTGGTCGGCAAGCTCGCGGCGGACGTCGTAGTCGAGCATGACGTACTGGCGGGCAACGAGCACACCGTTCAGGCGGCGGATCAGTACGTCCAAGCCGGATGGCTTGTGGCCGACACGGCCGATCATGACTGCTTCGGAGTTCAGCAGCGGATCGCCGAAGATCTCCATGCCAGCGGCCTTGATGGTATTGCCGGTTTCTACAACGTCAGCGATGGCATCGGCCACGCCCAGCCGGACCGAGGATTCGATGGCACCGTCAAGGCGCACGATCGAAGCCTGGATGCCGGACTTTTCGAGGTAGTGGCGCAGCAGCACGTCATAGCTGGTGGCAATGCGCTTGCCATTGAGCTGCTGTGCATCGTTGAAGGCGCCAACCGGGGCAGCGAAGCGGAAAGCCGATTTCCCGATGCCTAGCGAGAGCTGCTCTTCGACAGCGTCGTCGACATCTGCGTCAAGGTACAGATCGCGACCGGTGATGCCTACGTCCAGGATTCCCCGGCCGACATAGACTGCGATGTCGCGCGGACGCAGGTAGAAGAATTCAACTTGGTTTTCCTCATCGACCAGGACCAGTTCGCGGGAATCGCGGCGCTGGAGGTAGCCGGCTTCCTTGAACATGGTGGAAGCGATTTCGGATAGGGCACCCTTATTGGGTAGGGCTACGCGGAGCATTATTGACTCATTTCGTCATGAATGGCGCTGCGGCGATTAGCCATAAACAAGCGCCAAGGATTAATTCGTTGGCCGTTGTTTCTGCCGCCGTGCGTTGACTGCGCCCTGATCGGCAGTGGATCAGGCCGCAATCGCGCGACGGCTATAGATGCTTGTAAACGTCGGCCAAGGTCATTCCCTTGGCGATCATGAGGACCTGAAGGTGGTACAGCAGCTGGGAGATCTCCTCCGCCGCGGCCTCATCGGTTTCGTACTCCGCAGCCATCCAAACTTCAGCGGCTTCCTCGACGATCTTCTTGCCGATGCCATGGACACCAGAGTCGAGTTCGGTGACGGTACGTGAGCCTTCCGGGCGGGATTGTGCCTTGAGCGATAGTTCGCTGAAGAGCTCGTCAAAAGTTTTCACGGAACTTATCCTAGCTGTTTTCTCTGCAGGGGCTGCATTCTGGTGGCCCTTTGTGACAGGGCCACCCGAATGCTATGGCAGTGCGGCTACCGTCATGACGGCAGCCGAGTAGGCTTCATAGCCTTTGTCCTCGCTGGAGTTTTCCAAGCCAGCGCGGTCAAGGGCCTGCTCTTCGTTATCGCAGGTGAGCACGCCAAAACCGATTGGTGTTTTGGTGTCCACGCTCACATTGGTTAAGCCATTGGTCGCGGCCAAGCAGACGTAGTCAAAGTGCGGGGTACCGCCACGGATGACCACGCCGAGCGCGATGACCGCGTCGTAGTCGCCGGCAAGGGTGGAGGCAGCGACCGGCAATTCGAAGGTGCCCGGTACACGGACCAGGGTGGTGCTCGATTCCAGACCGGCATCCTTGGCGGCGCGCTCGGCGCCGTCAATCAGTCCGTTCATGATCACCTCGTGCCAGCTCGCGGCCACGATGGCCACCTTGAGCTGTGAGAACTTCTCCTGAACGGCCAGGGCCTTCAGCTGTTCGCTGACATCGGCAGGTGCGCCATGCTTGCTCATCTTGATGCTCCTTATATTCTTCTGGATTCGTGGGGTTCAGGCGCCGTGGTAGGCGTCGGCCTGCTGGTCATCGTCGGCATCGGGCAGATCCAGGTGGTGGCCGAAGCGCGTCTGCTTGGTGCGCAGGTAGGCCGAGTTCTGCTCACGCGGTGCAATCTGCAGGCCGATCAGCTCTGCTACCTTGATTCCAGCGTCATTCAGCTGTTCCTGCTTGTCCGGGTTGTTGCTCAGCAATCGGATTTCGTCCATGCCCATGGCCTTGAGGATGGCAGCGACGGCGAAGTACTCGCGTGCGTCGGCAGGGAAGCCCAGATGCAGGTTGGCGTCCAGGGTATCCATGCCGCCTTCCTGCAGGGCGTAGGCGCGCAGCTTGTTGGCCAGGCCGATGCCGCGGCCTTCGTGCCCGCGGATGTAGATGACGTGACCGCCTTCGCGGGCGATGGTTTCCATCGAAGCATGCAGCTGTTCGCCGCAGTCGCACCGGTAGGAACCGAAAATGTCCCCGGTGAGGCACTCCGAATGGATGCGCACCAGGTTGCCGGGCTTAGCGCCGTCGGGGCCGGCGTGGCTGAGCACGACGTGCTCGTGGCCTTCTGCGGTAGCAGCGCGGGCGGTGAAGTCCCCGAAGGCGGTGGGCAGCTTGATCGGATCGGTCAGCTCGATCTCGTCGTTGACTCGGCGCCAGCGGGCCAGGTCGTCGATGGAGATCAGCGGCAAGTTGTGTTCAGCTGCGAAGACGCGCAGGTCATCCAGGCGCATCATTTCACCGTCGTCCTTGGTGATTTCGCCGATCACCCCAACCGGTTCCAAGCCGGCGGCCTGGCACAGGTCGACCGCCGCTTCGGTGTGCCCGCGACGTTCCAGCACTCCCCCGGCCGCAGCTCGCAGCGGGAAGATATGGCCCGGGCGGGAGAGCTGGGCCGGTTCGGTGGCCGGGTCGGCCAGCAGTCGGCTGGTCAGCGCACGATCGGCAGCGGAAATGCCGGTGGTGATCCCTTCGGCGGCGTCGCAGGTGACGGTGAAGGCAGTGCCCTTGGCATCCTGGTTGATGCCGACCATCGGGGCCAGGCGCAGCGCGTCGGCCCGCTTGGCGCCCAAGGGCACGCAAATCACCCCTGAGGTGTAGCGGATGGTGAAGGCCATCAGCTCGGCCGTAGCGTGCTGGGCGGCGAAGATGATGTCGCCCTCGTTTTCCCGGTCCTCGTCGTCGACGACCACTACGGCTCGGCCGGCGGCCAGGGCTGCCAGCGCGGTAGGGATGGAATCCAAAGTCGAGGTGCCCATTACTGCTGGCCTCCGAATTCATTCAGGCGTGCCACGTACTTGGCGAGCACGTCGACCTCGATATTGATCTTCTCGCCCACTTGGCGGGTGCCCATGGTGGTCTCGGCGAGGGTGATCGGGATGATGCCGACCTCGACCCAGTGCCCACCGGAATTCGTTGCCGGGGAGACTGCGGTAATGGTCAGCGAGATGCCGTCCAGCGCAATGGAACCCTTTTCCGCGGTCAGCGGCGCGTAAGCAGCGTCGATTCCAATGCGGAAGGTGGTCCACTGGCCGTGGTCTTCGCGGGCCAGCACCTCGCCGACGGAGTCTACGTGGCCCTGCACCACATGCCCATCGAGCCGGCCTCCGGCGGGGGTGCAGCGTTCGAGGTTGACCTGGTCGCCGGTTTTCAAGGCGCCGATGGTGGTGCGGCGCAGGGTTTCGCCCATGACGTCGACGCTGAGCGTGTCGCCTTCCAGCTCGGTGGCGGTCAGGCAGACCCCGTTGACGGCAAGAGAACCGCCAAGGCCCAGGTTTTCGGTGTGGCCCGGGGCACGCAGGGTCAGTACTGCCAGATCCTTGCCGCTGAAGGTCTCGATGCCTTCTATGACTCCCTGGCCGGTGACAATTCCGGTGAACATGATTACTCCTTGAAAAGTTTGGGGTTGCTGGCGCTTAGGCGCGGGGCAACGGTTCTAGATGCAGGGCAATATCATCGCCCAGCCGGGTCAACGATTCGTTGCTGGCCGAATCCAGCCGGAAACGCTGCGCGTCACTGAGTGTGGTGGTGCTTGGCATGTTGACCGATGAGCTGCCTGCGCCGATCAGCACTGGTGCTTGGTAGCAGTAGATTTCGTCGGCCAGATCTGCTGCGATGAAGGCCGAGGCGACCGTGGCGCCACCTTCAATCAGCAGGTGGGCCAGGCCCAACTCGTTAGCCCGGGCGATGGCCTCTTGCACGTCGTGGCTGCGGATCTGCGACCAATCGCTTCCCTGGGCGAGTGCCAGATCTGCTGGCAAATCGCGTTCGCCCATGACCAGGCGGAAGGGCTGGCGTTCATGCAGCTGCCCCTCGGGAGTGCGGGCGGTCAGCCGCGGATTGTCGATGATCGCCGTGTTCGTGCCGACCAGGATGCCATCCACGCGGGAGCGCAGGGTGTGCGCGTGGTTGCGCGAGGCCTCGGAGGTGATCCATTGGCTCGTGCCATCCGGTGCGTTGATCCGGCCGTCGAGCGACTGGGCAATTTTTACCGTGATGAACGGTCGGACTTCGGCCTTGGCGATGAACCAGCGGTGGTTCAGCTGCTTCGCCGCGGAGAAATCCTCCAGCTGGGTGGCTTGGGTTCCGTGGCTGCGCAGGTAGTCGGCACCTCCGCTGGCGGCGGTGTTATCCGAGACTGCGTAGTACACCTGCCCGACGCCGGCTTCCACGATGGCTCGGGCACAGGGACCTGTGCGACCGGTGTGGTTGCACGGTTCGAGGGTCACTACCATCGTTAGTTCGCGGGCCTTGGCAGGAGGCATCTTGCCCAGGCGGCGCAGTGCGTCGACCTCGGCGTGCGGATGCCCCGCCCCGATATGAAAACCGGTGGCGATGATATTTCCCTCGGCATCCAGGACGCAGGCGCCGACCAGCGGGTTGGCCCCGCGGTGGCCGCGTCCGGCGGTTTCCAGCGCGGTGCGCAATGCGGCGTCGAGCTGCTGGGTCGTAATCATGGTGCTGCTCCCCTTTCAGCGTTGGCGCGAGATGGTTGGATCGAGCATTTCGGTTTCAATCTGGGGTTTCGCGTCGCGCTTGGACTTGGCCCAGACGAAGAAGCCGACCAGGGTGAATGCCCCGTAGAACAGGTACATGAACGCGCTGGCGTAGTAGCCGGCGGAGAACAGCAGCGGCACGCCTACGGCGTCGACGGCGACCCAGATCAGCCAGAATTCGACCCAGCCCTTGGCCATGCCGTACGTGGCGAGCATCGAGCCAACGAAGGTCCACGCATCAGCCCAGACAGGTTCATAGGAGCCGAGGAGGCGGAAGATCGGTGTCACTGCGAGGGTACCGAGGATCAGCACGGCGATCAGGCCCAGGCGAGCCTTGTTGGAAGCCCATTCAGGGGTGACGGCGCTACCGGTGCCGTTCTTGGCCTGCTTCCAGCGGTACCAGCCGAAGACCGAGACGGCGATGAACATGATCTGCCGGCCGGCTTGGCCCCAGAGGTTGGCAGTGTATCCGGTATCGAAAATGCTGCCCAGGAACACCGTCAGCAGCAACAGGTTGCCGACGATTCCGATAGGCCAGGCCCAGACTTTGCGGCGCATGCCGCCCACGGCGCTGGCCAGGCCGAAGATATTGCCTACGACTTCGCGCACCAAAAGTGCCGACGAGCCGATCGCAATTTGTGAGTTGAAAGCTTCAATGAGCCACCGCAGGAAATCCATCATTCCACCCTTCTCGAAGCGGCGGCTCCGGGGGTGTGCATTTGATGGGCCTGTGGCTCTGCTTTAGGAGATAGACCCGGTGCGGGCTATCGGCAGTACCAGTAGGCATCTCAAATTCGTGCTTCTCCCATCCAGACTTTAACTGTCGGTACCGGAATTTCACCAGTTCAACCGTTCCCTCAGCTTGTGGCTTTGGTTGCGGGTCGCGGACTATCACCGCCGGTTCGGACTTTCACCGACCCCGGAGCACGTATTCGTGTTTACTGGGTTTATTCTGACACACTTTGTGCGCCGCTAGTGACCGCCCAGCGCAAGATTGCGTAATACATCGATTTCCACCGATGGCTCCTGGGCCGAGTACACCGCGGAACCGGCGACGAAGACATCCGCACCGGCTTCGGCGGCGCGCAGGATCGTGTCGCGCGAAATGCCGCCGTCAACCTGCAGCGCAATCGGCTTGCCGCTGCCGTCAATGGCAGCCCGGGCACGCTTGATCTTGGGAAGGACCAGATCCAGGAACTTCTGGCCGCCGAAACCTGGTTCCACGGTCATCAGCAGAACCATGTCCAGCTCGCCGAGCATGTCCAGGTAGGGTTCGATCGGCGTGGCCGGGCGCAAGGCCATGGCGGCCCTGGACCCGGCGGAACGCAATTCACGAGCCAAGCGGACAGGAGCTGCCGAAGCCTCGGCGTGGAAAGTTACCGAATCCACGCCGAGCTGCGCGTATTCCGGGGCCCAGCGATCCGCGTTCTCAATCATCAGGTGCACATCGATCGGCAGCTTGCTGACCTTGTGCAGCGCATCAACCACGGGCAAGCCCAAGGTCAGATTGGGAACGAAATGGTTGTCCATGACATCCACGTGGACCGCGTCGGCAGTGTGGATGCGGTCCAGCTCGCTAGCGAGGTTCGCAAAATCAGCGGACAGGATCGACGGGTTGATCCGCGCATTACGCATGGATGCTCCTTGGAATACTCGGGCTTGGCTAGGCTTTTTTGGTCAGGATTGCCATGAACATGGCGTCGGTGCCGTGCACGTGCGGCCACAGCTGCACGGTGCTCCCATCGCCCAGTGCATGGCCTGCCGATGGCGCGTCCTGATACATCACCGAGGAAACCGCGGCGCTGGTATCCAGCAGTGCCGCGTTTTCGTGGTGCTTCAAGAAGTCTTCCACAACCAGGCGGGTTTCGGCCTGATGCGGCGAACAGGTGACGAAGCCGATGACGCCGCCGACGCGGACCGCGTTGAAGGCTGCAGCGAGCAGCTCGCCTTGCAACTTGGTCAGTTCCGGAATGTCGCGCGGGGCTTTGCGCCAACGCGATTCCGGGCGGCGGCGCAATGCGCCCAAGCCGGAGCAAGGGGCATCGACCATGATGCGGTCGTAGTCCCCTGCATAGTCCAGACCGCCGAAGCTGCGTCCGTCGTCACCGGTGACCATCCAGTAGTCATGCGGCACCGCAGCCAACGAGTTCTCGACCAGGCGAGCGCGGTGCGGTGTTGGCTCGTTGGCAGTCAGGCGGGCGTCGCGCTGCACGGCGATCGCTGCGAGCAGCGCCGCCTTTCCGCCTGGACCTGCGCAAAGATCCAGCCAGTAGCGGTCCTCGCCGGCTTCGGGCAATTCGATAGTAGCCAGGGCGCGGGCCATGACCTGGCTGCCGGCATCCTGGACACGCACGGTGCCTTCCTTGACACCTGGCACACGCGAGACGTCGCCGTGCTTGTAGGTGGCCGAATCAGCCAGCAAGGTGCCCGGTTCCGCCCCGGATTCCAGGGCGCCGGACAGATCGCCCAGCCCTGGCAGGGACACCAGGTTCACCAGCGGCGCCAGGTTATCCGCCTCCAGCAGGGCTTCGAGTTCGCTGGCGTCGCGGCCATGGGAAATCAGCGCGCCGCGCAAGGCACGGACAATCCAATCCGGGTGCGAGTGCTCGATGGCCAGCCGCTCGGACTCCGAAGCGGCAGCATTGCCCAGCAGCTCAGTCCATTCATCGGCTTCCTTGGCCGAAACGCGCCGCAGTACGGCGTTGATCAGGCCGGACGGACCGGCACCGATCTGCGCACGAGCCAGCGACACGGTTTCATCCAGGGCGGCATGCTTGGGCACACGCATGGCCAGCAGCTGGTGGGCGCCCAGGCGCAGCGCATCGAGGATGGCCGGATCCAGCTCGGCCAGCGGACGGTCAACCAGGGTGGTCAGGATCGCGTCGTAGAACCCCTGTCCGCGCAGTGCCCCGTAGGCCAGTTCGGTGGCGAAGCCCGCGTCGCGGCGGTCAAGCTGGTATTCGCGGATCATCTTCGGCAGCACCAGGTTGGCGTAGGCATCCGCGCCGGATACCTCACGCAGGGTCTTGAAAGCTACCAGGCGTGCCGGGTCGGCCGCGCGCTTTCGCTGGCCGGGTGCGGATGCCGAATACTTGCGCGGGCCGGCCTGGCCGCGGTTGCGGGTACGGCCCTGCTCATTGCGGCGATCATTGTCGCGGTATCCGCCGCGTGGTTCCTGTCCGCTCATGCGAAGCTCACTTTCGTTCCCTGGGTGAGCACTCCACGTGCCCAGTCGCTGGCGTTCATCATTTTCTTGCCCGGAGGCTGGATTCCGGTGGGCTGCAGGGCCCAGGTGGCGGTGCCGATGTATACCTTCGGCTGCTTGCCTGGCTCGATGCGCACTTCGCCTGGCGCAAGGTCGGTGATCTCGCGGTGCTCACGCAGTGGACCGAATTTGAAGCGCTTGTCTTCGGCCTTGACCCAGGCGCCCGGGGACGGGGTCGTTCCGTGGGCGCGCCGACGGATTTCCGTGGCGGTCCGGGTGAAGTCCAGCTCCGCATCCACGTCGGTAAGCTTCGGTGCGTAGGTGTGCGATCCGGACTGCGGAATGGCAATGGCCTGCCCGGAATCCAGAGCTTGCAAGGTCTGCACCAGCAGGTTCGAGCCGGACCGGCTGAGCCGTTCGAGCATGATGCCTGCGGTGTCCAGTTCACCAATTCTCTCGGTGACCTGTCCGAATACCGGACCTGTGTCCAGTCCGGTTTCCAGCTGGAAGGTGACTGCACCGGTGATGTCGTCGCCGTTGATAATGGAATGCTGCACCGGAGCGGCACCCCGCCAGTGCGGCAGCAAGGAGAAGTGCAGGTTGATCCAGCCATAGGTTGGAACTGCCAATGCCGCCTCCGGCACTAGCCCTCCATAGGCGACGATGGCCGCGGCTTGAAGATCCAAGGCCGCAAGTTCGGCGGTAGTTTCTTCGGTGATCTTGGCAGCCTTGATGATCGGCAGGCCAAGTTCTGCGGCGCGAGCGGCAACCGGCGATGGGGTCAGCACGCGTTTGCGTCCCAACGGGGCATCGGGACGGGTGAGCACTGCGGCAATTTCAAAACCGGCCTCGTGCAGGTAATCCAGGGAAGTGACGGCGACCTGTGGTGTGCCGGCGAATAAAATACGCATGAGTTAGAACCCCAATCCTGCGCCAAAGCTGGAGCCCAGGGCTCCGGAACGTTTCTTTACGGTGGCGTTAGCGGTCTGCGAGTAGTTGTTGGCCCGCAAGGTGCGCCACGCCGCTTTCTTTTCTTCTGGTGCCAGCCGGTCCAGGAACAAGATGCCGTCCAGGTGATCGGTTTCGTGCTGGAAGCAGCGGGCGAGCATGTCGGCGCCTTCGAGTTCTACCGGGTTGCCGAACTTATCGAAGCCGGTGGCCCTGGCATAGCGCCGGCGCCGAACTGGTGCTGCAATGCCCGGGATGGACAGGCAGCCCTCCACCTGGTCTTCCTGGTAATCCTCGCTGAGCTCCAGCACCGGATTCACGATATGTCCGCGTTTTTCGCCAATTTGGTAGGTGAAGACGCGCAGGGAAACACCGACCTGCGGTGCGGCAAGTCCTGCACCGGTGACGTTTTCCATCGTCTGGTCCATGTCTTCGACGAGCTTCTGGAGCTCCGGGCCAAAGTCGGTCACCTCCTGCGCTGGGGTGCGTAGAACGGGGTCTCCGATGATCCGAATTCCCAAAATCGCCATAATCCGCTGGTACCTTCCCTGCCGTGGACATTGGTATTAGGTTTCGCAATGCCGAAAGCTAACCGTTCCAGTCTACGCGGTGGGCGTGCGACTTTATTGAGCTGGCGGCGTGATTTCGGCCAGTGAGGCACGCGACTGCGCGATCCTGAATGAGGCTTCCCAATTCCGGCGCAAGGCATAGAACTTGGACCAGTAGTCGGGCAAAGCTGGAGGCGGGGCCATGAAGGTGCGCGCCCCGGTCTCGCCCAGGGCTACGGCGAGCAGCATGGCATCGGTCCCGTGCTCCCACTCTTCCCACGTGCCTTGTTCGGCATCGACGACTTGCTCTTCGGCTTTGCATGCGGCCGCGAGCTGCATGATCACCTTGTCGTCAGGACGCTTGACGAAGCCGTCGCGGTCGGTGTTTTTGGTCTTGTAGTCAACGAGACAGGTTCGACCGCCGATCTTGGCGACCAGGTCGATGGTGCCGGCGTAGCCGACGCTGTGATTCCAAACCGTCACCTCGGCGGCAAGGGGCCGGACATCGTAGTCTTCCCACCATTGGTCGAAGTGGCGTGCGAAGCCCAGCTCCATATTCGCTTCGAGCGCGGCTTGGGCTGAGCCTAGGTCATGTTCCAGATCCAGCGCTTGCAGGGCGCGCTGCTCCGCGTAGTTATGCACCCGGTCCCCGCGCATGGCCGCGGAATCCCGATAAGCTTCGGCCGCACCGGCTGCATCTCGCACGAGTGAGCGCAATTGGCGCGGGTCCCCCACCGCTTGCACCAGCCGATGATCATCGGAAAGCGACTTGGCCGCCATGTACCCGGCCCAGCCGGAGAGGTCGAGCTTGTCCATGCCAATGACTGTGGTGATGGATGGGACAATCGCTTCCCCGCCGACTTTTCGGCTGTACATGCGGCCCAGGTCTGTTTGAATAGCCAGTTTTGGTGACGTCATGCACACGATCATGGCATGCGCTCGGCTTGCTTCGCTCCTAGTCGAGACGGAAAAATCAATTTTCCGCGTAGTTCCGCGGTTTTTAGGCCATGTGAACCAGATCTCAGCGTCTCGATTTGTGGGGATGCGAAAACTCGTATAGAGTTTTTACTCGTTGGAGCGAACGGAAACGTTCACAAAACAACACATTTTGCGGACATAGCTCAGCTGGTAGAGCGCAACCTTGCCAAGGTTGAGGTCGCGAGTTCGAACCTCGTTGTCCGCTCGCAAAAAGATTCACCGACTAGGTAAAACTAGTCACTCTGACTTCGGTCAGTATGGTGGGGTGGCCGAGAGGCGAGGCAGCGGCCTGCAAAGCCGTATACGCGGGTTCGAATCCCGTCCCCACCTCGCAATGAAGATTGCTTGATCTTTTTTGCGCGATTGGCGCAGCGGTAGCGCGCTTCCCTGACACGGAAGAGGTCACTGGTTCGATCCCAGTATCGCGCACGGAATCATGGTTCACCAGACCATGGATCTAATAACTAAATATATGCGGTCATAGCTCAGCTGGTAGAGCGCAACCTTGCCAAGGTTGAGGTCGCGAGTTCGAACCTCGTTGACCGCTCCAAATAATTGAATATAGTTTTGCGGTCATAGCTCAGCTGGTAGAGCGCAACCTTGCCAAGGTTGAGGTCGCGAGTTCGAACCTCGTTGACCGCTCCAAATAAAGATGGGAATCACTTTTCGTGATTCCCATCTTTGCTTTAACCATCGTTCCAGGCGGCCACCACTTCCCTGACTAGTAAATAGCTAACCTGTGTGCAATCTGACAGCCACCAGCAAAACACCTAGGCAACTGGGGAAATGTCCCTAATGCACTTCCATGCGTTGGCCTGAGCCTTTAGGGTGGGTAGTAGTTGTGGAGCTACAGGGGTTCCCACAGACGAATGGAGGTGCAGCATGGCAGGATTTGATGATCTGCGTGGCAAGGCAGAGGAATTCGCCAAGGAGAACCCGGAGCAGGTATCCCAGGGTATCGAACAGGCTGGTGATTTTGTCGATGACAAGACCGGCGGCAAGTTCGCCGAGCAGGTAGACGGTGTCCAGCAGGGCGCTGGCGACTACCTCAATGGCCTTGGCGGAGGCGAAGGCGAGAATAACGAGGCCTAATTCCTCGACGCACTCCCCTCGGCTTGCCCGAGCATCCTGGGAAGGTACCGACCGAGGTCGGTACCTTCCCTGCTTTAACGTCATATCAGGGGAATTAATTCATGCCGATTTTCGGCCAACCGGCGCCACCCTGTAGAAAAAGAGTATGACTCGTCACACGCCCCCAGATGGAGCTGGCCTTTTCCATTCCGTGCTTGCGGGATTGATCACCACCATGGTGGGGTTTGTAGCATCCTTCGCCGTCGTACTGGCCGGATTATTCCAGGTCGGAGCTTCTAGCGAACAGGCCGCCTCAGGCTTATTCGTCCTGTCCCTCTGCATAGGCCTGAGCACCATTGCGCTTTCGCTGCGATACCGCCAGCCGATCAGCATTGCATGGTCCACTCCCGGTGCCGCGATGCTCGCCTCACTGGCTCCCGGAGTGTTCGGGTTCAATCAGGCAGTGGGGGCATTCATCGTCAGCGGCGCACTGATCATGTTGACCGGTCTGGTACCGTCCTTGCACCGGCTGCTCACTCGTATTCCGGTCCCAATTGCCCAAGGCATGCTCGCCGGTGTCTTGATCCCGCTGTGCCTGAAACCATTTACAGCCGTGGCCAGCATCCCGTTGCCCGCGTTGGGTATCCTCCTGGTGTTCTTCGTCGGGCTCAGGATCCTTCCGAAATTCGCTGTAGCGCTGAGCATG
The DNA here is from genome assembly GCF_044743685.1 of Glutamicibacter sp. NPDC087583. NCBI lineage: Bacteria > Bacillati > Actinomycetota > Actinomycetes > Micrococcales > Micrococcaceae > Glutamicibacter > Glutamicibacter sp. NPDC087583. The sequence continues at coordinate 679,038 of NZ_JBIUWY010000001.1, read as the reverse complement.
CTGGCGGCGGTGGGGTTCGGCCTATGGCATATTGGACGCACCGCGACGTGGGATTCACTCGAAGTTCTTCCGCAGCTGCAGTGGGTCGGTCTTGAATTCTCCTGGCAGGCCATTGCCAGCATCAGCGTTCCGTTGTTCGTGGTGACGATGGCATCGCAGAATATTCCGGGCGTGGCCGTGCTCAGCTCCTTCGGGTACACAGCGCCGTGGCGCCCCACCATGCTGGCGACCGGAGTGGGGTCGGCTAGCGGCGCGTTCTTCGGCGGGCATGCCATCAACCTGGCGGCAATCACCGCGGCGCTGGCTGCCGGAGAGCAGGCCGGCCCGGACCCCCGGCTGCGTTGGCGGGCGGCGGCGAGTTCAGGCGTCTTCTACTTGGTCTTCGGTGCCTTGAGCGCGCTGATCGTATCGGTGGCCAGCGCCTCGCCCGAGGGGCTGTTCCAGGCGGCGGCGGGCTTGGCGTTGCTGGCAACACTCGCCAATGCGCTGCTCGGAGCGATGGCCGATTCCTCCTGGCGGTTGAGCGCATTGGCCACGGTCCTGGTCGCTGCCGGCAATCTCACGCTCTTCGGGATCGGCGGTGCCTTCTGGGCCTTGGTGGCAGGGCTCTTAACGCACTTCATCGTCGAGCGCAGGGCTCGACGATGAAGTGGCGGGACCGGTGTTTCCGGCTTAGAGCGCTGGTTCTCCAACTTGGCCTTCACGAGCCAAAGCGGTCAGGCGCGAGACGGCGCGGAAGTACTTTTTCTGGTAGCCGCCGGACATCATTTCCGGGGTGAACAGTTCGCTGAATGGCTTGCCTGAGGCAACGATTGGCACGTCCTTGTCGTACAGGCGGTCAGCAAGAACCACGAAACGCAGGGCGATGGCCTGATCGGTGATGGTATCCACATTGTGCAGAACCAGCACATCAGTCTCGGAAAGCAACTGGCGGTAACGCGACGGGTGAACCTTCGAAAGGTGAGCCACCAGATCGTCGAAGTTGTCATCGGCCAAGGTCTTGTCCGGGTAGCGATCCAGGGCGAATGCCTTGATGCTCTCATCTTCCAAGGGCTCGGGGGCATCGGGCAGGCCACGGTGGCGGAAGTCTTCGCCTTCGACGCGGTGCACGTCGAACTGCTCTGACAGGGTCTTGATTTCACGCTGGAAATCCACTGCCGCGAAGCGCCCCTCGCCCAGCGCACCAGGCAGGGTGTTGGAGGTTGCCGCCAGCTTCACGCCACCATCGGACAGCTCGCGCATCAACCGGGACATCAGCACGGTGTCCCCCGGATCATCCAGTTCGAACTCGTCGATGCAGACCAGCGAGTATTGGCTGAGCACTTCAACGGTCTGGCGGAAGGACAGCGCGCCAACCAGGTTGGTGTACTCAACGAAGGTGCCGAAGGCCTTGCGGCCCGGGGCTGCATGCCACAGGGAGGCGAGCAGGTGGGTCTTGCCTACGCCGAAGCCGCCATCGAGGTAGATGCCGTTCTTGGTTTCCTTCTTCTTGCCGAAAAGCTTGGAGAAGAACGAACCGGAGCTGTTCTTGCCCACGGTTTCTGCGAAAGCCTTGAGCTTATTGACGGCTTCGGTCTGCGAAGGCTGGTTAGGATCCGGGCGATAGGTATTGAAGGACACTTCACCAAAGCGGTAGGACGGGTGGAATCCGGCCAGCAGTTCTTCGATTGAAAGATTCGGCTTGGTCTCGCTCAGGTGGGTGATCGTCGCCATTGGCTGTGGGAGTCCTTCAGTTGATTGCTCAGGAAATGGTCGGGAAGCCGTGGCTTTCCCATCGGCCAGTTTACCTTGAACGCGGCGAATCATTGCCGAAAATGTCGTAGAGCACACTGGGTTCGCAATGGATGAGGACTAGGCTAGAAGTAATGCCCGTGCCCGCTGTTTCCAGCGTGGCAAAAACTGACACCCGCAAGGATCGTGATTAGGAATGTCGTTGCCCGTCGAATCCAACGAGAAATATGCTGCCTATGCTCACCCAGAACGACTGGTTTCCACCCAGTGGGTGGCAGACAACCTCGGAGCCGAGAATCTCGTAGTACTGGAATCGGATGAGGACATCTTGCTGTATTCCACTGGCCACGTGCCAGGCGCGCTGAAGATTGACTGGCACACGGAGCTGAATGACGAAGTCACGCGCGACTACGTCGACGGCGAAGGCTTCGCACAGCTGATGGCCGCCAAGGGCATCACCCGCGAGTCGACCGTGGTCATCTACGGGGACAAGTCCAACTGGTGGGCCGCCTACGCGCTGTGGGTCTTCACACTTTTCGGCCACGAAGATGTCCGCCTGATGGACGGCGGCCGCGACAAGTGGATCGCTGAAGGCCGCGAGCTGAGCACCGAGAAGCCGGCCGTGACCGCCACCGAATACCCGGTGGTCGAGCGCGTCGACTCCGAGATCCGCGCTTTCCTTCCGGAGGTCCTGAAGCACCTGGGCAACCCGCTGATCGACGTGCGTTCGGCCGAGGAATACACCGGCGAACGTACCCACATGCCGAATTACCCGGAAGAAGGCGCCCTGCGCGGCGGGCACATTCCAACCGCCGCATCGGTGCCATGGGCCAAGGCTGCGGCCGAGGACGGCACCTTCCGCTCGCGCGGAGAATTGGAAGCTATCTACCTCGACGGCGCCGGCCTGAAGCCGGGCGACGATGTGGTGGCCTACTGCCGCATCGGTGAACGTTCGAGCCATACCTGGTTCGTGCTCAAGCACCTGCTGGGCTTCGAAACCGTGCGCAACTACGACGGTTCATGGACCGAGTGGGGCAACGCGGTTGGCGTGCCCATCGTTCGCGGCGAAGCCGCCGGCGAGATGCCTGCGCAGCGCGGAGCCCGCGCATGAGCCAGCTCCCCGATGCACTGAACGAAATCGTCGAGGAGTTCACCGAGGTGCCCGAGGCCGACCGCTTGGAACTGCTGCTGGAGTACTCGCGCGAGCTGCCCGAGCTTCCAGCACGCCTGGCTGATCATCCTGAACTATTCGAGCAGGTTGTCGAATGCCAGTCGCCGCTGTTCTTGGCCGTCGAGGTCTCGGCCGAAGCGAATAACCTGGTGGGACTGTTCTTCTCCGCTCCCCCGGAGGCTCCAACCACCCGCGGCTTCGCCTCGGTGCTGGCTGCCGGCCTGGACGGCGCGGAGGCCGCAGCGATTCTCGCCGTTCCCGATGACATGCCCCAGCAGCTGGGTCTGACCCGTGCGCTGTCGCCGTTGCGCATGCGCGGCATGACCGCCATGCTCGGCCGCATTAAGCGCCAGATTTCAGAGCAGCTGCCTGTGTAGGTTTTGCATCGAACGCAGCTAGAAGCCAATAAGCAGTAGTTAAGGATCCCCAAGCACGTGGGCAAGAAGAAGCAGGCCGCCTCCACCCCGGCGACCGCCGCGCTGGATGCGGCAGGTATCAACTATGTAGCGCACAGCTATGCGCATAGCGACTTGGCCGAAAGCTACGGCGCCGAAGCAGCCGAGCAATTGGGTGCCAGTGGCGACCGGGTCTTCAAGACCCTGATGGTCTCCACCGGGGCCAACGCCGCCCAGGATCTGGCCGTCGCAGTGGTGCCAGTGAATGCGAAGCTGGATCTGAAGGCGATTGGCACCGCGTTGGGCAAGAAGAAGGCGCAGATGGCTGACAAGGCTGCCGCCCAGCGACGCAGCGGCTATGTCCTGGGCGGGATTTCCCCGTTCGGGCAGCGCCAGAAAACCGCTACCGTCATTGACTCCAGTGCGCAGCAGTTCGAGACGGTATTCATTTCTGGCGGGCGCCGCGGTTTCAGCCTGGAGATCGCTCCGCGAGATGCCGCGAAGGCGACCGGAGCCATTTGGGCGCCAATCGCCTCCGGCTAGACAGCGCTTGGCCAAAAAAGGGCCCTGCCTGCGGGATCGAGATCTGTTGATCGTTCTCGCGGGCAGGGCCCTTTGCCGCCTTGGGCTATTGGACTTGAGGCAGCGGCATGCGCTTGCTCAAGAAGTCGGTGATCGCCCGGGCAAAACCCTGTGGATCCACATTCGGCTCACGCGTGTGCCCTGCCTTGGCAAAGGTCTTGAGCGTGACCAAATCCGGGCGCAGCGCCGCCAGTTTCAAGCTCGGGCCATTAGGGACGAACTCGTCATCACGGCTGTGCATTATCAGCGTCGGGAATTTCAATTCGTCCGCGCGGTCCACCCAATTCAACCGGCGCAGATTGACCGGGGCCGCTTGGCCGGTGACCCAGCGCCCTGCCTTATTGGACAGCAGCCACTGGCCGAACAGGCCCACCGATTGCGGGATCTTATTGGCCCGGGCCTGGTGCGAAAGCACATCTACCCAATTGATTACCGGGCCGACCAGCATGAGCGAGTCAATATGGTGGGCCAGCTTGCTCCGATCGGCGGTCTGCAGGCTGATGGCACCTCCCATGGACCAGCCCAGCAAGATGATCTGTTTCGCTCCGCGGTCCAGTGCGAATTGGATACCCGATTCCACGTCATGCCATTCGGTATCGCCCAGACCGTAGCGGCCATCCGGGGCGCTCGGAGCCAAACCGTCATTGCGGTAGCTCATCAGCAAGGTCGTAACCCCGAGTTCGCTCAAGGCAGGCAGCGCCCGAATGGTCTCATTACGTCGGGCGCCTCGGCCGTGCACGCCAATCACCCAGACATCTTCGTTCGTGGAGCCACGCACCAGCCAGGCTGGACCGTCGCCGCCATCCAGGGGCACGACTACGTCTTCTGCGTCAAAGCCCAGGTCCGCGGGGTGCTCGTAAATTGCCCCGGATAGGTTGCCGCGGCGTACTCCCTGGAGGGTGCCGTGATAGATCTTCTCGATTTTGCGCGCAACCAGGCGGGATTTGCCCGGAACGGCTTCCGGCGCGGAAAGCCGCAGCGCGCAGGAGTCGAATTCGGTGAGGAAGCTGCACGGACCAGGTTCGCTGGTATCGGCGTCCTTGTTGAAATGCAACCAGAGTTTGCCCTCGGCATCGGTGACGACCTCCCGGATGATGCTGTTGCCGGTGCGGCGTTCTTCCGGGGTCACTACACGTCGGGCGAAGTAACCGGCGAGCGCTGATACGCTGGCGGCCACAAGGGAACCGGCGCCCAGTCCCAGCCCAACCCCAATCAGGGTTGCAGGCACTGCGCTGCGGGGTTGCATGGTATCTACGATGTTCCGAGCCATGTTTTCATCTTTCCATGACCTGGCCCGGGAATCATCTAGCCTGCTCAAGCGTTTTATATTGCATGAATGATGAATCGGTAAACCAATCAGCACAGCCAGCAGACGAAGCAGCCGCGCGCAGCGATGTGCAGTGGCAGCAGATCCTCTCTTCCGAGGAATTCCGCGTATTGCGCCAATCAGGGACCGAGCGTCCATTTACCGGCGAATACTGGGATACCACTACCGAGGGCGTGTACTCCTGCCGAGCCTGCGGTTCGGAACTGTTCGCCAGCACTACGAAGTTCGATGCCGGTTGCGGCTGGCCTTCCTTCTTCGCGCCGTTGGCCGAAGATCGGGTGCGCTATATCAGCGACGAGTCCATGGGCATGAAGCGTGTTGAGGTGCGTTGCGCCAATTGCGATTCGCATATGGGCCACGTTTTCGAGGGTGAAGGTTTCCAAACCCCAACCGATCTGCGTTACTGCATGAACTCTTTGAGCTTGACCCTGCGTCCTGCTCAGGGCTAATGCCTTTGTCGGTGGCAAGGCATGGATCACACTTAGAGCAAGAGTTGCTTATTCACTGATGACTTAGCATCACCTTTTCTGTTGTTTGAGCGTAGCGTTCAAGGTAAGCACTTGAGCGCTGCCCCAAACATGAAAAGAAGGTGTATGAAATGACTCAGATTTCCTCCAAGCCAGTACCGGCCACCGACGCAGAAGTACTGCAGATCGCAAACTCGGAAGCTTGGCTGACGCTGAAGTCTGCCGCCACCGAGTTCCAGGGCCTCCAGGCACAGGACGGTTCCTTGGCCGACAGCGCATCTGCACCACAGGCTGCCAAGCTTGTTGATTCCATCATCGAGTCGGTGCAGTCCTTGCGCGTGCACTTCGAGCACGACGCAGAGTATCTTGAGCAGCTGGTCACGGACCTGCGCCAGTGGGCAGATGCAGGCTTCGGCGTTCCCGACTTCCTCGATTCGCTGATGCAGTTCCAGCCCCAGGCCCAGCGCATTGACGGCCTGCTGCATCTGGTGCTTTTCCCGATGTACACCCAAAACGGTTCAACCAACCGCCACCTCGAAGCCGTGCTGGTGCAGGTCATGTGGCCTGAGTTCATTGCCGACCTGGAGAGCAAGGACTACGCCAACGCCCTGTTCGTGCCGCTGCGCTTCATCGACTTCACCGAAGGCTACAACACCAATTCCGCGGTGCTCTTCCCGGAGTCGGTCGCCATTCGGCAGACTCCGTCATTCACTTGGGGCGCGATCTTCCAGGATCGTGAGGCTGTACGCTTCCGCAAGGTCCTGCAGGAAGCTACACGCATCACCAACCTCGAACTGCCCGATGACGCCGCAGAGCTGCTCAAGGACCAGCACCTGACCGAAGAAACCTTCATCATGTGGGACCTGATTCACGACCGCACCCACATGCGTGGCGATCTGCCATTCGACCCGTTCATGATCAAGCAGCGCATGCCGTTCTTCCTTTACTCGCTCGAAGAACTGCGTTGCGATTTGACCGCGTTCCGCGAATGCATGAAGATCGCCGCCAACCCGGCTTCGGATCAGAAGAGCGCCAAGATGGCCAAGCTGGTGCAATACGCGGTGATCTTCGACCGCATCTTCCGCTTCGCCATCACCGGTTCGCGCGTACGCAACTACGACGGTCTCGGTGGCCAGTTGCTGTTCGCATGGATGCACCAGCACCATGTGCTGCACTGGACCGACACCAAGCTGAGCATCGATTGGGATCAGGTACCCGAGGTGGTTGCAGCCTTGGGGGATGCGATCGACGAACTGTATTGGAAGTCCATCGACCGTCCGAAGCTGGCCCACTGGCTTGCTGCCTACGAACTGGTTTCGGCCACCGTCACCCCGAACCCCGCGTCGGTCTGGGCCAAGGGTCCGGATGCCCTGCCGCTGACCGCACCACTACGTGAAATCACCGACCAGGTCATGGACGATGAATTCCCGCTGTCGATGTTCTACGAAGCTCTGAATAAGAAAATGGCCACCGTCATCGAATCGACCAAGGGCATGACCGGGGCAACGAAAATCTAGCCTTTCCTCTAGGCTAGAAAATGTGAGCAAAGAAAGAATCTCCTTGAACGAGACATCCAGACTAGTGCTCCTTGCCGGTGCTACTTCCGCCTCCGGCATTGCCAGCGCCACCGCGCTGGTTGATGCCGGAGCGCGTGTGCTTGCAGTGGGAAGCAACCAAGAGCGCCTCGACGAACGCCTCCCGTTCGTTCATGCCCGCTATGAATGCGATCTGGGCGACTTCGCAGCGGTCAAGCAATTGGCGCTGCGGATTCATGAAGAGCACGGCAGCATCGATGCGCTGATCCATCTGGTAGGTGGCTGGCGTGGCGGTAAGTCGATCACCGGCCAAAGCGACGAGGACTGGGATTTCTTGCACAGCAGCGTGCTGACCACTCTGCGCAACACCTCCCGCGCCTTCGTCGATGATCTGGTCGCCTCCCCCGCAGGCCGCTTGGCGATAGTCAGTGCGGAGGCAGTGCTGAATCCGACCCCGTCCAATGCCAACTACGGTGCGGTCAAGGCCGCAGCGGAACACTGGGTCAATGCCATCGCCCGCCTGTTCGCCAAGCAGGCAGAAAATGCCGCCGCGGTGAGTTGGGTCGTCAAGGCATTGAGCGACAAGTCTCCCGAAGAAACGCCTTCCGGGCAGACCCCGGTGCAGTTTCTTGCCCAGGCCGCAGTGGCTTTGCTTGGCCAGGATGCCCGCGAGCTCAATGGCACCCGGGTTGCATTGCCCAAGGCCTGATTACTGGCCGCTGCACACCTCTGGGCGCTGCACTGGCATAGCTTTCGACTTCACCCCTTGAACTACTAAGGACCTCCACAGCATGACTTTTACCCACGACGCTTCGATTCGCGGATTCGCTTCGGATAACTATTCTGGCGTGCACCCGCGCATCATGGATGCGATTGCCCGCGCCAACGGCGGCCACCAGATCTCCTACGGTGAGGACCAGTACACCGAGGAACTAGGCAACGTCGCCCGCAATGCCTTTGGCCCGGAAGCCCAGATCTTCCCGGTTTTCAACGGCACCGGCGCCAATGTCATCGCCTTGCAGTCCTTGCTTCCACGCTGGGGCGCTGTCATCTGCGCATCTTCTGCACATATCAATGTGGATGAGAACGGTGCGCCGGAGCGTATCGGCGGCTTCAAGCTGCTGCAGGTTGACACTCCCGACGGCAAACTGACTCCAGAGCTGATCGACCAGGAAGCATGGGGCTGGGGCGACGAGCACCGCGCGCAGCCGCTGGCCGTGTCGATCACCCAGGCCACCGAGCTGGGCACCCTGTACACCCCTGGGGAAATCAAGGCCATCACCGACCACGCGCACGAGCTGGGCATGAAAGTGCATCTGGATGGCTCGCGCCTGTCCAACGCCGCGGCCTCCCTGGGCGTGCCGTTGCGCGCGCTGACCACTGACGTCGGCGTGGACATTGTTTCCCTCGGCGGTACCAAGAACGGCATCCTGCTCGGTGAGGGCATTTTGACCCTGCGCAGCGAACTGGCCCAGGACCTGAAGTACCTGCGCAAGATGAACATGCAGCTGGGTTCGAAAATGCGCTTCATCTCCGCACAGCTGATCGAGCTCTACGGCACCGATCTGTGGCGCGAATTGGCAAGCCACTCCAACGCCATGGCCGCCAAGCTCTCGCAGGCAGTTGAGGAAATTGACGGAGTCCAGCTGGTCTACCCGACTCAGGCCAACGGCGTCTTCGCCCAGCTGCCTACCGAGGTCAGCGACCAGCTGCGCGAGCACTTCCGCTTCTACGACTGGGATCGCGCGGCCGGCCAAGTGCGCTGGATGTGCTCGTTCGACACCACCGAGGAAGATGTTGCAGCGTTCATTGCCAAGCTGCACGAGCTGCTTGGCGCCTACGCCGCCGCTTAGCATGAACCCGCGGTCGGCGCGCCGTACCCATGCTCGGGTACGGCGCGCTTAGACTCAAATTGTGACCAATGATCGCCCTGCTTCCGCCATTCCGAAGGCCTTTGCCACGGCCCTTGAAGAGTTGTCGCATGCCAAGGTGCGCAAGGAACTGAAATTCACCGAAATTCCGGCCCCTGGCAGGCTGGCGCCGTTCGCGCTGGCACTCAGTGGCGACGTGATGGATGTGGTTGCTCCCGGACACGGCCCCCAGGGCCAGGAGATTGGCCGCACCCCGTTCCTCCAACCAGCCGAGCAGCTGGCCACCGGACGCTTCATCCTCCTCTTCGACCCCGCAGGCCAAGAACTGTGGAATGGCCAGTTCCGCATCGTCACCTACATTCGGGCCCGTCTGGATCATGAAATGGGCCAGGATTCCATGCTGGCTTCCGTCGCGTGGTCATGGCTCGAAGAAGCCCTGCGCGATCGCGACGCCGCATACCATTCCGCTGGCGGTACTGCGACTCGGGTAATTTCCGAATCCTTCGGCAATCTCGCCGGGGAACAAGACCATATCGATATCGAGCTGCGTGCTTCCTGGTCCCCGGACTCTGACCATCTGGGAACGCATCTGAGCGCGTGGGCCGATATGGTTTGCACTTTCGCCGGCCTGCCTCCCCTGCCCGAAGGCGTGCAGCAGCTGCCTCATCGCCGCCTGAGCTAGCGATTATCAATGCGATGGAGCCGAATAGTCCTAGAATGGAAGCACCATGCCGAATTCTGACTCTTCCGCTCCCGCATCATCCACCACTGCCAACGAGGCCGCCGCACCCGTTCTGACGCCACTAAGTGCGCCGCGCGACGGGATCCCCGAAGTCATCGACACCGCACCTGCCTTGCGCCGTGCAGTGCGCGCACTGGAAGCCGGCACCGGCGATCTGGCCGTGGATACCGAAAGAGCCAGCGGGTTCCGCTACGGCCAGCGCGCCTTCTTGCTGCAGATTCGCCGAGAAGGTGCGGGTACTTGGCTGATCGACCCGGAAACCCTGGACGATCTGTCCCCGTTGCGCGAGTTCGTCAACGAGCAGCCCTGGATCCTGCATGCGGCCACCCAGGATTTGCCGTGCCTGCACGAATTGGGCATGTCCCCTACCTCGCTGTTCGATACCGAGATGGCTGGCCGTCTTGCGGGATTCCCCCGCGTCTCGCTGGGTACCATGGTGGGCGAATTGCTCGAGCTGCAGTTGGCCAAAGAACATTCGGCAGTGGACTGGTCCACCCGCCCGTTGCCTGAATCGTGGCTGAACTACGCCGCACTGGATGTGGAAGTTCTCGAAGAGCTGCGCCAGGCCATCACCGCGGTGCTGGAAGAGCAGGGCAAGCTGGATTTCGCCTTCCAGGAATTCGAGTACGAACGCAATCTGCCTGACCCTTCCCCGGCACAGGTGCCGTGGCGCAAATTGTCCGGCATCCATAAGCTCAAGAGCCGACGCAACCTGGCGGTAGCTCGCGAACTGTGGCTTTCCCGCGAAGCCCTGGCGCAGAGCCGCGACGTTGCCCCGGGTCGGCTCATTCCCGACCGCGCCATCATGGCCGCTGTGGATCAGCGCGCCACCAGCGTTCCAGCGCTCTTGCAGATCCCCGGGTTCCACACGCGCAATGCCAAACGCGATGCCGCACGCTGGGTCGACGCGATCAAGCGCGGCAATAGCACCAGGGACCTGCCCGACCTGCGCGCCCCCAAGCCGGACTTGCCGCACCCTCGTTCATGGGCCGAAAAGAACCCGGCCGCGGCGAACCGGCTGGACGCGGCCAAGCTGGTCGTCAATGAGGTGAGCGAGCACTGGAATATTCCCGGCGAGAATCTCTTGACCCCGAAGTACCTGCGTGAATTGTGCTGGAATGCGCCGGCTCGCATCAGCGAGGCAAGCGTAGCGGACATGCTGGAAAATCTCGGTGCCCGCCAGTGGCAGCGTGGACTTCTTGCGGACAAGCTGGCCATCGCGTTGAAGCAGGCCTAGGCGGTTTCCAAGAAGGATTCACCGCGGGTTCCCGGATTTGCGAGGTGCTGCACTTGCACTTCAAGTTACTACTGAGTAACGTATGGTTCAGGTCACAGTGATGCTGGCCACTGCCCGGTCTTCACGGGCAGCATGAACTAACCCCAAGGAGCCCGACGGTGAGTGCCAACGCTTCGACCGTGCGCAACAATGCGCGCCCTTCGCTCGACGACCGCGATGTCGTCTTCATCGACGGGGTACGCACCCCATTTGGCAAAGCCGGCGAGAAGGGGATCTACCACGGTACCCGCGCCGATGACCTTGCCGTCAAAGCCGTACGCGGCCTGCTGGAACGCAACCCGGAAGTTCCTGCCGAGAAGATCGACGAGATCTCCATGGCCGCAACTACGCAGTCCGGCGACCAGGGCTTGACCTTGGGCCGCACCGTGGGCCTGCTCTCCGGCATCCCCAAGTCCGTTCCGGGCTTCGCCATCGACCGCATGTGCGCCGGAGCGATGACCGCCGTCACCGCGACCGCCGGCGGCATCGCTTTCGGCGCCTACGACGTAGTGGTCGCCGGCGGCGTGGAGCACATGGGCAACCACCCCATGGGCGCCGGAGCGGACCCGAACCCGCGCTTCCTCTCCGAGCGCATCGTCGACCCGCAAGCATTGAACATGGGCAATACCGCGGAGAACCTGCACGACCGCTTCCCTGCGATCACCAAGGAACGCGCCGACCGCTATGCTGTCGCATCGCAGGCCAAGCTGGCCAAGGCCTACGAGAACCAGCAGATCCAGGCCGATCTGATCCCCGTGGCAGCCAAGCGGCCGGGCGAAGGCTGGGCCGTGAACTCGGTTGACGAGCCGCCACGGCCAGGCACCACCATGGAATCGCTGGCCGAACTGCGCACCCCCTTCCGCGCCCACGGACGCGTGACCGCAGGCAACGCAGCAGGCTTGAACGACGGAGCCACCGCCGCCCTGCTGGCCAGCGGCGAGGCAGTGCGCGAACTGGGCCTGGAACCGAAGATGCGCATGGTCTCCTTCGCCTTCGCCGGCGTGGACCCGGACGTGATGGGCTACGGGCCGGTGCCGGCCACCGAAAAGGCCCTGGCCAAGGCCGGCCTTGGCATCAACGACATCGGCCTGTTCGAAATCAACGAGGCTTTCGCCGTGCAAGTGCTGTCCTTCCTCGACTACTACGGAATCGACCAGGACGATGAGCGCGTGAACCGGTACGGCGGTGCCATCGCCGTGGGCCACCCGCTGGCCTCTTCCGGCGTGCGCCTGATGTCCCAGCTGGCCCGCCAGTTCTCCGAAGACCATTCGGTGCGCTATGGCATCACCACCATGTGCATCGGCTTGGGCATGGGCGGCACAGTGATCTGGGAGAACCCAAACCACGCGGACTTCGGCAGCAAGGCATAAGGAAGAGACAATGACTGCAATGAGCAAAGATTTCCAGGCTGTCGCGCAGCTGATGCACGATGAGACCGTCACCCACACCTTCGTGAAGGACGTGGCCTTGCCAACCGGCAAGACACTGGCACTGCTGACCCTGGATAACGGCCTGGACCACAAGAAGCCGACCACCCTCGGGCCCAATGGCCTGCTGGAACTGCGCGCCGCGCTGGAAGTCCAAGCAGAACGCGCCAAGAATGGCGAGATCGATGCCCTGGCGATCACCGGCAAGCCGTACTTCCTGATTGCCGGTGCCGACCTGTCGGCCGTCACCCGCCTGAGCGCACCGGATCAAGCAACCGCCATGGCTTCGCTGGGCCACTACACCTATGAGCTGCTTGCCGATTTGGGCGTTCCGACCTTCGCTTTCATCAACGGCCTGGCGCTCGGCGGCGGCTTGGAAATCGCGCTGGCTTGCAACTACCGCACGGTCAGCACCGCCGCGGGCGCTTTGGGCCTGCCAGAAGGTTTCCTCGGCCTGATTCCGGGTTGGGCCGGCGTATACCGCCTGCCCCGCCTAGTCGGCCCCGAGAACGCGCTGAAGGTCATGATCGAGAACCCGCTGAACAGCAACCGCACCCTCTCCGGTCCGGCAGCTGCCAAGATGGGGGTGGCCGACGCCCTGTTCGAACCAGCTGACTTCATCGAGCACTCCATTGCCTTCGCTGACGGTGTCATCTCCGGAACCACAGAGGTCAAGCGCCCCAATGCGGTCGATCCAACCGATCCCGAGGTTGCTCGCCGCTGGCTGGATGCGGCCGACGCTGCCGAAAAGTTCGTCGATGCGAAGCTGTCCGGCGCGGCCCCGGCACCGTACAAGGTGCTTGAGGTCTTCCGCAAGGGCCTGGCCATCTCGCAGCAGGAATCAGCAGTCCTTGAAGTCGAAGCGCTGACTGGCCTGATGAGCACCCCGCAGTTCCAGAACACCGTGTACGCCTTCCTGGACCTGGTCCAGAAGCGCGGCAAGCGCCCCGCCGGCGCACCGGATCCCAAGCTCGCGCGCCCCGTCACCAAAGTGGGTGTCGTTGGCGCAGGGTTGATGGCTGGCCAGCTGGCCCTGCTGTTCGCCCGCCGCCTGAACGTTCCGGTGGTTATCACCGATCTGGATCAATCGCGCGTGGACAAGGGCCTTGCCTACATCCATGGCGAGATCGACAAGCTGCGCGCCAAGGGCCGCATGAGCCAGGATGCGGTCAACCGCACCAAGGCTCTGGTTACCGGATCGGTCACCAAGAAGGCGTTCGCGGATGCCGACTTCGTCATCGAGGCCGTCTTCGAAGAGCTGAATGTGAAGAAGCAGGTTTTCGCAGAGGTTGAAGCGGTGGTCTCCCCCGAGTGCATCCTGGCCACCAACACTTCCTCGCTCTCTGTCACCGAGATGGGCCGCGACTTGTCGTATCCAGAGCGCCTGGTCGGTTTCCACTTCTTCAACCCGGTAGCCGTGATGCCACTGCTGGAAATTGCTGCTACGGAGTGGACCAACGATTCCTCGCTGTCCACTGCATTCGTGCTGGGCAAGAAGCTGAAGAAGACCACGGTGAAAACCAAGGATTCTGCCGCATTCGTGGTCAACCGCGTACTGCTTCGCCTGATGAGTGAAGTCCAGGCCGCTTTCGACGAGGGCACCGACGCGAAGACAGCTGACTCGGCACTGACCCCCATGGGCCTGCCAATGAGCCCGTTGACCTTGTTGGCGATGGTAGGTCTGCCGGTCGCGCAGCATGTCAACGAGTCGCTGAACGCCGCTTTCGGCGAACGATTTGCCGTCTCGGAGAATCTGCAGAAACTGATCGACGCGAAGATCACTGCCCTCTGGGTCAAGGATGAGGCTGGCAACCAGGTGCTGAATCCCGAGGCTGAAAAGCTGATGGCCTTCGGCGATCAGCACTCGAGCAAGGAACAGATCCTGGCTCGTGTTCAAGATGCGCTGGCCGAGGAAATCGGGCTGCTGCTGGATGAGGGCGTCGTTGCCGAAGCGGCCGACGTCGATCTGTGCATGATCACCGGTGCCGGCTGGCCAATGCACCTCGGTGGCATCACCCCGTACCTGGACCAGGTTGGCGCCTCCGAACGTGTCAACGGGAAGAAGTTCAACGGCTAGTACCTTCCAGGCCGTTCATGGTTCCGGTGCTTCTCCCTGAGTGCTGGAACCATGCGAAAAGCCGGGACCGCTTCCCGGCGGGTTCTAACGGTCGTTGCAACACCAACGGTCTAGGCTTCCGATAGTAATTCATGCATACGCTCGGCTGGAGTCTTCCAGTCGAGCGTTTTGCGTGGCCGCCCATTAAGCATCACAGCCACCTGCTCCAAATCCTCCGGACCATACATGCTCAAATCAGCACCTTTCGGAAAGAACTGACGCAACAACCCGTTAGTGTTCTCGTTCGATCCACGTTGCCAAGGACTGTGCGGATCACAGAAATACACATCCATATCCGTTGCCTCGCTAAACGACTTGTGCAACGCCATTTCAATTCCTTGATCCCAGGTCAATGAACCACGCAACGCCTCAGGCAACGACGCCATCGTCTTGATCAAGCCATCACGCACGGTCTCTGCCGTATGGTCCTCTGGCAAATGCACTAGCATCACGAACCTCGTGGCGCGTTCCACCAACGTACCAATCGCTGTTTGATTCCCTGCACCCATGATCAAGTCGCCCTCCCAATGACCTGGCACGGCACGATCTTCAACTTCGGCAGGCCGCTCACTGAAGTTGATCATCGGGTCACGGAAACGCGGACGGCGCTCGTCAACCTTCTTCTGCGGCTTACGTCGGGCCCGGCCTGAACGCAATGCTTGGGCAACTTCTCGTTTCAACCCACCGCGAGCCTGCAGATAGATCGCTTGATACACCGTTTCGTGAGTCACTCGCATCTCCAAATCCTCGGGGTGATCAGTCCTCATTCGGGAACAGATTTGTCCCGGTGACCACCTTAGACTTAAACCGTAAGTCACGTAATCACGTAACGGGCCAGGGCAAGCAAGCTTCGCTGTCTTAGACCGTGCCCGGCGTGTCACGGCCTGCCGGTGCGCTGCGTAAGGATAGTAATCATCTTGAGCAGTGCGGTTTCGTCGCAGTTCCCTGCTGATCGTGGACGGTGATCGGTGGAGCTTGATTGCGATCTGACGAATGGAATGTCCAGCGATGGTGAGCGCATAGATTTCTTCACGTTCAGTCATGGATAAGAATCGTGGATCAATCAGCTTGTCCAACGCCAGTATGCTCGGATTCGCTGTACTCTGTCGCCGGCCTGCCTCAGTGGTATAGGTAGTCATTCCACTGTTATAGTCCACCACCCGACCGTCAGGATAGATCCGTTTGTTTCCGCACTTGCGGATGCCATGGTCCCACTCTCGGCCGGTTTCCGCATGGACGCCCACCTGATTGGCGGCATCCCGAAGGCTCATACCTTCGACGCGTAGGCGTAAGAACTCCTCGCGCTTGCCCGCACGTGTTTGAGGGATTTTCAACCCCGTTTTGACCGCCCATTGATAGCAGGTGTGGATGGGGATGTTGACTTCGCGTGCTGCTTTACTGACGTTTTGGTGCTTGTCGAAAGCGTTGAAGAAAGTTTCTTTCTGTTCTTGGGTGTATCGCGTTTTGGGCTTGCCAAGTGTCGCAGACGGACCAGTTCGAGATGATGCCCAGCCGTATTTCTTAGCGAGTAGATAAGCGGTTGGCAGGGGAATACCAATGGCTTGGGCTGCGTCTTTGACGCGTTGGGTTCGGTCGAGGACTTCCTTGAATCGTCGCTTCTCGACTTCGCTTAGCCTTGCTCTTGACGCTAGTCGAGGGGTGGTAGGTACTGAAGTGCAGGTTAAATGAGGCACGGTCGTTGCAACTCCTGATTGTTCAGGTGTTGCAACGACCGTTGGAACCCGCCCCCCATGAGGAAAGCTGGTCCCGGCTTCTTGCTGCCCCGTTAAGATGCGGGAACCCCGTACAGCTGGAAAATGTTGCTGTACGGGGTTCCTGCGCTCCATGGAGCTGGGCTTCGCATGCCCAGTTACTTAGATGATGTCTTCACCATTGCGGCGGGCTTCCAGCCATTCCTGGATAAATCCCCTGCTGATGAAGAACAGTACTCCGGCCACTATAACTGGCCATACCAGTACGTACAGGCTCAGGAAAAACGTCGTCATTATTTGCCTCCCAGGCTCTTTGCGTCGTGTCCGGCTTCTGCAGCCCCGGTCTTTGCAGGTACTGCGTCGAAGTCACCGGTGCGTACTGCGATGACATCGAAGTCGAATTCCATCTTGGATCTGAATGACATGAGGTAGCAGACGATGGTACTTACCGAGTAGGCAACCAGCGAGGCGCTCAAGGTCGTGTAGTCGCGCAAGAATCCGAAGACGAATGGTGCGCTGGCCAGCATCGCGACGACCCCAACAATTTTGGCTACGCGCAGACCGAAGAACCCGAAGCTCATCAATGCCAAGACCACGCCAATGCCAATCACCGACAGCAACTCGATCAGCAAGCCGGTGACGCCATTGATAGGGATCAGCTCGAAGCGAACCGGGATGAAGATCGCCAGAGCAACCAGTACTGAAACGGTGAAAGCCTTGTTCGTGACCTTCTTCCAGTAGAAGCTGGCCAAAACCGGGAAGACCAGCGCGCCCCAAAGAGCTCCTACGAAGACCAGCAGGTCCAGGATGTTCAGTTGCATGCTCGCGAAAGCGACTGCCAACGCGGTGGCAACGACCATGGTCGCACGGCCAATGAGAAGCATCTTCTTCGGATCAGCCTTGTCCTTGCCTGCGACGTTCTGTCCGTACACGTCGGCCATCATGATCGAGGACAAAGCTGCCAAGTCCGAGTCAGCAGTTGACGACAGTGCACCAATGATCATGATGAAGAACAGCGCCAGCAGTACACCTGGCAGGTAGCTGGCTGCCATCTCAGGGATGAGGTTGTTCATGTCGCCACCGGATGGCTCGAACCCAATGTACAGGGCGAGCACGCCGAGCATGCCCACGCCAATGACCATCGCGCCGTAGCCGATGGTTGCAGTGATGAAAGTTGGCTTGATCAGGTCCTCGCGTACTGCGAAGAGACGCTGGGCAATGGTCTGGTTGCCAATTGCGTAGGCCAGAACAGCGGCAATGTATGGTGCGCCCTGGCCCAAGAATGCTTCAGAAGAGAAGAAATT
Source organism: Glutamicibacter sp. NPDC087583 (assembly GCF_044743685.1). Taxonomy (NCBI): domain Bacteria; kingdom Bacillati; phylum Actinomycetota; class Actinomycetes; order Micrococcales; family Micrococcaceae; genus Glutamicibacter; species Glutamicibacter sp. NPDC087583. The sequence goes on along the minus strand of NZ_JBIUWY010000001.1, from coordinate 661,382 downwards.
GGACTGCTGCGGGGTCAAGTTGCTCGCACCGGTTTCGAATGCGGCCGGGAACCCTGAGGCAAAGAAGATTACTGGGACAATAATTGCTACAGCGCCGAGCATGGCAACGACCTGGACAAAGTCGGTCAATACCGAGGCACGGAATCCGGACCACAGCGTGTAGAGCAGAACGCCGCCGGCAACGGCCAGCACGCCTTGGATGAAGTTGAAGGGCGAAAGCATCGAAATCAATACGCCACCGGCAATGAAGTTGGACATCAAGGAGATGACCGAACCAACGATATTCGACCCGGCGAGCATCAGCTGGCTGGAGCGCCCATGGCGTGCGTGCATGACCTCTGCGAGCGTGTGCGCGCGTGGCGCGACCTTGCGTATCCGCTTGCCGAATGGGTAGATGAACAGAATCATCAACGCACCCCAGAGCCCATAGTGGATCGGGCCGGAGATTCCGTAGGTGTACCCGGACGTGGCCGAGGCATACATCGATGAGGCCCAGATCCAGGTAGCGGTCATGCTTGCAGCGGAAATGCCGAATCCAATTTTATTTCCCGCCGTCATGTAGTCATCGGCGTTTTCTTTCTTCTTCCCGATTCGGGTGGAAATATAGAAGGTTCCTCCATAGAAGAACACCAATAGCAAGACAACAGTTAGGGCGCTGAACTGCACTATTTCGTTATTCACGCGCCACCTCCCTCTAATAGACAGTGATGAGATTCGCGCCGGGAGCTAAATGCTCAACCGGCGACTTATCCTGCACGTCTTCCTGCGAGATGTCATCGCAAGGGGTAAATTTCAGCTGACGCGCACAAGCCCCTGGGCCCATGAACCACTTCCCAACACTCAAGTTTCGTTCGTTTCTCATTCGTATCGTTCATCCCTAGTCACGGGGAGCACCAGCTCGTGGATTCGCTCCAGAACCTGGCGCTTTTGGCTTCACAACGTGAATCCGGACCCATGGTTTGCCTGCATCGCACTTGCGGCTAGCCATATTGGCGCGCAATGGCGCTTCGGGTCAGTTCAGGCGCGGTACTCGCGTTGGCGAATGCCGCCTGCCTTCCATCGGAGGACTGCTGCCCGGAACTCAACACGCGATTACTGCGTGGAGTAACTCAGTCGGCGATAAAATGCCGCACGGGAAAACAGCGAAAGCTCTCTCCGAAATTAGTAGCTTCAACTAACTACATACAAATATTAGCATGAATGCAAAGATATTCGAATCTTCCGCCGCAAGGCAGCGGGGCAACCCAATCACCGATCGGCCGGCAGGGGGCACGATGTTGAATCAGCCCATCGCCTGTATCAATCACGGGACTACCTTGCAGATGCGTGTAACGGTGCGCACATAAGTGCGGAAAACCGGGGTAAAAAATATCTAGTTCTGGCCGTTCTATTCCCCACTGGGAGACGGGCGGGCATGCCCCAATTACACCACTCGAAATGCCCCACCTGGATTACTAACCTCTCCAAAGTGCGGGATTCAGAGCCATGCCGAGGGAGCACCCGGCGCTATGGATACTCTCGGGACTTCGAAAACACTGCATAAATATTCATAGTATTCGATACCGCCTGGCGAACGCATGCAGACCGCTCCCCCGCCGATCAAACTCACCGCATGCCGCATCCTCCTGACGCGGACGCTTTGCTCTTAGCGCCGGCACAGAGATCTCTGCCAGAATGGGTGCATGACTGACATCGCCCGACCAGCCCGTCGTACGTTCATGTGCGCCTCGGCAGCACTTGGTTCCGCCGCACTGCTCACCGCCTGCGGTGATGGACATTCTGAAGCCGACACCCCCGAGGCATTGCCGATCCCTGAACCAACCGGAGAAGGACAGGCGCTCATGAAGGCCAAGGACCTTGCCATCGGATCGCGTGCACTCGCTCCAGCCAAGGATCCTTCCGGAAAAGAAGTAGGCGTTTTGCTCTTCCGCAAGGATGAGAAGACAGTTTTGGCCTACTCGAACGTCTGCACCCACCAGGGTTGTGCCGTGAGCCCGAAGTCCAGCAAGGAAGATTTCTACTGCGCCTGCCATGGCTCACGATTCGCACCCGCTGACGGTACCGTGGACGAAGGTCCAGCTATCGCGGCTCTGCCACGCTACGCGGCGGCAATTGAAGGTGACGACATCGTCGCCTATATCACCGCCGCAGAGTAGTTTCCCAGCTCTTTTAAAGCACGAAAGGCTGAACCCGGATGGGTTCAGCCTTTCGTGCTTTCTAATTGGTTCGTTTAGAACAATGCAACCTTCTGCGGGGTCGGGAAGAGCTCATCCATCTGGACCCGTTCCGCAGCGCTCGGAACCCAACGCACCGCTGCAGCGTTGGCTCGAATCTGCTCGGGACGGGTGGCACCGGCAATCACTGAGGCCACCGGCGACTGCGCTGCCAGCCACGAAAACGCCAATTCGATCGGCGTCAGATCCCGTTCGGCGGCAAACGCATCGAATTGATCCAACTGCTCGAAATCGCTGGTTTCCACGAGATGCTGACGAGCGTGAGTCAGGCGACTGCCTTCTGGGGCATGCCCCTTGGAGTATTTCCCGGTCAGCAGGCCGTTTGCCAGCGGGAAGTAGGGCAAGACGCCCAGATCGAATTCACGAGCCGCTGGAAGCACTTCCAGTTCTGCACGGCGGTCAATCAGGTTGTAGTGATTCTGTGCCGAGACGAATCGCTCGGTTCCCAATTCACGGGCCACGTACTCCGCCTGGGCGATTTGCCAGCCGGCACGGTTGGAATGACCGATGTAGCGAACCTTGCCGCTGGTGACTAGCTCATCCATAGCCCGCAAGGTTTCTTCGATGGGAGTGTTCGCATCTGGGGTATGGAACTGATACAGGTCGATGTAGTCGGTACCGAGCCGCTTGAGCGACGCTTCGACGGCTTTGACGATATAACGGCGCGAACCACGTGCATTGAAGTCCGGACCATTTGCGCCCTGCATATCCATGCCGAATTTGGTGGCCAGCACGATGTCATTGCGTGCTTGCCCTAGCGCTTTGCCCAGACGGATTTCGGAAAGCCCTGGTTCCTTTCCATAGACATCCGCGACATCGAAGAGCGTAATACCCGCATCAAGCGCCGCATGGATAACCGCGTCGGTTCCTTCTTGGGATTCGGTCGCAGTACCTGCGCGGCCAAGATTGTTGCAGCCCAGCCCGACGACGGAAACACTCAGGCCGCTGCGGCCTAGCTGACGGAATTCCATGGACACCTCATCTGTTGGTTTGTTCATCCGCTTCACTGAGCGACGTTATACCCATAGGCTATCCGGTAGGTAGTTGTGCTCAACATTTCACAGCACAATTCACTGCATTGCATATTTATCCATTAGGATGGAAACATGTCTAAAGTTCTTACCAATCTCCCTGTAGGCGAGCGCGTAGGTATCGCGTTCTCCGGTGGCCTCGACACCTCGGTGGCAGTAGCCTGGATGCGCGACAAGGGCGCCATCCCTTACACCTACACTGGCGACCTCGGCCAGTACGACGAGCCAGATATCGACGCTGTACCTGGCCGTGCACTGGAGTACGGTGCAGAGAACTCCCGCCTGGTTGATTGCAAGCCTGCTCTGGTTGAAGAAGGCTTCGCAGCACTCGCCTGCGGCGCTTTCCACATCCGCACTGGCGGCAAGACCTACTTCAACACCACCCCGCTGGGCCGCGCCGTCACCGGCACCCTGCTGGTCCGCGCAATGCGCGAAGATGGCGTGGATGTCTGGGGCGACGGTTCGACCTACAAGGGCAACGACATCGAGCGCTTCTACCGCTACGGCTTGATGGCCAACCCTAAGCTGCGCATCTACAAGCCATGGCTCGACCCCAACTTCGTTGCAGAGCTTGGTGGCCGCCAGGAAATGTCCGAATGGCTGCAGGAGCACGGTTTCCCTTACCGCGATTCGGCCGAAAAGGCCTACTCAACCGATGCCAACATCTGGGGCGCAACCCACGAGGCGAAGACCCTGGAACTGCTGAACAGCTCCATCGAGTCTGTTGAGCCGATCATGGGCGTGAAGTACTGGGACGAGAACGTAGAGATCAAGACCGAAGATGTCTCGGTTTCCTTCGTCGCTGGCCGCCCGGTAGCCATCAATGGCAAGGAGTTCACCGATCCGGTGGCTCTGGTCAACGAAGCTAATATCATCGGCGGACGCCATGGTCTGGGCATGAGCGACCAGATCGAGAACCGCATCATCGAGGCCAAGTCCCGTGGCATCTACGAAGCACCAGCAATGGCGCTGCTGTACATCGCCTACGAACGCCTCGTGAACGCGATCCACAACGAAGACACCGTGGCCAGCTACCACAACGAAGGCCGCCGCTTGGGCCGTCTGATGTACGAAGGCCGCTGGCTGGACCCGCAGGCCCTGATGCTGCGCGAATCGCTGCAGCGCTGGGTCGGCTCGGCCATCACCGGTACCGTCACCATCCGCTTGCGCCGTGGCGACGACTACACGATCGTGAACACCGAGGGCGAGAACCTGAGCTACCACCCGGACAAGCTTTCGATGGAGCGCGTAGGCGACGCCGCTTTCGGCCCAGTGGACCGCATCGGCCAGCTGACCATGCGCAACCTGGATATCGCGGACTCCCGCGGCCGCCTGGAGCAGTACGCCAACATGGGCCTGGTCGGCGGCACCACCGCTGAACTCGTCGGCTCGCTGGAAGCTGGCGGAGCTGATGACATCGTGAACGCAACCCAGGTTGATAGCGATGACCTGGCGACCGACCGCGCTATCGAGTCTGCTGCATTCGACGCAGGCACCGACTAGACGCCAAGGCACAGCTAGAGGATCGGCCAGGTTCTCCCTTCACGGGGAGAACCTGGCCGATCTTTTATTCTGCCCGGAAACCGGTCAGCGCAAAAAATAGTCCCAGACGTGTGAACGTCCGGGACTAGCCTGGGTTGCAGGCTGTCAGCCCTCGATCAAGGACAGCAGCGGGCTCACCGCGATGGTGAAACCAATCAAGGAAATCAGTCGAAGTACCATGCGGACACGTGCTCCCTGCTTGGTATTCGGTTCTGGCAGGCGGAAGCCCTGTTCAACGATCCACACCAATATGGCAATGACAACTCCGGTCAAGGCAACCTGCGCTGGGGCGAGGCCAGAAAGCAGGGACACCACTCCAATGCCGATGATGACACCGACGCAAGCCTGGAAAACCAGGTGCAACGGCGTGCGGGTTGCTCCCATCCGCGGGACTTTACGCTGGGCACCGGGGGTCTCGTCCCGGTCTTCTTGTGGAATCATTTCTCCTTGTTTCCTGCTCGTTTAAACCTGTGCTTTCGCGGGGCCGCGCGAAGACACCACTTCCTTGGACAACAGCAGGCCACTGCCGCCGTTAAAAACCACAGTACCGAACCGTGGAGCCCGGGCTACTTCTTCGAATCCCAGGGCACGATGAAGCGCCAAAGACGCAGTATTCTGCGCGTTGACCACGCACCATGCGGTCGAAGCGCGCTGCGCAATCCATGACAGCCTGGCCTCGGTTAGGCTTCGTGCCACGCCCCGTTGCCGGTATCCGCAGGCAACCTCGATCCCGGCAAGGTAATAGCCAGCTGGCGCCAACGGATCAGCAGGCTCCCACCAATGGGCTCGAGCCCAGCCAAGCAGCTCTCCGGCCGGGTTCTTGACGACTACCTGGCATTCACCAGCGCCCCAATTTCCAGGTTCAGCCTGACGCCCCAAACTCTCCGACAGCCGACGGATGGCCGGGTGGTCCGCTGCCTGCATTGGCTGCGTCGCAACTATGGGGCTTATCATTCGTGATCAGTCGATGGACATCGGCTTTGGTGGCATCGGGTGCGCCATCTTCAGCTTGTTCAATTCCGCATAGGGCGCAACACCGATACTCATCTTGGTGAAGTCCAGCTTGGCTTCGCGGATGCACGTCTTGATCGCAGCGACTGCAAGCTTTGGAGCTGGTGATAGGACTCGGATGTTCAGCTTTCGGTTACCGAAATCGCTGGACTCCACCGTGCCAAGTCCGCGCCATGCCAAGTGGCCGGTCAGCGCTTCCTTGGCCTTCTTGTCCAGGTACTGGTCGCGCTCGGTGCCATTTGCGGATTTCAGCGCGTACTGCACGATAACCCACGACTGATCTTCTTCCTTGATCTCTGCATAGCCTTCGGCAGCACAGGCTTCAGCGAAACCAGCGAACAATTCGTCGGCGCGGTCGGTGTTTACGTCCTGGACTTCATTGGTCTTGGACATATGTCCCACGGTGCCGTGATTGATCACGAACTGACCCAATTCATCGTCCTCGAACTGCTGGAACCATGCTTCGCGGAATTCCAGTTCGTTCTTTTCGTTCATCCGGTAGGTGCGAATGATCGCCATGTGATTACCCCTTGGGTCTACGGTGTGCTTAGTTATCTAAATTTTTGGAGGCTTCGGCAAGCTGTGCGGCTAGGCGCTCAGCCTTGGATTGCCAGGTGGCGCGGTGTTCGGCATTGAACGGTGCATCGTTGTTGATCACGGTGCCGAGCAACAGTCCAGCTTCTCTTCCAATACTACGAACTAGGGAAGCTGGATAGTTCATGCCTATTTCATGTTCGGCGAATTCATCTTCATCATCAAGGAACACGCCTTGGCTACGTGAACGAATCACGTCCAAATCCATGTCAATGGAGTTGACTTCCCAAGCGCCACGCTTCATCCGTCGCCATCCGATGTTGCTGGACAGGTCGATGTAGACATCAAAATCTTCCAGTGCATCCGCATAGAGGGTGGCAATCCACTGGCCCGAGTGTGGAATCAGGCAGAGCGCATTACTCGCTGCCAAGTGTGCGGTGCCCGGACGGGCTACCAGTGCGCCGGCCGGCTGGTGAAGCCAATGTCCGTATTTGTCCTGTCCGAGATAAAATCCGGGCACCACCCAGTGCGGGCTGGAATCATACTTCCAGGCGCGCGCTACCACCAAGGAACCCTCGGCGATAGTTTCTGGGCTACGGGGCAGGTCTACCGGGCAGCCGGACGGTGAGCTCACAGCTTCGGAATCTGACCGGTAGGCAGGTCTTGTCCAGGGAGGGGCCGGGCGAATGGAACCTTGGTTCCCAGAACCTGCGCCAGGGTATCGCGGGCTACCTGCTGTGCAGTCAGTCCAACGCGGTCCAAGACCTCAGCACGAGTTCCGTGCGCCAAGAATTCGGTAGGCAAACCTACTTCGTTCAGAGCCGTATCGACACCCGCTGCACGCATTTCGGTGCGCAAGCGCGAACCCACACCGCCGGCTCGGACGCCATCTTCGATGCAGACCACAATGCGGTGACGGGCTGCCAGTGAAATCACCGAGGTTGGCATTGGTAGAACCCAACGAGGATCCACCACGGTCACCGATACGCCCTGGCTGTTCAGTCGTTCTGCGACATCCAGCGAAAGCTCGCTCATGGCGCCCACGGAAACGATGAGAACATCCGGTGCGGAACGGTCCCCCAAGCGTGCCAGAACATCCACGCCATCTGGCAGGCGGTCCACAGCTTCGATGGGTTCACCCACCGACCCCTTGGAGAATCGCACGACACTTGGCGCATCATTGATGTCAAGGGCTTCACGCAGTTCCTCCCGCAGGCGGTCGGCATCGCGCGGCGCAGCCAGATGCAGGTTAGGCACGATCTGGGTCAGCGCCATATCCCACATGCCGTGGTGGCTGGCGCCGTCCGGGCCGGTGACTCCAGCGCGGTCCAGCACGATGGTGACACCTGCCTTATGCAGGGCCACGTCCATCAGCAATTGGTCAAAGGCACGGTTGAGGAAGGTCGCGTAGACGCAGACCACCGGGTGCAGTCCGCCAAAGGCAAGGCCGGCGGCAGTAGTCATGGCGTGCTGTTCGGCGATGCCCACGTCAATGACGCGTTCAGGGTGTTCCTGGGACATTTTCTTCAGGCCCACTGGCTGCAGCATGGCACCGGTGATCGCCACAATGTCCTCGCGCTCGTTGGCCACCGCCGCGATCTCTTCGCCGAAGACGCTGGTCCAGCTCTGCGCGCTGGACTTGGAAACCGGCAGACCGGTGATTGGGTCGATAACGCCAACGGCGTGGAACTGGTCAGCTTCATCGGCGCGGGCCGGAGCGTAGCCGTGGCCCTTCTCAGTCAGGGCATGCACGAGCACTGGGCCCGCGTACTGCTTGGCCTGCTGCAGCGCTTCTTCTACTGCGCGCTGGTTGTGGCCATCGATCGGGCCGATGTACTTCAGGCCCAGGTCCTCGAACAGGCCTTGCGGTGCCCACCAGTCCTTGATGCCCTTCTTGGTGGCGTGAAGGGACTTGTAAGTGAAATCGCCTACTGGCCCGGATCCCTTGAGCTTGACCTTGAGCTTGTCCATGGCGTTCTCGTAGGCCGGGTGGGTACGGAACTTGTCCAGCTGCTGGCGCAGTCCCGAAAGCTGGTTGGCCAGGCCGCCGATGGTCGGGGCGTAGGAGCGGCCGTTGTCGTTGACCACGATGACTGCTTTGCGGTCCTTGTCGGCAGCGATGTTGTTGACTGCTTCCCAGGCCATGCCGCCGGTCAAGGCGCCATCGCCCACCAGGGCTACGGCGTAGCGGTCATTGTTATTCATCAGCTTGTTGGCGCGGGAAATTCCATCAACCCACGACAGCGAGGAGGAAGCATGGGAGGACTCAACCACATCGTGTTCTGATTCACCGCGGTCAGGGTAGCCCGACAGGCCTCCTTGCTGGCGCAAGGTCTCGAAATTCTGGCGTCCGGTAACCAACTTGTGCACATACGACTGGTGTCCCGTATCGAAGACGATGGAGTCAGTTGGGGAATCGAAGACACGATGGATGCCCAAGGTCAGCTCGATAACACCGAGATTGGGACCCAAATGGCCGCCAGTACGAGCAACATTGTCGATGAGGAAGCCGCGGATTTCCTCCGCCAAGTCGTCGAGCTGCTCGAGGGTAAGCGCCCGCAGGTCACTTGGTTTCTTGATGGTCTTCAATAAAGACACGTTCATCCCCTTCACAAATTCGCCGACAATAGGCTGGAAAGCCCATGCGAAATACCTAGTTTACCGCGTTCAAGGCTTTTTTCATTATCCGTCAACGTCCGTGCTGGTGCTAATTTCCTAGCAATGACGTTCACTACCCCGAACGCATGTGCCCGTTCGCGTGCGAGCCTAGTTGCGGTCCAGCGTATCGGCCAGCATTTGCAGCCCTTGCGCTTCGAAGGATTCATCTCCAACTTCATAAGACCAGACGGCCGTGCCCAGGCCTTCACGTAGTTGCATCATTTTCCATGATAATTCTTCGCGCGGATCATAGCCGTAGCCCTGAAGGAAGGCTTGTTCCAGCTCCGGATGCCCCACCCACTGCTGTAGTGAGAGTCGCGCGAAGTCGCTGGAAGCTGGACGGAATTCAAAACGTCCAAAATCAATGACTTTCAGTTTTCCTTGGTCTACGAGCCAATTACGAGGCTGCCAGTCTCCGTGCGTTGGGACGACGGCCACGGATTTAGGCTCGTAGCTGGTGAACAGGTCCCTGATCTGCCGGCACCGTGAAGCACCAATGCGGTGCTTGCGTTCAAGCAGCTGAAGGAATTTTGCCGTCAGCCGGGCTTCGTAGCCATGAGCAACACGCTGTTCTTGATCGTGCAGCAACCTGAGCGCGTGTCCCGCCTGTCGATGCGAATCCGGCGCGTATTCATGTTCTGTCCCTACGCACAGTTCTCCGGGTTGGTAGTCCAGCACTGCCAGGCGGTGCACATCGCTTGAAAAACGCAGCCGCGCGGCCAGCCCGGCTTCGGCAAGTACACGCGTGTACCGGCGATGTGCTTCCAGCTCCCGGATGATGTGATGGTTGCTTTCGCCCGCGGTCTTGAGCACGAAGTGCTTTCCGGCTGCATCCAAATGGAGGACTTTAATGTCTGTCAGCCCCCAAGACATGTCCGAAACGACTGTTGCCTCTCCGAGCCAGGAACGCACTTGGTGCACTTGGCCCGCATTCAGCAGATCTTCAAGGGCAGGTGACGTCATCGGAAGTTCCTCTCCGCCAACAGTTTTCTGGAAGTGATTCCCGAGTCTAGCAATTGATCTCCAGGCTCCCTGCGGGCGGCGCTAAGCTGAGCGTATGCCATCTTCCTTCGATCCTCATCACGTCTCAGCGAGTTATTCGAGTCTCGCCAGCGCCTATATCGATCTGTTCGCTTCGCCCGAGCAGGCGGAGCTTGAAGACCGGGAGCTGATTGCGGCGTGGGCGGGGCAGCTGGAGGGGCCGGTCCTGGACGCTGGCTGCGGGCCTGGGCATTGGACACAGTTCATCGCCGATGCCCATCAGCCGGCTACAGGCGTTGACCTCGTTCCGGAGTTTCTGCACTTCGCACGGCGCAACTTCCAGAAGCCCGATTTCCTGCGTGCGGACTTGGCACAGTTGCCGTTCGAAGACCACCATTTTTCCGGGGTGCTCGCCTGGTACTCGGTAATCCATGCTCCTCCAGCCGAGCTTCCGCAGCTGTTGGGCGAGTTTGCCCGGGTGCTCAAGCCACGCGGCAAGCTGCTGCTCGGATTCTTTGCCGGGGATCAGCTAGAAGCCTTTGGCCACCAGGTCGCCCCGGCCTGGTATTGGCCGCCCGGGGAATTGGAGCTGTTGTTGGAAACGTCAGGCTTCAGCGTGCTGGAAGTTGGCACCCGCACCCGGTCCACGGCCCGCACCCATGGTCAGCTGAGTGCGCAAAAGGCTGGTTAAAAACCTGAGACCCAAGGCAATTGCCTTGGGTCTCAGGTTTTCCCGCGATGCGGAACTACTTAGAGATTCGCTTCGACCGGAGCCGAGGTGGATCTGCTAGTTGGCAGCGGCGATCTGGCGCAGTACGTACTGCAGGATGCCACCGTTGCGGTAGTAGTCAGCTTCACCTGGGGTGTCGATGCGCAGAACTGCGTCGAACTCGGTAACCTTGCCGTCTTGTGCGGTTGCGGTAACCTTCAGGGTCTTCGGGGTGGTGCCGTTGTTCAGCTCGGTCACGCCGGAGACAGCGAAGGTCTCGGTTCCGGTCAGACCCAGCGAATCAGCGGATTCGCCCTCTGGGAACTGCAGCGGCAGAACGCCCATGCCGATCAGGTTCGAGCGGTGGATACGCTCGAATGATTCGGTGATGACGGCCTTGACGCCCAGCAATGCGGTGCCCTTGGCAGCCCAGTCACGCGAGGAGCCCGAGCCGTATTCCTTGCCGCCAAGAACGACCAGCGGGGTGCCGGCAGCCTTGTAGTTCTCTGCAGCGTCGTAGACGTAAGCCTGCGGAGCATCAGCCTGGGTGAAGTCGCGGGTGAAGCCACCCTCGACGCCGTCCAGCAGCTGGTTCTTGATGCGGATGTTGGCGAAGGTACCGCGGATCATGACTTCGTGGTTGCCACGGCGCGAGCCGTAGGAGTTGAAGTCCTTGCGATCCACGCCGTTCTCGATCAGGTAGCGGCCAGCCGGGGTTTCCGACTTGAACGAACCTGCAGGCGAGATGTGGTCGGTGGTCACCGAGTCGCCCAGCTTCAGCAGCACGCGTGCGCCGCTGATGTCCTGGACTGGCTGCGGCTCGGCGGTCATGCCGTCGAAGTACGGTGCCTTGCGTGCGTAGGTCGACTTCTCGTCCCATGCGAAGGTCGAACCCTCCGGGGTGTCCAGTGCCTTCCAGCGAGCGTCGCCTTCGAAGACTCCGTCGTAGCCCTTGGCGAACATTTCCTTGTCGATCGACGAGTCAATGATCTCCTGGACCTCGACAGGCGATGGCCAGATGTCCTTCAGGAAGACATCGTTGCCCTCGGCGTCCTGGCCCAGTGCGTCGGTCTCGAAGTCGAAGTCCATGGTGCCAGCCAGTGCGTAGGCGATGACCAGTGGCGGGGAAGCCAGGTAGTTCATCTTCACGTCTGGGTTGATGCGGCCTTCGAAGTTGCGGTTGCCCGAAAGAACTGCGGTAGCTGCGAGGTCGTTGGCGTTGATGGCCTCGGAGATCTCGGCATCCAATGGACCGGAGTTGCCGATGCACGTTGCGCAACCGTAGCCAACAACGAAGAAGCCGAGCTTCTCCAGGTATGGCAGCAGGCCGGACTTCTCGTAGTACTCGGTAACGACCTTCGAGCCTGGCGCGACCGAAGTCTTGACCCATGGCTTGGAGGTCAGGCCCTTGTCAGCTGCGTTGCGAGCCAGTACGGCTGCGGCCAGCATGACCGAAGGGTTGGAGGTGTTGGTGCACGAGGTGATCGAAGCGATCGAAACCAGGCCGTGGTCCAGGGTGAACTGGGTGCCATCTTCCTTGGTGACATCGACGGCTACCGACGGGCGGCCAGCGCCCTGGGTGTCGTCGGCGTTCGATACGTAGTTGTGCAGGTCCTTGCGGAACTGTTCCTTCGAGGAAGACAGCTCGATGCGGTCCTGTGGACGCTTCGGGCCGGCGATCGATGGAACCACGGTCGACAGATCCAGCTCGAGGTATTCCGAGAAACGGATCTCGCGGCTTGGATCGTGCCACATGCCCTGTTCCTTGGCGTAAGCCTCGACCAGTGCCACGTTCTCGTCGCTGCGGCCGGTCAGGCGCAGGTAGTCGAGGGTGACATCGTCGATCGGGAACATCGCGGCAGTGGAGCCGAATTCTGGGGACATGTTGCCGATGGTTGCACGGTTGGCCAGTGGCACTGCTGCCACGCCTTCGCCGTAGAACTCAACGAACTTGCCAACAACGCCGTGCTTGCGCAGCATTTCGGTGATGGTCAGCACCACGTCGGTTGCGGTGGCGCCAGCTGGGATCGAGCCAGCCAGCTTGAAGCCGACAACGCGTGGGATCAGCATGGAGACAGGCTGGCCGAGCATTGCTGCCTCGGCTTCGATGCCGCCAACGCCCCAACCCAGCACGCCCAGGCCGTTGACCATGGTGGTGTGGGAGTCGGTGCCTACGCAGCTATCCGGGTAAGCGCGCAGTACGCCGTTGACCTCGCGGGTCATGACGGTGCGTGCCAGGTACTCGATGTTGACCTGGTGCACGATACCGGTGCCCGGTGGGACGACCTTGAAGTCATCGAATGCAGTCTGGCCCCAGCGCAGGAACTGGTAACGCTCGCCGTTGCGCTGGTACTCGATCTCCATGTTGCGCTCGACAGCGCCTTCGAAACCGAAGGTGTCGATCTGCACGGAGTGGTCGATGACCATTTCGGCTGGTGCCAGCGGGTTAACGCGGGTTGGGTCACCGCCGAGGTCCTTGACGGCCTCGCGCATGGTTGCCAAGTCAACGACACAAGGCACGCCGGTGAAGTCCTGCATCAGCACACGTGCAGGGGTGAACTGGATTTCGGTGTTCGGCTGAGCCGAAGCATCCCACTGACCCAGTGCATTGATGTGCTCGTTGGTTACGTTCGCGCCGTCTTCGGTGCGAAGCAGGTTCTCAAGAAGAACCTTAAGGCTGTAAGGAAGGCTGTCCGAGCCTTCAACCGTATTTAGTCGGTAAATTTCGTATTCGGTTCCATTGACGTCAAGTACGCCCTTGGCACCGAAGCTGTCCACATTGCTCACGTGGGACTCCTCTCGCCAGACACTCATTCTGTTGCACACGCACACTGTAATTCCAGTTAGGAGTTCCTAACTGAGATAGTCAGGCTCCTAGCGTGGCAGAGCTAAAAACAGTCTATCGCCTAAGCTCATAAAAAGACTCCTCGGAATAAATTTTCATCCGAATTCGTGTCTAATCGGACAATTTCAGGTGTTTAACGGCGCACGAAGAGCCCGATGGACTCCATATGGTGGGTATGCGGGTACAAATCGTGAATCTCCATATGCTCTAATTCGTAGCCGCGGCCCATCAAACGCGCGGTATCACGGGCGAAAGCCGCAGGGTCGCAGGACACGTAACAAATCCGGGATGCAGCAATGGAAGCCAGCTCCGCAGCCACCTGCTTATCGATCCCGGTGCGGGGCGGGTCAAGTACCACGGCGTCCAGGGAGGCATCCCCGGCGACCTGCCGTAACACTCGCTCAACACGGCCTCGGATCACCGTGGCCTGCGAATAGGAGCGCAGATTCTTCTTCGCATCGGCATGCGTGCCCGGAGCGCCTTCAATTGAGAAGACCCGGCCCTGGGAGCCAACTGCCTTAGCCAACGGGACGGAGAACAAGCCAGCACCCGCATAGAGGTCGGCGATTTGCTCGCCAGCGGCTGGCTCGGTCAGTTCAACTACGCGCTGGGAAAGCAGGCTGGCCGCCTCTCGATGCACCTGCCAGAAGCCTTCACCGGTAATCCGGAACTTCTCCCCCAGTACCTTTTCGGTCAGGAACGCCGAACCAGCCAAGGTCTGCAAGCTGCCTTTGCCGTCAGCCGCCGAGCCGCCCCGCTGGCTGAAAGCGGCGACATTGACACCCTCCGGGAACTGCTTTGCCACCTTTGCCGCGGCGCCGGTACTTGCTTCAGCCAGCAGGATCAGCACGGTCTGGTCATCCTGGCTGGATACCGCAGCCTCGACACGCTCGATTCCGCTGTAGTACACAGAGTACAAGCCGGTGGCCTCGATAGCCGGATGGGCCAATGGCATCTGCGCGATGCCGGTCAACTGGTTACTGCGGAATGCGCTCATCGCGAGCTTGCCCTGTGCGTCCACCGAATAGGACATCCGGGTACGCCAGCCCAGGCCGTCGGCCGCGCCCTTGACCGCTTGCACCGCAGGGAAGTTGTAGTCCTCCGCCTTCAGGCCGCCTAGACGGGTCATCTGCTCGGCAGCAACCTGCGACTTGAGCTCACGCTGGTGCTCAAGGGTGATGTGGCCGAACTCTGCGCCACCCACCGGGTCACGATGCTTCAGGGCATCAGCGGCATCCCAGAAGTGGGGCACGCGGTGCTCGCTGGCTTCGAGCACCTCGGCGACGTCGGCACGCCAGAATTTGGCCTCCGGCGCACTGTCCGTCAGGCGCACATTCACCAGCTCTCCGGGAATGCCGTGGCGCACGAAGATCACGCGGCCCTCATGGCGGGCGACGGTGTGGCCGCCATGGGCAATCTTGCCCAGGCGGACGGTGAGCATTGGTGTTTCAGTCATCGATCTTGTCTTTCATCAGAAGCATTGAATTCAGCGGTGTGCCGAAGATTCTTCGGTCGGCCCGCCGCCCAGGGCATGCGAAGCACTGAGCAGGCGCCATGGAACCGAGGCGATCAAGACGCCCGGTTCATAGTGCAGCCGGTTTTTCACTCGTAAAGCGGTTTGGTTGTGCACCAGCTGTTCCCACCAGTGGCCCACTACGTATTCAGGGATGTACACGACGATCAGTTCCCGCGGGGATTCACGCTTGATGGAACGAATATGCTCAATCAGCGCCCCGGGGATATCGCGGTACGGAGAAGCCAGGGCGGTGATCGGCACCGGAATCTGCAGGCGTTCCCAGTCCCGGAGGGTCTTTTCGGTTTTGCTTCGTTCCACATCCACGATGATTGCTTCGAGCTTCGAGGGACGCGAAGCTCGGGCGAAGGCCAAGGCCCGCAGCACCGGCTTGCGCACGGTGGAGACCAGCACCAGTGCATGCACCCGGGAGGGCAAGGCCGTGGCGGCAACGTCCTCATCCACCGCCAGCTCGTCGTCAACCTTCTGGTAGTGGCGCTGCAGTGAATCCATGATCAGCATCAAGGCCGCAATGCCCAGCACGGCCAACCACGCGCCGTGGACCAAGCGGGTGGCCAAGACGACCACCAGCACCAGTGCCGATAGGACCAGGCCCACCAGGTTCAGCAGGCGCTTGCGCTGCTTGGCCGCACGGATCCTGCGGTCGGCAATGGGAACCAGCACGCGTTTCCAGTGCTTGAGCATGGCCAGCTGGCTGAGCGTAAAGGAAACGAACACGCCCACCACGTACAGCTGGACCAGCAAGGTGACATCGCCTTGGAACAGCAGCACCAGTGCAATCGCGGCAACGCCCAGGGACAATATGCCGTTGGAGAAGCCCAGCCGATCACCGCGGGTACGCAGCTGGCGTGGCAGGAAGCCGTCGGTAGCCAGATGGCTGGCCAGCAGGGGGAAGGAGTTGAAGGCCTGGTTTCCGGCCAGCAGCAGCACGGCAATGGTCAGCACCGAAACAATGACCAGGCCGAAGGTGAAATCGCCGAACACGGCTTGCGCCAGCTGGCCAAGGACCGGGACCTGCACAAACCCTTCAGGGATCGGGGCACCGTCGAGCAAGAATGAGGCCTGCGGGTCGGCGACGACCTTGATGCCGGTGGCACGGGCAAGCATCAGCGTGCCAAGTGTCAGTACCCCGGAGAGCAGGCCCAGCACCAGCAGGATCCGCGCCGCGTTCTTGGCCCGCGGCTTGGCCAGGGTCTGCACGTTCGAGATCGGGACCTCGATACCGGTCAGCGCCGCCGAACCCGTACTGAAAGCACGCAGGATCAGCAATGCACCGACGACACCGTGCAGCCCATTGGCAAACTCTTCTTCCGGCACAATCGTGAAATCCGCGCTCGGGGCAAGCCCGAGGGTACCGGTCAGCGCCATCACCCCGCCGATAGCGACCAGCAGCAGCATGCCGATCACGAAGAGGTAGACCGGAATGGCCAGGGTCCAGCGCCCTTGTCCCCTGCCGCGCAGATTACCGACCACGAGGAATGCGACAAGTCCAGCAGCCACCCAAGCCTTGTACTCGGCCACTGCAGGGAAAATGGCGGCGAGATACAGGGCAGCTGATGAGCTGGACACAGCAACGGTGAGCACGAAGTCGACCAGCAGCGCAGCGGCGACCGCTGTTCCCGGGCGCGCACCCAGGTTCTTCTTCACGATCTCGTAGTCGCCACCGCCAGAGGGGTACTCCATGACCGATTGCCGGTAGGACAGCACCAGCACCACCAGCACGGCAAGGACAGCAAGTCCGACCATCGGCGAAAGCGCGGTGGCCGCGATGCCCGCAATGGCCAGGGTCAGCAAGATTTCGTCTGGCGCGTACGCCAAGGACGACAGGGCGCTGGACGAGAAAATCGGCAACGCGACGTTAGGTGGCAACGGCTTCTTTTTCAGCTGTTCAGTTCTGAAAGGCCGGCCCACCAAGATCCGCTTCAGACCGTCAAATAATGCAGGCACGACACAACGTTATCGCAGGGTGCAAGGCACATGGGTGCTGCACCACCGATAAACTGGGTGCGATCAGCGCTATTGTTGCATTCGGAGCACACAGCTTGTGTGCGCCACTGGACATGCAGCAAGCAGTAGACCCAAGGAGTTCTCGGTGGCACATTTCGTGATCATGGGGTGCGGACGCGTCGGTGTCTCGCTAGCCCACACGCTGGATTCAGCGGGGCATTCCGTGGCAGTCATTGACCAGGACCCGCATGCCTTCCGCCGGCTGAGCAAAGGCTTCTCAGGTTCCACGGTGACCGGCATGGGGTTCGACAAGGACACCCTGGAAGCTGCCAAAATCGATGAGGCCTATGCTTTCGCCGCCGTATCCAGCGGTGATAATTCCAACATTCTCGCCACTCGCGTATCGCGCGAAACCTACAACGTCCCCCATGTCGTGGCCCGCATCTACGATCCAGGGCGCGCCGAGATCTACCAGCGCCTGGGTATCCCCACCGTGGCCGCGGTCCGTTGGAGCACCGATCAGGTGCTGCGCCGGATCCTGCCCGACTATTCGATGCGCGGTGACTTCCGGGAGCCATCGGGGCGCCTGGTGCTTTCCGAAGTTGCCCTGCACCGCGACTGGTATGGACGGCTGGTCAAGGAGCTGGAAGCGGCCGCCGGGGTACGAGTGGCCTATCTGACCCGCTTCGGCGAAGGCACCATCCCCGAGAGCCGCACCCGATTGCAGGGCGGCGACCTGGTGCACGTGATGATGCGGCTCGATGAGTCCAAGGACATCGAAAAGATCCTTGCCAGCCCGCCGGCTGCGCAGGCCAACGAATAATCTGAGAGGCACCCCCATGAAGGTCATGATTGCCGGGGCCGGCTCGGTCGGTTCCTCCATTGCCCGCGAACTTGTGATCAACCATCACGAAGTCCTGCTTATCGACCTGCAGCCGGAAATGGCCGAGCGCGCCGACCTGGAAGCGGTGAAGTGGCTGATTGGCGATGCCTGCGAATTAGCTGTCTTGCAGCAGGCACAGCTGGAAGAGTACGACGTGGTCGTTTCGGCAACCGGCGATGACAAGGTGAACCTTGTGGTCTCGTTGCTGGCCAAGAGCGAATTCGGCATCCGGCGCACCGTAGGCCGCGTGAACAATCCGAAGAATGAGTGGATGTTCGATGACGCCTGGGGCGTAGATGTAGCGGTCAGCACCCCGCGGCTGATGACCGCGCTGGTGGAAGAAGCCGTGGAGGTGGGCGACCTGGTGCGGCTGCTGACGCTGAAGACCGGCGAGGTCTACA
Source organism: Glutamicibacter sp. NPDC087583 (assembly GCF_044743685.1). NCBI lineage: Bacteria > Bacillati > Actinomycetota > Actinomycetes > Micrococcales > Micrococcaceae > Glutamicibacter > Glutamicibacter sp. NPDC087583. Next base: position 643,072 of record NZ_JBIUWY010000001.1, on the reverse strand, counting down.
TGGTCGAGTTCACCGTCCCGCACGATTCGGCGTTGATTGGCCGCAGCATCGGGCGCATCTCCTGGCCCGAAGACACCACCATGATGGCAGTGGTTCGCGATAAAACGCCGTTCCCGCCCAGTGCCGATGATGTGATTGAGGGTGGCGATGAAATCTTCTTCATCACCACCCCGCAAGCCGAAGCCTTGTTGCGCCGCACGCTGCGCGACGCCACCCGCTAGACGGCTTGTGCTGGAGGGCTGGTCCCGTTGCTGGCTTCTGCTGCAGGCTTCGAGACCAGCCAGGCAAACCAGAGCCCCGCTGCATACAGCGGCACCCCCATCAAGGCGCGGGCCAAGCCCAAGGCCACGACGTCATCTGCGATGTACATCGGGATCTGCACTGCAAGGCGCAGCGCGAAAACAGCAATGATGATCCAGGTGGCCACCTGGTAGCGGCGCAAGCGCGCGGGTTTCTTGCGCCACTCGGTGCCTTCATTGCGGATGAACCCGAAGAGCAGGCCGATCAGCGGCCAGCGGGCCATCACCGAAATCAGCAATCCCGCCAAGTAGGCGGCCGATACGCAGAACCCTGGAATGTAGTAGTCCTTGGCATTGCCTGAATTGCGTGCGGCGAACGCGCAGATCAGGATGCCGATCAGCCCGGAGCCGGCCTGGATCAGCGTCGAGCGCTTGGCTAGGCGGATGATCATGAACACCACGCCAAGACTGATCGAAGCGATCAGCCCCCAGCCCAGATTGGAGGTCAGCGCGAAGACCATGATGAACACGAAACCGGGAAGCACCGTTTCCAGGATTCCGCGCACGCCACCGACGGTGGAGAGCAGATCTATCCCGCCGTCGGCATTTTGCGCGATGTTGGCGTTCGAGCCAATCATTTCCGCGAAGCTTGGATGCTTTGCTTCCGGCGTGGATCCATCTTCCGGACGCGATTCGTCGTTGTTCATCATGTTTTCTTCCAGTTAGACGCCAGCATGCTCTCGTTCCCAAGACCTTGAGGGAACGCGCGGATCACCCGCGGGCCTCCGGCACGATTACGTAGCGCGGATTAAAGATCGTCGGAACTTGATCCACGGGAGCGACCATTCCCGAGTATTCCACCTTCACGCCCGGCTTGATTCCCGGAACGGATTTCTGGCCCATGAACGCCAAACGCACATGCGGTACAGTCCCGCGACGAGCAGACACCGCACCGAGCCGGTCGACCACCACCGCGGTCAGCGTGGGTGCGACGTGTGGCGCGGAATAGCTAACCGATTGGATGTAGCCCGTGTGCTCCACCCTGCCCTTGACAGGCAGCTGTTCCAAGCTGTCCAGCCGCTGGTAGCTGAGCTTTTGGCCCGAGGGGCCAAGCAGCGCAGTGACGGGTTTGTCCTTCAGCGACATGCATTAGCCGATCTGGGTGATCTCTGGTCCGCGTTCTGGACGCTTCAGCTCAGAGTTCTGCTCAGGGTTCTGCTCAGTGCCTGCCGGGCGGGCCTGCGCATTGGCCGGAACACTCAGGGGCAAGAGTTCGGCCGGTGGCAGTGGCTTGTCGCCGCGGTTGACCACGACAGTGCGCAGGATCCCGTCAACGATGCCAGCCGCTTCTTCGTCTCCAATGGCAGCGCCGCCAATGACCGCACGCAGGAACCAGCGGTGGCCGTCGATGCCGACAAAGCGCAGGGCGACATGCCCGGCGCGACCATCAGGCAGCTGCTGCGGCACCTTGGCGAGCAGCTCCTGGCCGTAATCGCCGTCGCGGGTGAAAATTTCGCCGTTCTGGGCACTGATATCGCTCTTGATCTTGTCGCTGATGCCAGGCCACAGCGATTCGGACTTCGAGGAAGAGAAAGCCATCAGCTGGATACGCGACTCGGCGATCTCCAGCGACACCGCGATGACACGCTTGTTGGACTCTTCAACGTCCATGCGGACCTTCAAGCCTGCTACTGGCTTGATCAGGATCGAGCCGAAGTCAAGGTATTCCTGCGTATTCTCGACCTCGCTGTAGTCGAACGGGCCGTCCTTCGGCTCGGCCTCGCCCTGGCCTGCCTCAGCAGCTGGTGCGTCGACTGGCTGGTCTTGGGCTTTCTTGCGCTTGAAAATCATGGTGTCCTTAGAAAATCTCGTCTTGCACTCAAGGGTACTTACTTGGAACTGAATCCGCCGGTCGAACCGAACCCGCCAGCGCCGCGAGCACTGCCGTCCAGCGAATCGACTTGGATGAACGCTGCCTGCTCGACTTTCTGGATTACCAGCTGGGCGATTCGGTCGCCTCGGCTGACTTCGAAAGACTCAGACGTGTCGGTATTCAGCAAGGTGACCATGATCTCACCACGGTACCCCGCGTCAACAGTACCCGGTGCATTCACAACGGTAATGCCGTGCTTAGCAGCCAAGCCGCTGCGCGGATGCACGAGACCGACATAGCCATGCGGGATGGCCAGCGCAATGCCTGTTGGAATGAGCGCGCGGGCGCCAGGCTCCAGCACCAGCGACTCGCGAGCATGCAAGTCAGCACCGGCATCTGACGGATGCGCGTAGCTGGGAACCGGCAGTTCGGTGTCAAGCATCTTGATGGCAATGGAAATTGATGGCTCACTCATCGGTGTAGGTCTTCCCCCGGAGTTATGTGAAATAGTCACTCGATAGTTTCTCGTGGCTAACTCTATCGCGCGCGCAGGGCAATCCCCTGCCGCCAGCCCCGAGGTCATGGAACCAGGAAATATTGCCTAAACTTGGAACCATGAGTAATTCCAGCCCCGAGGGTTCGAACGTCCTGTACAGCGAAAAGCTCTGGCCATCGGCCAGCACCTGGATTTGGCCGATCATCATTTCCATCACCGCAGGTATCGCAGTAGCACCGATTAACAGCATCCTTGGATGGGTTGCCGGTGGCGTAGTTTTGATTTCACTGGTCGCGGTGTTCCTGCTGCGCGTGCCAGCCATCGAAGTCACCGATGATCTGGTCACCGTTGGCCGGGCCAGCATTGAACGCAAGTACATCGGCAACGTCGTCGGCTACCGTGGCGACGAAGCTTTCAAGCAGCGTGGACAGAAGCTTCACGGCTTGGCCTACATGCTGTTGCGTGGCTGGATCGACGGTGCCGTGCGCATGGAAGTGACCGACGAGCGAGACACCACGCCGTACTGGCTGACTTCCACCCGCCGCCCCGAAGAGCTGGCTGCCGCACTCTCGGGCGTGATGTACGAATTCACCGAGGAAGGCAAGGCCGAAGCAGCCAAGGAGGAACAGGCAGAAGACGCTTCAGGCGAATAGCATTCACGGCTCCATGGAATAAAGCGATGGCGTCCTGGACCTTCCGGTCCAGGACGCCATCGCTTTCAGAACTGTTGCGTAAGCTTCCTACCCTTCGCACTCGCTGCAGAATTTCTGCCCGTTGTCTTCACGGGCCAGCTGCGTGCGGTGACGCACCATGAAGCAAGATGCGCAGGTGAACTCGTCTGCCTGCTCCGGCAGGATCTCGATGCTCGCTTCTTCCTGCGATGCTTCGCCGCCGGGCAAAACATATTCCTCAGCCAAGGGTGTTTCGGCCTCGTCAACCAGGTTGGCCATGGCTGCGGTCTTGCCTGCCTTGAGCTGAGCGATTTCCTTGGCTCGTTCCGCTTCTGACATTGCCACGGGTGCAGCAGATTCATTTGCCATAATCGTTTTTCGCTCTTTCCTGCAGGTCTTCGTCCTAGCCGGCTGCTTCACAAGGTGAAAACTTATACCGGCATAGAAGTATAGCGTTATTCCGGGTCATCCATTCCCGTTCATGCCACGCTATGCCATGGGCGGAAGGTTCAAGGAATTACTGCGTGAGGTTGATGACTAATCTTGCGCCACACCCTGCGCGGTGGTAGGAATTCAGGCCTCGAGGTGGCAGAGTTTTACACAGGAAATAGAGCGTGTGGAGGGTAGGAATGCGTCAGCTGAGACTGGTAGGAATTCATGAAAATGGTTCCAGCCTGCAGGTCAGCAGCGACGACGGGATGAGCTTCGAGCTACCTGTTGACGATGCACTGCGCAGTGCAATGGCCGAAATTGCCCGTTCGCGGGCTCCAAGGAACCGTGAGGAGTCCTCGGTCCATTCGCCGCGCGAAATTCAAGCGCGAGTGCGCGCTGGTGCTTCCGCCTACGATCTGTCTCTCGAGTGGGATATCCCAGTCGAGGACATCGTCAAGTACGAAGGTCCGGTACTGGCTGAGCGCGAGCACATCGCCGAGCTAGCACGTCGTGTCGAGGTTTCAGGACCACAAACCGATGCCGAATACCGCGAAGTATTCGGCGAAGAGCCTGCGGATCTTGGTTCCATGGTGGTCCACCGCCTGCACCAGCTGCACATCGACGCCGACTCGGCTCGATGGAACGCCTGGAAAGATCCAGAAGGCCAATGGATCGTTACCGTGCAGTTCGATTCCCCGCTGCCGACCGAGAATGTCGAGTCCCTGGGCTCGGATTCCACTGAAGCTTCCTCGAACAGTGCGCGGTGGGCATTCACCCCGGCACGCAAGTCGTTGAAAAATCTGAACCGCTGGGCACAAACCTTGAGCGAACAGGTGGCCCCTGAGTACTTTCGCCCGGTCTCTGCGCTGAACCAGCCAGAGCCTGAGCCGGCTCCTGCAGCCAGCACCCCGGAACCGGATGAGACCGAAGAACTGGTCACGTTGCTGAACGCTCGTCGTGGGCAGCGCACGAAGGACCAGGATCCGGAGCGCGAGTCACGCTACAACGAGATCATCGAACGCAGCATGAGCAAGTACGACGCCGACGATGAGGACTCGCTGCCGCACCTTCCGCAAGGAATTTCGGCACGCACTTCGCAGCTGGTGGTCGTCACCGATCAGGATGCCGGCGGTGCGAACAGCACTGAGGACAAGCCGTCCGAGCAGAATACCGAGGAGTCCGCTCCGCGCAAGGCCAAGCGGTCTTCGGTCCCCAGCTGGGATGACATCATGTTCGGCAAGCGCAAGAAGGACACCGATTCCTGACGCGCCGCCGAGCTAGAGCGCATACGGGTGCGGGAGCAGCATTTATTCAATGCTGCTCCCGCACCCGTATGCGCTTGTTCCGTTGAGAACTAGGTGGTGCGGTGCACCAGCAGCGGGATGAAGCGCTCCCCCGCAGTGAGCGATCCGTGCTGCCCTACCATGTCAAACGCCATCGGCGTAACGCGTCGGCCGTCGTAGAAAGCGATAGCTTCCGCTGCCAGAATCATCAGATCACCCAGCCGGGCTGCATGCTCTTCGGTAATGGCGCCGAAGTAGCCCAGTTCAATGGCTTCCTCGCGCGTCATCACCCAGGCTTTGGTGCCGTAGGCCTGCTGCCAGGCCTCGCGTACGCGTAACCGGCTAGCCGCGTCGGTCTGCGTGTCGAAGGTCAATTGGACTCCACGAGGTTCGCCGCTGGTCAGCTCCACGCCTTCGATAAGGTCCGGCTGCTGGCTGTAGTCGATGCGTTGGGATGCGGGGATGTCCACCATTCCATGGTCACCGGTAATCAGCACCGTGGTTTCTTCTGGCAGCTTGGAGACCAGGTTCTTAGTGACGTAATCCAACTCTTCGAGCGTGTCCCGCCATTGGCTGGAGTCCACGCCGAATTTGTGTCCGGCCTTGTCCAATTCATTGAAGTACGTGTAGACCAGCGAATTGCGGTTCGACTCGAAAATGGTTCGGGTAGCACGCGCACGGGCCGCAGGCTGGTTCGCCGGCACGAATTTGGGGCCGCGCAACGACGCGCGAGTCAGGGCCGACTTGGCGAACATCGGAATAGACACGGTAGCCACGTGGATGCCGTGCTCGGCGACTTTCTGGAAAACGGTCGGGCGAGTCTGCCACGCTTCGGGGTCCAAGTCCCCTGGCCATCCTCCGAGCTGGTTAACTACACGGCGCTTGGCCGGATCGATGACGTCATAGCCAACCATTCCATGTTCGCCGGGAGCCAGGCCCGTGGCCAGGCTGCTCAGGGACGTCGCGGTGGTGGAAGGGAATCCCGTTCCCAGCTTCTGCCCCTTTTCGAACAGGCCGCGCAGGAAGGGTGCATGCCCGAGATGGCTCTTGAGCTGGTTCCAGCCCAGTCCGTCAACCATAATCAGTGCCACACGTTTTGTCGGGGCAAAGCCCAAAGCGTTCTCGTAGCCCGGAACGCCCATTGCAGCGGCTGCCGACGGAAGGATCTCCGACAGTGTAGCTTGGCCGTATTTGGGCGCGTCCGGGATTTTCTGTGCCGGGACAGGCAGGTTGCTGCGTTTCTGTTCCTCGATCATGCTCAGGCGATCGTGGCCAGGCGCAGGCGGACAGCGAATTCCCGTGCCTTGTTCACGGCCTGCTGGCCGTCGGCCTCGGCGCTGACGCGGATGACCAAGTCCTCAGGCTGCGAGGTGCCGTTCAGCCCGTGGTCGGCATCGCACTGCGGATCGGCACAGGCGGCAGGGGCCAGATCAATCCGCTTGGTTCCGTTCCAGGACAGTCCAAAGGTCAATTCCTTGACCGGGTCAGCGGCCGAGTAATGCTGCGGCTGGTGGTAGACGTAACTGGTGGCAACCGAGGCGATGCGGGCCAGGGAAATCATTTCGACGGAGACCTGCGCCATGACGTCCTTGCCGTGGTCGTCAAGCTGCTGGTCATCGACGTGCACAATGAAAAGCACCTTTTCACTCATCACCATAACGGTGATATGGCGGTGCACTTCGGTATGGTCGAAGTGAGTTTCCAGATGTACATAGTGGTCAAGCACTGGTTGGCCCATCATGGCTTCAGCCAGTACATCCTGGACCATCTGCGGATAAAAACCCGCACGGACCAGATCATGCTGAAGCTCAGCGCCAGGAGTGGTCGAATACGTTGGAGAACTCATGCCCCAATTCTACTCAGTCGCCACAGGCAATTCACGTTTCGGCGATTGCACTCAATTACGCAATGCCCGGCGGACGCTATCTGTGCGTTGCTCAGCGTTGCTGATCTGGATGTTCACCGCCAGCACGCTCAACGAATCGGTGGCAACGGTGATCGGCGCGAATTTGGCAACGGTCACTTCAGGATGGTTGTCCTTGAAGAGCGAGACGCGGGTGATGAAGTCCTTCAGGGCATCAAGATCCACCGCCGGCAATCCCTGGTAGCCGAAGAGCCGCACGCTGCTGCGCGGACGGCGGATGAGCTGTTCCAGATCATGGGTGGAGAACGGCGCCACGCCGTGGGCCCAATCATCGAGCAGGTTTACCGGATCGCCGCTGAGCCCGAAGGAAATGACTGGACCAAGCAACGGGTCTTCCACGGCCTTGACCACGCAAGCCTGGCCAGCAGGAGCCATGCTCTGCACTTCCAGGGAGTCCACGCCGTAAACCGCCATCAGCGACTTCATATGCGTGAAGTTCGCTTCCAGGCTCTGCTTGTCCGGGATGCTCAAGCGCACGCCGCCCAAGTCCAGGCGTTGGCGCAGATCAGGGTCGTTGGCTTTCAGTGCCACCGGCCAGCCGAATTCTTCGGCCGCCGCAACAGCTTCTTCTGCGGTGTGCACCACCCGATGGGACAGGAACTTGATCCCGTAGAAGTCCAGCAGCTTCTGCACCTGCGCGTCGTCCAATTCCAGCAGGTTGGTCCCCGAGATGGTCTGCACCAATTCATCAAGGTACTCCGCGGCACCGTCCACGTCGATTCCAGCTGGATCCTTCATCGGCTCGTAGGGAACGTCAACCCACTGCTGGTATCCATAGGCCTTGGCCAGGGCGCCGATGACGGTGGTTGGCGAGGTGTATACCGGAATCCCCTGCTTCAGGCCGCCAGTAATTTTCGTATCCGCCAGGCCCGGAACCAATGCCACCACTGGTTTTGGCTGGCCAATGAACTCCTTGGCGACCTTCAGAACTGCGCTGGTATCCAGCTCCGAGTAGGGCAGGTGCGCCAGCAGAATGGTGTGGATCTGCGGGTCTTCCACCAGTTCCTTGATCCGGGTGCGCAGCACCGGAATGGCCTTGGACTGGCCCATGCTGTAGTCCAGCTCTTCGCTCTGCACGACGGTGTTCAGGTTCCTGTCCTCGGCGACGTCGCACACCACCTCTGCGATGGTCGAGGAGTTGGACAGGATCGCAACGTTCGGGCCCTTCGGCGCAGGGAAGACCGAAAGCAGGGCCGTGACATCCAGCAGCTCTTCTGATGAACGCACGCGAATCACGCCAGACTGGCGAAGAATTGCGTTCATTGCACCTGGTGGCGCTTGGCCTACGCGCACCGAGTGGCCCGGAGGAAGGCGGCGGCCCATCACATCGGATTTAGCCACGATCACAGGCTTGCTGCGGGCCAGGCGCCGGGCGATGCGTGCGAACTTGCGTGGGTTGCCAAAGGATTCCAGGTACAACGCGACAACATGGGTACGCAGGTCGTCCTCAAAGAACTGCATCGCGTCGTTGCCGGATACATCAGCGCGCAGGCCTGCGGAAATGGCGCTGCTGGGGCCAACACCTTGCTGCAAGGCCACACCCTGGATGATTGTGCCCATGGCGGCCGATTGGGTGAAGAATCCGACGTTTCCGGATGGCGGAACGTGGTGGCTTCCGGTGGCATACAGCTTCACCTGCGGGTCGGTATTCATCAGCCCGGCAGAACCCGGCCCTACCACCCGCATGCCGTTGGCACGAGCCAGCGACACAAGTTCACGCTGGGCACTCAACCCTTCCGGAGTTTCGTAGCCGGTGGTCATGATGACCAGGGATTTGACCCCGTGGGTGGCGCAGTCCCCGATGGCTTCCATGACCCCTTCGCGCGGAATGCACAGGAAGGCGACATCCACCGGTCCCGGGATTTCGGTGATCTTCCCATAGGCCACCATGCCGCCCACTTCCAAGGCCGCATCGTTCACCGCATACACGGCACCGGTGTACCCGGATTCCACAATTTGTTCCAGCACGTCGTGCCCCAGCTTGCCCCAGGTGCGGCTGGCTCCGATGACGGCAACGGACCTAGGCGCCAGAAGAGCAGCAACACTGCTCGCCTCGGCGCGGTGTTCTCGCGCCTCGGTCACTTCGCGGGATTTCTCGGTGGGACTGATGGAAAATTCGAGCATGACTACGCCGTCTTCAAAATGCCGTGCGACCGCGTACCCGGCATCGGAGAAGACGGTGAGCATCTTCCGGTTCTCTGGAAGAACCTCGGCCGAGAACTTCTCGATGTCGTTTTCACGGGCCGCCGCGGCCAGATGCTCCAAGAGGATCGAGCCGATACCAGTGCCCTGGTATTCGTCCGAGACGTTGAAGGCGACTTCCGCCTCCCGCGGGTCATCCAAGCGGTCGTAGCGGCCGACGCCGATGATCCTTGCGCCACGAACCACGGTGAAGGCGACGCGATTCACATGGTCGACATTGGTGAACCGTTCGAGCTCTTTAGGGGTCAGTGACGACTTATACGTAAAATAGCGTAAGTAGACTGACGTCTCAGACTGCTGCTTGTGCATCTCCTGGAGCGCTTGGGCATCCTGCGGAGTAATCGGCCGCAGGTGTGCAGTTGTCCCATCGCGAAGCACAACATCTGCTTCCCAATGCGCCGGATATGCCGCCGAAAGTTTACGATCCACCATAGGCTTAGGATAGTCGGCAGTTCGGCGTTGCGCCCAGATGCAACACGAAGATTCGGCAGTTCCGGCCCTAAGACAGTAGATGAAGGACGAACAGAGTAATGGCTCGTAAGAAGTCTGAAGAGATTCCAGCGGATTTCGTTGAAAATATCGTCGATATAGACGTCACCAATGAAATGGAATCATCCTTCTTGGAGTATGCCTACTCGGTGATCTACTCCCGCGCGCTTCCCGATGCCCGTGATGGGCTGAAGCCAGTTCAGCGCCGCATCCTCTTCCAGATGGCGCAAATGGGCTTGCGCCCGGAGAAGGGCCATGTCAAGTCTGCCCGCGTGGTCGGCGAAGTGATGGGCAAGCTGCACCCCCATGGCGACACCGCGATCTACGACGCCATGGTCCGCCTGGCCCAAGACTTCTCCCTTCGGCTGCCATTGATCGATGGCCACGGAAACTTCGGATCGCTCGATGACGGCCCGGCAGCCCCGCGTTACACCGAGGCCCGTCTGGCAGCCTCCGCTGTTGCCATGACCGCTAACCTGGATGAAGAGGTCGTGAACTTCGTCCCGAACTACGACAACCAGTTCATGCAGCCCGAAGTGCTGCCGGCAGCATTCCCCAATCTGCTGGTCAATGGCACCACCGGCATTGCCGTGGGCATGGCCACCAACATGGCTCCCCACAATCTGGGCGAAGTTGTCGCTGCTGCGCAACACCTGCTCAAGGAACCTGACGCCACCGTCGAAGAACTCATGAAGTTCATTCCGGGCCCGGATTTGCCCTCGGGCGGCAGCATTACCGGTTTGGACGGCATCAAGGATGCCTACCGCACCGGTCGTGGCTTGTTCCGCACCCGAGCTACCGTGGCCCTGGAGAAGATCTCCGCACGCAAGTCGGGCCTGGTAGTCACCGAACTGCCTTATGGCGTGGGCCCTGAAAAGGTCATTGAGAAGATCAAGGATGGCGTCAACAGCAAGAAGATCTCCGGCATCTCCGATGTTGTCGACCTGACCGACCGGCATCACGGCCTGAAGCTGGTTATCGAGCTGAAGAACGGTTTCAACCCGAACGCTGTCCTGGCCAGCCTGTACAAGTACACCCCGATGGAAGACTCCTTCGGCATCAATAACGTTGCCCTGGTCGACGGCCAGCCACGCACCATGGGGCTGGGCGAGCTGCTCACCGTGTATGTGGACCACCGGCTGGATGTTGTACGCCGTCGCACCGCGCATCGCCTGGCCAAGCGTGAAGACCGTTTGCATCTGGTGGAGGGCCTGCTGATTGCCATCGTTGATATTGACGATGTCATTGCCATTATCCGTTCCTCCGAGCAGACCGCAGAAGCACGCGAACGCCTGATGACGGTCTTCGACCTGAGCGAGCCGCAGGCCAGCCACATCCTGGAACTGCGGTTGCGCCAGCTGACCAAGTACTCCACGCTGGAGCTGGAGACCGAAGCCGAGCAGCTGCGCAACGAAATCGAGGAACTGCGCGCCATTTTGGAGTCCGATGAGCTGCTGCGCACCCTGGTTTCCGATGAGCTCGGGGAAATGGCCGACACTTTCGGCACCCCGCGCCGGACCAAGCTGCTGAAGTCTGCTCAGCTGGCACCACTGAAGGGCACCGCGTTGCCTGAAGAAGTCGGGACAGGCAAGAAGGCCAAGTTGGCCATGGAAGTCTCCGACAGCCCGTGCTGGGTATTGCTCTCGGCCACGGGGCAGCTCGCCCGGACTCCTGATCGGGACGTCGTGGACTACTCCGCGGCGCGCATCAAGCACGACGTGCTCACCTCGCAGGTTGCCTCCAGCGCCCGTGGTGAGATCGGAGCGCTGACGAGTACCGGACGGATTATTCGCATCTCGCTGATCGATGTTCCGGTGCTTCCCGAATCCCATGGCTTCCCGCAGCTGGCCCATGGCGTGCCGATCTCCGAATTCCTCAAGCTGGGCAAGGGCGAAAGCGCGGTGGCACTGGTTCCGCTGAACCAGGTGATTGCCGTGGGCACCAAGAACGGTGTGGTCAAGCGGGTCACCCCGGACTACCCGCTGAACCGTGACGAGTTCGAGGCGATCACGCTCAAGGACACCGACGTCGTGATTGCCGCGGCGCCGGCCGAGGATGCCGATGAGCTGGTGTTCCTGACCAGGCAGGCTCAGCTGCTGCGTTTCAGCGCTTCGGCGGTGCGTGCCCAGGGCCGCACCGGACAAGGCATGGCCGGCATCAAGCTCGCCGCCGATGACCAGGTGATCTTCTTCGGTGTGGTTCCTGCCGGTGCTGGCGACGCGGTGGTGGCCACGATCGCTGCCGGTTCGCAGACCCTTCCTGGCACCTCGGGCCAGTCGGTGAAGCTCACCGACTTCTCCGAGTTCCCGGCGAAGGGCCGCGCCACCGCGGGCGTGCGCGCTCACCGTTTCGTCAAGGGTGAGGACTACCTGCAGCTAGGCTATGCCGGCCAGGGTCCTGCGCGTGCCAGCTCCACGGCAGGCGTAGTGCGTGCTTTGCCTACCGAATATGGCAAGCGCGATGGTTCGGGCGCGCCTTTGGCCCAGTCAGTGAACATCATTGGCGGAACCATTGCCGGCGGGCACGATGCTTCTGCAGCACCTGCTGCCCAGGACCTCCAGGCAACCGCGCGGCAAGAAGCGTTGATTCCCGAGACAACCAAGGCAAAAGCGGCCCCGGCGATCACGCCGGGCGAAGACGCGCTGCCTTTCGACGACGGTGGAGTAATCCTCTAATCCAGCAGCGCCAGAACTGAACGCGGCGTCGTTTCCACCTCCTATCCGTGGGTGGAAGCGACGCCGCAGTCCTATGCGCTGACCCTGGGCTTCTGGCTTCCCAGTTCAATGCGGTGGGTGCACTGCCCGGCAAGCATCTGGTCATGGGTGATCAAGACGACGGTTCGTCCGGCAAGGGCGAGATGCAAGGTGGAAAGCAGCTCCTGGGCTTCATCCACCCCCAGATGGGCAGTCGGTTCATCAAGCAAGATGATCTGGTGGCCGCCCACCATGGCACGGGCCACGGCGAGCTTGCACCGCTGACCGCCGGAGAGCTGGTGCCCGCCGGAACCGATGCGTGCCTCGAGGCCTTCTGGCTGTGTTGCCAACCAGTCCGACAGCCCGACTTGCTCCAGCACTTCTTCCAGCTGCGCATCGCTGCGCAGCTGGCCTTCAGTGACGCCCAGCATCAGGTTCCGGCGAATCGAGGAGTCGAAGAGGTGCGCCTCTTGCGGGCACCAGGCAACCGATGACAGGTCTGCCTGCTCTAGATCCAGCAGGTTCCCGCGGGCATCGATGCCCTTCAACGTGCCCGCCTGCGCTGGCAACGCGCCCAGCAACGCGGTGAGCAACGTCGATTTGCCAGAACCCGATGGACCGGTAATGGCCGTCCATTGCCCTGCCGGGATGCGGGCGTTCAGATTCTCCAGAACTGGCGTTCCCTGCTCGTACCCGAGGCTCAGCGCTTGCGCATCGAAGCCGGCGATCCTGCTTTGCTTCACCGGCGGGTTGTGCTGCGCTGCTCGTGCGCCGTGGCTTTGCATGCCGCGTTCTTCCAGCTTCGATGACAGTACCTTCAGCGCCCGCCCCTGCTGCACCGCCAGCAGGGCATTGCCAGCGCTCTCCCCCAAGGCCAGGCCCAGGAGCACGGCCAGTGCCGTAAACGATGCGCTGCTGTGCGATAGCGCGGTGATGGCAATGGCAAGCAATACGCTGGTCAACGCGGCCAGGGCCGTGGCGCTGCCTTGGCCCAGGGCATGCCGGCGAGCGCGCTGCGTATTGCGTGCTTCGGCGTCCTGGAACCGGCCAATGGTCCGTTCCATGGCCTGATTGCTGCGCAGTGCGGACTTGTGCCGCAAGATGCCCAGCACGCTCTGGTTCATCTGCATCCGGTGGCTGAGCTGATGCACGAGGTGTTCGCCTTCAATGCGCTGCACAAGCCAACGCACCGGGAAGACCAGCACCAGCAGCGCACCGAGGGCCAGATATCCGAATTCGGGCTGGATGAAGTACAAGGCCGTTGCTGCTGCAACCCACACTACGATTGCCTGCAGCGGCGGGAACAGCACCCGGGCCAATAGGTCGCGCAGTTCATCGACCTCGGCCAGCAAGAATCGCAGGATGACCGAGGAACGGGTCAGCAAGCCCCACTGTGCGGGGTTGGCCACCATCGCGTTCCACATCTTCTCGCGCAAATCCGAGGCATAGGCCAGCACCGCGTCGTGAATCGCGAGCTGTTCCAGGTAGCGGAAGGCAGCTCGTCCGATTCCCAGGCCTCGGACCATCGCGAAGGCTACGGTCAGGTGCAAGATGGGAGGCTGGTAGCTGGCTTCAACGATCAGCCAACCGCTCAGGGCCGCGAGCGCCACGGCGCATAGCACGCTGACTGTCCCCCAGAGCACGCCCTTGGGGGCAGCTTTGTACCCGGCAAGCAAGTCGCGCATCGGGGTGAACTTGGACTTCACCGGCCGTTGGCCAGTGGCGCCAGGCTGCGTTGCCGCGGTGGCTCGCGACCGGTTGCCTGCGGATTCTTCACGGTGGGCAGGGCCAGCACCATGCGCTATGCTGCCCGCACGTTCGTCCTGCCCGAAGGCGGGGTCGTGGCTGGCGACCAGCATCGCGCAGCGGGCTGGAAGTTCACTCAGCAGTTCGCGTACTTGCTGGGCGTTGCGCTCATCGAGGTGCGCGGTAGGCTCATCGGCCAGCAGCACGGTGCAGTGGTCGTCGCTGTGAACCCGCAGCAACGCGCGCAGCACTTCCAGGCGGCGCAGCTCGCCGGGTGAATATTCACCGATCGGGCGCTCGAGCATGGACTCCATCGATAGCCGGGAGCTGAGCTCTCGGCGCAGTTCAGCCGATGCCGCGGGGGCGTCCTGGTCCAGTTGCCCGTTGCCGGTTGCTGCGTTGAATTGCGGATGCTGGCTAATCACTGCAAGCTGGCCGGCTATGAAGACCCGCCCGGTGGCCAAGGCCGGATCGAAGGTGTTGTCGCTGCTGTGCGCCTCGGCGATCAGCTTGAGCAGCGTGCTCTTGCCCGAACCGCTGGCAGTGGACAATACAAGGCGCTCCCCCGCGCGCAACTGAATATTCACGGCTTGGTGGATTGGATGCATGCCATCGTAGCTGATCCGCAGGTCCGCGACGTCCAGGACGCTATCTGCATTCCTGGCAGTGCTGGCACGAAGCTGATGGACCGGGGTGGCAGCGGTGATGGCTGTGTACTTCTGGTAGGCAGCCAGCCCGTCATCGGCCGCATGGTAGGCAGAGCCCACTTCGCGCAGTGCCGAGAACAGCTCGGGTGCCAGGATGAGGATTATCAGCCCGGCGGCGAGATCCATATTCCCGCTGACCAGTCTCACGCCGATCATCACCGCGAGTACCGCCACCGAAAGGGTTGCGATCAGTTCCAGCCAGAAGCTGGACATGAATACGGTTTTCAGGTTGGCCATGGTGGCCGCCCGGTATTTGCTGCTGACGGCGGCGATGGCGCTGCCGTGGGCCCGTGCCCGGCCCAAGCCCAGCAGTGCGGGCAAGCCCTGGGCGAGTTCGTAGAGCTGGTGGGCAAGCCGATCCAAGGTGGCTTGGGATTCGTTGAGGGTGTCCTGGGTGTGCATGCCGATCAATGCCATGAACACCGGCACCAGCGGGATCGTCAGGAGCAGCACCACTGCGCTGATCCAGTCCAGCTGCAGAATGTAGAGGCCAAGCAGCAGCGGGACGGCCAGGGCGCCGATGAGCGCAGGAATGAATTTGGTGAAGTAGTCATCGAGCTTCTCAAGGCCATGGCTGGCCAAGGTGGCGGTGACCGGTATGGAATGCTGTTCCGCCGCGGGGACGATGGCCGGTTGCGCGGCTTGCCTGCGCACCAGGTTCAGCCGTAGCCGTTCCTTCGCGCCCAGGCCCATGCGGCGGGCGCCGGCGTTCAATCCCCATGCGCTGAGCGCTCGAAGCGCGGCGCCGGCCAGCGCCAGGATCAGCAGGTGCGATTTATTGGCCCCTCCATCGGCCATGGTGGCGATCCATTGGCCCAGCGCGTAGGCGACGAATACCAGCCCGACGACTTTGAGCGCGGAGAACAGCGCCAAAACCAGGAATTGTCGTGGCGTGATCAGTTCACGCGGCAGGAATCGCGGGGCTGGCATTACTACTTCTTTCCCTCGGAAATGCGGTTACTTGATGATGGAGACGACTCGATGAGTTTCTGGAATGTGCTCTTCGCGCAAGCGCTTGCGGAAGACCCAGTAGCTCCAGGCCTGGTACGCCAGGACCATTGGCACGCCGAAGGCGGCCACGACGCTCATGAGCTTCAGGGTGTAGGCAGTGCTGGACGCGTTAGCCACGGTCAGGTCGAAGGCCGGGTCGATGGTCGATGGCAGCACTACCGGGTAAGCGGCGGTGAAGATCGCTGCGACCCCGGCGAGCAAGGTGGCGCCCAGGCCGATGAAGGAGAGTCCCTCGCGCCCAGCGCGGCCGCTGGCTATCGAAATGGCCAGGCAGACCGCTGCCAGGCCCAACACCGCCCAGGCGATGGTGGAATCGTTGTCCAGCAGCACCAGCAGGACCCACGCAACTAAGGGCAGGATTGCTAGCGGCAGCCAGCGGCCTACGAGCTTTCCTGCTTCATGGCGGACTTTTCCGTCGGTTTTCAACCGCAGGAATGCCAACGCATGGATCCAGCAGAACGCCACCACTGCTGCGCCGCCGAGGACGGCATGCCAGTTCAGCCACGCGAAGGCCCCTCCGATTCGGTCGCCGTTCTCGTTCAAAGGCAGACCCAAGGTGGTCAATGCCAGCATGGCACCGACACCGAAGGCGGCCACCAGCGATCCGATTCCCAAGGCCAGGTCCCAAGCTTTCCGGGTTGCTGCGGTGATCGCCTTGCCTCGGTACTCAATGGCAACGGCACGGAAAATCAACGCCAGCAGGACAAAGGTCAGCGGAATGTAGAGGGCCGAGAACAGCGAGGCGTACCAGTGCGGAAACGCTGCGAAGGTCGCACCGCCGGCGGTCAGCAGCCATACCTCATTGCCATCCCAGACCGGGCCGATGGTATTGAGCAAGAGCCGTTTGCGCTTCTCGGTGGAACGGCCGAGACCGATGAGCATGCCCACCCCGAGGTCAAAGCCTTCGAGGAAGAGATAGCCGCACCAGAGCAGCGCGATCACAATGAACCAAAGTGTTGGAAGCCAATCCATTGATGTTCTCCTTAGTCCGTGCCGCTAGTAGGCGAAGGCCAGTACGTCGTCGTCATCGTTGTCCGGGTCCGAGGGGCCGTCCGCTGGTGAATGATCTGACGGTTCAAGCTCCGGCATTGCCGATGCCACGCCGCCACGAATGTAGCGGCTGAGCAGCACCAGTTCCACGACGAGCAGCAGACCGTAGATTGTCGTGAGCGCGATCAGCGAGAAGAGCAGTTCTCCTGCGCTCACTGTCGGAGAGACCGATGCTGCGGTGTACATGAACACCTGGTCCACGCCACCCATCTGCGGGTTGGGGACTACAGTGAATGGCTGCCGGCCCATTTCGGTGAAAATCCAGCCAGTGGCGTTTGCGCCGAAGGGTGCGGCAATGCCTAGCAGGGCAAGGCGCGAGAGCCATTTGTTTTCTGGGACGGTGCCCTTGCGAGTGATCCATAGCGCAACGCCAGCAGCCAATGCCGAGAGCCCGCCGAGGGTGATCATCAAGCGGAAGCCCCAGTAGGTCACTTCCATCACTGGCAAGTAGTTGATTTCCTGGCCTGCGTACTTGCCGAAGGATTCATCGTTCGGATAGTACTTGCCGTATTTTTCCTGGTATTCCGGAATCAGCGTGTTCACGCCCTTGATTTCGGTGGTGAAATCCCCATTGGCCAGATACGAGAGAATGCCCGGGATTTCGAAGACCGCTACGACGTTGTCGCAGTTGGTTGAACCCTTGGCGGTGATATCTCCCAAGGACAGCACCGAGAAGCCTGTTCCATCGTGGCAAGCTGCCTCCGCAGCAGCCATTTTCATCGGCTGCTGCTCGAACATGAGCTTTGCTTGTTCGTGCCCGCTCAGTGCCACACCGAGGAACGCGACCATTGCTACCGCGGCGCCGATGCGCAGGGACTTGATCCAGACTTGGTAGTCCACCTTGTCACGGCTTTTACCGCGGCTGGGATCTTCGCCCACGACAACATATCCGTTGGCATCCACCGAGTCGATGCCTTCTTTGCGTCGGCGGTAGAGATGGAACCATGAGATGCCCAGCAGGAAGCCGCCGGCAACGGCGAAGGCACCGAAAATAGTGTGCGGGAACGTCACTAGCGCCGTGTTGTTGGTGAACACCGCCCATGCGTCGGTCATCACGGCTCGGCCGTCAACTATTTTCGTTCCAACCGGGTGCTGCATCCATGAGTTCGCAACAAGGATGAAGTAGGCGGAAAAGATCGTTGCCAGGGATGCGCACCAGATGGTTGCCAGGTGCACGCGTTTGGGAAGCTTCTTCCAGCCGAAGATCCAGAGCCCCAGGAATGTAGATTCTACGAAAAAGGCCAGCAGTGCTTCCATGGCCAACGGCGCTCCGAATACGTCCCCTACATAGCGGCTGTATTCGCTCCAAGCCATGCCGAACTGGAACTCTTGGACAATGCCCGTGGCGATGCCCATGATGAAGTTGATCAGGAAAAGCTTGCCCCAGAATTTTGTCATTCGCAGCCAGTGCTCGTTGCCGGTGCGATGCCACATGGTTTGCAGCGTGGCCACGGTCAGGCCTAGTCCAATGGTCAGGGGCACCATCAGGAAGTGGTAGACCGTCGTAATGCCGAATTGCCAGCGGGCAATCTCTAGAGCATCCATGGATTCCTCAACTATCGTGGGATCGAAGTTCAATCACTTTTCTACGTTCCGTAGAAAAGTTCTCCAAGGCCACCATAGACGATTTCGACAGCGTGTAGAAATCGAGACGATGAGCAATTTCAGAAACTGGAAACTTCGCCAGTGCGCACGTGGGCGCAAATACTAAGCCTATTGACAGGGTTGTGTCTACGGTTCTTAAAAAACCCAAGTCAACAAGTTTCACCCGCGACATTCTCGCACCTCATTGCGAAACGGGTAAAGCATGTACTCACCCCTCTCTTTTACATGCCGTAGAAATATTGTGGAAAGATGGCTACAATTAAGAACCCAAGCAGTGTGCTTGCACTCCATGAGTCAAGCAACCGCGTCAAAACTAATGCAAGTGAGGTACGACCTAGTGGCCAGCCTTGGCGATCTGGAACGCTCCGTCATGGATCTTCTGTGGGATTCTGCAGAACCACTCACCGCGAATGACCTTCGTGATGATTTGGCGGCGCTTGGCACCGACGCGAAAGAACTCGCAGTCACTACGGTGCTGACTGTGCTAGCCCGTCTCGAAAAGAAGGGTTTGGTAGAGCGCGAGCGCACTACCCGCCCTCACCGGTACGCAGCTTCATCCTCCCGTGAGGATCACACCGTTGGACTGCTCAACGACGCCCTGGGCACCGCCCAGGACCGTGAAGCAGTCCTGGCACGATTCATCGGAGGCATCTCCCCCGACGAGGCAGCATCCCTGCGTGCTATCTTGGACTCAGTAAAGTCCGCATAATTTAGAAGAACTTCGGGGACTGAGTGCTTCTCACCTCATATTTCCTAGCGGCGTTGGCTATCGCATTGGCGTGGCCGACGCCGTTGGCTTTATCCAAGGCTAAATGGACCGCCCGCTCACCAGTGCAAGCGGTACTCCTTTGGCAAGCCATCGCATTAGGCGGTGGACTTTCCATGATCGGCTCGATGCTTGTCTGGGGCTTGGCCCCATTGGGCGATGACCTCATCTCCGCGCTTCATGGCGGCTGGCTCCTGATAATGGGAGATCCCAGTGTGCCCGACCCCGGCGAAGTGCACCTGTTCGCCTTGAGCGCAGCACTGCTCTTCGGATTTCACCTGGTATTAACCCTCATACGAGCGGCTTGGCGCATCTCTCGCCAACGAGCCAAGCACCGGCATCTGCTGCGCCTCTTGAGCAACCCGTCCCAGACGCGGCCAAATACCCTAGTGATTGATCACGACATGCCTGTTGCATATTGCGTGCCGGGGATTTCGCAATCGGTGACCGTGCTATCGCGCGGATTGCTCACCCAGCTCTCTGCCGAAGAGCAACAGGCGGTTATTGCCCATGAACGCTCCCATTTGGATCAACGGCATGATCTGCTGATCCTGGCATTCACGGCGTGGCACGAAGCGTTGCCTTGGCTACCGACTTCACGCCTTGCCCTCGACGCAGTGCGCCAACTGATAGAAATGCTCGCCGACGACAAAGCACTGGAAAAGGTCAATAGGCACACTTTGCTCAAAGCCATTGTCACTGTCGCCACCGCCGCAGCAATGGATGATTCGTCGTCAAAGAATCATTCGTCCAGTGCCGGCCTAGTTGGCATGCCAGATGGTGAAGTCTCCTCCCGCCGGCTGCAACGCTTGCTCTCCCCGCAGGATCCGCTGGGCCGCCCGCAGCGCGCACTAGTGCTCCTGAGCACCATCATGTTGCTGATCTGCCCGACAGTCCTGCTCATCGCACCGCGGTTGCTGGACTGGTAGCACTCTCTTGGCGCAAACAGCGAAGTCCCTGGACCCCGTTAGGGCCAGGGACTTCGCCGTTTGCATTGCTCTAGACGTCGATACGATCTCGTTCAAGATCGTCGGCGCCGTCGATAATGAACTTCTTGCGAGGCGCTACGTCGGAGCCCATCAGCAGATCAAAGACCTCCTCGGCTGCCTGCGCATGCTCGATGCCGACACGGCGCAGCATACGATGACGCAGGTCCATGGTGGTTTCAGCCAGCTGGTCCGCGTCCATTTCGCCTAGGCCCTTATAGCGCTGGATCGGCTCCTTGTAGCGTCGGCCTTCCTTCTCCAAGTTGGCCAGCAGCTTGGTCATTTCCGCCTCAGAGTAGGTGTAGATAACCTCATTCTGCTTCGACCCCGGATTGATCACCTCAATGCGGTGCAGCGGCGGAACCGCTGCATAGACGCGACCGTGCTCGATCATGGGACGCATGTAGCGATAGAACAACGTCAACAGCAATGTCCGAATGTGCGCACCGTCAACATCAGCATCAGTCATCAAGATGATCTTGCCGTATCGGGCTTGCTCAATGTCGAAGCTGCGCCCCGAACCGGCCCCAATCACCTGGATCATCGCTGCGCACTCCGCGTTCGAGAGCATGTCCGAAATCGAGGCTTTTTGCACGTTGAGGATCTTGCCTCGAATTGGCAGCAGCGCCTGGTACTCGCTGGAGCGCGCGAGACGGGCAGTGCCCAATGCGCTGTCGCCCTCGACGATGAACAGTTCAGACTTTCCAACTTCCTTGCTGCGGCAATCGAGCAGTTTGGTTGGCAGCGAAGAAGACTCCAAAGCGGTCTTGCGACGCTGGGTTTCCTTGTGCATACGTGCCGACACGCGAGATTTCATCTCGTTGACGACCTTCTCCAGCAGCGTGGACGCTTCAGCCTTCTCGTTGCGCTTATTGGATCCCAGTCGGTCGTTGAGTGCCTTCTCCAGCACCTTGGAAACAATCTGGCGCACCTGCGGTGTACCCAAAATTTCCTTGGTCTGCCCTTCGAACTGCGGCTCTGCCAGTCGGACGGTCAGCACGGCAGTCATGCCCGCCAGCACGTCGTCCTTCTCCAGCTTGTCCTTCTGGCCGAACTTGAGCTTCCGCGCATTGGCCTCCACATTCTTGCGGAAGGACTTGAGCATGGCCTGTTCGAAGCCGGCAGTATGCGTACCGCCCTTGGGGGTCGCAATGATATTCACGAAGCTGCGCAGCGAGGTTTCGTAGCCGATTCCCCAACGCACCGCGACGTCAACTTCGCAGACACGCTGCACATCTTCAATATGGCTGCGACCACTGCCATCGATGACCGGAACCTTTTCATGGAACGATCCGCTGCCATGGAAACGCCAGATGTCCGTGACCGGCGAGTCGCTGCTCAGATAGTCGACGAACTCGCTGATGCCGCCATCATGCTGGAACACTTCCTCATGAGGCCCGTCCGCACCCGGGGTATCCGGTAATCCACGTTCATCGCGCAGGGTGATGCGCAACCCAGGAACCAAGAAGGAGGTCTGGCGCGCTCGATCCTGCAAATCCTTATAGGAGAACTTCGCATCCGGGGTGAAGATATGGTTATCCGCCCAGTAGCGAATGCGCGTTCCAGTCACGCCCCGCTTGGCTTTGCCGATAACGCCCGGAGCCGTCGCCGTCTCATGGGCCTTGAAAGAAGCGTCCGCTTTCTTGCGGCCCTTATCGGTAAATTTGCCTGGCTCTCCACGACGGAACTGCAGGCCGTAGGTCTTGCCGCCGCGGTCAACTTCGACGTCCAAACGGGCCGACAAGGCGTTGACGACCGAGGCGCCCACGCCGTGCAGACCGCCCGAAGCACTGTAGGAGCCGCCACCGAACTTGCCGCCGGCGTGCAGCTTGGTGAAGACAACTTCCAAACCGCTCAAGCCTGTCTTGGGTTCAACATCGACAGGAATGCCGCGGCCGTCATCCTGGACTTCAACGGAGCCGTCAGAGTGCAAGATGACGTCAATTGCCTGGCCGAAACCGCCCAGCGCTTCGTCAACTGAGTTATCGATGATCTCCCAGAGGCAATGCATCAAGCCACGGGAGTCGGTGGAGCCGATGTACATGCCTGGGCGCTTACGAACCGCTTCCAGGCCTTCCAAGACCGAAAGGTGCCGGGCGCTGTAATTGTCGGATGAAGCCACTGAGCTGTTGTCTCCTACTTGCATGAGAAAGTACGTCTTATTCCATATTCTAATCGTTAATGTGTTCGAATACCCGCTATTTTCCGGTGCTGCCCAGCACGCCGGTCTCCTATGACCTTATCCACATGCGCTACGCGGTGAGCGAAAGAACAGGCAAATCGGGATAAAGTCGGAGCCCAAGCTGGTTGTATAGAGTAACCATCAACTTTAGGAGGCTGGCAATGACTACTACGACCGCTAGTCGTGAACTGAACGCCCTCGACCGGTGCGACCGCTGCGGCGCACAGGCCTACGTGCGAGCCGTGCTGGCTTCGACAGGCGGTGAGTTGCTCTTCTGCGCTCACCATGCCCGCGATGTAGAACCGAAACTGCGTCCGCAGACTTCGGTCTGGCAGGATGAGTCCTCGCGACTCTATGAAAAGCCCAAGGTGGACGCCAACGACTAAACTCGTTGCCAGCCACTAATTCGAGAAGGTGACCCAATTCTGGGTCACCTTCTTCTTGCATTAACGGCAAATAAAAAATGTGGCCAGCAGTTCAATGAATGAACTACTGGCCACATCCTCAGATTCTTAGTCTAGGTAATCGCGCAGTACCTGGGAACGCGATGGGTGACGAAGCTTGGACATCGTCTTGGACTCGATCTGGCGAATGCGTTCACGAGTCACACCGTAGACCTTGCCGATTTCATCCAAGGTCTTAGGCTGGCCATCGGTCAGGCCGAAGCGCATGGCCACCACACCTGCTTCACGCTCTGAGAGCGTGTCGAGCACCGAGTGGAGCTGCTCCTGCAACAAGGTGAACGAAACTGCATCGGCTGGGACTACTGCTTCCGAGTCTTCAATGAGGTCACCGAATTCGGAGTCGCCGTCTTCACCCAATGGGGTGTGCAAGGAAATTGGTTCGCGACCATACTTCTGGACTTCGACAACCTTTTCAGGGGTCATGTCCAATTCCTTGGCCAGCTCTTCTGGGGTTGGTTCGCGGCCCAGGTCCTGGAGCATCTGGCGCTGGACACGTGCCAGCTTGTTGATGACTTCAACCATGTGCACTGGAATACGAATGGTACGTGCCTGGTCAGCCATGGCACGGGTAATTGCCTGGCGGATCCACCAGGTGGCGTAGGTCGAGAACTTGAAGCCCTTGGTGTAGTCGAATTTTTCCACTGCACGGATCAGGCCAAGGTTGCCTTCCTGGATCAGGTCCAGGAACAGCATGCCGCGGCCGGTGTAGCGCTTGGCCAGCGAAACTACGAGGCGAAGGTTGGCTTCCAGCAAGTGGTTCTTGGCGATCTTGCCGTCGTGGATGATCTGCTCATAGTCCCAGCGCAAGCGCTGGTCCATCGAGCCGTCGTCCTTTTCCAACTTGTCAGTTGCGAACAGGCCCGCTTCGATGCGCAGAGCCAAGTCAACTTCCTGCTCAGCGTTCAGCAGCGCGACCTTGCCGATCTGCTTCAGGTAATCCTTGACTGGGTCAGCGGTCGCTCCAGCGACCATGACCTGCTGCTGTGGAGCATCATCGTCACCGGTTGAAAGGGTGAAGCCCTTCGAATCATCGTCAGACTTCGAGTCCTTCGAATCGGTGCCTTGCTCAACATCGTCATCGGCGTCAGCCGACGCTCCGGTTGATTCGTCTTGCGCTGCAGTTTCAGCAGCGACCTTTTTAGTCCGAGGCTTGGCCTTGGTAGCGCGCTTCTTCGCTGCAGGGGCGGCTGCCTCGACCTCGGCCGCTTCAACCTCGGCCTCAGTTGCTTTGCGATTAGCGTTCGTCTCAGAAGATGACACGAATAACCTTTCTAACGATGCGTTCCGGATGCACCTGCCGGTAACACCACTATGACCCTGTCAAGTCCGATGGCGTTTAATCATTGACTAAACACCGAGGGCTGGCACGTTAATATCAACGCATCAAGCCCGCCTAATGTTCCCGAAATCCGGAGATTTCAAGACACAGGCAATTCGAACCTAACCGGGTCTGTTGTCCCATTATCCATGAATTGCCACCAGGACACCACTTGAGACACTCCGGCTGTTGCTGCTCAGCTGAAACTAGCACGCCATGCCCGCAATTGGTCGGTCGCCCATTCTGGCATGATTCCATGGGACATCAGCTTTTGCAGCAGCCTGGCCAGCTCGTAATTCGGGTTTTCCTCGACCGATCGCCCCAACAGGCACAACGCCATGGTTCCCCTGCCTCGCGCCCACTCGATCCACGCAAGAATGCACAGCAGGGCCTGCCGCGCGTTGCCTTCAGCAACGCCGAGCAGGTCTCTGGCGACCAGCCACAACCGGTCAATCCGCTGCCAGTCCGGAGCATGCCAACCACGTCCCAGCAAATAGTTGGTCAACGGCGCGGCGGCAGCTTCGCGATCCCCGCGCATCACGCCGAACAGCACATCCAGTGATGCTTCGAGTCCTTGACCAGCCAGGTACGGAAGAAGGTCACGCACGATTTTCACTTCCAAGGAACCCAGTAGCAATGCGGCGTGCTCATGCTCATCGTGAATCCAGGCCCGGGCTTCCGGCTCAGCCAGGTCCATGGTCTGCAGCCACGCTTCCAAGCAGTTGACGACGTTGTGCTGCTGATTCGAGATGATCTTCAGGATCTCAGCAGCCTGCGGCCATTGCGGGATTCCGCTACCGTCCCATGGAATGTCCAACGGAGCCGACCCGGCGAAGACCAACGACAAATGCGTTTCGTTCGTTTCCACCGGGCGCACGGGGGTCGGCTCTGCGTAATCATCGGTCGCGTAGTTCCAGACCACACGATCCTGCCGGCACCAGCTGTGACGCAGCAAGACCTTTTTGCTTGTCAGCCCCTGCTCTAGCTGCGCGACCAGATCCGCGTAGGGAATACCGGAGCCGGCCGACGTTCCTTCAGGCGCATAGACCACCAGAACCACCCCTTGGATATGGGGCATTCGTTCTAGCAGGCTCAGCAGCTGCGCGGTCCACGTCCCGCGTTCCGCCGCGGTGTTTTCCTCGGGCAGATCAACTCGCAAGGTCGCTTCCAGATGGTCCTCGTCTATCAGCATCAGCACGGCCGAATTCTGAGGATAGAAACCTAGGGTATGGGGCACATACGCCAAGATGTCCTCGCAACTGGACAGCGAGAGAGGGTGGCGTTCCGGTGTAGTTGTCATGGCTCCACGGTGCAACGCTGCGCTAGGCGCATGAGGTCAGAGGCTGCGAGCTGTGGAGAACCTTTCGGATCGCCCCGGTGCGGGCTTACTGCTCGGCGAGGAAGCGGCGCGCCTTGCGGCGTTCAACGACCATGAACACCATACCGAGCAATGCCATGGCGAACTGGACTGACAGGGCCACGCGGAAGGCCTGAAGATTGTAGAGCTCGCCCACCGAGCCGTTGGCCTTATACAGCATGTCCATGATGAATCCGATGACGTAGATCGTGACAAAGGCACCTATGAACCCGCCGGTGTTCACCAGGCCGGTGGCCGTTCCCAGCACCTGCGGCGGGTTGAACGTTCGGGCGAAGTCGA
The DNA here is from genome assembly GCF_044743685.1 of Glutamicibacter sp. NPDC087583. NCBI lineage: Bacteria > Bacillati > Actinomycetota > Actinomycetes > Micrococcales > Micrococcaceae > Glutamicibacter > Glutamicibacter sp. NPDC087583. Next base: position 617,278 of record NZ_JBIUWY010000001.1, on the reverse strand, counting down.
AGCCGATTACGGAGGCCGGGCCACCGGCGGCAATGGCGATCATCAATAGCACCAGAATCCATAGCGGGGCCTGCCCTGGCCAGAATAGGACGACTGCCCACATCACCAGGATTGAGCCGACAATGCCCAGGGCAAAGTTGGAACGCTGGCTGGCATGGCGCGAGGTCAGGGCGCCGAGGATCGGTCCCACCACGATGGAAACGACAACGAACACCGCCATCAAGCCCGATGCCAGCGCACCGTCTATGCCTTGGCCTTCGACAAGGAAAGGATAGCCCCAGGTCATCATGAAGGTGTTGATCATGAATGCCGTGGAGAAGTGGGTCCAGAACCCCAAACGGGTTCCTGGCTGTTTCCAGGCCCGGGCGATCCGCGAGCCGGTCTCCTGCTCCCCCTGGCCGGACCCTTCCCAGGTCCTGCCATTGCGCACGAAAGCGATCGTGGTGATGAAGGTGGCAAAAGCGAAACCGGACATGACCGAGAACGCCGCGGACCAGCCGACGCCCAGCAAGATCATATGGAAAGGAAAGAGGCTGATGAGCTGGCCGAGCTGGCCGAAGGTACCGGTGAGCTGGGTCAGCACCGGGATTCGCGAGCCGGAGAACCATAGGGGCAACAGCTTGAGCACCGATACGAAGACCATCGCATCGCCCATGCCAACCATGACGCGCCCGGCCAACCCCATGGGGACGTTGACTGAAATCGCAAGGAACGCTTGACCTGCGGCCATCAGCAGGGCGCCGCAGGTAATCAGGATGCGCGGACCGAATTTATCCAGCAGCAGCCCTACGGGCACCTGCGCGCCGGCATAGACAACCAGCTGCACGACGGAGAAGGTCGCCAAAATCTGCGCGCTGGCATCAAATCGTTCGGTGGCTTGGATGCCAGCGACGCCGAAGCTGGTGCGCTGCGAAATTGCAGAAATGTAGGCAAGAATTGCGAAGCCGAAGACAACCCACGACTTTGGTGAATTCAGATGGGCCTGGCTCACTGGTCGTGATCACCTGGCAACGGTTCGATGTGACCGTTTTTCAACCAATCTTCAGTGCTCTCAATGGCCGCAAGGAAATGCTCGGCGCTGGCGCCCAATTCCTCGGCATCCGCCATCTGCTCGTCTTCATCCAGCAACAGCGAGCGCGGTTCATGCTCTTTGGCATGCGCATCGAACCGTTCTTCGAATCCGTCGACCATTTGGCGAACATCGCTATTGGTTTCAAGCTGTTCGGCTAGCTGCTGGTCGACCAGTCGACCTGCCTCACGCAGCTTGTCCGTTGGCAAAGCCAGCTTCAGTGCCGCTCCTACGTATTCCAGCGTCGCAACGGCAACGGCCGGGTACTCGGATTCGGCGAGGTAGTGCGGGGTGTGCAGGGAGTATCCCACGACATCACGGCCAGCTTCGCTCAGGCGAATTTCGAGCAGCGAGGCCAGACCTGCTGGCGATTCCACCGTAGGGCTCCACGTCGAGATGTTCTCGATCAGATCCTTGCGGTTTCCATGTGCGGTAACGCCTACCGGGCGGGTATGCGGCACCGGCATCGGCAACGATGCGGTCCCCACAACCAGCGATACGTTGAAGGCTTCAATGAAGGAATGCAGTTCCGCGATCACGCGTTCCCACTTCAAGTCGGGTTCTACACCGGTGAGGAACCAGAACTTGCGGTCCATCTCATCGGTCATCAGGTAGATCTCCATGCGTGGAGCCTGGTATCCAGCGAAGTGGTCACCCAGGAAAGAGACCCGCGGGCGCTGGGAGGTGTAGGCGATCAGCTCATCGGCGTCGAAAGTGGCGAAGAGCTCCGAGTCGAGGCGTCCGAAAAGCTCGTTGGAGACCTGCGAATGGTTATGCCCGGCATCGCTGATGCTCTTCAGCGAGACGAACATGCCAAGACCTTGAAGGCGCGAGTCATCCAAGTCGTCTGCGACCAGCGTCATCAACGATTCCTTGGACATATTCTCCTCATTCAGGGTCGGCATCCGGCAAAGCGGGAGCGGCAACCATCGGCTGGGACTGCACTTCAAGTACAGATCAATGGTCCATCTTATCGCTACTTGGCTTTCGCTCGCTGTGAAGTAACGCACGATGACGCGGAACCTCGGATAACCTTGGGGTAGGAGACGCACAGCCCGCCGGCATGACCTGTTCCGGAAAACCACAGGGGCTGTCGCGACCTTAGACCCTACAAAGGCATAGAAGGAATGATTTTGTGATCAACTCCAGTGATCTCACTTTGAGCGCCATTGGCGCCGACATCAAGCGCAAGAGCGCTGACACCCTCATCCTGGGTGTACTCAAGAACGGCGAAAAGGTGTCCATCGCGGCATCCCCATTCACCGCCGAAACCACCACTTCCCTGGAGCAGTCGCTTTCAGCTTTGGGCGTTGCCGGGAAGGCCGACGAAATCACCGCGCTGCCAGGCGTAGACGGTGCCAAGACCAAGACCTTGCAGTTCATCGGCCTGGGCGTTGACGAGCTAGCTGATCTGACCGAGGAGAAGCTGCGCCGTGCCGCCGGTTCGGCTGCCCGCCAGCTGAGCAACGCCAAGAGCGCCATTTTCGCCCTGCCTGCTGACAGCGTGGAGCGCGTGGCCGCCATCGCAGAAGGCATCGCGCTGGGCAGCTACCGCTACGAGAACCACCGTTCGAAGAAGAGCGAGAAGCCGGTACTGGCCGAAGCCCAGATCGTCACCTCGGTAGCGACGTCCAAGGACCTGCCAGCAGTACTCAAGCGCGCTGCCATCCTGGGCCGCGCAGTACGCGGCACCCGCGATCTGATCAACGCCCCAGCCAACGTGCTGTACCCGGAGTCCTTCGCCGCAGCAGTGAAGGACCACTCCAAGTCCCTGCCGCTGAAGGTCACCATTTTCGACGAGAAGCGCCTTGCCAAGGACGGCTTCGGCGGCCTGATCGGTGTTGGCGGCGGTTCGGTTCGCCAGCCGCGCATGGTCAAGATCGAATACGCGCCGTCGAAGGCCGCCAAGCACATCGCCTTGATCGGCAAGGGCATTACCTTCGACACCGGTGGCACCTCGCTGAAGCCTGCTGCCGGCATGCACGCCATGAAGTCCGACATGTCCGGTGCCGCCGCGGTTTTCCAGACCGTTGCCGCAGTCGCCGAGCTTGGCCTGAATGTCAAGGTCACTGCCTGGCTGTGCCTGGCAGAAAACATGCCTGGCGGCGCCTCGACCCGTCCGGGCGATGTGCTGACCATGTTCGGCGGCAAGACCGTTGAAGTGCTCAATACCGACGCCGAAGGCCGCTTGGTCATGGCCGATGGCCTGGCAGCTGCCAGCTTGGAGAAGCCGGATGTCATGATCGACATCGCTACGCTGACCGGCGCCCAGATGCTGGCCCTGGGCCTGCGCACCGCAGGTGTCATGGGCGACAAGCAGGTCGCCAGCGACTTGGTTGCCGTCTCGGACAAGGTGGGCGAATTGGCTTGGGCCATGCCGCTTCCGGAGGAGCTGCGCCCGTCCATCGAGTCGCAGGTTGCCGATCTGGCGAACATCGGTGAGCGCATGGGCGGCATGATGACTGCCGCCGTGTTCCTCGAAGAGTTCGTCGGTGAAGTGGACGGCAAGAAGATCCCTTGGGCCCACATCGACTTCGCTGGTCCTGCGTTCAACGAAGGCAGCGCCTGGGGCTACACTCCGAAGAACGGCACCGGCTCCCAGGTACGCACCCTAGTTGCCTACGCAGAGCAGCTCGCTGCAGCAAACTAGCCGCAGCAACGCAGGACTAATGGCAGTTCCTGTGTCCTGGAACTCATCCTGGTATCGCCAGAACTATCTGCACGATGCCGGGATGAGTTTAAAAATAAGAGACATACCTGACTTTTAATGCCCCGAAGGTGACTGCAACCATTGGACGGTACTAAGGTAAGTTTTGAAACATCACCGTGGATTAATGGTGCGCGCCCGCATGTGTCACGCTCCAGGAAGTCCACACCCGATCCCCTGGTCGGCCTAAGCCGGCCTCACTAAGCGAATACGAGGGAGCGTTCACGTGGCCGATTCGGCAGCAACGCAAGAATTTGATGTCCTCATCCTCGGCGGCGGATCCGCTGGATACTCGGCAGCATTGCGCGCCATCCAGCTGGGCTACACCGTTGGATTGATCGAGAAGGAAAAGCTGGGCGGCACCTGCCTGCACACCGGCTGCATCCCAACCAAGGCTTACCTGCACGCAGCAGAGCTGGCCGAGAACGCTCGCGAGGGTGCCAAGTTCGGCATCAACTCCTCGCTGGAGTCGATCGACCTGGCTGGCGTGCGCAAGTACAAGGAAGACATTGTTGCTGGAAAGCACAAGGGTCTCCAGGGCTTGCTGAAGATGAAGAAGGTCAACGTTATCACCGGTAACGGCCGACTGGTCTCCCAGGATTCCATCGATGTTGATGGCACCGTCTACAAGGGCAAGTACATCATCCTGGCTACCGGCTCCACCTCCAAGACCATGGGTCTGGAAATCGGCGGCCGCGTACTGACCAGCACCGAAGCACTGAACATGGAAGACCTGCCAAAGAGCGCCATCGTGCTCGGCGGCGGCGTCATCGGTGTCGAGTTCGCTTCCGTATGGAAGTCCTTCGGCGTCGACGTCACCATCGTCGAGGGCCTGCCTTCGCTGGTTCCGAACGAGGACCCAGCCATCATCAAGAACCTGGAGCGCGCTTTCAAGAAGCGCGGCATCAAGTTCAACACCGGCGTCTTCTTCGAGAAGGTCGAGCAGGATGCTAACGGCGCCAAGGTCTCCCTGGCTGACGGCAAGGTCCTGGAAGCAGAGATCGTTCTGGTTGCAGTGGGTCGCGGTCCGGTAACCGAGGGCCTCGGCTTCGAAGAGCAGGGCATCACCATTGACCGCGGCTTCGTGATCACCGATGAGCGCCTGCACACCGGCGTTGGCAACATCTACGCAATCGGCGACATCGTTCCAGGCGTACAGCTTGCACACCGCGGTTACCAGCATGGCCGCTTCGTAGCCGAGGAAATCCACGGCATGAAGCCAACCATCGTCGAGGACATCAACATCCCGAAGGTGACTTTCTGCGAGCCAGAGATCGCTTCCGTGGGCTACTCCGAGCCGAAGGCCAAGGAGAAGTTCGGTGCCGACCAGATTGAAACCACCGAGTACAACTTGGCTGGCAATGGCAAGTCCTCGATCCTGGGCACCAGCGGCATCATCAAGATGGTTCGCGTCAAGAACGGCCCAATCGTTGGCGTTCACGGCATCGGCGGCCGCATTGGCGAGCAGATCGGTGAAGCCCAGCTGATCGTGAACTGGGAAGCTTACCCAGAGGACGTATCGCAGCTGATCCACGCACACCCAACCCAGAACGAGTCCCTGGGCGAAGCCGCAATGGCTTTGGCCGGCGCCCCGCTGCACGGTTAATCACGCTTTGGTCATACAGGCAGCGCGTTAGTTCAACGCGCTGCCTGTATGCACTAGGCTCGGAGGCAACGCCTCCCACCACTTTTCAAGCTTTATAAAACAAGGAGATACGGGACGATGTCTGAAACCGTAAACCTACCCGCACTGGGTGAAAGCGTTACCGAAGGTACGGTAACCCGCTGGCTGAAGCAGGTCGGCGACCGTGTAGAGGTAGACGAGCCGTTGGTGGAAGTTTCCACCGACAAGGTTGACACTGAAGTTCCTTCGCCGGTTGCCGGCATCATCGAGGAAATCTTCGTAGCCGAAGACGAGGACGCTGAAGTTGGCGCCCCACTGGTTCGCATTGGCGATGGCTCCGGCGCTGGCGAAGCTGCACCAGCAGCTCCGGCTGCTGAAGAAGCACCTGCCGAACCAGCCGCTGAAGAAGCACCAGCAGCACCTGCAGCCGAAGAAGCTCCAGCAGCTGCACCAGCCGCCGGCGCTGCTTCAGGCACCGACGTGACCCTTCCAGCTCTGGGCGAGTCGGTTACCGAAGGTACCGTCACCCGCTGGCTGAAGGAAGTTGGCGAGGAAGTCTCCGTCGACGAGCCACTGCTTGAGGTTTCCACCGACAAGGTTGACACCGAAGTTCCTTCCCCCGTTGCAGGTACCCTGCTGGAAATTCGCGTTCCAGAAGATGAGACCGCTGAAGTTGGCGCTGTTCTGGCTGTTATCGGTGCAGCTGGCGCTGCTCCAGCTGCCGCCCCAGCCAAGGAAGAAGCACCTGCCGCTACTCCGGCTCCTGCAAAGGAAGAGGCTCCGGCCGCTCCGGCTCCCGCTAAGGAAGAGGCACCTGCCGCTCCGGCCGCTCCCGCTCCTGCAAAGGAAGAGGCACCTGCCGCTGAGGCAACCAATGAGTCCGGCTACGTCACCCCACTGGTCCGCCGCTTGGCTAACCAGCACAGCATCGACATTGCTTCGGTGAAGGGTACCGGCGTTGGCGGTCGCATCCGCAAGCAGGATGTCTTGGACGCTGTTGCCGCCCAGGAAGCTGCTGCACCAGCTGCCGCCCCTGCTCCTGCCGCCGCGAAGCCAGCTGCTCCTGCAGTTGAGGTTTCCTCGCTGCGCGGCACCGATGAGAAGGCTCCACGTATCCGCCAGGTCATCGCTCGCCGCATGCGCGAATCCCTGGACGTATCGACTCAGCTGACCCAGGTCCACGAGATCGATATGACCCGCATCGTGAAGCTGCGTGCTTCGGCAAAGGCCAACTTCAAGGCCACCAACGGCGTGAACCTCACTTACTTGCCATTCATCGCCAAGGCTGTTGCCGAGGGCCTGAAGGCACACCCTAAGTTGAACGCCGAGTACAACGAAGAGACCCAGAAGATCACCTACCACAATGCCGAGCACTTGGCATTCGCAGTCGACACCGACAAGGGCCTGCTGGTTCCTGTTGTATCGAACGCTGGCGATCTGAACCTGGCTGGCATGGCTTCGCGTATCGCTGATGTTGCTGCACGCACCCGCAGCAACAAGATCGGTCCGGATGAGCTCTCCGGTGGCACCTTCTCGATCACCAACATCGGTTCGGTTGGCGCACTGTTCGACACCCCGATCATCAACCAGCCACAGGTAGCCATCCTGGGCACCGGTGCGATCGTGAAGCGTCCAATGGTCGTTACCGACGCAGAGGGCAACGATTCGATTGCCATCCGCCACATGATGTACCTGTGCCTGACCTACGATCACCGTCTGGTAGACGGTGCCGATGCAGGCCGCTTCCTGCAGACCGTCAAGGCTCGCCTTGAAGGCGGCGCTTTCGAAGGCGAACTGGGACTGTAAAGATCCAGCTTTCGCTTTCGCAGCCTAGGTAGATAATCGCCCCTGTCGTTGATTCGACAGGGGCGATTCTGCGTTTTCTACGATCAGTCGAAAATAGATTAGGCTAGTATCATGACTATTCTTCTTTCAATCCTGATATTCGTGCATATCTTGGGTGCAGCAGCTATCTTCGGCGGCTGGCTTGCTAATTTCAAGACTCCAACCGTCTCCGTATGGCAGTGGTATGGCGCTATCGTTCAGGTCGTTACGGGTCTGGCCATGGTCGGTATTCTCGAGGCTGGCGACGGTTCGCCAAACCACATGAAGATTGGAATCAAGTCGCTGATTGCAATCATTATCTTGGTGGCAGCGTTCCTTGGCCGGAAGAAGATGAAGAACGGCGAGGAAGTTCCTACGGGGATCGCTCACGCCGTGGGTGGCATGGCCTTGATCAACATCGCCATCGCGGTACTCTGGAACTAATCAGCATTAGCATTGACGGCGGGAGCCGCAACCATCAGCTTGGAGCAAGCTGTGGTTGCACCTCCCGCCGTTTCGCTTTTAACGGCGCAATACCTTGCCAATTTTCCAGCGCTCGTCTTCCAGCACTAGTTCCACTTCGATGCGTTGCGGCTGCGCGGCCTGGACGGCGTGAACCGTGGCTCCGCGGGCATCCACGTAGCGGTATTCCTCTTGGGTAGAAGTGGCAGCAAGAATGACAGAGTCCCCCTGCCCACGCGCCGATACCGTGACGTCCGTGAGTCTCGTGCGCAATCCCGCAAATTCCAAACCCAATTTCCGAAGCTGATCGATTGTTTCGAGATCTCGTTGCAGCTGCTCCGCTCCTGAAGTGTAGAGCCCCTTGAGCTTCTCCCCCGCCAGCTGCTCCATCGCTTCATCGCGCTCTCTTGAAAGCGCGAGGAATGCAGAGATCACGGTGTCCCGATTCAAGGCACAAGCTGGAACGTGCGCCCCGTCTTCAATTCTGCAGCTTTGCTCTGCTGACGGTACTGCCGTAGCCGCAGTCGTTTCGGTGGCCACAGCCGCACGGAAATGATTGACGCCCACGAGGCTCCCGATAATAACCAACGAGCCCAGTGCTGCGGCACCGGCCAATTTCACGGCCCCGGGGGTCCGGCGCAATCGATGGCTATGCCAGGAGTCATCGCGGCTGGGGCTTCGCTGCCTGCTTGCGGTATCGGCCTGGCGCTTGAAGCGCTTGTGCGCAGCATTCTGTTCCGCGGATGGATGGATGGTCTCCATCAGATGAGTAGCTTCTGGAGCTACATGCCCTTCCCAGCTGATGGGCTCTGCCGGACAGCTTGCGAACAACGTTCGAGCAAACTGATCTGCGGTCGGTCGTGCTTGCGGATCTGGATTCAGCGAATCGATCAACAGTTCATGAATGATCGAAGGGATTCCGGGGAACATCACGCTTGCCGGTGGACGCATCAGTTCCTCTTCGGGAATCCGTCCGGATAGAAGAAACCACAAGCAGGCGCCCAGCGAAAACACGTCCTGCTCTCCAACTTGGCTTTCCCGTACCCCGGCCTGCATTTCAGGGGCCATGAATCCTGGCGTACCGGAGCCGGTGAGCGCCTGCCGTGCTGAAGCTGATTCCTGGAAGTCAATGATCTTCGGCATTCCCTTGGCAGTGAGCAATATATTGGCCGGCGATAAGTCTCCATGGCGTCGGCCCTGCGCATGCATCACCGAAAGCGTCTGGGCGATGGGTGCCAGCGCGGTCACGCACTCCCCCAGGCCAAAGGCGCTTCGACTTGCCACAAGATCAGCCACGCTGCCACCGGGGCAATATTCCATAACCAGCCCCTCGCCCAATTGTGTCGACAGGGTTCCGTAGAAATCAACGACATATTTCCTTGACTGCGTTACCTGCTCTTGGCGAAGCGAAGTGATGTTTTCCATAGTCAGGCTAAGTTTTAGCGTGAGGTACAACTGGTCGTTTTCCCTCCGGATCAGCCAAACTTTACACGGTGACTTGGAACTTAGCGGCCTTACCGTGACATGCCCGGGGCTTGTCGGCCACGCTAGAACATTCGTAGAATCATCCATGACTCCGTTGTAACCCAGAATCGTAAATTGCAAGCTGGATATCCACAGATGGATTCGACGGCTCTGAATTAGCGACCGATCGTTCAAGAGCGTAGGCTAGCCGTCATGGCGATCGAATTCGAACGAGTCGGACTAGGCTCAAAATTTGTGCCCTACATGGAAGCTTGGGATTACCAAATCCAACTGCATGATGCGGTAGCCGCGGACACGCAAACCCCAAAAGTCCTGTTCCTGGAGCACGAAGCGGTTTACACCGCAGGCAAGCGAACTGAACCTGAAGATCTCCCGATGGACGGGACCCCCGTGGTGGATGTGGACCGCGGTGGAAAGTTGACCTGGCATGGCCCGGGACAGCTCATTGGCTACCCCATCGTCAAGCTACGCAAGATCAGCGCAATCCGACTTTACGTGGAGACCTTGGAAGAAGCCCTGATTAACGTGGTCAGCGAGCTAGGCATTCCGACGGCCCAGATCAAGGGCCGCTCCGGGGTCTGGGTACCGGGCAAAGATGGCGCTCAGGACCGCAAAATCGCAGCCATTGGAATCCGCATCAACCACGGTGTCACCATGCACGGTTTCGCATTGAACTGCTCGAACGCGCTTTCCGCCTACGAACAGATCATCCCCTGTGGCATCTCCGATGCAGGTGTCACCACCATTTCCGAAGAACTCGGCCGTACCGTCACCCCCGAAGACGTCGTTGACCGCGTACAAACCGAAATAGAGCGTCTGCTCACCCCTCAAGTCGTCTAGACAGTCACGCCCTCACCAAAGAAAGAGCTGTTTAATGAGCGTCGAACCAGAAGGCCGCCGTATGCTGCGCGTAGAAAAGCGCAACGCTGCCGTACCTGTGGAGCGTAAGCCAGAATGGATCAAGGCCAAGTTGAGCATTGGCCCTGAATACGTTGGCCTGAAAAATCTCGTACAGAGCGAAGGCTTGCATACGGTCTGCGAAGAAGCAGGCTGCCCGAACATCTTCGAGTGCTGGGAAGACCGCGAGGCTTCCTTCCTGATCGGCGGTTCAGAGTGCACCCGCCGTTGCGACTTCTGCCAGATCGCCACCGGCAAGCCCTTGGCAATTGACCGCTCAGAGCCATTCAAGGTCGCCATGAGCGTGAAGAAGATGGATCTGCGCTACGCCACCGTAACCGGCGTCGCCCGTGATGACCTCGAAGACGAGGGCACCTGGCTGTATGCCGAGACTGTGCGGCAGATCCACAAGATGAATCCAAGCACCGGCGTAGAGCTGCTGATCCCCGATTTCAGCGGCAAGCCGGAGAACCTGGATACCATCTGCGATTCGGAGCCAGAAGTCTACGCCCACAACGTAGAGACTGTGCCTCGCCTGTTCAAGCGCATCCGCCCGGCTTTCCGTTACGAGCGTTCCATGGATGTGATCACCCATGGCCGCAAGCGTGGCTTGATCACCAAGTCCAACCTGATTCTGGGTATGGGCGAAACTCGAGAAGAAATTTCCGAGGCCATGCGTGATCTCCATGAGGCAGGCTGCGATCTGCTGACTTTGACCCAGTACCTGCGCCCAACCGACCTGCATCTGCCAGTCGACCGCTGGGTCACCCCGCAGGAGTTCCTGGAGCTTCAGCAAGAAGCCGAAGAACTAGGCTTTGCCGGAGTCATGGCTGGGCCGCTGGTCCGTTCTTCCTACCGCGCTGGCCGCCTGTGGGCCGGCGCCATGCGCAAGAAGGGCCGCGAAATCCCTGAGGCATTGGCACATATCGAGTCCTCGGGCAACACGCGCCAGGAAGCAGCTTCGCTGATCAAGTAGCTCGGTCCAGTGGACCCCACGGCTAAGGCCCCGGAACTCCTGATGGAATCCATCGAGGGTTCCGGGGCTTTCCCACTGCCCGTCCATGGGCAATTCAGCTGAAAATGCCGTGTTCGATCCGGCTCGGCTTAGAACTATCAACTTCATCGCGTAGAATTAAGGCACTATGGCCAAAAACTCCGACAACGACGCAGCCGCGCCTAAGCGTGGCTTGTTTTCGCGTAAACCAAAAGCTGAGAAGAAGAACAAAGAACCGGGCCGCCTGAAGCAAATTGGCCAGGTCTTCCAGATGACTCGCCGCAATGACCCGATGGTCGTGTGGTGGATGGCATTGGCAGCCTTGGCCGTCATTGCTGTCTGCTTGGTCATCGGCTTCTTGATCAAAAACTGGATCACGATGTTGATCATCGCAATCCCGCTGGCGCTCCTTGCTGCAATGTTCGTGATGTCCCGCCGCGCAGAGAAAGCTGCGTTCTCGCAGCTTGAGGGCCGCCCCGGCGCTGCCGGCGCCGCCATGAGCGTGCTGCGTCGCGGCTGGATCCTGAAGCAGGAACCAGTTGCCTACAACCGCCACCAGGATCTGGTGTTCCTCGGTATCGGTCGCCCGGGCATCGTCCTGGTCACTGAGGGACCAAAGAGCCGGGTTCGTGAGCTTGCCTCTTCCGAGCGCAAGCGCATCGCCCGCGTTCTGCCGAACGTTCCCGTGCACATCATCAACGCTGGTTCCGAAGAAGGCCAGACTCCGTTGGCTGAAGTCGGCAAGGCAATGAAGAAGCTTCCAAAGTCGATTACGAAGCTGGAAGTCAGCGCAATCGACAAGCGCTTGAGCACGTTGACCGCGAATCGTCTGCCTATCCCCAAGGGCGTAGACCCGAACCGCGTCCGTCCAAACCGCCGCGCTACGCGCGGACGCTAAAGACAACTACTAAAGAAGCCGCAACTGAAATTTCTAGTTGCGGCTTCTTTCTTGCTGTCCGGATCTATTGCTAGGAGATATTCACCAGGATGGTCTTGGGCAAACGATCATGCAGTCCACGCTGGTCCTTGTCGGTGACGAAGGCCGGAATAGCCAGGCAAAGCAGCAAGGAACGAATCAGGCCTTGCAACGGCTTGATTGCGGTTCCATCCAGCGACTGCACCTGCATTCCAAAGGTACGGTGCCCGATCGTGTGCCCGGTGAATCCGACACCGATGATCTGCCCGGCGCAGAACAGGCTCAATGTTGCCAGATCGTGGCTGTCAAACAGCCACCAGCTCAGCAGCATCGAGAGCCCCCAGTCCAAGAGCAGTGCACCGACCCGTCGCGGGAATCTGGCAATGGAGCCGGGGCCCTTCTCGGGGCGCCCCATATCCTGCCCGGGCCATTGTTGCGTATTATGCTGCGGCGGCCCTTCAAGCCACGAGCTGAAGTCTTTTCTTTCCACCAATACAGTCTATCCAGCGATTCTGTGCGCCAGTTAGAACGCGATAACCAGGTAGCAAGTATCCAAGTCAGATTGTTACAGCAGGCAATCAGCGCAGATCAGCGCGATACGACACGCCCGGATTCTCCGCTTGTAACAGGTTGGAAACAATAGAGACACCATTCAGAAATGGATTATAGGTAAGCTTGATACGTAAGCAAGAGGACCAGCCGGATCATTCCGGCTACCGGTTCCGTTTACCAAACCTTATATCTCACCAGGGAGTCACCTGCACATGTTTACCAGTCCAGAAGAAGTCTTGGCATATATTGCCGAAGAGGACATCAAGTTCGTCGATATCCGTTTCACCGACCTACCAGGTGTACAGCAGCACTTCAACGTGCCTGCCAAGTCCGTGGATGCCGACTTCTTCGTCAACGGCCAGCTCTTCGATGGTTCTTCCATCCGCGGCTTCGCCGGCATCTCTGATTCCGACATGCAGCTGATCCCGGACGTCACCACCGGCTTCATCGATCCCTTCCGCCTGGAAAAGACCCTGGCCTTCAACTTCTCGATCATCAACCCACGCACCGGTGAGCCGTACCACCGCGACCCACGTGGCGTTGCGGAACGTGCCGAGGCATACCTGGAATCGACCGGTATCGCTGACACCGCGTTCTTCGCCCCAGAAGCAGAATTCTTCATCTTCGAAGACGTTCGCTACGAATCCAAGCCACAGGGCGCGTTCTACTCGATCGATTCCGACGAGGCACCTTGGAACACCGGCCGCAAGGAAGAAGGCGGCAACCAGGGTTACAAGACCCCGTACAAGGGCGGCTACTTCCCAGTTGCACCGACTGACAAGCAGGCTGACCTGCGCGACGCGATCTGCGTCGAGCTGGACAAGGCTGGCCTTGAGGTTGAACGCAGCCACCACGAGGTGGGCGCTGCTGGCCAGGCAGAAATCAACTACAAGTTCAACACCATGGTTCACTCCGCTGATGAACTGATGCTCTTCAAGTACATCGTGAAGAACGTCGCTGACGCGTGGGGCAAGTCCGCAACCTTCATGCCAAAGCCAGTCTTCGGCGACAACGGCTCGGGCATGCACGTGCACCAGTCGCTGTGGGCCAACGGCGAACCGCTGTTCTACGATGAAAAGGGCTACGCTGGCCTGTCCGATACCGCACGCTGGTACATCGGCGGCCTGCTGAAGCACGCAGACGCCGTGCTCGCGTTCACCAACCCAACCGTGAACTCCTACCGCCGCCTGGTCAAGGGCTACGAAGCTCCAGTGAACATGGTTTACTCGCAGGGCAACCGCTCTGCCGGTATCCGTATCCCGATCACCGGTTCGAACCCTAAGGCGAAGCGCATCGAGTTCCGCGCTCCGGATGCTTCCTCGAACCCATACCTGGCGTTCGCAGCCCAGCTGATGGCTGGCCTGGACGGCATCAAGAACCGCATTGAACCTGCAGAGCCAATCGACAAGGACCTCTACGAGCTTCCTGCCGAAGAGGCCAAGGAAATCCAGCGCGCACCTGAAAGCCTCGAAGAGGCGCTCAAGGCCCTGGAAGCTGATCACGAGTTCCTGCTCGAAGGCGGCGTCTTCACCGAGGACCTGATCCAGACTTGGGTCGAGTACAAGCGTGAAAACGAAATCAAGCCATTGAGCCTGCGCCCGAACCCATACGAGTTCGAGCTCTACTACGGTTGCTAATCAGCTGACGGGGCATCGCCCCGTGTAGTTTGCAGAGGAGTCTGCACAAAGCGCAAGAACTATGTTCTGGCACTTGTGCGGACTCCTCTGTTTAAGCATCAGTGCGGGCCCGCACATGGGCGGCCATCGCGCTCAGGGCAAGTGCCGCCCCGATAACAAGTACTAGTATTCCTGCTTGTCGCTCTTTGCTTCCCAAAGCTCAAATGCCCTGAGCGCACCGGAATCTTCAACCTTGGTAAACGGAATTTTCCGCTCGCTCATGGGAAGCTCAAGCTCCTTGTAAATGAAATCATCATCGAAGCCGATCTTCGCGGCTTCGTCGCGCGTATTCGCGTAGTAGACATGCTCGAAGCGGGACCAATAGATGGCACCCAGGCACATGGGACATGGCTCGCAGCTGGTGTAGAGCTCGCATTGCGACAGATCGAAGGTTCCCAGTGCTTGTCCCGCTGCGCGGATGGCATTGATTTCGGCGTGCGCCGTTGGATCCTGGCTACCCACCACCGAGTTGTAGCCAGCGGAAACGACTTTTCCGTCAAGGACTACCACCGCGCCAAATGGTCCGCTGTCATTGGATTCCAGGGCCAGCAAGGACTGATCAATGGCAGCCTGCAGCATCTTTGGGTCCAGCATTTTCGAAGCTCCCCTGCACTCATTATTCGCGTAGAGATTACAATCCCCACCCTAGTCCCCCAGCATCCTGTTTCGGCGGGAAGCGCAGGAAATTGCCGGTTGCGGACTAAGGTTTCAGCGCACGAAGGTAACGCTGACGTGTCACCCACTGCGCCAGGAGCAGCGCCTTGAAGACTCGACGCCAAGCAGGCACATCAGAAGGTGCCGTGACCGACCTGATCAGCAGGAAAACTTGCTCGTCCGCGCGTTCAAGAATGAAAGCTTCCACACCCTGAACCGGATGCCCCGGCAGCGTCCGGTAGGAAAACCCTACCCAATCACTTTCCGCAACGACGTCAACGACCTCCACAGGTTCATGGATGCGCAACGGTCCGACACCGATGGTGATCAAGGGTTGCTGGCCCACGGCGACCGGCAACTGCGGCTGAAGCCTGAACCCGCTGCGTGTCTTGACTTCCCAACGGAGCAAGGCAGCGCACGCAACGTTCCACAGGGCTACTCCCCTACCTAGCAGCACGCGGCGTTGCCACGGCCTGGATGAAGCAGCCAGCGGGCTCCAGGTACGTTCCAGCAGCGTTTCAACGGCCACCGCGGTTCCTAGTTCTCAAAGCCGTAGAACAGCAGTTCAAAGATGCCACGCGCGTGCCGGGTTGCACGCAAGTAGTCCTCTTCGAGTTCCACGCCAAAGTGCGGCTCATAGCCGCACCACCGAGCCACGGCTTCCATATCGCGCGCCGAACTCGGCAAGACATCGCTGGAACGTCCGGACGTGATGATTTCAGCACTGCGAATCTGCGTAGCCAGCCGCCAAGCAATCGCCAGCAGTTCGCTATCGTCTTGCGCAATGAGCTCCAATTTCGCCAGCTCTTCCAACGCCCGGAGCGTCGAGGTGGTGCGCAGGGATTCGTGCTTCCAGGCGTATTGCAACTGGTAGAACTGCACCAGCCATTCAATGTCCGAGAGCGAGCCTCGTCCCAGTTTCAGGTGGCGGTTGGGGTCGGCACCTCGTGGGAGCCGTTCGGACTCAACGCGGGCCTTGATCTTGCGGATATCCCGGATCTCCGACTCGTCCAGTCCCTTGCCGTAGCGCACCGGCCTAATCAATTCCATGAAATCTTCAGCCAACTGGTCATCGCCGGCAAACGGGCGTGCACGCTGCAACGCCTGGCGTTCCCAGATTTCCACCCATCGCTGGTAATAGGTGGCGTAGGCGTCCAGAGAACGGACCAGCATTCCCTGGCGGCCCTCGGGGCGCAGATCCGAGTCCACTTTCAATTTCACTTCAGCTGGAATGGCTGGTTTCAACGGTTTGGCGGTCCACGACACCAGGTCGGTAACTACCCGAAGCGCTTGTTCTTGAGCAGCTTGGGCCGTGGCGCCAGGAACCGGGCGCTGCACGAACAGGACGTCCGCATCAGAGCCGTAGCCGATTTCCCGACCGCCTTGGCGGCCCATGGCAATGACCGAAACGACAGCATGTTCCCCGTTCTTGGCCTGGTCAGCAGCCAAGAGGACCTTCAGCACCCCGTCAACCATGGCGGCGTCGATGTTAGAGAGTGCTACGCCAACTTCGTCAACGGTCAGCAGGCCGGCGCCGTCGGCAAGCGCGACACGCAAGAACTCGCGGCGGCGCACCATGCGGATCATGCGGATGGCAGCTTCTGGCTGCTTCGTGCGATGGATGATCGAGGTGTTCTGCTGCAGCAGGTTCTCGAATGTCTGCGGCGTCAAGGACGCGTCGGAGCCCAGCCAAGCGGCCGCCGCCGGCTCATTGGCCAGCAGGTCGGTCAGGAAGCGCGTATTGGAGAGCAAGTGGCTCAGCCGTTCGGCGGCAGCGTTGGTATCGCGCAGCATGCCGAGGAACCAATGGGACTTGCCCAGCGCTTCGCTGAGCCGGCGGAAGCCCAGCAATCCAGCATCCGGGTCCACCCCGCGGGCAAACCAGTCCAGGAGTACCGGCAGCAATTGCCGTTGCAATGACGCACTGCGCGAGACCCCACCGGTCAGGGCTTCAATGTGCCGCATCGCCGCCTTCGGGTCGAGATAGCCCAGGGCGCGCAGGCGGGCTTGCGCCGATTCGGCGGTGAGCTTGACATCATCGGCCGAGAGGTTGGAACTACTGACCAGGAGCGGACGGTAGAAAATACGCTCGTGCAGCGAACGCACCATGCGCTTGGTTTCATTCCAGCGGCGCATCAGCTTCTCCGGGCTGCTGAGCTGCAGGTCTCCGGCACCACGGATCGATCGTGCAAGCACGCGCTGGGCGCTTTCTGCCCGGGGCATCAAGTGGGTACGGCGCAATTGGCTGAGCTGTATCCGGTGCTCCAGCAAGCGCAGGAAACGGTATGAGTCATCGAAATTCGTCGCATCATCACGGCCGATGTAGCCGATATCGCTCATCGCTTGGATGGCCAGGGTGGTGGTTGGCACCTGGATGGCGGGGTCGACTCGACCATGGACGAGTTGGAGCAGCTGGACGGTGAATTCGACATCGCGCAGTCCACCGGGGCCCAGCTTGATTTGCCACGCAACATCTTGCTTGTCGATGTTGTCGCTGACGCGTCGGCGCATGGCCTGGACGGATTCAACGAAGCCCTCACGCTCGGAACTGGACCAAACCATTGGCGAAACCATCCGCTCATAAGAGCGTCCCAGTTCCTTGTCGCCGGCAATCGCGCGGGCCTTGAGCAGGGCTTGGAATTCCCATGAATGAGCCCACCGGCGGTAATACGCTTCATGGGATGAGAGCGTACGGGTCAAGGCCCCGTCCTTGCCCTCGGGGCGAAGATTCGCATCCACTTCCCAGAGCATCGGCTCAGGGCCAGGGACCATCAGTGCACGTGCCGTGTTCCCGCAGATCACCGTCGCGATCGCGGCGGCCAGGTCGTCATCGATTCCCGGCGTGGAATCGTGGGCGTAAATGACATCGACGTCCGAAATATAGTTCAGTTCACGTGCACCGCACTTGCCCATGCCAATGATGGTGATCTTAACCCGATCAACGTCGCCAGCATCATATTGTTCGGCGGCTTCGGCCCGGGCAATGGCCAATGCCCCCTCCAACGCGGCACCAGCCATGTCGGCCAGTTCGGCGGCGACCAGGGGCAGAATGCGCTGCGGCTGGGTGGAACCCAAGTCCCGGTGGGCCAGCGAGAGCAAGGCCTTGCGGTAGGCGGTGCGCAAGCGCTGTCGCGCTTCAGCACCGGTATGGGAAGAGACCCAGTGCCCGCCGTCTGATTGCTTGGCCTCGATCGATGCCAGCAAGTCCTCGACCAGCTGTTCCGCGGGCACGGGGACGAATTCACCGGGTGGGGCGTGGCGGACGATCTCCAGCGCCTCGGGACAACGCATGAGGAACTCCCCGAGCGCAGAAGAGCTGCCCAGAAGCCTGACGAGCCCTTGGCAGCTATCGGGCTCCAGGAAGATATCGATGACTTCCGGGTGCCGATCTACCAACCGCAGGGCCAGCAGCAGTGCCTGGTCCGGATCTGGCGCATGCGCCATCTTGCTCACGATCAGGCTGGGATCAATCCGGGACAGTTCCTCGGCCTGAAGGAATTTCTTGGCCCTTTCGATGTCGCTGAAGCCAGCGTTGAGCAATGCTCGCGAGGGTACTTCCGGCATGGTGTCTCGTGTTCTCCCGCATTTCGCCGCGCAGCTTCACGCGGCGAAGTCTCTAGAGGATTCCCAAATACTTGTTCAGTTCGTAGGGGGTAATGACCTGACGGTACTCTTCCCATTCGGTGCGCTTGTTCGACAGGAACGAGTTGAATACCTGCTCGCCGAGGATCTCGGCCATCAGTTCCGACTCTTCCATGGCGCGCAATGCGTCGTGCAGGCTGCCAGGCAGCGGAACGTGGCCCGAGGCGCGGCGTTCTGCCGTGGACAGGCTCCAGACATCATCCTCGGTTGGCTCTTCCAGCTCGTAGCCTTCGCGGATGCCCTTCAGCCCAGCGCCCAGCAATACTGCGTAGGCCAGGTACGGATTGGCTGCCGAGTCGATACCGCGGTATTCCACGCGGGCGGACTGTCCCTTGCCTGGCTTGTACAGCGGCACGCGGACCAGTGCCGAGCGGTTGTTGTGCCCCCACGAACGGTGGCTCGGCGCCTCGCCTCCACCCCACAACCGCTTGTACGAGTTCACGTACTGGTTGGTGATGGCGGTCATTTCCGGCGCATGGTGCAAGATGCCGGCGATGAAGGACCGGGCCACATCGGAGAGCTGGTATTCGCGGCCAGCTTCGAAGAACGCGTTAGCGTCACCTTCGAACAAGGAGAAGTGGGTATGCATGCCGCTGCCCGGATGGTCGGCAAATGGCTTGGGCATGAAGGTTGCGTGGATGCCTTTCTGCATCGCCATCTCCTTGATGACGGTACGGAAGGTCATGATGTTATCGGCGGTCTGCAAGGCATCTGCGTAGCGCAGATCGATTTCGTTCTGGCCTGGACCTGTTTCGTGGTGGGAGAACTCCACCGAAATGCCCAGCGCTTCCAGCGTGGTCACGGAAGCACGGCGGAAGTCCTGCCCCACGCCATCTGGCACGTGGTCGAAGTAGCCACCGTTGTCGATCGGCTGGGGACGGCCATTGGCATCCAGTTGATCGTTCTCCAGCAAATAGAATTCGATCTCCGGGTGGGTGTAGCAAGTGAAACCCATATTCGATGCTTCGGCCAGCTGGCGCTTGAGCACCTGGCGCGGATCTGCATTGGACGGCTGGCCCTCAGGGGTCAGGATGTCGCAGAACATGCGGGAGGTCGGTTCGACTTCGCCGCGCCACGGCAGGATCTGGAAGGTGGCAGGATCTGGCTGAAGCAACATGTCAGACTCGGAGATCCGGGACAGTCCATCAATGGAGGAACCATCGAATCCCAGACCTTCTTCGAAAGCATCTTCAACTTCAGCAGGAGCCAACGCCACCGACTTGAGCGAACCAACGACGTCAGTAAACCACATTCGCACAAATCGAACGTCGCGTTCTTCAATGGTGCGCAGTACAAATTCCTGCTGACGATCCATTTTCCACCACCTTTGGGATTCTGATATCCGGCGCTGATCACAACCGGTAAGAAAATTGACCTGTGGCAACACTATATCGGTTCAGAACCGTCCCAACGATCAGCATCGCCCTGTCCAAGTGCGATAAAGTCGATTCATGCCACAACCATACCTAGGGAACCCTGAAAAAGGCCCGTCCCGTATCCGACTTCATCATTTGCAGCAGGCCAAGGACAATGGCGAAAAATTCGCGATGTTAACTGCTTATGACGTAATGATGGCAGAGATTTTCGATTCGGCCGGGATCGAGATGCTGCTGGTTGGCGACTCCGCTGCCAATACCGTACTCGGCTACGAGTCCACGCTGCCGATTACCCTCGACGAAATGATCATGTTCACCAAAGCTGTCGCCAACGGGGCCAAACGCGCCATGGTCGTTGCCGACCTCCCGTTTGGCAGCTACGAGCAGTCCCCTGCCCAGGCCGTTGCCACTGCGGTGCGCCTGATGAAGGAGGGCCATGCCCACGCGGTCAAGATGGAGGGCACCGCGCAATACGCCGAGCATGTCCGCGCCATGGTCCTTGCCGGAGTTCCCGTTATCGGGCACATCGGATTCACTCCGCAGTCCGAGCATGCATTGGGCGGGTACCGTGTGCAGGGCCGTGGCGACGCAGTAGAGCAGATGAAGCACGACGCTGTGCAATTGCAGGATGCAGGCGCCTTCTGCATCCTGATGGAAATGGTGCCAAGCCCGGTCGCTGCCAAAATCGATGCCGCGCTGAAGGTGCCGACCATCGGCATCGGCGCTGGCAATTCCACCACCGGACAGGTCCTGGTTTGGCAGGACATGCTGGGTCTTGGCGGGGGCCGCACCCCGCGCTTCGTGAAGAAGTACGCTGATCTGCGTGAGGTTGTCGGCAACGCGGTGCGCGAGTACCACCAGGACGTGGTTTCCGGCACCTTCCCCTCGGCAGAGTACGAGTTCAAGGAATAGAAGCCGGCTCACGCCATATCGCAAAGCGGTGCGCTGCCTCGATGTCATCCATCGTGGCAGCGCACCGCTTTGCCATTCGCCGCACCGGCCTGGCTCGGTGCCCTTGACTTCTACTCGTCGTCTTCCTCTGCGTCGTCCCACGCCTCATTGCGTGCCTGGACCTTCGCCATTGCCGCTTCGGCTTCAGCAACCGTGTCATATGGGCCAAGCAACTGCGACCAATCAGACTGCGGGCCATTCTCCACGGTCTTGGTCGAGACGTTGTACCAGTACTGCCCCTCGCCCGGGGTGCCAACTGAGCTCATGGAAAACTCCTCTATTCTCGATTCTTGCTGCTTCTTCCACGGTATCCCAACCGGCGGAAAATAGGTGCAACACCACCTGTTCTATCGGCTATCTCCTAGCGAAGCGGCAGATACGTGAAGCTAGAATAAAAGCATGGCTATTGCTTCAACTGCACCCCTTGGAAATCTCACCGCCGGCACGGTCTCCCCGGAACTTCCGGTACCGAAACACATTGAACGCCCCGAATACGTTGGCAAGAAGGAACCTGCCAGCAACACGGCTTCGGAAATCAAAAGCCCAGAAGTCATCGAACGCATTCGCATAGCTTCAAGGATTGCCGCTCAGGCACTGCAGGAAGTTGGCATGGCTTGCCAGCCGGGAGCCACCACCGACCAGCTCGATCGGCTTGGCCACGAATTCCTCATGGATCACAACGCCTACCCGTCAACCTTGGGCTACCGCGGATTCCCCAAGTCGCTGTGCTCCTCGTTGAACGAGGTCATCTGCCACGGCATCCCGGACACCACCGTGTTGCAAGATGGCGACATCATCAATATCGATATCACCGCCTTCATCGGTGGCGTTCACGGAGATAACAACGCCACCTTCCTGGTCGGTGACGTGGATGAAGAATCGCGCCTGCTGGTCGAGCGCACCGAAAACTCGCTGAAGCGCGCCATCAAGGCCGTGATGCCAGGGCGTGAGATCAATGTGATCGGCCGAAGCATTGAAACCTACGCCAAGCGGTTCGGCTACGGCGTGGTCCGCGACTTCACCGGCCACGGCGTCGGCGAGGCCTTCCATTCCGGCTTGATCATCCCGCATTACGATGCGGCGCCGGCCTACAACACTCCCATCGAGCCGGGCATGGTTTTCACCATCGAGCCGATGCTCACCTTGGGCACCGTCGAATGGGACATGTGGGAAGACGACTGGACCGTGACCACCAAGGACAAGAAGCGCACCGCGCAGTTCGAGCACACCCTGCTGGTCACCGACGATGGCGCGGAAATTCTCACCCTGCCATAGCCGCTGCGACGCCTACGCCAAACGCCAGTGCCCGCGACCTCGAAAGGTCTGGGGCACTGGCGTTTGCTCTATGCGAAAACTGCTAGTCGGCCGAGAGCGGACGCTGGTTTCCCTGCGGAACCTTGCCACGGCGATCGCGCAGCCGGGCAATGGCGGTCTCGAAATCAGTCAGCGACTGGAAGTTGTGGTAGACACTGGCAAAGCGCAAGTAAGCAACCTCGTCGAGGCGCGACAATGGCTCCAAGATGGCCAAGCCCACCTGGTGGGCCGGGATTTCAGCAGCCCCGGAGGTCCGGACTGCCTCTTCGACTTCCTGGGCCAGGACGGCAAGGTCGTGATCGGTGACCGGGCGGCCCTGGCAGGCCTTGCGAACACCGTTAATGACCTTGTTGCGCGAGAACGGTTCTACGGCACCGGACTGCTTGAGCACGTTGAGGCTGGCAGTTTCGGTGGTGGTGAAACGGCGCGAACAAGCCGTGCACTGGCGTCGGCGGCGGATCGAGACGCCGTCGTCGGCAACTCGACTATCGACCACTCGGGAATCCGCATTGCGGCAATACGGGCAGTTCACGGCACCTCCATCTGTAGCCTAAGAAGCATTCTCGGTTCACCCATGGTGGCAAGAATCAACTCATGTCACCTAACAGTTTAGCGTCTATTGCGCGTTTCGCACCGCGACCGCGTCTCCATGGGCTGGCAGGTCCTCGGCATTGGCAAGATTAATCACGTGAGCGGCCACTTCGCCCAGCGCGGCCTTGTCGTAGTTGATCACCTGGATGGCTTTCAAGAAGGTATTCACGTTCAGCCCCGAGGCGTGCAGCGCGGTGCCACTGGTCGGCAGCACGTGGTTGGATCCTGCGCAGTAGTCGCCCAGCGAAACCGGGGCATAGGCGCCGACAAACACGGCGCCAGCAGCGGTGATGCGGGCCGCGGTGGATTCCGCCTCGGCCACCATGATTTCCAGGTGCTCGGCGGCGTAGGCGTTGCACACCTCGATCCCCTGCTCCAGGTCCTTGACCAAGATGACGGCCGATTGGGATCCTGACAGTGCCTCTGTCACACGGGCGGAGTGCTTGGTGGCGGCAACCTGCACCATGAGTTCCTTGCGCACGCCAGCAGCTAGTTCAGGTGAATCGGTAATCAGCACGGCCGCGGCGTTGGCATCGTGTTCTGCCTGCGAAATCATATCGGCAGCGACGAAGCCCGGGTTAGCTCCCTTGTCGGCAAGAATCGCGATTTCCGTAGGACCAGCTTCAGCGTCAATGCCTACCACGCCCTTGACCAAGCGCTTGGCGGTTGCCACGAACACGTTGCCTGGACCGGAGATCACGTCAACCGGTTCGATCCCGCCACGCTCATCGTTCGGCATGTCCACCCCGTAGGCGAACGCGGCAACAGCCTGGGCACCGCCCATGGCGTGCACCTCGTCGATGCCCAGCAGCTTGGCGGCAGCCAAGATGGTGGGGTGCGGCAGTCCGGCGAATTCCTTCTGCGGCGGGCTGGCCAGGGCTAGCGAGCTGACGCCGGCTGCCTGGGCAGGTACGGCGTTCATGATGACCGAGGACGGGTAGACGGCCAGGCCACCTGGCACGTACAGGCCGACGCGGCGCACCGGGACCCAGCGCTGGGTGACAGTTGCCCCGGTAGCGTAGCGGACTTCGGCGTCGTCCGGGCGCTGGGCCTTGGCGAATACGCGGGCGCGGTCAATGGATTCTTCCAGCGCCAGGCGGACCTGCGGGTCCAGTTCTTCCAGGGCGCGGTCCAGCTCATGCTGCGGCACACGGGTATGCTCCAGCTCAACGTGGTCAAAGCGCTGGGCCAGGTCCTTGAGTGTTTCCATGCCATGGGCGCGGACATCATCGATGATCTGCTGCACGGTTTCGGCTGCGGTCTGGGAGTTCATCTCCGGGCGCGGCAGCTTGGCTTTCAGCTGTGCGTAGCCCAGGGATTCGTTGCGCCAATCAAGGGTGGCGAGTGCTGAGAATTCGGTTTCTGGAATAGTGCTCACCTACCTAGTTTAACGCCGATGACCGGGGAAGGTTCATTAGTTACCTTCCCCGGTCATCCAAGCCGTGATCCGTTTCCCTATACGTCCAGGCAGTGAGGGCCCAGCAGCACCTTCAAATCGCCGAACAGGGCAGGATTGGGGTTCACCCTGAAGTTCATGCCCAGGCGCAGCAGCGAGGTGCCGCGGCTGCCGGTGAGCTTCACCCGCACCTCGGTGTTGCCGCTGTGGGTGCGCAGCACATCGCCCAGCTTCTGCACCAGGGTCTCGGTGGCCTTGTGTGTCGGAATGCCGATGACTACCGGTCCCCCGTTGGCATCCTCGGAAATTTCCGGGATCATCATTTCCTGCGCGTTCAGGGTGATGGAGCCGTCATCGCGGCGCTGCACGCGCCCCTTGATGACCACGATCAGGTCATCGGCCAGGATCTCGGCGATCGGCTGGTAGGCCTGGCCGAAGAACATGACCTCCATCGAACCGGAGAGGTCTTCGATCTCGCAGCGCGCATACGGGTTGCCGCTCTTCTTGGCGATGCGCCGCTGCAGACCGGAAATCATGCCGGCGATGGAAATGATGTGGCCATCCTGCGGGCCGTCATCCGAGAGCACGTGCGTGACCGGCATGTCAGCGTACTGGTCCAGGGCCGAGCCCAGTCCCTGCAGCGGGTGGTCGGAAACGTACAGGCCGAGCATGTCGCGCTCGTAGGCCAGTTTTTCCTTCTTGTCCCAATCGGGCATGTCGGGGATCGCCACGTGCATCGACTCCGAGGACTCATCCGCGCCCAGGGCGCTGAACAGGTCGAACTGGTTGGCCGCCTCGTTGCGCTTGACCTGGATCACCGAATCCACGGCTTCTTCGTGGATGGCCACCAGCGCCCGGCGTGGATGCTTCATGGAGTCGAAGGCACCGGCCTTGATCAGCGATTCAATGGTTCGCTTGTTGCAGACCACGGCCGGGACCTTGCCCAGGAAATCGTTGAAGTCGTTGTAGTTGCCCTTCTCCGTGCGGGCCTCGACCATGCCGGCCACCGCATTGGTGCCGACGTTGCGGATGGCGCCCATGCCGAAGCGGATATCCTTGCCCACTGGGGTGAAGTTCAACGCCGATTCGTTGACATCCGGCGGCAGCACGGTGATGCCGATGTGGCGGCATTCGTTCAGGTACAGTGCCAGCTTGTCCTTGTCATCGCCCACCGAGGTCAGCAGCGCGGCCATGTATTCGGCCGGGTAGTGCGCCTTGAGGTAGGCGGTCCAGTAGGAGACCACGCCGTACGCGGCCGAGTGGGCCTTGTTGAACGCGTAGTCGGAGAATGGCAGCAAGATGTCCCACAGGGTCTGCACGGCGGCGTCCGAGTAGCCGTTGTCGTTCATGCCCTGCTTGAAGCCGGCGAACTGCTTATCCAGTTCCGACTTCTTCTTCTTGCCCATGGCACGGCGCAAGATATCGGCCTGGCCCAGCGAGTAGCCGGCCAGCTTCTGCGCAATAGCCATAACCTGCTCCTGATACACGATCAGGCCGTAGGTGCCGCCGAGGATCTCTGCCAGCGGTTCAGCGAGCTCCGGGTGGATTGGGGTGACTTCCTGCAACCCGGTCTTGCGCAGGGCGTAGTTGGTGTGGGAGTTGGCGCCCATCGGGCCCGGACGGTACAGCGCGATCACTGCGGAGATGTCTTCGAAGTTATCGGGGCGCATCATCTTCAGCAGCGAGCGCATGGGACCGCCATCGAGCTGGAACACGCCCAGGGTGTCGCCGCGGGCCAGCAGGTTGTAGGCCTCGGGGTCCTCGATACTCAGGGTCTCGAGGTCGATTTTGGTGCCGGTGTTGTACTCGATGTTCTCCAGGGCATCGGAAATGATGGTGAGGTTGCGCAACCCCAGGAAGTCCATCTTGATCAGCCCCAGGCCTTCACAGGTCGGGTAGTCGAACTGGGTAATGACCTGTCCATCCTGGATGCGCCGCATGATGGGGATGACGTCGATGATCGGGTCCGAGCTCATGATCACGCCGGCGGCGTGCACGCCCCACTGGCGCTTCAGGCCTTCCAGGCCCTTGGCCGTCTCGAAGACGCGGGCCGCCTCCGGGTCATTGGCCACCAGGTTGCGGAAGTCCCCCGCCTCCGAATAGCGCTTGGATTGCGGGTTCTCGATGTCGTTCAGCGGGATGTCCTTGGCCATCACCGCCGGCGGCAGCGCCTTGGTCAGGGTCTCGCCCATGCTGAACGGGTAGCCGAGCACGCGCGATGAGTCCTTCAGCGCCTGCTTGGTCTTGATTGAACCGTAGGTCACGATCATCGATACGCGCTCATCACCGTACTTCTCGGTCACGTACTTGATGACCTCGGAACGGCGGCGATCATCGAAGTCGACATCGAAGTCGGGCATGGAAACACGTTCCGGGTTCAGGAAACGCTCGAAGATCAGGCCGTGCACCAGCGGATCGAGGTCCGTGATCCGCATGGCGTAGGCGACCATGGAGCCTGCACCCGAACCACGCCCCGGGCCAACACGGATGCCGTGGTCCTTGGACCAGTTGATGAAGTCGGCCACGACCAGGAAGTATCCCGGGAAGCCCATCTTGATGATGACGTCCAGCTCGTAGTCTGCCTGCTTGCGCGAAGCTTCTGGGATGCCGTTCGGGTAGCGGTAGTGCAGTCCCTTGTCGACTTCCTTGATCAGCCAGCTGGTTTCGTCCTCCCCCGGCGGGCAAGGGAATTTCGGCATGTAGTTGGCGTTCGTGTCGAAGGAGACCTCGACCCGGTCAGCGATCGCCAGGGTGTTGTCGCAGGCTTCAGGAAATTCCTTGAACAAATCGCGCATTTCGCGCGCCGATTTCAGGTAGTAGCCGGTGCCGGAAAAAGCGAAGCGGCTGCCGCCCTGGTCATAGGTGGGCTCGTCGAGCGTGGAGCCGGAGTTGATGGCCAGCAGCGCCTCGTGGGCTTTGGCATCGGATTCATGGGTGTAGTGCAGGTCGTTGGTAGCCACCAGCGGAATGCCCAGTTCCTTGGCCAGGCGCAGCAGGTCCTTGGTGATGCGGCGTTCGATCTCCAGACCGTGGTCCATGATCTCGCAGAAGTAGTTTTCCTTGCCGAATAAATCCTGCAGTTCAGCCGCGGCCGCCTTCGCCGCATCGTACTGGCCCAGGCGAAGCTTGGTCTGGACTTCACCCGAAGGGCAGCCGGTCGTGGCAATGAGGCCTTCGTGGTGCTCGTTGAGCAGCTCGCGGTCCCAGCGCGGGTATTTGCCGAACACGGAGTCCAGCGAGGCGCGGGACGAACCCTTGAAAAGGTTGTCCATGCCCTTGTTGTTGTACGAGAGCAGGGTCATGTGGTTGTACAGGCCGCCACCGGAAACGTCATCGCCCTTTTGCGATTCGTCGGTACGCCATTTCACGCGGGTCTTGTCGTCGCGCGCGGTGCCCGGGGTGACATAGGCTTCTACGCCGATGATCGGCTTAACGCCAGCTCCGGTGGCTTGGCGCCAGAAATCGAAGGCACCGAACAGGTAGCCATGGTCGGTAATCGCCATGGCTTCCATGCCCTGCCGGTTAGCTTCGGCGAAGAGTTCGCCTAGGCGCGCCGCACCGTCCAGCATGGAGTATTCGGTGTGGGTATGAAGATGGACAAATCCGTCACGTGTAGCACTCACCCAACCAGTCTAGCGATCAAACCCGGACTTGGGCCCACCCCGGCGCGGTGCTGTGGCTAGCACGACACAAGGTGCTGCCGGCCAGTGGCCAACAGCACCTTGGAACTCAGTATCCGCCTTCGCGCAGCAGCTCGACGGCGCCTGCCAGATCCGCAGGATATTCGCTTTCGTATTCCATCCACTGGCCGGAGACCGGATGGGAGAATCCAAGACGTTTTGCATGCAGCCACTGCCGGGTCAGGCCCAGAGCGGCACCCAGCTTGGGATCCGCTCCGTAGGTCTGGTCTCCGGCACAAGGGTGCCCGAAGGCTGAGAAGTGGACGCGGATCTGGTGGGTGCGCCCGGTTTCCAGTTGCACCTCGACCAGCGAGGCGCGGCCGAAGGCCTCGATCACCTTGTAGTGGGTGACCGAGTCCCGCCCGCCATCCAGGACAGCGAACTTCCAGTCGTGGCCCGGGTGGCGCCCGATCGGCGCGTCGATGGTGCCTTCCAGCGGGTCAGGCAGGCCCTGCACCACCGCATGGTAGATCTTCTTGGGGGTGCGTTCCTTGAAGGCGCGCTTCAGTTCGGTGTAGGCGCGCTCGGTTTTCGCCACGACCATCAGGCCGCTGGTGCCCACGTCCAAGCGGTGCACTATGCCTTGGCGTTCGGCGGCACCGGAAGTGGTGATGTTGTAGCCCTCGGCCATGAGTGCGCCGACAACTGTCGGGCCCACCCACCCCGGGGATGGATGGGCTGCGACACCCACGGGCTTGTCGATGACCACATAGTCATCGTCGTCCGCGATAATCTTCAGCTCTTCCACTTTCTCAACCTTAATTTCTAATGGGTCTGCCTGCGGCGGGATGGTGACTACCAGCTGGTCCCCCGCCTTGATCTTCAGAGATTTGGCAATGGTTCGTCCGTTGACCTGGATCTGCGAATCCTTGCAAAGGCTCGAAGCCAAGGTGCGCGGGATCTGCAGGGACCGGGAGATATAGGCGTCAAGGCGTGCGCCGGCATCGGCTGGGTCAACCAGCAGTTCGTGAATGGTGGTTTCGTTCGAGATCATGCGTTTGGTTCTGCTTCGTCCTTGTTGGACTTGTCTTTCTTTGGAGGATCGCCAATGCTGCCATCGAGGTTGCGCCCGCGGATGAGCATGTACGCCACCGCGATCATGGAACAGACGATGAACGAGTCGGCGACGTTGAAGATAGCGAAGTGGGTGACGGAAAACATGTCTACCACATGGCCGAATCCGAAGCCCGGTTCACGGAACAGCCGGTCCACGACATTGCCCAGGACACCGCCGAGCAGGCAGCCCAGGGCTATGGCCCAGCTTCTGGACAGCACCTTGCGGAAAAACAGGTAAATGACGTAGACCGCGACTGCCGATTGCAGGATCGCGAAGACTATGGTGAAGTCTTCGCCGATGGAGAAGGCGGCACCAGGGTTCAGGATGTAGTGGATGTTGAAGAATCCGGGAATCACTTCAATCGATTGGCCAAGCCGCATGTTCTGTTCAACGGCAATTTTGACGGTTTGGTCCAGTACCAGCGCGATCAGAGCGATCACGAGGCCAAGGCCAACGTATTTCTTCGCCTTCGCGCCCGCGTTTCCGGATTGAACTGCGTCCACAGTGGTACCCATTATTTCCTCTTAAACGTCAACGGTGGTGATCGGAATGTATCCGTTCACCACCGTTGATCTTACTTGATAGCTAGATCAAGTTATGAACTGTCAGCGACTAGCTGGTCTTGCCTGCCGCACCAGCATCGATCGAACCCTGGGACTCAAGGTCACGCAGCTGTCCTTCGATGTAGGTCTTCAGGCGAGCACGGTAATCGCGTTCGAAGCCACGCAACTGCTCGAGCTTGCGCTCCAGAACCGACTTCTGCTGCTCCAAGGCCGACAAGGTCTTGCGGCTCTTCTCTTCAGCGGTGGTGACCAAGGTGTTAGCTTCGGTCTTCGCTTCGGAGATGATCTTGTCGCGCTGCTCGACACCGGCAGCGACGTACTCGTCGTGCAGACGCTGAGCCATGGACAGCACGTTGGCTGCCGACTCTGCGGATTCGGAGCGAGGAGTTGCAGCTGGCGCTGCTGCTGCGGCCGGAGCTGCAGGTGCCTTCTCAGCGGCAGCTGGCTTAGCTTCTGCCTTCTTTTCCTCAGCTGGCTTGGCAGCTGGGGTTTCTGCCTTCGCTGGCTCTGCAGGCTTAGCTTCTGCCTTCTTCTCTTCAGCTGGCTTAGCAGCTGGAGCAGCAGGAGTAACTGGAGCGGCCGAAACAGGTGCAGGAACAGCCTGCTCCTTCGATACCGAACCCGCATCTTCGCCAAGTTCGGCAAGGCGGCTGCGCAGAGCCTCGTTCTCACCGGTTAGGCGACGCAGCTCCACAACGATTTCGTCGAGGAAGTCATCTACCTCGTCTTGGTCGTAGCCTTCACGGAACTTGGTCGGCTGAAACCGCTTATTGACTACGTCTTCTGGCGTCAGAGCCATTGGGTCACCTCAATACTGGGATCATTTCCGCACGACCATTGTCTTGCCTTGCGAAACACTTACCGTTTTTGTCAGTGTCGCGACCGGTGAAGTCGGAGCACCATTTCCTAAAGGATATAACGATTTGGACAATTATTACGAAATCGAGCTTACGCGCGAGTCTCTTATTCTTTGAATCTACAGCTTTTGACTGCTCAGGACAATCCCCGTGAAGCACGGAAATGCCCTAATCAGATCCCTGTCCTGAGGCCCAGGTTGGCTACCACCGCTTTAAGAATGATTACGACGATGAACAACACAAGAAAGGACAGGTCAAGACGGATTCCGCCGAGATCCAGGGGTTTGATCTTCCGGCGCAACCAGCGCAGCGGAGGATCGGTAATCGACACGATTGCACTTGCGACAATCAATGCGATGCCTTTGGGTCGCCAGTGGCGAGCAAAGCTTTCCGTTACATCCAACACAATTCTCATTAAGAGCAGAATCTGGAGGATGGCTAAGGCGAGATAGATGATCCCGAACACCATTTTGTGCTTGTGCTCCTGGTGTCTTAGCTCTGATTAAAGAAGGTTGCTTGCGCTTCGGACTGCTTGCGATCTTCGCCGAGGACCTCAACGGTCGCTGGTGAGAGCAAGAAGACCTTGTTCGTGACTCGCTCAATGGAGCCGTGCAGGGCGAAAACAAGACCGGCCGAGAAGTCGACGAGGCGCTTGGCATCGGTTTCACCCATGTCGGTGACATTCATAATCACCGGGATGCCGTCACGGAAGTTCTCACCGATGATCTTGGCATCGTTATAAGAACGAGGGTGGACGGTAGTAATCTGACGCAATTCGGAATCCTCATCCCGTACTGAAGGGGCACGCTTAATAGGGGTGACCGGAGCACGGTATTCCGTCTCTGGTTCTCTAGCTTGAGTTTGCGGCGCAGCCTGCCTTGCAACAGGCTGTGGGCGTGGGGCTTCGGCAGGTCGCTTTGGAGCTGTGTCCTCAACTACCCGAACCTGGGTTTTGGGCTCAGCGTGTTGTGTCTGGGTCTCTTCCTGCTCGACGGCGTCCGCCAAGCCGAGATATACCATTGCCTTACGCAGTCCGTCAGCCACGATGTTTCTCCTCGTTTATCCCATGCATGCAACCCCATTGCACGCTTCCGCTACTTCGACGCTACCGCACAAAATAATGCAGGCATCGTTCATTCGATCAATTCTTGGCGGTGTGTCGCGCACGCCTACGCGGCGGTCCAGATGAGTCCGGCAAGTCGTCCTGCACGGCTTGAACGCCGGTAGGAATAGTAGCTTTCGTCTTCCAAGGTGCAGACACCGGATTGCCGCACGTCCACCCCGAGGCCGCGCAGTTCTTGTTCGGCTGAGGCCGGAAGGTCCAGCCCATGGGTCCCCCAGCGAGTCGTGGTGCGAATCCCGGTGCGCAACTCTTCGGATTCCTGGGCCATGCTTTCTGGAACTTCATAGCATCGGCCGCAGATCGAAGGGCCGATCACGGCTTCCACTGTGTCGGCACCATGAGCCTTCAGGCCCTCGACCGTTTTCGCCAGGATCCCGTCGAGCAGCCCGCGCCTGCCGGCGTGGGTTGCGGCACTCAGGGTTTGCCCATTGCGCGTGTTTCTTCCGACAAAGAGCACCGGAAGGCAGTCGGCGACCATCACTGCCAGGGGCTGGGTGCCAGTTGGGTCCAGCAATCCATCGCAGGTTGGCGCTGCCGGCTCTAGCCACGAGGTGCGCCGCACCGGCGTGACCTCATATACATCGGCGGAGTGCACCTGGTTCATGAAGTTAAGCGAGAAGCGTCGAACCCCGATCAAGTCCTCCAATTTGGCTCGATTCTCCGCCACAAGGCGGGGATCGTCATTCACGTGCAGGGCGAG
Source organism: Glutamicibacter sp. NPDC087583 (assembly GCF_044743685.1). Classification (NCBI taxonomy): domain Bacteria; kingdom Bacillati; phylum Actinomycetota; class Actinomycetes; order Micrococcales; family Micrococcaceae; genus Glutamicibacter; species Glutamicibacter sp. NPDC087583. The sequence continues at coordinate 585,168 of NZ_JBIUWY010000001.1, read as the reverse complement.
GTTTCCCTCAGCCTGCGATGTGAATGCCAGTTGGATGCTCGGATCGAGGTTCGACGCGAAATGTAGCACTGCTCAGCTTCTTGCTGTTTTTACTTCAGGAAGTCCGGGACATCCAGGTCGTCGTTCGAACCGTTCAGGTCCGAGTCGACAACATCTGGAAGGTCCTGGAAGGAGCTGGCCTGCTCTGCGGCAGCTGGCTTCTCATGAGCAACCTGGGCTGGCTTCGCAGCTTCGGTTGCAGCAGGTGCTGGTGTTTCTGGAATGCTCGCTGGCACTTGCTCAGCCGGGCGCGCGGAGACAGCTGGCTTTGCTGCGACCGGTGCCATTGGCTTGCTGGTGACATCTGGCTCGTCGAAGCCGGCTGCAATCACGGTGACACGTGCTTCGTCGCCCAAGGCGTCGTCAATGACGGCGCCGAAGATGATGTTGGCTTCCGGGTGGGCAACTTCCTGCACGAGGCGTGCAGCTTCGTTGATTTCGAACAAGCCGAGGTCGGAGCCGCCCTGGATGGAGAGCAGGACGCCGTGGGCGCCATCGATAGAAGCTTCGAGCAGTGGCGAGGCAATAGCCAGCTCCGCTGCCTTCACTGCACGGTCTTCGCCCCGCGCCGAACCGATGCCCATCAATGCCGAGCCTGCGCCCTGCATAACGGACTTCACGTCGGCGAAGTCGAGGTTGATCAGGCCCGAGGTGGTGATCAGGTCGGTAATGCCCTGCACGCCGGAGAGCAGAACCTGGTCTGCCTGGCGGAATGCATCGAGCACCGATACGTTGCGATCCGAGATCGACAGCAGTCGATCGTTCGGGATCACAATGAGGGTATCCACTTCGTCGCGCAGGGCTTCGATGCCCGACTCGGCGGAGTTAGCGCGGCGGCGACCCTCGAAGGTGAATGGACGGGTGACCACGCCGATGGTCAGCGCGCCAAGCGAGCGGGCAATGCGGGCCACGACCGGCGCGCCACCAGTACCAGTACCGCCGCCTTCGCCAGCGGTCACGAAGACCATGTCCGCGCCGCGCAGGACGTCTTCGATTTCTTCTACATGATCTTCCGCTGCCTGGCGTCCCACATCAGGGTTGGCGCCAGCGCCCAGGCCACGAGTCAGTTCGCGTCCTACGTCGAGTTTGACGTCGGCATCACTCATAAGCAGAGCCTGGGCATCGGTGTTAATGGCGATGAACTCTACGCCCTTGAGACCGACTTCGATCATTCGATTGACTGCGTTTACACCGCCACCGCCGATTCCGACGACTTTAATGACCGCGAGGTAATTCTGTGGAGCTGCCACGTCCCGCTTCCCTTGTTAGATGTGCTACATATTTCACGACTCCAGCTAAAGACCTTCACCTTTAGCCTTAAGGTTAAGATTCTGTCAAGCTGTCGTTATTAGAAACGCTATGAGTCGTGTGGTCTTTCTGCAACGACCGCCTAGGCGTGTCGCTTATTCAAAACTATCTTTCCAGAATTTCTTGGCTTATTGGTCTTCCCGCGCCCAGAGCACCGCGACTTAATAGACCACGGGATTTTCTGGGTTGGTGACGTCGATGGTCGTCTTGGCCGCGTGCTTTTTCTCAAGCTCTTTCAAGAAGATCGTCGCCACTTCATTTTTCAGGGCCGCTTTCTTGGCGTCTCCCCAAATCAAAGTACGGTTCTTCGGCAACGCCAGTTCGGCGAACCCTGCCTTGGACAAGGATGCCGTTGAGACTTCCTTGAGCACTTTCTTGTCAACGGTGCTCAAGATTCCGGTCAGCAGCTTGAACTGCTCCGGATCAGCAGTGACGTCGGTGGCCTTGATCTTGGGCAACTTGTCCTTGTCATTCTTGCCGACGGTGCGAAGCTTCTTGCCGGTCTCGGAGACCAGGTACTGCTTCTTGCCCTCCAGCAAGATGGCCACCGGCACAGCTTCGATTACCTCAACGACCAAGGTGTTGGGCATCTGGGCCTTGACCACGATTTCGTCGATGGCCGGCTGCTCGCCGATCAGCTCCTGGACCCTCGATTCAGAGATCCGCGGCAGCGGAACGCCCTTCAATGGTTCCAGGGACTTCCCCAGCTTCTCGGAATTGACCAGCTTGGTGCCGGTTACTTCGATCTTCTTGGCAGCGATCACCGGTGAGAAGCTCAAGATCAAAACCGCAGCGAGGCTGAGCACGACGATGCATGCCGCGAGAATAATCAGGATCTTGCGCCGTTTTTTCTCCGGGCTCTCCGGAAGTTCTACGACTTTTGCTGCTTCACCCATGGATCACCTTGGTAGACGGAAGTGGACCAACTGCGATGGCCTCGGACTCGGGACGGAATTCGTCAGCTCAGCGACTTGACGATGTCTGGACCTAGCGCTGTGACATCGCCGGCGCCAATGGTCATGATGACATCGCCCGGCTCGGACTGCTCAACCACGTGCGCTACAGCGGCTGCCGGCGAAAGTACCTGGGCAGGAACCTCGATGCGCGATGCGATCAGTTCGCTGTCCACGCCATCGATAGGTTCTTCACGTGCCGGGTAGATATCCAGCACGGCCACCGAATCGGCCAGGGACAAGGCCTGGGCAAATTGGCGGAAGAACTCTTGGGTACGGCTGAACAGGTGCGGCTGGAAGACAATGTGCAGCCGGCCGGTGCCGGCCACCGTACGGCCGGCGGTCAGCGCTGCCTGCACCTCGGTCGGGTGGTGCGCGTAGTCGTCGTAGACACGGACCTCTGCGGCTTCACCCTTGAATTCGAATCGGCGAGCTGCCCCGGAGAAACTGGAGAGCGCCTGCAGCGCTTCGTCAACGTCCACACCTGCATCAATGCCGACAGACAATGCGGCGGCAGCATTAAGCAGGTTGTGCTGGCCGGGCACTGCCAGATCCAGGATGCGGCTTTGTCCGCTGCCCCATTCGATGGTTGCGGTGAAGCGGCCGTCTTCGGTGGCGCGGGCATCGGAAAGGCGGCGGTCGGCGTGATCGCTGAAGCCGTAGGTCTGCACGCGGATTTCCGGACGCTCTGCGCGCATCTTGTGCGCCAGGTCGTTGGAACCCTCATCATCTGCACAGCAGATCAGCAAGCCGTCTGCCGGCAATAGCCTGGCGAAGTCCACGAAGGCCTGGTGCACTGCTTCAGCGGTACCGTAGTGATCCAGGTGGTCGGCTTCGACGTTGGTCACGATGATGGCATCCGGCCGGTAGTTGAGGAAGGAAGCGTCGGATTCGTCCGCTTCGGCCACGAAGTAGGATCCGGATCCGAGCTCGGCGTTGGTGCCCAGGCTTGGAATATTCGCTCCCACGGCGAAGCTCGGACGCGCGCCAATGGTCTTGAGCATATGGGCGGTCAGCGAAGTAGTGGTGGTCTTGCCGTGAGTACCGGCGATGGCCACGATCTTCTCGTGGCCGCGCATGGTAGCTTCCAGGCCTTCGGAGCGGTGCAAGATTCGCAGTCCGCGGCGCAGGGCTTCGTCGTATTCCGGGTTTCCGGCCTTGATGATCGAGGAGATCACCACGGTGTCGGCGTCGCCGAGGTTCGCTGGGTCGTAGCCTACGTGGATGCGCGCGCCGCGCTCACGCAAGCCATCGAGCACCGGAAGATCCTTGGCATCGGTGCCGGAGACAGCCAGGCCGTAGTCGAGCAGCAGCCGTGCAACCGCTGATACGCCAACCCCGCCTACACCCATCAGGTGTACCTTGCCCAGATCGGCGTTCAGTTCGTCGGCTCGCAGTGCCATGGTTCTAGCCTTCCTGACCCGCACGGCGGCGGGTTGAAACTTCATCAATAATCCGTCGCGCCATGATCTGCGCGGCGTCGCGCTGCCCCAATGAGGCAGCGGCTTGAGACATCTTTTCAATTTTATGCTGATCGGTCAGCAGATTGATGACATTTTCGGTGATATAGGACTTTGTGAACCCCGCGTCGGAAACCAGGACGGCTCCCCCGGCAGCGACCAGCTCACGGGCGTTGAGCTTTTGCTCGCCGTTGCCGATGGGCAGCGGAACCAGTACCGAGGCGGTGCCAGCTACGGCCAGTTCGCAGACGGTGCCCGCGCCGGAGCGGCAGATCATCAAATCCGCGACGGCGTAGGCGTAGTCCATGCGGTCCACGTATTCGGTCTGGCTGTAGCCTTCATGGGACAGCAGATTGCCCGAGGCGTCCAGAATCTGCTTTCCGCGTCCGGTGATGTGGATAGTGTGGATGCCAGCTGCGTTCAGCTCGTCCAGGGACTGCTCGATGGCGGTATTGATGCTCTGCGCTCCGGAGGATCCACCGGTGACCAGAAGTACCGGCTTCTGCCCGGTGATACCGAAGTACCCGCGTGCTTCTCCCCGCAGCGCGGCTTTGTCCATGGTGGCAACGTTGCAGCGCATCGGCATGCCCACCTGCATCTCACCGGGCAGCCCGGTGTTGGCGAAAGTGGTTCCGACGAATGCCGCGTTCTTTGCCCCGAGCTTGTTGGCCATGCCGGCAACGGAGTTGGCCTCATGCACGAAGATCGGCAGCTTCAGCTGCTTCGCGGCAAGATATGCCGGGGTGCAGACATAACCGCCGACGCCCAGGACGGCCTCGGCCTTGGTGGTGCGCAGAACGTTCTTGGCGTTGTTAATGGCCTTGATGAAACGGAAAGGAAACTTGAGCAGATCCATGTTGATGCTGCGTGGCATCGGGGCCTTGGGGATGAGTTCGAGCGGGTAGCCGGCTTCCGGCACCAGCTTGGTTTCCAGGCCACCGGGAGAACCCAGTGCTGTGACCATTGCTTCGGGATGCTCGGCCTTCACGGCATCAGCTATGGCCAGCATGGGCGAGATATGGCCGGCAGTTCCGCCGCCGGCGACGACTAGACGAAGTGCTTCGCTCATCTGTTGCTGTACTCCTTCGTCCTGCCAATGGGCAGGATCAACGTCCACCGCAGATTCAGCGATGGGCCTCTGCTTCTGATAGCGGCCGCTTGCGGCGCACTATTTGGTTTTCTTGCTCTTTGCCGGTTTCTTTTCCAGCGTTGCTTCGAATTCAAGTTTTTGCGCCCGGGCCGAGGAGAGGACATAGCCCATTGCCAGCATGATGGCGAGCATCGCCGAGCCGCCGGAGGAAATGAACGGCAGCGGAACACCGATCACGGGAAGTACGCCGGTGACGGTACCCAGATTCACGAAGGTCTGGCCGATGACCCAGGACATCAGGCAACCCATGAGCACCTTGGTGTACAAGTCCTTGGCGCGTGCTGCAATGCGATACATCGCCAAGGCCAGCAGCATGAACATGACCAGGACGAACAGCACGCCGATCAGGCCGAACTCTTCACCCAGGATGGAGAAGATGAAGTCGTTCTGCGCCTCAGGCACATAGGACCACTTCATGCGGGACTGGCCTGCGCCCACACCGAACCAGCCGCCGGAGGCGAAGGCGTGAAGGCCCATGCTGGCCTGGTAGCAAAGGTCGCTGCTCGGGCCGCAATCGGTATCAAGCCAAGCGAGGATGCGCTGGCGGCGGTTGGAGGAAGCGAAGATCGCCACGGACAGGCCCAGGACACCGACCACCGAAAACGCCGCCAGCCACTTCATCCGGATGCCGCCCAAGAACATCGCCGAGGCAATGATCATCAACAAGACCAGCGCTGTACCTACGTCCTTGCCGACCACGATGAGGCCAACAATGAAGACCCCCACCGGGGCAACCACTGGGACGACCAAATGCTTGATGTCGTGCAGCAGATGCTGCTTCTTTTCCAGCATGAACGCGGCAAAAACAGACAACGCCAGTTTGGCGAACTCGCTGGGCTGCAGGCCGAAGCCGCCGATGCGGATCCAGTTTCGGTTGCCGAGCACCGTATGGCCCAATGGCGTGAACGCCACGAGGAACAACAGGACCACTGCCGCAATAACCGAAGGCCAGGCCAGCCGCTTCAGCGTTTCCGGCCTGATCCGCTGCATGACCAGCATGCAGAGAATACCCAAGGCGGCAAAGCCACCCTGGGACAGCGCCACGGTGAAACCGTCCCTGCCCTTCGCGATCGCTTCAACCGACGCCGATGACTGGACCATGACCACACCGAAAACGGCCAGCACGATGGAGCCCACGAGCACCAGCCAGTAGTCCGTGGAGGCCATGCGGCCGCTGGAGTTCTCGACGGTTCCGAGCATCCTGCCGAATCTCACGTACCAAGGGAGTTCGGCTTTGGAACCTGCTGGCTTCTTGTTCATTTTCATCGCCATCGGTGCCTCCTGCCTCGGTGTCGTTTATTCGGTCAGCTTTCGATTACTGGTCTTCGCCAGTTTTATCCATCAGATCACTGACGGCAGCGATAAATGCGTTGCCACGCTGGGCGTAGGAACTGAATTGGTCCATCGAGGCCGCGGCGGGAGCCATGAGCACGGTATCCCCTGCTTCGGCTACTTCGGCAGCCTTGGAGACCGCACGCGTCATGACCTGGGCGCCGCTTGGAACCGAACCGTCACCGCCCTGCGCTGCTCCGGTGATGTCGATGACTTCAACCTCTGGCGCGTGGGCAGCGAGTGCTTGGCGCAAACCGGCGGTGTCGGTGCCGATGAGCAAGACCTTGGCCAGGCGCTGCGCGTGCTTGGCGATCAAGTCGCCGTATTCCACGCCCTTGGACAAGCCACCGGCAATCCAGACCACACGGGTGAATGCGGCCAACGAAGCATCGGCCGCATGCGGATTAGTGGCCTTGGAATCATTGATCCACAGGATGTCGTTCTTGCGGGCGACGGCCTGGATCCGGTGATCGCCGGAATCGAAGTTCGCCAAACCCGCAGCGACAGCTTCTGCATTCACTCCGTACGCGCGGGTCAGCGCCGCGGCGGCAGCCGCGTTCGCGGCGGTGTGGCGCGGAACAATCTCGCCGATGTCCTTCAGGGCGATCAGTTCCACGGCACTGGTCTTGCGCTCTTCGATGAAGGCGCGGTCCACCAGCAGGCCTTCGACAACACCCACCATCGATACTGCTGGGGTATCGGTGGTGAAGCCGATAGCACGGCAGCCTTCGATGACTTCCGCGTTTTCCACCATGGTGATGGTGCGCTCATCGGCGGCGTTGAAGATCGCAGCTACCTGGGTGCGTTCGTAGATCTTGGCCTTGGCGGCCTTGTAGTTGTCGAAGCCGCCATGCCAGTCCACGTGGTCTTCGGCCAGGTTCAAGACCACCGAGGCAAGCGGAGAAATGCTATGCGTGTAGTGCAGCTGGAAGCTGGAGAGCTCGACGGCGAATACGTCATAGTCCACCGGTTCGCGTACGGCATCCAGGATCGGGGTGCCGACGTTGCCGACGGCGATGGCCTTCAGCCCATCGGCGCGCAGGATCGCCTCGGTCATACCCACAGTGGTGGTCTTGCCGTTGGTGCCGGTAATCGCCAGCCACTGTGGTGCTGTGTGGCCGGCACGGTTCTGCACGCGCCAAGCCAGCTCGATATCGCTCCAGATCTCGATGCCCTCGGACTCGGCCTCTGCGATGACCGGATTACGGGGATTCCAGCCTGGGGAAACCATGACCAGCTGGGCCGGCTTGCCATCGACCAACGGCAGGGCTTGTACGTTCCCGTCGCCCAGCAGCACCTCATGGGCCCCGACGATCTTCAGCGTCTCGGCACGTTGCTGGTTCAGCTGGTCATCGCGGCCGTCGATGACGGTGACGATGGCACCCAGCTCGATGAGGGTGTCGGCCGCAGAGAATCCGGAGAGTCCCAGTCCGGCGACGACTACGCGCAGGCCTTTCCAATCAGCATCCCAGCTGGTTAGCGAGTCAAGAGATTTGCCAGCGTCTACGCTCACAGTGCGACAACCCATTCAGAGTAGAAGAGACCCAGGCCCGCGGCCACGAACAGGCCGGCAAGGATCCAGAATCGGATAACAACGTTTTCTTCGGACCAGCCCGAAAGCTCGAAGTGGTGCTGCAGCGGCGCCATCTTGAACACGCGCTTGCCGCCCGAGAGCTTGAAGTAGCCCACCTGGATGATCACCGACAGGGAGATGATCACGAACAGGCCGGCAATTACCACCAGCAGCAGCTGGGTGCGCGAGAGGATCGCGAAGGCAGCCACGGCGCCGCCGATGGCCAGCGATCCGGTGTCGCCCATGAAGATCTTCGCCGGCTTGGCGTTGAACCAGAGGAAGGCGATCAGCGCACCGGAGAGGGTGGCCCCCAGCAGGGCCAGGTCCTGCGGGTCGCGTACCGAGTAGCAGACGTCCAGCGAGTCCATGTTGCTGCAGGCCTGGTTCTGCTGCCAGATTCCCATCAGGGTGTAGGCGCCGAAGACCATGATCGAGGCACCGGTAGCCAGTCCGTCCAGGCCATCGGTCAGGTTCACGCCGTTGGTAGCACCGGTCACGATGAAGTTCGCCCAGAGCACGAACAGGATCATGCCCAGCATCGGGCCTGCGAAGGCCAGGTCGATGTTGGTGTCGCGCAGGAAGGAGATCGCGGTAGAGCCCGGAGTCAGGCCCTGGTCATTGGGGAACTGCAAGGCCAGCACGGCGAAGCTGATGCCGAAGAATGCCTGCAGGACAATCTTCTGCCAGGCGCGCAAGCCCAATGAGCGCTTCTTGAAGATCTTGATGAAGTCATCGAGGAAGCCGACCAGTCCCATGCCGCCGAAGAGCATCAGGACCAGCATTCCGCTGGCGGTAATTCCCGAAGAAGTGCGTCCCATGAGCGAAAGGATGCCATGGGTGGCGAAGTACGCCACGAACACGGCCAGGACGAAGACCACTCCGCCCATGGTCGGGGTGCCGGACTTGATGGCGTGCGAGTTCGGCCCGTCGTCGCGCACGACCTGCCCGTATTGCTTCTTGGTGAGCAGGCGGATGTACAGCGGCATGGCCACCATGGTCAGCACGAGGGCAATGCCGGCCCCCAGAATCAATGCGATCATGCGTTGTCGCCTTCCTTCGCGAATGCTGCAATGTCGTCGCCGAGGAAGCGTAGACCGGCCCCGTTAGAGGACTTGAACAAGGCGATGTCGCCTGGCTGAAGCTGCTCTTGCAGCAGCGCGCGAGCCTCATCTACGTCTTCAACGTAGAAGGCCTCGTCGCCCCAGCTGCCTTCGAGCACAGCGGAGTTGTAGGCGGGCTTTGCGCCACGGCCTACCACTACAAGTTTCTTGATGTTCATGCGAACTGCCATGCGGCCCAGCAGGTCGTGCTGGTGGATGCTGTCATCGCCCAGTTCCAGCATTTCGCCCAGGACTGCCCAAGTGCGTCGGCCCGGTGCGCCGTCGGCGCCCAGGCCCAATTCGGCCAGGGTCACCAGCGCAGCGCGCATTGATTCAGGGTTCGCGTTGTACGCGTCGTTGATGATGCTCACGCCGTCAGCGCGCTCGATGCGCTCCATGCGCCAGCGGCTGCCGGCAGCGCGGCCTTCCAGGCCTGCGGCGATCAATTCCGGGGCGATATCCAGGGCCAGTGCAGCGTTGGCCGCGGCGAGGATATTCGAGACGTGATGGCGTCCCAGGAGGCCCGAGGTGATGCGCTTGCTGTAGCCGCCAGGGAATTCAAGAGTGAGTTCTGGCTGCCCGTGGGAATTCACAACAACGTCGGTGGCCCAGACCCCAGCGTTTTCCGGCTTGTTCTTTCCGGTGCCGAAGAAGCGCACGGCTCCCCCGGAACGCAAGTCCATGCGTGCCACGCGGGGGTCTTCAGCATTCAAGATGGCCGTGCCATCGGCTGGCAGGGCTTCAACGAGTTCGCCCTTGGCCTTCTCGATGTTCTCCACCCCGCCGAATTCGCCGGCATGGGCGGTACCGACGCACAACACGACACCGACCTGCGGGTGCACCATATCTGTCAGGTACGTCAGGTGGCCAATGCCGGTGGCCCCCATCTCGATGACAAAGTACTTGGTCTCTTCGGTGGCGCTGAATACCGTCAGCGGGACGCCGACTTCGCCATTGTACGAGCCGATTGGCGACACGGTCGGCGCCACTTGCGACAGAATACCGGCGAGCAGGTCCTTGGTGGTGGTCTTGCCGGCCGAACCGGTGATTCCCACGACCTTGGCGTCGTTCTTTTCCTTGAGAAGCGCAACGATGTGCGCGGCAATTTTGCCCATTGCTTCTACCGCGTCTTCAATGATGATCACCGGGTGTTCCCTGCGGTCTTCATCGTGGGTAATGCGTTCAGCTAGGGCCAGCACTGCGCCGGCGGCGCGTGCACGGTCGATAAAGGCGTGCCCGTCGGAGAGTTCTCCGGGCTTGGCGACGAATAAGGCACCCGGGACGACTTCGCGCGAGTCAGTGGTCACGGAAGTGATCACCGTGTCGGAGGCGGCTGTAGCAGTCGCTTTTCCGCCGGTGATTTCCAGCAGGTCGGTCAGAGACAGTTCAATCATGGCAATAAGGACTTTACACTTGAGCGGTGGCGATAGTGGACTTGTACGTTCTAGGAATTGGTCACAAATCCATGAAGATTCAGTGCTTTCGCTAGTTCCACTCGATCATCCAGTTCCACGTCAATTCCCGCGACGTCTTGGCTGACTTCATGTCCCCGCCCGGCCACGAGAATCGCGTCGTTGGCTTCGGCCAAACTCACAGCGAACTCTACGGCTTTGGCGCGTGGCGCGATGTTGTGAAGCTGCACCTGCGGACGCTCGGAATCGAGAACTTGCTGTGCTCCGGCGGCAACCTGGGCGCGGATCGGAGCCGGGTCTTCGCTGTGCGGGTCGTCGTCGGTCACAATGACGATATCCGCGTGGCGGGCTGCCACCGCTCCCATATCCGGGCGCTTGGTCTTATCGCGCTCTCCGGTGGCGCCGAAGACGACGATCCGGCGTCCCTGCTCCCCCGGACGGATGGAATCCAAAGCCTTTGCCAGTGCATCCGAATTATGGGCGAAATCGACTACGGCTACCGGAGATTCGGCTACGACCTGCATCCGCCCTGGAACGGCGACCGACAGCGGATCCTTGGAGTCCAAGGCCTGCTGCAGGGCTTCGAGGTCCGCACCGCCGGCCAGCACCATCAAGGCCGCCAGTGCTCCGTTGGCGACGTTGAACATGCCTGGAAGCAGGGTCCGGGTCCGCAGCTGGCGTCCATCCCGGTGCACCAGGGTGAAACTGTGGCCCAATCCGCAGTGCGCCAGTTCGGCAACCCTCCAGTGCGCCGAAGGGTGTTCGCCGTCGAGGCTCAGGGTCTCGGTAGGCACCAGGGCGCGCTCGGCCAGGCGCTGGCCGTATTCATCGTCTACCATGACCACTGCGCGCTCGGAGCGTTCCGCGGTGAATAGTTCGGCCTTGGTTTCGAAGTACTCGTCCATCGTGCCGTGCAGGTCCAAGTGGTCCTGGGTCAGGTTGGTGTAACCGGAAACGGCAAAGCGCAGGGCATCAACGCGGCCATAGCTCAGCGAGTGGCTGGATACCTCCATGGCCACCGACGTGACTTCCTGCTGCGCCATGCGCGAGAGCACGCCGTGCAGCTGGGTGGACTCCGGGGTGGTCAGCACGCTGGGGATGATCTGCCCGCGGGCGGACATCTCAATCGTGCCGATCAGGCCGGTTTCTTCACCCAGCGCATCCAGGATCGCGCGGATCATGAAGGTTGTGGTGGTCTTGCCGTTGGTGCCGGTGACAGCGAACAGCTTCGGGCTGCGCTGGTCGGTTCCGTAGACGCTCTGCGCGATCACGGCTGCGGATTTGCGTACATCTGCAACGACGGCCACCGGGATCGAGAGGTCATCGCTGAGGAATTCGAGTCCTGCAGTATCGGTGATCAGTGCGACAGCACCGTTGCCGATGGCGGTTTCCACGAATTCGGCACCGTGGCGCTTGGCGCCGGAAATACCCAGGAAGACGTCACCGCTCTGTACGATCTGCGGGTTGAGGCTGACGCCGAGGATTTGCGGAGCGGCATTGAGCAGCGCTCCAGTTCGCACCGCGCCAGCTGTGCCGCAGAGCTGGTCGAAGCCAAGACCGGCGATGCTCTCTGGGCGTAGGTACCGTTCTAGCTCACGCGGAGTGTCGGGGTTCTGGACTACCAAGATTTCTTCTGATCCTCACCTACAAAGACGTCATACGCCTCTGACTTTGTCGTGCTCGGTGGCACATTGAATGTGTTGAGAGTATGGCTCATAACATCGGTAAACGTGTCAGCTACCGAGAAGTCTTTCCAGTTGCCCTTTGGCCTGTACATGGTTGCCACGACGACGAACTGCGGATCTTCCAAGGGAGCGACACCTGCAAAGGAATAAGTATATCCGTCATAGCCCTTGGCGCTTGCCGCCTGGCCTGTACCGGTCTTGCCGCCCACGCGGTACCCGGGAATGCGCTCCTTGTAGCCGGTACCGTCGTCAACGACCGATTCCATGAGCTTGAGCATTTCGTCAGCGGTGCTTTTCTTGACCACGCGCTTCTTTTCCGGTGCGGGGATCTTGGTGATGGTACCGTCTTCGTTGCGGTAGCCCTCAATCAGGCTTGGCGAAAGGCGAACGCCGCCGTTGGCCAAGGACTGGAAAATTGAAGCGGTGTGCAGCACGGTCTGCGAATAGCCCTGGCCGAACATGGTGGTGTACTGCTGGCGGCGGTCCCAATTATCGGGATGCGCCAATTGGCCAGCGCTAGCGCCATTCAAGCCGACGCGGATGGGCGAACCCAATCCGAAGGCACGCATGTAGTCGTAACGGGTCTGCTTGCTCATGGTATTTCCGACCATCACGGTGCCGGTGTTGTAGGAACGGGCGAAGATGCCCGAGACCGTCATGTCGTACGTTGGGTGTTCCAACGAGTCATTGATGGTTTCCTTGGTGAACGTCTTCTTATTCGGCACACGCATCTCGGTCAGCGGATCCACTCCGCCCTGGTCGATGGCCGCCGCGAAGATCGCGGCCTTGCCGGTGGAACCTGGCTCGAAAGCACGGGTGATGGAGGTGGAGCGGCGGAACTCCGGCTTGGTAGCGCCTGGATCATTCGGGTCCAATTCAGCGGAGTCGCCGATGGCGAGGATCTTGCCGGTATCCGCTTTCATGACGACCACGGAAACCCACTCAGCGTTGAACTGAGCTTGCTTCTTTTCTGCTGCACGCTGGGCAACGTAGTTGATGTCGGAGTCGATGGTCAGGATGACGTCCTGGCCATCGACTGCAGGGGTTTCTTCGACCTCGGTGACGGGAATGCGCACGCCATCGGCGCTGATCTCGAACTTGCGGCTGCCGGCCGTGCCGGCCAGGTGTTCCTCCTGGCTCAGTTCCAGGCCTTCGGCTCCCACCACGGCTGTTTGGTCTTCGGAGTTGCGCACGAACCCCAGCAGTGGTCCTGCAATTACGCCTTGCGGGTACTGGCGTTCGCTGCGCAGCAATGAGGCAAGTCGCGGAATACCGATTTCGAGGACTTCGTTGCGTACTTCCGGGGTCACGCTCTTGGCGAGCATGACGTACCCTTTGGGCTTGGCATCGCCCTGCGGGCGAACCTTCGTGGCAAGTTCCTCACGGTCCTGGTCAAGGGTATCGGCTAGTTCGTCAATGGCTTGGTCCCACGTGATGCGTTCCTGGCCATTGGTTCCATCCCGCTTCGCACGGCGAATGTTCTCACCCTGCTCGCGCTGGTCGATGACCAGATCATAGCGGTCTACTGAGACGGCGAGGGTGGTGCCATTGCGGTCTTCGATGGATCCTCGATTTGGCGCAATGTTTTCAACGCGTTCGCGGTTTTCCTGTGCAGCGTTGGCAATGGTTGCCGAGTTGATGCCCTGGACCCAGACCAGCCTGCCCAGGATCACCAGCAGCAAAACCACGGAGAGGAGCAGCACAAAGCGCATTCGCTTTTTCGCAGTGTCGATTGCCGTCGAGCTCACAAAAGAACCTAACTTTCCCTCAGCGTGGTTTTCCAGCAGCGTAGGCCACCTGTATCTAGCTTAGAAAGGGCTAACTACTCTGCTGGGGATTTGATGCTTGGTGCAGGGATCGTGCCCCCGTTAAGCTCAGCGTCATTGAACACTGGGCGGCCATCACTGGCAACTTCACGTTCAGCTTTCTCCGGCTTCACCTCTGGTTCCTTGGAACCTTCAGTGGCACCGGACTCCTTCTGTGAATCTGCTGAGGCTTTACCCACAGTGGTCTTCGGCGTGTTTGATGCGTTGGCTTCAGTTTTGCTTTCACCCTTGCGGATGCTGTCGCCCGGCAGCGGAATAGTTCCGTATTCCTGCTTGCTGTTCTTTGCCTTGACCGCCTTCTCAGCGTCTTGGGCAACCTTGCCCTCAGACAGGCTGATCAGCCCTGGAGCACCTGGCGAAACCAAACCGAGGTCCTTTGCCTTGGCGGCCAGTGCCTGTGGCGCCGCCAACGACTGGGCCTCCTTCAGCAGTGCCTGATTCTCTTGGGAAAGCGCACGCTCTTGCGAACGCAAGTTCACGATGTCGTACTGCCGCTGAGCTACAGAAGTATTGAGCAGCACCAGCGTAACAATCACGCTGAATGCCAAGACAACGAGCACCGCAGACATGGTGAACATGGAGCGCTTGCTGGTTTCGTTCATCTTAGGAACCAACGAAAGAGTTACGCGCTGACGCGAATCGCCTTTAGGCAGGTTGCTAGCTGGGACGGGCTCGGGTCGCATTGCACGCGCAGTATTACCGTCGACAACAGGCTGGTTGTTCACGGCTGCGGTCTTCTGCACGCGGCGCTGGGCTCGTTGGCTCATGCTAGCTCCTCTTCAACACTCGTTCCACAGCTCGCAAGCGGGCTGAGGCTGCACGTGAATTTTCTGCTATTTCGTGGTCGCTTGGCTTCTCGGTGCCCTTGGTGAGCACCTTGTATTCAGCTTTGTGTTCGTCCAGCTCCACCGGGAATCCCGGAGGGGCCGACGAGGTAGATCCATGGACGAAGTGCCGCTTGGTGATTTTGTCTTCCAAGGAGTGGTAACTCATCACGACGACTCTTCCGCCGACGTTCAAAGCTCCCATTGCCGCCGGGATCGCACGTTCCAAGACGTCAAGTTCCTCATTCACTGCAATACGCAATGCTTGGAAGGTCCTCTTGGCCGGGTGTCCATGGTTTCGAGCAGCCGCCGCGGGCACAACGCTGCGGATCACTTCAACTAGTTCAGCAGTGGTAGTGATGCGGCTCTTGGCGCGTGCCTCGACGATTGCCGTCGAGATGCGTCCAGCAAACTTCTCTTCGCCCCACTGTCGAATAATTCGAAGCAGTTCGTCGCGTTCCAAGTCGTTGACCAGGTCCTCGGCAGTTGGGCCAACAGAGGTGTCCATGCGCATATCCAGCGGTGCATCATACGAATAGGCGAAACCCCGTTCACGCTCATCGAGCTGCAGCGAGGAAACGCCAAGGTCGAACAGAACGCCGTCGACCCCCGGGAACCCAAGATCTTCCACGACATCCGCAATTTCGTCATACACCGCGTGCACGAGGTCGATGCGGTCCTGGAACGGGGCGAGTCGTGCACCGGCAAGTTCGTGAGCCTGCTCGTCACGGTCTAGACCGATCAGGTGCAAGTTGTCGAACCGCTTGAGGATGGCTTCGGAGTGCCCACCCATCCCGAGGGTGCAGTCAACCACAATTGCCCGACGGCCTTCAGCATTGGCTCGCTCAATACCTGGAGCTAGCAAATTAACGCATCGGTCCAGAAGTACTGGAACGTGGCGTTCGGATGCTGGTCGCTGGGAATCCTGATTTGGCACTGCGCCCCCTTTCGCTTTCGATCTGCTGTTGAGATCAGATCCCCCTCCAACCAAGTGGCGATCCAACCTTCTGGCTCCGGGGAAGTGAAGCCAGACGATTTTCTACCCCAAGGTGGCTGGAGATCTCATCTCAACAAACGTGGTGTTTTGTCGGTGTAGGGCACAAAGCCCTAATCTTCGTCAGTATCGGAGAACACGTCTTCTTGTTCATCCAAGTACTGCTGCCATGCGGTCGAATCCCAGATTTCAATACGGTTGCCCGCACCGATAACTGTGACCTCCCGATCAAGGCCTCCATAAGTGCGCAGCACTTGCGGAATCGTTACGCGCCCCTGCTTATCTGGAACTTCATCCGAGGCCCCTGAGAGGAACACACGCGCATAGTCGCGTGCTCGCCGGGAGGTCAAGGATGCCTGCGCCAGCTGCTCGTGCTGCTTCTCAAATTCCCGCTGGCTGAAAACGTATATGCAACGCTCTTGGCCGCGAGTGAGAACCAGCCCATAGGACAGCTCATCTCGATATTTAGCTGGAAGAATCAACCGACCTTTTTCATCAAGACGCGGTGTGTAAGTTCCAAGGAACATGCACACCACCTTTCCCGTGAAGTGGCCAGAAGCCCCATTCTTCTCTACTTGCCTCCACTTTACTCCACAACCCTCCACTGTCAATGCAATTTCAGTGGTTTCGCGAGGGTCTGGACTTAAAAAACACCTGAATCTAGCGGATGCTCAGCCTATGTTCAGGTGGAGGGATGGGAATCGTCCAGCTGCATGATCCAGTATTTTTCAGAGATTCCACACGCAAATCCGCGGAATATTGCTATTTTTAGGCGCGGTGGTGGGAAGTGGAGGAACCTGGGGAGGGAAGTGGGGGCCTGCCTGACCGGCGAGGTGGACGTGAACCTTGGAATCTGCAGAGAATTCAAGATCACTTGCAAAGTCGCGCGGCCTTCAGATAGGCGCACCGAATATCCAGGACATCCAACTTCCCGAATTGAATGAAACCCATGCGCCCCGGCATGAGGTGCACGGTGACCGTAGGGATGTGAGAAGCGGGGCTTAAACAGAAAAGAGGTGCAACCCTAGGGGTCACACCTCAATATCAATGCAGATCAGCTATCGGACTGATCACGCTTTCGCTGGTTCCATTTTTCTTCCAGGCCGGAAAGGAACTGCGAATTGTTCTTGGCTGCAGATTTTGATCCCGTTCCGTTGGACGGACCAATTTTTCCAGTAGCCGATTTAGTCAGGGCAAGCAGTACACCCGCGAACATCACCGCAAAGCCGAGAACGCCTACGATGATGATGTGCTGCGAGATTCCAAAGATGAGTCCCGCTAGGCCGACGATTACCAGCAAGATACCCAGAGCAATATTGCGGGTCGACAAACGTCCCGTGCCCGATGGGCCTTTCATGCTCGAAGCGAAGCGACGGTCTTCATGCAGCTGCTTTTCCAACTGCTCCAACAAACGCTGCTCGTGTTCCGATAGCGGCATCGTCTTCTCCTTCCAAAGGCAATCTCGACGGTCGTCCACCGTCTTCAAGTTCAACGTCGGGTCGAAGGGAAAAGTTCCCTGGATTCGATCGAACTTAATTCAAGGATAGTCTCTTTTGCACCCGCCCTGCTAGTTGATCTTCCCCACTGTCCAGATATCCATACGTTCTACACAGAATGTGTTTATTCCTTGGGGCGCAGAAAACGTGCTGGGGTCACGATGGACTGCGGGAATCTCTGTCCGATCTGGTCAGCGATGCGTTCCGCTTCTCGGGCTTTCTCTTCGCGGGGGTCCAAGCTAAATTGCAGACCCAACTCGTAATCTTGCAACCGTTCAGCTTTCACCCCGATCAGCCGGACCGGTTGCGGCATAGGGGTCAATTTTCGCAGAAGGGCCAGCGCGGACTCGCTAATTTTCGTTGAAGAATCTGTCGCAGCTGCGAGCGCCTTCGAACGCGTAATTCCAGAAAAGTCCTTGTACTTGATCTTGAGCCCAACACCGTTGGCTGATTTGCCGTGCTGCCGCAGCCGTTGACCGACCTTATGGCTCAGCCGCAAAAGTTCGCCCTCAAGCACCTGGGGATCGGTGATATCCACCGCAAAGGTATGTTCCGATGAAATGCTCTTCTCATCCCGGCTAACCTCCACCGGACGGTTATCGATCCCCCGCGAGAGCAAATAAAGGGCGCGGCCGTGTTCCCCCAACCGGCTAATCAATCTTGCTTCTGGCTCGCCAGCGAGTTGCCCCACGGTCTCAATCCCCAAGGAGTGAAGCTGACTAGCGGTTCGTTTTCCCACGCCCCACATTTTCGACACGGGTAATTCGTGCAGGAATTCTTCGGTTCGCTCGGGCGCAACTACCGCCATGCCGTCAGGCTTGGCGTACGTCGAAGCGAGTTTCGCAACGAATTTATTCCTTGCAATGCCCACGCTGGCCGGCAGTCCCATTTCTTTGCGTATATATTCGCGGATCTGCTGAGCGATCTGCACTGGCCCGCCAAGCATGCGCATGCTTCCAGTAACGTCTAGGAACGCTTCGTCGACACTGACTTGCTCAACCAGAGGCGTCAATGTGCGGAAGTACGCCATGATCTGGGCCGAGGCTTGCGTGTACTTGTGATGGCTCGGCTCGATCACGGTAGCTTGCGGTAGCAGCGGGATGGCTTGGCTCATCGGCATGGCCGAATGGATCCCGCGAGCTCGGCAGTCATAAGACGCAGAGAGCACCACGCTCCGGCCTGAACGGTGGCCTACAATAACTGGCTTGCCTACTAGGTCAGGGCGGTCCCGCAGTTCCACTGAAACAAAGAAGGCGTCCATATCGACATGGAGGATTGCACGATCCACCATTTCAATTCCTCTCCCCTCGTTCGGCTGCACCACCAGCTTACTCGAATGTATATTCGGATTCCGTTCCCACCCCGCGTACTTTGGGTGCCTTCTTCGCCGGGCGGGAATCACCGGTAGAGTTGTTGCTAACCACTAGTTGTTTACCCGTAGAAATGATTTTGCATGTCGATGCCTGATTCTGTGCCGGACCTCAACACTGAAGCCCAGAGCTTGAGCCGTACCTACACTTCTGACGTTGCTCAGTTATTGGAAGAATTCCTGGCTGCGAAAAGCGTTGAAGTTGGTCAGATTACTAGCAGCGCCGTCGAAATCGTCAATGCGATCACGTCACTGACCCGTGGCGGCAAGCGGCTTCGCGCCCTGTTCGCTTTCTGGGGTTACCTCGGTGCAGGTGGTCGGCCCGATGAACGCGACATCGTCCAACTCGGGGTGGCCTTGGAACTCTTCCAAGGAGCCGCGCTGATTCATGACGACATCATCGACAATTCCGATACACGACGCGGTCAGCCGAGCGTTCACAAGCGCTTCGAGGCCCAGCACCGAGAACTTGGGCTTGCGGGGAGCGCAACGAGCTACGGCATGGCCAGCGCAATCCTTACCGGCGACCTATGCCTGTCGTTGAGCGAGGAAGTCTTCTCAGGTATTGCTTCCCTCAACGCTCGGGCGCGTACCATCTTCAATCAGATGCGCACCCAGGTGATGGCCGGGCAGTATCTTGATGTTCTAGAAGAGTCTGCGGGCCCCGCCTACGATCCGAAGGAAGCGGTCAAGCGAGCTCGCACTATCGTGCGCTTCAAGTCAGCCAAATACTCCACTGAAAACCCATTCTTGCTTGGCGGCGCGTTGGCCGGCGCCAGCGAGGCTCTTATGGAGCGCTACTCCGCATTCGCGCTTCCGCTGGGTGAGGCATTCCAGCTACGTGACGATGTTCTGGGCGTGTTTGGCGATCCAGCAGTCACAGGGAAGCCGACCGGCGGCGATTTGCAAGAAGGCAAGCGCACGGAATTGATTGCCCACGCCCTCTTGCTATCAACTTCTGACGAACAGGACTTCATTCAGAGTCGCCTCGGCGCAGTGGATCTCAGCGAAGAAGAAGTGTTGAGACTAAGCGGTATTCTGCGCGATAGCGGCGCCCTGGCGGCCACCGAGCAGAGCATTAGTGAGTTGACCACCCAATCAGATCTCGCCCTGAACGCATTGCACGTCACGCCCCTCGCCTTAGCGGGAATGCAGCAGCTCAGTGATGCAGTGACAAAGAGAAGTAAATAGCGATTCGTTACTAAGACATAACGAAAGGTCTCAACCATCCATGCGATATGGAATACGGTTGAGACCTTTTGTTATTACTGAGGCTAGTTCGTCCGGGCCATTACCAGCCCATGGCCTGCGCCCGCCGACGGATTTCAGTTTTACGTCCGGTGCGCAGAGCATTCATTGGAGTGCCGGGCAGCGATTCATCCTCGGTGAACAGCCAAATAACCGATTCCTCATCGGAGAAGCCGGCATCCAAGAGTACCGAAAGAGTGCCCTTCAGGCTTTCCACCACTACTCCGTCTTGGAGAAAATCTGCAGGGATCGAACGGACATTGCGAGCGCCAATTCTCAACGAAACAATGGCACGCTCATCCAGCAGTCGGTGCACGCGGCGAATATCTACATCTAATTCTTCAGCCACATCGGGCAGGGTCAGCCACTGGCCGACGAGATCTACGGTTTCCTTCACCCCTTAAGGTTCCCACAAATTCCTGATCCGCGCAGAAATTTGGATGAAACTCACCTCAGCAGTTCCCATGAGTCACAGGAGTAGTGTAAATTTTCTTGTATCACTTTGATAACAATTGCATCACAGTCAACATGGGGTACCACTTCCCCTCTGTTACCTGCGGAGCAAAGCCCGTTATTTTCACCGTATAAATGAGGATTGACTCCATGCCCCACGAATCCAAACATGCTTCCAAGCATGCGTTAGGCGTTGTAGCAGGCGCGGCCATTCCCGCTGCGGTCATTGGCAGCCTCGCCTTAGCTCCCGCAGCGCAGGCAGCACCGATGACTGTTCCCAACACCTCAGGAAGCTTTGCCAAGTCGGTAACTCCGGAGACCATCAAGGTCGCTGAAGACCAGATCAAGGCCCACCTGATCGCTTCGCGAGTATCTACGCTGGGATTACCAGCTAAACGAGATGTTTCCGAAATCAAGATCCCGGCAGGTGCGTCCCTATGGAGCATCGCTCGGGAATATGACACAACCGTGTCAGAGCTGAAGAAGCTCAATAATCTTAAGAATGATTCAATCGTCGCCGGCAAGACACTCAAGGTCTCCGGTCATGCTTCGAAAAACAGCCCCAAGGGCAAGTCTTCGAGCTCGTCATCTTCAAGTACCGCCACTTACACCGTCAAGAACGGTGACACCCTCAGCGGCATTGCGAGCAAGCACGACATGAGCTTGTCTGATCTGTTGAAGAAGAATGACATCTCTGCAAGCAAGGTAATCTTCCCCGGCAATAAGCTGAAGGTCAAGGGTTCGGCGTCGAGCTCCAGCAATACGACGCAGACGAAGAAAACTTCTTCTTCGTCGGGTTCTTCAACCTACACTGTGAAGAACGGTGACACGCTCGGAAGCATCGCCATCAAGCACAATATGAGCTTGTCTTCGCTCCTTAGCAAGAACGATATCTCGGCCAGCAAGGTGATCTTCCCTGGCGACAAGATCAAGGTCAAGGGTTCTTCGTCCTCTGGCTCTTCGTCGAAGTCCTCCCAGAAGAAGTCCTCCTCCTCCGGTTCTTCAAGCTACACCGTCAAGTCCGGTGACACGCTCAGCGGCATTGCGGCCAAGCACGGCATGAGCTTGTCCGATCTGTTGAAGACCAATGACATCTCTGCCAGCAAGCCGATCTTCCCAGGCAGCAAGATCAAGGTCTCGGGTGGCACGTCGTCTTCGAGCTCCTCGCCGAAGAGCACTGCTGCGCCCAAGGCCAAGGCCAAGACGTCGACCTACTCCGTGAAGTCCGGCGATACTCTCAGTGGCATCGCGACCAGCCACGACATGAAGCTGGCCACCTTGCTGGATTTGAACCCCGAGTACAGCTCGAGCACGCCATTGAAGATCGGCGCCAAGCTGAAGGTTTCGGGCTCCTCGGTTGCACCGTCGGGTCAGGTCAAGAAGCAGAAGATCGGCAATAGCTTCGCTGGTCGTACCTACGCAGATCACGTTGTGCGAGATGCTAACTCGAACAAGGACTACCTTGACTCGATCAGTGTCCCGAGCCGCGGCGAGATGCAGGACCTGATCCGTTCCACTGCAAAGAGCATGGGCGTTGACCCGGCTCTGGCGTTGGCTCACGCGTACCAGGAGTCTGGCTTCAACATGCGTGCGGTCTCCCCTGCTAACGCCGTTGGCGCCATGCAGGTACTGCCAAGCACCGGTGACTGGATCGCATCGGTCATTGGCCAGGACCTGAACGTCCTGAACCCACGGGATAACGTTGTCGCTGGTGTCGCAGTAATTGCCTACAATTTGGACAACACCGACAACCTGGACAACGCAATCGCATCGTACTACCAGGGCCTGGCCGGTGTTCGTAACAACGGCATGTACGAAGACACCAAGCATTATGTAGCCAGCATCAAGGCTCACATGAAGAATTACCGCTAAATAGCCAAAAGGAGAGGCGATTCCAACACGGTGTGTTGGAAGTGCCTCTTTTTTTGTTGCAGCTGATCAGGCTGCTCCTAGCCTGTACGGTGGTCAAGATCCAATGGCATGTCGATTACCACCTTGGTCCCGCCCTTCTCGCTCTGTACCCAACGGATTTCACCCGATAGTTCGCTGGTAACCAGAGTGCGGACAATTTGCAGCCCAAGTCCCTCGCGGCGTGGCTCTTCTGGCAACCCGTGGCCGTCATCTTCAATGACAACCCGTAGCCAATCCTTGCTATCGGCACCCTTGTAGCGTTCGGCAACCAGCGCGACTTCACCGTTGCGATGCGCTAGTCCATGTTCCACGGCATTAGTCACCAGCTCATTGATCACCAGTGACAACGGTGTCGCCAAATCAGCGTCAAGCATGCCGAATTCGCCTTCACGACGCGTGGATACCCTTTGCTCCGGAGAAGCGATTTCCACGATCAGACGGAACTGGCGATCCATCAGATCATCAAATTTGACGGTTTCGTTCAGGCCCTTGGACAGGAAGTCGTGGACCGAAGCGATAGTGGAGACTCGTCGCATTGCCTGCTCCAGGCCCTGCTTGCCGTCCTCTGAGCTCATCCTGCGCGATTGCATGCGCAACAGCGCCGCGACAGTCTGCAAGTTGTTCTTCACGCGATGATGGATTTCACGGATCGTAGCGTCCTTGGTGACCAGTTCTTTTTCGCGACGGCGCAGTTCGGACACATCGCGGCACAGCACCAGTGCGCCCCAGCGCTTTGATTCGTTGCGCAGCGGAATGGCACGCAGGGAGAGGGTGACTCCGCGATGTTCCACCTCGGTACGCCATGGCATCTTGCCCTGGAGCACCAGCGGAAGAGTTTCGTCGACTACACGACGGTCGCTGACCAGTGCCATCGTCAGATCAGCCAGTGGCTGGCCCTGGAGGACATCAGCTGCGCCTAATCGGCGGAAAGCTGAAACAGCGTTCGGGCTGGCGAATTCGACGGCTCCATCAACGTTGAGCCGGATGAAACCATCACCGACGCGCGGCGCGCCACGGCGGGAGCCGGTAGGGCTGGCGAAGTCCGGCCACAGCCCTTGGGTACCCATCTGCAACAGGTCATCAGCGCTTTGCCGGTAGACCAATTCCAGATTGCTGGGTGTGCGGGACTGGTTCGGATCGAAGTGGGAAGTGATGACCGCAACCGGTTGGTTCTGGCGCACTAGCGGAATCGCCTGCACCGTGGTCAACCCCATGATGATATCTTTGCCGGCTTGTTCGGCCGAGCGTTGCACTTGCTTGGTTTCCCAAGCGCGGTCCACCATGATGCGCAGATCCTTGCGGATCCGTTCTCCCACGAAGTCGCTATGGAAGGCGGTATGCGAGGTGGAAGGGCGCACGTGTGCCAAAGCCGTATAGGAACCGTCCCCGGTGGGGAACCAGAGCACCAGGTCTGCGAATGCTAGATCCGAGACCAGTTGCCAGTCCCCCACCAGGAGGTGGAGCCAATCCTCATCACCGGGCGCTAGTGCAGCACGTTGACGTAATTCTTCGGTGATGAGGGCCATTGGCGGTATTTACCTTCGGACGATGGAACGCAAGAGGCGAAGTGCCACGGAAAGTGAAGCCATGTCGTCTCGTTCCAGGCTGTTCACTTCCGCGAACATAGTCTTCGCACGATCAAGGTTAGCCGCGTTTGCCTCTTCCCATGCAGCAACACGCTCTGCCGGGTCAGCAATATCGCCGTGGGCATCCAGGATGTTGCCGGTCAGGTCGATGATCGTGGTGTACAGGTCATCGCGCATTGCGGCACGAGCCAGCGCCTGCCAACGATCCGAGCGAGGAAGGTTGGTGATGCGATTCAGCAGGCTGTCCACATCGAACAAGTCGTAGAGCACGTAGTATGTTTCTGCAACCTTGACCGGAGCGGTCCCGGTGCGGTGCACATATTCTGCCACGTCCAGCAGCGCGTAGGATTCGAACTGAGTCGCCCACATGCTGGCACGACGCTCCGGGATCCCCTGGTCCATGGCCTCTTCACGCCACTCCTGGAATCTCTGGAGGTCAGTGCCCCGAACCAAGGTTGGCAGGGCCTCACGCAGTTCGGTAACCGTCGCTTCGTAGCGTTTGACCGCTTCGGTGACCAGCAGTTCCTGATCGACGCGGTTGATGAACCAGCGGGTGGCACGGTCCAGCAGGCGGCGCATGTCGTGGTGCTGGCGGCCCCAGTGTTCCAGATCGGTTCCGGCAGGCTGTGCATTGATCGCATCGAACTGGCGGTCGAATCCGTAGATCTCACGCAGCGCGCAGAAGACCTTGGCAATCTGGACTTCGCTGGCACTGGTTTCTTCCATGGCACGGAAGACGTAGGTGATGCCGCCCATGTTCACGATGTCGTTGGCGATCACGGTCGCGATGATTTCTCGGCGCAACGGATGGCTTTCGAGCTGATCCCCGAAACGCTCTACCAACTTGGTTGGGAAGTAGCGGCGCAGGGTCCGGGTGAAGTACGGATCATCGGCGAGATCGGATTCGGTCAGCGCGTTCGCCAGCTGGATCTTCGCGTATGCGGCCAGCACCGAGAGCTCTGGGGTGGTCATCGCCTCGCCAGCGGCGCGGCGCTCTTCCAGCTGATCCGCGTTTGGCAAGAACTCCAAGCCACGGTTCAAGTCAGCATGGGCTTCCAGCCACTGCATCAGGCGCTCGTACGCTGGTGTCCAGGTCAGTGCCGCATGCTTCTCATTGAGCAACAACACGTTCTGTTCGAAGTTGGTCGTCAGCACCAGATCACCGATGTTATCGGTCATCGAGAGCAGGAACTCCGTGCGTTCAGCCTCGGTGAGATTGCCCGCCTTGATCTGGCGGTCCACGAAGATCTTGATGTTCACTTCGCGGTCAGAAGTGTCCACGCCAGCAGAGTTGTCAATGGCATCGGTGTTCAGCAGGACGCCCTTGCGGGCTGCCTCAATACGGCCCAGCTGGGTCATGCCCAAGTTGCCGCCTTCGCCAACAACTTTCACGCGCAGATCTGCGCCGTCGACGCGGATGGCGTCGTTGGCTCGGTCGCCGACCTGGCCGTGGGTTTCAGCCGCTGACTTCACGTAGGTACCAATACCGCCGTTGTAGAGCAGGTCCACTGGCGCTGAGAGGATGGCCTTGAGCAGTTCGTTAGGGCTCAGCTTGGTGGTGCCGGCGTCCAATCCCAGGACCTCGCGGACCTCGGCGCTAACCGGCACGGACTTGAGGCTGCGCGAGTACACGCCGCCTCCGGCCGAGAGCAGCTCCTTGTTGTAGTCTGCCCAGCTGGAGCGTGGCAGATCATACAGGCGCTGGCGCTCGTCAAAGGCGACCTGGGGATTCGGGTTCGGATCCAGGAAGATATCACGGTGGTCGAAGGCCGCCACCAGCTTCACGGTGGGGGTACGGCGCAAACCGTTGCCGAACACGTCTCCGGACATATCGCCCACGCCGACGGCGGTGAATTCGTCCTTCTGGGTGTCGATGCCCAACTCGAAGAAGTGGCGCTTCACCGATTCCCAGGCGCCGCGTGCGGTGATGCCCATGCCCTTGTGGTCGTAGCCCACCGAGCCGCCCGAAGCAAAGGCATCGCCCAGCCAGTGGCCCTTGTCGGCCGAGATCGAGTTGGCGATATCGGAGAAGCTCGCGGTGCCCTTGTCGGCAGCGACCACCAGGTAGGAATCATCGCCATCGCGACGAACCACGTTGGCAGGGGCTTCGATGTGCTCACCGTTTTCGTCGGTAACCATGTTGTCGGTCAGCTCCAGCAGGGTGCGGATGAAGACCTTGTACGCGCCCTTGCCTTCTTCCATCCATGCACCGCGGTCGAGAGCTGGATTGGGAAGCTGCTTGGCGTAGAAACCGCCCTTGGCACCAGTTGGCACGATGACGGAGTTCTTGACCATCTGGGCCTTGACCAGACCTAGCACTTCCGTACGGAAATCTTCTCGGCGATCGGACCAGCGCAGGCCACCGCGGGCCACGGCGCCGAAGCGGAAGTGGGTACCCTCAACACGCGGCGAGTAGACCCACAGTTCGTGCTTCGGACGCGGGAATGGCGCGAAATCGATCTCTTCCGGGGCCAGCTTGAATGCCAGTGCCTTGTGGGTGGTGAAGTAGTTGGTGCGTTTGGTCGCTTCGATCACCTTCACGAAACGGCGCAGCAAGGTGTCGGCATCCAACGTTGGCACGGATTCCAGCGCTTCGGCGACCTTTGCGTGCGCCTTCTGCCGAGCAGCTTCCGAAGCCACGGAGCTCAGCTGCGGGTCGAAGGTGGCCTGGAACAGCTCCACAATGGCGTGGGTGACTGACGGGTTGCCAACCAGGGTGCTGGCGATGAAGCCAGTGGAGTTCGGAACCCCGAGCTGCAGCAGGTAGTGGGCGTAGGCACGAAGCATCGAGACTTCCTCCCACGTGAGTCCCTCGTGCAGCACCAGTGCGTTAAGGCTGTCGGATTCGGCGAGGTTGCGGACCACTGCGCAGTAGGCCTCAGCCAGCTTGGCTTCCACGGCCTGGAAGTTGATCTCCTCATCGATCTTCAGGCCCATGTCGTAGATGTAGCGTTCGCCGATTCCTTCTGGATTCAGCTCGTAGGGGCGTTCATCGACGACTTCCAGACCCAGATGCTGCAGAACTGGCAGTATGCGCGAGAGCAGCAGCGGCTTGGTCACATAGATCTTCATGCGCTTGGAAACAGCAGAATCCTCATCCTGCTTCTCGTCATCGTAGAAGGAGACAACCGGGCCATCGACTTCCGGACTGCTCAACTCGGTGAGCAGGTCAATATCCTTCAGCGCATCTTCGATTTCGAACTGCACCTTGTAGGAAGCCGGGAAAGCTTCGGCCCAAGCATTGGACAGCGTGTTGGCATCGCCCAGTTCCAGGCGCGCGCGGGCGGTGTCAACGATGGCGTCAGACCAGGAGCGCACGGCCTTGGCAATACGATCCTCCAGTGCCTTGCGGTCAACCACGGGGGCCAGTCCGTGGCGTTGCAGGCGCAGCCGGTAGAACAAGCGAACGAGCGCGCCGGCACCCAGCTGCGCTTCATATTCAACGGATTCTGCGTTGAAGCTGCGCTGCAGCTCCTGCTCCACCCGCAGGCGCACTGCGGTGGAGAAACGATCACGTGGCAGGAACACCATGGCAGTGACGAAGCGGCCGTAGTCGTCCTTGCGAAGGAAGACCGAGGTGCGGCGGCGTTCCTGCAGGCGCAGGATACCGAGGGCAATCTTGGTCAACTCGTCGACAGAGATCTGGAACATCTCATCGCGTGGGTAGCTTTCCAGAATGGTGGTGATGTCCTTGCCCGAGTGGGAATCAGGCGCGAAGCCGGTGCGCTTCAGCACCGCTTCAACCTTTTCGCGTACCAGCGGGACGGTCTTCACGCTCGAGGTGTAAACACTGGAGGAGAAGAGGCCGATGAAACGGCGTTCGCCGTTGACTTCGCCATTGGCATCGAAGCTCTTGACTCCGACATAGTCCAGGTACACGCCACGGTGAACGGTGGAACGGGAGTTCGCCTTGGTCACGATCAGCGCACGCTTGTCGCGAGCGGTGATGCGGCCGCGCTTGGTCAGGTGCTGTGGACCTTGGTCCGCCAGATCGCGCATCAGTCCCAAGCCGCTGCCTGGGCGGGCGACCAGGACGTCTTCGCCGTTGATGGTTTCCAGCGAGTAGTCGCGGTAGCCCAGGAACGTGAACTTTCCGTCAGCTAACCAGTCCAGCAGCTCCGATGCCTGCTGCACCTCGGCGATTTCCTCAGCCTTCGGAGTCTGCGGAAGGCTCTGCGCAATATCCTTGGCCCGGTCCAGCATGGCCGGCCAGTCCTTCACTGCAACACGCACATCTGCCAGAACGCTATAGAGGCGCTCAACAAATTCCTTGGCCTGCTCATCGCTGAGCTCGCGAGCGAGCTCGACTGAAATCCACGATTCGATGCGGGTTTCTGCACCGGCCGAAATCAGGGTGCTCAAATCCGAGAGCGCAGCGGTGTCACCGCTGGCAACATGCTGCAGACCAGCATGGCTGATCTTTGAAATTTCGCCGGTCTCGGTCTTGCGGGAGACAACGAACGTCGGATGCACTACCAGCTGAATTGGTGAATTCAGCTGCACTAGTGCGGCAGTTACCGAATCAACAAGGAATGGCATGTCATCGGTGACGATGTGGACCACTGAAATTCCGTTGTTGCGGGTAATGGCGACATTAGCGTTTTCAGCATCACGCTGATACCCGATTTCCAGATGTGCTGCCACGCGAGCTTCGAGTTCGTCTGGCCGGTAGGCCGCCACGTCTTCGGTCGCAATTTGGCCATAGTACTCGCTCACCAATTTCGAGGTGAGTGTCTCATCCATGAATGATTCTGACATGCTGGATTCCGACGAGTTCAAAAGAACGCCTCCAAGAACAAAGTTCGATCAACCCGCGCCTTTGCGGATCTCTAGTTTTACCCACATTACTCGGTTTTCACCTCTGGGGTTCAAGCTTCGGAGTGAAATCGACGACTATTCCATTTCTTGGGTGAATCCGTGGAATTTATGCCGGCCAAAGACCGTATTTCCATACGCAATAGGCACCGAGGTGCGATTTCGAGCAATGGGCTTCCTCCCAGCACTGCCGCGTTGCACGCGGCGCTGTCCTCGGGCAGATACCCTGCGATTTGGTGCGTCGGCCCAAACCGGTCCCACGCTTCAATCAACCTGCGCTTCGGGCTGCGCCCGGTACTGCTGGCTCCCACGCGGTTGAAGACGATTTTCGGATTCAGCCCGGGCAGTGCATCCTCCAATTCGTCGATGGCGCGAAGTGCACGCGGAATTCCCAAGCTGTCGGCACGCACGATCATGAAAAGCTCATCGGAGCACTGGAGCATCTCGACGGTGACAGCGTTTCGCTGTGGTGCTTGGGTATCGAAACTGAGCTGTTCGTCCAATTCAATGTACGGAGCCAAATCCAATACGACCAGGTCGTAGTGAACTTTGAGCAGCATGGCCGCTCGCCGCAGCGCCGAGGCCCGGACCTCGGGCCACCGGCTAGCACGCGGGATTCCGGTCGCCACGCGCATGGTCGCCTCCCCGACCTGGACCAAGGAACATGCAGCGTTGAGTCGGGCAACATCCATCGAGCCGGCGCCGATGGCACGGCACAACTGCGCGATGGATGCCGATTCGTCCATGAGCCCCAATTGAATGGCGATGCTGGCGGCGTAGGTATCTGCGTCCAGAAGCACCACGGTTTTTCCTGCTGCCGCCGTTTCCACCGCATAATTCAGCGCGACGGTACTGCGCCCGGGAGATCCAGGGGCGCTCCAGAAGCTGACGATTCTTCCGTTCCGGCCCGTAGAGTCGTCCTCCGGTTCGGGAACCGCGAGCGTTCCGTCGGTTCCAGAATGATTCAATGACTGAACTACGCCCCTGATGCGTCCTTCCAGCTCGGCCATGCCGGAATCCGCAGGCAGATGAAGGACATCAGGCAATGGCTTCCAGTCTTCGGGCCGGTCAAAGAACAGGACAACCGCTGTCTGGCGCATCAGCAACGCATCAAGTTGTTCCATGGGCGGCACCAGCTGGGCGTCGGCAACGATCAGCACATCAGCCATTCCGGTATCGCAAGCGGCAATGGCTTCGGCTATGCCGGAGCAGACGCGGGTGACCATCAGTTCCCCGCGGTACCCTTCGATTTGCCGGACGATTTTCTCCTGGTCGCCGAGCACTACGACCGAAATACTCATTGTTCGGTCCCGGCCGGGTTGTAGACGACGATAATTCTCGATTCGTTTGCCAGCGCTTGAAGCAGCGGTTCAAGCTGATTCGGTTCCACCAGCAGTTCCAGGTTGGTGCCTTGGGTTCCCACCAGTCCCCCGCCGCTTTCAACGCGTGCGGCGACTTCGACCATGGAGGAGAGCTTTTCCGGGACTCCGTAGGTGCTGCCGCTGGTTTCGCGTTTGGCAATCCATACGTCAACAAAGCTACCGGGGGTAATCGACGAAGAAAGGTCTGCCGGAAGATCGACATTGACCGGCCTGCGCGATCCCACTTCACTGTGCATTATCGAGGTGACTGGAATCAGCTGCCCTTCGCTGATAAAGGTGTTCGCTCGGGCGTCCTGGCCGAGCTGCGCATCTGTGTGCAGGTAGTTCTCGAGAGTTTCGCCAAGCTGGACTTCTTGAGTTTTCATGTTCTCGCTGGTCAGCTTTTCTCCGAGGGTGATATTGGTGCTGGCGACATACACCGTGGACGTCTGATGCAATTCGCCGACCAGGTACACGGTTCCCGCGACCGAAGCGACTACGAGCACCGCGCCGAGAGCCAGGCGTGGGTCCTTCCAACTAGGCCGTCGCACACGCGAGGCCGAGGTTGTCCGCGCGTCCTGGGCGATCTGTTCTGTGATCAAGGCTTTGACCTTCCGCCAGCATAGGTGCTTATGGATGGTGAGCCTACGACAACTTGGTCCTGCTGGAAAGACCTTGCGTGCACTTGTGGATCACGAAAGAGTGATCGCTTCGACCCATCCGATAGCATCCAGTGGAATCAGCAGTTGCGTTGAGGCCTGCTGGGCTCTGGCGAATTCATCGCGAGGATGCACCAGAATAATCAAAAAATCCTTGGCTACCTGAGTCAGAGTTCCTTCAGCCATGGAGCTGCCCGCACGGCCAAAAACATGGCATCGTGCGCGGTCCCGGAGCAATCCCCGCAGAACCGAGGAAAACTTCACCGAGCGGCCCGGCGCCCGCCGTTCCACCGCAGGTGCGCGCCTCGGCGGAAGGGCAAAGGATTCAATCGCTCCACTGCGGATCACCCATTGGGCCTGCTCTGTTTCCAGGCAGATGTAATCGGTCGCGCAAGGGCCGAGCTTCGCGCGGAGTTCGCTTCCCCCGGCCAGCCGGAGGCTCAATTCGTGTCCGTAGAACCGCATCAGAGTAGGCAGCAGTTCGGCAGTTGCCCGTTCAACCCTGATGTTTTCGGCAATTTCTTCACGCAGCTGCGCCCGGCTCTGTTCTGCTAGCTGAGCCTCCAAGTCGTCGAAGAGTGAATCCCACCGCATGCGCCCACTGTACGAGAATAAACATTTTTGCGTAACCCTATTCACAAAACGATCTCTAAGTGTCACTATGAACATCAAACAACATCAAATGACATCAAAATTCATTCAAGGAAGTGATTCGGGTGTCTCGCCAACGGCAAATATTCGTGCTGCTGCTCTTTTCGGCAGCGTCATTGGTCATTATCTATGTGGGAATCCAGTGGATATCTGATTACTTCCGGCCCCCAGTCGATGGGCTCGCCACAGCGGACCACATAAGGCTTCTCGTCAGCCTTTCGTTCCTGGCGTTACTTACGCTGTACTTGCTGCGCGTGGCCTTGGCCCAGATGATCCGCTGGGCGTTCACCCACCGCAAGCCGAAGCTAGCGCGGTTCTTCGAACGAATCGCCCCCGCACTGAGCAGAAGAATTCTAGGCTCAATGCTTGGAACCTCGATTGCCCTCTCTTCAGTCGCTGCAGCCTACGCGGGTGAACCACTGGCAGTTTCCCTGGCACAGGTCCCGGCGGAAAACGCCAGCCAAGAACTAGCCAGCTATGCAGGCCCGCAGCAAAACTCCGTACCGAGCCCGCAATGGTTCCCCGAATCCATGAGCGTTCCCCTGAGCCCACTGGTATCCCCCGGGGCCAGGAATCCAGGCCAACGTTCGGTGCAACGCACAGAAGTTGTCGTCGCTGAAGGGCAGAATCTGTGGACCATAGCGGCAGAACATCTAGGTGCCCAGGCCACCGTGGAAGAAATTTCTGCCTATTGGCCAAAGATCTATCAACGCAACAAGAAGTCCATCGGCACCGACCCGGACCTGCTGCGAGTTGGAACGGTACTTGAACTACCGCCAGCCGGCTAAGCGCATTCAAGAACTTCCCCACGCCCAACTAGGAGTCATCATGAGCACCATCGCCATCAGCCCCCGTAGCGCCAACACCGGCTACTATCAACCGGACATCTACGCAGCCAACCTCCCAGACCCGAACCCGGCTGGCGCCACCTCGGCCGCCGAGCCTTGCCAGGCTCCGGCTCACCTGCGTCGGGCAATGGACAATATCTTCCATCGCTCTGCTGTCTACCGCAGCGAGCACCGGGCCATCGTTGAGATTTCGCATGCAGTAGCCCGCGCGGTCTTCGAAATCGTGGCTGGGTACCGCACCGTGAATCAGCTGGCATTCGTGATGGAGCCCTCTTGCATTGCCAAGCTCCGGCGCCGGGCCCTCCTGGAGACCCAGTGCTACACGCTCGAGCCGCTGCCGGGCACGGCACACGGGCAGATCATCTCATTGCACCTGGACCGGTGCATATCAGGTTCTTGGGAATGCACCGTCATCTTGGGCTTTAAATACCGCGTCCGTGCCGTGGCTCTGAAAATTGAGCCCTGGCACGGACGGTGGCAGGTGACCGATGTGGAGCTAATCTAGCTGCGCTTGGCCTTCTTGTTCTTCTTCTTGCTCGACGTTGCCTGGGCGCGAGTGGTGCTGGCTTCGCCATCTTCATCCGGGCCGGTGAACTGCAGGTTCTTCGGCTTCGCCGATTCGTCAACCACTGGCGCGGCAGCTGCTTCAGCTCCGGTGGGGATCTCCAAGTTGAAGAGGGTTCCGATGCTTTCCTCGCGGATGCCTTCCATCATGGTCTGGAACATGGTGTAGCCTTCACGCTGATATTCCACCAGCGGGTCGCGCTGGGCCATGGCACGCAGTCCGATTCCTTCCTTGAGGTAATCCATCTCGTACAGGTGCTCCTGCCACTTGCGACCGATGGTCGAGAGCACTACACGGCGCTCCAGATCGCGCATGGTGGAAGAACCAACAAGCTTTTCCCGCTCTTCGTACTGGTACTGGGCATCCGAGAGGATTTCGCGTTCCAGGAACTGCGCGGAGAGGTGCCCCACTCCGCCGGCCTCTTCGAGAACTTCATCGATGGTGATGCCGATCGGGTACAGCTGCTTGAGGTTGGTCCACAACGACTTGAGCTCCCAATCGTCCGGGTCGCCGACCTGGGTCGCTTCCAGGACCATTGCCTTGACGACATCTTCCAGGAAGTGGCCGACCTTTTCTTCGAGGTCGTCGCCTTCCAGGATGGAACGGCGGTCAGCGTAGATCGCTTCACGCTGGCGGTTCATCACGTCATCGTATTTCAGCACATTCTTGCGCTGCTCGGCGTTGACGCCTTCCACCTGTGCCTGGGCGGACTCAATGGCGCGCGAAACCATCTTGGATTCCAGCGCCACGTCATCTGGCATCGACGGGTTGTTCATGATGCGCTCGGCCATCCCGGAGTTGAACCGGCGCATCAGGTCATCGGTCATCGACAGGTAGAAACGCGATTCGCCCGGGTCGCCCTGGCGGCCGGAGCGACCACGCAGCTGGTTATCGATGCGGCGTGATTCGTGCCGTTCGGTGCCCAGCACGTACAGGCCGCCGAGCGCCGCAACTTCCTTCGATTCGTTGGCGACGGTTTCCTTCGCCTTGTCAAAGACTTCGTCCCAGACCGTGTTGTACTCTTCCGGGTTGTTCTCCGCATCCAGGCCACGGCGCTCCATCTCGGCCACGGCCAGGAACTCAGCGTTGCCGCCGAGCATGATGTCGGTACCGCGGCCGGCCATGTTGGTAGAAACGGTCACCGCGTTCTTGCGGCCGGCCATCGCGACCACGGCAGCTTCGCGAGCGTGCTGCTTGGCGTTGAGCACCTCGTGGCGGATGCCCTTCTTGGAGAGCAGCCGGGAGAGGTATTCGCTCTTTTCCACGCTGGTGGTGCCCACCAGGATCGGCTGTCCCGTCGCATGGCGCTCGGCAATGTCCTCAACCACAGCATTGAACTTGGCGACTTCATTCTTGTAGATGTAGTCCGACTGGTCCATGCGGATTGCTGGCTTATTGGTGGGAATCTCCACCACGCCCAGCTTGTAGGTACCCATGAATTCCGCGGCCTCGGTCTGCGCCGTACCGGTCATGCCCGAGATCTTGGCGTACATGCGGAAGTAGTTCTGCAAGGTCACGGTGGCCAGAGTCTGGTTCTCGGCCTTGATCTCAACGTTTTCCTTGGCCTCGATGGCCTGGTGCATGCCCTCGGAGTAGCGGCGGCCAGCCAGTGCACGGCCGGTATGCTCGTCAACGATCATGACTTCGCCGTTGACAACGACGTAGTCCTTGTCCTTCTTGAACAGTTCCTTGGCCTTAATGGCGCTGTTCAGGAAGCCGATCAGCGGGGTGTTGTTCGCTTCGTAGAGGTTATCGATGCCCAGGTAGTCCTCGACCTTTTCGATGCCCGACTCCAGCACGCCGATGGTGCGCTTCTTTTCGTCGACCTCGTAATCGTCTTCACGCTTCAGTCGCGAGACGATCTTGGAGAATTCGGTGTACCAGCGGTTCACATCTCCCGAAGCCTGTCCGGAAATGATCAGCGGGGTACGCGCCTCATCGATCAGGATCGAGTCGACCTCATCGACGATGACGAAGTTGTGTCCGCGCTGGACCAGCTCGTCCTTGCTCCACGCCATGTTGTCGCGCAGGTAGTCGAATCCGAACTCGTTGTTCGTGCCGTAGGTGATATCGGCTTCATACTGCTTGCGCCGCTCGGCAGGCTTCTGGCTGGAGAGAATGCAGCCGCAGGTCAGACCGAGGAAGCGGAAGACGCGACCCATCAGATCCGACTGGTACTGGGCGAGGAAGTCGTTGGTTGTCACCACGTGCACGCCGTCACCGGTCAACGCGTTCAGGTAAGCCGGTGCGGTAGCGACCAGGGTCTTGCCTTCACCGGTACGCATTTCAGCGATGTTTCCCAGATGCAGGGCAGCACCGCCCATGAGCTGGACATCGAAGTGGCGCATGCCAAGGACCCGGTCCGAGGCTTCGCGGACCACCGCAAAAGCTTCTGGGAGCAAGTCATCCAACGTCTCACCGTTAGCCAAACGTTCGCGGAACTTGTCGGTTTCACCCTTGAGCTCTTCGTCCGAAAGTTCGCGAATTTCGACTTCCAACGTATTGATCGTGTCGGCGTACTTACGAAGAGTCTTCAGAATCTTCTTGTCGCCGGTACGCAAAATACGTTCTAGCAATGATGCCACGTGGTAGCTCCCAATATCTCAAGCACAGTAATTTCTGGCGTCTTCAGTCTACGTGAGGAAAACAGCACATCTGGCTATTTCAATCCCATTTGCGCTGTTCTTATAGCGAACAGCGATTTGATCAACAGGCCCTTCACAGCCCGATTTCCACTCGTTCAAGTTCCAGCCAGCGCGCCATGCGATCCAGCTCGGCTCGCAATCCAGCCTCGACACTGGCGTCGACACCCTGCTCGTAATGCACCTGCTTTGCGTGCAGCACCGACCTGGCCCGGTCAGCTTTCAGATCCACTCGGCCCACGAACTCTTCGCCGAAAAGCATCGGGAAAACGTAGTAGCCGTAGCGGCGCTGATTTTCCGGCACGTAGATTTCGATGCGGTATTCGAACCCGAAGAACTTCTCCAGCCGGCGGCGATTGAAAACCATCGAATCAAAAGGTGACAGCAAACGCAGGTCAGGATCGATCCTGCGCGGAATCTCGGTGCCGGCCTGCAAATAGCAAGGCTCGGCAATGCCGGCAACCTGTACTTCTTCGATGAGACCAGCACGTGCCTGCTGGGCGAGCTCTTCTTTCGCCGCGCGCACCGGAAGACGGAAATACTCTGCGACGCAGTGAGCGGTGGCGATGCCAAGGGCATCCATGGCCCGGACAACCAGCCGGGCGAGGGCCTCGTGCCGCTGCGCCGCATCGAGTTCCTGTTGCGTGCCCACCACATCCGCGGCTAGTGCGTAACGGCGTTCAAACTGGGAGTTGCGTCCCAGCGTCAAGATCCTGGCTTGGGCGAAAAGGGACTCGGTGACGAACTTGGTGTCATTCCAATTCCACCCCCAATGCTTTTTCTCCCCGACCGGGGCGACGTCCAAAGCCTGGCTGATTTGCCGGGCGCTGGAGCCTGGATTATTGGACAGGTATTCAAGGACGCGATCCGAGAGGTCATGCTGTTCGGCGGAGAACCCATCTGATTTATCGATCCAGGTTCGGCGCTGCCATACCCGCAGGTCTTGAATGAGTTCGGAGCTGACCACCGAGGCCTCATGGGCCCAATATTCGGTGATAGGGCTGAGCGGTTTGGCCAGAAGCTGGTCCAGCACCTTGGTGTCATAGGCGCCGAGCCGGGCGAACATCGGCATGTAATGGGCCCTGCGAACGACGTTCACCGAGTCAATCTGCAATTGCGCGATACTGCCGATAGCGCTGACGATTCTCCGCGCGGTGACGGGTTGTTCTTTCCTGCCCTTGGACAGGCCTTGGGCGGCCAACGCGATTCTTCGTGCCTGCTTGAGGCTGAGAATGCGTTGGCCGCCCACGCTAGTTGTGGTTCCGATGACTAGCCTTCTGTTGCCAAGGCTTTGTCACGGTAGCCGCGAGTTTCCCTGGTGGCTTCTTCATTGGAGTTCAGTGATGGATCCAAGGAGATGACACCGTACTGGTACTGGGTGCGGCCATAGACCACGGCGTGCTCGCCGGTGGCTTCATCGATGAAAAGGTAGAACGGATGGCCGACCAGTTCCATGCGGTCCACTGCGTCATCAACGCTCATCACTTCTGCAGGGAAGGACTTGCGGCGGATGACCACTGGCGAGTACTCGGCGTTGGCCTCGACTTCGGCAGCTTCCGCGGCTTTCTGGGCTTCGATGGTTTCTTCAACCAACGACTTGCCGCTCGATGCGGTAGGCAGGCCGCCAGTTGCCTGGTGGACAGCCAGCGGGGTGTGGTTGCCGCGATGCACCTTGCGCTTGTCGCGGGCCTTGCGCAGGCGTTCAAGCAGTTTTGCGAACGCGATGTCGAAAGCCGCGAACTTGTCAGCGCCGCGAGCCTCGGCTCGAATTGCTGGGCCACGGCCAACAACGGTCAATTCAACGGACAGTGCAGTGCTCTGATCACGAGCGTGTGCTTCTTTGAGGACCTTGACGTCGATGCGCTGTATTTTGGTGGCCAGCTGGTCAACCTTGGTGATTTTCTCGTCAACATACTCACGGAAACGATCCGAAATGGTGATGTTGCGTCCGCTGTAGTTCAGCTCCATGGTGTCCTCCAATAGGGAGTCGGGTGACACAACAGTCCGAAAGTTCCATCCTTTCGGACTGAAGATGGGCTTTTAGCTGCATCTGTGATGCATCCCATACTTCACCTTATGCCACCGTGGCCAAGATTCAAGTATCCGGGCTCACAATTTCCGATCGCGGTAAGCGTAATTACTGTTCAGGTGCATTATTTGGCGGTCTCGTCAAAGCCAGTACCACCGCGCTGGTGACGTCATATCCTGCCTCATGGCAGGCCATGGCCGCGTGCCGCAACGTCGAACCGGTGGTTAGGACGTCGTCGACCAGGATGACCGGCTGGCCATTAGCGCTGGCACGCTCGGCAACGAAATGGGTTAGGCCGCCGCGCCGGTCTGAACCGCTCTTGGTTTTTTGCGCCCCGCCCAAGGCGGAACCGAGGCGGTAGTGCAGCAGCGTGCGGCACTCTAGATCTGCCGACAGCAGCCCGCGAGCGAAGCCGTGGTCGAGCATCGTCTTCACCGGAGAGTAGCCACGCTGCGCTGTTGCCTTGAGCGAACTGGGCACCGGCACCACCAGGGTAGGAAGATTCGCGCGCTGCGGGATGCATCCGGCGTTCAGCGCGGCAGCAAGATAAGGGGCGAAGAGCGAGACGAGGAAGTAGCGCTGCTTGTTCTTGAATGCCAGCAAAGCCCGAGCCAGCTCCTTGCCGTAAGCGCCGCAGGAACTAACGGCAAGCTGCTGGCCGAGCGCGGGAAGCTCGACATAGAGATGATGCGTGTCCGGCAGGGGCGGCAGGCTCAGTTGGCGTTGGATTTCACTGCGGCATTCGGGGCAAAGCCGAAAATCTGCCCGGGCGCAGACCGCGCAACAGGCCGGAAGCAGGAAGTTCGCGATTTCCCTGGTGCCGAATCCCAGCCAGCGCATGGGCCTGCTGCGGGACAGCTCATCGAAGTACCGCAGCCACTCTTCGGGAATTTCCATACGGCCAGACTGGCCGATGAACCGCGTCGATCGGTCTGGTCGCCAACGAGCTGTGGAGCAAGGTCCTGCTTAGCCGGGATAGGCGACGTCCTGGGCAAAATCCTCAAGCTCGTGCCAGGAATTGCCCACGCGGGTATACAGCTTCTCGTTGGTCTCGGCATACACTTCGCGGCGGCTGCCGACACCGGTAGCGATGCCGACCATGCCCAACAGCAGCTGCAGGTGCTCGCTGCCGCCTTCGAAGGTGATCTGGGCCGCTTCAACAGCTTGGTCATCACCGAGCTCGGCAACAATAATGGATCTGTCCGAATCCCATAGCGCGGTATTCACCGGAACTTCTGGATAGATCTTCATTGGCGAATCCGTGAGTCCGCGGGGCACACCTTCAGCATCGCGGATCACGCCGGCGACGTAAACCGACGTGGTCTTGCCGATGGTTGCCACGATCAGCGCCCGCGCGCCGTCGCGGGAAATCCGCAAGGAATCGATCTGGGCATCTTCCAGCCAGGCCACATCGATTGGACGGGCTTCACCCTTCATTTCGGTGTCGGCAGGGACCGCCCTGATCGGGGTAGCTGCCCCGTTATCCGCGGTCCAGGTCCAGCCGGCCAGATCCATGGACGGCTGGATGAGCTCCTCGCCCTCCAGCGAAAGGCGCAGGCTGCCCTTGTCGTCAATCCCCCACAGCTGGGTGCGGCGGCCGTTGAGGAAGGCATAGCGATTGCCGACCGGAGACATGGCCGGGTCCCGTGGGTTGTATCCGGAAATATCCGGGACGCCGCCCACCGGAATGACCGAGAGTCCCTTGACGTAGACCAAGTACTGGTCCGAAATGCCGATCAGCGTATCCTGCGTGCTGGGGTTGGACGTAGCCGGCTCGAAGTTAGTGTCTTCGGTCGAAAGGTTGACTTCGTTTTCCTCCCGCAGCAGCTTTACCGAGTCCACCGGAGCTAGGCTGGTCAGCGTGGCTTCCATCTGCTGCTTCATCAGCAAGATGCTCCGGTCGGTAGCATCTGCGAAGGTATTGGAGTTCAAATCGATGGTCGCTTCGCCATCGCGCACCGGCACCGCTGAACGCACCAGTCCGCTGGCCGTCGAGAAAGCGGAGACGACAGCATTTTGCAGGTACGGGGCTGGTCCTGCCAACAAGGCTTCCACCATCGACGTGGTGGTGCCCGAACCCGAGGTGAACCACCGTATGTCGGGAACCAAATAGGCGAAGCTCGCATCGTAGAAGTACAGGGTCTGCGCGGCAAAGATCTTGGTGAACGTCGAGGCTTCGAGCATCGTGCCGTCCGGGGCTTTGGTAATGCGCCATTCGTCGTCTACCTTGGCGACTTCGATATCCACTGCACGGGTCGAGTGATCCGGGTAGTCGGTGCGCACGCCATGCGCGTCGACTTCACCGGTGATTTCGAGCTGGATGGTGTACTTGTTCGCATCGGCCCCGTTGACCACATTGAAGGCATCGTAGATCAGCGTCTGCGTATCACCGCGCCAGGTGTTGCTCAGCTGCGCGTCCATGAATTCGCGGGAGACAGCATAATCTTCGGATACCGAACGCCCAGCCTCGACGAACCCCTCGACGATGGCCCTGGCATCAGCACCTGCTGCCGGTCCATCGGCCGCATAGCTGTAGCTTTCAGCCCCGCTAGTGTCGGTTCCGGCTTCAATCTGCTGGACGGTGGAAGTTCTAGGAATCGAGGCGCAGCCAGAGATCGCAAGCGCAGCAGCAAGGATGATCGCGAGGCTGGAAAAGAATTTCTTCCGCATCAGCTCTCCCCTTCCTTCTTCTGCTCGTTGCTGCCGAGGTTCGGATTGGTGACATCGTCATCTGGCGAATCCG
Source organism: Glutamicibacter sp. NPDC087583 (assembly GCF_044743685.1). Classification (NCBI taxonomy): domain Bacteria; kingdom Bacillati; phylum Actinomycetota; class Actinomycetes; order Micrococcales; family Micrococcaceae; genus Glutamicibacter; species Glutamicibacter sp. NPDC087583. Next base: position 545,136 of record NZ_JBIUWY010000001.1, on the reverse strand, counting down.
CATCCAAATCCGGATCAAGAACCAGCGGCGTGTATCCGATCTTTGGCACTTCACCGGTCAGCGGGAAGCTGTCTCCCAAAATCACCGTAGCCAGGCTTTCAGGAACTGGCGGTTCCAGTGGAAGCGGCGACGAAGCGATCTCCAGGTCCTCGCTGCGTGGCAAGGTCAGGCGGAAGACCGAGCCGACCCCCGGCTTGCCCCACGCTTCCAATCGGCCATCGTGCAACCTGGTGTCCTCCATCGAGATCGACAAGCCCAGGCCGGAACCTCCGGTGGTCCGTGCACGGGCCGGATCAGCGCGCCAGAATCGGTCGAAGACGTGGTTGCACGCCTCTTCGGACATGCCGATGCCGTAGTCGCGCACGGTGATCGCCACCGCGCTCTGGTTGGCGCCGATGGTGATATCGATTGGCTTGCTTTCACCGTGCTCCACCGCGTTGAGCACCAGATTGCGGATCACACGCTCGACGCGGCGCGGATCCACTTCTGCGACGCAACCGTCGCTGGGCGCGTTCAGGCGGATGAGCGAACCGTATTCATCAGCCACCGGGGTGGCGGTATCGATAACCTTGCGGGCTATGACGTTCAAGTCCGTTGACTCACGGTCAAGCACCGCGACGCCGGCATCGAAGCGGGACACTTCCAGCAGGTCATTGAGCAGGTGCTGGAAACGCTCGATCTGGTTGTACATCAGTTCGGCGGACCGCGCGGTAAGCGGATCGAAGTCCTCGCGGGCATCGTGGATCACTTCGGCAGCCATGCGCACGGTGGTCAGCGGGGTGCGCAATTCGTGCGAGACATCGGAAACGAAGCGTTGCTGCATGGCCGAGAGATTATTCAATGCGGTGATCTGCTCTTGCAATGAATGGGCCATGTGGTTGAAGGCCGTCCCCAATCGGGCCACCTCGTCCTTGCCGGCGACCTTCATTCGGCGGTCGAGGTCACCGGAAGCAATCCTCTCCGAAACATACGCGGCATCGGCCACCGGGCGGACCACGGTACGGGCGACCGACCACGCAACGAAGCCAACCACTGCCAGCAGAATCAGCCCGGTGAAAGCCATCGCACGATTGATGAATTCGAGGGTATCCTGCACGCTGGACAGGTCGTAGACCAGATACAGTCCGTACTCGCGTCCAGGCGGAATCAGTACCTTGGTGCCGACAATGAGACCGGGCTTGGTTGCGGTATCGGCACCCAGCTCGATGGAACGCCAATAGATGCCTTGCTCCCCTGCAACCCGCTCCGCGAGATCGCCAGGGATCACGCGGGTGGTCAGGGAACCGGAAGCCATTGGCCCAACATAAAGGCTTTGGTCACCGGCAATGGGCATCAGCACGAAATCGCGGACTACGGTTGCGCCATCGCCTTCCAGGGAAGCCAAGGTCGAATTCACCAGGGCCTGGGTGGAGGCGCGATCGGTGGTGGAAGCCGATTCGAGAATGGAGCGGGCCTGGACCAGGCCGCGTTCCGATTCCTTGGATATCTGGTTCACGCGCTCTTCGAAAAGCGTGGAGGCGATCTGGTTGGAAAGGAAGGCGCCGGCGGCAACCAAAGCCAGCGCAGTGAAAAGCAGCGTCGAAATGACGGTGCGGAACAGCAGGTGGCGTTGCCAACGCAGCTTGGCGGTGTGCCAGGGACGCTTGATCCACTGCTCGATTTTGCTCCACCGGGCGGGTTTGGACTGCGACTGGGCATGCACATCGACCGGAACCAACTCTGCACCGGTCGACGTGTGCGAACTCAACTTGCCGAACCAGCCTTGTATCCGACACCGCGAACGGTCTCGATAATCTGCGGCTTCTCCGGGTCAATTTCAATCTTCGAGCGCAGGCGCTGCACGTGCACGTTGACCAAGCGGGTATCTGCAGCGTGCCGGTAGCCCCAGACGGCTTCCAGCAGCTGCTCGCGGCTGAAGACCTGCCATGGCTTGCGGGCCATGGTGACCAGGAGGTCGAATTCCAGCGGGGTCAGCGACACGACATCGGTTCCGCGGGTCACTCGGTGCCCGGCCACGTCGATGGTCACTTCGCCAACTTGCAAAGTCTCCGCGGCGTGGGTTTCGCTTGGACGCAAACGGGCTCGCACGCGGGCCACCAGCTCGGCTGGCTTGAAAGGCTTGGGCACGTAGTCATCGGCACCGGATTCCAGCCCGCGGACAACGTCGGCAGTGTCCGACTTGGCGGTGAGCATCACGACGGGAACGTCGGATTCCGCGCGGATCTGCTTGCATACCTCGATGCCGTCAATGCCAGGCAGCATCAGGTCAAGGAGCACCAGGTCGGGGTTCGCTTCACGGAATGCTTCCAGAGCACCGGAACCGTCGTAGCAGAATGAGGCATCGAAGCCGTCATTTTGCAGGACAATGCCAATCATTTCCGACAACGCTTCGTCATCGTCAACGACTAAAATCCGTGCCTTCATCCCATGTCCCCCTGAAACCGTAGGTTTGAGGTTTCAGCCAACTGGCCAAACCGGGTAGATCCGCTACCCCACTATTCCTAAGATACATGATCAACCGCCCTTTTCGGGCTGTGACCGGCAGGAATCAGGCAGTTAGCTACGCATCGACGCGTGTCTGCTCCAACGCTTGGGCATAACTGGCCAGCCGTCGCAGGTTCTCGATGGCCTGCGCCGAGCTGCTGCGCGAGAAGTCTCCACGCGGCATCAGGGTTAGTGCACCTAGCTGCCCCAAGCCCAAGCCCAGCTGACGCCAAGGACGAAGAATGGAGTTCACCCCTTCTACAACACCTGGTGCCCGGGTTCCGGGGGCGAGCACCTGCAAGAAGACGCGGCCCCCGCCTTCGACAAGTCCCGCTACCCGCTCCCACTTGCGGTGCGTCAAGCCTCCAGGGTCGATGACCAGCGCGCCGGCACCGGCTTGGTGCAGCAGATCCACCCGTTCAATCCAGTGTTCATCCTGGGTAGGCAGATTCAGCAGCGAGGTGACCCGTTGGCCTTCGGCCTCGCCAGCGAGCACCTTGAAGAACTGCGCATAGGCGCTTCGCACTTCGGCGCGTGGGATCGAGCGCAGGGTCCGGTATCCGCTGGCGGTACTGATTGTGCCGTCGAGCGCGTCGCCCAGCAGCGGCTCATCAATCTGGATAGTGAAGTCCGCCAGCGAGGTAATGCGGGCCAGTCGGTCCAGATGCTCGCGTGCTCCGTGGGCGTAGGACTCGATGATGTCGCGGCGCGCCCCATGATCGCTGATCACCCGCTCCCCGTTCGACAGGTACAGGCTGGCGGCCAAGGTCCACGGACCGAGCAAGGTGAGCTTGAGGCGCTGGGCAGGTTTCGCTTCCGCGCCGAGTACATCAGCTAGCAGATTCTCGTCACTGCGCAGGATGCTGCGGGCACGACGGGCATCGATACCGTCCTTGGCACCGATCCTCCAGCCGTGCGGCTGCAGATCGAAGCCGAGGTCTGCCAGCAAGGTGGCGCTGCGCCCTACCGCATCGGCGCCGACGCCACGATCCGGCAGCTGCGGGAAGACCGCGAGGTTGGGTTCTCCCAATTCCCCGCGCACCACTTCGTGGATGGCCGACGGGTCGCTGCCCGGGAACTGGCAGAAAGCGGTGGCGTGAACATCGCGGCGTTCAGCGGCCTCGTGTTCCTGCTCAGTCATTGTTGTGCGAGTCAGAAATGTTCTGGTGGTGGCGGATGACTTCAGAGATCACGAAATTCAGGAATTTTTCGGCGAATTCTGGATCAAGATGCGCTTCGTGGGCCAGGGCGCGCAGGCGCTCGATCTGCGCCTTCTCGCGGCTAGGGTCGCTCGGCGGCAACTGGTGCTCGGCCTTCAGGACCCCTACGCGCTGGGTCGCCTTGAAGCGTTCAGCCAACAGGAAAACCAGCTGCGCATCGAAGTTGTCGATGCTGCCGCGGATGGCGTACAGCTCTTCGAGGACTTCATTCTGGACCTCGCCCTGCAACGAGCTGGCGTGCGGGTCGAATGACTGGGTGGTCTCAGTGTTCTTCGGCTCGTTCATGATCACCAGTTTACGGGTTCGCATGACGGATTACCCACAAGGTGACATGCCCCGGACACGGTGCCTGACCGTGCCCGGGGCATGCCCGTTGTTCCTTGATTGCCAGCTGCTCAGGAGGCGTTCAGCTGTTCAATCAGTTTGCGTCGCTGCGCCTGTTCGCGCGGGTCCGGAACCGGAAGCGAGGCGATCAGGCGCTGGGTGTATTCATGCTGCGGGTTGGCCAGAACCTTGGAGCCCAAGCCTTCTTCCAGCAAGGTGCCCCGGAACAGGACGCCCACCCAGGTAGCCAGCTGGTCCACCACTGCCAGATCATGCGAGACGAACAGGGCTGCGAAGCCCAGTTCGGTCTGCAATTCGCGGAACAGCTCCAGCACCTTGGCCTGCACCGAAACGTCCAGTGCGCTGGTTGGCTCATCGGCAATCAGCAGCTTCGGCTCCAAGGCCAGTGCGCGGGCCAGCGACGCGCGCTGGCGCTGGCCGCCGGAGAGTTCGTGCGGGTAGCGGTTGGCAAAACCGGCTGGAAGCTGCACGGCCTCAAGCAGTTCGGCCACCTTGTTGCGGGTCTGCAGCGGGTTCAGATCACGGTGCACGGCCAGTGGCTCGGCCACGCATTCGCCTACGGTCAAGTGCGGATTGAAGCTTGCCGCTGGATCCTGGAACACGAAGCCGATCTGCTCACGCAGCGGCTTGAAGGTGCGTTCCTTGAAGTGGGCCATCTCGTAGCCCAGCACCTTCAGCGAGCCACCGGTGATGCGGTTCAATCCCGCGATGCTGCGTCCGATGGTGGTTTTCCCCGAACCGGACTCGCCCACCAGTCCGTAGACCTCGCCGGCGTGGATCTTCAGATCCACCTCATCGACCGCGGTGAAGCCCGGGGCCCCGAGGCGTCCCGGGAAATGCACCTTCAGGCCCTTGGCTTCCACCAGCAATTCAGCATCCTGGTTCGGACGTTCGACTAGTCCCTCCGAGGCGCTTTCGCGCCCCAGGTGCGGCACGGCAGCCAGCAGGGACTTGGTGTAGTCCTCTTGCGGTGCTTCGAAGAGCTGGATCGATGGTGCTTGCTCAACGATCTGCCCCTGGTTCATCACGATCACGCGGTCGGCGATATCGGCCACCACCCCCATATTGTGGGTGATGATGACGATGGCGGTACCCAGCTGATCACGCAGGTCGCGCAGCAGCTGGAGAATTTCAGCCTGCACCGTGACATCCAATGCGGTGGTTGGCTCATCTGCCACAATCAGTTCCGGCTTCAGGGCCAGCGCCGCGGCGATGACCACGCGCTGCTTCTGGCCACCGGAGAACTGGTGCGGGTAGTAGTCCACGCGCTGCTCTGGATCCGGGATGCCGACCTGGCGCATTGCCTCGATGGCGCGCGTCCTGGCCTCCTTCTTGGAAATCCTGTTGTGCGCGCGGATGCCCTCCATGATCTGCCACCCCACGGTGTACACCGGGTTCAGTGCCGTGGATGGTTCCTGGAAGACCATGGCCACATCCCGGCCGCGAGCCGCGCGCAGCTCGCGGCCGCGCAGGGTGAGCATGTTCTTGCCTTTGAGGTAGACCCCGCCGTGCGAGGCACCGTTCTCGGCCAGGATGCCCAGAGCAGTGCGTGCCGTGACGGACTTGCCGGATCCGGATTCGCCCACGATGGCCAGGATCTCGCCGGCCCTGACTTGCAAATCAACGCCGCGCACTGCCGGCACTGCGCCGGCGTCCGTGACGAAATCAATGTTCAGGTCTTCGATGCGCAAGACAGCGGGTGTGCCGACGTTGGCCTCGGAGTCGAGGAGAGGACTGTTGGTCATTTGTTTGCTCCTACCTGTCCGGACTGGGTGATGCGCTTGGCCTTCTTGCGGCTGAAGCGGCGCAGGCGCGGGTCATTGAGGTCATTCATGGACTCGCCAACCAGGGTCAAGCCCATCACGGTGAGCACGATGGCCAAGCCCGGGAACAGGCCGGTCCACCAGATTCCGCTAGTGGCATCTGACATCGCTCGGTTCAGGTCGTAGCCCCATTCCGAAGCACTGGTCGGTTCGATGCCGAAGCCCAGGAAGCCCAGGCCCGCCAGGGTCAGCAATGCCTCGGTGGCATTCAGCGTGAAGATCAGCGGCAAGGTGCGGGTGGCGTTGCGCAGCAGGTGCGCGAACATCACTCGCCATGGGCTGGCGCCGATCACCTGTGCGGATTCTACGAAGGGTTCCGCCTTCAGCCGCATCACTTCGGCGCGGACCACGCGGAAGTACTGCGGGATGAATACCACGGTGATGGAGATGGCCGCTGCCATCACGCCGCCGAAGAGCGAAGACTGGCCCTGGGAAATCACGATGGACATCACGATGGCCAGCAGCAGGGATGGGAACGCGTAGATCGCATCGGCCAACACCACGGCGATGCGGTCGAACCAGCCGCCGAGGTAGCCGGAGATCAAGCCCAGCAATACGCCCAGGAACAGGGACATGACCACGGCCGCCAGGATCACCCAGATGGCCGTCTGCGCACCGAAGAGGGTCCGCGAGAACACGTCATAGCCGGTGGCGGTGGTGCCCCAGATGAATTTGCTGTCCGGAGCCGCCTGGCGCGGGAAGTCCCCGGATGCATCCGAGGACTGCGCGAAATCGAAAGGCGCAATCAGCGGCGCGAACAGGGCGGTAACGATGAACAGGCCGGAGAGCGCCAGACCGGCAACCAGCATGCCCCGCTGCAGGCCCGAGGACATGCGCAGGTGGGAGATGACCGGGAGCCGGTCCAGCCAGGACTTGTTCGAAGCCGGCAAGGTAGCTGTACTCATGATTAGTACCTGACTCTCGGGTCGATCAAGGCGGCCAGCACGTCAACGATGAAGTTGGTGACGGCGACGATAATGGCCAGCAGCACCACGATGCCCTGCACAGCCACGAAGTCGCGGGCGGTGAGGTATTCGGCGAGCTTGAAGCCCAATCCCGACCATTCGAAGGTGGTCTCGGTCAGCACTGCTCCACCGAGCAGCATGGCAATCTGCAGGCCCATGACAGTGATAATCGGAATCAGCGCCGGACGGTAGGCGTGCTTGGTGGTGAGGCGGAATTCGCTGACACCGCGCGAACGGCCGGCTTCCACGTATTCGCGGCCCAGCGTGCCAATTGCGTTGGTGCGCACCAGGCGCAGGAACACGCCGCCGGTGAGCAGGCCCAGTGCCAGGGCTGGCAGGATCGCATGCTCGGTGACATTCCAGAAGGCAGCGCTATTGCCGCTGCGCAGCGCATCGAGCCAGTAGATGCCCGATGGGCTCTGCAGGCCGGTCAGTTCAAGCTCGGTCTGCCAGTCGGCACGGCCGCTGATCGGCAGCCAGCCTAGCCATACGCCGAAGACCAGCTTGAGCAGCAAGCCGGCGAAGAACACCGGGGTGGCGTAGGAGAGGATTGCAAGGATGCGCAACACGGCATCCGGGTAGCGGTCGCGGAACTTCGCGGCAACCAGGCCCAGCGGGATGCCGACCAGCAGTGCGACGAGGACCGCGTTGATGGCCAGTTCCAAAGTTGCTGCGCCGTAGGTGGCCAGCACCTCGGTGACCGCCCGGTTATCGCTCATGGTGCGGCCCAGGTCGCCGGTGAAGATCTGGCCCAGGTACTCGAAGTACTGGATCAGGATCGGCCGGTCGTATCCGGCTTCATGGATGCGCTGGGCCAGCTGGTCCGGGGTGAGCCGTCCGCCCAAGGCTGCGGTGATCGGGTCTCCGGTCACGCGCATCAGGAAGAACACCACTGTGATGAGGATGAAGACAGTGGGAATGATCAGCAAGAATCGGGTAATCAAGTAACGGAGGAATCCTCCGCCTTTTTGCTTTGCTGGTTTGGGTGTTGCTAGCGGGCTTGCTTCTTGGCCCGGTGGCGACGTGATAGTCATCGTCTGTCCTTATGGTTCAGGATGCGTGGCAATGCGCCGCCTTGAGCGGTCAATGACGGCGCATGCCAAGGGGATCCACCGCGCGCGCCAAGGGTTGGCGCGTGGCAGATCCCCTCAGGTTTGGTGTCTGCGAGGCGAGAGCCGAATTACTTGCTCAGCACACCGAGACGGAACTTGAACGATGCGTCCAAGGTCTTGTCAACGTCCTTGACGTCCTTGCCTGCAATGGCCACCTGGGCACCCTGCAGCAGTGGAAGCGTGGACAAGTCCTCAGCCACCATCGTCTGCAGTTCTTCGATGGCCTTGGTGCGCTCCGCAGCGTCGACCATTCCTCGCTGATCGGAGATCAGCTTGTCAACCTCGGGGTTGTCGTAGTTGTTCGAAAGGAAGTTCTCCTTGGCAAAGAACGGCGACAGGTAGTTGTCGGCATCCGAGTAGTCCGGGAACCAGCCCAGCTGGTAGGCCGGGTAATCCGTGACGCGCTGCTTCTGGTAGGTCACCCATTCGGTGGACTTCAAATCCACTTCGAACAGGCCATCGGCCTCCAGCTGCTTTTCAACCAGTGCGTATTCGTCACCGGAGTTCGGGCCATAGTGATCCGGGTTGTACTGCAGCGCGAGCTTGACCGGGGTCTTCACTCCGGCATCTTCCAGAACCTTCTTGGCCTTGGCTGCATCCGGCTTGCCGTCGGTGCCGTACATGTCCTTCAGCGGCTCGGTGGCGCCGGTGAAGCCTTGCGGCACGTACGAGTAAGCCGGGGTGTAGGTGTCCTTATAGACGTTCTTCGCGATGGCTTCGCGGTCCACAAGGTGCGCCGCTGCCTGGCGTACGGCCAGTGACTTCGCTTCATCAGCATCATCGGTCTTGGCACCGTATGGCATGGAATCGAAGTTGAAGACGATGTAGCGCAGCTCGCCACCCGGTCCCTTGTGGACCGCCAGATTCTCATCCTTGCCCAAGTCTTCGATGTCGGTTGGGGTCAGCGAACGCCATGCGACGTCGATCTTGCCTTCTTGGACTTCGAGCTTCAGGTTATTGGCGTCCGCGTAGTACTTGATCGCTGCCTTGTCGTTGGCTGCAGGGCCCAGAACGCCCTGGTAGGACTCGTTAGCGCTGAAGGAGATCAGGTTGTTCTTGTTGTACGAATCAATAACGTATTGGCCTCCGAAGGCCTTGGCCTCAACGATCTTCTGGTCGTCCATGACTGCGTCTGCGGGGAAGACTTCGTCATCGACGATCGGGCCGACCGGGGAAGTCAGCACCTGCGGGAAGGTCTGGTCATTGCCGACCTTCAGCTTGAAGACTACGGTAGTGGCGTCAGGCGCCTCGATGGACTCAACGTTGCCCAGCAGCGAGGATGGGCCGTTAGGGTCCGCGATCTTCAGCTGGCGGTCGAAGGTGAACTTGACGTCCTTGGAATCAAGGTCGTGGTCATTGGCCCACTTCAAGCCCGGCTTCAGCTTGACCGTGTATTCAGTCGGGGTGGTGAACTCTGCGGACTCGGCAAGGCTCATCGATGGGTCCGGGCTGCCCGGCTCGGAGTTGAGCAGGAATGGGTAGATCTGGTTCATGACCATGAACGAACCGTTGTCGTAAGATCCAGCAGGGTCCAGGGAGGTCACTTTGTCGGTGGTGCCCAGGGTGATTGGAGCGCTGGCATCGCCGCTGCCGCCCTCTTCATTGCCACTGTCTGCAGCTTGGGTGCAGCCGGTCAGAGCCAGGGCAGAGATACCCACAACGGCTGCTGCGAGTCGCAGCCCGTTCTTCTTGCGAGTCATGAGTCATCCTTCGTCTAGGTACATGCATGGGCTGTGATGATTAACACATGCTTCACATAGCCTAAGTGATGCAGGGCACAAAATACGAATGGAACCGGCGGAAATTGGCAAAAACGTGGTCTCGACGCCCACTTTTTGTGCTTCAGCCCATAGCCTTTCTAACTCAATGGTGAGATGGGTTGGGATTCCTTCCGGCTCGTTGGCCAGGTGGCATAAGCTAGATGTCAATGATGACTCGTAGAGACGCGGCAATCGCGTTGGATATCCCAGTAGAAATGGCCAAGCGCCACGGCATTCCTTCCAAAATGAGCGAAGCAGAATTCCGTGAGCTGAACACCAATCCACCAGCTTGGTTGGAGCAGTCGCGCGCCAACCGCACCGGCAAACGCCCCGTGTGGATTCATCTGGTCTGCGAAGTCTGCGGCTTCAGCGAATACGAACGCCCCAAGAAGTGGTGGCCTGCCTTCGATTTCGTTCACTGCCACACCCACTCCCCGGCGCAGCTTCCAAAGCTGGAAAAGGGCAAGACCCGGGTGGAGTACCAAGATATTTCCGCTCATATGTTCGGCATTGTCGATGAAGGCTAAAAGCTGAATACAACACAATGGCGAAGGGTGCCGGACCGATATTGGTCCGGCACCCTTCGCTGTCGCGCAAGCTCGTGCTCTTCACTCGGTTCATCCCCCTGGGCGTCCTTTCCGCCACGGGAATGCATGCAGCGGGCAACCGGACAGAGTCCAGCATCATCCAGTGCAGGTTCCATGCACCGGCCGTCGGCTGGATCTTGCGAAGGCCTTGAGTACTGCTGCCCGAGCCCCTCGGGCATCTAGCTCGTGGAGGCCTTCCGGATTGGTACGAATTGGTTCTGCCGACTGGAATGATCCGTTGTTCTGGACGATGCGCCCCTATCCGCCCAGCTACCGCTGGTGAGCATTCTCGAGAACATCGCAGCGAGCGCATTGGAAGCCAGGGCATCCGGTGGCGCAACAGGGTCGGCAGCCCAATTCAATAGCGAAACCTAGAGGGTCGAACCAATGCAGTGAGCCAGCAAGCCCCAAGCGGCCCTTGAAGACAGGCCGAATCCCACACACCACCGGTAATCGCCGGCAATGCCGGGCGAATACGTGCCGGACGCCCACGGCCGAAGCGGATGGCCGCCGAGCTCCGTTGCAACCAGCCGTTCGTCTAACTTGAATCACGACGCGAAGAAACCCTTGGTCCAGTTCATTATCTTGAACTGGACCAAGGGTTTCTTTGGATGGCTAATTAATTGACCATGCTGGAGTCCCATTCGCTGGAACGAGCAGAATCGATGGTCGCTTGGCCCAGCACGCGGCTGTCCTGGTAGACGACCATGGTCTGGCCCGGCGCGACTCCACGCATGCCTTCGGGAAGGTTGACAACCAACTCGTCGCGGCCTTCTTCCGAGCGCTCCATGTGGGCTACCGCGGCGACCGGATCGCCGTGCGCGCGCACCTGCACCATGCAGTCGAACTTGTCTCCGCTGAAAACTTCAGCGATCGGCAGGCCAGCCCAGGAAATGCGGATGCCGCGCAGCTGGTCCACAGCCAGCAGGGCCTCTGGACCGACGATGACCTTGTTGTCCTTCGGACGGATTTCCAAGACGAAGCGCGGTTTGCCGTCGGCGGCCGGACGACCCAGTCGAAGACCCTTGCGCTGGCCAACCGTGAAGGCTTGGGCGCCTTCGTGCTCACCGAGCTGGTTGCCCTCGTGGTCAACGATCTCGCCTGGTTTCATCTCGATGCGTTCAGCCAGCCAACCGCGGGTATCGCCATCGGGAATGAAGCAGATGTCATAGCTATCTGGCTTGTTCGCCACGGTCAGTCCGCGCGCTGCGGCTTCGGCGCGAACTTCCGCCTTGGAGGGAGTCTCGGCTAGCGGGAACATGCAGTGTTCCAGCTGTTCGTGGGTCAGCACGCCCAAAACGTAGGACTGGTCCTTGGCCCAGTCTGCGGCTCGGTGCAGCTCCGGGTTGCCCTCGGAATCGCGCAGCACCTTGGCGTAGTGCCCGGTGCATACCGCGTCGAAGCCCAGGGCCAATGCCTTTTCCAGCAAGGCAGCGAACTTGATCTTCTCATTGCATCGCATGCAGGGATTCGGGGTGCGGCCAGCTTCGTATTCATCCACGAAGTCCTGCACCACGTCTTCTGCGAAGCGGTCCGAGAAGTCCCAGACGTAGTATGGGATGCCCAGCTTGTCGCAGGCACGCCATGCATCATTGGAGTCTTCCAAGGTGCAGCAACCGCGCGAACCGGTGCGAAGGGTCCCCGGCATGCGAGACAGGGCCAGGTGCACGCCGACCACATCATGGCCGGCTTCAACTGCGCGGGCCGCGGCTACCGCCGAGTCCACGCCTCCGGACATCGCTGCTAGTACTTTCATCGTGTAAAACCTGTTCCTGCCGTGTGGATGCTGCTTTCATCGGCTGCCATGCCAGCCTTCTTTGCCTGAGCATACGCTTGGGGCAAAGCCTCTAATAATGCGTCAACGTCGGCGCGTGTGGATGTATGCCCCAATGTGAAGCGTTGCACACTGCGCGAGGTGCGCGCATCGCGTCCCATAGCCAGCAAAACATGCGAAGGCTGCGGAACACCAGCGGTGCACGCCGAACCGGTGGATGATGCGATGCCAACCATGTCCAAGCCGAATAGCAAGGAGTCCCCCTCGCATTCCGGGAAGGTGAAGTGCAGATTGCCCGGGAGGCGCTGGCCCTCATTGCCCTGATCCCGTGGTCCGTTCAGCACCGCTTCCGGAATCAAGCCGGTGATCTTCTCAATCGCATATTCACGCAGTTCGCTCAGCCGCGCAGCTTCCTGCCGCAATCCAGAACGCACCGCGGTAGCCGCGGCGGCAAAGCCGGCCGCGTGGGCAGCATTCAAAGTCCCCGATCGCAGCTTGCGTTCGTGTCCACCGCCGTGCTGGACCGGGGTGAGCACAATATCGCGGCGAACCAGTAGCCCGCCGATGCCTACCGGGCCACCGATCTTATGCGCGCTAATCGCCATGGTGGCCAGATTCGAGGAGCCGAAGTCGACCGCGAGCGCACCAAAGGCCTGCACCGCATCCGAATGCACCGGGACCCCGTACTTGCCAGCTAGGGCAGCAAATTCACGGATCGGCTGAACGGTGCCGACTTCATTGTTGGCCCACATCAAGGTGGCCAAAGCGATCTGCTCGTGCTGCTCTTCAAATAGCTTTTCGGCCGCCTGCAGATCAACGACACCGTCTTCATCCACGGCGAGCCACAGCAAGGTGGCATTCTCATGGTCCTGCAGCCAGGTAGCCGTATCCAGGACCGCGTGGTGCTCAATGCCGGTGAGCACGATGGCACGCGCCTGCTCATTGGCCGCCACGCGGTTCCAGAACAGTCCCTTCAGCGCCAAGTTATCCGATTCAGTCCCACCAGATGTGAAGATCAATTCGCTGGAGTGCGCCCCGGCGGCCATGGCGATAGCTTGGCGGGCATCATCCACCGCACGGTTGGCGCGACGTCCGGCCCCATGCAAAGAAGACGGGTTTCCGGTGCGGGAATACTGTTCGGTGATGGCAGCCAGAGCTGCTGGATTCAGATCGGTGGTTGCCGCGTGATCCAGGTATACGGCGGAAGTTTTCATAACACTTCAATGGTACGGGGTGGGGCGCCCTAGTTTGAATGGCCGATCCGTGTGAATTGGCCAACCTCAATGGCCTCCAGCGCCGGATTGTTCAAGACCGCCTCAATCAATGAAGCAGGACCACCCAGGATGGTGCAATCATCAAACGGTTCTGTCGACAGCATCCAGGAATGGTCCGCCGCAAACGCCAGCGCCGGGCGCTGGCGTTGGGCGCCGTCGGCAGTTCTGGCCCATTCGGGCTGCGCCAGGAACTCCGCGTCCGCTTCGAACAGGTGGTAGTTCCGGTATCCGCCACCCAGGTCGAACGGTTCTGCCTGGATGATCTCGGGACCAAAGGCAGGTTTCTGCGCCTCGGCGAGCGCCAACTCGTACACCCGCTGGTTCTCGTCATCGCTCAATGCAGGATCCGGCTCGCGCTCAATCTGTATGCGTTCCCCGCCCGCGATAAATGCGTAACCGGCCCACAAGCCCACCACGAACTTCTGGTCTTTGGCAGAAACCCGGACCATTTCGGCGGCTAGTGCTTGCCATTGCGATTCCGGGAGCTGGTCCAGCGGCAGGTCGGTATCTACCCAGGCGTCTTCGGTCGCAGGATTGCCTTGCGCGTCCAGTCCGGCCACGGTTTCAAAAAGATCCGCGGCGGTGATGATGTGCTTGCGGCTCTGTGCCACCGTCTCCCAGCGCACCAACTGGTCATCTTCATCCAGTGCTGGGTGAAGGATGCGGACGTAGCGTTCGTAGCCATGCGGGATCTGGGCTACTACCGTGCTGGGGTCGGCTGATGCACAAGCTGCGGCGATCCATTGCCCGTGGGCTGCGGAGAGGTGTGAAAACTGCATGGTCCAAGCCTAGCGAGAGCAGCGGGCGGATTCCTCCTCCGAACCGTGGTCGGTGGTATGAATAGAGGAACAACTGATGACGTGTCGATTCCAGCTAAGGGAGCCTTCCTGCATGTTCAAGCCTGATTTCTTGGTTCCAGTCCATGATTTCTCCCAGCGCTCCCTGGATTTCTCACAGCGGATCGCGGTGATGGCAGTGATCAACCGCACTCCGGATTCTTTCTACGATGCCGGGTCGACCTTTGGCTTGGATGATGCTGTGGCCGCTGCCATGCGTGCGGTCGAGGCAGGTGCTGACTGGGTGGATATCGGCGGAGTCCCCTTCTCTCCGGGCCCGGAGCTCCCGTGGCAGGAGGAAGCAGAGCGAATTGTGCCGGTTATCCATCAAGTGCGTAGCCGCAGTTCGGTGATTATTTCTGCAGACACTTTCCATCCACAGGTGGCGCAGGCTGCCATTGATGCCGGCGCTGATGTCATCAATGACACCACAGGCTTTTCCTATCCCGGTTTGGCCCGGGTGGTAGCCAAGAACAACGTGCATGTGGTGATCACCCATTCGCTAGCCAAGCCCCGCACCGTTTACCCGCGCCCTAGCTACGACGATGTGGTGGCCGAGATCCGCCAGTATCTGCTGGAGAAAATCCAGATTGCGTTGGACGCTGGTGTTTCTCCGGCAAAGATCATTGTTGATCCAGGGCACGACCTGAACAAGAACACCCGCCACACTCTGGATTTGACCGCTGGGTTCCAGGCCTTTGCCGATTTGGGCTATCCGGCCTTGGCAGCGGTCTCGAACAAGGACTTCATCGGTGAAACCTTGAACTTGCCGAAGGCTGAGCGCATGGTTGGTTCTATGGTGGCAGCAACGATCTGTGCCATGAACGGTGCCCGCATATTGCGGATGCACAATATTCCTGAATCGGTGCAGACAGTACGCCTGCTCGAAGCAGCACAAGGGTGGCGGGAGCCTGCCTACCAGATACACAACATGGGGGATGTCAATCCTCCTGCTCACCCAGAACCCGAAGTCAGCAAGTAAGGATTTTCCCAGATGCGTGCCCTGCTTCCCCAACCAGCAGATCAGGTTGATGACCAGTTCCTGCTTGAGCGCTATTCCAGCGAGCATCGCCCATTCGTGCGTTTCAACTTCGTCAGCAGCATCGACGGAAGTGCCCAGGTTGATGGGCTCTCCAAAGCATTGGGCTCTCCTGGCGATCAGAGGGTTTTCGCACTCTTGCGCCGGCTTGCCGACGTGATCATGGTGGGTGCTGGAACGGTTCGTGCCGAGGGCTACGAAGGCCAGCTCCTGTCCGCGGAGGACATGGCGTGGCGTATCGAACATGGCCTGCCGCCACAGCCCGTGCTGGCGCTCATCTCACGAGGATTGCATCTGGAGCCAACGGCCCCGGTGTTTGCCCAATCCCCGGTTCCGGTTCTGCTTTTCACCAGCGTTCAGGTCACCGACGAACAGCGTCGGTCCTTTGGACCCAATGCCACTCTCGTGCAGGTTTCCGAAACCGAGGGCGGGTGTGATCCGACCGAAATCATCGCATATCTGCATTCCAAGGGATACGGCTTCATCCACGCTGAAGGCGGTCCTCACGTTTTTGGGCAGTTCGCCTCGGCTGGCGCGGTGGATTCGGTTTGCATCAGCTACTCTCCTGTCCTTGTGGCAGGTGATGGCATGAGAATAGCGGTTCACGATCGTCAGGGGTTCCACGCCTTCGAGCTGCATTCCTTGTTTGAAGAGGACAGCATGCTCTTCTGCGACTATCGACTTAGGAAATCAGCTGGATCCCCGCGGGAATAACAGCTAGCTCAAAGGACCCGGCCCCCATGCATTCCCCGTCAGCATAGCTGTCCCGGGATGTCTCGATGCGGGCCCGCGTGAGGTTTGCGCTGACCTTCCATGGATGCGGCGCTCCGGTGAGGATCCTTGCCAGATACGGAAGGACCCGCAGAATATTTGGTCCGCGTACGATAGCCAATTCCGCGGTACCGTCGGTGAAATCAGCATGCGGGAAGAGCTTGATGCCGCCACCAAGGGACTTGATATTCGCGACGCTGGCGGCCAGGACGCTTCCGCTGAATCGCAGCCCGTCGGCCCTCACCCCACTGGGGCATCCGCGCAGCTGGGGAAGGCACAGGATCAAACCGGCGATATACCGCAGTGCTCCCAGCTGCCGCGGCAACGCGTTGGCTTTCGCGTTGACGGTGGCTTCAAATCCCCAGGACACGGCACCCAGTGCATAGCGCGGTGTTCTGCCGGCCTGGTCAAACCGCAGCTCCAGCACGTCAATGGGCATAGTTGCTCCCGGCTGCTTGCAAAACGCAATCACCTTGGCCAAGGATTCTTCTGCATTCGCGTCCCCTGTCATGCGCCAGAAGTCGTTGCCGCTGCCTGCGGGGATGACACCGATGGGAATCGAAGTTCCCGCAACGTGCTGGATGCAGTGGTGGATCAGCCCATCACCGCCAATGATGACGATCGCCCGCGAAGCTCTGAGCTGGTCCCCCACCAGTTCCACGCTCGTCCTTGAAGTATCAACTAGCCCATGTTCCAGCCCGAGCTTGCCAAGCGCGTGGGCAAGCTGCTGGGCAAGGCGCATCCCCCGGCCTCGGCCTGAGGCGGGGTGGAAGATGATGCGGATTTCTGCGGTGCGACCAAACGAGCTCATGACCATAGAGATTACCCAGCAACTTGACGCTTCTACAAAGAATTTGCTGGGTTGGATTCGCTAAACTGGGGAACACTGGCCATCCGGTCTTTTTCACCGAGAGGATTCCTCCGTTCAATGAGTACACCAAGCCCATACGAAATTCTTGGTGTCGCGCCTACTGCGAGCATGGAAGATATCAAGGTCGCTTACCGAAGGGCCGCTCGCGCGACCCATCCCGATCTCGGTGGCAGCGAAGAAAAGTTCAAAGAAGTACAGCGCGCTTTCCAGCAGCTCAGCGAGATGGCGTCTCCGCTGGGTTATGAGCAGACCTTCCAGTCTCCGGGCAACGCTCCACGCGCCGGGTTCAGCGCCCGTCCTTTTGACGAGCGCCTGCGCAAGAGCCCTCAGCAGCCCAAGGCGCAGTTGCCCACCGAATATGTTCCACCGTTCTCGGATACGTCTCCTACATTGCTGGACAGAAAAGTCTGTGAGCAGCGCGTTCATGGAGAACCCCGAAAACGCGGTCTGTTCTCCAACCGTGCACGGCTGATCCGCGAGGCGCAGACCATCAACCTGCTTTCCAAGAACGTCCTGAATATCTTGCCAGCTGCCCGTTTGGTCAACGGCCTGCGTTCGCCCGCGTCGGGGCACTACGATCATGTGCTGATTGCCGGTTACCGCATGGCGGTGATCAATACGATGACTCTGCCCGATGGCTACTATTCATTTGATGGCAATGTCTTGCGCCACGGCAATAAGCTGACGCAGCCTCCGCAGTTCTCCATCTCCGGTTTGCAACGGCAATTCATGCAGATGAACGTAGTTGCGTTCACCTTGGTGCTTTCTGCCAACGGCAATCACCACGAACCGGTCATTGAGTACCGGCGCAATGCCGATCCAACACTTGCATCGACTCCGAATGTGCTCAATGCAGCGGGATTGATTCGCGAGTTGAAACTCTTCTTGGGCTCTGGCCCATCGCCGAATGTCGTCGATCGCCTAGCCCTGGCGCAGTTACGTGAAGCGATGTACTAAGGTCAATGGCCTATTTCTTGTTGGTGAGAGCTTAAACTGGTTGAGTGTTTCGTATCGTTTTCAATGCCCCAGAGATCCCGGGTAATTCCGGCAACGCTATCCGACTAGCCGCCATCACCGGCGCAGAACTGCATTTGGTCAAGCCATTAGGCTTCAACTTCGAGGATGCCAACCTGCGTCGCGCAGGATTGGACTACCACGACCTGGCTTACGTCACGGTGCATGAAAATCTTGACGCAGCCTTTGAAGCACTGGGAGAAGGCCGGGTCTTTGCCTTCACATCCGAAGGAACTACTGTCTATTCGGATATCAGCTACGAGGCCAGCGACATCCTGCTCTTCGGCCGTGAATCGGTTGGCTTGAGCGCAGAAGACAAGAAGCATCCGCGCATCAACGACCTGGTCCGCTTGCCGATGCTTCCAGGCCGCCGATCGATGAATCTGGCCAATACCGCTTCGGTGGTAGCCTTCGAAGCTTGGCGCCAGCACGGCTTCGCTGGCGCATAAAGTACCAGCCAGCCCGCGCCACGCATACAGCTTTACCTAATCTTTATAAAGTAGGCTCGAGTCTGTACCCGCAGTTTTCGGGTATTGAACTGTGCCGACTACATTTCGGGAGAATCCAAGACAATGAACGGTAGCCATTCTCAGCACCGCGACGAGCCCCAGGACGAGAACCTGGGTCTAGATCTGGTGAGCCAAGTGGCCAGCAGTTCACGTGCAGCCAAGAAAAAGCCTAAGCGCTGGATCTTCGCTGTCACGGGACTTGCCATCATCGTTGTCCTAGCGGTGGTCATTTTCTCCCTGCTCAATGGAGGCACCAAGGCGTCCAAAGCATCCAAGGCCGATGATGCAGTCACCGAGACCGTCGAATTGAAGAGCGGAGGCCAAGCGGTGCTCAGCTCGTCGAAGTCCGAAAGCGCTGTGGGTGTCGAGCTCTCCGAGCTGCCTGCCCTGGACGGTTCGGAACAGTACGTTGCATGGGCCGTGCATGAGTCCGGCAGCGTCTCCGTGATCGTTTCCAGCACCGGTGAAGATGCCGCGGCTGGGCTGTCTCCAGCTGAAGACGTGATTGCCCTCCACATCACCATTGAGGGATCCAAGATCCCTGACGCTCCATCTGAAGATGCTGAAGCATCGGTCGACCTGCCACTGGCTCAAGACAAGGCAACGGAAGACGAGAGCTAGCAGCTCACCTCTGGCCAGCCAAAAAGTTCGGGGCGAAGATCAATTCTTGATCTTCGCCCCGAACTTTTTCCGGTCTGCTTTGCCTGGATACTCAGAACCCGGCTATCGTGTCGCGGGCGTTCACGGCAACTGCGTGGAATGCTTCGGCAAGCTTGCCCTTTCCCAGCTGGCCACGCTCGGCGTTTTCCTCGCACTGCTGCAAAACGTAGTTTTCCATGGCGGCAACATCCGGGTGCTGGGTGAAGTGCGAACGCAAGGCGTCCATCTTCTTCTCGAAGAATTCGGTGATGTCCACATAGGCGTTCTCGCGTTCCTGCGGAGCCCCGCACAACCAGAGCCAAGGCACCTTGTAGGCTTCCAGTCCTTCGCCATGCAGCAGCTCCGGGTAGGAGAACGGATTCTCCACCGCCGGGTAGATCGCACGGGTGACCGCTTCACCGCAGGCCAGATGGTCTGGGTGCGAGGCCTGTATCCGATCCCACTTGCGCTCCGGGTGCATTGCAATCACGATGGTTGGCTTCACCTGGCGCATCAGCCGGACCACCTTGCGCATGACATCGTGGTTGGCTTCCAGGAAGCCATCGCGTTCGCCAAGGAAGTGGACCGTTTTCACACCCACCTTGGCGGCGGCCTGTTTCTGCTCTTCGTGGCGCAGCTTAGCCGTTTCCTCAGGATCCCGGTCATCAAAACCGCCGGCGTCGCCGTCAGTCATGATGCAATACTGAACCTCTGCCCCCGCCGCGGTCAGGGCCGCTACCGTCCCGGCTGCCCCAAAGTCCAGATCATCGGGATGGGCGCCGAAGGCCAGGACCCGTTGGGCGCCTGCACCAATGAATTGCGCTGTATCGATCATGCCTTGCGACGTCGAATCTCTTCGGCGGCCTGCGGCAGGACCTTGGCCAGGTCACCAACGATACCCAGGTCTGCGATCTCGAACACCGGGGCGTCGACATCCTTGTTGATCGCGATGATGAACTTGCTGGTCTGCATTCCGGCCTTCTGCTGTATCGCTCCCGAGATGCCGGCAGAGATGTACAGCTGCGGTGCGACGGTGGCACCGGTCTGGCCGATCTGCGCATCGTGCGAGATCCAGCCGGCATCGGTAGCTGCACGAGAAGCGCCCACGGCAGCTCCCAGGGCATCGGCAAGGTCTTCAACCGGGCCAAAGTCTCCGTTGACACCACGACCACCAGCAACCACGACGCGCGCTTCGGTCAGGGCAGGTCGATCACTTGCGACTTTCGCCTCCGCCGCAGCAATCCGGACCTTGGCATCGTTGGAGTTCTCCAAAGCCAATTCCTCAACTGCCAAGGCGGTGCTGGAGGCCGCTGGCGCGTCTTCGATGCTGTTCGGCTTCAAGGTGGCAAACAGGGTGCCGTTGGTTGCCCTGGCCTGAACGCTGTAGCTTCCTGCCAGTTCATCCTTGGTAGCTACAAGATCCCCGCTGATGCCAATGACGTCGGTGATAATCGCACCGTTGCGGCGCACAGCCAAACGGGCACCGAGCTCACGGCTGAAATTGTCATTAGCAAGCAAGACCAATTTGGCGGCAGTAGCCTGCACGGCTGCGTCAAGCACGGAAATTTCGTGCTGGCCGAAAACTGGGGCATCGCCGGAAGCGGTGAATAGCTTCACCACGCCATAGGAAGCGAGAACCTGCTGGGCTTCGTCGCTGACTTGGTTGGCAACGGCCACGGCCGGGTTCTCGAAACCAGAGACCAGGGTCAGCAGTTCGCGCTGGCCTTTGGAGGGAGCCGCGGAAAGCTCAGTGAAAAATACTAGTGCTGAAGGCATGTTCAATATTCCTTAGATCAGCTTCTGTTCGGCCAAGAAATCAACCAAGGCGATACCTGCCTGGCCGCTGTCGTTGATGACCGTTCCGGCTTGGCGCGCAGGGCGGGCTTCAGCTGCGATAACTTCGGTGTTCGAGCCGAGGGCGCCGACCGCGGCTGCATCCAGGCCGATAGCGGCCAGGTCCAGCTCGGTGACAGTCTTCTTCTTGGCAGCCATGATTGCCTTGAAATTCGGGTAGCGCGGCTCGTTGGCCTGGTCGGTGACCGAGAGCACTGCCGGCAGGTTCGCCTTCAGGGTCAAAGTGCGGTCCAGGTGATCGCGCTTAATGGCCAGTTCACGCTGTGCGGCATCGAACTCAACGGCCAGCGCGTGAGTCAGCTGCGCAAAGCCCAGCCGTTCTGCGAGCTGGGCTGGAACAACCGAGGTTTCAGCGTCGGTCGAGGACATCCCGGTAATAACCAGGTCCACGTTGCCGGCATGCTCAACCAGCGCCGCAAGCGCTTTCGACGTGGCGATGGTGTCGGAACCGGCCAAGGCGTCATCGTTCAGATGCAGCCCTGAGCTGGCACCCATCTGCAGGGCCTTCTTGACGGAGTTGCCCGATCCCTTGCCGCCCATGGTCGCGGCGATGACTTCATGCCCGGCGGCGAATCCGCCGTTGGCTTCCACGATGGAAACAGCAGCTTCCACGGCGTATTCGTCAAGTTCGGAGAGTACTGATTCTGCACGGTCAAGGCGCAGCGTTCCCGAATCGATATGACGGTCAAATTGAACATCTGGGACGTGTTTGACCAGGACCACTATTTTCAGTGGAGTGGTGCTTTCCTCGCTCATTCGCGCCTTCCTACGAGCTTCGATGCCCGCACCGGTGCGGGGCACCGGGGCAGGCTAATTCCTTCAGTGTCTATCGTATCGACACAATGCAGTTCACTGGGTGTTTATCGCTCTCAGATCAACAAGTGACGCGGGCTAGTCGATCACCAGCCCGCGTTACTTGTTTCACAGCGTCATCATGACGATTTGTTTAGTTATTTGACAGCGCTCCGACAGTTGCTGTTGCGGTCTGTTCCTTGCCATTGCGAAGGTAGCTGATTTCCACTTCTCCCCCGGCTGGAATCTCGCGGATGGCCGCGGTCACGGTCTGCGAGTCCTGGACTGCACGGCCGTTGACGCCGGTGATCACGTCACCGGACTTCAGACCGGCCTTATCAGCTGCCGAGTCAGGGCTAATTTCAACAACGCGGGCACCCACCGAGAACGCCGAAGCGTTCTGCTGGTTCGATCCAGCTGCGCCCTGCGGGGTCACCGTGGCTCCGAGCAGACCGTGGGTAGCCACGCCGTTATCGATCAGTTCCTGGGCAACACGCTTTGCGTAGTCGATAGGGATCGCGAAGCCAACGCCAATCGATCCGCCTTCTTCACTGTTGCCTGCCGAGGCAATAGCAACGTTGACACCAATGATTTCACCATTGGCGTTGACCAATGCGCCGCCGGAATTGCCGTGGTTGATCGCCGCGTCAGTCTGGATGACGTTTACGTAGATCGAACCGCTTGAACGCTGCTGCTCTTGTTCCTGTCCCGGGAATTGGAAGTTGAATTGGTTGCCATCCCCGCCCTCGCTCTGGTCGCTTTCCTTCGGAACGGCCGAAGAAGCGATGGAGATGGTGCGGTTCAAGGTGGAAATGATGCCGTCGGTGACGGTGCCGCTTAGACCCAGCGGTGCGCCGATGGCGACAGCGGTATCCCCGACATTCAGCTCGGCCGAGGAACCCACGGCGGCAGGCACCAGGCCGTCGGCCTGGATATTGATGACTGCCAGGTCCGATAGAGGATCTGTGCCTACCACGGTGGCACTATGCACCGAACCGTCGTTCATCTGGACCGAAATTTTGGGATTGGCAACTTCGCCACCCAGGGTAACCACGTGGGTGTTGGTCAGAATATTGCCCTTGTCGTCCATGACGATGCCCGATCCGGAACCGCCAGAACCGTTGCCGGAAACCTCGATGGTCACCACGCTTGGGCTTGCCTTGGCGGCAGCGGCGGTGACTTCGGTGACCTTGTCCGGGTTGTTGATCACCACGCCCTCACGCGGCGAACTGCTCACCGAGGAAGACCCCGCGTCGTCATTCATCAGGTAGGTCGTGCCAGCGGCAGTGACGCCACCTACCAAGGCCGCGGCAATCATTCCGGCGATGAGCGTGCTGCCAGAGAAGGACTTCTTGTCCTTGGAAGGCTTCTCGGGCGGGATCGGGTAATTCGCAGGCTCGTTGGACGGAGGGCCGTAAGGGGAACCGTAGGGAGAGCCGTTCTGGACTTGCTGGGCGTCGGAATGCTGTCCGTGGGAGTGGGCCGCGTTCTGCGTTCTGTCAACGGACGGCGCGGGGTAAACGCTGGTTGGATTCTCGCTGGCGCTTGGAGCCTGATTCACTCGCGGGTAGCGCACCGTAGGTTCGGCCGAAGCAATTGGGTCGTTATTGGTGTCGTTAATTGGCTCTGCTGAATCGCCCGCATCGTTCCCACGTGGCTCATTCGGTGTCTGGCTCATGGCTTGCCTCTTTCGAACTGTCGAATCTCTTGAGTTCTATTATCCAACTCTGGTCTGTGGCATCGAATTGTGGTGTCTGAGCACCGGCTGTGAGTTAACTATTCTGCCAGCTGAATGTCGTAGACGTTGTTCATTAGGGCAAATAGAATCAATCATAAGTGTGAACCCAATCTCGGGGATCACCAGATCGGGATTCTCCCGATTTTAGATTGACTGATGCATTTCAGGTGGGGAACAAGACATGCGTATGAAAGCTCGACGGCTGATTGCTGGAGCAATATTGGCAACGGTAGCCTCTTTCGGCTTATCGGCACCTGCGATGGCTGAATCGCCTGTAACGATTCCACCTGGCGACTTCGTCGTCGATTCTTCAGGCGTGCTCGGCTCCGACGAAACGCGTTTGGAATCCGAAATTAAGGAACTTCGCAGCAATACCGGACTAAACCTGTTTGCGATATTCGTCGACGAGTTCTCCAACCCAGACCAGGCAGATCAATGGGCCGCCGAAGTTGCCAACCAAAAGGGTTTGGGCAGCGCTGACTCCATCCTGGTGGTGGCAACCGAGACCCGCCAAGCATATTTTGCTGGCGCCGAAGGCGGTCCGATTGCCAAAGCCGATACTGAAATCTACAGCAGCCAAATCAGCCCGGCACTCAGTGAGAAAAACTGGGCCGGTGCAGTCGAGGGGGCCATCGCTGGCATACGCAGCGTTGAAGGTGGAGGCAGCCCAGATGGTTCATCCTCTGGCGGTGGTTTCCTAACCGTCGTACTGGCCATTGGTGCCGTTGCTGTGGTTGGGTTCCTTTTCCTTTCACGGCGCAGCAAGAAGAAGACCGCGCAACTCGGCCAGAGCCAAGGCCAACACCCAGGACAGTACGGCGCCCCTGCTCCGCAGCAGCAACTGGTCCCCCTGGACAAGCTCCGTTTGCAGGCAGACCAATTGCTGGTGGCTGCAGATGACTCGATCCGTTCTTCGCAGCAAGAATTGGGCTTCGCCGAAGCACAATACGGCAAGCAGGCTGTCCAGGTCTATGTGGAGGATATTGAACAAGCCAAGAACCACCTGACTGAATCTTTCCGCCTGCAGCAGCAGTTGGATGACGATATCCCCGATACCGAGCAAGATCAGCGTTCATGGTTGAATGAAATCATCGACCGTTGCAAGAAGGTCAACAGTTCCCTGCAGGCCCATGCTGACGAGTTCAAGCAATTGCGCCAGCTGGAGCAGAATGCCGAGGATCGCATTACTGAGGTATCGGCGAACCAGGAACCGCTCAACCAGAGGCTGTCGGCCCGCGTGGCAGACTTGGAACGCCTTGCCGGCCAATATGACGCCAGCGCAGTATCGCAGATCAAGGACAACGCCGACCAGGCCGCCGAGCGCCTGACCTTTGCTTCTTCCGCCTTGAAGCAGGCATCAGAGAAACTGGCCACTGACCGATCCAATGCCGCGATCTTGATCCAGAATGCGGAAGAAGCCCACGACCAGGCCGATGTGCTGCTCAAGGCCATCAACAAGGCTGGCGAAGCCTTGGGGCAGGCCCAGCAAGACTTGAAGTCCGCAATCGCGCTGGCCGAACGCGACCTGGCTCAAGCGAACGCCTTCGTTGGCAACGGAGCAAATCCCCGCCTTTCCAGCGCCGCGGCCGGTGTCGAAAGCACTCTGGCGAATACCAAGCAAGCACTGAGCAGCGGCAAATACAACCCGCTGGCTTTGATCACCCAGCTCGATGAGTCCGTTCGCCCGCTTTCAGAAGCTCTTTCAAGTACGCGTAACCAGGCTCAGCAGGAACAATCAGCCCGTGCACAACTGGATTCGTTGCTGCACACCGCAGCGTCGCGCATCAGCGGTACCGACGATTACATCCGTGCCCGTCGCGGCGGCGTCCGCTCTTCAGCTCGAACCCGCCTTGCTGAGGCGCAGCGCACCTTCGATGAGGCGCGCTCGCTTTCTGGCAGCGATCCGCTGCGTGCTGTAGGTTCCGCACAGCGTGCCATTCAGCTAGCTGACCAAGCTGCGCAGATGGCCGAAAGCGACGTCAGCGGATTCGACGGCTTCGGCGACTCGCGCGGTTACGGGAACTACGGCCGTGGCCGCGGGGGCGGGATGTTTGATGGCATCGGTGGCGCGATGCTCGGAGGCATCCTGATCAATACCATCCTCGGCGGCGGAGGCCATGGCGGTCATTCCGATGGCGGCGACGGTGGAGGTTTCTTTGGCGGGGGCGGCTTCGGTGGCTTCGGCGGCGGCGGAGGCGGCTTTGGAGGAGGTGACTTCGGAGGCGGAGGAGGCGGCAACTTCTAGCTTGCCGGACCAGTTTCACCAGAAGGTTTCAAGTTCATAGTGTTTTCTTGACGGACAGAAAGGTCCAACCATGATCAAGCAGTCAATCTTCGGACGCATTTCCCAGTTGGCCAAGGCCAATATCAATGCAATGCTCGACTCAGCTGAAGATCCCCAGAAAATGATGGATCAGATGGTGCGCGACTACAACGACAATATTGCTGAAGCAGAGCAGGCGATTGCCCAGACCATCGGCAACTTGCGCATGCTGGAAGACGACTTCCGCGAAGACGAGCAGGCAGCTTCCGAGTGGGGCAACAAGGCTCTGGCAGCATCCAACAAGGCAGAAGAGTTCCGTGTTGCAGGCAATGCCGATGATGCCTCGAAGTTCGACAACTTGGCTAAGGTCGCCATCCAGCGCCAGATGCAGGCCGAGTCCGAGATGAAGACCGCCGAGCCGACGATCGCTTCGCAACGCGAGATCGTGGACAAGCTCAAAAGCGGCTTGAACATGATGAAGGAAAAGCGTACCGAACTGGCAAGCAAGCGCGACGAGCTGGTCGCCCGTTCCAAGTCGGCACACGCTCAAAACCAGGTCAATGAAGTCATCAAGTCCGTGAACATCATGGATCCGTCCAGCGAAATTGGTCGCTTCGAAGAAAAGGTTCGTCGCGAAGAAGCCCGCGTTCGCGGTGCTGCAGAATTGCAGGCATCAAGCCTGGACTCCCAGTTCGAGTCTCTGGAAGATCTGGGTGAGCAGACCGAGGTGGAAGCCCGTCTGGCCGCTCTGAAGGCCAAACAAACCGATGCTTTGGAGAGCTAAACTTTCTGCTCTCTGAACTGTGTCAATTGGCTGGCAGTGCGAAAGCATTGCCAGCCAACTTCTTTAATGCTTAAACCAAAAGCGGAGACCCTTCCGGATCTCCGCTTCCACTTTCGTGGCGGGGAGAGGATTTGAACCTCTGACCTCCGGGTTATGAGCCCGGCGAGCTACCGAACTGCTCCACCCCGCGTCGGTAAATACAACATTACCAATCAGTGAATGACTTGGCCAATCCTGGGATAGTGCATTGCGTCACCAAGAGACCCCTGGCTCATGAAGCGGGGAAATCGCCCCACTCCCCACGGCATCTCCACAGGGTCAAGGGAAAGCTTTTCAGGACCATCCGGCGGGCTCGAAACAAAATCAACGCCATGGGTCCGCTGCCTGTCCGCCTCGGCCCAGTGAATGCGGACATATTAGTTGCTCCCCCATCGGGAAGTCGATCATGTGCCTACTGGCGCTTGGCCACGCTCACCCGTTGGCGCCGTCCTGAGAAATCCAATTAAACCAAAAACGGAGACCCTTCCGGATCTCCGTTTCCACTTTCGTGGCGGGGAGAGGATTTGAACCTCTGACCTCCGGGTTATGAGCCCGGCGAGCTACCGAACTGCTCCACCCCGCGTCGGTAAATACAACATTACCAATCAGTGAATGACTTGGCCAATCCTGGGATAGTGCATTGCATCACCAGGACACCCCCGGCTCGCGAAGCGGGGGCAACCGCCCAACTCTGCACAGGCTCTCCCCCGGATGAAGGGAAAGCTTTTCAGACCCATCCGGCGAGCTTGAATAAAAATAAAGGGCTATAGGCAATAAAGTGTGTCTGAAAACCTGATCCTGCCCCGGACAGCCGGGGCAGGATCAAGGTTCACATGGGTATTGAATCCATAAGTGTGAAGCTTACTGGACAATCCCATACTTGTATTATCTGTCATTCCCGACTGAAGA
Organism: Glutamicibacter sp. NPDC087583; assembly: GCF_044743685.1. Classification (NCBI taxonomy): domain Bacteria; kingdom Bacillati; phylum Actinomycetota; class Actinomycetes; order Micrococcales; family Micrococcaceae; genus Glutamicibacter; species Glutamicibacter sp. NPDC087583. The sequence goes on along the minus strand of NZ_JBIUWY010000001.1, from coordinate 517,734 downwards.
AAAACGGAACCACCTCCAAAGGAACCCAGCGCTGGCGCTGCATCACCTGCAATGCCAGCACCGTTTTCAAACGCGAAGACACCACCGCCCGCAACCAACTCACCGGCTTCGTCACCTGGCTGATGAGCAAACATTCCCAAGCCGAATTCGGCGGCGGAACCGGCCGCACCTTCCGGCATCAGACCGCTTGGTGCTGGAACGTGCACCCCTACCTGCATCACACCGGCGAAGTCTTCGACGAGATCCAAGTCGACGGCATCTATCTGCGCCAAGGCTGGTGCCTGCTGATCGCCATCGCTCACGGACGTGTCATCGGATGGCAGTGGTGCGACCGCGAAAAAGCCGAGGCCTGGACCGTGTTGCTGCAGCATTTCCCCGGACCGAAAGTCGTGGTGACCGACGGCGGATCAGGCCTGATGAAAGCGCTCAAAGAGTTCTGGCCGAACGTGAAAATTCAACGCTGCTTGGTGCATATCCAGCGCAACGTGCGCACCTACCTGACCCTGAATCCGCGTTTGCCTGCAGGGAAGTCATTACGTCGATTGAGCCTGAAACTCACGAAAATCCGGACGCAGGAAGCCGCAGCAGAATGGATTGCCGCCTTCGCTGCGTGGCATGCCGAAAACCACGAGCTGATCAATGAACGCACCTACGCTGCTGACTGGTCCGGTGCCTGGCCGCGGGGCCTGCGACGCAACCGCAAGTGGTGGTACACCCACGATCGGCTACGCAGCGCCTACGAGTCCATGAATAACGCCCTGCGACGCGGGCACCTGTTCACCTACCTGGATACAGATCTGAACGGCTTGGGGATCAACGCGACGACGAACATGATTGAAGGTGCGGTGAACTCCGGCATCCGGGCCATGATTTTCTATCACCGAGGGATGCCCATTGAGCATCGCCGGCGGGCGTGCGAGTGGTTCTGCTGGACGCATGCGGATGACGGGAACCACCCGGCCTTGCGGACACTGTTGCGCCCGGAGCATTACACTCCCGAAGCGAAGAAGAAGGCGCAGCACATAGTTGATGAAGCACCAATCGGCCCGGAGCTTTATGGCACTGGCGCCAGCACTGAGGATGGGCAATTCATTCGCAGTGAGTGGATGAGGAATATCTACTAGAGCAGGGTTTTAAGGTTGTCTGGCCCGGGAACACGCCCGGGTCAGACACACTTTATTGCCTATAGCCCAAAATAAACGCCACGGTCGCCCATTGGCGCAGGCCTGAGAAGTCCGGTTAAACCAAAAACGGAGACCCTTCCGGATCTCCGTTTCCACTTTCGTGGCGGGGAGAGGATTTGAACCTCTGACCTCCGGGTTATGAGCCCGGCGAGCTACCGAACTGCTCCACCCCGCGTCGGTAAATACAACATTACCAACTGGTGAACTCAATAGCGAATCGAAAAGAGTGTCCTTAATCGCACTACGCCTAAATGTCCGACCTGATCCGAATTATCCTTTGGTTATATCCAGATGCCTTGGCCCGGCGTTACCCGGGTTTCAAAGACCCCAGGGGTCTTCCGCCGCATGATTGCACACTCCGGCGGGTAGCCCGTCGCCACAAGGTGCCTGAGAGTCTGCTGCGATCACCCTAGCCCGCTCAGGGGAAGATTCTCGGGCCTTCCAGCGCCCGGGGCCCTGCGGTAGGCCTGGAACTGCGTCAGCCTTCGGCCCCAACTTACACATATGCCGGCGACCGCCCCCTTCCCGTACATGGGTTGACGGCAGTTCCCGCATCAATTCACGGGTACTGATCCGGCAACGGGCAACTTGCAGATTAACGCAAAATGGAGATCCGTTAGGATCTCCATTTTGCCATTCGTGGCGGGGGCAAGATTTGAACTTGCGACCTCCGGGTTATGAGCCCGGCGAGCTACCGAACTGCTCCACCCCGCGATGACTAGATAATTCTTGCATCATCGCGGAGTGAAAGCAAATCGGTCAGCTGATGCTAGTGCTTAGCCTTCAGCACCGTCCTGGGGTGCTGGCGATTGGGCTGCGTCCTGATTTTGTCCGTCGTCCAGTTTCACATCCCCGTCAACCTCGGTGCCGTTGATGGCCGCATCTGCGTCCATCGCGCGGGTCAAGGCATCCTCCAACTGCTTCTGCGATTCGCCGTAGGCTCCGAAGTCGCTCTTGGCCAGCGCTTCCTGGCCATTCTTGATGGCTTCATTCGCATCAGCCAGAGCTTCGGAGAGCTTCTGGGTATCAGTCTTGGTTGGTTCCTTCTCGCCCTTTGGATCATCCTCTGGCGTAACGCCTTCGGTCTCACCAGTCACTGCACCGGACTCACCGCCGAAGACCTCATCCAGTGCTTCAGCCAAGGTATCGGCGAAGCCAACCTTGTCGCCGAAGGAAACCAGGACCTTACGCAAGGTCGGGTAGCTGGTCTGTCCCGAGGACTGAACGTAGACCGGCTGAACGTAGAGGATACCGCCGCCAACTGGCAGCGACAGCAGGTTGCCGTTCTTGACCTCCGAAGCACCCTGACGCAGCAGGTTCAATTCAGTGGTCACGCGTGTGTTGGTATCGAAGTTCTGCTGTGCTTGGCCTGGGCCAGGAACCGCAGTATCTCGTGGCAGCTCGAGCAGGCGCAGCTTGCCGTAGTCTTCGGCCTTCGCCCCAGGTTCGGAGCCGGCATCGGCGTTGGCCGAAAGGAAGCCGAAGAGCACGTTGCGCTGCTGGCCGTTGGCCGCGGCAGCAGGGATAAACGTCGAGGTCAGCGAGAACGACGCTTCATCCTGGGTCGGCATCTTCAAGGACATGAAGTATGGCGGCTGCTTCACGCCAGCGGCGGATGAGGTCGGATCATCCGGCACAGCCCACGCGTCGTTGGACTCGTAGAACGCGTCCGGGTTGTCCACGTGGTAGGTGGTTAGCACTTCGCGCTGCACCTTGAACATGTCCTCAGGGTAACGTACGTGCTCCATCAACTCAGCCGACATGTCATCCAACGGGTTCAATGCCGTAGGGAAGACCTTCTGCCAGGACTGCAGGATCGGGTCTTCGGTGTCCCAGGCGTAAAGCTTGACCGTTCCGTCATAGGCGTCGACGGTGGCCTTCACCGAGTTGCGCAGGTAGTTCACGCGGCCGGTCAAAGACAGGTCCTGCGCATTAGTCAGCGAGTCGGTCACTGCCGAGTCCAATTGCTGCTGCTGCGAATACGGGAAGTCGTTGGAGGTGGTGTAGCCATCGATGATCCACTGCACGCGGCCATCAATGATGGCAGGGTAAGCCTGGGAATCCAGCGTCAGGTACGGAGCAACCTTGCTCACGCGATCGCGAGGATCACGATCGTAGAGGATCTGCGATTCGCTATTGACGTTCTGTGAGAGCAAGAGGTCAGTGGAGGCGAACTTCAGTGCGTAGACCAAGCGGTTGAACATGTTGCCAACGTTCGGACCGCCATCGCCCTGGAAGGTATAGCGGGTGTCTTGGTTCTCGCCACCGGTACCTGGACGGTCAAGTTCCTGGTCGGTCCATCCCTCATCCGGCCCGCCGACAATGGAGTAGGACGGAGAATTCTCACCGAAGTAGATCCGCGGCTCGTAATCCTCGTCGGTAATCAAATCACCGGAGGTCGGGATGCCACCGAGCATGAAGTCCGGACGACCACCGGCAGCCACGCGGTTACCGTAGGCAGCCACCAGGCCGTAGCCATGGGTGTAGTTGATGTGCTGGTTCACCCACGTGTCGGTTGGGTCCACGTTCACTTCACGGGCCGCAATAACGGTATCTTCCACCTTGCCGTCGATCTCGTAACGGTCGACGTTAAGGGTCTCGGCGAAGGTGTAGTAGCCGCGGAACTGCTGCAGCTGCGCGAAAGCAGCCGAAACCAGGTTTGGATCCAGCAGGCGGATATTCGCGGTGGTTGAGGTTTCCTCGGCCAGCGCATTCTTCTCAGTCGAGATCTTCGCATCGTAGTCAGTAACTTCGACATCGTCGAGACCGAAAGCCAAGCGCGTCATTTCGATGTTGCGCTCAATATAGTCGCTCTCCAACGCCCTTTGGGAAGGGACCACCTTGTACTGCTGGATCAGGAACGGGTAGACGCCGCTGGCAACGATCATCGTTGCTACCAGCATGGCGGTGCCGATCAATGGCAAACGCCAGCGACCGTTGATTGCCGCAATCACGAAGGTGATGGCGATAAGGACTGCCACAATGGCCAGAATCATCTGTGCAGGGATGACAGCGTGGACATCCTTGTACAGTGCACCGGCGACACGGCCGGACTGGTCGGTGAGGGTCTCGTACTGGCCGATCCAGAAGTTCACAGCCTGGAAGATCAAGAAGACTCCGACAACAACTGCGGTGTGCACCCGAGCGGCCTTGCCAACGGTTATGCCGCCACGCTCTTCAACGCGGATTCCGCCGTAGAGGTAGTGGGTCAGCAGACCAGCCACGCCGCTGAGCAGCACGACCGAGATCAGGAAGCCGTTGACCAGTGCGATGAATGGAAGGGAGAAAACGAAGAAGCCCAGATCCATGTTGAACTGGGGGTCAGTGCTACCGAAACCGACCTGGTTGAAGAACAGCAAGATGGTCTGCCACTGTCCGGCCACGGCAACGGCAGCGAAAATGCCGATCACCAATGGAATGCCAACCATCAGGAATCGGCGGACTGGTTCCAGCTGGGCCTGGTAGCGCGACATGGAATCAGGTCGGGTCGAGTTTGGCGCATAGACAGGGCGGTGCTTGTAGGCACTGCGCATCGAGAACCACATTGGAACCGCCATCAGCACCAAAGCGATCAGGAAGATCACTAATTTGGAGATCCGCTCAGTCCAGTAGACCTCGGAGAAACCCAGCTGGTTGAACCAGAGGATATCAGCGTAGAAATTCGACAAGAAAACGAAGACTGCGACGAGAATGACCACCGCGAAGATGGTCAGGGTCAGCGGCGAGGCTTTCTTGCCCGAAGGGTTGGAAGGTCGTTGTGGTTCTTGGGGCCGCGGCGGACCCCCGAACGGACTATCCGATCCGAAAGACACTATCTATTCCTTACTTTGGGTTCTTCCCGTTGTTCCCAACAAGAGAACTCGTGTACCTAATTCTTGTACGGGCGTTGTGTACGAGACTGGTTTCCTTGCATCACATTCTTCCCTTGATGCCCGGCTAAATCTATTCGCATGTCGTGAAAGTCGCCGGGTCTTCACCTGCGGCGATCTTCTCCAATGCCTGGCGAGCTTCTGACAGGGTTGCAACCTTGATGACATCCAGTCCGGCAGGAATACGCCCTATGGCTTCAGCGCAGTTGTCGGCTGGGGCCAAGAAGACGGTTGCTCCGGCATTCTTCGCCGCCACCATCTTCTGGGCGATTCCACCGATTGGACCGACCTTGCCATCGGCTGAAATCTCACCGGTACCTGCGATGTGGTGGTCTCCCGCCAATGAGCCTTCCGTCAGGCGGTCAATGATCGCCAAGGCAAACATCATGCCGGCGCTGGGACCGCCAACATTTTCCAACCCGAAGCTCACATCGATAGGGAACTCGTATTCGTTGCCCAGGAAGACACCCAACTGGCGTTCGCCATTCTCGGCTTCCTTGGTGTTCACAGTGACATCTACGTCGCTGTAGACGCCATGCTTATCCGGTCTGCCAACGGTCAAGATTGCTGGTTCTGCACCGCGGGAATTCAGTTCTTCCTTCAGCTGTTCCAGCGAAGTGATCTGCTCTCCTTCGAATTTCAGAAGGCGATCCTTGGGCTCAAGCACTTTTTCATTCGTGCCGGTGGAGAACTCAGCGACCGTAAGCCACTCGGTAAAGCCCTGATCCAGCTCGGCCAAAGCCGCTGCCACAGCCAAGTCCTGCGATGAAGTCATCATGAAATCATTTTGTTCATTCTTCTCTTCCGAAGAGACACCACGAGAAATGATGGTTTCTTCAGGAACTAGATCCTTGGCCGAATTGACCAATGCTTCAAGTACGACAGGTATGGTGATTCGGTTCTGCCCGCCACCCTGGACGTAAATGGTCAACAGATCCAAGACGCTCTCCGAAGGGTATGACTGGGCTCCCTTGATGGAGACCACATCGTGCCCGTTGTCCTCGCCAAGAGTGTTAAACACTGGGCCAGGCGACCGGATCATGAAATTCGTCGGGAGAAACATCATGACGCCGATCAGGAGGAGCGCAACGACGCCGGAGCTGGTGCGTTTCATGGTTTTGGAACCTCGCGGAGTGCGGCTGGAATCGCCTGGCTCCAAAGTCGAGTCTTGTGGTTCCTGTACGTGCACTGATCCTGCTCCCGCCAACTGTCAAAAAATACGCGGATCCGTCCTTGCAGACATCCCCACCCTTAGCCTACTGAAGCCCTGGGTTTAAAAGCATCAGCATCAAGGCGTATTCGATGTGCCGAAAGCGAACTGAAGCCCAGATTCATGGGAACTATCAGCTACTCGCGGTAGTTTTAAAGGCATGGCACAGAACCCCCCGAATAACCGCCCTAACGGCGATGACGACGAAAACAATCCGCAGGACCCATTTTCTGCAATGTTTGGTCAGCTCTTCGGTGGCGGATTCGACCCGAATGACCTCCCGCCGCAGCTTCGTGATGCCCTTGGTGCTCAAGGCGATCCGGCTGCGATGCAGAAAATGATGCAGCAGGCCCAGGCCATGATGTCCGCGATGATGAGCAATAACGCGTCTTCCGGTCCGGTGAACTGGAAGCTTGCATCCGACACCGCTTTGCAGGCATATGCCAGCGATGATCCGGCGGTATCGGACGCGCGCAACAACGCCATCAGCGATGCGTCAAACCTTTCTGAACTGTGGCTGAACAACGCTACGGTGTTCGAGTCGAACGGCCGCTCGACCGAGGCATGGACTCGTAAACGATGGTATGACAAGACCCTGGCCACCTGGAAGCAGGTCACCGAGCCTGTTGCCGAGTCGGTAGCTAACGCAATCACCACCGCGATGAAGGATCAGATCCCCGAAGAGATGAAGGGCATGCTCGGCAATTCCGATGGCATGTTCCGCAATCTCGGAGCCAGCATGTTCGGCATGCAGCTGGGCACTGCACTGGGCGGCTTGGCAACCGATGTGCTTGGCGGCACCGATATCGGCCTGCCTTTGGCAGGAACCACTCCAGGCATTATCGCGGCCAACGTCAGCAAGTTCGGCGATGGCCTTGAAATCCCAGAGCAGGAAGTCCTGCTGTATGTGATTCTGCGGGAGAACGCACACGCACGATTGTTCAACCGGGTCCCTTGGCTAAGCTCCAAGTTGATTGGTGCCGTGGAATCCTATGCTCGGGGCATCCATATCGACATGTCGCGCATTGAAGAAGCAGTACGCGGTATCGATCCGTCCAACCCTGAAGCGCTGCAGTCGATGCTGGGTGAAGGATTGTTCACCCCGCAGCGCACCCCCGCTCAGGAGAAGGCTCTAGAAAACCTAGAACTGACGTTGGCATTGATCGAGGGCTGGGTTGATCATGTGGTCTCCTTGGCCGCCCAGAACCTTCCATTTGCTGGTCACCTGCGCGAGACGATGCGTCGCCGCCGAGCTTCGGGTGGCCCAGCTGAGACTGCCTTCGCATCTCTGGTTGGCCTTGAATTGCGCCCACGCAAGCTGCGCGAAGCGGCTGCCCTGTGGGAGCACTTGTACGACGAACGTGGAATCGAGGGCCGTGATGCCGTATGGGATCACCCAGATCTGATGCCTACCGCGGAAGACCTCACCGATCCCAAGGGCTTCACGCATCGCCGTGAAGTTGCCGCGACCGAGTTCGACGACTTTGACGCAGCACTGGGTAAGCTTCTGGACGGCGGCTTCGACAACGCTGAACCCGAAGCCGAAGGCGATGACGGTTCAGGGAATCCAGAGGATCCGAAGAACTGATTAGATCGAAACCTCGAAGGAGGGATGTGCACGAGTGCACATCCCTCCTTCGTGCATTGAGCTACTGTTCCTCGTCATGGCCGAAACCCGAAAGTTCATCCTGGGCCCGGCCCAATTCCTTGGCGTGAGCGTTGTAGCCTGCGTGGAATGCCTCCAAGAAAATATCCGCCTGCGCTCGGCGTTCGAACCGGTTCAGCAAAGCCTGGAACCTAGGTCCGTGGCCGGCCCGCGGGACCACCAGATGCGCAAGCTCGTGGACTAGAACATAGTCCTGCACCCAGCTGGGCATATGCTGCAACGTGACCGATAAGCGGATACTGCGCTGCCGATATGAAGCCGAACCCCAACGCTTATTTTGGTTGGCTACCCAACGCACGGATTGCGGCGCGGCTTCGCCGGCGAAGTACTGCTGGTCAAGAGATGCCGCTCGGCGCTCCAGCGCATCATCGGTATGACCCGCGGTACGCGCTTGGCGTCCCTTGCGATACTTCGAGATCATCTCATCAACGAAAGCGCGTTCCGTTTTTTCGTCCAGCGCTGCAGGGACTTGGATAATCAGCCGGTTATCGCGCCACTGGGAGGAAATGGTCTTCTTGCGCTTGGCCGAGCGGAGAACCCGCACTGGAATCTCATCCGGCGCGACGAAGTCGACGGTGTTTGGAAAAGCTGGCATTGCATTGCGCCTCTTTCCTCATCTATGGCAGCGGCCGGGGACCTTCCTGTCCGCTCACTACGTGATCTCTAAGCTACGTCCTAGCCTGAACAGCTTCGGACCAATTCGCCAACTTGTGGAGAACCCTATGCGCGGCGCTCGTCAACGACCGCAAGCACCGCCTCGCCATATCGTTCAAGCTTGCTACGTCCCACCCCGGGAATCTTCGACAATCCCTGGATTGAATCCGGCTGGTGCTCCGCGATGGACATGAGGGTTGCATCGGTGAATATGACGAATGCCGGGACCGCGTTGGATTGGGCAACCTCCGATCGCCATTCACGCAAAGTCTCAAACAACGCTTCATCATAGGCAGCAGGGCACGAGGCGCAACGTTTGAGCTTTCGCTCTTTTGCACTGGTCAAGAAGGATCCACAGGTCATGCAGACTGCGGGCGTGATTTTCTGTTCGCGTTTGCGGTAGGTGGTCTGCTGCCTGCTGCTGGCTTGGCGTACCGATTTAATTCCATCGAGGAATCGTGATGGGTATCGGTGCGCGCGTCCGCCCGGGGTCCTTGCCAGCGACCAGGACAGGTACAGGTGCTTCCGTGCGCGGGTAATACCCACGTACAGCAGCCGCCGTTCTTCATCGAAGCCCGCTTGGTCCTTGGCATAGGAGATCGGGACCAGGCCTTCGTTCAATCCAACCAGGAATACAGCATCCCATTCCAGCCCCTTGGCTGCGTGGAATGATGCCAAGGTGACGCCATCCAGAGTTGGCGCGTGCTGGATCGCTGCGCGGTCTTCCAATTCCTTGACCACATCGTGCAATGTGGCATCAATGTCTTGTTCTTTTTTAAGCGCAACGACTTCGTCGGCCAGGCGAACCAGTGCCGACATCGATTCCCAACGCTGGCGCACCGCACCAGTGCCGCCGCTTGGGGCATTCGCCGAGTAGCCGTGCGAGGAGAGCACATCGCGCACCATCTGCGCAACCGGAGTATCTGCGGCGACGCTCAAGCCGGCCCGCAAGGCCAGCATCCCTTCCTTGACTTCGCGACGGGAGAAGAACCGCTCGGCACCACGCATTACGTAGGGGATGGAATACGCCGTCAGTGCTTGCTCAAAAGCCTGGGACTGCCCGTTAGTGCGGTACAAGATGGCAATCTCGGAGATGTCCTGGCCGTTTTTGAGCAGCTGCTTGATGCGCTGGGCGACTTCCTCGGCTTCATTTTCGTCATCCGTCGCTTCAAAGAATTCAGGGGCCGGACCGTGATCGCGTTGCGCGATGAGTTCCAGTGGTTCGGGCCAGGTCACGTTACGGTCAGGGACTTGGGATTCAATGCGCCGATTAGCAAGCACCTTATTCGCCAGGTTCACGACTTCAGGAGTGGAGCGGTAATCGCGTACCAGCTTCACGACCTTTGCTTCCGGAAACCGTGTGCCGAAGTTCAGCAAGAAGTCTGGGCGTGCACCGGTGAAAGAATAGATGGTCTGGGAGGCATCGCCCACCACGCACAGTTCGTTGCGCTGGCCAAGCCAGAGATCCAGGAGCCGTTGCTGCAACGGCGAAACGTCCTGGTACTCGTCGACGACGAAGTGGCGGTACTGCTGGCGTACACTGGCTGCGACTTTTTCATTGTCTTCAAGAATTGCAATGGTCAGCAGCAGTACGTCTTCAAAGTCGATAACTCCGCGGTCATCTTTGAGCTCTTCGTAGGTTTGGAAGATGCGGGCCATGCTCACTGCTTCGAGACCGTTGGGCAGTTCTCGGGAAGACGCAATCTTGGCGTAGCTTTCCGGGGTATGCATGGAGACCTTGGCCCATTCGATTTCCGCAGCCAGATCACGGACCATGGCGCGGTCGCTGGAAATGCGCAGGCGACGCGCCGCCTCCGCAATGAGCGGGGCCTTGTGTTCTACCAAGTTCGGCAGGGTACCGCCAACGGCCTGCGGCCAGAAGTACTGCAGCTGGCGCAAGGCAGCTGCGTGGAAGGTACGCGTCTGCACGCCGGGTGCGCCGAGCTGACGCAAGCGGGTACGCATCTCCGCAGCTGCACGCGTGGTGAAAGTCAGCGCGAGAACACTGGTCGGGTTGTAGATGCCAGTATGCACGCCGTGGGCGATCCGGTGGGTAATTGCTCTGGTCTTGCCGGTTCCTGCGCCCGCCAGAATACACAGTGGACCGCTGAGGGTTTCAGCTGCTTGCCGCTGTTCAGCATCCAGTCCCGCCAGCAAATTGTCTGCTGGCGGATTGTCGTATTCGGTCACTTGCTCAGGGCCTCCGGAAGGGGTTCGCCGTACCAGGTACGGATCAATGCGTGGGCTATCGAGACTCCGCGCGGTATATCTATTGTTCCTGATTCCAGAGCTTCACGCAGTTCGGCTCGTGTGAACCAGCGAAGGTCCATGATTTCTGCACCATCCGGAACCAGCTCTTCGCTCAAGGCTTCAGCAGCGAAACCGAGCATCAGCGATCGCGGCATTGGCCAGGGCTGGGAACCGCGGTAGGCGACCTCTCCAATACGCACACCGGATTCTTCAAAGATCTCGCGGCGCACAGCAGACTCTAGGGACTCCCCTGCTTCGACGAATCCTGCAAGCACCGAGTACATCCGGTGCTTGAAGGTGGCGTTGGATCCGAGCAGCAATCGATCTTGGCTGTCGATCACCGAGGCAATGATTGCCGGGTCGGTACGTGGAAAAAGCTCGTGGTCATTGTTCACGCAACGCTGGCCCCACCCGAAGGTGGCAGCCCTAACGGGTGAACCGCAGCGTGGGCAGAATTTCTCTGAACGGATCCAATTGGCGATCGCCTGCGCTTCAACGAAGAGTTCTGCATGCAGTTCATTGAGCAGGTTGAAGCCTTCACGTAGCGTCGTCCAGCGCTCGATGCCGCTGGAGGCATAGTCCTCGGCATCAACGAGAGCCAGAACGTATTCCGTGCCTGATGCACGCCCCAGGTACACCTGGCGCTCGGAGTCTTTTGCGAGGTAGTCCGTGCCGTTGAGAAAGAAGAGATCAGAGCCGATAGTTGCCGCGCCACCACCACTGATCAGCAGCACCTTGGTGCTGCGCTGCTTAAATAGGCCAGGCAAAAGCATCGGGTCTTGCTTTTCGGTCAGTGGGCGCTCAATCAGAGACTGTCCGAAGTGAAGTCCGGTAAGTGGGGTTCGATAAGTTTCTGCCAGAGCCATACCTCTAACCTAATGCACATAGCGCTCCAGAATCTTGATGCTTGCTCAATGTGGATAGCTGTTGATCAATGAGATTCGTCGCAACTCTGAATGTTGCCGGTGAATCCCGCCATATTCCGTGCGTCATTCAACGATAGAAAAGGGAATCTCGCATACGGTGGAACTTGTGAAACGCACTGCCATGGAACTCGCCGCAATTGCCACCGCCGCCGTCCCCGGATTGACTCCGGTAGGCTTCGCGGCGCTGTCCGACGATGCAGAAGATTTTGACTCAGCATTGATCGTCGACGCACTCAAGCATCGCTGGCGCGTTCGTTCACCTCGGCATGACGAGGCAAGCATGCGTCTGGAAGCAGAGCTTTCGGCCTTGCGCGCTTTCTCCGCCAAGGTCCGCGCTTCACTGCCGTTTTCCTTGCCTGCCGTAGCCGGCACCGTGCGCCAGGGCCCACTGCGCACCTTTGTCTACAAGGATATGCCCGGACACGTTCCGACCCTCGATGAATTGGTTGATGTCGGCAGCAACCTGGCCAAGTCGCTGGGCCAATGCATGGCTGCCATCCACCAGATCCCAGATGAAGCTGTTGAAGTGGCAGGCCTGCCGACCTACACTGCCGACGAGATTCGACAGCGCAAACTCAACGAACTGGATACGGCCGCGGCTACGGGCAAGGTGCCAAGCGGTTTACTGCGCCGTTGGGAACACGCCATGGAGGACGTGGCGCTGTGGCGTTTCAACGCTGCCGTAGTTCACGGCGACTTCGATGAAGAGCAGCTGCAGATTTCCCATTCCAGCATCACTGCAGTCAAGGGCTGGACAGATTTGCACGTCGGTGATCCCGCTGATGACTTCGCTTGGCTTTCGGCCATAGAAGACCAGAGCTTCAGCGAGCGCGTTTTCACCGCCTATGTCGAAGCCCGCGGCAAGGCTGCGGATCCGCACATCATGCGTCGCGCCGCGCTGGCCGCCGAATTCGCGCTGGCGCAGTGGCTGGTGAAGTCTTTGGATTCCAAGGACTACGAGCGCATCGCCGAGGCCGAAGAGATGCTACGCGAATTGGACCAGAACATCGCGGAGTACGGTGGCCAGCCATTGTCGGTCGTGGAAGCTCCGCGCCCTTTGGCTCCCCAGCCAGAAGCACCGGCCCAGAAGGCTCCGGAAAAGCCGGCCGCCGTCGCCGCGCCAAGCATTAACACCGACAAGGTCACTCCCCTGGCAGCGGAATCGCCGAACTCCGCAACACCCCGAAGCACAGCGTCCAATGTCCAGGCCGCGCCAGAGGAGTCTGGTGACCAGCCAAAATCTGATGCTGTTCAGGCTGATGCCAAGAACAGTTCGCCTGCGAAGGATGAACCCGCCTCCAAGGCCGCCGAACACGATAGTGATGCAGCGGAGGCCGAGTCAGCTGCCGCACGGCCAATGAGCACGGCTGAGCCTGCTGAAAAGAACAACAAGCCTGTTGAGGACGCCGAGAAGTAAAGACTTCCCAGCGTCCTGAGCGGCTAGCCTTCGAGCTGTTCAAACGCGCTGCTGATCATCTGTTCCAGTTCTTGCTCATCGGAGAGATACTCCGCGTGGATCGTAATGCCCGCCGCCACATAGTAGAAGGCGGCCTTGATCTCCTCTAGCGGGATTCCGTGCAGGCGTGACCAGCCCAGACGATACACCGCGAGCTGGACCAGCTTGCTCTTCAGATCCTTGCCGCTAGGAACTCGACCGGTTTTCCAGTCCAGCATCAGCCACGTACCGTCGTCCATCCGGAAGACGGCATCAATGCGGCCACGCACAGCCACCGGACCCACACGGGTCTCCAATGGAACCTCGACATAGGCCGGCTGCAGCTTGGACCATTCGCTGCATAGGAACGCTTCCTTCATGGATTCAAGGTCCAGCGCCTCATCAAGATAGCCATCTGCCGGATCCTGCAGGTCTCCCAGATCAAGCATTGACGTCTTCTCGTAGAACTCTTCAATCCAGGCATGGAACGCGGTACCGCGCCGTGCAGCGAGCCCCGGTCGACGCGGCACCGGGCGTCGAAGGTTTTCCAGTACCCCAACCGGGTCCTCGGCCAGCTCGACAAACAATGAAGCACGCACATGCTCTGGTGCCTCGATGCTGCGCTCACGGCCAGCCAAGAACTCGCGCTGGCCTAGAAGTTTCTCGGCTTCTTCAGCCCACTGCCTCCCGAAGCTGGTCAGCGGCTCATGATCTGTTGGAACGGATTCGAGATCCTTCGCCACTTCCGCAATGACATTGCGCCGTGAATACGGGTATGGAGTCTTTTGCACTCCCCCCGTGACGACGGGGCCTTCCAATGGATCGTACGGCCACAGCGCTTCAAGGGGCGTCAAAGTGCTCGGGTTTTGTTCCGGCGCTTCTTCGTCCTTCACCCAGACCCCGATCTCCGCCTGGGGTTCCTCGCCTTCGGCCAGCGGAAGCAAACAGGTGAAGAATTCTGATGGCTCGGTTGGCTTGGTACGGGTGCTCGTCCAGACGCTGCTACTGCAAATCAGCAATGACTTGGCGCGGGTCACCGCAACATAGGCCAGGCGACGCTCTTCGGCAATGTGGTGGTCCTCTACCTGGTCCTTGAAGACCGATTCGGCTTCCAGCAGTTCCTTCAAGGCCGGCTGTTCGGTGTCCCATTGGGGCAGGTCGCGGGCGTCGCCACGGATTTCCCAGGGCAGCGCTTTGTCACCGCTGGTCCACCGGTCGGATTTGGAACCCGGGAACACCCCGTCGTTCAAGGTCATCACCGCCACGATGTCCCATTCCAATCCCTTGGACGCGTGAACCGTCAGCAATTGGACTGCCGCGGGGTCAGCATCTTCGCTTGGCAGCGGTAGTCCCTTTTCCTTTTCGGCGGCCTGTTCCAGCCACATCAAGAAGCCGGACAGTTCAACGCGTGGCGCATTGCGGCAGTATTCGCGTACCACATCGGCGAAGGCATCGAGGTTGGCTCGCGCCTTGTCTCGAGATATCCACGGACGGGCAGCCACCTCGATGTCCAGGTTCATGGCGCGTTCGGTCTCGCGAATCAGCGTTTCAAGGTCGTCATTGGCCAGCAGCCGCAGGCCGGCGAGTTCATCGCGCAGGGCCGCCAAGCGCTCGTAGCCCGCTGCGCTAATGGTCCTGCCGTCATTGCTGGTCCACCCTTCCCTGGGCAGGAAGTCCAGTGCTTCGACGAGGCTGGCCGCATCATTGAGTTCGGCGCGGGCCGCCTCGGTCACTGCTTCTTCGGGGCTCTGCGCCTCTTCGCTTTCTGCCGGGTCTGGCTGCAGCCCGCGGGCTCGCCGCCGTTCCAGCTGGCGGGACCAATCGGCGAAGGCCATCAGGTCTGCGGCACCCAGCCGCCAGCGCGCTCCAGCCAATAAGCGCATGAGCTTGTCGGAGCGCAGCGGGTCAACCAGCACGTGCAGGTACGAGACCAGGTCGGTGAGCTCAGGGGTGCTCAGCAATCCGGATAGTCCCACGAGCTGGTATTTGATGCCCCGCTCAGCGAGCACCTCGCCCATGATGCTCAACTGGGTACGATTTCGCGAGAGCACCGCACTGGTCTTCGGCTCGGAAGATGCCCTATTCTCGGCAACAATCATGTCGGCTATGGCGTCTGCCTCGTCGCGAACCGTTGCGCAACGGTTGAGCACCACACGACCTGGCTTGGCATGCGCCGAGGAATCCAAGGGCTTGACCGAGACCGGGCCTTGATGCTGCGGCCCGCCGGCAGTGATGCTATTCGCTGCCGCGAGCACGTTGACGGTATTGCGCCATGCGATGGTCAGGTGCTTCACGTGGGCGACGTCCCGGCCTGTGTCCCGAACAATCGGGAAGACTTCTGGGAATCGGAACAGCTGACCGGCACTAGCCCCGCGGAATCCGTAGATGGATTGGTTAGGGTCACCCACCGCGGTGACCGGATGGCCTTCGCCATAGAGTTGAGAGAAGAGCACCATCTGCGCGTGCGAGGTGTCCTGGAATTCATCCAGCAGCACCACCTTGTGGCTAGCCCGTTCGGCGAGCGCAGCTGCCGGCACCTCCTGGGCGATACGCGCTGCGTGGGCCACCAAGTCGCCGTAGTCCATCACCCCGAGGCGCTTCTTTTCCCGGGCGTACTCTTCAGCCAACTCAGCGATGGTGGCACGTGAAGCCAGCTTGTCGATGAGCTTGAGGGCTGCTTGGGTAGTTTTCTTGGGCTTCTCTGCGTCCATCGGCAAGGTGCGCAGGCGTGCCACCAGGTCATCAATCCACTGATGGGCCTCAGGTGCGGTGACCAAGTGCTCGGATGCTTCCGAACTGAAGGAAACGATGGCATCAATCAGTGTGCTGGTGGCACTGTTCAGGTGCTCGTAGTTGCCGGTGTATCTTTCCAGCACCGAGTGGGCCACCTGCCATGATTGGGCCGCGCCCAACAAGGCACTGTCTTCTTCAAGGCCAAGCCGCAGCCCATGGTCTTGGACCAGGGTGTTGGCGTAGGAGTGGTAGGTGGATACCGCAGGGTCAAGGAAGTCCCGGGTTTCTTCTGGGCTGAGCAGACCGGTGGCCACAAGCTGCGCGATCTTGGCACGGATACGCACGGAAAGCTCTCCCGCTGCCTTGCGGGTAAAGGTCACCCCGAGAATCTCTTCCGGCCGGACCAGCTGGTTGGCTACCAGCCAGACGACTTTATCCGCCATGGTTTTGGTCTTGCCCGAGCCGGCGCCGGCGATGACCAGCATCGGTTCCAATGGCGCAGCGACTATCTCAGCCTGCTGCGCGGTGGGCGGAAACTGCTCGCCCAGGGCTGCGGAGAGTTCTTCTGGAGTGAATCTGATATTGCTCATGGTTCGGTGACCTGTCGTCCTTGGGCGCACAAAGGGCAGATTTCAGGCAGCGTGCAGTTGCCGAGGATCCCTGCGGCTCCCGAAACGTGCCGGGTGATGAATTCACTGTTTCCCATCAGCGAGGCAGCTTCGAAGATGAGCGCGCGGGCCCAGTCCCCTTCACCAATTGATGGTTGTTCACGGACCGAGGCGCCCTTGGTGCTGGTACCGACGTAGACCAAGGATGCGCCGGCTGGCTCATCCGGGAGTCCTGCAGTTTCCTCGTGATCTTGCAACGCGCCGAGCTGGATTGCGGTTTGGTAGACGCCTAGCTGCGGGTGTTCCAAGGTTGCGTCCTTGGATGGCGCAGTGGAACCGGTTTTCAGGTCAACGACCCTCACCTTGCCGTTGGCGTCAGCTTCGACGCGGTCGATAATTCCGCGAAGCTGGATATGCGTGCCGTCAGGGGCCGGGACCTCGATCTGGAACGGCATCTCGCGAGCCACCAGTTCGCGTCCTTCTTGGCGCATGGTGACGCAGTAGGCGGCGAACTTCTTGAGCATGCTATTGGCACGGTCGAAGTCCCTTTGACCTTCCCAGTTCTCCAGTTTTTCCAGCTCTGGCCAGCGTTGCTCCAGGATCTGCTGGTATTCGCTTCCGCTTGCATCGGGATGCTCTTCGGCGATGGAGTGGATCAGCGTACCCAAGGAGGCCGCGAAATCGCGGGCAGCGGTTCCACCAGCGCTTTGCACAAACCAGTTCAGCGGCGATTTCACCAGGGTTTCCACCTTCGACGGTGACACCCGCCGAGGCTGGTCTTCCGGGATAACCGGTTCATGGGTAGTCAGTTCGCGCAACCCCCACCAGGAACTTGGATGCGCTCCTCGCACCGGGCGCTCTGCCTGAGCCAGGCGTCCAAGCACGTGGGTGGCGTCCTGGTACAGGTTAGCTGCTTCCACATCGTCCGGCGCTGGCGCTGCCCCAAGGCCGGCGGCCCTGGCTCTCTCGGCGGTGCTGCGCAGCTCTGCCACCAAGGTTGGAAGCGAACGGATGCGCGGAACCGCGGTTGGTTCCCTGCCTTCTGGCCCCGGTGGCTCGACCAGATCCAGGAAAGAGGAAGGCTGGCTGTCTTCGTTATCGACCGCCGTGCAAATCAGCTGGTCTCCAGCACGGGAGACGGCATTGCTGAAGCTGCGCAATTCGTCGTTGCGGATTTGGCGTACCAGATGCGTTGGCGTTCGGGTGGCCAGGAATTCAATGCCATGCTCCGCGGCGTCGGCGAGCGCATTGGAACCGAGCAGCTCGCCACGGAGCCGGAGGTTGGGCCAGGAGCCTTCTTGCAGCCCGGGGATAAAGACCACTGGCCATTGCTTTCCGGCAGCGGCAGCGGTAGTGAGAACCGTGACGGTTTGCCCACCGGCAGCACGGGTTGCCAAGGAGTCCATGGGCAATTCCTGCTGCAAGATGTGCTCGATGAACTGCTGGACGCTGGCGCCGGGAAGCTGATCCACAAAACGTTCTGCGGCTTGGAAAAGCGACAGGACAGCATCCAGGTCATGATCTGCGCGGCGGGCGGCAGTGCCGGTGCCCAGGGCCTCTTCGCGCCAGGCCTTTGCCCGGCCCGAGGCCTCCCACATCACCCAGAGCGCTGTTTCCGGTGTAGCGGTTCCGCTGGCCAGTTCGTCTTGCAGCGCGGAGTACATCTTCAGCAGCCGGTTCAATCCGTAACCCGGCTTGCCCAATTTCTCGGCCATTGCCGGTTCACGCAGGCAGGATTCAAGCAACTCCTGGCTGGAGCGGCGTCCGCCGGCTGCGGCTTCCTGCTGGCGCAAGAGCTGGCGGATCCGGCGGATTTCCAAGGCAGTGCTCATCCCATAACGCGACAGCAGCAGGTTCTGCATCAGGAGCGGGTCATCGGTGACAGAATCGCTGAACGCCAAGTTCAACAGGTCAAGCAGCGGACGGACCGCACCTTCATCCTTCAATGGAATTTCGGCCGGCGGCACCTGCACGCCGATTCCCTGGCCTTCAAGAAAACGGCTGAAGGAGCGCACCTGTGAACCGTTGCGCACCACAATCGCAATTTCAGCGAGGCTGCGGTTCTCGTAGAGGTTCAGATGCACTATCCGCTGGGCAATGAAACGTTCTTCCAAGGTGGAATTCTCGAATACCAGTGCCTGGCACAGTTCGTGTTCCGGCACGTTCAACGGCTCAATAGCTCGTCCGCGCAAGCCTGCAGCCAGCGGCACGCGGCTGACGATCCGTTTCCATGCCTCGGTGATCTGTCCAGACATTCGATAGCCGTGGGTCAGTTCGAGGCAGGTCGCTTCGCCAGCACTCGCGTAATTCTGTGCGAAACGATGCAATTCATCGGTGCGGGCACCGCGGAATCCCTGAACTACGCTGTCGGGTGCAGCGAAAGCGACCATGGCGCGGTCCTTGCCGAGCAGAGCCAGGAGGCGGTGCTGCGACAGGGTGGCTTCTTGCAGGTCATCCACGAGGATCAGGGCCAACCGGTCCTGTTCTGCGTGCAGGAACGCTTCATTGTCTTCCAGAATTTGTGCCGCCCGGGTAATCAGCCCTGCCGGGTCGAAGGCTTCGGCGCTGCCCAAGTCCAGCAGGTCGCGGTATTCCTGGTAGAACAGCGCAGCAGCGTGCCATTCGGGGCGGTTGGCTTGCTGGCCGAGGTCAGCGATGTCTGCAGGTTCCAATCCCAGCTCTGAAACACGGTCGAAGAACTCGCGGATTTCCTTGCGGAAGCCGCGAGTCCCTACTGCCAGCGCCAGTTCGCTTGGCCACTGCGGTCCTTCGGTGAGGCCTTCGGCATGGCCTTCCAGCAGGTGGCCGATGAGGGTGTCCTGTTCCGGACCGGAGAGCAAGCGGGGAATGCGTTCGAGCTGGGGCAAGAGTCCTTCAACGCGGGCACGGCGGATCAAGTCAAAGGCATAAGCCGACCAGGTGCGAACCACCGGTTCGGTGAAAGTCCGTTCTGCTCGGCGGCTGAGCTCATCACGGATCGAGGCAGCGGTCAGTCGAGTTGGCCCGATGATCAAGAGGGCCTGCGGATCGAGCCCGGCGTCAAGGTGCGCCACCGCGGTGTCGATGAGCAGATGGGTCTTGCCGGTACCCGGAGCCCCAGTGACCAGGACCGGGCTTTCCACCGAATGCAAGTGGCCAAGGACCGAGGTGGCTTCTTCGCGGGGCTGGCTTCGGGTCTCTTCCATACTCATAGTTGATCATCCATCTCGGACATTTTGGGGTTGCCCAGCGCCGTACGCAGCGCGTCAATTTTTTCCCACGCCCAGTCGTTGGGGTTCCAGCGGTATCTATTCATGTTCACGTGACGGCCAGGTGCTGCCAGTTCTTCTGCGATCCAGTGCCGTTCTGCTGCTTCGGCAAGCGCATCGGCCATGGAACCGTTGGAGCGGATAATCCGCCACCATGGTGTCCCTTCCGGCGCGCTTGCCATCGCCTTGCCCGTTTGGCGTGCTCCCCCGCTTCCGAGAAGTTCTGCCACGTCCTTGTAGCTGAGCACCGCCCCTGCCGGGACGAGTGCTGCGAGGCGATGCACCGCCTCTGAATAGTCCAGGGGCTTTTCGGCTGCGTCAGATGTCATAGCCCTATTCTGCCAATTAGCTTGCAGGACTCCACAACACGCAATTCGCAGGGCCGTCCTGTCCCGCCTTGGCTGTAGCGTTATATCCATGACTGAATGGCACAAGGGCCTGGCAATTGGCTTTGATTTGGAAACCACTGGTGTTGATACCAATACTGCACGCATCGTTACGGCATCGGTTGTCTTGCTGGATGCCGATGGCAAAGTGGTGAACAACCGCGAGTGGCTGGTAAACCCCGGGGTCGAGATTCCAGAGGCCGCGGCCGCAGTTCACGGAATCTCCACCGAGAAAGCCCGCGCCGACGGTGCCCCGGCGAAACAGTCCGTTCAGGAGATCTTGAATTTGCTGAAGTTCGCCTCGGAGCAAGCGCCAATCGTTGCTTTTAATGCTTCGTACGATTTCTCAGTGCTCTACAGCGAAGCCGTTCGCTACGACCTTGAGCCGTTTTTCCCGGGCAATGTGATCGATCCGTTCATCATCGACAAGCAGGTTGACAAGTTCCGCAAGGGGAAGCGCACCCTTGCGGCGGCTTGCGAGTTCTACGGTGTAGTCCTCGAAAATGCGCACACCTCGTTGGCCGATGCAGTTGCCTGCGTCGAGGTCGCTCGCCAGCTGGGCGAACGCTATCCGCAGTTGCAAGTAGATCCGATGGTGCTGCACGGCTGGCAGATCGGTTGGGCGAAAGAACAGGCAGAAAGTTTCCAGAAATACTTGCGCAAGACGAAGCCTGAAGCTGTTGTCGACGGCGCTTGGCCTATCACCGAGTCGTAAAGATTGAAATAATCAGCTTCTTGTGCCCCGTTTCACATGGGGTCAACAGGCCTCGCGACCACCATGCGGAAGCCAATCGTTCATTTTCTGTCACAAATCAACAAATTATATTCGAAGGCTCCCCCATTAAGACCTCATACTAAGAATCTTGACTGTAATTTCCCCTTGATTCGGGCGATTTTGTTCGATGATGATTCAATGGAGGGTACTCTCTACACCCTTTGAGAATCTGAAGGAACACGCCTAGTGATCACAGTCAGTGACCTGCGCAAGGTCTACCAGCAAGACGGCAAGGATGTTGTTGCCCTTGATGGTGTCAGCCTTGAAGTCCCTACCGGGAAAATTCATGGCATCGTCGGACATTCCGGAGCGGGTAAATCCACTCTCGTCCGTTGCTTGACCTTGCTCGATCAGCCTACATCCGGAACCGTTGCCGTTAACGGC
Organism: Glutamicibacter sp. NPDC087583; assembly: GCF_044743685.1. NCBI lineage: Bacteria > Bacillati > Actinomycetota > Actinomycetes > Micrococcales > Micrococcaceae > Glutamicibacter > Glutamicibacter sp. NPDC087583. The sequence goes on along the minus strand of NZ_JBIUWY010000001.1, from coordinate 496,406 downwards.
AAGGAGCTGACCAACGTCAGCACCGACGAGTTACGGAATGCGCGACGTCGAATTGGCATGGTTTTCCAGCACGCGAACCTCTTCGACTCGCGCACCACCGAGCAGAATGTGGCATACCCGCTGGAGCTTGGTGGCATGCCCAAAGCCGAAATTGATGCCAAGGTCGCTGAACTCCTGGAGCTCGTGGGCCTAACCAGGTTCGCCAAAGGGTACCCATCCCAGCTTTCCGGTGGCCAGCGCCAGCGCGTTGGTATCGCCCGGGCGCTGGCCACCGATCCGGATGTCCTGCTCTGTGATGAGCCGACCAGTGCCTTGGATCCGAAGACCACCGATGAAATCCTCGATTTGGTCAAGAAGCTGCGCGATCGGTTGAACATCACCGTGCTGATCATTACCCACGAAATGCACGTCGTGAAGCAAGCCTGCGATTCCGTTTCGCTGCTGGAAGGCGGCAAGATCGTGGAGCACGGCAATATCGAACAGGTCATCACCAACGCCGAAGGCACTTTGGCTTCCACGTTGCTCCCGCTTCCGGGCGACGCACCACGCATCGAGGGCGAAGGACCGATCCTGGACCTGCTCTACACCGGCGGCCAGGCGACCCAGCCTGTCATCTCTTCCATTGCCCGCTTGTTCAATACCGATGTCAATGTCTTGGCTGGTTCGGTCGAGCAGCTTGGCAACCAGCAGTACGCGCACTTGCGCCTGCAGCTGGCTCCCGACGCGGATCTGGATGCAATCGTGAACCACCTGAAGTCCACCGGCATCGCCGTAACCGTGAAGGGAGCCAAGTAATCAATGGATTTCTTCACCCCCACCGTACTCAAGGCCGTAGGCCAAGCGACCGTCGAAACCCTGCAGATGGTCTTGATCTCAGGTGTGATCACCGTGATCATCGGACTGCTGCTGGGTATCTTGCTGCATGTCACTGGCAAAGGCGGACTGGCGCCGGTCCGCTGGCTAAACGCGATTCTCTCCACGGTGATCGTGAACATCACCCGTTCCGTCCCGTTCGCCATCTTAATGGTCGCCCTGATTCCGTTCGCCGCGATGCTCATCGGCACCGCGCTGGGCCCGATCGCTGCCTCGGTCTCTTTGACCATCGGCACGGTCCCATTTTTCGCCCGCCTGGTGGAAACCGCCTTGCGCGATGTTTCCGCTGGCAAGGTCGATGCCGCGCTGGTGATGGGTTCCACCAAGCTGCAAACCATTCGCAAGGTCCTGGTGCCTGAAGCCATGCCCGGCATCATTTCGGCCGTCACCACCACTCTGGTGACCTTGATCGGCTACTCCGCGATGGCTGGCTTGGTAGGCGGTGGCGGTTTGGGTCGTCTGGCCTACAACTACGGCTACGTCCGCTACAACATGCCCATCATGCTTGCGACCATCGTGATTATCGTGATCATGGTCCAGCTGGTGCAGGTCATCGGTGATGCGATCGCCCGCAAGGTCGATCACCGCTAGTCAAAACTTCCGCCGGTCTATCCGGCGGAGCCGTGGAACCGCTGAGGACACGGCAAATCCACTCGCATCGTGCCTCACGGCTCTACCTAAGGAAAGACAAGTTATGCGCAAGAAACTCGCACTCGCCATCACCGGTGTTGCCACCGCATTCGCCCTGACTGCTTGCGGCAGCAGCGAACCAACTGCTGATGCTGCAGCGACCCTGGATCCGGCAAACCCTACGGTTATCAAGGTAGGCGCCAGCCCGGTCCCACAGGCAGACATCCTGAACTTCATCGATGAGAACTTGGCGAAGGAAGCCGGCATCGACTTGGAAGTCATGGAGATCGATGACTACGTCACCCCGAACACCGGACTTGCCGACGGCTCGCTGGATGCCAACTACTTCCAGACCGAGGCCTACCTGGCTACCGAGATGAAGGAAAAGGGCTACGAGTTCGCGCACGGCGCTGGCGTTCATGTGGAGCCAATGACCGTCTTCTCGAAGAAGTTCAAGGACGCCAAGGACGTCGCAGAAGGCACCAAGGTACTGCTGAACAACGACCCGGTGAATCAGATCCGCGGCATGCGCGTCCTGGAAGAAGCAGGGCTGCTGCAGAACCTCAGCGATGATGATTCCCTGCTGACCGTCAACGGCAACGCGGACAAGAACCCGCTGAACCTCGAAATCACTGACGCCAACGCCGAGCAGGTCGTCCAGTACTACAAGTCCGATGATTCCATCGGCTTGGCGGTCATCAACGGCAACTACATCGTCCAGGCCAAGCTGGACAAAGCAGAGATGCTTGCCCAGGAGTCGGGCGAGAACAACCCCAACGCCAACTTCCTGACCTGGCGCGACGGCGAAGAGACCCCGGCTGTTGCGAAGCTTGAAGAGCTGTTGCACTCCGATGAGGTCCGCGATTACATCGAGAAGACCTGGACCGACGGCAGCGTTATCGCCGCTTTCTAATCCGGTTTCCAGCCACGGGGCATTCCCGAACGCTTGAACCTTGACTGCCCGAGTTCCGTATACGGAACTCGGGCAGTTCCGTTTCCCACCGTCTTTCCAGGCTTAAATGAGCCAGGGCCAGACAAGCACCTCACGGTGCCTGCCTGGCCCTGGCTGTTGCCCTCGGGAGCCTGCAATTAGGCCGTGGCGGCCGCAGCGGCCCGGGCAGCTGCTGGGAGGGCCGCGAAGATCTTCTCCATTGCGGCATCATCATGGGCCGCCGAGACGAACCATGCTTCGAAGACGCTTGGCGGCAGGTACACCCCGGAGTCCAGCATCGAGTGGAAGAACGGTGCATAGCGGAAGGCTTCCTGCCCCTGCGCGTCAGCGTAGTTGCGCACTCCCCTTTCGGAGGTGCCGAAAGCTACCGAGAACAAGGTACCGGCGCGCTGGATCGAGTGGTCCAGGCCAGCGGCATTGAAGGATTCGGTGATGGCACCCTGCAGCGCCTCGGACTGCTTGGCCAGGTGCGCGTAGACGTCCTCGGTCGCGTGGGTCAGCTGGGCGATGCCGGCAGCCATCGCTACCGGGTTGCCCGACAGCGTGCCTGCCTGGTAGACCGGACCCAATGGTGCCAGGTAGTCCATGACCTCAGCGCGTCCGCCCAGGGCCGCGGTGGGCAAACCGCCGCCGATGACCTTGCCGAAGGTGTAGAGGTCTGCGTTCCAGCCCTCTTCCTTGCCGGTCAGGCCCCAGTAGCCCGATGAGGAAGCGCGGAAGCCGGTGAGGACCTCGTCGAGGATCAGCAGCGCGCCGTGCTTGGCGGTAGTTTCCTTCAGGAACTTGTTGAATCCGTCCTCTGGAACTACGACACCCATGTTGCACGGAGCAGATTCGGTAATCACCGCAGCGATATTCGCACCGTGCTCGGCGAAGGCGGCCTCGATGGCGGCGCGATCGTTATAGGGCAGCACCAAGGTCTCTGCTGCCGTGGCAGCGGTCACGCCGGCGGAACCTGGCAAGGCCAGGGTGGCAACACCCGAGCCGGCGTCGGCCAGCAGGCCATCGAGGTGGCCGTGGTAGCAGCCGGAGAACTTGATGACAAGGTCACGGCCGGTGTAGCCGCGGGCCAGGCGGACGGCGGTCATGGTGGCTTCGGTGCCGGTGGAGACCATGCGCACGCGTTCCACCCCGCCCATGCGGGACTTGATCAGCGCGCCGAGCTTGGCCTCATCCGGAGTGGATGCGCCGAAGGACAAACCGCGGTCCACGGCCGCGTGCACTGCAGTCTGTATCTCCGGGTGGGCGTGGCCCAGCAGTGCCGGACCCCATGAGCACACCAGGTCGACATACTCCTTGCCGTCGGCGTCGGTCAGGTATGCGCCCTTGGCGCCGACCATGAAAGGAGGAACACCGCCGACCGAACCGAAGGCGCGCACCGGGGAGTTCACGCCACCTGGCATGACTTCGCGGGCTTCGGCGAAAAGCTTTTCAGAGTTCGACATGTTATTACTTGCCTTCCTTGAGCCAGCCGGCAACTTCGGCTGCATAGTAGGTGAGGATCTGCTGGGCACCGGAGCGCTTGATCGACAGCAGCGATTCAAGCACGGACGCCTTGCGGTCAATCCAGCCGTTGGCGGCGGCGGCCTCGATCATCGAGTACTCGCCGGAAATCTGGTAGGCGGAGACTGGAACTGGGGAAATATCGGCAATATCGCGCACGATATCCAGGTAGCTCATGGCCGGCTTGACCATGATCATGTCCGCGCCTTCGGCAATATCCAGTTCAGCTTCCAGCACCGCTTCGCTGCGGTTGGCCGAATCCATCTGGTAGGTGCGGCGGTCCCCCACCAGCTGGGAGTCCACTGCCTCGCGGAACGGGCCGTAGAAAGCGCTGGCGTACTTGGCGCTGTAGGCGAGGATGGAGACATCCTGGCGCCCGGCAGCATCCAGTGCCTGGCGGATGACACCGATCTGGCCGTCCATCATGCCCGACGGGCCCAGCATGTGGGCGCCGGCTTCGGCCTGGGCCACGGCCATCTGACCGTAGATTTCCAAGGTGGCATCGTTATCCACGTTGCCCTGGGCATCGAGCACGCCGCAATGGCCGTGCGAGGTGAATTCATCCAGACAGACATCGGACATGACCACCAGTTCATCGCCTACCTCGGCGCGCACCGCGGCAATGCCGCGGTTCAAGATGCCCTGCGGGTCCAGACCGACCGAGCCGTTCTCGTCGCGTACTTCCGGGATGCCAAAGAGCATGATGCCACCCAGCCCCAGCTCGGCCGCGTACGCCGCGGCAGCCTTCAGCGAGTCCATGGTGTGCTGGTAGACCCCCGGCATGGAGGTGATCTCGTTGGGTTCGACCAGTCCCTCGCGCACGAAGGCAGGCAAGATCAGTTGGCGTGCCGAAAGCTCATTTTCTGCCACCAGGCGGCGGATGGCAGGATTCTGCCGCAACCGGCGCGGGCGATGCTGAGGGAAACCCATGGCTCCTCTTTCTCCAGTTCTCATAACTTCTTATTCCGTTGTGCACACTTCCGGTCCCGGAGTTACCGGTGCCGGAGCAAATCTTGGGCCGCACGGGCCAGGCCCTGCGGGGTGGGAGCGGAGGCCACGGCATGCACCGGCAGCCCGGCACGCTCCATAGCCCGGGCCGTTGGATGGCCAATCGCGATGGTCTGCAGCTTCCCGGGCAGCTGCGTCCCTGCCAGCTGCACGAAGCGGCGGACCACGCTGGGCGCCGAGAAGACCACCAAATCCTGTTCTTCCAGTCTGTCACCGATCCGGTTCGCCGGTAGGACGTTGAGTCCGGCTGCCGCTTCCGGCTCAGAGACCGGGGTGCCGGGCGCCGGGGCATCCACGGTTTCATAGGCAATGAATTCGTTGACCTGCACCGGGTATTTGCCCAGCCCATCAGCCAGCGTGGAGCTGGCCAGATCGCCGTGCGGATAGCAGATCCTGGCACCCGGCTCAGGGATCCATGCCGCAAGCATGCCGGCAGCCGATTGCTCTTCAGCTTCGAAGTCCACGCTGCGGCCCAAGTGCCGCTTGATGGCCTCGGTGGACTTCTCTCCAACCGAGGCCAGACGCAGCTGCTCCGGCAGGAGCGCTCCAGCCAGCACCTGCTGCACCACCTTGACGGTATTCACCGAGGTGAAGACCAGCCAGGAGTAGTCTCCGGCGACCAGATCGCTGGCCATGCGCTGCAATGCGCTGCGGTCGGCGGGCCAAACAGTTTCGATCAGCTGGGCGCACCACGAGGTGATGCCCAGCCGATCGAATTCCTGCACGGTGGCCGCGGCACGTGCCGGGTTGCGCAGGATCAGTGCTTGATAAGCCATGGTCCGGAACTAGGCCAGCCCGGCAACTACGGCAGCGCCATCAGCGATCATCGACTGCGCCAGCGAACGGCCCAGCTGCTGTGCTGCATCCGCCGTGCTGCAGGAGATCCGCGCACTGCGGCGCATGGTCTGCGAGCCATCGGGGTTGCAGGCCACCGCTTCGAGGACCAGCTCATCGCCCTCGATATGGGCCAAGGCGCCAATCGGGGCAGCACAGCCGGCTTCCAATTCGGAGAGCAGCGCACGTTCGGCCTCCACCTGCATGCGGGTGGCGGCATCATCGAACTGCGCCAGAGCCGCATCCAATGCGCCGTGGCCGGTGCCCGCGGTACGGGTTTCCAGCGCCAAGGCGCCCTGGCCCGGGGCGGGCAGCATGATGGAGGGATCCAGGTACTCGGTGATGTGCTTGTCCAAGCCCAGGCGGCGCATCCCGGCAGCTGCCAGGATCACCGCGTCCAGGTCACCCTGGGTGCCGCGGCCCACGCTGCCATCATCCAGCGTCTTCCCGACACCCTTGACCCGGCCTAAGCGGGTGGGGACGTTGCCGCGGATATCGACAATCTCGAAGTCGCTGCGGTAGGCCAGCAGCTGGGCTGCACGGCGCGGCGAACCGGTACCGATCTTCGCACCCTGGGGCAGCTGGTCCAAGCCCAGCGAGTCGCGCGAGCACAGGGCATCGCGGACATCCTCGCGCGGCGGGATCGAGGCCAGGACCAGGCCCTCGGGCTGCGCAGTGGGCAGGTCCTTGAGCGAGTGCACGGCCAGGTCGCAGCCGGAATCGAGCAGGTGCTGGCGCAGCGCGGCGGCGAAGACGCCGGTGCCTCCGAGGGTGGCCAGCGAGCCGGTCACCACATCGCCTTCGGTCTTGACCAGCACGGTCTGCGCGGCCAACCCGGAAATCCCGGCCAGCTTCTGCGCGGCCCATCCGGTCTGGGTGGTCGCCAGCGCGCTGCCGCGCGTTCCTACGCGAAATGCTTCGGTCATGGCTGGGGTACACCAACTTCTGAATCGACTGCGCCGATGGTCGGGCGCAAGGTTCCGTCCAGGGCGCGCTTCTCGCAGCAGCCCGGACGGCAGACATCAAACCATGGGCCGCATTCGAGAACCGAGGTGCGGCCGGCGCGCAGGGCCTTGCCATCGGGGCCGGCCAGGCGTTCTTCGACCAAGTCCACCAGTCCGGAGATGAACGCCTGGTGGGTGCCCGGGGTGGCGACGCGGTCAAAGGCCAGGCCCAGTTGGGCGCAGCTGTCCTTGGCTTCGGTATCCAGATCCCACATGACTTCCATGTGGTCCGAGATGAAGCCGATGGGCACGACCACGACGCCGGCGACACCGGCTGCGGCATCCTCTTCCAGCGCGTCGTTGATATCCGGTTCCAGCCATGGCACATGCGGTGCCCCGGAGCGGGACTGGTAGACCAGGCTGTGCTCCAGGCCCTTGGCCTCCTCCACCTGGGACAGGATGTAGTTGGCCACCGCCTGGTGCTGGCTGGTGTAGAGATTCCCGTAGCCTGCGGCCCGGATACCTTCGGGTCCTGCGGCCTCGGCGTCGGCCATCGGAATGGAGTGGGTGACGAAGACGATCTTGATCGCCCCGTCTTCCTTGCCCGCTTCGGCCAGCTGCGCACGCACATTGGCCAGCGAGGAACGCAAGGACTGCGCAAAGGGCGTCACGAAGGCAGGAGTGTCGAAGAACTGGCGCAGCTTGTCCACTTCCACCACACCGTCCAGCCCGGTGTTGACTAGGCCCATGCCCGCATCCTCGCGGTACTGGCGGCAGGCCGAGTAGCCGGAGTAGGCGCCGGTGCCCATAAGCAGCACCTTGCGGTGGCCGTCGGCAGCCAGCTGCTTGAGGGTGTCGTCGATAAACGGGTGCCAGTTGCGGTTGCCCCAGTAAATGGGCAGGTCGATGCCGCGGGTAGCCAGCTCTGCCTCCAGCGCGGCCTTCAGTGCACGGTTCTGCGCGTTGATTGGCGAGACGCCGCCGTTCTTGCGGTAGTGCACCGCAACTTCTTCCAGGCGCTCGTCAGGGATGCCGCGGCCCTCGGTGACCTTGCGCAGGAACGGGATGACATCATCCTGCCCTTCCGGTCCGCCGAAGGATGCCAGCAAGATGGCATCGTAGGACTTGGGAATCATCTGGCCGTTGCGGTCATATCCCTCGCGGGGGTCAAAGGCCTGGCTCACTTCAGTACCTCTAGCGCTTCAGCTGCCGAGATGCGGCGGCCGGTGTAGAACGGAGTCTCCTCACGCACATGGTGGCGAGCTTCGGTGTAGCGCAGGTGGCGCATCATGTCGACGAGATCGATCATGTCGTCGGCTTCGAGGCAGATCTGCCATTCGTAGTCGCCGAAGGAGAAGGCCGCTACGGTGTTGGCCAGCACGTTCGGGAATTCGCGGCCCAGGATGCCGTGGTCGCGCAGCATCTTGCCGCGGGCCGCCGGATCCAGGGTGTACCACTCGGTGGAGCGGACGAATGGGTAAACGGTCATCCATTCCTTCGGATCCAGGCCGCGCGCGAACGCTGGCGAGTGGTCCTTGGCGAATTCCGCTTCACGGTGCACGGCCATGGTGGAGTAAACGATTTCGGTGCCGGCCAGCAGGGCCGAACGGCGGATCTTGCGCATCGATGCCTGCAGCAGCTGGGCCGATGGCCCGTGCACCCAGAACATCACGTCAGCGTCCTCGCGCATGGCCGAAACGTCGTAGATGCCGCGCACGGTGGCGCCTTCGGCGGCCAGCTCGGCGACCAGCGCATCGAATTCAGCGGCAGCAGCCTCGGAACGCTCGACAATTTCCGAACGCTTGAAAATGGTCCAGAGAGTGTAGAAGAACGTCGGGTTTTCTCCTGCATTTTCGCGTTCACGAATTACTGGGGAATTATGCTCCGGTGCGTTGCTCACTTGATATTCTCCTTGATCTGGTTTCGGACAAAAGTCCAGGATAGTTGGCCCGGGTGCGGTTAGCGGGCGCTGATCGCGACGGCACTGCGGGCTTGGGCGATAACTCGCGCCAGTCCGGTGCCGGCAATCCATGCGCCAACCACATCGAGCCCTTCGAAGCCCGACAGGCTGCGCTGCAGTTGCGCGCGGCGCGTGGTAGCGGCCTGGCCCTGCAGCGGAACCATGTCGCTGAAGCGTGAAACGGTGCTTCCCAAGACATCATCAAGATGCAATTGAACACCGAGAATCTTTGAAGCATCTTTGATTGCCTGGTCGATGAGAGCTGAATCATCTCCGGATTCGACAAGTTGCTCATGTTCGCCGATTCGTCCAAAGGACAGGCGCAGTACGTGGGTGCCAGGGCCGGCCTCTGCGGCGAGCCAGGGCCACTTGGCCGTGGAATGGGTCAGCGCCTTGGCCGTCAGCGGGGCGTTCCTGGAGACCAGCACACCCGATCCGCGCGGGGCATCATCGAGTTCCGGCTTATCGACCACCAGGATCGCCAAGGCAATGGCATTGGCACCGCTTTCGCCGGCGATCCGCTCTTCTGGTGCCAGCAGGGGGTTCAGCAGGTCCAGTGCCGGCTCGGCCGGCGTCGCGAGAACTACCCGGTCAGCGAGCAGTTCATGGCCCAAGGTCGTGACTGCATACGGAGTTGGCGACTGCGCATCGTGGCGCAAGGAGGTCACCGGCGAATTGCGCACCAGCGCAACGCCAGCCTGCTCCAGCTGGGACACCAGGGCTTCGACCATGGTGTACATGCCGCCGTTGAGGCCAGCCACACGGGAACCAGCCGGAGCCGAAGCCTGCAGCCGGGTGACGGCGCGGGCCAGCGAACCGGTCTCCTGCATGGCTTGGCGCAGGCCAGGCGCGGCGGCGTCAATGGAAATCTTGGCAGGGTCGGTGGAATAGACGCCGTTGATGACCGGGGCCACCAGCTGGTCCAGTACCGCCTGTCCCATGCGGGAACGGACCACTTCAGCGATGGTCAGGTTCTCCGTGGCCCACTTCTTGTTCATGGGCGTGATCAGATCCGCTGCGGCACGCACGGTGGCCGGTCGGCCAATGATGCCGCGCACCTCGTCGGTGCGCACATTGCCCGGGATGCCCAGCATTGCGGTGGCAGGCATCTGGTGAGCATGGATTTCCTGCTCTTCCCCCTGGATGAGCCAGGCCCGCTCTCCGGAGGTCCTGGCGATCTGCCCGCCTAGATCCAGCTCGTCGAGGTAGGAGGAAACAATGCCGCCACGCAGAGCGAAGGATTCCGCGCCAGCATCAATCTCCATGCCGGCAACTTCGGTGGTGCGCACGCAGCCACCGAAGTTCGCGGTTGCTTCCAGCACGGTCACTTCGTGTCCGGTCTGGCGAAGTTCACGGGCAGCGACCAGGCCGGCGATGCCGCCACCGATCACCACCGCATGCGGGGCCAATGGCTTCTGGGCCTGATCGGCCGATTCGCTCTTCGCTAGGCGTGCTTCGCTGGCGCTGCGTACCTTTTCCAGCAGGCGCAAGGCATGCGCTGCGGCATCGTTGGCAATATCGCGTCGCGGTTTGGACGCGCCGGTGGCTTCAGCTGAATCCCCTGCGCGCAGATTGCGCTGTTCCTTGCTCACGTGCCTAGCACCTTCTACCTTCACAATATGCCGATGCCCTGTTCCCTGCCCATGGCCTCGAGGGCCAGTTGGAACACAGCGTTAAACCTAGCTTAGACCTGTTGAATTACAGCGAGTGAATGAGCTCCACCACACGGGTCAACACGGTTGGGTCGGTGGTTGGCGGAACGCCATGGCCCAGGTTCACCACATGTCCGCGGGCCTTCTTGCCTGCTGCAACCACTTCGCGCACGTGCGCCTCGAGGACTTCCCACGGGGCATCGAGCAACGCCGGGTCGATGTTGCCCTGGACCGAAACGTCCTGGCCCAAGCGTTCAATCGCGGTTTCCAGCGGGATGCGGTAATCCACGCCCACGGTATCCACGCCAGCATCGCGCATGGCGGTGAGCAGTTCGCCGGTGCCGGTTCCGAAGTGGATCAACGGCACGCCCAGGTCGCGGACGTAGTCCAGGGACTTCACCGAGTACGGGGCGACGTGCTTCTGGTAGTCCGGAAGCGAGAGCGAACCAGCCCAGGAGTCGAAGAGCTGCGCGGCCGAGGCGCCGGCTTCAACCTGCGCCCGCAGGAACTTGCCCGAGGCGTCGGCAGCCCAGGTCATCAGTCCGTCCCAGACATCCGGGTCGGTGTGCATCATGGTGCGCGGGCCCAGGTGGTCGCGGCTTGGCTTGCCCTCGACCATGTAGGCGGCCACGGTGAATGGCGCACCGGCGAAACCGATCAGCGGGGTCTTGCCCAGCTCGGCCACGGTCAAGCGCACGGCTTCGCGGATGGGTTCCAGCGACTCGTCCGTCAGCTCCGGAAGGGCAGCTACCTGCTCCCTGGTGCGAATCGGGGTGTCCAGCACCGGGCCAACGCCTGGCACGATGTCCACGCCAATGCCTGCAAGGCGCAGCGGGATGACGATGTCCGAGAAGAAGATGCCGGCGTCCACCTTGTGGCGGCGCACCGGCTGCAAGGTGATCTCGCTGGCCATGGCAGGGTCAAGGCAGGAGTCGAGCATGCTCACTCCTTCACGCAGCTTCAGGTATTCAGGCAGCGAACGGCCAGCCTGGCGCATGAACCACACCGGGTGATGCGACGGCTTCTTGCCGGTCAAAGCGTGGATCAAAGCGGAATCTTGGGTACGTCCATCAATCAACGGATGGTTCTGCGACAGGGTCATGCCCCAATTCTGCCAACTCTTCAGATTAAAAGCCCATTTACTGCGTTCGCCCGCAGGGGAAGGTGAGCAAACTAACCCCTTGGAACCATGCGGATTTAGGCACACCTGCGTTGTCTGCCGGTATTTTCCGGCCTATTCTGGGGTCACTGTGGTTTTCTTATCTCTTGTCGCATCGCATTCCCAGCTCGATCTGGAGACCGTCGCACAAATCAGTGCTTCGGCCGACGGGCTGGCAGCTGCCTCCGTTAACGGTTCGGCGGCTATCAATGGCGCCGTCGTGCTGGCCACCTGCAACCGCTTCGAAGTCTACGCAGACGTGGACCACGTGGAGGACGCAGCAGAACATCTGGTCAACGAGCTGGCAGCAAGCACCGACCTCTCCCCCGAATTCCTGGCCCGCCGTCTCACCACGCTGGAAGGCGACCCGGTAGTTGAGCACCTCTTCTCCGTAGGCGCCGGACTGGACTCGGCCGTTGTCGGCGAACGCGAAATCGCTGGCCAGGTGCGTCGAGCACTGACCCAGGCGCAGCAAGAGAAGACCACAACCAGCAACCTCACCCGCCTGTTCCAGAACGCCACCCGCGCGGCCAAGGATGTCGGTTCGAATACCGACCTTGGCACCCAGGGCAAGTCCGTGGTTTCGGTGGCCCTCGATCTGGCCGAAGAACTGGCCACTGAAGGCCGCGACTGGTCCGAGCAGGATGTTGTGCTCTTTGGCACCGGTTCCTACGCTGGCGCCACCATGGCGTTGCTCAAGGAACGCGGCGTCCAGCGCATTTCGGTTTACTCGCATTCCGGGCGCGCCGCAGATTTCACCGCGAAGCGCGGCGGTTTCCCGCTCAGCGACGAATTGCTGCCGCAGGCCCTGCGCGAAGCTGACATCATCGTTGGCTGCTCCGGCGGCGGTCACCAGTTGGCCCGTGCAGAGCTTGAAGCGCTGCGCGTGAAGAAGCACCCGCTGATCGCCATCGACATGGCGCTCACCCACGACTTCGATCCGACCATGGTCGAACTGCCCGATGTTGAACTGATTACCTTGGAATCGGTGCGCATGGCCGCCCCGACCGAGCAGGCCATGGCCGTTCACGCGGCTAGCCGCATCGTCAAGAACGCCACCGCAGAATTTGCCGCCGCTCAGCGTGAACGCGAGGCCGACTTCGCGATTGTCGCGCTGCGCCAGCACACCAAAGCCGTTCTGGATGCCGAGATCGCGAAGGTCCGTGCCCAGCACGGCTGCAGCGCCGCGGCCGAGGAAGTCGAGCTGGCCATGCGCCGCATGGTGCGCCAGCTTTTGCATGTGCCTACCGTGCGTGCCCGCGAACTGGCAGGCGAAGGCCGCACCGGCGAATACGTCTCGGCCCTGGAAACCCTCTACGGCTTGGAGCTCTCGCAGCCGGAGCCCGGGAAATCGGAGACTACGCAGGCCCTGGGCAACTGTCCAGCCGCCCCGGAAGCCAAATCAGCGTAGAAAACCTGATTTCCCCCAGCATATTTCCACTTTCCGCACAGAAGCATGGAATACTACTTCCAAGTAGATTATCCACCCGAGAATTCCTTTGATGACTTGGGAGCTGATCACTCTGCAGCTGGAAAGGCCCCATTCGACATGACGGAACTCGAAAATATCAAAGGCACCCGCCCGCAACGGATGCCCCGTGAAGCGCGTCGTCGCCAGCTGCTGCAGGCAGCGCACCAGGTTTTCGTGGCCCATGGGTACCATGGTGCGTCCATGGACGAAATCGCTGAAGTCGCTCTGGTTTCCAAACCGGTGCTCTACCAGCATTTCCCCGGCAAACGCGAACTCTACCTCGCCTTGCTGGATTCGCACCTGGCCGACTTCAGCCGTCAGCTGGATGAAGCGATCCGCTCCACCAGCGACAATCGCGAGCGCGTCTTCGCCACCATCAACACCTACTACAGCTACATCAAGGGCGAATCCCAGGCGTACCGCCTGATCTTCGAATCCGATGTGCTCTCGGACCCGCTGATCGCCCATCGCATCGAGCAGTTCAACAGTTCGCTGGCTTCCTCCATCGCCCGCGTCGTGGTCGAAGATACCGACATGAGCGAGGAGGAAGGCCTGCTGGCAGGCCGTGCCCTGGCAGGCCTCTCCCAGGTTTCGGCGCGTTACTGGGCCACCAGCAGCTCCTCGGTGGACCAGAATGCCGCCGTGGATCTCATCTCCCGTTTAGCTTGGCGCGGAATTTCGCAGTTCCCGAAAGAAAACTAGCTAAATTAGTGTTCAGAGGCCCCATACGGGACACCTATTTCGTTCGAGAGGATCTGCGACAATCATGGAAATCCGCATTGGCATTCAGAATGTAGCCCGCGAAGTTGTACTTGAATCCGAGCTCAGCAACGCCGAAGTCAATGAGCTGGTCTCGAAGGCGATCGCCGACGGCACCGTTCTGGCACTGAAGGATCCAAAGGGCCGCGAGGTCCTGGTGCCTGCTGCTGGCATCGCTTACGTTGAGGTTGGCCCGGAAGAAGTCCGCCGCGTCGGCTTCGCACAGTAGAGCTTGTTGCGCGCCGAGGCATCGCCTTGGCAGCTGGTGGCCGGTTTCGCTTAGAAGCGAAACCGGCTATTTCTTCGCCCAAATGGTGATTTGACTCACCGAGTCATGGTATTGCTAAGGGGTGACTGAACGAAGAATCCGCAGCCCCCGCCCGGTTCCCGCCAACTCGCTGGCCCAGCTACTGCTCGGCCTTGAAGCAGAGTTCGAGGTACCGGCACCCTTCGACGAGCAAACCCTGAAAGCCGCGGAACTGGCGGTAGCCCAGGTCCAGCACCCCGAAGAAGACGCCACCGGCATCCCGTTCTTCACCATTGACCCGCTCGGCGCCACCGATCTCGACCAGGCGATGTTCCTTGAACGAAACGGCCAGGGCTATACCGTGCACTATGCGATCGCGGACGTTCCCGCGTTCGTGACCTTGGGCAGCCAGCTGGACCAGGTGGCCCGCCAACGCGGTCAGACCTATTACCTGCCGCACCGCAAGATCACCTTGCACCCGCCCCTGATTTCCGAAGACCAGGGCTCGCTGCTGCCAGACCAGGACCGGCCGGCCTTCCACTGGAAAATTTCCCTGGATGCCGATGGCGCCCTGGGCGAGGTCCAGCTGAACCGCGCGCGCATCCGTTCCCGCGCCCAGCTCGACTACGCCTCCGCCCAGGCCCGGCTGGATTCGGGGGAACCCGATGAGCAGCTGGAATTGCTCGCCGAAATCGGTGCTGCGCGCCTGCTGCAGGAGCAACTGCGCGGCGGCGCCTCATTGAACCTGCCGGACCAGGAAATTGAAGAAGCAGGCGACGGCTACAAGCTGGTCAGCCGCACCCCGCTGCCCCTGGAAGGGCACAACGCGCAGATTTCCCTGCTCACCGGCATAGCCGCGGCCCGCATCATGCTCGAGGCCGGTGTGGGCATCCTGCGCACCATGCCCGCACCGGATGAAGCGGACCAGCAGGAATTCCGCACCCAGACCCAGTTGCTGGGCACGCCGTGGGACGCAACGCAAAGCTATGGGCAGTACCTGCATGCATTGGATGTCAGCGACCCGAAGCAACTGGTGATCATGCATCGTGCCGCCGCGCTGTTCCGCGGTGCGGACTACCGGGTCATAGCCGGGCAGCCCGAAGAGGAACTGATCCAAGCGGCACTGGCGGCACCCTACGCGCACACCACCGCGCCGCTGCGCCGGCTCGTGGACCGCTTCGTGCTGCTCACCTGCCACCTGCTTTCCACCGGCCAACCGATCCCCGAGCAGCTCGCCTCGGCCCTGGAAGAGCTGCCCGGGCTGATGCGTACCAGCAGCATTGCCGCCAACCGGGTGAACAATGCGGCCGTCGACCTGCTCGAAGCCTATGTGCTCAAAACACGTGTCGGGGAAGAATTCCAAGCCATCGTGCTGAAGTCAGCCGAGCAAAAGGAAGATGGAAAGATTCGTCCCGGAGTGCTGCAGCTGGCCGATGAACCGGTCACCGGAGAGTTTTCCGGTTCCGCCCAGCCGGGCACCTTGGTGCGCGTAAAGCTGGTCCAAGCTGATCCCGTGGCCCGCAAGATCAGCTTCGAAATCGTGGCCTGAGACTCCTAAACCCGGGTTTCCGGGCAAAACCGGCTATGCTTGGCCTATTAGTAAATAGGATGCCCGATCGCAATGGGCTGATAGATGAAACAGTTTTATGGCGACTTCCCAGCGGCCGCCATCCCGCAGGTGCTTGACCAAGCCACCTAACGTGAAAGTAGCGATCGGCTCCGCTGGATTCGTGCGGTATCCGCATGCTCCTGGCTTGTTGCAAGCCGGAATGGAGCAGGTACCGTGCCCACATGAAACGAGAACAAAGACATCGTGACTGACACGACGCTTTCGGCCCCAGTGGCCGAACCACAAGACAATGAGCCAACCATCGCAGAGCCGATCAAGCAGAGCTTTGCCGATTTGAAGGTTCGCGAAGACATCGTTGCTTCGCTTTCGGAAGCCGGGATCGAGTACCCGTTCCCCATCCAGGCCCTGACCCTGCCAGTTGCCCTGGGCGGCAACGACATCATCGGCCAGGCCAAGACCGGCACCGGCAAGACCCTGGGCTTTGGCATCCCTGCCCTGCAGCGCGTGATCCGCGAAGGCGACAAGGGCTACGGGGATCTTGAATTCCCCGGTGCCCCGCAGGCACTGATCGTGGCCCCGACCCGCGAGCTGGCCATCCAGGTCGGCGCCGACCTGGCCCAGGCGTCGAAGCACTCGAACATCTCGATCACCACCATCTACGGTGGCCGCCCCTACGAAGAGCAGATCAATGCCCTGAAGGCCGGCACCGACGTGATTGTCGGCACCCCGGGCCGCTTGATCGACCTGAACCGCCAGCGCGTGCTGAACCTCAAGCAGGTTCGCACCGTGGTACTGGATGAGGCCGACGAGATGCTGGACCTGGGCTTCCTGCCCGATGTCGAGCGCATTCTGGCCGCCTTGCCGCCGGTACGCCAGGCGATGCTGTTCTCCGCCACCATGCCCGGCGCCGTGATCACCATGGCCCGCCGCTACATGACCCGTCCCACCCACATCCGCGCCCAGGATCCCGGCGATGATGACTCGCTGACCAAGCGCAACATCCGCCAGCTGGTCTACCGCGCGCACAACATGGACAAGGACGAGATGGTGGCCCGCCTGCTGCAGGCCGAGGGCCGCGGCAAGACCATCATCTTCACCCAGACCAAGCGCTCGGCTGCCAAGCTGTCCGATGAGCTGGTGGACCGCGGCTTCAACGCCGGTTCGCTGCACGGCGATCTGGGCCAGGGCGCCCGCGAGCAGGCCTTGAAGGCCTTCCGCGCCGGCAAGGTCGACATCCTGGTAGCTACCGATGTCGCGGCCCGCGGCATCGACGTGGATGACGTCACCCACGTGGTCAACCTGCAGTGCCCGGATGATGAGAACACCTATCTGCACCGCGTAGGCCGTACCGGTCGTGCCGGCAACACCGGTATTGCGGTCACCTTCGTGGATTGGGATTCGGTGCCCCGCTGGTCGCTGATCAACAAGGCGCTGGGCCTGAACGTTCCCGAGCCGGTAGAGACCTACTCGTCCTCGCCGCATTTCTTCGCCGACTTGGGAATCCCCAAGGGCACCAAGGGCCGCTTGCAGCGTGCCAAGAAGACCGCGGCAGCTGAGGGCGATGGCTCGCCACGCCGCGAGGATTCGGCGCGCACCCCGCGCCGCCGCAGCAATTCGCGTACCCGCACCCGCACCGTGAACGGCGAGCAGACCCAGCAGCGCGGTGCGCAGGACTCCGGCGCCGAGCAGGAGGGCGCACGCCACGGCCACTCCAAGGGCAAGCAGGACCGTCCGGCACGCGAAAACGAGCGCCACCGCGAAACCCATGCTTCCGGCGGGGAGCAGGAGGCGACCGAGGGCGCATCCGCTGCCCGCCGACGCCGTCCGCGCCGCCGCACCCGCAGCACCGAAGCAGGCGGCCAGGACTAATCCCCAGTCCAACCGGTCAGCCAACTTTTCCGAAAGGAACCTACACCAGCGGTGCTCGCTCTACCCGAAGAACCAGCTTTGCCCGACGCTGGAACGCAGGATGCTCCGGCATCCGTCGTTCCAGCTTCGGGTAATACCGTGTATCACGGTGATAACCTCTCCATCCTTGGCACCCTGCCCGATCAAAGCTTCACCTTGATCTATGTGGACCCGCCGTTCAACACCGGGCGCAAGCAGACCCGTGCCCAGCGCACCATGGTTCGCGCTGCCGAAGGCGAAGGCGACCGCACCGGATTCAAGGGACGCGAGTACAACACCGAGCTGGGGATCGCCCGTTCGTATCACGATACCTTCGACGACTACCTCAGCTTCATCGAGCCGCGGCTACGCGAGGCCCACCGCCTGCTGGCCGAGGACGGCACGCTCTATGTGCACCTCGACTACCGCGAGGTGCACTACGTGAAGGTGCTGCTCGATGGGATTTTCGGCCGGGACTGCTTCCTGAACGAACTGATCTGGGCCTACGACTATGGTGCCCGCGCCAAGAGCCGCTGGCCGGCCAAGCACGACACCATCCTGGTCTACGTGAAGGATCCGAAGAAGTACCACTTCGATTCGGCTGAGGTGGACCGCGAGCCGTATATGGCTCCCGGCCTGGTCACCCCGGAGAAGCGCGCCCTGGGCAAGTTGCCGACCGATGTCTGGTGGCACACCATCGTCTCGCCGACCGGCAAGGAAAAGACCGGCTACCCGACGCAGAAGCCCGAAGGCGTGCTGCGCCGGATTGTGGCCGCGTCGTCGCGCCCCGGCGATTGGGTGCTGGACTTCTTTGCCGGCTCAGGCACCACCGGTGCGGTGTCCGCGAAGCTGGGACGCCAGTATGTGCTGATTGACCAGAACCCCGAGGCCATCGAGGTGATGAAGGCTCGTTTGCCTGGAAGCACCAGCTATATCGAGGCTTGAGTTCCGGTCCCCTGGGCAATAATCCTATGCAGCATTTCCGGCTCGGTGAGATTCTCGCCGAGCCGGTTCAGCTTTCCGGTGCCGTGGTAGTCGGAAGATCCGGTGACAATCAGATCGCGATCGGCGGCCAGCTTGAGCAACCAGGCCTTTCCCTCGGCGGTATTGTCCCGGTGGTGCGCTTCGACCCCCGCTAGCCCGGCATCGATCATCTCGTAGAAGGTGGAATCGGGAACTACCCGTCCGCGTGCAGAGGCCTTGGGATGCGCGAACACCGGAACGCCACCGGCTTCCCGCACCAATTGCACCGCAGTGGCAGGATTCACCGCTGGATGCGAAACGTAGTAGCGCGAACGCGAGGAGAGGATGTTGGCGAACGCTTCATTGCGGTTATCCACCACCCCCGCAGTCACCAGCGCATCGGCAATATGCGGGCGGCCCACGGTTGAACCCGGCAGGCAATGCTCCCCCACCAGATCCCAGCTGATCGGATAGTCCTCGGCCAGCAGGTCGACAATGCGGCGGGCACGAACGATCCGCGAGTTCAGCGCAATATCCAGCTCATCGAGCAGCGGCTGGTAGGTGGGGTCATGCAGGTAGCTGAGCAGATGCACGCTGATGCCGTGGGTATCCTGGCAGGTGATTTCCATGCCCGGTATGAATCCCAGTCCCAGCTTCCCGGCTTGCGCCGCGGCTTCGGCCCAACCGGTGGTCTGGTCATGATCTGTCAACGCCACGACATCCAGGCCCGCAACCGAAGCGGCGCGCATGAGCTCGGCCGGAGTTTCAGTTCCGTCGGACACATTGGAGTGGGTGTGCAGGTCGATTCGCATATGCCTAGGTTATCCCCTGCGCTGATTCTTTGCTGGGATACAGCTGATGGTGACACACTTGGAACATGACCAATCAAGATTCATCTGCACCAAGCACTGATCAGCCGTTGGAAGACCGCGTGAACAACCGTTCCCAGCGTCCAACGTCCAAGGCATTCCAGGACTTCATGGCCTCCTCGTGGGCGCAAGACACTTCTGATCTGCCAGAACAAGATGCCGCTGCCAGCTACGCAGCCGCTCGCCGTGCCAAGCTCTCGGAGAATTTCCCCGGTGAGCGCATCGTCATTCCGGCAGGCCCGCTCAAGGTCCGCTCCAACGACACGGACTACCGTTTCCGCCCTCATTCTGCGTTCGCCCACCTGACCGGCCTGGGCGTCGACCACGAGCCCGATGCCGTACTGGTCATGGAACCGACCGATGACGGCGTGGGCGAGCACGGCTCCAACCACGTTTCCACCCTGTATTTCGCGCCGATGGCCGGCCGCGACACCACCGATTTCTATTTGAATTCGCGTTCCGGCGAATTCTGGGTGGGCCCGCGCCCAACCCTGTCCTCGCTGTCGGCGCGCACCGGGATGCCCACCGATTCGTTGGAACAGCTGGAAATCGCGATCACCAAGAATTCCGGCCCGCAGGCCCTGGGCGGCATCCGCATCCGTCTGGTGCGCGAGGTGGATCTGAACATCGAGGCGCTGGTGGATACCTCGCGCATCAACACCGGCCAGGACCTGGAAGCCAGCGATGCCCTGGATACCGAGCTGGCCGAGTTCGTTTCCGAGCTTCGCCTGGTCAAGGACGCGTACGAAATCGCCGAACTGCGCAAGTCGGTTGCCGCGACCATCAACGGCTTCGAAGACGTGGTGCGCAACCTGGACAAGGCCGTCGCGCACGAACGCGGCGAACGCGTTGTCGAAGGCGCGTTCTTCGCCCGCGCCCGGCTTGAAGGCAACGAGCTGGGCTACGACACCATCGCTGCCTCGGGCAACAACGCCACCATCTTGCACTGGATCCGCAACACCGGAACCGTCAAGCAGGGCGAGGTGCTGCTGCTGGATGCAGGTGTCGAGGCCGAATCCCTGTACACCGCAGACATCACCCGCTCGCTGCCGGTGTCCGGCAAGTACACCGAGGTGCAGCGCAAGGTCTACCAGGCCGTGCTGGATGCCGCCGATGCCGCCTTCGCTGCGGCCAAGCCGGGCCTGAAGTTCCGCGACCTGCATCTGGTGGCTACCCGCGTTTTGGCTGAGCGGCTCTCCGAGTGGGGCATCTTGCCGGTATCTGTGGAAGAAGCCATGGATCCAGAGGGGCAGCATCACCGCCGCTGGATGCCGCATGGCACCAGCCACCATCTCGGTCTGGACGTGCACGACTGCGCCCAGGCACGCGCCGAGCTGTACCTGGATGCCGAGCTGGAGGAGGGCATGGTCTTCACCATCGAGCCCGGACTCTACTTCAAGGACGAGGATCTGGCGATCCCCGAGGAGTACCGCGGCCTGGGCGTGCGCATCGAGGATGACATCCTGGTCACCGCCGATGGCGCCGAGAACTTGAGCGTTGCCCTGCCACGCAAGCCTGAGGAAGTTGAAGCGTGGATGGCTAGGTTGCGCGGCTAATTCGTCCCGCAGCGTTAACCAGCGAAAGGCATGGGCGCAGTTACCGAGGTAACTGCGCCCATGCCTTTCTTTGGCCTAGCTGGTCCCTATGCTTCAGGATCCTTGCGAGGCGCTGGTTCCTGGACCGGGGCCTGAGGCTGCTGCGAAGTATCCACTCGCGGCTCTACCTGCGACAGGTCCTGCGTGTCCTTGGCCTCGGCGGCCGGTGCTTGCGCTTCGTCCTTGGCTGGCTGCTCGACCGGCTCAACTGGCGCAGCTGGCTTGGCTTCGTTGACGCGCACGCCATAGCGGGGACGCCCATCGGGCAGGTCGGGGAACTGCGAGCTGCGCTCTTCCTCGGCGGCCGGCTGCGCAGGCGTGGCCGGCACTGCGGCGGCTGCCTGGGCCGACGGTGCGGCAGCTGCGGCAGGCTGCTGCTGCGGGGCTTGGGCAACTGGTTGCGCAGGTGCCTGCTGCGGACGCATGGGCAGCTTGGAGGCCAGGATGCGGGCCGACTGCGCATGCTCGAAATCCACCACCACGTCAAAGCTGGTGGCCACGAACTGGCTGGAGGACGCGAAATCGCGCTTGCCGCGACGGGTCGAATAGCTGATCACGCCGGCGATCATCCAAATAGCCATGCCCAGGCCGATGGCGGAGAGAATCTGGTACAGCCCGTTGCCGCCACCGCCGAAGAGGGTCAGGAGCAGGCCGACAAACAGGCCCATCATGCCGCCCTGGGCCGCGCCAGCCAGCGCCACGCGCGGGTAGGAAAGTTTCGCGGTGACTCGCTCCACGGTGCGTACGTCATTGCCGACGATGCTTACCGCGGCGACCGGGAAATCATTATCGGCCAGGTAATCCACGAGCTTCTGCGCGTCGAGATAGCTGGTGTAACGTCCAAGCAGTTCTCCGCGCGGCAGGCCGCTGGTGCTAATCGAATTTACTCCATGAGGCGAGGTCATAACTATATTGTGCACAGGTTTACTGTGAGCCTGCCTAGTTGTGAAGCAACTATCGCTGAGGGTGAAAGAAACAGCACTGGCCCTGTGGCTTTGCACACCGGGAACGGGGCTGAAACGCGATAGTCTAGGAGGGTGAGCGCACAAGTGTCTAAAATCTTCGTCGCCCGGCTGCTCGGGCTTGATGTCTTTGACCCCTTGGGCGACCGCTTAGGCCGCTTGCGCGATGTCGTGGTGGTCTCCCGCGGCCCCAAGAAACCCGCCGCCTGCGTGGGCTTGGTCGTCGAGGTCCCCGGCAAACGGCGGGTGTTCGTTCCGATGACCCGCATCCAGTCCATGGAAGCCAACCAGGTGATCTGCAACGGCCTGGTGAACATGCGCCGCTTCCAGCAGCGCGGCCAGGAAATTCTGGTTGTCGCCGAAATGTTCGACCGCACCATCACCTTCGTTGATGGTTCCGGTCGCGGTGTCATCGAGGACATCGGTTTGGCGCAGACCCGTCGCGGGGACTGGGAAATCAACGAATACTATGTCCAGCGTGGAGAACCGACGGCCAATTTGCTGGGACTGCGTTCGCGCCGCCGCAACAAGGTGCTGGTCTCCTGGGACGAGGTCAGCCACGGTTCGAAGAATGAACCGCAGTCCGCTGACACCTTCGTGGCCGCCCACGATGAGATGAAGCCTGCCGACTTTGCTGACGCCCTGCATGAAATGAATGAGAAGCGCCGCCTGGAAATCGCGGCCCATCTGCAAGATGAGCGCCTGGCCGACGTGCTCCAGGAACTTCCGGACCGCGAGCAGGTGGAGATCCTCTCCGCCCTGGGCCTGGAACGTGCCGCGGACGTGCTTGAGGAAATGGACCCGGATGACGCGGCCGACCTTCTGGCTGAAGTCAGCGAAGAGACCAAGCACCAGCTGCTGGATCTGATGAACGAGGAAGAGGCCAAGGATGTCCGCCGCTTGCTCGCCTACCCGGAAGGTACCGCCGGGTCGATCATGACCCCGGTTCCGGTGATTCTCACCCCTGAATCCACGGTCGCTGAAGCCCTGGCCTCGGTGCGCCTGGAGGAATTGAGCCCGGCGCTTGCTTCGACCGTATATGTGGTGCGCCCGCCGCTGGAGACGCCCACGGGACGCTACCTGGGCCAAGTCCACATCCAGGCGCTGCTGCGTGCCGCTCCCCCGGAGCCGCTGGGCGATATCCTTGATACGGAGCTGGAGCCCATGTCGGATCTGGCCAACATCACCGAAGTGGTTCGCCATTTGGCCACCTACAACCTCACCAGCGTAGGCGTGACCAACAAGGAAGGCCGGCTTGTAGGGGCCATCACCGTGGATGACGTGCTGGACCACATCCTCCCGGATGACTGGCGTTCCCAAGACTAGCCAACGCCCCACCCACCCATCAGCAGCAAAGGAGTTCCAGCTATGGCTGAGCAGCGCAAGAGTAACGGCCTGGATACCCCGCTTGCAGCACGACAACGCTTCTGGCCCCGGTTCTCCCCGAACCCCGACCTCTTTGGTTCGGCCACGGAGAAGTTCGCCCGCTTCATGGGCACCCCTACCTTCCTGCTGTACATGACGGTGTTCTGCGCCTTCTGGCTGATCTGGAACTCGGTCGCCCCGATCAATTGGCGTTTTGACGATGCCACCATCGGCTTCACCGCGCTGACCTTGATGCTCTCCTTGCAGGCCTCCTACGCGGCTCCGCTGCTCCTGCTGGCGCAGAACCGCCAGGATGACCGCGACCGCGTCTCGCTGACCGAGGACCGCGCCCGTGCTGAACGCAATCTGTACGACACCGAGTACCTGACCCGCGAGCTGGCTTCCCTGCGCTTGGCACTGCGCGATGTTGCCACCCGCGACTACGTGCGTTCCGAACTGCGCAATGTGCTTGAAGAGCTGCTGGAAACCTCTGATGGCGAAGAGCTGCACCTGCGCGCGAAGAAAAAGGGCGGCAATAAGAATTCGCACCCGCAAACCGGGATGATCGAAACCGTCAAGCCCCAGCAGGGCCAGCACCGGAAGAGCAAATAAGCATTGAGCACCACGCCAGAACTCCTAGCCGCCCTCGCAAAGGTCAACGACCCGGAGCTTCGCCGGCCGATCACCGAATTGGGCATGGTGGAATCAGCTGTCCTGGCCGATGGCACCGCCAAGGTCAAGATCTTGCTGACCATCGCCGGTTGCCCTATGCGCTCCACCATCGAGGAAGAGGCCACCGCGGCCCTGCTGACCGTAGCAGCGGTGCAGCGCGTTGAGGTGAGCCTGGGCGTCATGGATCCGCAGCAGCGCGCGGAGCTGCGCGAGTCACTGGCCAGCCGCCGCACCCCGTTCTCCGATCCTGCTTCCCTGACCCGGGTGATCGCTGTGGCCAGCGGCAAGGGCGGCGTGGGCAAGTCGTCGATTACCGCGAATCTGGCCTGCCAGCTAGCCTCCCAGGGTTTGAAGGTCGGCCTGATCGACGCCGATGTCCATGGTTTCTCCATTCCCTCGCTGATGGGTATTTCGCAGAACCCCACCCGGGTTGATGACATGATCCTGCCGCCGGTGGCGCACGGAGTGAAGGTCATTTCCATTGGCATGTTCCTGGATTCCAACCAGCCGGTGATCTGGCGCGGCCCAATGCTGCACCGGGCCCTGGAGCAGTTCCTCTCGGATGTCTACTTCGGGGACCTGGACTACTTGTTGCTGGACCTGCCGCCAGGCACCGGGGACATGGCCATCTCCGTGTCCCAGCTGCTGCCCAATAGCGAGCTGCTGGTGGTCACGACTCCGCAGTCCACGGCTACCGAGGTTGCCGAACGCGCCGGCACCATCGCCTTGCAGACCCATCAGAAGGTGATCGGGGTGGTTGAGAACATGAGCTTCCTGCAGCTGCCCGACGGGTCGCGCATGGAGGTCTTCGGTTCCGGTGGCGGTGCCAAGCTCAGCGAATCGCTGAGCCAGCAGCTGGGCTACCCTGTTGGGATGCTGGCCCAGATTCCGCTGGAAGAGTCCGTACGCGTGGGTTCGGATCATGGCCAGCCGGTAGTGCTCAGCACCCCGGGGGCACCGGCCGCGGCAGCGATGCGTGAATTGGCCGGGAAATTGGAACAGCGACCGCGCGGGCTTGCCGGGCGATCGCTGCCGATGTCTTTCTGAGGACTTCTGGGCCTAGGTGGCTTCTGAGTCGAAGGGTGCCGGTTCGTTGGCGCCCAGCTGCAGCTGCTGCGCGGTAGCCGAAGGGACCGCGGTGCGCACCGGTGCTGGGGCCACGGTCTTGGCTGGAGAACCCTTTGCGGCATTCACGGCGTCGTCGAATTCATCGACAAGCGCCTCCTTGATGATTCGACGTGGATCATACTGGCGCGGGTCCAGCTTCTTCCAGTCGATGTCGGCAACCTCGTCGCCTACTTCCTCGCGCAGCTGCTCCTTGGCGCCATTGGCCATGCGCCGCACTTCCTTGACCAGGTTCGCTAGCTTTTTGGCGTACTCAGGAAGCTTTTCGGGGCCCAGAATAACGACCGCCAGCACGGCGAGAACGATAAACTCGCCACCATTAATACCAAAAAGATCCACGTAAGAAGATTACCTTGTTCCAGTGCCACTAACGAAGTCACCGCGCCACGCCAACGGTGAACACGCGATGAACGGGGTTAGCTGGCGGCGCGCAAGCCTCGCGGGATGCGCGGCAACGACATGGTCTTTGCAGGGCGGTTGGCTGGATTGCGGTGAGCGAGCGCATCACGAAGCATGGCGCGGCCACGGTGGATGCGAGAACGCACGGTCCCGAGCTTGACATCCAGGATGCGTGAGACTTCCTCGTAGGAGAAGCCTTCCATATCGCACAGGACAATAGCGGCACGGAACTCCGGCGACAACGCACGCAGGGCTTCTTGCACGTCGACATCCAAGTTGTTGAATTCGAAATAGCGTTCCGGGGTTACCGCGGTACCGGGCATCCGGTCTTCGGATCCCTCGGCGAAACGGTCGAAGCGGATCTTGCTCTTGCGCCGAGCCTGGTCCAGGAACAGGTTGGTGGTAATGCGGTGCAGCCATCCGCCCATGGTTCCGGGGGTGTAATTTTCCAAGGCTTTGAATGCGCGAACGAATGCCTCCTGCGAGAGGTCCTCGGCATCTTGGCGGTTACCAGTCAAACGGTAGGACAAACGGAAGACCCGTTGCCCATGTTCTTGGACCATCTGATCCCATGTCGGAGTCGTGGTTTCGGCAGTCACCGTAGAAGAAACTGTTTCACTTCGTGCATTGTTCACACTCCAAGTATGAAATGGGAAGCTGAGCTGAAGCTAAGAATACCCTGCGCGAGAACCTCCAAGTTCAACAACTTCAGGTAACGACGTAGGTACGATGGGAACTGGCCCCGCCAATTCAACCCTTGAGGACCTCCGCCGATGCCATCGATGAATCCAGAACTCTTCGCGAGCTGGACCTACACCCAGAACCACGTCAACGAACCAGAGCATGTCGCCCCGGTTCGCGAACGTGCGGAAGACCTGGGCGTGCGCTGCATCGATCAGGCCGGCCGCTCGATGCTGCAGATGCTCTGCACCCTGCGCCAGCCGCGCAATATCGTGGAGATCGGATCCGGTGTGGGTGTCGCATCGCTGGCGATGCTCGAGGTCATGGGCAACGCCATGACGTTGACCGCGATTGAATCGGATCTGGAGCACGCCAACGCGATGCGCCAGGGCCTGCGCGATTCAGGCATCCCCACGGCCCGCGCCCGCATTATCAATGAGCGCGCAGAGAACGTGCTCTCGCGCTTGGCCGACCACGCCTACGACCTGGTACTCATCGACGCCGGCGCTGAGCTGCTGCTCGAGTACGTGGCCGAGGCCAAGCGGCTGGTCGGAACCGGCGGGGTGATCATAGTGAACAACGCCTACGACGAGCACCGCCTGGCCAAGCCCGCGGTTCGCCGCCCCTCCACCGTCACGACCCGAGATGCGCTGCGCATGCTGCGCGAGGACCCGCGCTTGCAGACCCACCTGTTCCCTACCGAGCAGGGCCTGTTTGTGGCCACTGTCCTTCCCGCCAAGGCCGCGACCCGCCTCTAGCGGCTGATTTCGGGAAAAACAAAGGACCGACATTTCTGTCGGTCCTCGATTGCCGCACCAGCAACCCGTGCGGCCAAAGCTAGAACTTGGGCAAGCTTACTCAGTTACCTTGAGCAGGCACTCACGCAATTCGGTTGCCTCGTCGTTGTTCAACTCGACTACCAGTCGTCCGCCTCCGTCGATTGGCAGGCGCAAGATGAGGCTGCGGCCTTCCTTAGCGACTTCCATTGGTCCATCACCGGTGCGTGGCTTCATAGCAGCCATTAAGCTGTTCCCTTCGTCTGTGGCTAACGCATGCACTGGCGCTTGCCGTGCATACAACCGAATGCCTAGTCCATCCTCAGCAAGGATTCCCTGCTGAGTTGGGACACTTATCTTTTATTATTACTAATTTTCGCCCGTGTCGCTAATCACACGCCGTGACTCAAGGTCACGAACCGTATTCTCCAGCTCGGTAATTTCTGCCGCGAGGACATCGAGCACCTCATCCACCTGGTCGCAGCGGTAACCGCGCAAGCCCAAGGAGAAGCGAACTTTCTCCACATCTTCAGCGCGCGGATTCTTGGCCAGCAGCACCGGCGGCAACGAAGCCTGGTGCTCTACCAATCCCGTGATGGGCTCCCCAGTGGATTCGAAGTGGCGACCTGCCGGTACATTCTTCCGCTGGCTGGACAGCAGCAGCGCAACAGCACCCACCAGCAATACTGCGATGGCAACAAGGAGGAACGGCATCGCCTACTGCCCCTTCGCCAGGTCGCCGACCTTCAGGTTTTCTTTATGCGCACGCAGCACCAGATCCACCGCTTCATCAGGATCATCGGTGATAGTGAACAAGTCCAGATCACCGGGCGAAATGGTGCCTTCAGCAACGAGCGTCTTGGTCATCCAGTCCACCAGGCCGCCCCAGTATTCGGTGCCCACAAGCACAATCGGGAAGCTGGTGATCTTCTTGGTCTGGACCAAGGTCAATGCTTCGAACAGTTCGTCCAGGGTGCCAAAACCCCCGGGGAGCACGATGAAGCCCTGCGAGTACTTCACGAACATCGTCTTGCGCACGAAGAAGTAGCGGAAGTTCAGGCCCTTGTTGACCCAGGCATTCAGTCCAGTTTCAAAAGGCAGCTCAATGCCCAGGCCTACGGAAACGCCGTCCTTGTCAGCAGCTCCCTTGTTGGCCGCTTCCATGGCGCCGGGGCCGCCACCGGTGATGGTAGTGATGCCTTCCTCGGCCAAGCGGCTGCCGACACGCTGGGCCATCGCATAGTACGGGCTGCCTGGATCCGTGCGCGCGGAACCGAAAACCGCGATGGCAGGACCGGTGCCGGCCATATTTCCAAAGCCGGAGACGAATTCCGATTGGATTCGCAACACGCGCCACACGTCGCTATGCGTGACATCGACCTGCGGGCTTTCCAGAAGATGGTGGTCAAGCTGATCTTCCGGTTGCTTTCCTGGCCAGCTCGCTTCGATGTGGCGCTTTTGCCCGACCCGGGCATTTTCTTCACTCTTACGCTGATGAACCATAGCTTCACTCTATCGGTTACTCCTGCGCATCTTCGGATGTGACCTACCGCGGATTGGAGAACAGTTTGATAACAACTAGGTGTGACATGGTCGACGGGTCGCGTAGTCGCCGTCACATCAAGTAATGTCTACAACATGAAAAGCGATCATCAGGCTCAAGCTTCTTCTGAAGGCCCTATCGTCCAGCTGACTGGGGTCAATAAGCACTACGGTGCGCTGCATGTGCTCAACGGCATCAATCTCGAAGTGACCAAGGGCGAGGTCGTTGTGATCCTCGGCCCGTCGGGCTCGGGCAAGTCCACGCTGTGCCGCGCCATCAACCGACTGGAAACCATCGACGAAGGCACCATCAAGATTGATGGCAAGACCCTTCCCGAAGAGGGCAAGGCACTGGCCAATCTCCGGGCCGATGTCGGCATGGTCTTCCAGTCCTTCAACCTCTTTGCCCACAAGTCGATCTTGGAGAACGTGACCCTCGGTCCGATGAAGGTCAAGGGCATGAAGAAGGATGAGGCCAAGAAATTGGCGATGCAGCTGCTGGAGCGTGTGGGCGTGGCCAATCAGGCCGGCAAACTGCCCGCACAGCTTTCTGGCGGCCAGCAGCAGCGTGTGGCGATCGCCCGCGCACTGGCCATGAAGCCGAAGGTGATGCTTTTCGACGAGCCAACCAGTGCCCTGGACCCGGAAATGATCAACGAGGTTCTGGACACCATGGTGGGTCTTGCCAAGGAAGGCATGACCATGCTCGTGGTCACCCACGAGATGGGCTTCGCCCGCAAGGCGGCGGACCGCGTGATCTTCATGGCCGACGGCCAGATCGTCGAGCAGGCCACTCCTGAGGAATTCTTCACCAATCCCAAATCCGACCGTGCCAAGGATTTCCTTGGCAAGTTGATCACCAACCACTAATTTCATCATCACGCATCCAATAGGAGGAACAATGCGCAAGACTCGTTTCGGCACTGTAGCCGCAATGGCCGCCGTCGCAGCCCTGGCCCTGACTTCATGTGGCGGCTCCGGCGACAGCGAAGCCGACGGCGACAAGATCCGCATCGGCATCAAGTACGACCAGCCGGGACTCGGCTTCAAGGACGGCGATAACTACACCGGTTTCGACGTTGACGTCGCCAAGTACGTAGCCAGCGAACTGGGCTACACCGAGGACAAGATCGAATTCATTTCGGCACCGTCGGCCAACCGCGAGACCATGCTGCAGAACAACCAGGTTGACATGATCTTCGCAACCTACTCGATCACCGATGAGCGCAACAAGGTTGTCGACTTCGCTGGTCCATACTTTGTCGCCGGCCAGGACCTGCTGGTTCCATCCGACTCGGATATCGCCGGCCCAGAAGACCTCGATGGCAAGAACCTGTGCTCGGTCACCGGTTCCACCTCGGCCCAGAAGGTCAAGGACAACTACGCCCAGAACACCAACCTGCAGGAACTTCCGGGCTATGCAGAGTGCACCACCCAGATGAGTGGCGGTACCATTGACGCGGTTACCACCGATGACATCATCCTTGCCGGCCTGGCTGCGCAGCCTGCCTACAAGGGCAAGTTCAAGGTTGTCGGCGCGCCATTCACCGAAGAGAACTACGGCGTGGGCCTGCCTGATGGCACCGACAAGTGCGGCGACATCAATGCGGCAATCACCAAGATGATCGAGTCCGGCGAGTGGCAGAAGGCCCTGGACAAGAACACCGAAGGCACCGGTTACAAGCCGAACGCTGAAACCAACCCGCCAACCCTTTCGGATTCCTGCGCCTAGCAGCATCTGATGCGATGGGGGCCAAACGCAGCGTGTTTGGCCCCCATCTGCAATCTGCGTTTCCCAGGTACCAGCTAATGCAGGTACCGGACCCATAGCCGCTTGGCCGGTTTTCCGGCCATCGAGACAGAGGCTTGCAGTGGAGAATTACTTATCCATATTCACTGAGTACGACATTCCCGGAGCTTTCTGGGTCAATATCCAACTAACTTTCTGGGCTGCCATTGGCGCCCTCGTGCTGGGCACCATCTTGGCCTTGCTGCGCATCTCCCCCGTGGGGAGCTTCCAGGCCCTGGGCACCAGCTACGTTAACCTGATTCGCAATACCCCGCTGACCATCATCATCCTGTTCTGCGTGCTGGCCCTCTACGGCCAGCTCGGATTCGTGCTCAGCAGCGATTTCCAGGGAAACTTCTTCCGCCTCGCCGTCCTTGGCCTTGCGGTTTACCACGCGGCGTTCGTGTGCGAAGCGATCCGCTCGGGCGTGAACACGGTTCCCCTGGGACAGGCAGAAGCTGCTCGTGCCATCGGCCTGAGCTTCTTGCCCGCAGCGCGCTTGGTGATTCTGCCGCAGGCCTTCCGCGGCGCGATTGTCCCCTTGGGCAACACCTTGATCGCCTTGATCAAGAACTCCACCGTCGCAGCGGTCGGTTCGGTTGCCACGGAATCCTCCTCGGTCATGAAGACCATGATTGAGTTCCGCGCAGATATCGTGATCCCGATCTTCTTGACCTTCGCAGTGGGCTTCGTGATCATCGTCATTCCGGTGGGCCTGTTGACTACTTGGGCTTCTAAGAAACTGGCGGTGGCACGATGAGCGCGTCGATTCTTTTTGATACTCCCGGGCCAAAGGCCCGCCGCCGCATCTTGGCGGTAAACATAGTCGGCGCCTTGATTGCCTTGGGCATCGTGGCGTGGATCGTCCTCGGCCTGGCCGCCAAGGACCAGATGCAGCCTTCGCAATGGGATGACTTCATCGAAGGCAGCACCTGGAAGAACTACCTGCTTCCGGGCTTGTGGAACACCACCAAGGCAGCAGTCCTGGGCATCATCGGCTCGGTGATCTTCGGCCTGATCTTCGGTGTCGGCCGCTTGGCGCAGAATAAGCTGATCAACGGAATCTCCACCGTGATTGTCGAATTCTTCCGCGCGGTACCAGTGCTGCTGATGATCGTGTTCTTCAACGTCTTCTTCTCCCGTTCCCTGCAGCTGTCAGGTGATACGGCGATGTGGGCCGTGGTCGCGGCGCTGATCTTCTACAACGGCTCGGTCGTTGCGGAGCTGGTCCGTTCCGGCGTTCACAATCTGCCCAAGGGACAGCGCGAGGCAGGCATAGCGATCGGCCTGACCCGTGGCATGTCGCTGCGCCACATCGAGATTCCGCAGGCGCTGGTCGCCATGCTGCCGGCGTTAATCGGCCAGTTCGTTGTGATCTTGAAGGACTCGGCTTTGGGCTACATCATCAGCTTCAACGAGTTGCTGTTCTTCGCCCGCACCTACTCCTCGCCTAACGGCAACGTCCTGCAGGCGCTGATTGTGGCGGCAGCCATCTTCATCATCATCAACTTCACCTTGAGCAAGATTGCCGTGATTGTCTCGCGCCGGCTGAGCAGCCGGGTGAAGAAGGAGAAGAATGCCCCGGCCGGCCCGGCCGCAGCCATAGTCGGCGCCCCAGCCGGCCTCGACGTGCCAGCGCCACAGGATCCTTCCGATCCCAAGGCCTAGCAGCTGAAACAAAAAAATCTCCGTACCGCATGATTCGCGCGGTACGGAGATTTTTTGTCTCTTCAAAGGCTGATCATCCCAGCCTCGCTAGCCCAACCAAGTACGCAGGGTCTGCAGGCAATCGCGGATGGCCTGCTGCGGCACATGCTCATCATCGCTGTGCGCCAGCAGCGCATCGCCCGGGCCGAAGTTCACGGCAGAGATGCCCAGGGCGGAGAAGCGGGAAACATCGGTCCATCCGTACTTCGGCTTCGGTTCCTGGCCCAGTACCTTGATCAGGTCTGCGGCGATCTCCTGGTCCAAACCGGGTTTGGCGCCATCAGCGCCATCGGTGCGTTCAATGTCGAAGCCGTCGAAAAGCTCAAGGACCACGGCTTCAGCTTGGGCCAGTGTCTTGTCCGGAGCGAAGCGGTAGTTCACTTCCACCTCGCAGTAATCGGGAATCACGTTGCCGGCAATGCCGCCGGCAACACGGACCGCGTTCATGCCTTCACGGTAGTCCAAGCCCTCAACGGTGATGGTCCGGGGCTGGTAGGCAGCCAAGCGCTGCAGGATCTCCCCCGCATCGTGGATCGCGTTATGCCCCATCCATGCACGTCCCGAGTGGGCTGCCTTGCCGCGGGTGCGGATGACGAAGCGGCTGGTTCCGTTGCAGCCGCCTTCGACGGTGCCGTCGGTCGGTTCCAGCAGGATCGCGAAGTCGGCCTCCAAGAGTTCCGGGCTGTTCTTGGCCAGGCGGCCCAGACCGGATTTGGCTGCTTCTACTTCCTCGTGGTCGTAGAAGACGTAGGTGATATCGTATTTGGCCTCGGTCAGTTCTGCAGCCAGCGCAAGCTGCACGGCGACCCCGCCTTTCATGTCCGTGGCACCACGGCCATAGAGCACCCCGTCGATGACTTCTGCGGGCACGGTGCCCTTGGCGCCCTCGGTGCGCGGCAAAGGCACGGTATCGAGGTGCCCGGCCAGCACGACGCGGCGTTCGCGGCCGAAGTTGGTGCGCGCTACGATGGCGTCCTGGTCCCGGTGCACATCAAGGTGCGCCTGCTTCCGCAGCGCCTGGTGCACCTTGTCGGCCAGCTCTTGCTCGTTGCCGGAAACGGATTCAATGTTCATGATCTGCTCGGTAAGCAGGGCAACGTCTTGCTGCAGGTCCAATTCGTTCACGGCTGGCTACGTCCTGAGTCTCTAGCTTCACTTTTTTGTCATTTATCAACGTTACTCCGGGCAACAAAGATACGATCAGTGTATGACTTCAGAATCTGTGACATCCAGCGAATCATCTGTCCGTTTAGCCTCAGCCCATGGCCTGGCAACGGTCGCATCCGATGGAACGATCCTTGATGTTTGGTACCCGGCTCCAGTCTTGGGCGAACTCGCCAAGGCTGAAGGGCTCTCCGGTGAACTCGCTGCCGCCGCGCAGGACGATGCAGCCCGCGGCACCACCCAGAAGGTCGTTTCACTGACCATTAATCTTGATGTAGCACCAGCTGACACCGCCGATGTGTGGCTGCGCCTGCACCTGCTCTCGCACCGTCTGGTCCAGCCGAACAGCATCAACCTCGACGGCATCTTCGGCCACCTCGCCAATGTCGTGTGGACCAACTTCGGGCCTTGCCAGGTAGAGGGCTTCGAGGTGACGCGCTTGAAGCTGCGCGCCCGTGGAGCGGTCACCGTGTACGGCGTGGACAAGTTCCCGCGCATGGTCGACTACGTGGTCCCAGCCGGCGTACGCATTGCCGACGCTGGCCGCGTGCGCCTCGGCGCACACCTGGCCGAAGGCACCACCGTCATGCATGAAGGATTCGTCAATTTCAACGCCGGCACCTTGGGCACTTCGATGGTGGAAGGCCGCGTGTCCGCTTCGGTCGTTGTCGGCGATGGTTCGGATGTCGGTGGCGGCGCCTCGATCATGGGCACCCTCTCCGGTGGCGGCAAGGAGCGCATTGTCATTGGCGAACGCGTACTGCTGGGCGCCAACGCCGGTGTAGGCATTTCCATCGGTGACGACTCGGTAGTGGAAGCTGGCCTGTACGTGACTGCCGGCACCCGAGTGGTTCTGGGCGAGAAGCAGGTCAAGGCGCTGGAGCTTTCCGGCGTGCCGAACCTGCTCTTCCGCCGCAATTCGATCACCGGCGCCGTTGAGGCGTTGCCGCGCGCCGGCCAGACCGTAGAGCTGAACAGCGCACTGCACGCCAACTAGTTCTTGCCCTGCAATCCAACTGGCAGATCACGGAAGTGATCTGCCAGTTTTTTATTGCTCGGCTATCCGCCGGGGAAGATGATGGTCACCATCGGCTGGATGAAGCCGTGGAAGGCCTTGGAGTCGCGTAGCAGCGACGTACTGGCAACGATGGTAGCCGTGCCGGTCAGCCATGCCCTGGGCTCGTCCAGGGGCACGTCAATGAGCTGGATTTCCTGGCGGGTGGATTGCATGCCGTGCTCCACCCCGTGGTCGATGAGGATTCTTTCCAGCTCATCCATGCGGTGCGGCACGTACTTGCCACTGTTTTCTGCAAAGTCCTGGGCATGCTGCTGGGCAAAAACCGTGGCCTGGCCGTAGTGCGCGCGGGCCAGCCGGGCCAGGGCCGGGTAGCCGTCGTCTTGAAGCCGTTCAATCAGTGCATCGCTGGCCGCCGGCTCCTTGGCCGGCGCTATTGCGGTCAGCGAATCCCACCAGGAGCTCCATTCCTGCTTGAGCTGTCCATGCGAGTCGTCGATCTTGTTGCGGTTCTTGATATTGGAAGCCAGCCGGCTATTGGGTCCGGCCTCCGCGGGGTGGACGCCTGACAGTTCGCGCAGGTACAACGCCATCAGCATATTCTGATTGGTATTTATGGCTAGCGACCAATTATTTCCACGACGTTGGTACATGCATACCACCTGACTCTTCGGCACACTTGTCGTTCCCTCTGCCTCATAGGATACTCCCGAAGTACCGCTTAAAACAGGGAAGGACCTGTCGCCCCACTTGTGTGGGAAGACAGGTCCTGCCGCCGGGATCCGGAAACTCGCCCTAGGCCTGGTAGCCGGGATAGTCGCGAGCGGTTTCACCCATGTACAGCTGGCGTGGGCGGCCGATCTTCAGCTCTGGGTCCTTGATCATTTCGCGCCACTGTGCGATCCAGCCTGGCAGACGGCCGATGGCGAACAGCACGGTGAACATCTTCTCCGGGAAGCCCATTGCGGTGTAGATCAAGCCGGTGTAGAAGTCCACGTTCGGGTAGAGCTTGCGCGAGATGAAGTACTCATCATTCAGCGCAGTCTCTTCCAGCTTCATCGCGATCTCAAGCAGCTCGTTCTTGCCCTGCTTTGCCAGCAGGTCGTGAGCGGTCTTCTTGATGATCTTGGCGCGTGGATCGTAGTTCTTGTACACACGGTGGCCGAAGCCCATCAGGCGTACGCCGTCTTCCTTGTTCTTGACCTTCTGCATGAAGTCTTCTGGGGAGATGCCGGAGGACTGGATCTCGCGCAGCATCTTCAGCACGGCTTCGTTGGCGCCGCCGTGGGCTGGGCCGGACAGTGCATGGATACCTGCAGAAACCGAAGCGAACATGTTGGCTTCGGAGGAACCGACCAGGCGCACGGTGGAGGTGGAGCAGTTCTGCTCGTGGTCAGCGTGCAGGATCAGCAGCAAGTCGAGGGCCTTGACCACATCCGGATCCGCAAGGTAAGGCTCGGCAGCGGTGCCGAAGCACAGGCGCAGGAAGTTCTCGACCATGTTCATCGAGTTGTCCGGGTACAGCAATGCCTGGCCGATGGACTTCTTGTGCGCGTACGCAGCCAATACCGGCAGCTTTGCCAGCAGGCGCAGGGTCGAACGCTCAACCTGTGCGTCATCCTTCGGATCCAGCGAATCCTGGTACCAGGTCGACAGGGCCGAAACAGCCGAGGACAAGACCGGCATCGGGTGCGCGTCGCGCGGGAAGCCGCCGAAGAAGCCCTTGAGCTCTTCGTGCAGCAGGGTATGGCGGCGCAGCGAATTGTCGAACTCGGCCAGCTGATCAGCAGTCGGCAGTTCGCCGTAGATCAGCAGGTAGGTTACCTCGATGAAGCTGGACTTCTCGGCCAGCTGCTCGATTGGGTAACCGCGGTAGCGCAGGATGCCCGCGTCGCCGTCGATGTAGGTAATCGCGGACTTGGTAGCCGCGGTGTTCATGAAGCCGGGATCGTAGGTCACGTTCCCGGTAGTCTTCAAAAGTGGGGCTACGCCAAATCCGTCATTGCCCTCTGCTGCCTGAATTACTGGCAGCTCGAGGTTGGATTCTCCAAAGTGTAGCTGTGCAGATGTGGTATCTGTCATTGCATCTCCTAACCGGAAAGCGTGTAGTTCCGAAAGGTCAGTCGTCACCGTAGAACATACCGCGATTTGACCCATTCAAGCTAATTAGGGTGTCATCTTCACCGGTTGGCGGAAGAATTCAACCGTTCAACGGCAGCCGCGATCCGCTCATCGGAGGCGGTCAAGGCCACGCGTACATGGCGTTCCCCCGCGGTGCCGTAGAAGACGCCAGGACCGGCAACGATGCCCAGTTCCGCCAGCGCCCCGATGGTTTCGAAGCTTGGCCGCCCAGCGGTGCACCACAGGTACAGTCCTGCCACCGAATCATCGATGGCCAAGCCGAAGTTCTCCAGCGCTGGCCGCAGCATGGCCCGGCGTGCCCGGTACAGCTCGCGCTGCGCCGCAACATGCTCGTCGTCATTCAATGCCACCACCATGGCGTGCTGGATTGGACCGGGCACGATCATGCCCGCATGCTTTCGACTGTTGACCAGAGTTGGCATCAGGTTCGGGGCGCCGGCAACGAAAGCGGCGCGGTATCCGGCGAGGTTCGACTGCTTGGACAGCGAGTACAGGGCGAACAGGTCATCGAGGTTTCCTCCGTTGACCGCCGGGTCCAGGATGCTTGGCACCTGGCCCTCGTATTCATCCCATCCCAGTTCGGCGTAGCACTCATCGGAGGCCACGACGGCACCCATCTCACGCGCCTGGGCCACGATGCTTGCCAGCTCGGCAGTAGCACGGACCTTGCCGGTCGGGTTGCCTGGCGAGTTGACCCAGATGAGCTTCACGCGTTCACGCTGCTCAGCAGTCAAATCCGAAAGGTCGTCGGTGGCGATGGGGGTCGCGCCAACCAGCTGGGCGCCGATGTCATAGGTGGGGTAGGCGATCTCTGGACGTACCACTATGTCGCCGGCACCCAGGCCCAGGAACAGCGGCAGCCATGCCACCATTTCCTTGGAACCGACCGTTGGCATGACATCATCGGTGCTCAAACCGGTGACATTGCGGCGACGGGCGAACCAGTCGACGATGGCCTGGCGAACTTCAATGGTGCCGTGCGTGGTCGGGTATCCGTGCGAGTTCGCCGCCTCGGCCAGCGCCTGCTGGATCAGTTGCGGCGTGCCATCGATCGGCGTGCCGATCGACAGGTCCACGACTCCCCCCGGATGCGTGGATGCTTGCTCGCGGTATGGGGCGAGCTGGTTCCAGGGGTAATCGGGGAGCTCAAGCATAAAAGTGAAAACCTAGCCTTGGTTCTGTGGTGGCAAGGCGCTGATCAGTGGGTGGTCAGTGCCGGTGTTACCAATTTTAGCGGCGCCGCCCGGGGATCCAAGTTCGTCGAAAAAGTCGACGTTTGCCTTGTAATAGTCGGCCCATTCATCCGGCACGTCATCTTCGTAGTAGATGGCTTCAACGGGGCAGACAGGTTCGCAGGCGCCGCAGTCAACGCATTCATCCGGGTGAATGTAGAGCGAGCGCTCACCTTCATAGATACAATCTACCGGGCACTCTTCGACGCACGCCTTGTCTTTAAC
Source organism: Glutamicibacter sp. NPDC087583 (assembly GCF_044743685.1). Taxonomy (NCBI): domain Bacteria; kingdom Bacillati; phylum Actinomycetota; class Actinomycetes; order Micrococcales; family Micrococcaceae; genus Glutamicibacter; species Glutamicibacter sp. NPDC087583. The sequence continues at coordinate 458,734 of NZ_JBIUWY010000001.1, read as the reverse complement.
GTCGACGCACGGCTGAGCGATGATGTAAGTCACGAGGGCCGAGACCTTTCCTTGCACTGGGTGGTTTCAACAGGAGCTAGTGGTTTCCTCAGATGCTCTTTGAATCCTTTACCAGCTCAAACTACAGTCTAGTCCTGATACCCATGCATCGGACCGCCCATTGGCTCGCTGTGACGTAATCGACCATTCACATTTCAGCTTCCCGGGGTCCAGATGAATTCTTCTTACGAAAAGATGACGCTTCCAAATGCTTAATTTCAGTGATGTGACGCCCGGTGAACGGCTTGTTGTCCGCTACCGCTTGGCCGACGGCCGGGCCGGTGAGCATTTTTCCGATGCACTGGGCGAGCTGCAGGAAGTGACGGAGGAATCGGTGAGCATCCAAACCCGGGCTGAACTGGTATGCATCCCCCGCGCGGCGATCACTCACGCCAAGCGGGTACCGCCGGCTCCGGCGCGCCGCAGGCCCCGTGCCCCTCGCACCGAGTAGCAGCCTGCAAGCCGTGCAATTTTCCTGCTTCCAGGTGTTGCTGCCGCGGGCACACCCATACCGCTTGGGACGACATGTGATTTGAAACTGCCAATCACTCAGCGCTTTTCGCGTATGCTGTTTCCATGCCCTCCGATAAACTTGTCCAATCGCGAGCACGAGCCCTCAGCTCCCCGCTGAGGCTTCGCATCTTGCGCTTGTGCCTGCATGAGTCACGAACGAACAAGGAAATTGCGGACATTCTCGATTTGAATCCCGCCACCTCCTTGCATCACGTGCGAACCCTGGTCAGCAACGGTTACCTCGCGGCAGAAGAATCACGCCGAGGCAACCGTGGCGCCAAAGAAGTGCCCTACCGCAGCACCAAGCAGTCCTGGGGCACGCGCATTCCCGACGCGGCCCCCATGCTGGTGGACACCTTCCTGCAGGAAATCGAGGGACTTGATCCCCAGGAGATACAGGTAATTCGTTTGGGCCTGAAGCTCAATGAGGAAAGCCAGAAGGATCTCATGAGCCGGCTGCGCGCTGTGATTGAGGACTACGCGATGCGAGATCCGGATCCAGATGGCGTTGCCACCTCGTTGTTCTTGGCCCACCACCTGGATATCACCGGCAATGCGCGCAAAGACCAGTAGCCTGCTTTTCGCCTAATTAAACACAGAAGGAGCTCTTCCCGTTGGGAAGAGCTCCTTCTGTTTTCAGTTCTGGCGTTGTTGCTTGCGCAGCACTCGCAAGGAGCACAGCAGGGCAATCACGGATGGAATAACCATTCCATACATCCACAAGGCCGAGGCCAGCGTTGGCCCGGGCAGGTACTTGTAGTACTCCATGCCCAAGATCAGCTGGTCATCGCCCACATAGGAAATCAGGCCAACGGTCACATAGCAACCGATGAACCCCAGCGCACCGGCCCACAGCTTCGATGAAGAAACCGCAGCCCAGTACACCAGAACTCCGAGCAGGAGCCAGGCCAGACCCACACCCCAAACCAGCGGGATGTCGTTTCCGACATAGCTGATGGAGGCGTGGATTGCGGTCCCGAATAATCCTGCTGCCACGGCGGCAACAACACCGCGCCAGAGCACGGAGAAGTTGCTGCCGAGGGATTTGCGCTTATTAGGAGCGAGCGCGTGCACGGGTAGCCTTGGCACGGTCGTTGGCGTTCAGCAGAACCTTGCGGATGCGGATGGCTTCCGGGGTAACCTCAACGCACTCGTCTTCGCGAGCGAATTCGAGCGACTCTTCCAAGGTCAAGTTACGTGGTGGGGTCAGGTTCTCGAACGAGTCCGAGGAAGCAGCACGCATGTTGGTGAGCTTCTTTTCCTTGGTGATGTTCACGTCCATGTCGTCGGCGCGGGAGTTCTCGCCGACGATCATGCCCTCGTAAACCTCTTCGGTTGGCTTCACGAAGAAGTTCATGCGCTCCTGCAGGTTGATCATCGCGAATGGAGTCACAACGCCTGAACGGTCGGCAACGATCGAACCGTTGATGCGGTATTCGATTGGGCCTGCCCATGGCTCGTAGCCTTCAGCCAGCGAAGCAGCAATGCCGGCGCCGCGGGTTTCGGTCATGAAGCGGGTACGGAAGCCGATCAGGCCACGTGCTGGAACCATGAATTCCATGCGAACCCAGCCGGTGCCGTGGTTAGCCATGTCGGTCATGCGGCCCTTGCGCGATGCCATCAGCTGGGTGATAGCACCCAGGTACTCTTCAGGCACGTCGATGGTCATGCGTTCCATTGGCTCGTGAACCTTGCCGTCAACCATCTTGGTAACAACCTGTGGCTTGCCAACGGTCAGCTCGAAGCCTTCACGGCGCATCTGCTCAACGAGGATGGCCAGTGCCAATTCGCCACGGCCCTGGACTTCCCAAGCATCTGGACGCTCGGTAGGCAGGATGTTCAGCGAAACGTTGCCGATCAGTTCCTTGTCCAGGCGATCCTTGACCTGTCGTGCGGTGACCTTGGCGCCCTTGACCTTGCCAGCCAGTGGCGAGGTGTTGATACCGATGGTCATCGAGATCGCAGGTGGATCAACGGTGATCAGTGGCAGTGGCTTAGGGTTCTCAAGGTCGGTGAGGGTCTCGCCGATCATGATGTCTTCGATACCGGCAACTGCAACGATCTCGCCTGGACCAGCTTCGTCAGCTGGAACGCGGGTCAAGCCCTGGGTGGCCAGCAGTTCGGTGATCTTGACCTGCTTCATGGTGCCATCCTGGCGGGCCCAGTTAACCTGCTGGCCCTTGCGCAAGGTGCCGTTGATCATGCGCAGCAGCGCCAGGCGGCCAAGGAATGGCGAAGCGTCAAGGTTGGTGACGTGGGCCTGCAGGACTTCACCTTCGGTGTAGGTCGGTGCAGGAACGTGCTTGATGATGGTCTCGAACAGTGGCTCAAGATCTTCGTTGTCCGGCAGGGTGCCATCGCCAGGCTGGTTCATCGAAGCGTAGCCGGCCTTGCCCGAGGCGAAGACGACAGGAACGTTCAAGATTGCGTCCAGATCCAGATCCGGAGCTTCGTCAGCCAAGTCCGAAGCCAAGCCCAGCAGCAGGTCCATGGAGTCGGAGATGACGCCATCGATGCGGGAGTCGGGACGGTCGGTCTTGTTGACCACGATGATCACTGGCAGGTTGGCGCTCAATGCCTTGCGCAGCACGAAGCGGGTCTGCGGGAGCGGGCCCTCGGATGCGTCAACGAGCAGAACCACGCCGTCAACCATGGACAGGCCGCGTTCCACCTCGCCACCGAAGTCGGCGTGGCCTGGGGTGTCAATGACGTTGATGGTCATCTTCTTGCCCTCGGCTGCTGGGCCGTTGTAGAACACGGTGGTGTTCTTAGCAAGAATGGTGATGCCCTTCTCGCGTTCCAGCTCACCTGAGTCCATCACGCGATCTTCGGTTTCACCATGGCTGTCGAATGCGCCAGTCTGCTGGAGCATGGCGTTGACGAGGGTGGTCTTGCCGTGGTCAACGTGCGCAACGATGGCTACATTGCGAAGTTCATCGCGAGTAATGGTGTTTGCTGACATGCGTGAAGGCTCACTTCCGCTCGAAAATTTGGGTCTGTGGAGTCGGGGCCAAAGTCGACCCAACAATCCAGTTTACGCGCTCGAGACTCATAGTCTGTTGATCTGTGTCAGAACATACAGGAATTTCATGTATCTGTCGCAAAGAATTCAGCGGATTAACCGCGTTGGCATCCAAAAACGCAGCTTGCTAGGCCCAAAGTTGACTTCAATTTCCGGGAGTTCAGCGTCAAGCAAGCCGCCGCATTTTTCTATGGTGGATTTTGAACCGATGTTATCGGAATCACAGGTAACCAGCGCATGTTCAATTCCTGATTCGCGAAGTTCCTGCAACCCGAATTTGCACAGTTCCTGTGCCACACCACGGCGACGATACTCGGGAACTACACCATAGCCGATATGTCCGCCGACCTGAAAAAGGCTCTCGTTGATTTCATATCTGACGGAAACCCGGCCCACCAGGTCCCCCTCGTCAAAGGCGGCGAACAGCGCCGAGCGAACCCAGCCTTCTGGAATGTGCTCGCCTCGGCGCCCTGCCTTCATCCGGTAGATATAGTCCTCCCAGTCCTCGGCTGCAGACCAAGTCGGCAAGAACTCGAAGTCTTCGCGAAGCATCAAGTGGTGGGCGTCGATTGCCTGCTGTTCGTCCTGGCTTTCCAATTCACGGATCTCCAGCGTCTTTCCCAACGTCATAGCGCCAGTATGCCAGAGCGCCTCCACTTCCCACCGGTGAATTGCGCGCCAAAGATGCGCCTGAGCCCTAGTAGGCCACCTGCTGGCCCCGCACTTGCCTGGCCCATTCCACGGTTCCGCCGCTGAGGCTGTAGACGGCAATGCCTGCATCCCGACCGGACATGGTGATCCGCGCTGCCTGCTGCGAACGGGCACCGGTTTTGCACACGAATACGACCGCCGAAGCGCTGTGCGCGAGCTTTCCCAGTCCCCGTTCTTTGAGCTGCGCGAGCGGAAGGTGCTGGCTGTGCGGGATCGCTATGATGTCGCGTTCCCAGGATTCGCGCACATCCACCAGCAATACCGGTTCTTCCGTTTCCAGCTCCGCTAGCTGCTGAACCGTGAGCTCCGGGACATGCCCTTCGGCAGCGCAGGAAACCGGCTGGTACTCCCCCAGCCCGGTCACCGGCTCACGTTGCGGATCCCTGGCGAATTCGAGGGTCCGCACAGTGGCTTCCAGCGCATCATAGAGCCAGAGCTTGCCGCTCAGGGTGGTCCCGATTCCGGTAATGAGCTTCAGGGCTTCGGCGCACATCACCGAACCGATAACGCCGCACAGTGCGCCGAAGACTCCTCCTTCGGCGCAGCTGGGCACGGAGTCCGCGTCGGGGATTTCAGGAAAAAGATCACGCAGCATCGGGCCGGTGCGCGGATCGAAGACGGACACCTGCCCGGAGAACTGGACGAGGGTTCCCCACACCAGCGGGGTGCCGGTGATTTCCGCGGCATCATTGGACAGGTACCGCGTGGCAAAGTTGTCGCTGCCGTCGATGACCAAGTCGTATTCACTGAAAAGCGCCACGGCGTTGGATTCATCCAGCTTTTCATCCACGGTGATGATCTGGACGTTCCGGTTCTGCTCGTGGGCCATCCGCCGCACCGAATCCACTTTCAGGCGCCCTGCATCCTGTTGCCGGTGCATGGTTTGTCGTTGCAGATTGGACAGCTCGACGGTGTCATCGTCGATGACCCCGAGGGTGCCGATTCCCGCAGCGACCAGGTAGCTGGCAATGGGACTGCCCAGGCCCCCGGCTCCGATAACCAGCACCTTGGCGTTGGCGATGCGGCGTTGCCCTTCTTCTCCCACCCCGGGCAGGGACAAGTGCCGGGAGTAGCGCGCCAGCTCTTCCGGTTCCAGCTCCGCGCCGGGTGCTACCAGGGCTTCCCGGCTCACGAGAAGTCACCGACCAGGGTTTGCATCATGCCTTCGTCCGGCGAGGAGGCCAGTGCGGTATCGCGGCGCGGGATCCGGCCAGCGAGCCGCGCGGCGCGCCCGGCACGCACAGCATCCTTCATGGCCCTGGCCATGAGCGGCGCGTTGTGCGCCCGGGTCACCGCGCTGGCCAGCAGCACCGCGTCGCAGCCGAGCTCCATGGCCAGGGCCGCATCCGAGGCGGTGCCCACCCCGGCGTCAAGGATCACCGGTACCTGCGCGCGGGAGACGATGGTGGAAATATTGTGCGGATTCAGGATCCCCAGGCCCGAGCCGATCGGCGCTCCGGCCGGCATGATTGCCGCAACCCCGGCGTCCTGCAGGCGTTGGGCAAGTGCCGGATCATCATTGGTATAGGCGAAGACCTGGAACCCGTCGGCCACTAGTTGCTCGGTGGCCGCATGCAGTTCCAGCGGGTCCGGCAGCAGCGTGTGCTCATCGGCAATGACTTCGAGCTTGATCCAATTGGTTTCCAGAGCTTCACGGGCCAGGTGCGCGGTGAGGATCGCATCGCGGGCGGTGAAGCATCCAGCGGTGTTGGGCAGCGCAATCACGTTGTTGCGCTGCAGCAGTTCATACACGTTGCCTGCGCCGGCCGCCGAAAAGTGGCGGATGGCCACGGTGGTCAGCTCCGTTCCGGAGGCCTGCAGGGCGCTTTCCAGGGAGGTCAGCGAACTCGCTCCCCCGGTGCCGAGGATCAAGCGCGAGGACAAGGTGCGTCCGGCGATCTGGAATGGGTCGCTGTGGATGTCCAGCTCGGTGATGTTGCGCGTTTCCATGCCTAGCCTCCCTGGGCCGCGGTAACGAGTTCAATGCTGTGCCCTTCGGCCAGCAGGTAGCTATTCCAGGCGCTGCGTGGAACGACAGCGCCATTGACGGCGGCGGCAACTCCGAGCTTGCTGCCGTCAGCGGCCACCGAGTTGGCGTCCAGTTCCTTGCCGATTTGCGTGCTGATGAATTCGCGAAGGGTGGTTCCTTCGTCCAGGTTCAGTTGCCGTGAATTGAAATTAATGCCGATGCTTGTCATGGTTGCTGCTCCGTTCGGTGAGCGGTCTAGGTTGCGTTGGCAAAGCGGTGGGGATCCACAGCCTGGTGCAAGGGGTGGGATTGGTGGCCGTGGGCGAGATCCGCAGTGAGCGTTGCGCCCAGCGGAGCCAGCAGCACGCCGTGCCGGGAGTACCCGGTGCAGAGCAGCAGCCCTGGATCAAGGCGTCCAAGCAGCGGCCGGTCATCTGGCGTGGCGGGACGTGCCCGGGCCGTTGCCTCGTTCAGCGTGTAGTCGCTGATGCCGGGGACCAGCTTTCTCGCGTTGTCCAGCAGCAGGTGCATCGCGCCAATGTTCACCGCTTGTTGCCGGTCTTCACGGACGCTGGCGCCAAGGACGAGGCTGCCGTCCCTTCTCGGCACCAGATACACCTGTTCCCGGTGCACGAGGCCGCGGATGGTGCGGGTGATGAGCGGCGGGCCTGCTGGTCCCTGGATCCGGAGGATGTCCCCGTAGACCGGGCGCAGCGGAAGTTCGTTCAAGCCATCGAGGGTGCCAAGACCGGTGGCCACGATGGTCTGCTCCGCTTCGAGGATTCGGCCCGATGCGGTCCGCACAGCGGTGGTCCGCTTCCCGTCGGTCACCAGTGCCTGCGCCCGTTCCTCGACCAGGTGCGGACGCAGATGCTCCAACAGGATCTTGACGATGGATCGAGGGTCGACCTGGTGGTCATCTTGGCACAGGACCGCGCCAGCAATATTGGCGGCCAAGGCTGGTTCGAGCTTGCGGGCTTGGCTGGGCAGCAGCTTTTGCGCTGACAGGCCGAGGGATATCTGCAGTTCGGCCAGCTCGTGCAGGGCTTCGCGGTCCGCAGGCTCTGCGGCGACAACGAGCGTGGAGTTCTGCAAGTAGTCCGGGCGTTGCCCGGTGGCCGATGCGATGCGCTCGATGAACTGCGGATAGGCGGCATTCGAGGCGGCAAGCAGCTGGTGCAACGGGCCATTGCCCCAGACCGTTTCAGCTGCCGGGGCCAGCATTCCTGCTGCCGCGTAGCTTGCACCTTGGCCGGGTGCCGGATCGATGAGGGTGACGGTGTGTGCGCGTGATTCCAGCTCGAACGCGACGGCCAGGCCGATTATCCCGGCGCCAACAATGTTGACATGCACAAGGGCACGCTTCCTTCCTACGGCGGCATGACCCGCATCAGGTGTAGCGGTCGGCTCGGTGCCCTCTCAGCCTGGTCGATTCAGGCTCCCGCGGATTACAGCGATTATAAGCATGATGCAGCTCATAAAGTCGAACTTCATTGAACGCAGTTCCGTCATCTTCTGTGATGTACTTGCTGACATGGCATTCCATGACTTCCCTATCGTGCTTCCCCAAGGTTCTGCGCTATCCAGCACCATCATCTCGTTGGAGCAAGAACTCTTGGAATCCAGCCAACGCCATAGCCAGGAGCAATTGCAGCGGCGCTTGCATCCTCGGTTCGCCGAGGTGGGAGCCAGCGGGCGAGTCTATGATCGCGAGGCCATCATTGCCCAGCTGGCCCGGGAGCCGGCACGGGATGCCGGGGCGTTGAAAGTCGAAAGCCCGGTGGCTCTCCAGCTTTCAGACCAGCTGGTGCTGCTGCGCTGGAAGCTGCTCGCCGGTTCCCCCAGCGAACGCAGTTCACTGTGGATCCATGAGCAGGGCCGCTGGCAGCTGCTCTTCCACCAGGGCACGGCCGCCGCTCATCCGCAGCCATCTGCAGGACCGGAGGAAGCCGTGCATGCCGGCGGTGAATTCTCGGTGCGCCGGCTGCGCCTTTCGGATGCCGAAGCGGTCTACGAGGCATTTTCCTCGAACCCCGACATGTTGCGCCAAGGCGACGCCGATTCCCCGCAAAAGGCTGAGTCGTATGTGCGCGCACTGCTGGAGGCCGGGGAACGCCAGCAGGCGTTGGCCGTCGCATATCGGGATCGGCTGGTGGGACTGGTGTGCGGTACGGTAGACCCGGCCAATCGGAACGCGTGGATTTGGTATTGGATGAACCAGAATTACCGGGGCCGGTCGCTGGCCACCCGCGCCGTGGCAACCTTAGTGGATTACCTGTTCGACGAGCTGGGACTGTACCGCTTGGAGCTGGGCTTGCGGGCAAATAATCCCGGGTCGAAGCATGTGGCAGAAAGCAACGCCTTCCTGCACGAAGGTGTCGAACGGGGCAAATTCCTGGTTGCCGGAGAACGCATCGATGTGCACACCTACGCACGGTTGCGTACCGATGGCGGCTCTGCGGTCATGCCCTTGCCGTGGGGCACGCAGCAGTAGCTTGGCGGGCATCAAAAAAGTCGCGGAATCCGGTCTTGGATTCCGCGACTTCTTATCTGTCCCTCAGGTTTTGTGATGCGTGGTTAGATGCCTGGGCTCGATGCCGGTGGCGTCGAGTCCGGGCCATTGGTGGTCTGTTGGGCCTCCATCTTTTTCAGCGTGCGGGCCGCAGCATCACGACCGCCGAGGCCAAAGGCCAGAGCCGCTGCCAATGCTGCGCCAATGACGATTGCGCCGAAGGCCATGTTGATGATCGAATCGGCGATACCCATGTACTTCAGGCCCATCGCCACGAACAGCGCAATTGCCGTGTAGCGGATGATCTTCGAAGCAGTAGTGTCACCCAAGAAGCGGCCAATGACGTTGGCGATGACGAAACCTGCGGCGATAATTGCTGCGCCGAAGAGGATCTTGCCGCCCAAGGCCAGGATCTCATTGAGGATATTGGTGATCGCTGGGAAGTTCAGCATCTGGGCCGCCATCACACCGAAGAACAGCACGATAGCAATCTTGACGATGCCAGCGATGATTCCCGAAGCGCTCTTGCCCTCGGGAACTACGCCCCACTGGGCAACAACAGTGTCGGTACCCACGCCGTGGAGGGTGGATTCAAGTAGCTGCCCGACGAACTTGGCAATCAGGATACCCACGGCCAAGAGCGCCAAGGCCATGATGACCTGCGGGATTGCGGTGAAGACCAGCTGCAGCATCTGCTGGGCAGGTACCGAAATTGCCGCGATGCCCAGAACCTGCAGGGCTGAAATTGCGACGACTAGCAGGATCAAGGCGAAGACGATGTTGGCAATGATGTCAACGATCTTCGCTTGGGATTCGCGAGACTGAACTTCATCTACTGGTTCGTTGCCTGGGGTGACCTTGCGGACCAGTCCGCTAAAATCGACAGTTCCCAAACCGGTCCTCAGCAGCTGGCGAACAATATTCGCGATGACGTAGCCAATGAAGAAGATGAAGCCCGCACCGATGAGGTTGGGGATGAAGGCCATGACGCCGCCGAGCATGCCCTGCACCGGCGATAGCACTTCGGATAGAGCGAAGACTTGCAGGATTGCCACGAGGCCGAAGAGCCAGACAATCAACCCCGCGACCTTGCCCAGGGATTGGCCTATTTGTTCTCCGTCATTGCCCTGCTTTTGCAGGAACTTCACCCTGTTCACCAGTTTGGCGGCAGCCCAACGAACTATGCGTGCAACTAGCCACGTAATGATGAGGATGATTAGCGCGATGCCAACCTTTTGTAGCATCGACGCCCAGTCGATATTGCCTAAAACGTTCTCAGACTGCATTGCTGCTCCTTCAACGTAGGGACAATCCGACCCTACGATGAAGGTTCTCCGCTGACTAGGGCAAAGACCCATGCTCCCAGCTTGAATCATTGGACTTTCACAGCTCGAATTGCGAAAAGCTGACTATATCCCGATGGATTCAACGAATTCCGAACAATAAGGCCCTACCGACAACCGATCCACGCAATATTAGAAAGTTCGCGGCTGCGTCCAAACCCGTGAATTGCCATGGAAGCTATTGCGGATTCAGCCATTGATCTTTATCAATCCGGGAATTACCGGAAGTCCCGCTACCTAGTTGATGACTTCGCTCCGCACGGAAGCACCCAGTTCAACGGTGCGGGAGACGGTGCAGTATTTGTCATGCGAAAGCTTGACGATGCGCTCCACCATGCTGGCTGCCTTGCGGCCTTCCTCGGTGTCGGGGAACTTCAAATCGAAACCAAGATGAATGTCCTCCATCCGGCTCGCCGAGTTCTCAGAGACCTTGTAGCCGCCCGCTTTGACTTCGAATTTCTCAGGCTCGCTTCTCCTGGTGGTCGCCACATCAACATCAATTGCGGAACACCCTGCGATGGCAGCAAGCAGCAACTCCACCGGGGTTAGCAACCCTTCGCCCTGGCCGAATTCTAGGCTGGCTCCCGATTCGAGGCTGGTGGCCTTGTACTTGCGTGCCTCGACGCGTTCGATGCTGACTTCACGGATCTCACGGCTATTTTCACTCATGAAACTATCGTGCCACGATCCAGGCTGAAGACTACACGTGGCGCAATACGACTCGTTGCGGCGACGATGCAGATTCCCCGGGCACAGGCACGAATCCGCAGTCGCCAAAGAACGCAATGGCAGGCTGGCGCTGGCAATCGAGATGAACGCTGATCCCGGGAATGCTGGCGATGATTTCATCCAGCAGGATGCGGCCCACACCCTTCTGGCGATCAGTGTGCCTCACCCAGAGCAGTTCGATGCGTGTACTGCTCCATGCCGCAAAGCCAACAATGCGTCGACCATGCTGGGCAATCCTGACTGAGACCGATTGGCTATAGACAGCTTCCAGGGCGACGGCCACCGCATCAATATCAGCAGCCGAGAGGAAGTCTCCCCGGCGTTCCACCGAACTGCGCCAAATGTCGAGCAGGTCAGGCACTTCATCTACGCTCGACAGCTCGCGCAGCAGGAGAGTCTCTTCCATGCCATATTCCTTCATGCTCAAGCGAATCCGTACTTGCTGATTCGAAATGTAGCCGGGTGCCAGCGATTCCTCAAGTTTTCATGGATCGTTGCGGCACACCAGCATGCGGTTTTTCCCCGGCTTAAGCCGGCTCGTTCATGCGGCCCGTGCGGTGGGCCCAGTCCCGCAATTCGGCCGCGGCCTGCTCGGGCTGCTCAAGGTGCACGTTATGCCCTGCAGAATCAAGCACGCGGATCCTCATCGAGGGGTACCGGCGCGATAGCTGCTCGGGATCCCGGTATCCGGTGATGTGGTCTTGTTTCCCGCACAGGATGGTTACCGGAATATCCAGCTGGCGTTTACGCTCCACGGGCAGAGGATCCAGGAAGTAGCGCTTGGATAGCTTGGCCATAGAGCGCAAGTTCGCGCAGTCCAGCCCGGGTAGCACCCACTGCGCGAAGCTCTGCCACGCCTGCTGCGATTGCACCACGGCAATATCGGAGAATTGCTGTGCTTGGCGGGGATCTATCCGGGCCAACAGCCCGGGATCCTCTACGACTACCTGCGCTTCGGGCACAGTGCGCCGCGAGGCATCGGGAAAGACCACTGGGGCCAGGAGGAATAGTCCTTGGGTCTGGCCGGGAAACCTGTCGGCCATCTCCTGGCAGAGCAAGGCGCCAAGGGAGTTGCCCAGCAGTGCGAACGGCCCCTCTCCCGCGGTTTGCCTGATCAGTTCCTCCAACCAGTTTGCAAGTTCTGGCAGTCCCCCGGGGTTCCCTAGCGGTGGACAGGTTCCGAAGCCGGGCAAGTCGACGTAGTGCAAGTCGAAGATCTGCGCGTTGGCCAGCTCTGCTTCCAGCGGCTTGAGGATACGGTGGTCTACCCCGTTGCCATGCACCATGAACAACGGGATCCTGCTCTTTGGGGCTACTCGCATTTCACCGTGCTCTTCTCCTGTGCCTCGCGCTGGCTCGCAGCGTAGCTGATCATCCATTGGCCAGCTACGTAGGTGAGCATAATCCAGAATCCCATTCCGGGGACATCGATATCCGCAAATGAGCGCAGCGCGATCAAGGAATCGGAGAGGAAGAATATTGCGCCGCCGAAGCCTGCGATCGGACCCAGCCCGGTACTGAGGATGGCCATCATCATCAATGCCAAGCCATAGATGATCACCGGGGCGAGCAGCACTCCCGCACCGGGTGAGCAGAGGACCAGCAGCAGGGCAAATGCGGCAAGATAAGGAAGCGGCATCCACCAATGGCGCAGTATCGAAGATTTCCAGTATCTTGCCAGAGCGGCGATGTAGAAGAACTGCGCAACCAGGAATGCGCTAACCATGGCCAGGAATGCAGAATCGCCGTCCATGAACCGGGGCAAGGTGTCACCGACCCAGGAGAAGAAAAGGGCTATGAGCACCAGCCGGATCAGTGTGCCACGCGGCGAGGTGGTGAGGGCGAGAACCGTTCCTGCCAACAGCGGCATCAGCAGGATCTGCGTGGCGTCCGCCAGCAGCCCCGAAGGCCAGAACAGTTGTGCCAGCAAATGGGTGGCAGTTGCGAGCAGGAGCGCCAGAGCCGCGATCCCGCGGCGTGACTGCCCCGGGATCACCGCAACGGTGTGCTCATTGCCTAGGTGTGGTTGCACTTTCTTCCTTGGGTAGTGCCGATAATTGCGTTTAGCGGCCTCGGAGCGTTGCCGGATCCGTCACCGGTTGGAAGCCGACGGGGCCAGGACGCAGAATTCATTGCCCGAGCGGTCCTGGAATACCCGCCATGGCAGCGTACCCCACGGACGGTCCAGTTCCTTGCCGCCCAATGCGCAGATGATTCCCAACGCGTCCTCCATGCTCTCGGCCTGTTCGAGACGCAGGTCCAGATGGATCGCATTCTTCCCCGCAGTCTTGGGTGAAGCTTCCCGGACAAGGACCAGCCGCGGGCCCGCGCCTGATGGATGAGCCAGAACCACTGGAGACCGCGCAACGATGTCCCATCCCAGCAGCTGCTTCCAGAATTCTGCATCTCCGGCCGGGTCAACGCAGGCCAGTTGCAGGGCTTCAAGCACCAAGCCGCTTGCGTCCTGGTCGTGGGCACGGAGCAGAAATTCGTTGCCTGCGGCATCGAGCCTGGACTCCATGGCATGCCGGTGCCGATCGCCAAGGCGTTCGCTGAAATGGGTGCCGGATCCGAGGATCAGGTGCACGCGCTGTTGAGCACGGTCCGGGTTCCGGACAGCGGGGAAGCACAAATCCAGGTATCTCGGTCCCGCCAGCTGCAGTCGGGTTTCATAGCCGTCGGCGTTATCGGTCAGCATCTGGCACTTGAGCAGGACCTCCCAGAATTCCCCTTGCTGTTTCGGGCTTTCGGCATCGAAGACGATATTTTCCCAGTACATGCTTCCAGCTTACCGCTGGGGTGATTCCGGTCACTTCGCGCATTCGTTGAACCGGCCAATAATATCCACATATGGAAATTGATTATCGTTGACTTAGGCAATGGAAACAAGAATTCTTTTCGCAGGATTTCCATAAGAATTAGTTGCAATGCTAATTTCTAACACCATGATGACATGCTTGAATTTGAGCAAGTTGTTTATCTTAGTGCCATTAATTCCAATTCCAAGATTCTCCTGGCGGAAATTGGAGCATTTTCCGCCGGTATTATGTTGCCATGAGCAACACGGATTTTCCCCACCTGATGTCAGAAGGCCGGATCGGGCCTATGAGCACCGCCAACCGCATTGTCCTTCCCGCTATGGACATGAACGTTTCCGAAGGCGGTGAAATCGAGCAGTCGGAAATCGACCACTATGTCGCGCGTGCCGCCGGCGGAGCCGGACTTGTCATCACCGGCGCATGCGCTATCGCCTTCCCTTACGGAGCGGCCTCGATGAAAGAACCGGGACTGTCAGAGGACAAATACATCCCGGGCATCAAGGCACTGGCCGACGCCATCCACGCTGCAGGCTCCAAGCTGTGCATCCAGTCCACCCACCATGGCAAGGTAGCGCGCGTAGACACCGCCAACGGACGTCCAGTCATGGCGCCGAACAAGCCGGACTACAGCTACTCCATGAGCGCGCTGGCCGACTGCACCCCCGAGGAACTCGCGAAGATGGGTGCTGCCACCAAGGGCAAGCAAGCCAGCTACCACGAGATGGCCCAAGAGGACATCGACTGGCTGATCGCCGCATGGGCCGACGCGGCAGAACGCGTAGCCAAGGGCGGAGCAGACGCCATCGAGATCCACGCGGCGCACGGATACATCCTTGGCGTCTTCTTGAACCAGCGCGATAATCTGCGCACCGACCAGTACGGCGGCTCGCTGGAGAACCGTGCCCGCCTGGCCTGCCAGGTCATCGCCGCCGTCAAGGAACGTGTGGGAGATTCCTTGGCGATCCTGGTGCGCGTAGCCGGAGAGGAATACGGCCAGGAAGGCGCGTTGAGCCTTGCCGAATCCATCGAGGCGTCCAAGATGTTCGAAGCCGCAGGCGCTGACGGCATCCACGTGACCGGTTGGGGACGCAACCCCTTCGACAACTTCACCGACGGGCCGCTGCCGAACAAGGTCGGGGCCTACCTGGAGAATGCCGCAGAGATCAAGAAGCATGTTTCCATTCCGGTGATCGCCGTGGGCCGCATGCTCCCGGACATTTCCGAGAAGGCGATCGCCCAGAACAAGGTGGACTTCGCTGCCATGGGACGCCAGCTGCTGGCCGACCCGGAGCTTCCCAACAAGCTGCGCGACGGAAAGCTTGACCAGGTGCGCCCATGCATCAATTGCTACCTGTGCGTGGCGGAGAACTTCTTCGATGACACCCCGTTCTGCGCAGTGAACCCGGCACTGGGTAACGAGAAGCTGCTGCCGTTGAAGCCGGCAAGCGCCTCGAAGCATGTGGTTGTCGTTGGCGCGGGCCCTGCGGGCATGGAGAGCGCACGCGTGCTCACCGAGCGCGGGCACCGGGTGACCATCGTCGACAAGGCCGACCGCTTGGGCGGAACCATGTGGTTCTCCACCATGACCACCCCGGATAACGAGCGTCTGCTGCGCTGGTTGAAATCCGAGCTCAAGCGCCTGCGGGTTGCGGTGAAGCTCAATACCCCAGCCACCGCGGAAACCATCCGCGGGCTGAACCCCGACCACGTCATTGTAGCTACCGGCGCCGTGCGCCCGAAGCCGGACATGCCAGGCGGCGACCTGCCCAACGTGCAGACCGGCGACACCCTGCGCGCCATGATGCTGGGTACCGCTACAGCCGAGGAAGCCGGACTGGTGCTGAGCACCATGGGCAAGCTCGGACGGCTCTCGGGCTTGACCAAGTCCCCGGAATTCGTCCGCCAGTTCACCAAGTTCTGGCTGCCGATGGGCAAGGACGTTGTAGTCATCGGCGGCTCGCTGGTGGGACTGGAACTGGCCGAGTTCCTGGCCGAGCGCGGCCGCAACGTCACTCTGGTCCATGAGAGCCAGCAGCTGGGCTTGCCGCTGGCCATGCCGCGCCGCTGGACCGCCGTCAAGGAGAATCTCGCGCATGGCGTCAAGATCCACCGCAATGTCTCGGTCACCCGCATCACCGAGAAGACCGTGGAATGGACCGAAGGCGAAGAGCAGTTCAGCGCCCCGGCCGACATGGTCATCTACGCCGATGGCACCACCAGTGCCGCGCCGGTAGCCGATCAGCTGCGCGGTGCCGGATTCAGCGTCGATGTCATCGGCGATGCCAGTGCGGTCAACTACATCCACGGTGCCGTGCATTCTGCGTGGAAGGCCACCGCCAACCTGTAGTCCGATGCAACTTGCACGCCCATAGGCAGCGGGCCAGCAGCATCCGGCGGATGCTGCTGGCCCGCTGCCTGTCGCGAACTCTTGTCCCATGGCAGGCCCAGTGATTGAATGGGGCAATGGGCCTTAGAATGCTTACCCCCGCCGCGGCGCAGGTTGCCGACCTCGTCGATGAGCTCGCCAGTTGGCAACGCGATGGCCTGCCCCTGCAGCTGCATCCCGGGGATGTGGGCTGGTACGCAATGCGGGGTCTGGAAATCACTGCGCAAAGCCTGCGGGTCTGGGCGGATCGCGAATCGATTTATGCCATTGGCCTGCTCGATGGCCCGGATCTCATGCGAATGGCCCTGCATCCGGACTACGTCGGCATCCAGCCGCTGGCCGAGCAGATCCACACCGACCTCCTCTCGCCGCAACAGCGGATCTTCCCTTCCTCATCCGCCAGCATCGAAGCCCGCGGCGCGACGGCCTTGGGCCAGGTCCTGCAGGCCAACGGGTGGGCTCCGGGCGAAGCATGGACTCCCTTGCGCCGTTCGCTGGACACTCCGGTGCATCTGCCGGAGCTTACCTTTCGACGGGTGGATTCCGCCCAAGCCAGCCAATGGATGGAAGTCCACCTCAATGCCTTTCGCGGCGCCGATTTCTCAGCAGAAGACTTGGCGCGTGCGGTGCAGCGCTGGCATACCATGGCCAGTACTCCCATCTATGCCCAGGGGCAATGCCTGACCGCCTATGACAGCGACATGAACCCGCTGGCTGTCGCAGCGGTCTGGTCTGCTGGTCCCGGACGGCCAGGGCTGTTGGAGCCCGTAGCGGTGCATCCGGCATCCCGCGGCCAAGGGTACGGCACGGCGATCAGCCTGGCGGCCGCTGCAGAACTGCGATCCATGGGAGCATCCAGCGCCTTGGTATGCACTGCCAGCGACAACACTGCCGCCGTTGCCACCTATCTCGCCGCCGAATTCATTGCCGATAACGAATCCTGCGACTGGCATCGCGGGAAGAACGAGGAATCATGAAAGTCTCCGAGCTCCTGTCAGACTTGGCCCAGCGGACAATTGACGCGGTACGCGCGCTTCCGCAGCTGGGCAGTGAACAGCTCAACGCGCACCCGGGCAACCACCCCAACTCCATTGCATGGCTTCTATGGCATTCAGGGCGCGAAGCAGATATCCAGCTCTCGGCGCTGAGCGGTCAGCCTGAACTCTGGGACCAGTTCCGGGACCGCTTCAATTTGGGCGAGCTCGGCGATTCGATGGGCTTCGGGCACAGTGCCGAGCAGGCTCGCTCGATCATCGTCAACGACCAGCAGCTGCTCCTGGACTATTTGGAGGCGTGCCTTTCCGCGCTCGGCGGCTACGCCTCCAGACTGCGCGAGGAAGAACTCGACGAAATCATTGATCGAAGCTGGGACCCGGCGGTTACCCGTGGGGTGCGCTTGGTATCGATCATTGACGACGCCTCGGTCCATGTCGGGCAGGCTGCCTATGCCGCTGGCGCCTTGGGCTAGGCTGCAGGCAGGCTTTTGGCCCTCTTGGCGATCCACCAGAAGATCACCAGCTGGAGCACCAGTACGATAGCCGAGATGCCGGCATCGCCCCATCCCATGGAATACCCAGCCTGCAAGGTCCCGATTCCACTGGCTACTGGGTAGAACAGCGGCCACAACACCGCGAGGTTGCGCATCATGGCAAAGGCAATCGCGAACAAGATCGCGAAAGCACCGAATCCTGCTGCAGCTGCCGCCGGAACCGAACCGAGGTGCTGAACCATAAAGCCGAGGCCAGTCAGCGCAATAGCTGGCAACCATCCGAAAGCGCGTTCCCACCGCAGATACAACCATCCAAAGACAAAGAACGGTTCCCACAAGGCCAAGAAGTTCGCCGCCAGATGGCTTGCGATATCGGCGCCACTGGCGTTGGCCAAGGTGACCAGCTGGTAGGCGGACCCGGCACCCAGCACCAGGGAAATAGCGAGGGATGCCAGCAGGAGTTTTCTCGTGATCCCCACCCCTGCAAGAGTCTCTCGGCGCCGGTGCAGCACCGTCCAGAGAGGGACAAAGGTTCCGAAGACCAAGATGCCGAGCCAGAGAAAAAGGCTATTAATCGCGGTCCCCGCGTAGTAGCACAGGGAAAACGCCAGCAACGTGGCCAAGGCAATGAGCGTATCGGCTTCAGGTCGCCACGCGAATGCACTCCGACGGTGGCCCATGGCTGTTTCAGATCGAGCAGAAAAAGCATTCATGTTGACGTGCCTCGGTGCCGTGGGTTGGTTTAGCTGGCTCCGTCCGAGAATAGCAGTTCCTCAACCGTCCGATCATAAAAAGCATGAACAGATACGGAATTGAAACAAAATACTACTTGCAAATATTGCAACTAGTTGCAAAGATTGAGGCATGAGCCAAGATTCCAGTTCATCCACCCCGCTATCGCCCGGCAAGGCGCAGCAACTGCTGGGCTCGGTCCCCCACCGCCCCCGCCGAGAACTCAAGGCCGTCGATCATGCGATAGCGATCTTGGTCGTTGCCGCATCATTGGCGGCAGGACTGCTGGCGCTGTCCGGATACGGATGGATCGCCGTAGCGCCAGCAATCATTGCCTTATTGTCAGCGAATCACTGGTTCGCTGCGCGGCAGCGCCGCATCAATGAACCGCGTTATCCCGGTGCCCGCACGATCCTGGCCATTTTTGCCACCTGGTTGCTCCTGCCTATTTGGCGAAGCATCGTCCATCATGAAACCGCACCTTGGCCTGAAGCGCTGCTGCTGGGAGGCTTCGCACCGATGCTGTGGCTTGGCTACTATCTCTTCCTGTTAATTCGGCGCTGAGCTCCATGAATTACCAAGAACTTGATCCCTTGCTTCTGGCGCCCAAAAGATTCGTTACGCTGGCGCATCTGAGCCAAGTAGAACAGGCGGATTTCGCTGGACTCCAAGCAGCCACGGGGCTGTCCACCGCCGACCTTTCAAAGATCCTCAAGGATCTGGAAAATCGTGAACTAATCCACCTGTCAAAGGAACGCAAAGACCGCTACGGCATCACCCTCGTGTGCCTGTCGGAGAGTGGCCAGCGCACCTTCAAGAAACTGATGAAAACTCTCAACCGTATTGCGGGAGAATAGTGCGGGGCACCTGATGCCTTCACGCTTCAAGGAAAGAACTCATGAAACTCGTTATTATCGGTGGCAACAGCGGAACCGGCGCTGCGCTGGCTAAACTCGCTCGCCAGGCATCCCATGAAGTTACCGTCGTCTCGCGAAGCGGTTCCCGCACCGCGCATGGGCAAATAAATCAGCTCAACGGCGATGCCTCTGATCCTGAATTCGCGGTGCAGGCGATTGCCGGCGCCGACGCCGTAGCTATCACCGTGGGTGGCAGCAAGGGAAAGAAAAATGCCCGCACCAGCGTGACACGCAGTGTTATCCACGCGATGCAGGCGAACGGTCCCCAGCGCCTGCTGATCCAGTCTTCCCTGGGCGCCGGAAACTCCGGTTCGCAACTTCCCGGCGTCATCGGTCTCATCTCCAAAATGCTATTGGCCAAGCCTTTGGCCGACCACACCGAGCAGGAAAAGCTAGTGGAAGATTCTGGCTTGGATTGGAGCATTGTGCGCCCCACCGGATTGGGCAGCAAGCCTGCCCTCGGCAAGTGGACCGCACTGCAAGTTGGTGAACCAGGCCGGCTGGGTGGAAGCATCACGCGTGATGATCTTGCCGCGTTCATGCTCGAAACACTTCAAAGCAACCAGAGCATCAGCAAGGCCTACGGCATCAGCAACTAATTCGGCTGCGGAAAGCCAGGGGCCCCTGACGCCCGTTTGGTGCGGGCCAGTCCCGGCAATGCCGGAGCCTGCCGCCAAGGCGAAATACCCTGACGGCAGATTTTCCAAGTATTCACAGAACTGAAATGTCCTGGGAGGTGCCGGACTGTGCCCGGGTTGCCGTTCCTCGTTGCAACCAGCGTGCGGCCGTCGCCCGCCTGGCGCGCACTGCCTGATCCGGGGAAGGCCTAGAGCCAAGCTCCGAGCTGCTTGCCGGACATCTCCGCCAACCACATTTGCCACAGCGGTCCGAAGCTCACGCGACGAACCCCTAGCTCACGCAAGGCTGCGAGGTCACCGGCCGGGTGCGCGTTGACTGGGTGGGCCGTCACGTTCACCGGAATGCTGACTGCTTGCACGACCTGAGCAACCTGATCGGCATTGGCCAGGGCCACCGGATACACGCTACGCGCACCAGCCTGCTCCATCAGCTTGATGCGCTCGATTGCCTCGCCCAGCGGGTCTGCGAACTTATCGGCCAGCTTCACTGCATCGGTGCGTCCGTTGATCACGAATTCGATGCCTGCTGCATCTGCTGCTTGGCGGACGCCGTTAATGTAGTCCGCATGCTCATGGCGTTCACGGACACGGCCGCCTTCACTGTGGAGAACATCTTCGATATTCACGCCGACAGCGCCCGCTGCCGCAACGCGTTCGAAGAGTTCC
The DNA here is from genome assembly GCF_044743685.1 of Glutamicibacter sp. NPDC087583. NCBI lineage: Bacteria > Bacillati > Actinomycetota > Actinomycetes > Micrococcales > Micrococcaceae > Glutamicibacter > Glutamicibacter sp. NPDC087583. The sequence continues at coordinate 438,249 of NZ_JBIUWY010000001.1, read as the reverse complement.
TTCGGATCCAGGCCGTAGCCGGATTCAACGTCAGCGCTGACCGGCACATCGACACTGCTGGTGATTCGCTGAACCGCGGCCAGATAGTCTGCGAAGTCCATCTTCTCGCCATCTTCACTGCCCAAGGCATCGGCGACGGGGTGGCTTCCGACAGTCAGCGAGGCGAAGCCAGCGGATGCCGCGATGTTGGCGCTGAAGGCATCCCACACGGTTGGCATGACCAGCAGTTCACCTGAGGCGTGCTGCTTGGCGAGGTTCTGGGCGAGAGCTGAAATTTCAGTCAAGGATATCTCCTAGAGTCGTGACGGAATCCACCCAGTCTACGGCTCGGAGTCCACGATGGAAACAACTGGAAGATGAACTCCCAGGATTCGGCATGAGCGCTGGAACCAGGCATCATTTCAATCCTATTGCTACTTGCCAGGTAGCGGTTTAACCATGGTCAAGCAGGGCGTCCCAGCTCCCCAGAGGCTAGTTTCCTCCAGGGGAAGGAAGCCCTGCTTTTCATAGAATCGCCGAGTTTTCGCGTAGCCGGCATCCGGGTGCGAAGGACCCAGGGTCTTGACCTGCAAGAGCTGCACTCCGCCGGCGAGCGCCTCGGCTTCAATGGCTGCGCACAAAGCCGAACCGATTCCACCGCCGTGGTATCCACGGTCGACCACCATCAGATGGATCTCAACGGAGTGGTGGTAGTGCCGTTCTGCCAAGAGCACACCGAGCACTGCGCCTTGGGCATTGCGAACGGTCCAGGTTTCCTTGGTCCGCGCGGACTGGATGTACTCTGCGTTTGATTCAGGTTGGCCAAACCATTCAGGAACGGTGGCAAGCAACCGCGCAACGTCGTCTGGCACGGGATGGTCCCTGGTTGCTGCAAAGCTGGATTGTTCCACGATGGCTCCTGACCGGATAGTACTTGCGCTAGCTAGATGGGGTCATGATTTCCAGACGATTCCCGAACCCGTCGCGGGCATGGAACCGCAGATATCCTTCAAAGGTTTCGCGCTCTGCCCAAGACAGTTCATAGCCCATGGAATCGATACGGCCAGCGAGGGTTTCCCACTCCTCTACCGAGTCGCAGACCATTCCAGGATGCGCTTTCTTGGCTGGAATGAATGGATCGTCTATGCCCAGATGGATTTCCGCCACAACGGCATCTGCTTTGAAAGCGCGGAACCAGCAACCTCCCCTGCCGGCAAGGGAAGGCGGCTTGGGGACTTCGATTAGCCCCAGGGCTTCACCGTAGAACCGGCGGGCTTCAGCTTCCTGGCCGCGTGGCATCGGCAACTGAACGTGATGGAGTCTCATCTGGTCCCTCCTCGTCGCTGTTGCTGCCAATATACCTGCAAGGAGACTGCCCAGGGCTAGGTTCGGCCAATATTGAAGATCAGGGTTTCAGCCCGTGCGGCGTCGCTGTCTGGATCTTCAACCCGGCGTCCTTCCGGCTTGAATCCGGTCTTTTCAAGGACTCGGATGGAAGCTGCGTTTCTCGCATCGCAGGTTGCACTGATCCGTTCCAAACCAAGATCCTCGAATCCCCGACGGAGCAGGAGTCCAGCAGTTTCGGTGGCGTATCCGTTTCCCCAGTATTCTCGATTCAGGGTGTAGCCGATCTCCCCTGCCTTGGCTTTCCGGTCGGTGACCCACACCGAAGCCGAACCGATGAGAACATCACCGAGCATGACCGCCTGCAGGACCCTATGCGGTTGCTCGAGCAGTGCATCGGCGAGAAATTCCCGGGTGTCGGCCAGTTGGTTGGGTCCCCATATCGAGTACTGGCACACCACTGGGTCAGCGGCAAAGGCATGGATTGCAGGCAAGTCCTGCGGTTGAAAATCAGCCAAGCGTATTCCGTGCCCAGCGGTACTCCTGCCGCTGGCTGCCTGAGCATCGCGCATTATTTCTCCTTTGCAGGGCAACGCCAGTCTATGTGTTGGGGCGGACCCTATCGGGCTGGCGGGGTTCAAGTCCAAGCATGTTGCGCAGCTGTTAAGCGGTGTTGAGATTCGTTGCGTTTTTTGGAATCGTGGCACCCACATGCCCTGAACTTGGTATGTCCTCAACCGGAAGGAGAGCCTCGTGCTCGCACTGACCGACCAAGCAGCATCGATCGTGACCGCGATCGTCACCAACCAGGCCGAGGAAGAAACCGCTGGTCTGCGCATCATGCAGGCAGACAGCACCCACCCGGAAGATGCCGCTTTCGGCCTGCAGATTGTCCCCGCTCCCGAAAGCACCGACGGCGTCGTGGCTTCCGAAGGCAGCCCAGTCTACGTGGATGAAGCGATTGCCGACGCTTTGGAGGGCAAAGTACTCGACGCGGCGGTGGATGAGCAGGGTGGCGTAAGCTTCCAGCTCCTTGAGCAGGGCTAATTCTGCACCCTGCCCTTTAGCTTTGGCTGCGGGGGTCGTCCTTCGGGACGGCCCCGCAGTTCGTTAACAATCTCCCTGCACCGGTACGCTGGACGGATCATATTTGCAGGCCAGATGCCCCGCACCCTTGTATATTGCGACGCAGTGCGTCATCGTTCAACTAAGGGAAAGGGGAAAGCAGTGGAAACGCGCGCGGTACGCAAGCATGAGTGGGCGACGATTCCGAACGCCATCACGATTATTCGCTTTCTCCTGGTGGTTCCCATCGTCGGCTATTTGCTGGCCGATACCGAACCGGCACTGACAGCGGTTCTGCTTCTCGCCTTCGGCCTGAGCGACTGGGTTGACGGGTTTATTGCCCGCAAGTTCAATCAGGTTTCGCATCTGGGCGTCCTGCTGGATCCCATAGCTGATCGTTTGGGCATCGTGGCTATCGCGATCGCCCTGGTGGCCAATGGGGCGATCCCCTTATGGGTTGGCCTGGCCATTTTCATCACCGACCTGATCCTGCTGTGCACCTATTTCTTCTTGCGCCTGGGCTCCCCGCCAGCTTCCACGTGGCTGGGAAAGATCCGCACCGCCATCATGATGCTGGGGCTGGCCTGCGTGGCGTGTGGCAGGATCCCCGATTTTTCGGTGCTGGCAACACCGGGCGTAGCCATTTTGACTGCCGGTACGGTGCTGCATTTATTTGTCGGGTTCGGCTATCTGCGCATCATGCGTGCTTCTGCCAAAGAGCAAGCTGCATCGGCCAGCTAGTCGCGGTTTTCCTGCTGCATTGCTCCGGCCAGGAGCGTCAGTTCGGGTATTCGCGGCTTCCACAAGGCTGCCCGGCAGGCAGTCAGTTCCCTGAGCTGCGTTGAGGCCAGCTCTTCAAGTGCCCGGATATAGTCGGGAACAATTTCGCGTGGCAGCCGCAACCCCATGGTCAGGTGCGGGGTCCACCGCGGTCCCCGCCCATCGGGATTCAGCGCGCTGATTTCCCGGGCTGCCATTTCCAAGGCATCCGTGGTTTCCAGCAGCCACGCAACCGTCTGCTTGCGCTTTGTGCCAAAGACAATAGTGCCCACCCGTTGGAAGCTCGCGGGGATGAGCGCAGGCAGTAATTCTGCCGCCCGCTGCGTCACGACCTCGCTCATGCTGGGCGAAAAGGTAATGGTGATATGCGGAGTCTGGTGTTGCGCGGGGAAGCCGCGCATCTCCAACTGGGCAAAGACCTCCTGCACTTGCTGCTCCTGCTCTGCTGGAAGGTGCAGCAAAATGTTGTCCGGGGACCTACTCATCAAGGTTCTCCTTCCTCATGCTGGTGATCTGGCGCGACCACGTGCGCGCCCATGACTGCTTGTCCCCCACCGCGTAGGTGCTGATTTCTCCGGTCGGCGCATAACCAAGGCTCTTCCAGAACGGTTCAACTTCAGCAGCATTTGCATCGACTATCGAAATCCGGCAGGCGGTGATCAACGGATGATCCTGGATCACATCGAGCACCGCTTCATGGATCTGCTTCCCCAGGCCCCGTCCGTGCCTGGCACCATCGACCATGAGCAATCCGATGTGGACCGTATCTGGTCTGGGCCAGCCGACGATCAGATCCGCGAATCCGGCCAGTTCTTCGCCTTCCCATAGGCCAAGATCAATTTTCTGCTCGGATTGCGCCTTCGGTGGCAGGGCGCTCAATGCCTGAACTGCGGCGTCGGATGCGGGGCCGGCGCCGGTGACACGTTGGGAATATCCCGGGTTGCTTTCCATCAGCCGTTGCAGGCACGCTGAATGCTTGATGGAAAGCAGGGTAACCGGCAACTTGGAAGGTTGCCTATCCATGAGCAGTTTCCCCGTCCACTCCCCTGATCGCTTCAGCTTCGAAGATCATCAGTGGTTGCTCTCCGTTGAAGCGGTTCTTCTGCCAGTCACCCCAAATTGCGCGAATATTGAACCCTGCGGCAACTAGATCTGCACTGATCTGCTCGGCGCTGCGGAAAGCCAGGTCCAGCTTTTCGACCAGTACTTCCTGCGAGTGCTCAATCTTGACATAGGACGTCAAGCGCACGAGTCCCACGCTGGTTTCTTCCGCATCGCACCATTCGGTCAGCGGACCGAATTGCGTGTCCCGGGTTACTGCTTCTTCGTCATTCCATGTCTCCCAGGCGCGAGTCGATGGGTTCCTGCTTTCAAAGGCCAGCACGGCCCCGGTCGCCGCGGCAGCGCGGAGTTGTTTCAGGGTTTGCGCCCACTGCGGATCCGGGATGTGCTGGGCTACGTTGCCGGTCATCACCATCAGGTCAAAGGGCCCGCCGTCAATTGCCGAAGCGTCGCCGTCAATCCATGTGACTCGCTCAGCGTTGGGCCGTTGCCTGGCGTAGTCCATCATTACCGGTGAGCGGTCAACTCCAACGACAGTTCTTTGCGCAATGGCAAGCGTAACCGTCAAAAGGCCGGTGCCGCAGCCTAGATCCAGAATCCGGTGCGCTTTGGTTTCAGCCGCTAAGGCACGGTAATAGTCATGATCCGGTCCGTCGGGATTATCCGTATCGTAGAGCGCAATGATTCGTGGATCGTAGTCAGCGAAGCTCACTTGGGCCTATTCCGTTCTCAAAATTTCCGTCGAGGTGCAGTGTGCTCCATCAATTCTTGCATTGCCTAGATGCAGCCCGCCCATTGGCAAGTACTTCCATCAGGCGTGTTCAATTCGCCGGACACCACGCCGAGTACTCGCGCCAACACCGAGGGCACCGCGCTCCTGCTTTGACCTTCCAGGACTCCAGCCTTGGCAAAGCGCGGAACCGAATTGGCTGCCTTCCATGCCCTGTCTCCACCTGGCAGCACCCGGAATCACGCCACGAGTTGACCGCGGCCTTGGGCACCGCAGGTCCAGCGGAGGCCGGATGAGTCCCGGCAATGGTTGCAGGCTTCCCGAAGCAAAAACGATCAGACGGTCTTGTGCCCGTGACTCGGCGACGTTTAGCAGGTCCGGGTTGGGGTCGCTGAACCTGGACTGGGCGCTATTCCGGTCGCAGGCAATTTCCCGGCTCGCTTCGCCCGCGCATCCGTTTTCCGTTCTGGAGCATATTCCCCAGCCAAGCCGCGCCTATCGGTAGCGAATTTGGAGCTAGTGGCATTTTCCCAAGCCAAGCGTGGCAATTGTGACCTAGACAACCGTTGATGAATTGGGCATTGTTGGTTCAGCAGACGTTTCCTGTCAAAAACTTCCTGGAGGAGCCCATGCCCGAGGCCTACATCATCGATGCGCTGCGTACACCTGTCGGACGCCGGGGAAAGTCTCTGGCGCATATGCATCCGCTGGACCTCGCCGCCGCGCCGCTGGCCGAACTGGTGAACCGCAACAACATTGATTCCGAGCAATACGATGAGGTCATCCTCGGTTGCATCGACCAGCTGGGACCCCAGGCAATGGACATCGCCCGCAACGCATGGTTGGCCGCCGGCCTTTCCGAACATGTCCCCGGGACAACGGTAGAACGCCAGTGCGGCTCCGGGCAGCAGGCGATCTCCTACGCGGCCCAAGCGGTCATGAGCGGAAGCAGCGACCTCGTGGTTGCCGGTGGCGTCCAGTCCATGTCGAGCATTCCGCTGTCCTATTCCAACTCCGCCGCCAAGGACTTCGGCTTCCCCGATCCCTACACCGGCTCCACGCTGTGGGCGTCCCGCTACGGCAAGCAGGAAATCTCGCAGTTTCGCGGCGCAGAGATGATGGCAGAACGCTGGAGCCTCACCCGCACCCAGCTGGAGGATTTTGCTGTGGCCTCCCATCAGCGGGCATTGAACGCCCAGGCGCAAGGCTACTTCGACCGCGAGATCCTCGCTTTGGATTCCCTGGCTGCAGATGAGGGGCCACGCCCCGTGGACCGCGCCAAGATGCAGTCATTGGCACCGATTGCCGAAGGCGGTGCGCATACGGCAGCCACAGCATCGCAGATGTCTGACGGCGCCGCGATGCTGCTCATTGCTTCCGAGGCCGCGGTCAAACGCTATGGGCTGAAACCCCGCGCCCGCATCCACCACATCTCGGCCCGAGGCGATGACCCGGTCATGATGCTTTCGGCCCCGATCCGCGCCACCAAGCATGCCCTGGCACGCGCCGGGATGGGCATCGAAGACATGGACCGCATTGAAATCAATGAGGCCTTCGCCGCGGTAGTGCTTGCCTGGCAGCAGGAAACCGGCGCCGACATGTCCAAGGTCAACGTCAATGGCGGCGCCATCGCCCTGGGCCACCCCATCGGTGCCACCGGTGCACGGCTGATGACCTCCTTGCTCCATGAGCTGGAACGCAGCGATACCCGCTTCGGCCTGCAGACCATGTGCGAGGGCGGCGGCCAAGCCAACGTCACCATCATCGAACGCCTCTAGCTACCCGCACCCGCCGCAAAGGAAACTACCATGAGTGCATTGCGAGCCACCTCGGCGATGAATTCCGATGACCAGAACACCATTGGCGCGCTGCTGCGCCGCTCGGTGGCCCGCTGCCCCGCGGACAATGCTCTGGCCTTCGGGGAACGGAACTGGACCTACAGCCAGCTGGCCGACGGGGTGAATCGGGTGACTGCCCGGTTGCGGCAGGCAGGCCTGCCGGCCGGTTCGCGAGTTGCTGCCTATGCAGCGAACAGCGACGCCTATGCCATCTTGTTCCTCGCCTGCGCCAGTGCCGGGTTGGTCCACGTGCCGGTGAACTTCGCGCTCAGGGGCGACGAGTTGCGCTACCTGCTGCACGATTCCGGGGCCGCACTGGTCATCGCCGATGAGTCACGCCTCGAACTGGTCCAGGAACTGCGCGATGCCGGCGGCCTGCAGGCAGTCAAGGATGTTTGGCCGCTGCTGCCCGGAACCGGAAACAGCACCAGCGTGCTGGAAACGGCGATGGATGAAAGCGTGGAGGCCGCGCCGCCTGGAGCTGCGGTGGCCGGCACGGATCTGGCCCAGCTGCTCTATACCTCCGGAACCACCTCGGCACCCAAGGGCGCAATGATGACCCATTCGGCGCTGGTGGCCCAGTACGTCTCAGCCATTATCGCCCTGGATCTGGAGGGCACGGACCGGCCCCTGATCGCGATGCCGCTCTACCACTCGGCGGCCATGCACGTGTTCCTGCTTCCCTATCTGTCATTGGGTGCCAGCATCCGCTTGCTCGCCAAACCCGATATCGGCGAAATCCTGGAACGCGTCGAATCCGAACGCATCGGCTCGCTGTTCTTGGCCCCCACCGTCTGGGTGCCTCTGAGCAATCACCCGGATCTGGACACCCGCGACCTGGGCTCGCTGGCCAAGGCGCAGTACGGTGCCTCGATCATGCCGGTAACCGTGCTGGCCCGCTTGCGCGACCGCTATCCGCAGATCGGGTTCTACAACTGCTTTGGCCAGTCCGAGCTCGGCCCGTTGTGCACGGTGCTGCGCCCCGAGGAGCACGATGCACGCCCCGCGTCCTGCGGCCGCCCGGTGTTCTTCATCGAAGCGCGCGTGATGACCGCCGAGGGGAAGCTCGCCGATGCCGGTGAGCCCGGAGAGATCCAATACCGTTCTGCACAGGTCATGAGCGGCTACTGGAACAAGCCGGCGGAAACCGAGCAGGCATTTGCCGACGGCTGGTTCCGCTCCGGGGACCAAGTGGTCAAGGACCAGGGCGGCTACATCCAGGTGGTGGATCGCATCAAGGACGTCATCAATACCGGTGGGGTGCTGGTAGCCCCGCGCGAAGTGGAGGACTGCATCTACGAATTGCCCGAAATTGCGGAAGTCGCGGTGGTGGGCATCGATGATGAACGCTGGATCGAGGCGGTGACCGCGGTCATTGTGCTCAAGGCCGGCGCCACGCTCACCGCCGAAGAGGTGCGCGAGCACGTCAAGTCCAAGCTGGCGCACTACAAGGTTCCCAAGCGGGTGGACTTTGCCGCACAGCTGCCCCGCAACCAATCGGGCAAATTGCTCAAGCGCCAGCTGCGTGCCGAACGCAACAAGACTTCGGGCGGCACCCATTGACCCGGGACCCATGGGCACCCTACGACCTGGCCTCGGCTTTGGACATCGATTATCTATCCGCTTTCGATGCTGCCACCGACGAGGATCGCAAGCATTGGGCCCGCGCCCGGCACTACGGAGTAGAGATCCTGCCCAGCATCAACCAGCATTGGGAGAACGCGCATTATCCGCTGGATCTGGTTCGCCGCATGGGCGAACTCGATTTGTTCACCGACGGTCTTCGGATTCCAGGCCACGCCCACTTCTCCCCGCTGGCCGCGGGCCTAGTGGCCATGGAGCTTTCGCGCGCAGACGGTTCGATGGCCGCGGCCGCCGCGGTGCAGGGCGGCCTGGTGCTGCGCAGCCTGAAATTCTTCGGCAGCCCCGAACAGCAGGAGAAGTATCTGGAACCCGTGGCCTCCGGTGAGCTGCTCGGTGGTTTCGCCCTCAGCGAGCCGCATCATGGCTCGGACTCTGTTGGCCTGGATTCCAGTGCCCGGCGCGACGGGGATCACTGGATCATCAATGGCCATAAGAAATGGATCGGCAATGGAGCCGCCGGAGGCATCACCATTGTGTGGGCACGCGACGTCGCCGACTCCCGGGTCAAGGGGTTCATTCTCGACCAGCAGGCCCCTGGCTACGAGGCTTCCCCGGTGCGCGGCAAGGGCGTGCTTCGCGCGATCGAACAGGCAGAGATCCGGCTCACGGACGTTCGCGTTCCTGAATCCGCCAGGCTCACCGGGGCCGGCGCATTCAAGGATGTCTCGCGGGCACTGGTTGAAACCCGGGTGAATGTTGGTTGGTCGGCGCTAGGCCATGCCCAGTTCGTCTTCGAAGCGGCCCTGCAGTACGCCAAGCAGCGCACGCAGTTCGGCAAACCCCTGGGCGCGCACCAGATGGTGCAGGAACGGCTGGCGCAAATGCTCGCCGAAATCACCAATATGCAGTTGCAGTGCGTGGCCGTGGCCGGCGCCCAGGCTGCCGGCCGGTTGAAAGACACGCAAGCTTCGCTGCTGAAGTACCACAACACCCGGGCTGCCCGCCGGGTGGCAGCCACCGCCCGCGACCTGCTCGGCGGCAATGGAATCTTGCTGGAAAATCACGTGATTCGCCATTTCGGCGATATCGAAGCCTTGCATACCTATGAGGGAACCGAGTCTGTGCAGGCATTGATCCTCGGCAGGGACCTGACCGGATTCAGTGCCTTCGGCTAGTTTCGCGGAGTACGATAACAACGAATTACCGAATCCACGGGGCCAACGCCCGAAGGGATGCCCATGCCATACCTTGTTGATTTCAAAGACGTATCCACCCAGGGTCTTGAGACTTCGCCTGTTGCTGACGCGCTGGCAGGCTTGCGCGCCAACGAAGCGCGCTATCTGAAGAACAAGTTCAACCACGACTTTGCCGTGGAGCAAGCAGACGACGCAAGGGAAGCCATAGCTTGGGTGCACACGATTCTGGCGCAGGAACGCGACTTGCACATCGCATCGAAGCCATTGCAGGCAGCTGTGTTCGAGGCGGTTGGCGCCAAGCGCGCCTACGTCTTCTACGCGTCCGGCTTGTCCATCAATGTTCTCTACGGCCTGGATCCCGGCGAGAAGCGCGCCGTGGGCTTCAAGCTTTCCGATGGCATGGCTGTGCCCAGCGAGCTGGAAGGGAAGTTCAAGTTCGCTCGCCAGAAGTCCAAGCTTGCAGGGACCATCCGCGGCTCGTACTTCGTGATCAAGAACGAATACTGACATTTCGCCCATTCCGCCGCTGCCCTCAGTCGAGTGCCGGCCATGAGGTCATTTCGTGCTCTGGCTTCATGCGCCGCGCTTTCCTGGTTCCTTCGCGTTACCCGGCAGCTGCGCGTAGGCATCTTTGGCAGCTTCGAGAAGGAAATCGGCAGGCCACAGTTCTTGCAGCTCTGCAGGGAACGCAATGTCCTTGATTGCCGCACCCTTCTCATGAGCCGAACCCAGGGTCGTGGCGAGCAGCTCGAAGCAGTGCATTTGCCGAACGACGAATTCCCGGTCGACGGGCTCTCCATGGCCTGGAACAATCACGTCTCCCGGCTGGATGCGCGCTAGCAGGGATTGGAGCACCGCAGGCCACTTCATCGGATAGGCGCCCGAGCCGAACATCGGTGGACCAGACTGCTCGATGACGTCGCCAAGGAACCACGCCTTGGCATCAGGAATATGGATCGCAAGGTCGGTGTCGGTATGCCCGGCACCCAGCGGGATCAGTTCAACTTCCCGTCCGCCTAGATTTGCCGTGCAGGGTTCGGCCAGCAAGTGGCTAGGCGGCGTCAGCGTTACACCGCTCCAATTCATTTCAGGTTCGAGTTCCGGCGAGCGCTGCACCATTTCAAGCCGGGGCTTCTCGAACTGCTCGAAGTGCGCGGGTATCCGGTGATGGCCGTAAATCGGGATTCCCCGCTGGGCAAAGAGCTGGTTGCCGAAGGTGTGGTCATAATGCGCGTGGGTGTTGATCACGGCAACGATTGGCAGTCCGAATTGCGTTGTGGCTTCGTCAAGGATTTCTTGTGCTTCGGGTGCGTTGTTGCGGGTATCGATGATCGCCACGCCTTGCCCGCCGAGCACCGCGCCCACGGTAATATCCAACGGTTCATATCTGCGCTGGAATACTCCCTCGGCAACGTGCTTCCAGGGTCCTTCAGCCATCTTTTCCCCTCGTGCCAGCCTTGCTTGGGCTATAGCCCCGCCTTCAGCAACTGCTTCCAGCGCTGCGGCATGGGTGCCTCGATCACCAGTTCCTGGCCATCGGGCTTGGGAATCACCAGCTTAGTCGCATGCAGGAACAGCCCGCGACCCCCAAGCTGTTCGACGCGGCGGTTGAACTTCGCGAAGCCATACCGGTCGTCTCCTGCAATCGGATGGCCTTCGCTTTGCAGGTGGACCCGGATCTGGTGCTTGCGCCCGGTCATCAGTTGCACATCCAGAATGGTGGCGCGCTGGCCTACGCGCTGCTTCACGGTGACATGTGTTTCGGCTCGCTGCCCGTTCGGATCAACCACGACCTTGTCGGCACGGCGCAGCAGCGGCGAGTGGATCGATTCGGTCTTTTCGCTCCAATGCCCTGCAACGAGCGCAAGGTAGTGGCGTTCTATCTCCTCTTCGCTCTCCCGAAGCATCTCATGCAGGTAGCGCAGCATGCTCGGGGTCTTCGCCAACACCAGCAGCCCGGAAGTATCGCGATCCAGCCGGTGGCTCAATTCCAGGTCCGGCAGCTCGGGGCGCAACTGGCGGAAAGCTTCGATAACCCCCGCAGGAATATCGGTTCCCCGGTGCACGGCGACGCCGGCAGGTTTGTCAATCACCAGGACGTCTTGGTCTTCGTGCAGGACGCAGTTGCGTAGCCGCTTGAGCAAGGGTGCCGGGACATCGAAGGCTGGTGCCACGCCCTGTTCTGCATATAGCGCCGGCAGCGTGATCTGGTCGTTTACGGCTAGCCGGTACCCTTCCTGGACTTTCCTGCCGTTGACACGCAGTTGCCCTTTGCGCATCAGCCGGAAAAGCTGCCCGGCGGGCACCGTCTTGAGCTGGACCCGGAGGAACTTCTCGATCCGCCGGCCAGCATGCCCGCCGTCGACAAGGATGGTGCGTGTCTTGGAATCAGACTGCTGTTCTGACGCTGGCTGCTGGAGGACTCCAGACAAGAATTATCACTCCGTTTATAAGGCCACATCCAGTGGTGGATCATGGCGTCGCCGCTTTCGACGAGTCATTTGCAAGGGACTTCCGGGAGCTGCCGCCCCCGAATTGGCCAACTTTCATGGTACCCCGATGCCGTGAGCCGGTACGAGCAAAGGCGCTGTTATGAGGACTGAACTCACACCTCGCCCGGCGCTCATCGAGCCATAGCGTTCGCTCGGCGAACCAATGAACAGCCCTGGCCCTCGCGTTGCAGCAAGGGTGCAACGGGTGAAGGTACCGCACCTCCAGAACCTGCCGGGCTCTTCGAAGCCCCGGACCTGTTTTCAGCCCAGGAGTCGCTTGCCACCATCTCCATGACTAGGCTGGGTTCATGGCCACAGTAATCCTTGTGCGGCACGGACGCACTACCGCCAACGCCACCGGCGTACTGGCCGGACGCACCCCCTCAGTATTCCTCGACCAAACCGGCGAAGAACAGGCGATTCGTACCGCCGAACGCCTAGCAGCGCTCCCCTTGGCTGGCGTTGTCTCAAGCCCGCTGGAACGCTGTGTGCAGACGGCGGAGTTCGCCATGCAACGGCAAAGCCCAGCGGCGCAATTGCTGATTGAACCCGAACTCTCGGAATGCGACTACGGCCAGTGGCAAGGCCGCACGCTGCAGGACTTGGCCGCCGAAGACCTATGGAAAGCAGTGCAGTCAGCTCCGTCCTCGGTGACCTTCCCGGATGGCGAATCCATGGCCGGGATGCAATCCCGGGCAGTAGCAGCCATCAGGCGCCATGACGCGGCCATCGAGGCCGAGCATGGTGCCGGAGCGGTATGGGCGGCCTTCAGCCATGGCGATATCATCAAGTCGGTACTGGCTGACGCGCTGGGAATGCATTTGGATCTGTTCCAGCGACTGAATGTGGGCCCGGCTTCCGCATCAATTGTGCACTACGGGACCGGTGCGCCTCGCGTGTATTCCATCAACACCGACGCCGGAGACCTCTCCTGGCTAGCCCCAGGAATCAAGACAACCGATGCCCCAGTCGGCGGCGGAGCAGGACACTAAGGAGAGCGAAATGACGGCAACAGTCAACGAATTCAATTGGCCAGACCGCATTGTCATTGGCACCATCGGCGAGCCCGGGTCCCGCACCTTCTACCTCCAGGCAAGAGCAGGCAAGGAACTGTCCAGCATCGCCTTGGAAAAACAGCAGGCCGCGGTGGTTGCCGAGATGATTGACGAGATTCTCGATCAGCTCTCCACTGTCAAGGGCAATCCCTTCAGTGTTCCCGAACATACTCCGGTGGAACTGGTTGACAACGATCCGCTGGAAGAAGTCAACGAGTCCTTCCGGGTGGGTTCCATGAATCTCGGCTGGGATGCCACCGTAGCGCAGGTAGTTCTGGAAGCCTTCTCCTTGAACGAAGAAGATGAAGCCGACTTTGATCCAGATGGACCGGGCGCGCTGCTGCGCGTGCGCATGCCCGTAGGCACTGCACGCGCTTTCGCCATGCGCACCCATGAGATCGTGGCTGCTGGGCGGCCTATGTGCGCCAACTGCGGTTATCCGATTGATCCGGATGGGCATACTTGCAAAGATGAGAATGGCGAATGAGCTCGCCCGATCTGCTGACCGCGCGGCTGGAACTCACCGGCCGCATTACCACCGCCTCCAATGCAACTTTCCTGGGCAGCATCGGCGAGAACAGCGTGGTCTACAAGCCCATTGCTGGCGAGAAACCCCTCTGGGATTTTCCCCATGGCACCCTCGCATACCGCGAAGTTGCCGCCTTCCTCGTATCTGAAGCCCTAGGCTGGAACCTCGTCCCGCGCACTTGGCTGCGCGAAGGGCAGTTTGGCAAAGGCATGGTGCAGCTATGGCAAGAAGTTGATCGAGGACAGCACCCAGTAGACATCGTAGCCGCGGACATGGTGCCAGCTGGCGGTTGGAAGACCATTCTGCATGGGCAGGATGAATCGGGGCGGCAGATGACCTTGATCCACGAGGATACACCTGCGCTGCGGCGCATGGCGGTCTTCGATGCACTGGTCAACAACGCAGACCGCAAGGGCGACCACGTTCTAGCCATGCCCGGTGGCCACCGCTACGGAGTCGATCATGGGCTCTGCTTCAACGCAGAGCACAAGCTGCGCACCGTGCTTTGGGGTTGGGTTGGCCAACCGCTGGGTGAAGAAGAACTGGCCGGCCTCCGGACGGTCAGCGAAGCCCTGCACGCAGAACTTGGCCAAGAACTGACCAACCTGCTAGACGATGAAGAAATCGCGGCGCTCGCCGAGCGCTGCGCTACCCTGTGCAGCGAAGGGCACTTCCCTGCTCATAGGGGGCAGATGCCCGCCGTGCCCTGGCCGCTCTTCTAGAACTCCGATTCCTATTGACCCCAGGACGGCAGGCAAGCCATCCTTGGATTCTGATAGCAAAGGCAGGTCGCGCATGGGAACGGTTGAAGCCAACGGTGTGGAGCTCGGTGCCGAATCCTTCGGCAGCAAAAGTGATCCATTGGTTCTCCTCATCGGCGGAACCACCATGCTTGCTTGGCCAGATGCCCTGTGCCAGGCTCTGGCCGCTGGCGGGCGCCATGTGGTTCGCTACGACCTGCGGGATTGCGGTGAATCAACGGCCGGGAACCCGATGAAACCCGATTACAACCTGCGCGATCTGGCCTCGGATGCCGCAGCGCTGGCCAGATTACTGGATAACCGTCCAGCGCATGTAGCCGGTATCGGAGTCAGCGGCATGATCGCGCAGATTGCGGCGCTGGATCATCCCAAATCATTTGGCGCCCTGACGCTGATAGGCACACGACCAGTAGCTCCCGGTCCGGTAGACAAAGATTTGCCAGATCATGACCAGGCAACCATGGGCAAGCTGTTGTCCCGCCCTATGCCGGATTGGGCAGACCGCGCGGCCGTTGCCCAATTCTCCGCCGAGGGTTCGCAAATTCTAGGCAATGATCCAGAAGTTGCCATGGACTTGGCCTCCCGCATCTGGGACCGTACGGCCAGCGCAGAGCCCGAAGCCCATCTGGCAAACCAGATCGGGATCGTCTTTTCCAAGCTGGACTGCACTCCGCGCTGGCGCGAGCGGCTGTCCGAGCTCGATATCCCCACCTTGGTGGTTCACGGTGCAAAGGATCCGTTTTTCCCCGTCGGCAACGGCATAGTGCTAGCCGAAGAAATCCCGAACGCTTCCTTGCTCGTCCTTGAAAACGCTTCAACTGCCATTCCGTCTTCGGCGATCTCCGAGGTAGCTTCTTCGATGCTGCTGCTCTAGGAACGTAGCGATGCAATTCCTAGTCACAGGGCAATATAGGCTGTCCCCATGGATAACCGACCTAAGCGAGTCCCAGGCGGAGAACTTCGACCTGCTGAACTAGAGCTGCTGGCCTTGCTCTGCAGCGGCACAGATGCTGAATCAGCAAAGGCTCGACAGCAACTGAAGTTTGCGCGTTGGGGCGGCTACCAGTTCAAAGAATGCGAGTGCTTCTCGATTTCCTTCACAAGCAAACTCGATTGCCAAAGCGTCCGGCATGGTGGTGGCCCATTCTCCACTGTTCTCGTTTCAAAAGATGGCAAGGAGCTGGGGCATCTGGATCTCTGGGTTGTTGCCGGATACCTGCATTCAGTCGATTACATGCCGTTTGAAGACGATCCCGGGCACCTGCCAACGGCGGAGAATTACACGTTGGAATTCAGCTGACGGAACTAGGCTTCAGCACTTGCGGGCAGCCGTTCTCCACTGTCCCGAGGCATGCGTCTTTACTTGCCTGCGGGTCATTTCAACCAGCCTGGTTGCTGCTGATCAGGGCGCCATCACTGGTGGCGATTAGACGCGGAAGGCCGCAAGGATGCCAGTCGTGGAGCACACCGTGGTTCTCGTGCGCTAGCCGCGTGGCATCCTCCGGCTACTACTTCTATGCGCGGCGTGGGATTAGGTCTAGTATTCGAGGCACCTATTCATGCCTTCGAGAGGTTTCTCCATGTCATTTCAAGCCTATCTGGACACCATAGAAATGAAGACCGGGCTCACTGCTCGCCAGTTGATCGAGATCGCCCGTGAGAAAGGCCTTAGCCAAGAAGGGGTCAAAGCAGCAGAGATTCTGGCATGGCTCAAGGAGGACTACCAGCTGGGCCGGGGCCACGGCATGGCGATGGTCCATGTCATTCAAAAGGGACCGACTATCGCTAGCAAGCACGTTGGATCCGGAGGCAAGCACAATGACGAATCAGATGTTCTGTGGCTCGACGGCATCGCAACTAAGCCTTCCAACTGAACCAGCCGAAAGGCAGGGGCTATAGTTCCGGCTCGGAATACTCGGTTCCAGTGTCTTGCCGTTGGTCGCGTACCGCAGTGATAGCGGATGTAGCAAGAGCAATTGCTATCGCGATCCAGAAGCTGCCAAGAGCCTCGGCGAGCGACCGGCCGGAAATCATGCAATAGCACGCAAGGAACAAGGCCAGCCCCAAAATCGAGATGCCAAGGTACACCGAGACTCGTAGCCAGGCTACCTTGGGAAGTTTCCTCATTCGATCTGCCTCCACTTCCCTAGCGCTCGATCCTTTTTCTTCCAACGGTATGTTGAGCTGTGGGGATATACAACATCGACCGTGAAAAATAGCCCGGGCTATCGCCAAGCCCGGTCATAGCCTGCGTAGGATATCGCTTGGGCGTCACCACGCCCGCCCGCGAAGGTCGACTTCACCTTCTGGCCAGGAAGCAAGCTGGGACTCGATGGGCAAAATAAGCAGAGGTTGGCCCGGCGGGTCGTAAATTGCGTGGCCTCCACGGCTAATCGAACGCTCGGCAGCGGAAATCCGAGTCCATCCGCACGAGCTGTAGAAAGCGGCCACCTCCTCGCGACAACCGAGATAGCCGAACGCAATACCGCCGGCATCAACCATCGATGAAGCCACGAGATTCATCAGGATCCCGCCTAGGCCGCGGCCCCGCGCGCGCTCGGAAACCAACACTCCACCCACACCTGCAACGACAAGGTCGCGGCCTCCCACACCGATCGTGCGTCGCGCCCACCCGACATGGCCGACAACCTCGCCTTTGCACCGGGCCATGATGTGGAAATCATGCGGGGCATAGCCATATGGCAGATCCGGATCCCAGATGCCGGCATCCCGCAGGTACTCGGCATCGAACAGTCTGCGAAGCTCCGCGGCATCTTGCTCTGCCAGTTCTGCGTGCGCAACAATCTCCAGCGCAGTTTCAAGTATCGTGGCTTCGCTCGAATCGTCTGCTCGCGTCAACGACAGGCCTCCTTTTGGATTCCGGTAACTGCTTCAAGTATCAGGGGTATGCGTGGGATATGGATTACTGTCTCCTGCCATATTTCCCTTGCCAGTATCCCGCACCTTCCGAGCTTCCGGGATGGCTGAGTCCAACGAAAAAGAGCCGGACCCGCACCAACGTGCGGATCCTGCCCTCTGTCTGGCGCAGCTCATCCAGTAATCAGCGTGGAACGCGACTATGCATTATCCCTGGACTCCACGAGGTTCCGGCACAGGCCAGCCTCTGCTCTCGCGACCTGCAATCAGACGAGCGGCGCGACCAGCGGCACCCGCACGAGCGAGTTCGCAGGCATCCGATCAGGCGTGATCACTTCAGCCAGTCGCCGAGTCCGTACTGGCCGGGGACGCCGAGGTTCTCGCGCAACGTGGAGCCCACGTAGTCCTCGGGATAGAGGCCGCGTTCGCGCAGGATCGGCACGACCTCGTCGACGAACGCGTCAACGCCGTCCTCATAGACATCGGGCGACAGCCAGAAGCCGTCGGCAGCACCGGCCTCGAACCATTCCTGCAGGTGATCGGCGTGCACCGTTCCCGGCCCCACGGTCACGGGATGGTAGTCGATCACGCCGTGCGCGAGGATGTCGCGCGGCGACCACCCCTCGCGCGCCACCTTGAGCGCGATCCCGGAGCGCGGGTCCTGCGGCGAGGCGTGAGCGCTGGCCAGCTGTTCGGGCGTGAGCGGCTTGTCGATGCGCTCGGACAGGATCGGCACACCGATCATCGCGCTGAGGTGCGGCAGGCGCGCCTCCATGACCTCGCCTGACATCGACAGGCGCCGGTCGAGCCCTTCGCGCACCGTTGGGGACACTGTGGTCATGATGCCGACGATGAACTTCACGTCGTCGGGGTTGCGGCCAGCTTCCTCGGCGGCCCGGCGCAGCGCCCTGCGCGCAGCGCGAGCCTCGTCGATCGTCCACACCTCCGTGATGAAGCCGCTCGCATAGCGCCCCGCCAGCTCGAGCAGATGCGGGCTCGGTCCTCCCGAGGTGAAGACGACGGGCTGCCCTTGCTCCGACGGCGGCAACGCGAGCGGCCCGCGGGATGCGACGTACTCGCCGCTGAGGTTGATCGGCTGCAGCTTCGCGGGGTCGATGAAGCGGCCCGATTCCTGGTCCTTGATCCAGGCATCCATCTCCCAGCTGCCCCAGAGCGACTGCACGATCTGGATCGATTCATGGGCGCGCTGGTATCGCTCGGCCCGGTCCGCGACGGGCTTGCCGTAGTTCGACGCGACGAGCTGGTCGCTCGTCGTGACGGCGTTCCAGCCGGCGCGGCCACGGCTCATGATGTCCAGCGTCTTGAACTGCCGGGCCGTGTTGAACGGTTCCTGGAACGTTGTGGACCCCGTGAGCACGAAACCGATGTTGTTCGTCGCTTGCGAGATCGCGGCCGCCTCCATGAGCGGATCCATGATGTTGCTGACGGTCGAATGCTCCAGGCTGCCCCGCACGGCCGGGAAGTCGGGCGTGAATACGAACGAGAAGCCACCGCGCTCGGCGGCTTGGGCGTAGCGAATGTTCGCCTCGACCTTCGAGTAGTTTCCGGGGTCGACGTGCGGTGCCCGCCAGGCACCGGGCAGGGTGCCGTAGCCGTCAGTCAGCGCCAAGCCGAGAATCATCTTGCGTTGTTCCTTGTCCATGGAACCATCATCGAACATTGACATCCATGTAAAGGTCAAATTACCTTGCCTGCAGGTCCGCGGACTCTGGCGTCAAGGCCGATTGCGCGCAGCCTGCGGGCGGATTCGATGAGGGCTGCCGTGGCCGGGAGGCGGTTCCGACCCGTATCCTTGACATGGATGTGAAGGAGAACGGGAATGCGGATCGGCGAGCTGGCCAATCGAACTGGGGTGCCCACGCGCATGCTCCGGTACTACGAGGAGCAGGGACTCATCACGCCGCTGCGCTGGAGAACGGGTACCGCGACTACGACGAGTATCTCGTGGAGCGCGTGCTGAAGATCCGCAGGCTGCTCGACTCAGGGGTCCCCACCCGGATCATCCGCGACATGCTGCCGTGCCTGAACGACATTGGCAGCACGATCGTTGCCGATCCCGATCCCGAACTGCGCGCGATGCTCGTCGAACAGCGCGACAAGCTGGCCGAGCGCATCGTCCTGCTCCAGCAGAACCGCGACGCGCTGACGCGATACATCGACGCGATGGATCGCGTCCTCTGCGGGGCATGATCGGCAGGTCAGCTCCTTGCGCGCCGCGGGCAGTGGCCGCAGGGAGCTCAGACCGATACTTGAGTGCCCATGAACTCAACAGGTCCCTAATCGCGCTTCGGGGCTCCACCCAAGTAAGAGCTCTAGAGCGCACGGCGGAGTCCGACCGGAATGCCTCGCGGATCCGGCTCCCAGACAGTCGGTTAGATCGCCGTAACGCGGGGCCTGGTGCCTTAGCCTGCTTGCGGCGTTGCCCCATAAGGGAAATGGCCCATGCACCTTGAACGGCATCGCTAATGTGGAGGAGCTTTCCTTCCGGCGCTACTTCGTGATGAATCAAGGGCACGATGCAAAAAATCGCCCCCGGCTCCAAGAGAATCCGAGGGCGATTGAGACATGAGAATTGCACGTTGAAGCGGAACTCCACCGAGTTCCGGCACTACCAACCGCTGGGTGCCGAACCGGTGCCACGAATCAATCCACCGACCACCTGGCACCTCGCGGGCACCAGCCCAGGTCGAGCACAGAGTTGTGCCGTCTGCGATCGAAGCATAAAATGAACAGAAATTCATTGAAAGGATCTTCGTGCCGCGGACGACGGAACAGAATGAAGCGTTGCGTTCAGCCACACGCGCTGCTGTGGAGACGGCCGCCGTCCGGGTCTTCGCGCACCGTGGTTTCGCGGCCACGAACATGCGTCAGATCGCCGTCGAGGCGGGGATCAGCACTGGGTCGATCTACCGGCACTATGCGAGCAAGGAAGAACTGTTCGATGAACTAATCGATCAGGCCTCACGCGGGCTCGAGGCTGTCGCCGTTCAGCTCTCGACCGAAGGGGATCCGCTCTCCATGATCCGATCCTTCACCGAGGTATACGTGGCAGACCTCGCAGCGAACAACGGCGCGGCCGAGTTCTACATGGTGATCAACCAGGGCTTCTCGACGGACACTCCTGAGGGGACTGCGGC
Organism: Glutamicibacter sp. NPDC087583; assembly: GCF_044743685.1. NCBI lineage: Bacteria > Bacillati > Actinomycetota > Actinomycetes > Micrococcales > Micrococcaceae > Glutamicibacter > Glutamicibacter sp. NPDC087583. Next base: position 417,799 of record NZ_JBIUWY010000001.1, on the reverse strand, counting down.
GCGACTGGCCGCAACGCAGGGGACGCTCTGGCGGGCCTTCGCCTTGCTCATCGGTCGAGGCCAGGCCGCAGGCCAAATCACCGCGGGAGACCCAACCCGAATGACTTCTCACTACTTCGCCATGCTTGCCGGTATAACGACGATGCACGTTGCTCTTCGGGAGGGATTTGCGGAGCCCGATGTCGAGCTGATCCTACGAATGTTCACAGGAGGACCCCGATGAAGATCGAAGTCGCGCGCGCAGACGAACTGGGTGAGGGGTATCGGCACAGGATCGCTGAAGTTCTCACGCAAGGGTTCGCCGAGGATTTCGCGTTCTTCTCCAAGGACCCCAGTGTGCTTGCCGACGCGTTCGCCCCGATGCTCATCCTGGAGCGCTTCCACGTCGCGCTCGTCGACGGCGAGCCCGCCGCGGTCGCGGTCGTCACCGAAGGCGAGCAGGAGTGCTTCGAGCCGGATCGGCGCGAGCTCCAGCGCGTGCTCGGTCCAATACACGGCATGATCAGCTATCGGATCATCCGCAGTCAATTCATGGGGGCCTATGGCGGTGCCCGCACCGGTCTGACGGAGATTGCGTTCGTCACGACAGCGCCGCAGCATCAGGGCAAAGGCGTAGCCACTGCGCTGATGCGCCGACTCCTGGAACTGCCCTCCGACGAGTTCGTGCTGCGCGACATCAAGGACACCAACACCCCCGCCCTCGGGCTGTACGCCAAGCTCGGCTTCACCGAAACACAGCGGCGACGCATCAAGTTCGCGAAGCGAGCGGGGTTCTCCGCGTATGTCTCCATGGGGCTCAACCGCGCTCAGGCTGATGCTTGAAGAGCGTCCGGGCTCGACAGGCCCGGAAGCGCGCTTCTGGGCTGTCCTCAAGTCCGCACTCTAGTTCGAAAATCTAAACTCCACCACGTCGCCGCACTTACCAACCTCTCAGTACCCGGCGAATCCCCGAAGCGTCGACCCTCTCCTGGCCCAGCGAACACCAAACTCGCCGAGCAATTAGGCAACCCAGGTTGACATCCGGCCACTTAGCAACATAGGTTGACGACATGGAGTCTCCGCGGATCACAGCAGTAGCAGCCGATACCAGCGACCCGAAAGCAGGATTGCGGGCCGTAGCGTCCTTGCGCGTGCTCGCTGACACCTTGGAACTCCGGCAGGTCGAGGCCGCGTTGCGTTCGGGCATGAGTTGGCAGGAGATCGCCGACGCGCTCGGAGTGACGCGACAAGCTGCCCACAAGAAGCACTCCAAAAGAATTGACCCCGCGATCTCGACACCCAGGAGGAACAGATGAACAAACTCGTCCGCGCCGCTCAGACCAGCCAATCGCTTTCCCTGGCCGCCATGGAGGAAGCATCCCGGCTCGGGCTCCGCGAAGCCGACATCGACCACCTGTTCCTCGCATTGGTCATCAACGACCAGTCTGCCGGCCGCGCACTGCGCGAGCTGGGTATCGACATTGACAGCGCCCGTCTCGCCGTCGAGGACCAACGTGATGCACAGCTGACTTCACTCGGCATCGAGGCGTCGTTCCCCGAGGCCGGGCGCATCGTGTTCCATGAGACGGATGGGTACGAGTGGACTCGTCGCGCTCGGGACCTCATCGCGAAATCCAGCAGCAAAGGCAAGTCGGGCGACGCTGCCGCCGTTCTCCGGGAACTCGTCGCAGAGCCCAGCGGCCTGATCACGGATATCCTCGGCCGCCTTGGCACGACATCCGAAGCGCTCATCGAACGCCTCGATTGGGCCGACTCGCCATCCATGAAGTCCATGCCCCTCGCAGCGAAAGTGAAGGGGCGGACCACGGGAACGATTGAGACTTTCGTATCCGCACCACTGGACGAAGTGTGGGCGTTCCTCACAGATCCCGCACGTATCCCCGAGTGGGAACCGAGCATCGGCACCCTCGACCAGACCGGTCAAGAAGCGACGCCGGGTACGGTCTGGGAGGGCACGGCACCCGCAATCTATCCAGACGGCAAACCTGTGAAGATCAAGCCTCAGTTTCGTCGACGCAGTGTTGAGCTCATCGCAATTCACCAACCGGACAGGATCGCATGGAGCTTTGGCTATCCCGACGTCGCGCAGGGTAATTCGATTCTGACTGAATTCACCTTGGCGAACGCGACCAGTGGCACACAGCTGCGGATCAGCAGGTGCTGGTCGCGACGCCAAGGGTGGCGAGGACTTGTCGCATGGCCGCTGCGTCCAGTCCAGAAGTTCCTGGTGTGGATCACCCTGTTCCAGACCGGCAGCGCGATCAGCCGAACATTTCGGTAGTCCCAGGCACGGCGACTCGCCTGCTGGTCGCACATAGATCAAGTGCCCGGATCTCCACAGGGAGATCCGGGCACTCGAGCGGGACATTGAAGCGGAACGCGACTACACGTTGAAGCGGAACTCCACGACGTCGCCGTCCTTCATGATGTATTCCTTGCCTTCGATGCGGGCCTTGCCCGCAGACTTGGCATTAGCCACGGAACCGGCGGCAATGAGGTCGTCGAAGCCGATGACCTCGGCCTTGATGAAGCCACGCTGGAAGTCGGTGTGGATCACTCCGGCAGCCTCAGGTGCGGTGGCGCCCTTGGCGATAGTCCAGGCGCGGGTTTCCTTCGGACCGGCGGTCAGGTAGGTCTGCAGGCCCAGGGTGTCGAAGCCGACGCGGGCCAGCTTGCCCAGGCCGGACTCGACGATGCCGGCATCTTCCATCATTTCCTCGGCTTCGTCCTCTTCCAGCTCGGCGAGCTCGGATTCGAACTGTGCGTCCAGGAAGATCGCCTCGGCAGGGGCAACCAGCTCGGAGAGCTTGGCCTGCATCTCGGTATCGGCCAGGCCAGCCTCATCGGTGTTGAACACGTAGATGAATGGCTTGGTGGTCATCAGCTGCATCGGCGCGAGCTCTTCAAGGTCCACGCCCTTGGTCTTCGCGGCGGCGAACAAGGTGATGCCTTCTTCGAGCACCTTCTGCGCGTTGAGCACTGCGTCCAGGAACGACTTCTCGATCTTCTTGGTGCGCAGTTCCTTTTCCAGGCGAGGCAGCTGGTTCTCGATGGTCTGCAGGTCCGCGAGGATCAGCTCGGTAGCGATGGTCTCGATATCCGAGGCCGGGTCCACCTTGCCGTTCACATGGATCACGTCGTCGTTCACGAATGCGCGGGTGACCTGGCAGATCGCGTCTGCTTCGCGGATGGTGGCCAGGAACTTATTGCCCAGGCCTTCGCCTTCCGAAGCGCCCTTGACGATGCCGGCGATATCCACGAAGGAGACGGTCGCTGGGAGGATGCGCTCGGAATTGAAGATTCCGGCGAGCACCTTCAGCCGCGAGTCAGGCAACGGCACGACACCCACATTGGGTTCGATGGTTGCGAACGGGTAGTTGGCTGCCAGCACCTGGGCACGGGTCAGCGCGTTGAACATGGTGGACTTGCCGACGTTGGGCAGTCCGACGATTCCGATAGTAAGAGCCACGGGAGGAAATTCTACCTTTTACTAGTGATGAGCGCGCAATGGTGTACTGGCGCTTGAATTCTTATGGAGAAATCAGGCCTGCGGGCGGGCGTGTCCGCCCAGGGCACGCTCCTCGTCCCCGGCTTCCTTGAGCTTTCCGCGGATTTCCTTGGGCAGCGAGAAGATGATGTCTTCCTGCGCGGTGGTGACCTCGGAAACGTCGGTGAAGCCGTACTCTGCCAGCAGCGCCACGACTTCGCGGACCAGCACCTCTGGCACCGAGGCACCGGAGGTCACGCCGACGGTGGAGACGCCCTCGAACCAGGCCTCGTCCACTTCGTTGGCGAAGTCCACGCGGTAGGAAGCCTTTGCCCCGTGGTCCAGTGCGACCTCGACCAGGCGGACCGAGTTCGAGGAGTTCGCCGAACCGACCACGATCACCAGATCCGACTGCGGCGCAATGTTCTTGATCGCGGCCTGGCGGTTGGTGGTTGCGTAGCAGATGTCGTCGCTGGGCGGATCCTGCAGGTTCGGGAAGCGCTCGCGCAGCCGGCGCACGGTTTCCATGGTCTCGTCCACGCTCAGGGTGGTCTGCGAGAGCCAGATCAGCTTGTCCGGGTTCTTCACCTGGACGGTGTCGGCTTCCTCGGGGTTGTTCACGATGGTGGTGACTTCCGGAGCCTCGCCGTAGGTGCCCTCGACCTCTTCATGGCCTTCGTGGCCGATCAGCAGGATCTCGTAGTCGTTCTTGGCGAAGCGCACGGCTTCGCGGTGCACCTTGGTGACCAGCGGGCAGGTGGCATCGATGGTCTGCAGGTTGCGGTCCGCCGCGGACTGCACCACGGCCGGGGAGACGCCGTGGGCGGAGAAGACCACCAGGGCGCCCTCGGGCACTTCCTCGTTCTCCTCGACGAAAATCGCGCCGCGGGATTCCAGCTCGGAGACCACGTGCAGGTTGTGCACGATCTGCTTGCGCACGTACACCGGCGGGCCGTAGTGCTCCAGCGCCTTTTCAACGGCAACCACTGCCCGGTCCACGCCTGCGCAGTAGCCGCGAGGAGCGGCCAGCAGGACCTTGCGCTCGGTGACCGTTGGGGAGGCAGCTGCAATCTCGGCCGGGGTGCGGCGCACCCGCGGGATCCGAGGCATTGACAGCGAGACCGTAGTGGAAGTGGAAGTAGCCATACCTCTAGTCTACGAAGTGCATGCAAGTTAGCCCATGCTCATATGATGCGCGCCACCCTCCGGGGACTGTGAGATCTGCCTCCGAAGGGCGCATGCCGGTTCAGCAGGGCAGCGAACTGGGCAGCAGCACCGGGGTGCGCACCACCGCGCCGGTGCCATCGGACCCGCGGTAGGCCCGGCACACGCCCACCGAGCGGGCGCCGAGGTTCGCCTTGATCTGGCGCAGCGCATCGGGCGAGAAGCCATACCACTGCATGTGCATCAGCACGGTGTCCCCGGGCACCGCGGCCGAGGCCCGCGAGATGGTGATCGACTTGGATTTCACGTCCCAGTCGCGGGTGTCGCGGGACCAGGTCCAGATGGCCATCCCGCGGCTGTCGTAGCCGCAACGCACCGAAGCGTCGATGGCTCCGAAAGGCGGGCGCCCGAAATTCGTGTGCACTCCGGAGCCGCCCAGTTGCGCACCGGCCTGCTGGCAGGACAGCGGGCGCAGATCCGGGTGGCTGATCGAATGGTTGATCACCCATTGGCCCTTGGCCCGGGCCAGCGCGGCCAGGTCCACGCCGTAGCGCGACTTGAACGAGCCGAGGCAATCGCCGGTGGGAGCGATCACCAGGCCGATGTTGCTGCTGGCGGCGTAATCCATCACCGAGGTGAAGGCGCTCAGCGTGCGCGGGCAGTCATCGAAGGTGAGCACCACCCTCGATGTCCGGTTGGGACCGGTGGACTGCGGTGCGGAGGGCGGCTTCGGATAGGTGGTCACGTAGCTGCCGCTGACCCAGCCGGTGTACCCTCCGTAACTGGCCTTGTACCATCCGTTGGAGGCGCGGGCGTAGGCGGGCACCGTCTTCCCTTTCGGGATGCTCAGCAGGACCCGGTAGCTGGTGGATGTGCCGGTGCGCAGATTCAGGTCATCGAGCGTGCGCACCGAAGCGGCGACCACGTAGTAGCCGCTGACGTACCCGGTGTACCCGTTGTAGCTGACCTTGTACCAGCCGTTGGAGGCACGCCCGGATACCGGAACCGAGGTCCCCGTGGGTATCTGCACCAGGATCCGGTAACTGGTCGAGGCGCCGGTGCGCATATTCAGATCCGCCGTGGTGCGCACCCGGACCGGCAAGTCGATGGATATGGCACTGGCAACGTGCACCGTTGCGGCCGGCACTGCCGCAGCCGCCAGCGCGGGCATCGAGGCCGCGGCGGAGAGCGGAATGGAACCGGCCAGCAAGCTGAGCGCTGCCACCCAAGTCCACCCCGAACGCGCAATATTCTTATTCCCCAATGCCCCACGCATGGCCCTGCATCCTTCTCGAGTGCTTCCCCAATGCTCAATAGTGTCCACCCGCACATTGCCCCTCGCAATGCCCGCAGGCAGGCTTGTCCCAATCGTTGGAAAACCCCGTTTCCCCGGGTCTTGCGGGGCCAATCGGGTATGAAAATCGCCCATTGCGATACCTGCGCTCCACCTGCCGCGGCCTAGCCCCAGCCCCCGGGGATCCGGCCAGCCGTCGGTGCCATGCGGTAGTCTCACAGATGCACCAGAGATTCGACTTTCCAAGGAGCGGCACCGATGGATCCCCAAGCCCCCGCCAGTTTGCCGGCGACCGCCGGGCAGACCACCGCGGACAATCCTTGGCCGCTGCGGCTGCTCTCGGAGAAGCTGAAAATCCATATCGAGAACTCTCCGGTGGTTTGGGTTGAAGGCCAGTTGCTGGAAGCCAATGTGCGCAACGGCCACGCCTACCTCACCCTGCGCGATGTCGATGCGGACTTCTCTTTCTCGGTGACCATTTGGGCCTCGACGATGCGCAAGCTGGATGCCACCCCGCAGGTGGGCTCCCGCGTGGTGGCCCAGGTGAAACCGAGCTTCTACGCCAAGACCGGCCGGCTTTCCTTGAATGCCACGGACCTGCGCCCAGTTGGCTTGGGCGAGCTGCTGGTGCGCCTGGAACGATTGCGCCAGGCGCTGGGAGCAGAAGGCCTCTTCTCCCCTGAGCACAAGCGCCCGCTGCCGGTTCTTCCCCACCGCATCGGCCTGATTACCGGGCGTGATTCGGATGCGGAGAAGGACGTGCTGCGCAATGCCAGCCTGCGCTGGCCATCGGTGCAGTTCAAGGTCATCAATACCGCCGTGCAGGGAATGGATGCCGCCAACCAGGTCATCGCAGCCCTGCAGCAGCTGGATGCGGACCCGGACATCGATGTCATCGTCATCGCCCGTGGCGGCGGGGCCCTGGAAGACCTCTTGCCCTTCTCCAATGAGGATCTGGTGCGTGCGGTCTTCGCCGCCCAGACGCCGGTGGTTTCGGCCATCGGCCACGAAGCGGACCGCCCGATCCTGGACGATGTGGCCGATCTTCGCGCGTCGACCCCCACCGATGCAGCCAAGCGCATTGTCCCGGATCTGCAAGAAGAATTCGCCGGCTTGGAAATCGCCCGCAATCGCTTGGACCGTTCCATCAACAATCTTCTCCAGCGCGAAGCCCAGCTGCTGGCCTCGGTGCGCGAACGCCCGGTGCTGGCCAACCCGCAGGTGATGGTCACCTCCCGTGCCGAAGACCTGGAGCGCTGGAAGCAGCGCTCGACGGATCTGCTGCGCCACCGCGTGATGCGCGCCAACGACGAGATCAACCATCTGAAGAACCAGATGCGTGCCCTGTCCCCGCAGCAGACCCTGGACCGCGGTTATTCGGTCACCCAGCTGGAGGACGGAAGCATCGTGCGCGAGGCAGCCCAGGCGCCAGCAGACAGCAAGGTGCTCATCCGGGTGGCTTCCGGGCAGCTGGTTGCACGAACCCTTGAATCCCTCCCTGCCGGCGACAACGCAAGCTAATCACCACGAATACCAATTTGGAGTAATCATGACTGCACAAATCCCTGAAGACATTGCCAAGCTTTCCTACGAGCAGGCTCGCGAAGAACTGCTGACCGTGGTCAACCAGCTCGAGACCGGCGGAGTTGCGCTGGAAGCCTCGCTGGCATTGTGGGAGCGTGGCGAAGCACTGGCAGCCCACTGCGAGAACTGGCTCAACGGTGTCTCTCAGCGTCTGGAGCAGGCTCGCGCCAAGCACGAGCAGGCCGCCGGCGAATAGCCTGTCCTCACCCGGACCTACTTCGCGGCCGCCAGCCGGGCCTTCTCCTGCTCCACATCGAAGGTGGCAACGGGCCAGTCCGGAGCGACACGCTCCAGGGTAGCCAGCAGCAGCTCAGCGACGCACAAGCGGGCCTTCCACTTCTGGTCAGCGGGAACGATATGCCATGGTGCGCCCTGGTTATCGGTGCGGTTAATCGCCACCTCGTAGGCGGACTGGAAGTCATCCCACAGCAGGCGATCATCGACATCGCCCGGCGAATACTTCCAATGCTTGTCGGCACGTTCCAGGCGTGCCGAGAGGCGCTCGAATTGTTCTTCTCGGCTGATATGCAGCATCACCTTGATCGGGTGGATGCCCTGCTCGATCAGCTGCTTCTCGAAGTCGACTATTTTCCCGTAGCGGGACTCGACCGCATCCGGGGTGGCGAAGCCCTTCACTTTGGCCACCAGAACGTCTTCATAGTGGGAACGGTCAAAGACTCCCACTAGTCCCCCGGCGGGCAATTGCCTGGTGATGCGCCAGAGGAAGTCATGGGCTGCTTCTTCCTCGGTTGGCGCCTTGAAGGCATGGTGCTTGACGCCCTGCGGATCCAGCATGCCAAGGACGTGGCGAACAGTCCCTCCCTTGCCGGACGTATCCATTCCCTGCAAAATGAGCAGGACTGCTGGGCCTTGTCCGCCAGCTACCGAGGCGGCGAAGAGCCTCTCTTGCAGATCCGAGAGCAGTTCAGCCAGCTGCACCATGCGCTTCTCGGCGGCCTTCTTATCCTGCGGGGCGTCCCCGGGCCACCAATCAGCATCCTTGGTTGCGCGCTCTGAAAGCTTCACGCCCGGTTCTGCACGTAGCGCTTCTAACAGGTTGGCAGGATAGGCGCTCATCATTAAGTCCTCACGCGTGTGTCGAAGTGATGCGATTCGTTGTTGCCAGCCTACTGCCACTGCAGGCGCCGTGAGAAGCGGTATTCGTCAACGGCGAAGCACCCATCACGGCTCGATGCACAGGATCGCTAAGCCTCGCGAAAGCGCCGGCAACGGGCCGATACGCCAAATCCTCAGGATACCAAATTCTCCGGTCGCAGTCGCTGGCAGGCGATACCCCTGAAGTTCCCGGGACCGCATTCCCCGGTGGCCGCGTTAACGCACAACCGGCCCAGAATCACGTGGGTGATTCTGGGCCGGTTCCGCATCCGGGCAGCCTATGCGCGAGCGCGCCAGTCCTCCAGGAACTGTCCGATGCGTCCAACCGCATCAGTCAGGTCGCGCACGTTGGGCAAGGTGACCAAACGGAAGTGGTCCGGACGGATCCAGTTGAAGGCAGTGCCCTGGGAGATCAGGATCTTCTGCGCCTTGAGCAGCTCAAGGGCGAAGGTCTCATCGTTGTGGATCGGGTAGACCTCGGGATCCAGCTTCGGGAACATGTAGAGCGCGCCCTTGGCCTTCTGGACGCTCACGCCAGGAATCGCGCTGAGCAGGTTGTAGGCCGCATCGCGCTGTTCAAGCAGCCGTCCGCCAGGCAGGATCAAGTCATTGATCGACTGGTACCCGCCCAAGGCGGTCTGGATTGCGTGCTGCGCCGGCACATTGGCGCACAGGCGCATGTTGGTCAGCAGGTTGATGCCCTCGATGTAGTCGCCGGCCTGGTGCTTGGGACCGGAAATGGCCATCCACCCAGCACGGAAGCCGCACACGCGGTAGGCCTTGGACAGGCCGGAGAAGGTCAGTATCAGCACGTCATCTGCCAACGAAGCGGTGTTGATATGCACGGCGTCTTCGTAGAGGATCTTTTCGTAGATCTCGTCCGAGAACACAATCAGGTTGTGCTTGCGCGCCAGCTCGAGGATTCCCTCCAGGGTTTCCTTGGGGTACACCGCACCGGTCGGGTTATTGGGGTTGATGATCACGATGCCCTTGGTGCGATCGGTGATCTTCGCTTCCATGTCCTGAAGATCAGGAAGCCAGCCCTCTTCCTCGGTATTCATGTAATGCACCGGGGTGCCGCCAGCCAGCGAAACCGAAGCGGTCCACAGCGGGTAGTCAGGGGCGGGAATCAGGATCTCGTCGCCGTTATTCAGCAGCGCATTCAACGAGAGGGTAATCAGCTCGGAGACACCGTTGCCCAGGTAGACGTCATCCACGCCAATGGTCTGGATGCCACGGGTCTGGTAGTACTGCGAGACGGCGGTACGTGCCGAGAGAATGCCGCGGGAGTCGGAGTATCCTTGGGCGTTAGGCAGGTTGCGAATCATGTCAACGAGCACCGCGTCGGGCGCCTCGAAGCCGAACGGCGCGGGATTGCCGATGTTCAGCTTCAGGATGCGATGTCCTTCGGACTCCATGCGCGTGGCGTGCTCAAGCAGCGGGCCGCGGATGTCGTAGAGGACGTTGTGCAGTTTCGTTGATTGTTTGAATTCTGCCATGGTTACACTTTCTCACGTCAGGTGCGATCGACACACCTTGTTACTCGACCGCTATGGTCAGCGGTCGAAATCCTGGGAGAGCTGGCTGGGGCCTACTCTTCGATGATCCATTCCCAACGGGTGGCCGCTTGCTCTGGGCTCAGTCCGTCGGCCTGGCTGACCATCCGGTTCAGGTCCACGAGGGACTGCTGCGAGAATTCGCCGGTGACCTTGTCCAGTTCTGCCCGGGCCTTGTCATCCACGTCGCCGTTGGCCAGCACCATGTACTGCTCGGCGTTGAAGAAGGCGGCGCTTCCCGGAATACTGTAGAAGCCTTCATCTGACATGACGGCATCTCCCGACCCGAGCGCCACTGCGCTGTCCACCGAGGCACGCAGCTTGCTGGCCAGTTTCGCCGGCTCCTCAGCCACGACCTTCGGCTTCCCGCAGCCAGCGTCCTCCAATGATGCCTTCAAGGATGCGGCGTTGGCTTCATCGCTAATGATCGTCAGATCTGTGCAAGCCGCAATCAGGGTTTCCACCGAATCGACCTTGTGCAAGGTTGCCTGGGCCTGGCTCATGACCAAGACCTTTCCCGCATCAGCTGGGCTGAGTTCCAAGGCAGAGAGCTCCCCCTCAGCGTCATTGATGGCGCTGCGCAGGTTCTTGGATTCCTCGACGCTCAGCAATTGATCTTCACCAGTGATGGCCGCCGGGTCAGCAACCAGGGGCAGCGCCTTGGCCGCTTGGTCCACCGCCAAATCGGCTTTTCCGTCGACCACCTGCTGGTAAGGATCAGCACTGGGCTTGTTCAACGACACCTTATAGCCTTCGGCTTTCAGCGCATTGGCATAGACATGGACCAAGGCCTGGTCTGCAGGTTGAGAACCGGCAGCAATCTGCAAGGTGATGGCCTTGCTTGGCTCGGCCGTCGGCGTTGCCTCTTCGGTGCAAGCAGACAGGGTTAGCAGCAGGGTTGCGCTGAGTGCGCCAACGGTGATGGTATTTCGCAAGTTCATGTCCCTATTGATTCTAGGGCAGGCCAGCGGCGATCCGTCGCTACTTGCCGGGTGCGGTCAGTCGCAAGATGCTCTCAACGCGTTCAATGCAGTTCAGCTTGGCAATCTCCTCGCGGGTAAACCAGGCGGCCTGGCTGGTAGAACCGTTGACTTCGTGGCGCAGTTCTCCACCGGTCAGTTTGGCCCGATAGGTGACCGCCACCGTTTGCATGGCATGGCCTTCGCCCGAGTAGCGCTTGGAACCGGGAATAACTCCCGTGCTGACATCCAGGAGCCCCAGCTCGCCCACCGCGTAGCCGGTCTCTTCATAGACTTCACGGCGCGCGCCTTCTTCGATAGGCTCCCCCAAGTCGATGCCGCCGCCGGGAAGGGACCAGCGCGGGGTGAAGCGTGGATCGCGATGACGCATATCCCAGAGCGTAAGCAGTACCTTTCCTTCGTGTTCCACCAAGCAATAGGCCGCCAGCCTGGTATCAAAGGATTCACCGGTGTGCTCAGAACGACGTGTCATATCCCCAATATATCCGTTTGTTCACCGATTATTTACTCGTACGCGGACGGCATACACTGATTTTTCTGCCAAAGATCCCACTGATATCTCGCGAATATGATGAAATATTCTTATGGCCCAGCAATCAGAGCTTTCATCAAACGTCGATCTGGACGAAATCGATCGAATCATCATCGACGAATTGGTCGCTAATGCACGTATCTCCAATGCGACCCTCGCACAGCGTGCGGGCATCGCTCCATCCACCGCACTGTTGCGCACCCGTTCGCTGGTCGAGCGCGGCATCCTCACCGGCTACCACGCCGAGGTATCGCTGGGCGCTGTAGGCCGTACCGTGCAGGCACTGATCTCGGTCAAGCTGCGCGCCCACGACCGCGAGAAGATTGACGCTTTCGTGGCACGCATCCCGCAGCTGCCCGAGGTGCTGTCCATGTTCCATGTTTCCGGCGGCACCGATTACCTGCTGCATATCGCGGTCGGTTCCACCGATGCACTGCGTGACTGGGTGCTGGACAACCTCGCCACCGACGAGTCGGTGGGCCATACCGAAACCACCTTGGTCTTCGCGCACCACCGCGGCAACCGCGGCCCGCTGCCATTCGACGACATGATCAGCTAGCAGCGCTTAAGCGACTTGTGGCCCGGACCTCGCGAGGTCCGGGCCACAAGTCTTTGTGCTTGGAATGCTTATGCGCGGCGGCGCTGCATGACCGCGTCCAGGTTCAGGCGAGGCTTGGTACCCGCGGCAGCCACGGGTGCGGCTTCCGGTGCGGGGGATGGCGCTGCAACGGTTTCCTTGGCAGCTGGTGCGCTCTCGGTACGCTTGGCAACTACCGAAGCGACCGCTGCGCGCTCTTCGGCCGAAACTTCGATGGCCAGGCGCTTTGCATCTTCCGATGCCTTCAGGCTGATCTGTTTGCTCGGACGCAGCGGTTCTTCCACCGGCAGTGCTGCCTTGTGGGTCCGCTTGGCACCCTGTTCAGCTGCCAGCTCCGCGGTCTTGGCGATGCGCTCGCTGGCTTCCACGTAAGTTGGCTTGGGCACGTGCGTTGGTTCCCAAGTACCTGGCTGCTTTACACCGCCATAGCCGTGGGCCACTCGCAGCGCTTCGGCGCGCAGCTCTTCAGCGGTAATCGCTGGAGCGCGGCGGGACGAACCCGGGCGAGCGTCGAAGACCTCGTCATCATCATGCTTGCGCGAGATGACCTGGTTAGCCGCGTCGTCAAAAGCGGGAGTCCGCAGCGCCTGCTGCCGGGTGGCTTCGAGGTGCTCGAGCAGCTTGCGGTTGCGGTCGCGGACAGCCAGCCCGCGCAGGGTGGCGAAGGATGCTACAGCAATCAGCGCGAACAGGCCTACGGTGCCGAAGGTCAGAGCAGTGAAAGGAGCCAGAATGAGACCGAAGACGGTCGCGAGGACTGCCAAGGCACCGACGAGCGCGACGGACAACCGGCCATAGCGCACACGAATCTTGAGTTTGGTCGCAGCACTTTCCTGCGAAGCGCTCTGTGACGTGCCAGCCATGTGGGTCCTCCATCACCGATTGAGTCGGTCAAATCCTCGTGGAACTAAATATGGTTCCTTCGAATCAACACTATGCAACCTTGGGTGCGCGCTCATGCACATCCCTTGGCGTGTCTGCATGTTTTCAATGCAGTTCTCTCATATCAGAGCTCGATTGAACGAAATAGCACGAAATCCGCCTCAGTATTCGTAGATGCGTTCGAGCAGCGTCGTTTCCACCTCTTCACGGGTCAACGCAAAGGTGCGGTGATCCCGCCACTGCCCATCGATGTGCAGATAGCCTTTGCGCAGCCCTTCATCGCGGAACCCGAGCTTGTCCACCACCCGCAGGCTGGCCGAATTCTCCGGACGGATGTTGATTTCCAGGCGGTGCAGCTGCAGTTGCTCGAAGCAATGGTCTATGACCAAGGCGCAGGCTTCGGGCATCAGGCCGAAGCCGGCATGGTTGCGATCCAGCCAGTAGCCGATGGACGCTGTGCGCGCGGCACCATATTGCACCGACGCCACGGAAACCTGCCCGATTAATGGCGGGCGCCCCTTGTGCAGCTGGGGAAGAGCCAAGGCCCAGGTGAATCCGCTGCCGTCAACTGCTGATTCATCCTTGGCCCTGAGCATCTCGCGAAAAGTCATGGCTTCTGGCGGGCCCAAGGGACTGGTGGGATCCCATGGCTTGAGCCATTTGGAATTGGCGTAGCGCAGATTGATCCACTCGGCTTCGTCACTGGCAGTCAGTTGGCGCAACAACAGCCGTTCCGAGGCCAGATCCGGAACCAGGCGCTTTGCTCGACGAGAGAAGAACATGTGCACATCGTATTACTTCGTCATGCTTGCAGCTGGCAACAGCGCTAACAGGCAGCGTTTCGTTTCTTGCACGTAAGCTGTAGGCATGAATCCCACCGCTGATCTGAATTCTGGCGCCGGCAAGAAGGCCGCGCGTGCCGCTGTGCGCACTTGGCGCAGGGCACTTGATCCGAGCAAGCGTGAGCAATTCGGCCTGGATCTGGCTCACACGGTGATTGGCTATCTGAGCCAGAGCACCGGTGTCGTCCAGAAGGTCGCGGCCTATTGCTCGGGTCCGGATGAACCGTCCACCGAGGCGCTCTTGGATGCTTTGGCCAAGGAAGGCATTGAAGTCTACCTGCCGGTGTGCGAACCGGAGTACGCGCTCTCGTGGGTTGAGTACTCCCCCGGCATGGAATTCCAGCCAAGTACCTTGGCCCCGGTGATGGAGCCGGTGGGCAAGCGGATGGGCACAGAGCTCTTTGACGAGATCAATACGCTGATCATGCCTGCGCTGTCCATCGATTCGAACGGGCTGCGTTTAGGCCAAGGCGGTGGCTACTACGATCGCTTCCTGCCCTTGATCGACGATGCGCCGGTCCGTGTGGCGGCCGTGATTTATGAGCACGAGTATGTTCCGGCCGGTTCCTTCCAGATCGATGAGCATGACCAACCCGTGGACTTGGTGTTCACTCCGCAGCAGGTGCATCAAATCATCTGATTTACCCACAGCTCGCGGGCAGCTCGCAGTGGGCCGCTGGACCTGAAGGTTGCATGGGGTTATGAGCTTCTTCTCCAGACCGCATGCTGCCTCCCGGCCCCCGGTGATTCCCAAGCCGAAGATCCGTCCCGTGCGCAACCGCAATGAGTTGTTGCGCCGCTACCGGAAGCCTTTGGCCATCGCCTGCGCGCTGCTAGCCTTGGCGGGCGTGCTCAATGTGTTTTCCTCCGGGCAATTAGCGCAGCGCGAGGTCGTGGTGGCGCTGAGCGACATTCCTGCCGGGTCCCGCATATCCGCCAACCAGCTGACGGTGCAAACGGTGCGGCTTGCCCCGGAAGATGCCGAAGTCTTTGAAAGCATCGATGCCATCTCGGGGCAACGGGCAGCCGTGGCACTGACTGCCGGAACGGTGCTGCGCAACTATTCCTTGGTGGGGCCGCAACTTTTGACCGGTTCGCCGGAAGGCACCGTGGCCGTTCCCTTGCGCTTGAGCGATCCTGCCACCGTGACGCTGCTCCATCCAGGGCAACTGGTGGATATCGTATTGACCACCGGAGATGGCTTTGAAAAGGACATCAGCTCGCAGACCATCGCCAAGGCGGTGCCGGTGCTCTGGGTTCCGGATAATGCCAGCAGCTCCGAATTCGGCATGCTCAGCGGCGCGGCTCCGACCGGTGAAGGAATTGTGGTGGTCGCGGCGGCCAGCAGCCTCTCGGATGATCTGGCCGGGGCAGTATCGCGCGGCAAGGTTTCAGCCGTCTTGGTGAATTAGGAAATCAGCCCCAGTGCGGCGGCTTCTCGCGCTTCATCATTTCAGCCAGGTCTTCCTTGGCGTCGCCCCAGTTTCTCGGGTCCTGGTCTTTGGCCAGCAACTCGGACAGCGGATCGGCGGCCGGCTGTTTGGTGCGGGACGCCGTCGCCGCAGCAGAAGTCTCGGCGGGCTGGTGGCCGGCTAGTGCCCGGTTCACGGAGTCTGAATGCGGCACTGGCGCGTAGCTGCCGGTGAGTTCAACGCGAGCAGTCAGATGCTGTGGGGGTGCGACAACGCGCGGCCGCTTGCGGCGGCCGCGCGTTGGTTCTTGCTCAGAAGTCATTACTTCTTTGGCTCCGGATCCTCGTTCTTGCTGGTAGCCGGGACAGGGGCTGGAGTCAGTGGCTTATCCGCGCTGTCCTTTGCAGGAGCTTGGGCAGCTTCAGCTTTGGCACCGCTTTCAGCAGCTGGCGCTTCCTGCTTGGTCTCGGCCTTTGGTTCCAGTCGTGCCTTGGCCGACTTGAGCAGATTGGACTTTTCCTTCGGCGTTTCCGCCTCGGTGGTGACTTCACGGGCCGACACCGGCCGAGCGGCGGCCACACCGGTACGGGTCGAAGCCTGGGCTGGGGCCGCAGGCTTTTTCAATCCCAGTGCATGGGCCAGGCGATCGGTGACAGCACCCGGATCGGTGAAGACGTCAATGGTCCACAGCGGAACATAGCGCCAGCCGTGCTTCTCGAAGAATTCCGGGCGCAGTCGGCTGCGTTCACGCACGGTCAGTCCGGCATAGTGCTCGGTGCCGTCGTAGACCACAGCCAATGGGCGGATGCCGCTGTGCGCAGAGTCGTAGGCGTGAGCCGACAGGTCCAGCACACCGCGGTAGTCCTCGGAAACGATGGCACCGCTTTCGCGCAGGCGGCGGGCCAGATCGGAGACCAATGGATCGAAGCGCGGATTGCGCATCGAGCTGACTCCGGAATCCCCTGCCTGCACGCGTCCGAACAGTTCGAAGAACTGGCGGGCACCACGGTAGACGCGGTTCAGGTCCACGTCTTCGGGCAACAGGCTGGACACCAAGGTCATGCGGGTCCGCGATCGGGTCATGGCGGCGACGAACAGCTGTTCGCCGCCCTCGCGGGACAGTGCACCGAATTCGTGCAGGGTCTTGCCGTGCGGAGTACGTCCGTAGCCCCAGGCGAAGATGACCGAGTCCCGGCGCAGGCCGATCAGTCGGTCCATGGTGGTCACCACGAATGGTTCGCGCTTGGAGCGCAGGTGCTCCATCGCGTACTTGTGGTTTGGCAGCTGGACACGGATCGCTTCGGCGATGGCCGAGGCATGGCTGCGGTTCGAGGCAATGACTGCCAGCGATTCGCCCCCGTGGTTCTTGAAGTGGGCGAAGACCAGATCTACCACGCGCGCCACTTCTGCTGCGGTGGTCTGCACACCGTCTTCGCTGCTGGACAGCGAGCCGGTGGCATCTGGCACGTATTCGCCGCGCAGCAGCGAGGAGTCGCCGGTGAGGTTCACCGCCATTGGCAGGCGCGAGAGCGCCGAATCGTAGTAGGTGGCGGACAGCTGTTCCACCAGGCCTTCGTCAATGCCGCGGTACACGGTGGACAGCGAACCGGTCACCAGGACCTTGTTCAGGGCTTCCAGCGCGGAACGTTCCACGCTCTGCTCGCGAACTCGTGCGGTCGGGTCTACGGAGACCTCGAAGCGCTTCGGACCGCCCAGCATTTCATCGCCAATGGCAATGACCTGGCCGGAGCGGCGGATCGCATCCAGGACTTCACGCAGGGTGAGGTAGTTGGCTTCCAGCAGGATGACCGCATCGAACTTCGTGTCCTCCGGCAGGGCGCTGCCCAGCAGCAGCGGAGCCGAGACGATGACCGGGGTCAGAGAATTGGCCAGCGGTGCTCCAAGATCCAGCAGCCCGGCAATGCTCGGGGTTCCGCCCTTGAGCATCTCGCGCAGCGCGCGGGAACCGGCTCGGTGGTCAGCCAGCGCTGCCTTCCAGTTGCGAGTCAGCGCCCAGCGGATGCGCTGCGGGCCGGCAGCGATGTGCGCGCCGTCAGCCAGACGGTAGTCAGCCTCGATCTTCTCCAGCTTGGAGCCATCATTCATGGCCAGGAAGTCGTCACCGGAGATCATGGCATCCAGCACGGACTGCCACCAGGCAAGCTCCAATTCGCTGTCTACCTGGTCGGCGTCGATCTCGCGTTCGGCGAAGTCATCAAGCAGGTCGCCCAGCCCGGCTTCGGCCAGCTGCTCGGAGATCAACGTGCGCTCGGGCAGCTCGCCCAGGTCCTCGCGGCGCTCGACCAGCGCTGCAATCACCGAGAGCAGCTCCTTGATGGGCATTTCGCGCAGGCGCGAGCCCAGGGAGGACGGCAGCATTTCGGCCAGCTTGTCGATGCGGGCACCGGCGTCGTGGTATCCGGCTTCAACATCCAGCAGGCCGCCTGGGACCTGCGGGTTGCGCTGGCTGGTGGCAATGGCTCGCCAGGCATCGCGCTGGACCGCCACCGCCTGCAGAGCGGACTGCAGGTCAGCTACGTGCATGCCCGGGCGGACGTATTCCTTGGCAATCTTGCGCAGCCGGGAACGGACAATGGAGCCCATCTCCACGCCGTGCTCGCGGCGCCATGCGCTGGTTGCGGTAGCGGCGATCAAATCATCGATGTCGCCCTCGAAGATGTCGGCCTCGAACTTGTCCAGCGATCCGCGGACGGAGACCAGCAACTGCAGCTGGTCTCCCCACTTGTCGTAGCTTTCTTCCAGGCGGATCTGCGAACGCTCGGCGATCTGCAGCATGTGCTCATGCAGGATGGGCAGGTCGCGGCCCAGCCCGCTGGCCAGGTTCAAGGCCTTTTCGGTGGCCTCGGTGTTACGCAGCGGTGCACCATGCCATGGGCTGGTGGTGTGCATCTTGGAGAAAGCGCCAAGCTGTGCTGCGCGCTTGAGCTGCGCGGCAACATGTCCGCGCTGGCCCATGGAGTCCAGCACCGAACGCTTCAGGCGCACGGTGGTGGATGGCGCTGGTTCCAGTGCGGAGAGACGTGCCAGCTCCTGCATTGCCTGGTATGGCGAGCAACCCCAACGGCTGCGCACCGAGTGCAGCGACTTCACGTGCTCGTGCAGTGCGTGGCGGGATTCGCGCAGGCGCTTGAACATGGAGCCCAGCTGCGGTTCGGCAGCGCGTTCGTTGCGCAGAATCGCCTTGGTCATCATCGCGCGCAGCGCTTCTGGATCCTCGTTGGGTTCCAGCAGCATGCTGCCTGCATCCAGGTGCTCGTTGAAGCGGGTCACGAATTCTTCGGCGGCAGAACGCTGTTCCGCAACCACCAGTACGCGCTTGCCCTGGGCGGCCAGCAGCGCGGCTGCGTTCAGCGCGGTCTGGGTAGCACCGGTACCGGCAGCGGCGTTGATGGCCACCGATTCGCCGGCAGCGATGTAGTCAAGCATCTTGGACTGGGACTCGTCCGCGTCCAGCAAGAACAGTTCATCTTCAGGATCACGGTCATCAGAAGACTTGGCAATGGTGGTGGTTCCGGTGTGGACCTTGCGGGCAGAAGATTCTTCGGAGGCAAGGCTCTGCTTACGCGAGCGCGCGGTTTCCTTGAGAATGTTCTTCACGCGGCTCAGGCGGGAGCCGGCAGCTTCATGGCCCTTGGCATCGGCGGCCTGCGCTTCAGGCTGCTCTTCGTCCTGCTTCTTTTCAGCGGCAGACTCGTCCTTGGCTTCTTCAGGCTTTGAGCCCTCGGTTTTGGAAGCGCCCGGCTTGGAAGCGACCAGGTTGGCCAGCGCTTCGGAGGTCTTGCTGCTTTGGCTGTTCCCAGCCTGCTTTTCCGCGGAGTCGTGACGAATTAGCGCCTCGATGACCGGGTGGGATCCGTTGAGCTTGGCCGGGTCGGCTGGGTCCATCAGCTCGGAGAAGGTGGAGAGCAGCAGGCGGTGGCCTACCACTACGCCGGGAACCTCGGACATCTGGTGGCGCAGGGCATCCATTCCGCGGACCGGGTCGAAACGGGCGATGGAGTACGCTTCGGCGTCCACCGCGGCGACATCGACCTTGGCGTTGTGGTCGGCTTCGAATTGGCGCACGAAGGCCGGGGATACGGTGGCGCGGCCGACCAGCTGCAGGTCGTAGTCGTCAGCATCAACGTGCTTGGTCAGTGTGATGCGGCCGAGCATGATGGGAGCCGAGACAGGCTCGCTCTTGCCATCGTGGACCGCACGCCAGTTGGCGACACCGGCGGCCAGGTAGCCGACGTCGATGCCGCGTTCTTCCCACAGTTCATTAATCTTGGCCGAGAGCGCACGGGCGGTGCGGCGCGCGGTGGCGTACTGGTCCGCATCGTGCAGCAGCGTGGACAGGCGGGTACGCCGTCCGGCAAGGAACTGGGCCAATCCCGATGGATTGGCATGGGTTATGTCGATGCTATTGGAGGTCGACGGAGCAAATCGCAGGGTGGTATCCGCCCCGGCACTCTGTCCCAGGGATTTCACCCAGGCAGCTACACGCTCGGCGGCAGCATTCTGTCCACTAGTCACGACAGTCATTCCCTTCACTGAACCGACCACATTCGGGCGCACCACAGGTGCAGATACGCCTCTTTCTAACGTAGTGCACGCACCGTGCAGAACCGGTGCGCGAAACACGTTTTAACTGCGGGAAGCGGAACCGGCGTACCGGATCCGCTTCCCATTCACCCGCCAAAGCGCAGTGAATTAGCAGTCTTGGGGATTTACTCCCACTCGATGGTTCCAGGTGGCTTGGACGTAACGTCCAGCACCACGCGGTTCACCCCATCTACCTCGTTGGTGATGCGGTTGGAGATCTTCGAGAGCAGATCGTATGGCAGGTGCGACCAGTCGGCGGTCATGGCATCCTCGGAGGAAACCGGACGCAGCACGATTGGGTGGCCGTAGGTGCGGTGATCGCCCTGTACGCCTACCGAGCGTACGTCAGCGAGCAGCACTACTGGCATCTGCCAAACTTCGTCATCCAGTCCTGCAGCAGTCAGCTCGGCGCGAGCGATCGCGTCAGCCTTGCGCAGGATGGACAGGCGCTCTTCGTTGACGGCACCGATGATGCGGATGCCCAGGCCTGGGCCAGGGAATGGCTGGCGGCCAACGATTTCCTCAGGCAAGCCGAGCTCGCGGCCCACTGCACGGACCTCGTCCTTGAATAGGGTGCGCAGTGGTTCCACCAGCTCGAAGTCCAGGTCCTCTGGCAAGCCGCCCACGTTGTGGTGGCTCTTGATGTTCGAGGTGCCTTCGCCACCGCCGGATTCGACGATGTCCGGGTACAAGGTGCCCTGGACCAGGAACTTCACTGGCTCGCCCTCGGAAGCGGCCTCGGCGATGATCGCCGCTTCTGCTGCTTCGAAGGCGCGAATGAATTCGCGGCCAATGATCTTGCGCTTGGTCTCCGGGTCGGTGACACCGTCCAAAGCAGTCAGGAAGCGCTCGCGCTCGTCGGCAATGTACAGCTTGGCGCCGGTGGAAGCTACGAAGTCCTTCTCAACCTGCTCGGCTTCGCCTTCGCGCAGCAGGCCGTGGTTGACGAACACGCAGGTGAGCTGGTCGCCGATGGCGCGCTGCACCAGGGCAGCTGCAACAGCGGAGTCCACGCCGCCGGACAGGCCGCAGATGGCCTTGCCGGTGCCGACCTGGGCGCGGATGCGCTCGATCTGCTCGTCAGCAATGTTGTCAGCGGTCCAGTCGCCCTTCAGGCCAGCACCGTTGTACAGGAAGTTCTCCAGGACATCCTGGCCGAACTCGCAGTGCTTCACCTCTGGGTGCCACTGCACGCCGTACAGGCGCTTTGCTTCATTTGCGAAAGCGGCAACCGGAGCACCAGCGGTGGTGGCCAGCACTTCGAAGCCTTCTGGGGCCTTGGAGACGGAGTCGCCGTGGCTCATCCAGACGGTAGGGGCCTGAGCGGCGCCTGCCAGGATGGAGCGGGCATCGCCCTCAAAGTTGGTTGCGGTGCGGCCGTACTCGCGCAGGCCGGTTTCGGCCACGGTACCGCCCAAGGCGTTAGCCATGGCCTGGAAGCCGTAGCAGATGCCCAAGACCGGCACGCCGGCTTCAAACAGGTCAGCCCCGACGGAAGGGGCGCCATCGGCATAAACGCTGGAAGGACCACCGGAGAGGATGATCGCTGCAGGGTTCTTGGCCAGGATGGCTTCGGTGGACAGGGTGTGCGGAACGATCTCCGAGTACACACGGGCCTCACGTACGCGGCGAGCGATAAGCTGCGCGTATTGGGCCCCGTAGTCGACGACCAGAACCGGCTTATGTTCTGGATTGAGGGGAGCAGTAGTCACCGTTACAGTCTACGCGGTTCACTGCGCGCGAAACAGCCAAGGTGATGTCATCAGCGTCACCTAGTGGATTTTTGGCAAAGGCAAAGGGCAGATCTGTTCATTTTCGATGAACGGATCTGCCCTTTGGCAATGAATGCGGCCACGTGTCAGTAGCGCTTGGCGGCCTTTGGATGCGCGGCCAGCTCGCGGTCTACTTCTGCGTGCACCTTGGCTTCGGTCCAGAAGGAAAGGAACGGAACGACGCCGCCGAGCGCGATCGTAATGAAGCGCATGAATGGCCAGCGCATCAAGGTCCACAGGCGGAAGTCGGCAAAGAGGTACACCACGTATAGCCAGCCGTGGGCGATCAGGATGCCCAGCGAGAGGTTCAGTCCCCCGGCCACCTCGGCGCGGTTGTACATGCCGACGGCGTTGGAGGTGCCATCTACCAAGGTGCCACCCACGAAGAGTTCCAGGGACCAGAAGTACTTGAAAATCATTTCCAGCACGAGCAGCAGCAGCATCACGCCGGTGATGTAGGCGAAGACCTTGTAGAAGGTTGCGGCTGCACGGATCTGCTTAGGGGTGCCGCCGAATTTCCGGGGCTTCGGTGCCGGGGTGGTGCTGGACATCGTTAGTGATTCCTTCCGATTTCGGTAAGAAGTGCGGTGTGCGTGAAATGCTATTCGTTGCTGTTTCCAGCTTGGGTGGCGTTGCCGCCCTTGATATGTGTTTCGGCAGCGAGCTCAGCAATCTCGTCAAGATCCCGCTGGTAATCATCGCGCACCATGCGGTACCAGAGGAAGATGGCGAACCCTGCGAAGAGGACCCATTCCAGGCCGTAGAAAACGTTCAGCCAGTTGATCTGCGCTTCCTGGGGCTGCGGACCGACGTCGACGATATCCAGGCCCGGCTGCGCTACGGTTTCGCCCTTGGCCGTGGTGATTTCGTGGGCCGTGACGAATCCTTCAAAGAGGACCGAATCCCAGATGTTCGCCAGCTGTGCCGAGGCGAGAGTTGGCAGCGTTGAGCTGCGCAGGTCCTCGCGGAATTCCGGGCCTTCGCTAGGCAGCAGGCGCCCGGTGATCTCCAGTTCACCTTCAGGTGCCGGAGCTGGCTTGGTTGCTTCAGGCTGCCAGCCGCGTACCACCGCAATACCGGCGTCCTGGGTCGCACCCTCGACCTTGAATTGGGTGATGACCCAGACACCGCGCTGATCGCCATTCAGCCGAGGCGCAATCAGCTGATCGGTGCCGGGGACGAATTCGCCCTCCATGGTGACGATCTGGTCTGCCTTGATGCCCAGCAGTTCCTTGCCGACTTCCTGATGCTCGATCAGCGCGACCGGCTTCTCGGTCTTGTCGATCTTGACCGGCGGCTCGGTTTCGGAGGCGCCGAACTGCCATCCGGACAAGAGAACGAATCCGGTGGCGAGAGCTAGCGCGGCAAAAAGGGCGCCGATCCATTTGGGCTTCAGAGCGGTTTTAAGCACACTCTAACGGTACTTCTATTTGGCGTAGAACTCGAAATGCGATGGCGTGAGATTAGCCCTGTTGCCTTATTTTCCGCTGGTGGAACCAACTTGCTTATTCATTCGTTGAGACCAAGCGGTTAAACGACACTGGCCCCACCCTTCGAAAGAAGAGCAGGGCCAGATCAGGATCAGCTAGAAGCGATCGGATTCGTACGGGGACAGCACGACGTCGACGCGCTGGAATTCCTTGAGGGTCGAGTAGCCGGTGGTGGCCATCGAGCGGCGCAGTGCGCCAACCAGGTTCGAGGTGCCGTTGGTCTCGTGCGATGGGCCGTGCAGGACCTTCTCCAGCGAGCCGACGGTGCCGACCTTGGCGCGGTCGCCACGTGGGCTGGCCTCGTGAACTGCTTCCATGCCCCAGTGGTAGCCGGCGCCTGGTGCTTCATCGGCGCGGGCCAGTGCGGTACCGAGCATCACTGCGTCGGCGCCCATGGCGATGGCCTTGACGATGTCGCCGGAGTTCCCCATGCCGCCATCGGCGATGACGTGGACATAGCGTCCGCCGGACTCTTCGATGTAGTCGCGGCGTGCGGCTGCAACGTCGGCAATGGCGGTAGCCATCGGCGCGTGGATACCCAGAGTGCGGCGGGTGGTGGAGGATGCGCCGCCACCGAAGCCAACGAGCACGCCGGCTGCACCGGTGCGCATCAGGTGCATGGCCGGGGTGTATCCGGCTGCGCCGCCCACGATCACTGGGACATCGAGTTCGTAGATGAACTGCTTGAGGTTCAGCGGTTCGGTGGTCTTCGAGACGTGCTCGGCCGAAACAGTGGTGCCGCGGATGACGAAGATGTCCACGCCGGCAGCGACAACGGTCTTGTAGTGCTCCTGGGTGCGCTGCGGGGTCAGCGAGCCGGCAACGACAACTCCGGAGTCGCGGATCTCGGAGATGCGCGAGGTGATCAGCTCAGGCTGGATGGGAGCCGAGTACAGTTCCTGCAGCTTTGCGGTGGTCTTCGGGTCGTTGCGGGTTGCCGCCTCGGACTTCAGGCCGGCAATTTCGGCCAGCACTGCTTCCGGGTCCTCGTAGCGGGTCCACAGGCCCTCGAGGTTCAGCACGCCTAGGCCGCCGAGCTTGCCCAAGGCGATTGCGGTAGACGGGGAGGTCACCGAATCCATTGGTGCGCCCAGGATAGGGGTGTCGAACTGGAAGGCGTCGATCTGCCAGGACACCGATACGTCCTTCGGATCACGGGTACGGCGATTCGGTACGATCGCTACGTCGTCCAGGGAATATGCCTTAGTTGCCCGCTTGCCGCGGCCGATCTCAATCTCGTTACTCACCTAACTAGGTTATCAAGATTCCCGGATAATCCCGCTTTTGATAGCGCATTGGCTTTAGGCGATGTTTCTGCGCTGGCTCTGGTGCATGGGGCCGCAAGTGGCACACCGGGACAACAATGCCCTGCCGGCCGGTGAGTAAGATCACCGGATGGCAGGGCCTATGTTGAGCCAGGTTTACCTGGCTGCCTTGGATGCAAGCTTCTTGGCGGTCACGGCCAAGGAGGTGGCGGCTTGCTCTTCAGAATCGGCAATGCGCTCAATCGCGTCAGCCAATACGGCGAAGTGCTCAGCACGCTTGGCGAACTCGGTCTCTGGATCAATCAGGTCCGCGAACGCATCCCACTGCGTGGAGAGCTGCCGGTAAGCATCTACGTGAGCTGCCAGCGGCGCCAGGCCTGGAAGTTCCGCCGCTTCCGAAAGGAACTCCGCGTACAGGCCGCGCAACGCGCCCTCGCCGCTGAAACGCGTGTCGGAGAAGAAACCTGCGAGCTGGTCCAAGCCGTTGGCCAGCGCTTGCTGGCTTGCGAAGATCTGGGACCAACCGGTCTTGGACTCGTTATCGCGCAGTCGCGTGGCCAAGGTGCGCATGCCGGTAATGCCGAAGTTCTTGGCAAAGTGCACTGGAACCCCGGAAAGCTCGCTGGTGCCCAGCAGGCGAGCGGTGGTTTCCCCAATCGCCTCGACGGCATTGGCGGCCAAAGTCTCGGCATTCGGCGAGCGCGAGGACGGGATCCATGCCTGCCAGTGCTTTTCCTTCTTGCGCATCGCACGGGCGATGGCCAGTTCCTTGGGGCTGATGAGGTTCAACGCACCTGAACCGTCATCTACCATCAGGTCCTTCTTGTGCTCGCCAACGACGACGAGATCCAGGGTCTCGGCCTCATCAACCGTGTTGCCGTCAATCCATGGCAGCGCGCTGATTGCCACGCGAACCACCACAGTGCGGCCTGCGTCCAGGGCTGCGTCCATGTATTCGACGGCGCGTTCGGCTGAGCCGGTGGTACGTTCGGTCACCGTAGCACCGCAACGGGCCAGCAGGTTCTGGGTATAGGGTTCCGGGTTGTGGCGGGTCACCAGCGTTACTGCAGTCTCTTCGCCTCCTTCATGGGTGAAAGCCATGAAGCCGATACCGCCGGCAAGGCCAGCGAGCAATGCCTGGCTCAGCGGTTCGCCGGTGTGCTTGTTGGTGACGCCAGCTTGGACTAGGACTCGGTGCCAGAGCGCAGCATCGTACTGGATGACATCTTTTGGCGCTGGGTACTCAGGCAGTTCGTCAGCTGGCGAAGCAGCCGGAGCGTTCTTGCCTTTCTGCTCCTGCGCCTTGGCCTTTTCGCGTGCTTCCTTGGCGTAGTCGCGGGCGGCGGCAGCGCGAGCGGCCCGAGGACTTTCAGGCTTGCCGGCCAAGATGTTCTTGCGCGCGGTGGTGTAGCTCTCCCCCGTGCGCTCCATACGCTGGCGGGTTTGCTTCTTCAGGTTGGCTGGCTGGCCCATGTACTGATTGTCCTTCCGTCACCGGCGCATTGGCGCGAGGTTTCCCGCACGCGCAGGGAAGCGCCGCCATCGAACAAGTCTACGTGTCCGCGGCGAGCGAGTCCCGCGATGTTCTAGTGGGATTGGATACGCCACGGCGCGCGCCAATGCGCGGCGTCAAACTGGGACTAGGACAAAACAAGGCTCCATCTATGCCTGCATGGGGCAGGACAGATGGAGCCTCGAGTCTGTTTGATTTTGTGCTGCTATTCAGGCCGAAGGCATTTGGCGCCTAGAAACCGACTTTGTCGCGCCCCTTGAGCGCCAGCATCTCCCGGGCTTCCTCGGGAGTCGCGACCTCGAAATTCAGTGCTTCCAGTATGGTCCGGATACGGGTCACTTGCTCGGCATTGGAAGCGGCGAGCTGCCCCGGTCCGATCCACAAGGAATCTTCCAGCCCAACACGTACATGCGATCCCATGGCCGCTCCAATGGTAGCTAACGGCATCTGGTTCTTGCCTGCACCGAGGATGGACCATTCGTAGTTCTCTCCCAGCAGGCGGTCAGCCGTGCGGCGCATATGCATCAAGTCTTCCGGATGCGCCCCGATGCCGCCGAGCAGACCGAAAACCGACTGCACGAAAAGCGGGCCACGGGCCAGGCCGCGCTGGTGGAAGTGACTCAGGTTATTTAGGTGGGAAATGTCGTAGCATTCGAATTCGAACCGGGTGTCATTGGCGTTACCGATTTCCAGGATCCTCTGGATATCGGCAAAGGTGTTCTTGAAGACCAGATCCCGTGAATTTTCCAGGCCTTCTCGTTCCCAATCGTGTTCGAACTCCGTGAACCGGTCCAGCATGGGATACAGTCCGAAATTCATTGATCCCATATTGAGCGAAGCGAGTTCAGGTTCGAAGGTTGCCACCGGAAGCATGCGTTCTTCGACGGTCATATGCGGGGAGCCACCGGTGGTGATGTTGACGATGGCGTCGGTGCCGTTCTTGAGCTTCTCCAAGATCGGTTCGAAATGCTTGGGATCCTGAGATGGGCGGCCGTCCTTGGGATCACGCGCGTGCATGTGGACTATGGCCGCGCCAGCCTTGGCGGCGCCAAGCGCAGCTTCGGCAATCTCATCGGCGCTCACCGGCAGGTGCGGCGACATGCTGGGGGTATGGATAGCGCCGGTGACAGCGCTGGTAATGATGACTTTTCGCTTGTTTTTCACAATACGCCTTCCTAGTACAGTTTCTCGGTGTTGCCATCGACTGCCATGGCCTGGCCGTTGATCCGAAGTGCCATCGGGCTGGCCAGGAACACCGCCATATTGGCGATGTCCTCGGCCTCGACCAGCTTGTTGAGCGATGACTGCGCGTGGTACAGATCGGAGACTTCGTCCACCGGACGCTGGAGCATTCGCGCCTTCGCCTCGATTACGGATTGGATGCGCGGGCCATTGACTGCCCCCGGGCAGATGGCATTGACCCTGATTCCTTCACCGCCGAGCTCGATGGCAAGCGTCTTGGTCAGCCCGATCACTGCCCATTTCGATGCCGAGTACGGACTGCGACCTGCCATGCCCAGACGGCCAGCGGCCGAGGACAAGTTGATGATGGATCCCCGGGTGGACTGGCGCAGCAACGGGAGCAAGTGCTTGATGCAGAAGAATTGTCCGTGGACATTAATATCGAAAGTCGTCATCCAATCTTCGGATTCAAGAGTCTCGATAGGCCCGGTAGGACCGGCGATTCCGGCATTGTTCACCAGGACGTCCAGTCCCCCTAGAGACTGCTGGATCTGATCGGGCAATCCACGTACCTGATCTTCATCCGACACGTCGCTCACGGAGGCGGCAAAACCCGCCGACGCGGCGGCACGCACTGCTTCAGGATTGATATCCGTAACGAAGACTTGTGCGCCATGGTTCCTGAACTCTTGAGCGATCGCCAGGCCGATGCCCGCAGCTCCAGCCGTGACGAGAACCCGGAGTCCGTCAAAGTCCATTTTCATGTTATGGGTATTCATTAGAGTTCGTTGCTCCTTAGTTAGATGCCTAGTGGCCGGACACAGCGGCTTTAGCGGGATCCTCGGTGCCTTGCTTGAGCTTGAGAGTGAGCAGTGCGCCAACGGCGCAGATCGCGACAATGAACCAGAGGCCCGACATCTTGCTTCCAGTAGCTTCTTCCATCAGCCCCATGATGTAGGGACCAAGGAATCCGCCGAACAGCCCGACGGTGTTCACGAAAGCAATGCCGCCAGCCAGAGTCGCACCGGAAAGGCGGGTTGCCGGGTAGGTGAACAGGATCGGCTGCAACGCGAAGAAGTTGAACGCGGCTAGCGAGAAGCCGATCAGTCCGAGCACCGGTCCGCCAAGCGCACCGAGGGTGAACCCGGCAACGATGCCGGTCATGGTTGCGCTGGCAACGATCCGCGATCGCGAGCCATTGGTGGCCAGCTTGGGGATCAGCAAGGCGCCTGCGGCAGAGAAGACCCACGGTATCGAGGTGAGCAAGCCGATCTGGATGGTGGATAGCTCTCCGTATGTACCGATGATCGAAGGCAAGAAGAAGCTCAATGCGTAGACTGCGATCTGGTGGGAGAAGTAGATCGCAACGACCAACAGGATCTGCTTGTCCTTGAGAACATGGAGCAGCTTGGAATTTCCAGCAGCCTGCGCGCCAGCGATTTCCTCAGCCGCGATTCGCGCTTCCAAGTCCTCGGCCTCGGCCTGGGTGAGGAATTTAGCTTCGGTGGGCTTGTTGGGCAGGATTTTCCAAACTGCGATAGCCAAGAAGCACGCTGGCAACCCCTCGATGATGAACATCCACTGCCATCCGTGCAACCCGCCAACGCCGTCCATAGTCAGCAGCAGGCCGCTCAGCGGCGCCCCGATGACGTTCGCCAGGGCTACGCCGAGCAAGAAGAGTCCGTTGGCCCGGGCGCGGTCTTTGACGACAAACCACTGGGTGATGAAGTAGATGACTCCCGGGAATAGGCCCGCCTCAGCGATGCCCAGCAGCATGCGCAGGATATAGAAGGACCATTCCCCCTGGACCAGTGCCATGCAGGCAGACAGGATTCCCCAAGTGATCATGATCCTCATGATCCAGAACCGTGCGCCGACCTTGTGCATGATCAGGTTTGAGGGAATCTCCGAAAGCGCGTAGGTCAAGAAGAACAGCCCGGCACCCACGCCGTACGCTGTAGCCGAGATACCCAGATCGATTTCCAACCGGTCTTTGGCCATGCCGATATTCGTGCGATCAATGAAAGCCATGACATAGGCTGCGATCAGCAGCGGCATGATGCGCCGGAAAATCAGCTTGTTGAGTATTTCCGGTGAGCGCATCCGACGTGTCGCGTTGGTAGTTTGCACGGTCAGTTCCTTCCGCATGCAGGCATGACGAGTAGAGGGCACCAGGCCCTTGGCTTTGAGAATGTCTAGTGGTGAGCTAGAGGGCAGGCATTCGCCCTGTAGCAGGGCACCCGCAAGTCCTACCGATATGGAGGCTGTGCTCGCAGATCGTGTGCTTGTAGGTGTTCCGCGGCTCGACGATCTGTTCCAGGAGTAGCTCGAAGGACCTTTCCGCCATGTCTTTCACCGGCTGGACAATTGTTGTCAGCCCGATGATTTTCGAGCGGCTGTGCCTGAGTCCGTCACAGCCGACGATCGCGACATCCTGTGGAATGCGCAGGCCCAGCGACAGCGCATGCTCCATGACACCAATGGCAATTTCATCCGATCCGCAGACCACAGCCCGTGGCGGATGCGCCGAGCTGAACAATCTTTTGGCGGCCAGCTGCCCGCCTTCCGAACTGAGCTTGGTACTGATCAGGCGTTCTCCCGCAACCCGGATACCCCTTTGCTGGGCAACCCGGACAAAAGCCTGTTCGCGCAACAAAGACGCAGTAGAGGAACGCGGCCCGATGACAGTGGCCACCTCCGAATAGCCGTGATCCAGAACGTGGGACATGAGTTCCCCCGCAGCCGCGTCGTCATCGATCCCGACGAAATCACCAGGCAGATGCTCGGAATTGCGCGACAGGCAGACATAGGGAATTCGTTTCTGGCGAAAGGTCCTCAGAGAACGCGAATCTTCCTTGATTGCAGCGGCGATAATGACGCCATCAACATTCCGGGCAGCCAGGGTACGAGCAACTTGATCCAGCGCCTCGGGGTCGTCCCCCGTTGTTGCGACAAAGACATCGAACCCGGCCGCGGCGGTGGCATTGATGATGTGCTGTGCCCAGATCGTATACATCTGGTTCACGATGTTCGGCAGCACTAGGCCGACCACGCGGGTCAGAAGCGGGTCCTGCTGCTGCCCATGGTTGGCGGGACGGTAGCCAAGTTCGTTCGCCACCTTCAGCACATGGCGCCGGGTCTCAGGCGAGGCACCGGGTCGACCGTTCATGATGTAGCTGACCGTTGCAGAAGAGACCCCTGCAGCTCGGGCAACAGCAGCAGCGGAGACACGCGCTGGTCGAAGCGATAAATGCGACTGCGTGGTCAACGCGCACCTCCATTGGTGAAATCGGATAAGAACCTGCGAATGCTTGTGATCACCATTACATGGCATGGAAATACGTTAAGCAACATTAAGCTTCAAAAGCTAAATCTTCTGAATCACCTTATTCATGCACCTGAAGCACCGGGTGCAACCGGAGATAGGACGCCTAGCCACTTACGATTGCTTAATGCCGAACCGCACTAGTAGCGTCCTCGAAAGGATGTGACGGCAGTCATATTCCTCTCCAGCAAATTGATCGGCCTACTCTTGGAGGTGCACGATGCTCACAACCGCAATGAAGCCTGTGACTCGTCTTGTCGAACGATGGATGCCCTCAGCAATGGTATTCGCCGTCCTGCTGACGTTGATCGTGATGCTCATGGCCTTGACGATGACCGACTCGTCTCCGGTCGCCGTGGTGAATGCTTGGGGCGAAGGATTGACAGGGCTACTGGCCTTCATCACGCAGATGTGCCTGGCCCTGCTCTTCGGGCATGCACTGGCCCATACCCGCCAGGTCCAGGGGGTGCTGTCGAAAGTATCAAGCATTCCAAAGAACGCGGTGCAGGCCTACGCCTGGGTCACCCTGCTGACCTGCTTGGTGTCCTGGGCCCAGTGGAGCCTGGGACTAATCGTCGGAGCGATTCTGGCCAAGGGTATCGCCACCAGCTGCCGCGAACGCGGCATCAAAGTCCACTTCCCTTTGTTGGTCGCTGCTGCCTACACCGGCTTTATTCCCTACCATATGGGATATTCAGGGGCAGCCCCGCTGACTTCGGCCACTCCTGGCAGCTTCATCGAGGAATTCCTGGGTGCTCCGGTCCCGGTCACGGAAACGGTCTTCAGCTGGTGGAATATGACTGGCCTGCTCATCATGATTCCCGCGCTGGTCATCGGCATGGTGATGTCCCGGCCTAAGACCGACGAGGAGATCCTGGAGATCCCGCTCAGCAACCCGGATTCCCAGACGGAGGCCCGTCAAGCTGGGAAACCGGAAAGCCCGGCAGATTGGATTGAATCCAAGCGCTACGTCACGACCGGACTGGGACTACTGCTCAGCGTCTTCATCGTCGGGCACTTCATGCGCCTGGGCTTCGTTTTGACCTTCGACATCGTGAACTGGTCGATGCTCGCGATCATCCTCTTGCTGGTTGACTCCCCTGTAGCGTTGGCCGGGCTGATCAAGAACGCTTCGACAGTCACCGGCGAAGTGCTGCTGCAGTATCCGCTGTACGCCGGCATCCTGGGGATCGTGACAACGACGGGACTGATCACCGTGCTCAGCGATGCGTTCATCTCGATGTCCAACGCGAACTCATTGCCGATTGTCGCCTTCCTCGCCGCCGGCTTGGTAAACATCTTCGTGCCCAGTGGTGGCGGCCAATTCGCCATTCAGGGACCGATTTTCATCGAAGCGGCCAACGCCTTGGGCACGGATCCCGCCTTGATCATCATGGCAATCGGTTACGGCGACACCTGGACCAACATGATCCAGCCGTTCTTCGCATTGCCGATCTTGGCGATCGCGGGGCTCGGAGTGAGATCCATCTTGAAGTACACCTTTGTTTCATTGGTCATCAGCGGTGCGGTATTCCTCTTCATCTTGCTGTTGCCCACCTACATTTTCTAACGAGCACGCAAACAAGGAATTCCCATGAGTCTTGAACAGTTTTCACTGGCCAACCGTCACGTTTTGGTGACCGGAGCTGGCCGCGGCATCGGGCAGGCTATGGCACTGGCAGCCGTCAAAGCCGGCGCACGTGTCAGCGCAGTGTCCCGCACGGAGTCCCAGCTGGAGCAAACACGGCAGCTTGCCGGACTCGATGGGCAACGCCTGCACACCTATACCTGGGATGTAGCGCAAACCGGCAAAGCCAATGAACTTGTAGACCTTGCCGAAGGCAACGGTCTGGTTGATTCCGTGATCCATGCTGCGGGTGTGCAGCTGCGCAAGCAGGCCATCGATTTGGATCCTGAGGAATGGCGATGGGTACAGAAGGTCAATGCCGAAGCCCCTCTGTTCCTCAGCACCGAGATCGCGCGGCGGGAGATCTCCCGCGGCAGCGCGGTCGGAAGCCACGTCTTCCTCTGCTCCCTGGCAAGCACCATTGGGCTGCCCAATGTCGCACCATACGTCATGTCGAAGTCAGCCGTACTCGGAGCTGTCCGCGCGCTGTCCCGGGAATGGTCGCAACAAGGCATCCGCGTGAACGGCATTGCTCCCGGATACGTCCAAACGCAGCTCACTTCAGATCTCCTGGCCAAACCGGCAGACAGAGAACGAATCCTCTCACGGATCCCGATGAATAGGCTGGGGCACACTGATGACTTTGCCGGACCGGTGGTTTTCTTGCTTTCGGAAGCATCCCGGTACATCACTGGACAGATGCTCAACGTCGACGGTGGCTGGCTGGCCTCCTGAATCGGCTAGCAGAGATGCGAAAAACCCCATCGCCTCTGGCAATGCGCCAGTGGTGATGGGGTTTTCCGCATCAGATGAGCCTTAGCGCGAACGGTAGTTCGGTGCCTCAACGGTCATCATGATGTCGTGCGGGTGCGATTCCTTCAGGCCTGCTGCGGTGATGCGGACGAACTTGCCGCGTGCCTTCAGCTCGGGAACGGTGCGTCCGCCCACGTAGAACATGGTCTGGCGCAGGCCGCCCACGAGCTGGTGGGTGACAGCCGACAGCGGGCCGCGGTAAGGGACCTGGCCTTCGATGCCTTCAGGGATCAGCTTCTCGTTCGATGGCGCGTCAGCCTGGAAGTAGCGGTCCTTGGAGTACGAGGTGTTCTTGCCACGGGTTTCCATTGCGCCCAGCGAGCCCATGCCGCGGTAGGCCTTGAACTGCTTGCCGCCCATGAAGACCAGATCGCCTGGGGACTCAGCGGTACCTGCCAGCAGGGAGCCGAGCATGACCGAGTCGGCGCCGGCCACCAGGGCCTTGCCGATATCGCCCGAGTGCTGCAGGCCGCCGTCAGCGATCAATGGAACGCCAGCTGGAATAGCGGCCTTGGCTGCTTCGTAGATAGCGGTAACCTGGGGAACGCCCACGCCGGCAACGATGCGGGTGGTGCAGATGGAGCCCGGGCCAACGCCGACCTTGATGGCGTCAGCGCCAGCATCGATCAGTGCCTTGGCACCGTCATAGGTGGCTGCCTGGCCGCCGATGATGTCCACGTGCGCGGCCGCTGGATCCTTCTTCAGGCGTGCAATCATCTCCAGCACGCCCTGCGAGTGGCCATTGGCGGTGTCGACAACCAGTGCGTCAACTCCGGCGTCGATCAGGGTCATGGCACGCTCGTAGCCTTCGCCGAAGAAGCCAACAGCAGCTGCAACACGCAGACGGCCTTCGTCGTCCTTGGTCGCCAGCGGGTACTGCTCGGCCTTGTCGAAGTCCTTGACGGTGATCAAGCCGGTGAGCTTGCCGTCGTTATCGATGAGTGGAAGCTTCTCGATGCGGTTCTTGGACAGGAGCTCGATTACCTTCTCTGGAGCTACACCGTCATGAGCGGTCACCAGCGGCATGCCGGTCATCACTTCGTAGACCTTGGTGGTCATGTAGCGTTCGCGAGGAACAAAGCGGGTGTCGCGGTTGGTGATGATGCCCAACAGCTTGCGGTTCTCATCTACCACTGGCAGACCGGAGACGCGGTACTGAGCGCACAGCTCATCCCATTCAGCCAAGGTGGCACCCGGGTGCACAGTGACTGGGTCGGTGATCATGCCCGACTCGCTGCGCTTAACCTGGTCAACCTGCTTGGCCTGGGACTCAATGGAAAGGTTGCGGTGGATCACGCCGATACCGCCCTGGCGTGCCAGCGCGATTGCCATGGGTGCTTCGGTCACCGTGTCCATTGCAGCGGAGCTGATGGGCACCTGGATGTTGATGCGCTTGGTGAAGCGGGTGGTGGTGTCCGCCTCCGAAGGAATCACATCCGTCGGGCCGGGCAACAGCAGAACGTCGTCGTAGGTGAGTCCTTCAAAGGCAAAGGGGTTGAACTCAGTCACGGGGGAACCTTTCGGGGCGACAGCGGAGGTTGATTAAATGGTAGAGCTCTTTTGGCGTTCCGGTTATTCCTTCGTGGCGCACTGTGTTCAACCTCATGCCCCATCCCGCATCAGGGGTGACTTATTCCCAGTTTGTTGCTTCCTTGAAAGAAGAAGCGAACTGGCGCTTGGCACTGAGCACGAAGGTCTTGGACAGGTGCGAATCATCCAGGTACGTCAAGACGTTGCCAATGACAGCTTTGCAGACCCCCTCGGGGCAGAGCAACCCCGTCATGTCCAGGGAAACAACCTGGTCGCCATAATCATTGGAATCCAGGAATTGCTCCACTGGATTCACGCTGTTCAATGCGTAGCCGGCCGAACCATCGCAGTTGGCAGGAAGTCCCTTGTTCGAATCCACGCATTCCGGAATGGAGTAGGTATAGCGCGGGGTATCGCGCATCGCGATGACCCGGCTTCCGGCATCGAGCAGCGGCTGGATCATCTCGGCGTAGTTGTCCACCAGGATCTCCTGCTCCCCCGGGCTGCGAAGCATGTCATCAGGGTCCGCTACGGTCTTGCTGGCCGTGGTCAGCACCATCTGCGGAGCCAGGTCCGCTACATATTCCTGCGCCGCGTCCTGGAAGCCGGAGCAGGCTTCTTCCACGCGGTCCGCATCGGAGCCGTAGCGGCAACCCGGTTCGTACACCAGGATCCAGCTGCCGCCAGCTTCCTCGATCATTGCCGAAGCCGCCGCGGACCAGTGCTGCATGTGCGAATCGCCCAGCAGTACCAGGTCCGGCGCTCCCCCGTCGAAAGTACCGCCCTGCTCGCAGAAGTGGATGCGCTCGTCGTCTGGAGCGTTCGCCCCTTCGCAGACATCGCCGGGAGTCTGCCATTCGCTATCCAGTTCGGTCGCCAGCGGCAGGGTCAAAGCCGCAGGTGACGGATCCCAGTCATCTTCGGCGTTGGCCCCGGGGTTGTCGGTGGCGGTCTGCGCCGCGGCCATGGCCCTGCGGTGCTCGACGTTGTTCTCCCAGGCCATCACCGGAAGGCTGGCTACGCCAAGCCCCACAGCGACCACGGCAAACTGGGCAATGAGCTTGAACCCGGTTTGCGGAATCAGGCGCGAGAAGCTGGCACTGGCTTGCCAGGCGATGGCCGGTTTCTCGACGAACTTGGTGGTGGCCCATGAAGCGAGGATCGAGGCAAGAATCAAGACACTGCCGGCAGCGAAGGAGGCCTTCTCGTTCCCGGAGACCTCAAGGTAGAAGACCAGCAACGGCCAGTGCCACAGGTACATGCCGTAGGACAGGTCGCCCAGCTTTACCAGCGGGGGCAAGGAAAGCAGGCCCGACGGGTTGGCCCAGCTGCGCGGTGCCGGAGCCGAGATCACCAAGGCGGCGGCGACCGTGGGCACCAAAGCCATGAAGCCCGGGAACTGCCCCTGCACATCCAGTACGGCGCCACTGCCTATGACGGTAGCCAGGCCGGCCCAGCCTCCGATGCGGCGGATCTTCTCGGGCAGGCTGGAGAGCCACGGCAATGCCAAGGCGAGCAGCGAACCGAGGGCGAATTCCCATAGGCGCGCGCCCGTGTGGAAGTAGGCCACCTGCTGGTTGGTGGCGGTGATGTGAATGGAATACGCGAGCGAGCCGAGGAAGATGGCTCCGAAGGCGCCGCCTGCTACGGCGGCGAAGCTGTGCCGGGAGAAGAGCTTCTTCCAGAGCAGTGCGCTGCCGGCAAGAACCAGCGGCCAGATGATGAAGATCTGTCCCTGGACAGACAGGGACCAGAAGTGCTGCAGCGGCGAGGCGGCGGCTGTGTTGAAGGCGTAGTAGTCCACCTGGTGATCCGAGAGGTACCAGTTCTGCCAGTAGAACAGCGCGGCATTGGACTGGTCGATCAGCTCCAGCCAGCGCGTACTAGGCAGGATGATCCATGCCGCGATGACCACGCCAATGATGACTACCGCCGCTTGCGGTATCAGGCGCGAGAATCGATGCAGCCAGCCGTCGAGCAGAGGCGGGCGCTGCCCGCGGGCGATGCGCCGTGCGGTGGAAGAAGTGAGGAAGAAGGCGGAGAGCATCAAGAAGATGTCCACACCGCCGGAGACCCGGGAGAACCAGATGTGATAGCACATCACCAGCAGGACTGCGAGGGCGCGAAGTCCCTGCAAATCAACTCGGAAACCGGCACGCTGGGTGCTTGTCCGAGACTGATCCAAGGTATGGCTCACTGGCTGCGCTTTCTTCGGGGACAGGTAATTGTCCTCGGCGTTTTCTACTTGATTCACGTCAGACAACCAACCATCTTATCAATTCGCCATGGCCACACCGTGCGAGTTGACGCTGCTGCCGCTGTAAAGCAGCGTATATAGATTGACCGTATTGGCCTGACCTGCTCAGGATTAGCTGTCGAAATTCGAGAACTGGCGCAAAGTTCCACGGCGGTTTGCCGCCCAGCCATCGTCGGCACGGCGGCAAATTGTTGCTTGGCCAGGTGAGCGAAGTCAATCCGCGCATTCTGAAACAACAGCTTTCTTGATTAGACTCATGAATAACTCTGATCAGTTCTAGCCGAGGGGCTCCCGGGTGACGTCTTCAACTCCTATGCCAGGACGACGCGAACGCAACAAGCAGGCGAAGCTTGAACGGATCATCTCCGCGGCCAGCGAACTCTTCGCGGCACACGGTGTCGATGAGGTCACCACGCAGCAGATCGCCGACGCGGCGGATATCGGAACCGGAACCCTTTTCCTCTACGCCAAGTCCAAATCCGAGCTGCTGCTCATGGTGCAGAACCACCGCTACGAACGCTCCTTGGAGCAAGGCATCGAGGCCTCTAAATCAGCAAAGACCGCGCTGGAGGCAACGATGGCCCTTTTGGTACCGATCATCGACTGCAATCGGAAGCATGTCGACAACGGGCGCTTTTATCTGCGCGAAATGGTTTTTGGCGATTCGGCGGAACCGCATCATGCCGAAGCCCTGCGCATAGCGGCGTTGACCGAACAGGCGATTGCCGAGCTCCTGGGCACGCATAGGAATCTGGAGGCGCCGGAGGCAGCCACGATTGCGCGGGCCATCACTTCCATCCAGTTCCTGGCGATGGCTACTGCTGCGGACCCGGCACTGGCCACAGCTGAAGTCGCCCGGGGCATCCGCGCTCAGATTGCTGCAATCCTCCCCCACTGACGAGCAAAGCGCGCCCACCGCCCAGGCGAACGCGCTCGCTTTACTTCTGCTGCATGGTGATGACGGTCTTGCCGCGCCGGCCACCAGCCTCCATCGATTCAAGGGCCTCTGCAGTTTGCGCAAAACCGAAGACCTGGCCCACCACGGGCGTCAGGACCCCGGAGTCCACCAGTTCGGCAATGCCTCGCAGCTGCTGGCCGCTGGGCTTCATGAAGAGGAACTCGTACCCGACACCCAGCTTCTTGGCCTTCTTGAGAACTGACCGGCTTAGCGCGCGGACCGCCAAGCCCATCACCGGATTCAGCCCTGCTTCCTTGGCGAATGCCGGAGTCGGCGGACCCGAGATGCCGATGACCTTCCCTCCAGGGCGCAGAACTCCCAGCGACTTGGCAAGCGTTTCGCCGCCCAGGCTGTCAAGCACCAGGTCATAGCCCGAGATACTTACCTGGAAATCCTCGGTCTTGTAGTCGATGACTTCATCGGCTCCGAGATCCTGCAAGAATTCGGCGTTCGTCGCCGACGCTGTTGTCGCGACGTAAGCGCCCAGGTGCTTGGCCAGCTGGATGGCGATGGTTCCGACGCCGCCAGCGCCAGCGTGGATGAGTACTCGCTGCCCCGGCTGCAGATTTCCCCGCTCAACTAGTGCCTGCCACGCAGTCAGTGCAACCAGGGGCAGCGAGGCCGCTTGCACCAGGTCGATGGAGACAGGTGCCTTCGCAATATCCATTTCATTCACGGCCATGCGCTGGGCGAAAGCTCCGATCCGATGATCTCGAGGGCGGGCAAAAATCTGGTCCCCTACCGTAAAGCCGCGGACTCCTGAGCCGAGCCCGATCACGGTCCCTGCGACGTCGTGGCCGAGAACCAGCGGCATCTTGTAGGGCAGGATTGCCTTGAATTCGCCTGCGCGGATCTTCTCGTCAAGCTGGTTGACGCCAGCGGCCGCAATCTCGATGAGTACCTCCCGCTCCCCCAACTCAGGTTCAGCGACCTCGGCCTGCACCAGGGCACCCTTGTAGTTTTCGAGAACGAACGCGTGCATGGAAGATCTCCTGTACGGATATGAAATGGGCATCAATCTTTGACTGAGTTCAATTATGAGCGCACTCATTTATCGTGTCAATGAGCTGGGTCACCCCGGGTGGATCGTTTTCTGAGAACAAAAAGCCGCCGCTGGATCCAGGAGATAAATCCTGGATCCAACGGCGGCTTTCGCTCACGAAGCAATGCTTCGGTGACGGGCTAAACCCTAGTGGCCGTGCGCCTCTTCAGCTTCTTCAGCCTTCTCTGCCACCAAGGTCTCGGTGGTCAGAACCAAGGCCGCGATCGATGCTGCGTTGCGCAGTGCCGAGCGGGTTACCTTGACTGGGTCGATGACGCCTGCGTGCAGCAGGTTCTCGTAGACACCGGTCTTGGCGTTGAAGCCTTCGTTGGCTGGGGACTCCGCCACCTTGGAAGCAACTACCGCACCGTCGAAGCCGGCGTTGGTAGCGATCCAGAAGAGCGGCTGCACCAGCGCGCGGCGGACAATCGCAACGCCTGCTGCTACGTCGCCTTCGGTGGCTGCGATGCGGGCATCGGTATCCAGCGAAGCCAGCGCGTCGACCAGGGCGGTACCGCCGCCGGCAACGATGCCCTCTTCCAGGGCAGCACGGGTGGAGGACACAGCATCCTCGATGCGGTGCTTGCGTTCCTTCAGCTCGACCTCGGTGGAAGCGCCCACCTTGATCACGCCGATGCCGCCGGACAGCTTGGCCAGGCGCTCGGACAGCTTCTCGCGGTCCCACTCCGAATCGGTGCGGTTCAGCTCAGCCTTCAGCTGGGCTACGCGCTCTGCGACATCTTCCTCGGTGCCAGCGCCATCAACGATGGTGGTGGAATCCTTGGTGATGGTCACGCGGCGTGCCGAGCCGAGTACCTCGGTGCCAACCTGGTCCAGGGACAGGCCCAGTTCCGGGGAGACAACCTGGGCACCGGTGAGGATAGCCAGATCCTGCATCATTGCCTTGCGGCGGTCGCCGAAGCCTGGAGCCTTGACGGCTACCACGTTCAGCAGGCCGCGCAGCTTGTTGACCACCAGGGTGGAAAGGGCTTCGCCCTCGACATCCTCGGCGATGATCAGCAGCGGCTTCTTCGCTTCCAGGACCTTTTCCAGCAGTGGCAGGAATTCTGCCACGGTGGAGATCTTGGCTGGGTTGATCAGGATCAGTGCGTCTTCCAGGACAACTTCCTGGCGCTCCTGGTCGGTGATGAACTGTGGCGAGAGGTAGCCCTTGTCGAACTGCATGCCTTCGGTCAGGACCAGCTCGGTAGCGGTAGTCGAGGACTCCTCGATGGTGATCACGCCATCGGTGCCCACGGTCTTGAAGGCCTTGGCCAGCAATTCGCCGATTTCATCCGACTGCGCGGAGATCGCGGCTACGTTAGCAACCTTGTTCTCTACGGCAACGGCGTTAGCGGCCAAGGCGTCCGAAACGATCTCCACAGCCAGTTCAATGCCCTTGCGGACATCGCCCGGAGCGGCGCCTGCGGCGACGTTCTTCAGGCCTTCCTTGACCAGGGCCTGAGCGAGCACGGTGGCGGTGGTGGTGCCGTCGCCTGCTACGTCATTGGTCTTGGTGGCTACTTCCTTGGCCAGCTGCGCGCCAAGGTTCTCGTATGGATCTTCCAGATCGATCTCACGCGCAATGGTGACACCGTCATTGGTGATGGTCGGGGCGCCCCAGGTCTTGGCAAGCACCACATTGCGGCCGAGTGGGCCGAGGGTGACCTTCACCGTGTTTGCGAGCTTATCAATGCCCGCTTCGAGGGCG
This sequence comes from Glutamicibacter sp. NPDC087583, assembly GCF_044743685.1. NCBI lineage: Bacteria > Bacillati > Actinomycetota > Actinomycetes > Micrococcales > Micrococcaceae > Glutamicibacter > Glutamicibacter sp. NPDC087583. The sequence goes on along the minus strand of NZ_JBIUWY010000001.1, from coordinate 377,262 downwards.
CGTCGCGCTTCCTCGTTGAATGCTAGCTGCTTAGCCATGCATTTTCTCCTGAAACTTTAGAGAGGTTGGCGTTACTTTACGACGACTGCCAGTACGTCGCGAGCCGAGAGCACCAGGTACTCTTCGTTGCCGACCTTGACCTCGGTTCCGCCGTACTTCGAGTACAGGACTACGTCGCCTTCTGCAACGTCCAGGGGAATGCGGTTGCCGTTGTCATCGATGCGGCCTGGGCCTACGGCGACTACGGCGCCTTCCTGTGGTTTTTCCTTAGCGGAGTCTGGGATGACCAGGCCCGAAGCGGTGGTGGTTACGGCTTCGACCTGCTTGATGACAATGCGGTCTTCGAGCGGCTTGATGGAGACAGACATGGTCTCTCCTTTTCGTGTATGAACCAATGGTTGTAGGGGTGCGCCCTATGGCATTGGACCAACCGTCGTCGCGGTGCCAGTTGGTGGTATCCAGTCAGGCGGTGTGTAACGCTGCAAGCTGCAGATGCAACTTCCATCGTGACACCCACACATGACTTTAGGACGAGCTTTAGCACTCGGTCAAGGCGAGTGCTAATCATTGCCCTACTTCTTCACACCGGTTCGCGCAGAGCGCACAGCCGCGGACTCTTCGATATCCTCCGGAGCGTCCAGATCCATCTCGGTGAGCTTGACCATCTTGGACTTGGTCACCATGCGGTGCACCAGCCACAGTCCGAGGAACAGCGGCAGCCCGATATAGGCCGAGAGCACTTCCAGCCCGTGGCCGGCCAGCACCGCTTGGTAGTTCTGACCGACGATCACGGCAATCAGCATCAGGAAGGCCACGATGGGTCCTAGCGGGAAGAGCGGGGCCAAGTAGGGCAGGTCCTTCACGCTGTAGCCCTGGGCGAGATAACCGCGGCGGAAGCGGTAGTGGGATACGGCAATACCCACCCAGACGATGAACCCGCACAGCCCCGAGACATTCAGCAGCCAGGTATAGGCCGCACCCTGGCCCACCAGGGCGGTGAGGAACCCGAAGAGGCCTACCGCAGCGGTGGCCAGCAGAGCCATGATCGGCACGCCGCTGGAGTTGGTGCGCCCGAAGATCTTCGGAGCCTTGCCATCGTGGGCCATGGAGTAGAGCATGCGGGTTGAGGCGTAGAGCCCCGAGTTGCCAGCCGAGAGGATGGCGGTGAGAATGACCGCGTTCATGGCAGCAGCGGCAAAAGCGATGCCGGCCCGCTCGAAGACCAGGGTGAAGGGCGAGGAAGCCACGTCGGCTTCGCCGCTGGCCAGCAGGCTCGGGTCGGTGAACGGAATCAGGCAGCCGATGATGAAGATGGCACCGATGTAGAAGAGCATGATGCGCCAGAACACCCGGCGGATGGCCTTGGGCACTTCGCGGCGCGGATCCTTGGCTTCGCCTGCGGCGACACCCACCAGCTCGGTGCCCTGGAAGGAGAATCCGGCAATCATGAAGACCGAGACGATGGACAGCCAGCCGCCATGGAAGACATCCTTGCCTTCGCGCCAGTTGGCCAGCGGATCGGTGTGCGCGCCGAGCACCCCGAAGATCATCAGAACGCCGGCGGCCAGGAAGGCGATGACGGTGACCACCTTGATCATGGCCAGCCAGAACTCGCCTTCGCCGAAGGCCTTGGCGGACAAAGCATTCAAGGCGGTCAAGGCCACCAGGAAAGAGCCGGCCCAGACCCAACCGGGGACATCAGGCAACCAGAAGCTCATCACGATGCCAGCGGCCACCAGTTCCGCTGCAACAGTGATGGCCCAGTTGAACCAGTAGTTCCAGCCGATGGCGAAGCCGAAGGAGGGGGAAACGAAGCGGGTAGCGAAGGTCTGGAAGGATCCGGCCACCGGGATCTTCGCGGTCATCTCGCCCAGGGACTGCATGAGCAGGTACACCATGAGACCCACCGCGGCGTAGGCCAGCAGCGCGCCGCCGGGACCCGCCTGGGCAATAGTGCCGCCGGAGGCCACGAACAGCCCGGTGCCGATGGAACCGCCAATGGCGATCATCTGCAGGTGGCGGCTGCTCATGCCGCGCTTGAGCTGGTTCTGCACCAGGGGTGCGGGATCCACGGCCTTTGGACCGGTTGTCGACGTCACTGTCGTTCGCTGCATAGGTTTCATCACAGGTGCCATACAACACCAGTTCCACAGGGGAATGCGACGTGGATCACTTCAGGTCTTGCGGAGGACATGCAGCCGCTCGCAGCAAGCGGGGCGACTTGGTCCAGCGAACCGCTTCCTAGTGGCGGAGAACTGTAAAACAGCGATAGGGCTACTCGTTAGCCAGATGATCCAATTAGCAACAAGCATTACTCTCTCTAACGAAATCAATGCCTATGAGATAGCGATACTTAGTCTTTTCGTTTCAGGGCTTCACATCTCCCGGCTTCGAACTGCTCTTGGCGCAACTGCTGGGCGGCCGGATCCCGGAGCTTGGCGAAGCCCGCTTGGCGATTCTGTGAATTCTGAATGTGACGCGTTTTTGTCACATAGATCACTGGCCCTGCGGGCTGGGCACACCGAGAGGGCCAGTCTGTTCCAAGACGCATCAACGATAGTCTTGGATCATGGCCCAGGCTTCAAATGACTCTACGCTCAATGAACAATTCGCCGCCCTGCTTTCGGAAGACGGCTGGAAGCTGCTTTCCACCATCGACCCGTCCATGGTGGCCACCAAGGATGCTGCTTGGTCGCTGAATGAGAAGCTGCGCAAGGAAGGCCACGACGCCCAGGTGGTTCGCGCCGTCATGGCGCAGGCCGAGCTGCGTTTCCGGGCGAGGGTGAAATTCGGCCCCTTTGCAGACTCGTTGATCTTGACCCCGGCCGGACTGGAGCAGGCCACGCGCCTGACCATCGCCGGGCTGCATGCCCGCCGCTACACCAATGCCGGTTCCACCCACGTCGCAGACCTCGGATGCGGCATCGGCACCGACTCCATTGCGCTGGCCAGCGCTGGCCTGCAGGTCACCGCAGTAGAGCTGGATGAAACCACCGCGGCAGCCACAACCTTGAACCTGATGCCCTTCGACAATGCCACCGTGATCCACGGCAGCGCCGAGGACACCGATCTGACCGGGATTGACGGCGTCTGGCTGGATCCAGCCCGGCGTACCGACGTGAAGGGAAGCACCCGCCGACTCTTCGACCCCGAGGCGTTTTCCCCGCCCCTGTCTTTCGTGGAGAAGCTGGTGGACTCCGGGCTGGACGTCGGAGTGAAACTCGGTCCGGGCCTGCCCCATGAAGCGATTCCGGCGAACGCCGAGGCTGTCTGGATTTCGGACCACGGCTCGGTCATCGAGGCCTGCCTCTGGTTCGGCAAGCTCAAGCGCAAGGACATCGCCCGTGCCGCGCTGGTCATCGACAAGGACGGCGCCCACGAGTTGGCCAGTGCAGCTGCCGCGGCAAATGATCAGCCAGCCCCGGTAGGCGAATTGGAAGCGCACATCTACGAACCCGATGGCGCAGTGATCCGTTCCCACCTGATCTCGACCTTGCTGGAGCGCACTGGCGGCCACCTGCTCGATGAGCACATCGCCTACTTCACCCATAACCAGCAGATTTCCACGCCGTTTGCCCGCGGATACAAAGTCATGGCAGTGCATGACTACAACGTGAAGAAGCTGCGCAGCTGGGTGAAATCCAACGGCATCGGCACATTGGATATCAAGAAGCGCGGAGTCGACGTCACGCCCGAAGAATTGCGCCGCATTTTGCTGGCAGGCTCCCCCAAGAGCGCCAAGAACAAGGCAACGCTGATCCTGGCTCGCCTCGGCGACAAACGCGTAGCTTTCGAGGTCATCCCGCACTAGTCTGGGGTGACGCAGGTCCCACCGGAGCATTGTCCCGGCAGGAGCGGCGCAATACATACAATGAGTATGGAGAAACATCGAGGAATCGGTGGACGCTCCATCCACTTTGTTCGGCTCCGGAGCATTCCGTCCGAGACGTCATCAATAGGAGCGCCGTGCAGAAAATCGAGTTCGCCCACTCTTCCCAATCCACTATCGGTGTCGAATGGGAAATCGCCTTGGTCAATCGCGAAAGTGCGGACTTGTGCTCGGTTGCCGAGAGTATCCTTGACCAGCTCAAGGATGAGGCCGGTCTTGACCGCGAAGATGAGCATCCGACAGTGAAGCCGGAATTGTTGATGAATACCGTGGAGGTGGTCACCGGTGTCCATACCAACGTGGCAGACGCGGCTGAGGAACTGCGCACCAACGTGCGCATGCTCAACGAGGTCGCCGGAAACCACGGCGTGGACCTGTATTCCGCGGGCTCCCATCCTTTTGCCGCTCCGACCTTGCAGCCGGTGACGGACAAGGACCGCTATGCCAAGCTGATTGACCGCACCCAGTGGTGGGGCCGCCAGATGGTGATCTACGGCGTGCACGTGCACGTGGGCTTGGACGATCGCGAAAAAGCGCTTCCAATCACTGACGGTTTGATCAACTACCAGCCGCATTTCCAAGCACTCAGCGCCTCCTCCCCGTACTGGGGCGGGGAAGACACCGGCTACGCTTCGCAGCGTTCGCTGATGTTCCAGCAGCTGCCAGCTGCCGGGATCCCCTTCCACTTCGATTCATGGTCCGAATACGAATCCCACGTTGCAGACATGCTGCATACCGGGGTTATTGATGATGTCTCCGAGATCCGCTGGGATGTGCGTCCGGTACCTCGTTTGGGCACCGTGGAAATGCGCATCTGCGATGGCGTGAGCTCTCTGGATGACATTGCCGCTTTTACCGCACTGACCCAGTGCCTGGTGCACGACATGTCGCTATCCATCGAAGCCGGCTACAAGATTCCTGTTATGCCGGCCTGGTTCCGAGTGGAGAACAAGTGGCGCGCCGCCCGCTACGGGCTGGATGCCATCATCATCCTCAACGCCCAAGGCGACGAGATGCTGGTGACCGACCACCTGCGCTCAGAGGTCAAGCGCCTGGCACCGATTGCCGAGCAGCTGGGATGCGCCGAGGAACTGCAGGGCATAATCCGTTTGATCGAACGCGGGGCGGAATACCAGTTGCAGCGCAATACCTTTGCGGCTTCGGGCGGGGACTTCAAGGCAGTGGTGCAGGAAAACGTCCGGCGCATGAAGGCTGTTTAGTCCGGGCAGCGCCCTCGAAGTCAGGAATTAAGGCATCCAGCTCATGCAGTAATCAAGATTCTTGATAACAGTTCGAGCTGCTGCTTCGGGATCGCCTGCTTCGATTGCGTCTACCAGTGATTCGTGGCCCTCGTGCAGGCAGCCATCGAATCCGTCGGAAAGCCTCTGGACCATCTTGGTTCCGTGGAAAACATCCCCGAAGCTCTCATAGATCTCATGCATCAGCGGAACACGGGAAGCCCGCGCCACTTCCAGATGGAATTTCCAGTCGGCTTTCGCCCACGCAGGATAATCCCGGTTTCCCCATGCTTCGCTTCGCTGGCCCAGCAACGCGCGCAACTGTTCGACTACTTTTGCATCAGCGGCTTTGGCAGCGAGCCGGGCCGACTGGGTATCCAGGGCGAATCGCACCTGGAGCACGTCCTGGTCGGAGTGGTCTCGGTACACCCGTTGGGCGGTGCCGCTGATCTCGCTGGTCGCGCGCACGTAGGTGCCATCTCCACGGCGGACCTCGAAGATCCCCGTGCTGGCCAGCGCCTTGATGGCTTCGCGCAAGGTCCCGCGGGAGACGCCCATTTCCGCCATCAGCTCGGGTTCAGCCGGAACGCGGTCCCCCACCTTCCAGCGGCCCTTCGCTACGGCGCTCTGCAGCTTCGCCACAACCTCTTCGGACAAGGGCGGACGCAATGGGGTCTTGCTCATGGCCGCTCCGCTTCAGCCGAGCCGTCCACTTCGATCAACGGATGCGAATCGGCTTCGGTACGCAGGCCGCCCAGCTTGTAGCAGAACAGAAGCTGCACCACAGCGAAGGCGAGGATGATCACCAAGCCAACCGTCCAAGATCCCAATGCGCCCTGCATGAGCCCCAGGGCGAAGGGTCCAATGGCTGCAATCAGGTAGCCGACAGATTGGGCCACCGTGGACATTGCTGTCGTTTCTTCTGCGCTGCCGCCACTGCGGCTGAGCATGAGCATCACCAGCGGGAACACCCCGAAGCCCAGGCCAATGAAGACCGAGCTGATCAAGGACAGTTCTACCGGCAAGAGCAGCAGAGCGATAAAACCGAGTACCGAGCAGCTGGTAGTCAGCACGAAGGCACTGCGCAGCAGGGCCGGCTTCGAAGCCATCCAGAGCATGATCATGACTGCCGGGATGCTGACTCCCTGCACGATGCCCAGCATCAAGCCGGCATCAACTGGCTCCAGCCCGCGCGAAATGAGGATATGCGGCAACCAGCTGACCACGGTATAGACCAGCAGCGACTGGATGCCGAAAACAGTGGTGAACAGCAAGCCCTTGCGCGTGGCCAGTAGCGGCCATGGAGAAACATGCGTGCCCTTCTGAACAGCGGAACGCTTCCCGGAGATGGACAGCGGCACAAAGACCAGCAAAGCCAGGCCGGCGGGAATCGCCCACAAAGCCAATGCCGTCGTCGGCGAACCCGCCTTCACCGCCAGCGGGACGCTGATTGCGGAGGCCAGCGTCGCGCCGATGGACATGGTGGTCGTGTAGGCCGCGGTCATCGACGCGGCGCGGTTCCCGTGGTGCTCTCGAATAAATGAGGGCATGGCCACATTGCAGATGGCCAAGCCGCACATGCCTACCACGGTGCCGGCCAGCAAGGCCCAAGTTGAATCGACAATGCGCAAGGCCAGCCCAGCGGTGAGCAGCAGCAAGGACAGGGCGATGCCCAGTTCCAGTCCGGTCCTGCCGATCACCAAGCTCGTTGCCGCGCCAGCCACGGCAAAGCACAAAACTGGGATCGTCGGCAGCAGCGAAGCGATGAACGTGCCGTACCCCATCATCTCCTGCAGGTCATGGAAGAGCGGAGATGCCGAGGCAATACCCATGCGCAGGTTCAGCCCGACGAGGATCACCGCCGCAACTGCCAGTGCGCTTGCCCGCCAGGGATGCTTGGCGGCTTTGCTGGCAGGAGGCGGGGCCGCGGATTCTGATGCGTTGTCGATCACGTTTAAACATTAGACGTTTGATGTTTCACGCGGCGAATCCTGTGATCCAGCGCACCAGAACCTCGCGGCGTGCCCGCTTCTGTCCGCCAAGTACTGCTGCTCGGGGCCGAACTCCGGCTACGTCGTGCACTTGGCAAGCACCGCAGGATGGCCCGCGACCCGATTTACCCCAAGCCACCCTCGGGCTTCCTGGATCCTGGCAGCAGCCAGCCTCCTATGCGAAGCCCAGCTCGCGCGCCGTGAGATTCTTGTATGACGCTTTCCCGCCGGAGACAAAGAGCTTGATCCCGGCATCAGTGGACAGCGGGAACACGCGATGAGAGTGGACGAGCCGCCCGTCGCCGAAGAACACCTCGACGCTAGAGCGATCCACCAGGATGCGCACGTCGAGTTTCCCGCTCGGTACCTCCAATGGGCTCTTGGATTCGCCCTTATCCCCCGGATGGAAGCCCGGCTTGCGATTCACATAGGCGAACCCGCCGGCCAAATAGAGCCCGGTTGCCACATGGCGCGTTCCGGATACGGCCCGGCACAGCTCGAAACCGATGTTTTCCGGCGGGTTGGCCGGGTCCCACTGCAATTCGCACTGCAGCACATAAGCACTGCTGGAGAACGGGAGAATCTTCTCCCCCGAAACCACAGGGCTGCCGAACTTGGTGGTTGCACGGGCTAGCCTGTCCAGCTGCGCCACCGGAACAGAAGCGAGGTAATTGCCATTCGGTCCGGCAACCATCCGCACCTCGCGCACAATCATGTCGTCTCCGTTGTAGCCATCGGTGGCCATGCTCGGAGCATTATGCGGATAATCCCAGAAGTTGTTCCAGCCAATGGCGCGGCGCATTCCGGGATTTTCGCTGCCATCGGCGTGGTGGTCCGGATAGGTCACCGCGCCGTAGAAGTCGAAGCCCCAATCCAGCCATTGCGGCTCGGCCTGAGAAGCAGTGAAGGCCTTTCCGTCGAAGTCGCCAATCCAGTAGGCGTAGGTAGCGGGCAAATCGCGGGGCTTGCCGTTAGCGCTGGTTCCCAGCACCCAATGCCTGGAACCATCCGAAGCCTGGATCTGGAAGAGATCTGGGCATTCAAGAATGCCCAGAGTGGTGCGCACGAATTCGCTGGTTCTCGTCCACTGCTTCAGATCCGCCGAAGCATAGATTCCGATGCGGTCTCCCTCGGCATTGAGCAGGACCCACTGAGAGCTCTGCTCATGCCAGATCACCTTCGGGTCTCGGAAGGCATCGGTGCCCGGGTTGGCCAGAACCGGTTCGGTCCCTCCGGGTTTGAAGCTGCGTCCCTTGTCGGTGGAGTACCAGAGGTACTGGGCCTGCACGCCATTGGGGGCTTGGGTGACCAAAGCAATCAGCGTGCCCTTCCCGTATCCTGCGGTGTTTTGCTGGTCGATGACAATTGATCCGGACCAGCAGTCCCCGTTGGGGCTCTCATGCTTGCTGATAGCTACGCCGCGGTCAGTGAAATTGACGTGGTCAGTGGTGCTCGCCATGCGCCAGCTGGTCCCATTGCCGCCGAGAATGTAGTCCTCGTTGTAGAGGTAGTAGTACAGGTATTCGCCATCAAGATACACCGGACGCTGCGGGTCGTTCTTCCAATTGTCGGGGACGCTGAAGTGGTAGGTGGGACGGTAGCTCATGGCCGGGGAAACGCCCCTCTTGGTCTTGGAGCTGCCTGCGGGAGCGGCATGGGCTGCATCTGGGCCAACCCCGGCCAGCCCCAAAGCGGTGGCTGCAGCCAGGGTTTTGACAACATTTCTCCGGGAGGCGCTGCCGTAGGCGGCATTCATATCCAGATTCAATTCATTTCGCTTTCGCCGGCCAGCACCCAGTGCTGGCGTGATTCATCGATCATGTGCTTTTTCAGGGTGGTGCTGGCCGACCAGCGGTGGATCTGTTCACGCAGGGCCGCGCGCTTCGACGCATCCTGGCTGCTGTCGCGGTCCGGGTCGGGTACCGCGCCCACCAGCAGCCGGGTGTATGGATGCCGGGGATTGTCCAGCAGCTGCACGGACTCGCCCGACTCGACTATTCGCCCCTCGTTAAGTACCGCGATCCGGTCCGAGAGATAGCGGGCGGATGCCAAGTCGTGGGTGACATAGAGGATGCAGATCCCATGCTCATCGCGCAGCTTGTGCAGCAGATTCAGCACGCCGATCCGCACCGAGACATCCAGCATGGAGGTCGGCTCATCGGCCAGGATGACTTTCGGCTTGGCTGCCAGCACGCGGGCGATTGCAATGCGCTGGCGCTGTCCGCCGGAGAGCTCGTGCGGGAATGAGGACAACACATCCGGGCTCAGCCCGACGGTGGACACCAGCTTGGCCATTTCTGCGCGCTTGGACTTGATGCTTGGCTGGTGCAGCGCCAAGGCGCGTTCCAGGATGTGCTCCACTCGGAAGGCCGGGTTCAACGAACCGAAAGGGTCTTGGAACACCATTTGCACTTCGCTGCGGTAGTTCCGGGCCGCTGATCCCTTGAGCCCGGATATGTCCTTTCCATTGACCAGCATTTCCCCGGAATCCGGTACCTCAAGCAATGCCAAGCAGCGGGCCAACGTCGATTTACCGGAACCTGATTCGCCCACCAGCGCCACGATTTCACCGCGGTGCAGCTCCAGGTCGATACCCCTCAGGGCCGGAACCTTCGTGCGACGGAACAGTGCGGTGCTGGTGAAAGATTTGCTCAGCGAACGGATACGCACCACTGGCACCATAGAGGCGTGCTTGGCAGCTGTCGAGGTCATGGCAGTTCTCCTTGAGTGAGGACCGGGGCTTGGGTCGGGGCGACCCAATGGCCTTCGCCTACCTGCCTAAGGTCCTTGATGTTGGTGAATCTGGTGCCTTCGGCCAAGCCGGTGAGCTTGACTTTCGGTCCGTGCAGGGGCGGGAACGCTCCGAGCAGCGCCTGCGTATAGGGGTGCTTCGAACCATGGCGCAACGACGGCGCCGGTGCCAGCTCCACGATGCGCCCGCCGTACATGATGCCAATGCGATCGGAGAGCTCAAGCATCAGCGACATGTCATGGGTGATGAACAGGATGGCGAATCCGAGTTCGCTTTGCAGTTCCCTGATCTGCTCCAGGATTTCTTGCTGAACCACTACGTCCAGCGCCGTGGTGGGCTCATCCAGGATCAGCAACCGCGGGTTCAGCGCACAGGCCATGGCAATGACAATGCGCTGGCGCTGTCCGCCTGAAAGCTGGTGCGGATAGGCCCGCAATCGCGCCGGATCGATGCGCACCATGGTGAGCAGCTCTTCGGCGCGCTGCACCGCGGCAGCACGGGTGCCGCCACGGTGCGTGCGGATCACGTCGACAAACTGCTCGCCAATTCGAGTGACCGGGTTCAATGAGTTCATCGCCGACTGGAATACCATGGCGACGTTGTTCCAGCGCCAGGCGCGCAGTTCCGCTTCGTCCATGCCCAGCACATCTTGGCCTTCAAAGAGGATCTTGCCGTGGGTGATCCGCGCAGGATCTTTCAGCAAGCGCATGATCGAGTTGGCAATGGTGGACTTGCCGCAGCCGGACTCCCCCGCCAAACCGAAGATTTCACCGGAGTGGATGGCGAAGCTGACCCGGTCAGCGCCGCGCACAGCTCTCTCGTCGCTGACGTACTCGACGGTCAGGTCCTGGACTTCCAATACCGGGACGCTCATTTTTCTTCCTTTCGCACCACGGTAGTCGCCGCGGTGCTTCTCGTTGCATGCTTCGGGCGGCGCAGGCGCGGATTGGTGATTTCATCCACCGCGTAGTTGCACAGGGCCAAGGCGAAGGCGACCAAGGCGATGGCCAGGCCCGATGGCACGAAAATCCACCATTGGCCCAGCATCAGCGATCCGTCGCTGGTCGCCCAGAACAGGTTGGTACCCCAGGAGATGGTGTTCACGTCGCCCAAGCCCAGGAATTCAAGCCCAGCCTGTGCGCCGATGGAGCCGATGATGCAGCCAAGCAGCGTGGTCATGACGACCGAGGCCATATTGGGGAGCATTTCGCGGACCATGATGCGCAGCGGGCGCTCGCCCGATACCAAAGCCGCGGCAACATAGTCTTTTCCGCGGATGGACATGGCCTGGGAACGCATGACGCGTGCGCTGCCTGCCCATCCGGTAATCATCAGCACCACGATCACCGTGCCAAGACCAGGCGGCATGAATGCCGCCAGGATCACCAGCAACGGCAGGCCGGGCACCAGCAGGAAGACGTTGGTAACCAGGGAGAGCACCTCGTCCAGGCCGCGGCCGAAGTAGGCCCCGCTCAACCCGACCAGCACGCCGACAATGGTGGAGAGGATGCCGGCGGCGAAGCCGACGAAGAGCGACGAGCGGGCACCCCACAGGGTCAGCCCCAAAACGTCTTGGCCCTTGCTGGTGGTACCCAGCCAATGCTCCATGCTTGGTGCGCTGGCACCGGCCGAGGTAATCCGCGACGGATCCCCGGGGAAGAGCGCCGGGGCAAGCAAGGCCAGGATGATAAAGGCAAGCAGGATGCTGAGCCCAGCCACGGCCTTGCCGTTGCGGAGCAAAGTCCGCAGCAACCGGGTAGCACTGACTCTGGCACGCGCGGAGCCGCTTTCCTCCGCTGGTTGCGAGGCAGCCAGAGTCTGTGGATCTGTAGCATTCTGGGTCATGGCGATCAGCCTTTCCGCACGCGAGGGTCGAGTCGGACGTAGACAAGGTCTACGAGGAAGTTGGCTATCAGCACCGCGGCAGTAATGGTCAGGAACATGCCCTGCATCAGCGGGTAGTCAAGGCCTTGGACAGCGCCGAGCAGCTGGTAGCCGACGCCTGGGTAGGCGAATACCACTTCGGTCAGCAGTGCGCCGCCGACGATGAAGCCGATGCTCATGCCCATGCTGGTGACCGATGGCAGCATCGCGTTGCGTGCCGCGTAGTTCAGCATGATGCGGTGCGGTCGCAGCCCCTTGGCCTCGGCCATCAAAATGTAGTCTTCGGAGTTGGTGGCAATCATGGTGTTGCGCATGCCCAGCATCCAGCCGCCCAGGGAAACCAGCACGATGGTCAGCGCGGGCAGGACCAGGTGCGCTGCAACGTCCAGGATGAATTCGAGATTGAATCCGGGAACCAGGCCTACGGAGAAGGCATGGCGCATCGGGGCGACGCCCATGTTGATGCCGAAGATGTACAAGGCCCCCATGGCTAGCCAGAAATACGGGAAAGAACCGATGAACACCAGCAGCGGTGGAGCAACCGAGTCCAAGAAGCCGCCACGGCGCCAGGCGGCAAGGATGCCCAGGAGGTTTCCGAGGATCACGGCGAAAATCAATGAAGTCAGTCCCAGCAGCAAGGTCCACGGCAGCTGCGAGGCGATGACCTCGGAGACTGGAGTGGGGAAACGGGAAATCGACATCCCAAAGTCGCCGGTCAAGACACGGCCAAGATAGCCAAAGTATTCGGGGATGATGGGGCCGCCGTCCACTCCCATCAGGGTTCGAAGTGCTTCGACTTGTTGTGGCTCAAGCCGTTGCTGCGAGCGGGACAGCATGCGGGTGACGGGATCGCCTGGCATCAGCCGCGGTAGAAGGAAATTCAGGGTGATTGACGCCCAGAAGGCTAGGAGATAAAAGCCCAAGCGCCGTAGGAGGAAACTCATGTTGTGTGTCCTTGGCTAAGGATCGCAACGCAGCGGGCGGACGGTATCCGCCCGCTGCGAAGGGAAAATGTTGCTAGTTCGCTGGTTCCAGGCTGGTGAGCACCAGAACGGTGGTCGGGGCCCGGTTGCTCAACGTGGCATACGGGTTATCTTCGGTTGGCCAACCCACGAAGTTCTCAGTGGTGTAGGCACCCCATTCCGGGCCGGCGAATAGCGGTACTACCGGTGCCAGTTCGCTGTAGCGAGCCTGCAGGTCGTTAACGATCTGCTTCTGTTCTCCCTCATCGCCGGCAGCCACGAACTTGTTCAACAGCTCATCTGCTTTTTTATCGCTGAACCGGTGGTAGTTGTCAAAGGTCTGCTTGCCCACGGGCTTGACGTTCTGGCTGCCCATGAGGTTGAGGTAGTACTGGTAAGGAGTCGGAGCGTTAGCGGTCCAAACGATTCCGGTGTCGAATTCACCGGTTTCGTAGCTTGCGGTCACCGCGGCCCAATCCGGCGAATCAACAGTGGCCTTGATGCCCACGTCCTGGAGGTTTTGGGCGATGATATTCGCTACCGAAAGCCAATCCGAGGAGGTTGAACCCACGGAGATATCGAAGGTGAATGGCTTGCCAGCGGCGGTGGTGCGCTGCCCCTGTGCATTCTCCTTGAAGCCTGCTTCATCAAGAAGCTTCTTTGCGCCTTCCACATCCCGCGTGGTCCAGTCGCACTGTTCGACGACCGCAGCGTCGCGCCACTTGTCATAGTTGCCGGACAGTCCGGTGCAGTCCGCTGGTTTGGCGTAGTCGGACATGCCGACCTTGACAACCTGTTCGCGGTCTACGGCCATGCTCAACGCCTTGCGTACGCGAACATCCGAGAATTCTTTCTTGGTAGTGTTCAGCTGCCAGTTGATTTCGGCGCCAGTGGTCGGGAACCAGAAATGACGGTGCTCCGGATCCTTGTCCACGTAGGTCGATTGGATATCCGGCATGTAGGTTTGCGTCCAGTCAACATCGCCGGAGATGGCGGCGAGGTTGGCTCCGTCGTTGCCGGCGAAAGCGAGCATGCGGATGCCGCCGATATTCTGCTTCTCGGGTTGCCAATAGTATGGGTTCTTGCCCAATTCGAAGGACTGCGCCTGGAAATTGGCTACTTCGGTGTATGGTCCGGTGCCTACCGGTTTCGGGTTCTCTTCATTTCCGGGCTTGTCGAACTTGGACCAGATGTGGGCCGGAACAATCACCTGCTGGCCCAGTTCGTAGAGGGCCGGGGTGAATGCCTGCTTGAAGTGGAACTCGATGGTCGAGTCATCGAGAGTCTTGATGGACTTCAGGTAGTCATAGCCGCCGAGCAGTTCCTTTTGCAGTTCAACTGAGAGCTTGACGTCCTTGGACGTCAGCGGGGTGCCATCGGAGAATTTAACGCCCGGACGCAGATTGAAGGCCAGCGACTTTCCGTCTTTGCCTGCACTCCACTCCGTGGCCAGCCAAGGCACGGTGTCGCCGCCTGCCGGGTTGTAGACCAGCATGGATTCGTAAATGGACTGCCCGGTCATTGGCGCAGCATTGGGCGAGAAGGGGTTGAAGTTTTTTGAGAAGGTTCCCATGTCCTCGCGCGGAATGGTCAGGAACGCGGCGTTGGCTGATCCGTCGCCCCCTTCAGTTCCGCCTGGATTCGATGCGACGCATCCGCTCAAGGCGAGGGTGCCGGCCACAGCGGTCGCGGCCACGGCAAGGTGCGCGCGACGTAAGTATTTGATTATCATTGAAGTTCCTCATCCATTCATGTGATGTGTAGCGGAGGGGAAGTTCATCTGCGGCCGTGCATGGCCACAGACGAACGAATGCGTGGGGGGCAGCCGATGGTAATTTGGCGATTCTCGATCGGCGAGCCCTCTACCATTTGATTCAATAGGGACACCCCCGCCATGCCCAGTTCTTCGAAGGGCAAGGCAATGGTTGTCAGCTTTGGCCGCATATGCGGTGCCAGAATTTCCTGATCATCGAATCCGACGATTGAAATGTCTTTTCCCACCTGCAATCCGCGTTCCTTGATTGCGTCATAGGCGCCCATGGCGATCCGGTCATTTCCGCAAAAAATTGCGGTAGGCGGATCCAGTTGGCTTAGCAGCGTTTGCGTACCGTGGTACCCGCTGTCGGCAGTTCCATCACCAGGCACGATCCGGGAATCATCGAATTCAATTCCGTGATCGCGCAGGGCCTGCTTCATACCGGCTTGGCGTCCGATTTGCGCAGGAATTCCTGTTTTGAGAGTGATGTGCCCGATGCTGGTGTGCCCGGCCTTGGCCAGGATTTCAGCGGCAGCGTATCCGCCTCCGAATTCATCCGGAACAATTGATGGCAATTGGCCGCCGGCATCGAAGCAGTTGACCAGTACGCAGGGAACTGATTTTGCATTTTCCGGCACCGTGATTTGGCGGTGCCAGGAAGTCGCGATGATCAATCCGCCAACCTGCTGTTCAAGCAACTTCTCAACGGCGAGGTTATCCATGCCTGGATCATCGTCGCTGGGTGCGATAAGGAGGAAGTTGCCGTCTTTCCATGCTGCCTGCTGCGCTCCCTTGATCACGTCAGTGGCAAAGGGCGAGGTGGCAATTTCGGTCACCAGCCCGAACCAGGAGCTGCGTTTGCTGGCCAAGGTTCGTGCGGCTGCGTTGGGGCGGTAGCCCAGTTCGCGCGCCGTTTGGTTGATTCGTTCTCTTGTGGTTTCGGGGATGCTTGATTCCATCCGGCCGTTGAGTACGAATGAGACGGTTGTTCGGCTCACCCCGGCTACTTTGGCAACGTCGGCCATGGTCACTGACTGCTGAGACATGCCCCTCCTCCCCTTCGAGATCAGTGCGTTTCGCGTCGTGCCAAGGGTTTGCTAACACGATTCAGTAACGCGCGTTACTACGCTGTGAAATAAGGTAACCTACATCACTTACGGCTGTCAAGGAAGAAGTTTTGCGGCAGTGAAAATCATTGACAGGATCGACTCCTGACCGTCAAGGCCATGGATCCAAGACATGGGAATCCCTTGCTTCATTCAGCTGAGTAGGGCAAATGGGACACGATGCCACAGGGCAGAGGCGTAATCAGCACCCCGAAGCATGGCAGCCATTCCCCGAAATGGCACTGGTGGACACAAAGGAAATCGTGGAAATCAGGTTCGCGGAACCGGCCAGCTCGGTTGTGCCCGCGAGTCAGCGGGATTTCATGGACTCGCGCTCGATGAGCGGCATGTCGATCTGATGCTCCCCGGGCTCCAGCTTTCCATCGAGCAGAAGCTCAACGGCCAGAGCACCCATCCCCTCATATGGAAGTCGAATAGAGGTCAATTGCGGGCGAAGGTAGCTGGCAATGATCTCGTCATCGAAAGACAGCACGGACAGGTCCGTTCCTGGCTTCAGGCCATTTTCGGCGAGCGCTTGGAAGACACCCATGGCCACGCGGTCATTGGCGCAAATGATGGCGTCAGGGTTGTACCCGTCGGCTAGCATCCGGATTGTTGCTTCATATCCGTCGGTGGGGTTCCAGTCGTCGAGCACCCAGTGGCCCAGTACTTCGAGGTTTGATTCCGCCAAGGCTCTGCGCAGGGAGCCGAAGCGGCGAGAGATACTTGGATAGGTTCGCGGATCCTTTTCGGCGTTTTCAAGTTCACCGATGACCGCAACACTCTTCGCCCCGGATTCGATAACCCTCTGCACGGCTTTAGCCCCCGAATCCATCTCATTGGGAAGCACTGCGACGCAAGGGCTGTCGTCAATGCCGTTGACCAGCACGGTGGGCAATCCAGTTTTCGGGATCTTCAAATCACGTTGGCGAGAATCCATGAACCCAAGAATCAGCCCGTCAACGTCCCGGTGGGTCATCTGCGTTATTGCTTCAGCCATTTGCTCTGGCTTGCCGAAGGTCTCAGCAATGAGCACCGTATGGTCTCGCTCTTCCGCTGCGCGCAGGATGCCGGTGATCATTTCGGAAGCAAAACGAGTCACGGTAACTTGATCAGAGATGAACCCCAGGGTGCGCGTCTTCCCGCTTCGCAAGGATTGGGCTGCCGCATTTGGCCGGTAACCCAGTTTCTTGGCGGCCGCGCGCACTCGTTCCGTGGCTTCGGCGGACAGTCGCGTGCCCGGCTTATTGTTCAGGATCATGCTGACGGCAGCCTTGGACATCCCCGAAGCTTCTGAAACGTCAGCAATTGTTATCCGCTTGGCTTTAGGCGATTCCACATTTCCCTCTTGAGACAGTTCGAATGCAATTATTCGACCCTAGCCTATTGCAGTGATTCGGCCACGCTGTTAGAGTCTTGTGCTAAATCCATTTAGCCAACTCATATCGAAGGATGGCAGCGTTGCCCGAAACTCAACAGGTCGCGGTGAAGCGACCACAGCTACATTTCACTGCGAAGAAAAACTGGATCAATGACCCCAATGGATTGTTCTTTGACGGAAAGCAATACCACCTGTACTTCCAGCACAATCCTCACGGCGTAGGCCACGGATTTATGTCTTGGGGCCACGCGGTCAGCACCGATCTGGTGAACTGGGAAGAACTTCCTATCGCGATTCTGCACGGCGACATGGCTGATATCTTCTCCGGCTCCATCGTGGTGGACCACGAAAATACCAGCGGCTTCGGCGACGGCACGGTTGCGCCGGTCGTTGCCATCTACACCGCGGCAGCCAAGGATGAGACCAACCAGTCCCAAGCCATCGCCTACTCGCTGGATGGTGGAATCACTTTCACCAAATACGGGCAGAATCCAGTTCTGGATCGAGGGTCCAAGGACTTCCGCGACCCAAAGGTCATCCGATACGAATCCGAGCAGGGTTCCTTCTGGGTCATGGTTGCTGTTGAAGCCATTGATCGCCGAGTGATGATCTACCGTTCTGAGAACCTCAAGGACTGGACCGAGCTCTCCAGCTTCGGACCCCAGGCTGCTGTTGCCGGAATCTGGGAATGCCCAGATCTATTCCAGCTACCAGTTGCCGGCACAGACCAGCTGAAGTGGGTTCTAATTGTTTCGCTGAACCCAGGCGGCGTGGCCGGCGGCTCAGGTACCCAGTACTTCATTGGTGAATTCAACGGCACCACCTTCACTCCTGATGAGACTCAGGAAACTTGGGATAGCTTCGGATACGAATCCTTGAAGCAGGGCGACTGGCTGGACTGGGGACGCGACTTCTATGCAGGTGTCAGCTTCCACGGCTTGCCACTAGACGAGCAAACTCTCATTGCCTGGATGAGCAACTGGGACTACGCCCGCGAGCTCCCCCACGACGGATGGCGCGGATCCATGAGCGCCGCACGCCGGCTGGATTTGGTGAAAGACTCCAACGGCAAGTTTGACATTCGCCAGCGCATTCTCGGATTGCCAAAAGCCGACGTTGCATCAAGCAAGGCCAACGCTGGCGAAAATCGTATTGAGCTGGGCTCCCCCGCTCTGGTTGAACTGACGTTTGCTACCAGCCCAACCGAACCAGCAGTCCTTTCCTTATTCCGCGCCGATGACACTCTTATCAGCGAACTCACCGTTGAATCCGAATTGATTCAGCACCGCCGCGAAGCAGGCAAGGTAGACCACGAGCTCTACGCCTCCAACCAGCGCATGCCTCTGCCCGCTGGTTCGGATGAACTAGATGTGAAAGTTCTCGTGGATCACGGATCTATCGAAATCCTAGCTGCTGGTGGTCGACGTTCCCTTACGGATCAGCTCACCGGTGAGGCAGCGCTGGCCTACGCGACCTTGCGCGTCGCAACTGGTGCGAATGCGTCTTTCAAAGTTCAAGAACTCTCTGATAACGCACTGGAGCCCAAGGCATGAGCCGCATTAGCGTAATGGGCGAATCCCTCGTCGACGTTGTTGAAGAAACTGCGCATCCTGGCGGATCACCGCTGAATGTCGCCGTCGGGCTTGCCCGGCTGGGACATGATGTTCAGTTCTATACGGAATTCGGTCAGGATTCCTACGGCATTCAAATTGCGGAGCACCTGGATCAGGCGGGAGTGCATGTTGCCGCCGGCTCAGTAACTGGGCATCCCACGTCCGTAGCCCAGGTAGTGATGGATGAGCACTTCAATGCTCGTTACACCTTCGACATCCACCAGCAGATTCCTGCTGTCCCCGCTGATGATTCCAGCGAATTACTGCACACCGGTTCCATCGCTGCTTGGATTGAACCCTCGGGTCAAATCATTGTCGATGCTTTCAAGAATGCATCAGACGATTCACTTCGAAGCTATGACCCTAACCTCCGTCCGGATCTTGTCAAGGACAGGGACTCGGCTTTGCAACGCATTGAGCTGCTGATGGGCCTGAGCCACATCGTGAAGCTCAGCGACGTTGATGGTCAGTGGCTATACCCAGGCCTAGAGCCATGGGAGGTTCTGAAGCACGTAGCCAGCCTCGGCCCAGCCTTGGCAGTGATGACTCAGGGCGGCGATGGTTGCGTGGCGCTTTCCTCGGGACGGCAATTTGATGTCGCTGCCTCTCCCACCAATCTTGTGGACACCATAGGTGCCGGGGACGCCTTCATGTCCGGGCTGCTCTTTGGAGTGCTGGCTAATCCAGAATTCGCTCAAGCTCTTCGTCACGGCGCAACGGCTAAGTCTCAAGATGTTGAAGAGGCACTTCGTCAGGCCTTAACGTCAGCTGCACTGACAGTGGCACAAGCCGGAGCCAATCCCCCGTGGATTAAAGACTTCTCCCTCGCAATCGCTCAGTAACTACGCTTCGCAGCGTTCACGAAAGAATCCAGGACAAAGATGGCTGGCATTACGACTACTTACAAAAATCCTATTTACCTCCAGAGTTCCTTCTCGATGCTCCTGTTCTTCGCATCGTGGGGCATCTGGTGGTCCTTCTTCCAGATCTGGCTCACCAGCGAATCAGCAGGTCTAGGACTCACCGGGGCACAGGTCGGCACGCTCTACTCGGTAAACTCCCTGGCAACGCTGATCCTGATGTTTGCCTACGGGGCCATTCAGGATCGGCTTGGCGACAGAAAGCATCTGGCCACCATTCTTGCCTCGGTGACCGCCCTGATCGGGCCATTCTGCACGTGGGTCTACCAGCCACTATTGCAGTCCCAGTTCATGGCCGGCGTGCTCATTGGCGCCATTGTCTTGTCAACTGGTTTCCTAGCCGGAGTTGGGCTATTTGAAGCCTTGACCGAACGCTACAGCCGCCGTTTCAACTTTGAATACGGGCAGGCCCGCATGTGGGGGTCCTTTGGCTACGCTCTGGTCGCATTGGCGGCCGGCTTCCTGTTCACTATCAACCCCATGCTGAACTTCTGGATCGGGTCCGTTCTGGGCCTGGCCCATCTCCTGCTGCTGGTGCTGGGCCGTACCAATAGTCAGCCAGTGATCGCCGCCGGTTCCGGCAGGAAAATTCTTTCCCCCGCAACTACACCGACAATTCGTGAGATGTTCAGGCTATTCCGTCTGCCGAGTCTCTGGCTGATCATCTTGTTCGTCATGCTCTCTTGGACGTTCTATACCGTCTTCGACCAGCAGATGTTCCCCGAGTTCTACACCGGCCTATTTGAATCACCCGAGACCGGACAGCGGGTATACGGAATCTTGAACTCAGTTCAGGTGTTCGTTGAAGCGGCCATGCTTGGCATCATCCCCCTGGTCATGCGCCGGATAGGCATTCGTTCAGCATTGCTACTGGGAGTGGCCATCATGTTTGTCCGCATCATCGGCTGCGCTCTGGTTGACGATCCGGTGCTGGTCTCGGCAATCAAGATGTTGCATGCCATTGAGACACCGCTATTCATCTTGCCGATCTTCCGTTACTTCACGCTGCACTTCAATCCGGCACTGTCGGCAACCCTATACATGGTTGGGTTCCAAGTATCGGCACAGATTGGCAACGTCATTCTGTCCACTCCCCTCGGTGCGCTCCATGACCGTATGGGCTACCAGCAGACCTTCATCGTGATTTCTCTAGTTGTGCTATTAGCTGGGATCTACGGATTCTTCGCTCTCAAAAAAGATGATCAGCAGGTAGATGGTGACCCGTTCATGCGTCATTCAAAAGCTGCCATGAACTCATAGCTGACTATTAGGCGAAGCGGGGTGGGATGTTGTCGAATTCGACGACATCCCACCCCGCTCTCGTTTGAGTAAGGAATGTCAAAAATGCGCAACTTCTGCATTGGGTTTATTTATGTTGCACACCTATTGTCGATGACTTAATTTCATCATTTCGTCACTCTGGATTCCTACGATCTAAACATTGTCGCCACGATAATTACACGGCGAATCACAGAATCATTTTGAAAGGTCTCCATGAAAACATCGTCTTCTGTTCCACGTCGCGGGATATTGGTTGCCGGCACCGCAGCCGCTATCACCGGACTCTTCGCCGCCAACAGCGCCACTGCATCCCCAGCACCGGCTGAGAATCCGGGAACGGCTCCCAGGCCAAAACTGAAATTCGCGGCAGATGGCAAGTTCAAGATCGTTCAGTTCAATGACACCCAGGATGGACCGCGCACCGATCGTCGCACCATTGAGCTGATGGAGAAGGTTCTGGATGCCGAGAAGCCCGGCTTCGCCCTGATCAACGGCGATGTAATCAATGGCTCCTCTCAAACAGTTACCGAAGTCAAGCAGGCTATCAACAACGTCGTGCAGCCGATGGAGTCCCGCGGTATCCCTTGGGCACTTACCTTCGGCAATCACGATGAAGATTCAATGCCCAATGGCACAGGCATGGACGAGGCAAAGATCCTGAACTTCATCCGAGGCTATGAGTTCAATGCCAACTCGAAGAATGACAAGATTGTTGGCGAATCGAATTCCCAGTTGCTGATCGCTTCCTCGAAGAGCGCCAAACCTGTCTTTGGCATCTGGCTGCTTGATTCGAACCGCTACGCTCCAAAGACTGTTGGCGGCCAGGACTTCGAGGGCCTCATGTCCTACGACTGGATCCGTCCCGAGCAGATCGCTTGGTATCGCGAGGCTTCCATAGCCACCGAAAACCGCTACGGCAAGGTTCAGTCGCTAATGTTCTTCCACATACCACTGTGGGAGCACAACCACATGTGGTACGGCGCCCAGTTCACCTCGAACGACGCTGACCACGAGAAGGCCATCAAGAAGCACTCTATCGTCGGAGTGAAGAACGAGGGCGTCTACACCGGCGCATTCAATTCCGGCATGTTCGCCGCGCTGCAGGAACGCGGAGATGTCCGGGGCGTGTACTGCGGCCACGACCACATCAACACCTACATGGGTGACTACTACGGCATCGAGCTCGGCTACGGTCCAGGTACCGGTTTCGGCACCTACGGCCTCGGTGGGACCGAGAACCATCACCTACGCGGCGCCCGGGTCTTCGAACTCGACGAGAACAAGAACAGCGTTTACGCCGGAACCCGCACCGTGTTCGCCAAGGATCTGGGTATCGACATGGGTACTCAGGGACAACCGATCGAAGGGCCACTGCCGCTTCCATAGCCAAGACAAGTTCTGAGCAAGACGAAACCGACCGACGAATGAGCGATTTCGTCTTGCCCAGACTTTTTTACCGCAGCGAAACTGGTAACGGCAAATTATCGAACAGCTGGAAACCATGGCTGGCGTATTTGTAAAGCGTTCCAGACCTTCTACGAAGACGCCTCCATCCACGAGGAATCCAACCCGGCATCATCTTCGACATGATCATGAAACCGGACTCGATGGGGAGCTACAGCGACAAGGACGTGGACCAGGTCGCCATGAAGTGGGTAGCCCAACACAACCACAAGGGCTCGGACTCACACCTGCAACCTCCCATCGACGTATTCCACGACCGCCGCAGGAATGCCACGCAGGATAACAACACTCTGGAACCGGAACAACCAGTCGAATTCCGCAAAACCGCGGGCGCCTTCAACAAGTCCTACGACTTCTTCTCGCAGGTCATCGACTACGGCAGCACCCGAATCGAGAAATTCGCGATCTACCTGAAGCTACTGGCCAAGGCACTGCAGACCACAGCCACCGGCAACAGCTTGGACCTTTCCGATGCGGCGCTCACCCACTATGCCCTGAGGTGCAAGAAGCACAGGACCTGGAGCTAGTGGGTGGGCAAGGCAAGGGAATCGAGAGGTGACTGCAGCCGATTCGGGCGTTGTGCGGGAGACGACCCTACGCACTTTCGACGGACAGATTAAGCAGATCAACGAGCTATTCGAAGACACCGGAATCAGCGACGACGACCAAATCAATGCCGTCGAATCGATCATGTGCACGCCGAACCACACGAGCAGTTACAACGTGAAGCGATTGCAAATGGACCGATAGATTTCAGTTCATCGCCAAGTCTTCCCGAGACTATTGACAAGATCACCTACACCTCGGGAGAAGGACGCAAAAGGCAATCAATGCCTAGCTAGAGGTGGATGCCCCGGACGAGATAGTTCATTTTCTTCTTGCGACTGGTTTGCAAGATCGGGCTAGGAAGCCTTCGCAACGTGATGCTATGACGAATCATTACCCTGAGACACATAGACGTACATAGGTGCAAGAGGTCTTGCTGTTCGCTTTTCCACTCAGTGGCTCATGACCCCGTTAGGAGTTTTGTTTAGTCTTGGACCGACAGATCTTGACTACGAATGCCGATTAGGATGGACAACCCTAGAAATTAGTTTGGGGTCCACCGCCTGTACGTGGTGGCCCCAAACTGAGGTTGCCCAGGTGTCTAGCTTCGAGAATTCAAAACGATGTTCGTTACCGGCTGCGAAGAGTCGGTTGCGAATTCCAGCCCAGACGGAGAAACGCCATCAGCAACCAGCTGCGCGCCGAGAGCTGCAACCATTCCGCCGTTGTCCGTGCACAAGCTAAACGGAGGAACCACCAAGGCTATGCCCGCAGAAGCACATCGGGCCGCCAGAAGTTCACGCAGTCGAGTATTCGCCGCCACTCCCCCGCCCAGAAGCAGAGTCTTCAGTCCCTGTTCCTGCATCGCCCGGACTGCCTTCGACGTGATCACGTCAACGACTGCTTCCTGGAATGACGCAGCAATATCAGCGACAGGAATTTCTTCTCCGTTGGCCTCGAAGTGCTCGACGCAGCGGGCTACAGCAGTCTTCAGTCCTGAGAACGAGAAGTTGTTGCGGTGCTTGCCAGGATTCTCGGCACTGCCCACGAACTTCGGCAGCGACAAGCCGCGAGGGAATCGGAATGCCTTTCGGTCTCCATCCTTAGCCGCCTTGTCGATAGCCGGACCACCTGGATACCCGAGACCCAGCAAACGAGCAGTCTTGTCATAGGCTTCACCGGCTGCATCATCAATCGTGGAGCCCAACAGCTGCACGTCGTTAGTCAGCGAAGTGACCTTCAAGATTTCGGTGTGCCCCCCTGAGACCAGCAGTGCCCCGAAAGTTGGCGGCAATACGGTTCCTTCGAGAACGCCAACACCTACGTGAGCAACCAAGTGGTTGATCCCGTACAACGGCTTCCCTGTAGCCAACGCCAGAGCCTTGGCTGCCGAAACTCCAACCATCAGAGCACCGGCCAGGCCTGGACCGCTGGTCACGGCAATGGCGTCAATGTCATCAAGAGTCAGTTCCGCGGTGTCCAGAGCTGACTGCAGGGTGGGCACAAAGGCTTCCAGGTGTGCACGCGCTGCGATCTCTGGAATCACTCCTCCAAAGCGTACGTGCTCATCCATGGAACTGGAGACAGCGTTAGCAAGCAGCCTATTGCCGCGCACGATGCCCACGCCGGTTTCATCGCAGGAAGACTCGATGCCCAGTACTACGGGTTCTGTGTTGCTCATGCGTTGCGTTCTTCCTCTTGTCCTTGCTGGACATCCAGCGGCAGTCTCATAATAAGCGCGTCTACCCCGCCCTTGTAGTAGCCCTTGCGACGGTGAATGGTAGTGAATCCCATGGATTCATACAGACCAATGGCACCGGGGTTATCAAAGCGAACTTCGAGCATCACATCCAATGCATTCTTCTCGCCTGCGGTCTGGATGAGCAATGCCAAAAGCTTGCGTCCCAAGCCTCGCCCTTGGTAGTCCGGGTGCATGGCAATAGTTTGCACATCGGCAATCGGCAAGACCACGCAGAGGCCGGCATAGCCGACAACTCGACCAGCGTCCGCATAGACCCAGTAGGTGCGGGTATCACTCTGAGCTAGCTCGGATTCAAAACCTGCCAGCGGCCACGCGTCTTCTGGAAACAGCTGCTGTTCCAGCTCGTGGACAGCCGGCAGATCTTCTGCGGCCATGCGGCGCAAAGTGATCTGATTTGCTTCACTCATGATTTGGTCTGCTTCATGAATGCCGGAACCTGCGCGTCGGATTCACGCAGGTACTGTGGCGAAGTATCAGAAAGATCCTTGCCCGCTGCCAGTTCATTCATGCCACGGCGGGCAAGATGGCCGGCGTTTGCAATCCATTCAAAGGACTCAGGCATTGGCTGGGAGCCTGCCTCTTCAAGTTGTTCAGCGTAGATCCCGGCACCAACGCCGTAGACCGGCAATGCCGGAAGCGCTGAAGCTGCGGAAACGTGCGGGCCATCCACCATGGTGCCGTCTTGGTCATATCGAGCCCAGTACACTTCCTTGCGACGTGCATCGGAAGCCACAACGAATTCAGCCGGAACCTGACTTGAGTCAAGCGCCTGTTCGGCGAGCGCGTGCAATGACATCACACCGTACACGGGGATTTGCCATACGAAGCCGAAGGTTCGTGCGGCAACCAGTCCCACGCGCAGGCCAGTGAATGGGCCTGGGCCTACGCCGACAATAATGCCGGCGAGGTCTTGGCCTTTCTGTCCATGAGCGTCCAAGAGTTCCTTGACGTATGCCGACAGGGTTTCGGTCTGGTCGTTCCCCTTGGATGAAACCCGCTGGTCGACAACTGAACAGGTGGCTTTGTCAACCAGTGCCACCGATGCGTTGGCGGAGGTGTCGATAGCTAAGTAGTTAGGCATGCTTCTCTTCCGTGTGCTGCGCAGTTACTGCAGACAGCAAAGTGTCTTTCAACTGGGCAAAGGTGTCCTCGTCCCAGCGCGGGCCGATCCCCTTCAGGCTGAACAACCGCGGCTCGTCCAGCTCTTCCTCCGATTCTTCCCACGGGTTGGCACTCGGTGCGGCCAGGGCTTCGCGGTCCAGCTGGATTTCCAGACGCGAGTCCGTGAGATGTTCCACCTTGCCCAGCCCCCACTCCACAACGGTGACTGAATCAGCCAGCGTTGATTCGAGATCCAGGGTGTCCACGTCGTCGTGGCCCTTCAAGCGGTAGGCATCCACGTGGATCAGTCCGGGGCCATCGCCTAGCGCCGGGTGCTGGCGGGCCAAAACGAATGTAGGCGAGATGATTCCCTCGCGTACATTCAGTCCCACGCCCAGCGACTGAGTCAGAGTCGTCTTACCAGCGCCCAAGGCCCCTGTAAGAATCACCAAGTCTCCGGCTTTGAGCTGGGTACCAAGAGCTTCCCCCAGCGCTTCGGTAACAGTGAGGTCATCTAGTTGGCAGGAGAATTCCCGCACCGGGTTACTCACCGGCTTCACCCCAGCTGCCTTCGATGTAGTAGCGGGGCACGCGCGGAGAAATGCGGGTTACCACTTCGTAGTTGATGGTGTTCGCCGCATAGGCCCAAGTGTTCACCGACTGCCCGCCTTTACCGAAGATAATCGCCTCGGCGCCGAGGAAGTCCTCAGGCTTGATGTCCGCGCCCAGATCAATGACGCACTGGTCCATGGCGATGCGTCCGCGTACCGGGTAGGTGCGTCCGTTAACTGTTACCGGCGCACCTGTTGCGATGCGCGGCAAACCGTCTGCATAGCCCATGGGGATCAGCCCGAGGTAGGTCTCCGCTTCAGTCTTGTAATTCAGGCCGTAGGACACGCCCTGCCCCGGATGGACCTTCTTGACGTTAGCCACGCGGGTCTTCACTGTCATGGCTGGACGCAGGCCGAAACTTTCTGGCGAGTCGGTTTCAAAGGGGCTCAGGCCATACAGGCCCAACCCCAAGCGCACCATGTCGTGGTGCGAATCAGGTCGCGAAAGGATACCCGGCGTATTGGCGATATGGCGCACTTCAAGATCGAAGCCGGCTGCTTCTACCAGTTCTATGGCCTTGTTGAAGATTTCCAGCTGCTCGTCCGTTTCGGGCCGCTCTGGCTCATCTGCGACCGCGAGGTGGGAGAAGATGCCAACTACGCGCAGCAGTCCTTCTTCTTGGAAGTCGCTGGCGCGGTTCAACAGATCAGGCAGGGCATCCATAGTGGAGCCATTGCGGCCAAGTCCTGTGTCCACCTTGATGTGGATACGTGCCGGTGTCTGCACGGCACGTGCTGCGGCGGCAACGTATTCCAGCTCCCAGCCTGAGACTCCCAGATCAAGACCGGCATCAATGGCGGCCTCGAATGGGGTGTCCTCGGTGTGCAGCCAGGCCATCATGGGAGCATCGATGCCCGCTTCACGCAGGGCGAGAGCTTCCGTGGCATGGGCGCACCCGATCCAGCGGGCGCCGCCCTCCAAGGCGGCCTTGGCTACGGGGATAGCTCCATGGCCGTAGGCGTCTGCTTTGACGACGGCCATAACTGCAGCTGGGGCTACAACATCAGAAATCTGCTTGACGTTGTTGCGGATGGCCGACAAGTCAATGACTGCACGACGTTCAAATCCGATAGCCTGTGCACCGCTGGTGCTGTTTGTCAGGTTGCTTTCTTCAAGCGCTTCAGAGTTCACCTAATCATCTTCGCACTTTTCGGTTCCGCTTGCCTTGTCCACCCGTGCGCAGTTCGGCACATAGCGCGAGTTAAAGTCGGAAGGGGCGGACCCAAGCAACTGTGTTGCTTGGGTCCGCCCCTTGGAGACGGATATTTGTCAGGGCTTAGCGCAGAGTCTTCAGCTCGTCGCGGATCTGGGCGAGCAGCTCCAGCTGTGGATCTACTTCTTCCTCTGGCTCTTCTGCACCGGCAGCGCGGCGTGCAGCCAGTCGCTCGTTGAGCTTGGTCATTGGCAGAACCAGCGCGAAGTAGACAGCTGCAGCAATCAACAGGAAGTTGACCAGTGCAGTCAGGAAGACACCGAACTTGATGTCAACGCCGTCAATGGTTAGCAACAAGAAGCTGTCGAAGTTTGGAGATCCAACCAGGGCGGCGATCAATGGCATCAGCACATTATCGACCAAGGCGGTGACTACGGCGCCGAAGGCAGCGCCGATAACAACAGCAACGGCCAGATCGACAACGTTGCCCTTCATAATAAAATCGCGGAAACCTTTTAGCATGGTTAGAGCATACACAGGAAAATCACAGCACGACTACGAATTTGGGCTCCGATCTGCAATAGTTCGGCAAACTCACAGAAATCGTTTGCTTAAATATCAGCTGAAGAAGCCTAGATTTTCCTCAATAGCATCCTGCGCACCGAGTGATCCGCCGCCTTGCGCAGTACTAATTGCGCCCGCCCACGCGTAGGCAAGACGTTTTCCCTGAGGTTCGGCTCGTTAATGCGCTTCCAGATACCGTGAGCAGTTTCCCGTGCCTCGACATCAGTGAGCTGGGCATAGCGGTGGAAATAGCTGGCAGGGTCGGAGAAGGCACCGGAGCGCAGACGCATGAACCGCTTGATGTACCACTCTTCGATATCCGCGGTACGCGCATCCACGTAGACGGAGAAGTCGAAGAAGTCGCTCAGGGCCAGGCCCACGGTCCCATCGGAACGGGTTCGAGCAGGCTGCAATACGTTCAGTCCCTCGACAATCAATACCTGCGGTGAGCGGATTACGTTGCGCTCCCCCGGGATGATGTCGTAGGTCAGGTGCGAGTAGACCGGAGCACTTACTTCTGGGGCACCAGACTTTACCGCCGAGACAAAGCGCAGCAGCGCCCGCCGGTCATAGGATTCGGGGAACCCTTTGCGGTGCATGATCCCGCGGCGCTCAAGCTCGGCATTCGGGTACAAGAAGCCATCAGTGGTTATGAGCTGGACATCAGGCGTATGCGGCCAGCGGCGCAGCATTTCCTGCAGTACACGAGCAGTTGTGGACTTTCCCACGGCAACCGAGCCGGCGACGCCGATGACAAAAGGCGTGCGGCTGGTCTGCTCGCCCAAGAAGGTAGTGGTTGCCTGATGCGTCGCGCCGGCACCCTCGACATAAAGCGACAGCAGGCGGCTCAGTGGCAGGTAGACGTCCCGGACCTCTTGCAAGTCCAGCTGGTCGCCGAGGCCGCGTAGCCGCTCAATGTCCGAATAATTCAGCGGCTGTTCCATTTGATTGGACAGGCGCGCCCATGTCTCGCGCTCCAGTTCAACGAAAGGCGAGATAGGCGTTTCAAGTGTTCCGTGTGGTTCCACGAGGGTAAATTCTGCCAAGAATATGCTCCACATCCCAATTAACAACATCAACAAGGCAATTGGATTAGTCAAAAAACAGCCGACTGGTGATCTAAGACATAGGTAATTTTGAGTGCTCCGACACGATTATTCCCATCGATAGGCATTGAACCGGTAGGATTTTTCCCATGTGCGGAATTGTTGGATATGCAGGAACCTCGAGCCAGGTCGCCGATCATGGCGCCCTCGACGTTCTAATTGAAGGTTTGCGTCGGTTGGAATACCGCGGCTACGACTCGGCTGGTGTCGCTGTTGTTGCCGATGGCGCCATTCATTCTCGTAAGAAGGCCGGCAAGCTGGTCAATCTGGAAAATGAAATTGCCGAGTCCCCATTGCCTAAGTCGATGACCGGCATTGGGCATACCCGTTGGGCAACCCACGGTGGTCCGAGCGATCAGAACGCTCACCCACACCTGGCCGATGGTGGCAAGCTTGCCATGATCCACAACGGAATTATTGAAAACTTCGCCGGCATCAAGGCCGGCTTGGCAGCCGAGGGCGTTGAATTCCTCTCGGATACCGATACCGAGGTTGCCGCAGCTCTGCTGGGTAAGCTCTACAGCTCCGAGGCCGAAGGCGATTTGACCCGCGCCATGCAGCTTGCTGTTCAGCAGCTCGAAGGTGCTTTCACCCTCTTGGCAGTTCACCAGGACCACCCAGGTGTTGTCGTTGCGGCTCGCCGCAACTCCCCTCTGGTTCTCGGTCTGGGCGATGGCGAAAACTTCCTGGGTTCGGATGTCTCCGGCTTCATCGACTTCACCCGTCGTGCCGTAGAGCTGGGCCAGGACCAGATCGTAACCATCACCCCGGATAACCATTCCATCACCGACTTCGACGGCAACCCGGCCGAAGGCAATGAATTCACCGTTGACTGGGATGCAGCCAGCGCTGAAAAGGGCGGCTTCCCATCCTTCATGGAGAAGGAAATCTTCGACCAGCCTGCAGCTGTTGCCGACACCCTGCTGGGCCGCTCGGACGCTGATGGCCGACTGACCCTGGACGAACTGCGTATCGCTCCAGAGGAACTGGCCGAAATCTCCAAGATTGTTGTTCTTGCTTGCGGCACCTCGGCATATGCCGGCTCCGTGGCCAAGTACGCTATCGAGTCCTGGTGCCGTATCCCGGTAGAAGTTGAGCTCTCCCACGAGTTCCGCTACCGCGAGCCAATCGTGGACGAAAAGACCCTGATCGTTTCGATCTCCCAGTCCGGCGAAACCATGGACACCTTGATGGCTGTGCGTTACGCCAAGGAGCAGGGCGCCAAGACCATGTCGATCTGCAACACCAACGGATCGACCATCCCACGCGAATCGGATGCGGTGCTGTACACCCACGCTGGTCCGGAAATTGCTGTGGCTTCCACCAAGGCATTCCTGGCACAGATCACCGCAACCTACCTGCTGGGCCTGTACCTGGCGCAGCTGCGCGGCAACCTGTTCCAGGGCCAGATCAAGGACATCCTTGCCGACCTGGGCAAGATCCCTTCCAAGATCCAGGACGTCCTGGACCGCGCGGAAGAGATCAAGGATCTGGCACGCAACATGTCAGATGCCAACTCCGTGCTGTTCCTGGGCCGCCACGTAGGCTACCCGGTAGCAATGGAAGGCGCCTTGAAGCTCAAGGAAATCGCCTACATCCATGCTGAAGGCTTCGCCGCTGGCGAGCTGAAGCACGGCCCTATCGCCCTGATCGACGATGGCCAGCCAGTGTTCGTCGTAGTTCCTTCCCCTCGTGGTCGCGACTCGCTGCACTCCAAGGTTGTCTCCAATATCCAGGAAGTGCGCGCCCGTGGCGCTAAGACCCTGGTTATTGCCGAAGATGGCGATGCT
This sequence comes from Glutamicibacter sp. NPDC087583, assembly GCF_044743685.1. Lineage (NCBI taxonomy): Bacteria > Bacillati > Actinomycetota > Actinomycetes > Micrococcales > Micrococcaceae > Glutamicibacter > Glutamicibacter sp. NPDC087583. The sequence goes on along the minus strand of NZ_JBIUWY010000001.1, from coordinate 346,391 downwards.
GCGGTCAAGGACTTCTCCGAGTGGGTCTTCTACGTGCCAGAAACCCCAACCCTGCTGATGCCTCTGCTGGCCACCGTGCCACTGCAAATCTTCGCTTGCGAACTGGCATCCGCCAAGGGCTTCGATGTCGACCAGCCACGCAACTTGGCCAAGTCGGTGACCGTGGAGTAATCCACCGAGCACCAGAATTGCGGGCATTCCCTTTCCGAGAATGCCCGCAATTTTTATGCCCTGCAAGCACTGGATAAACTGATAGGCATGATTGCAGGAATTGGAGTGGACATCGTTGATGTGCCGCGTTTTGGCCGCCAGCTCGAGAAGACTCCACGCTTGCGTGAACGGCTCTTCACCGAAGAAGAGCGGGGCCTGCCCCTGCGATCCCTGGCGGCCCGCTTCGCGGCCAAGGAAGCCATCGCCAAGGCACTGGGAGCTCCTGCGGGCATGAACTGGCAGGACTGCACTATCCGCAAAGATGAAGCCGGTGATCCCCAGGTTCACAACACTGGTTCAGTGGCCGCTGCCAGCGAGCTGCGTGGCATCAAATCATGGCATCTGACCATGTCCCACGATGGAGATATGGCTATCGCAATGGTGGTTGCAGAACGCTAGGCACCAACGCCACGACGAAAGAATAACGACACGCATCTCATTAAATAGGGCATCGCACAGGTGCCTTGAGTATTGTTTGTCTTATGATTCCTGTCTACAGTGTTGCGCAAATTCGTGCGGTTGAAGCCCAGGAGAACTCCAAGCGGGGCGAGACCAGCTTAATGAAGCAAGCAGCCGCCCATTTGGCTTCAACGGCAGTCGCCATGCTGACCGAGAATTCCAGCGCCGATCCGGCTTTCGTGGTGGCGCTTATCGGCCCGGGCAACAACGGTGGAGATGGCTTGTATGCACTGGCAGAGCTCCAACTGCAGAAGATTTCCACTCTGGCTCTGCAGTGCCACGAACAGATCCATGCCGAAGGTGCTGCAGCATATCAAGCTGCCGGCGGTACCGTGCTGGACCTCTCCGACGGTCAAGGCGAATTAGCTAATGCCTCGCTCATTATTGACGCCATCTACGGCCTTGGATACCGTGCCGGCTCTGATTTGCCGAAGCTTCCTGCTGGCGCACGGGTGCTGGCATGCGATATTCCTTCAGGCCTGGATCCTGAAACGGGCGTTGCGCAGGACTCTGTTCTTCGCGCAGAACGCACGGTAACTTTCGGTGCCATGAAATCCGGTCTTCTGTCTGTAGACGGACCGCTGGTTACCGGTGACATTACCGTGGCAGATCTCGAATTCGACTTTTCTTCCGTCCAAGCTGGAACGCAGCTTGTGGACGAGGTGGCCACTCGCGAGCTGCTGGACCAGCACCGCTCTTGGAGGGATGCCGGACGGCACAAGTACCAGCGTGGAGTCCTGGGACTCATCGCCGGTTCCGGCCTTTATCCCGGAGCTGCTCAGCTGACCGCCAAGGCCGCTGTAGCCTGCGGCGTCGGATTGCTTCGCACCCACGTGCCAGAATCCATTCAGCCGCTCATGGCCGTCGCCGTGCCGGAGTCCGTGCCACTGGATGATGAGCAGATCAAGGAAGCGCTGTCTTCCTCCCGCCGTCAGATTCACGGCAAGGGCGCCAAGATCAAGGCTTGGGCCATTGGCCCGGGCTTGGATGGACGCACTCCCCCGACTGGCGCCATCGCTGATGTCTTTGCCAGCCCGCAGCCGGCCGTAATTGACGCGTCCGGATTGGAAGTCGTTCCTGCCGGCCCAAGCGAGCAGCCTCGCGTGCTGACGCCTCATGCCAAGGAACTGCGCATGCTGCTCAGCCGCGCTGGAGTGAAGATCACTCCCGATGAGATTTCCCAAGACCCGATTCGCTGGACCCGGTGGGCCGCCCTGGCATACAACGCCGTGGTCCTGCTCAAGGGACCAACCAGCTACATTGTGGCCCCCAATGGCGACAGCCTGATGGTGAGCCACTCGGCACCAGAATTGGCCACTGCAGGCAGCGGCGATGTCCTGACCGGCATCCTGGGCTACATGCTCTCCGACAGCTCGCTCACGGGCACCGAAGGCCTGCGAACCGTGCCTAACCGCCGCATGATGGAACTGACCGCGTGTGCCGCTTACATTCATGGCCACCTGGGCCGGGTGACCGCTTCAGAGGGAACTGTCAATGCTTCGCGCCTGATCGAGAACCTGCCTAAGGTCATGAAGCAGTTCGGCTTCTAGGCTCTGGGTCCCTCTAGAGGCCGCCAGAAACTTTGAGAACGCTGCCGGTGGTGTAGGCGGCTTCGCTAGACAATAGCCAAGCCACCGCACCGGCTACTTCTGTCGGCTTGCCTGCGCGTCCCATCGGGATCGTCTCGGCGATTTGCGCAGGGCGCTGTGGATCCTTATGGAATTCAGTCCAAAGCGTTCCCGGGCTAACCGCATTCACTCGGATGCCGTCCTTAGCCAGTTCCTTGGACAGTCCCACTGTCAAGGCTTCTACTCCGGCCTTGGCTGCAGCGTAATGCACGTACGTGAAGGGGCTTCCGGATTCAGCCGCCACCGATGAAATGTTCACGATTGCACCACCGCCATGTGACTGGAGCAGGGGCAGCGCATATTTAATGCAGGTAATTGGGCCCAGAAGATTCACGTTCAGATCCGCGGCGATATCGGTCAACTCGTTGTCTGCCAGATTTCCGATGGCCGTCGCTGATCCCGCGTTGTTTACCAGTCCTTCAAGTTCACCAATGTCCTTCACTCGGGCGAAGAACCTTGCCACTGATTCTTCATTGGCGCAGTCGATCTGCAGGACATGGCAAATAGCGCCGAGCTCACGGACTTTATCTGCCACTGCCTGCGCCGATTTCTCATCCTGCCTGTAGCCGATGATCAAGTTGCGGTCGGTGGCTAGACGCACCGCAATCGCGGCTCCTAAGCCACGACCACCGCCGGTGACCACAGTGTATGCCATGCGGCTCCCCCTCTCTTGCAGTTGCGGTCGCGTACCGCAGCTAGCTTCAGGAAGCCTGTACCGGAATCGAGGTAGTTGCCGGAGCCATGTTGCCCAGCTCGAAGTATTCACCCGGACCGGTAACAGTCCAGCCCTGATTCCGCCATTCAGGGCGGTCCAGGACGTTGCGCCCGTCAATCAGCTGCTTGTTGGCCACTACGTCTTCCAGATCCGACGGATTCAGTTCGCGGAATTCATTCCATTCGGTCAGCACCAAGGTCAGGTCCGCATCCTTCGCCGCTTCCTTGAAGGAATCAACGTAGTTCAAGCGCGGGAAGCGGCCGGCAGCGTTGGCGTTGCCTTCTGGGTCGTAGACCGAGACTTCAGCGCCCTCGTTGTACAGGCGGACGGCGATATCCAGTGCTGGCGAGTCCCGCACATCATCGCTGTTCGGCTTGAAGGTCACGCCAAGTACGCAAACATGCTTGCCTGCCAGCTCATTGCCCAGCATGTGCGAGGCCAGCGAGACCACGCGGTCACGGCGGCGCAAATTGATCTGGTCGACTTCAGCCAAGAAGCCCATGGTCTGGCTCAGGCCAAGTTCGCTGACGCGTGCTTGGAGGGCTCGAATGTCCTTGGGCAGGCAACCGCCGCCGAAGCCCACTCCAGCGTTCAGGAAGCGGCGTCCAATGCGCTTATCGTGGCCAATGGCGTCGGCAAGGACCTTGATGTCGCCGCCTACGGTTTCAGTCACCTCGGCAAAGGCGTTGATGAAAGAAATCTTGGTAGCCAGGAAGGCGTTGGCTGCAACCTTGACCAGTTCTGCAGTCTCCAGGTCCGTGGCGATCTCCGGAGTATCCAAGGCAAGGATCGGTGCATAGACTTTGCGCAGCAGTTCCAGTCCGCGTTCATGCTCCAGGCCGTAGACCAGGCGATCGGGGCGCAGGGTATCCTGGACGGCGAAGCCTTCTCGAAGGAACTCCGGATTCCATGCCAGCGCGATGCTGCTTCCGTTCTTGGCGTCTTGGGCAATTTTCTCGCTCAGCCGGCGTGCGGTGCCTACCGGCACGGTGGACTTGCCGACAATCAGCGCTTCGCCGGTGATGTGCTCCAGCAGCGAATCCACGGCACCGTCTACGTAGGACATGTCTGCGGATTGCGAGTCGGCGCGCTGCGGGGTGCCCACGGTGATGAAGTGGATATCCGCGCCGGCAGCGACTTCTGCGTAGCTGTCGGTGAAGCGCAGGCGTCCGGAGGCCACATGCTTGCGCAGCAGTTCTGGCAGGCCTGGCTCGTGGAAGGGCAGAACGCCAGCGGCCAGTGCTTCCAGCTTGGCTTTGTCTACGTCCAGTCCAATGACTTCATAGCCCAGTTCAGCCATGCAGGCGGCATGGGTTGCACCGAGGTAGCCGGTGCCGATCACGCTGATGCGTAAAGTCACGAAAGTCCTTCTCTCCGAGAACGCGAACCGATATCAGTTTCTATTAGTTAGCATGCCACACCCCCGCAGCGTGTTCCGGCGTGGAACGCGCTGCGGGGGTGTGAGTTTTCTTGATATTTACGTGTTGGTTGCTGGGAAGCCACTGGGCCTAGAGGGCCAGATGCTCCTTGACCGATCCTGCCAGGGCTTCGGCTTCGGCCTGGGCCTGCTCGTGGGTAGCTGCCTCGACCATGACGCGAACTACTGGCTCGGTCCCCGATGGACGCAGCAGCACACGGCCGGTGGTGCCCAAGCGTGCCTCAGCAGCGGCAATTGCCCGCTGCAGCGGTTCGCATTCTGGAACGCTGGCCTTGTCTACGCCGCGTACGTTGATCAGGACCTGTGGCAGGACGGTCAGCACGGCAGCAAGTTCCTTCAGGGTCTTGCCGGTAGCCTTCACGCGGGCCGCAATCATCAGGCCGGTCAGCACGCCGTCGCCGGTGGTGGCGTGCTTGGAGAAGATCACGTGGCCGGATTGCTCGCCACCCAGGGAGTAATCGCCTTCGCGCATGCCTTCGAGCACGTAGCGGTCACCCACGCCGGTCTGCTTAACAGTGATGCCTGCTGCTTCCATGGCCAGGGTCAGGCCGAGGTTGCTCATCACGGTGGCAACCAGGGTGTTGTCCTTGAGTTCGCCGCGGTCCTTCATGTCCAGTGCCATGACGGCCATGATCTGGTCACCGTCGACGACGGTGCCTTCATGGTCTACTGCAAGACAGCGGTCAGCGTCGCCGTCGTGCGCGATGCCCAGGTCCGCGCCGTGCTCCAGCACAGCGGCCTGCAGCTTCTCCAGGTGGGTGGAGCCGTAGCCGTCATTGATGTTGATGCCGTCTGGATCTGCGCCAATCACGACGATCTCGGCGCCGGCAGCCTTGAACACCTCTGGGGAGCAGCCCGAAGCAGCGCCGTGGGCGCAGTCCAGAACTACCTTCATGCCATCCAGCCGGTTGGGCAGGGCCTGCAGCAGGTGCATGATGTAGCGGTCCTCAGCGTCGGCGAAACGCGAGACTCGACCTACCTCACCGCCGGTTGGGCGTGGCTTTGGCATCTTCAAGCAGGCTTCGATGGCATCTTCCAGCGCATCGTCCAGCTTCTTGCCGCCACGGGCTAAGAACTTAATACCGTTATCCGGAGCCGCGTTGTGCGAGGCGGAGATCATGACACCGAAATCGGCGTTCAGGTCCCCTACCAGGAATGCCGCCGCAGGAGTCGGCAGCGTGCCGGCATCCATGACGTCTACGCCGGAGGCGGCCAGGCCGGCCTCAATTGCGGCAGACAGGAAGTCACCACTGATGCGCGGGTCCTTGGCAACCACAGCGACCGGCTTGTAGCCGTCCTCTGGCTGGCTCAAGCCCAGCACCACCGATGCCGCCTGCGCCAGTTCCAGCGCGAGCTCGGGAGTTAACAGTTCGTTTGCTTTTCCTCGGACCCCATCGGTCCCAAATAACCTTGCCATCGCCTTCAATCATATGCCCTCTGCATTGATTTATACGGCTTAAAGTCCCGCATTGGCAGTGAGATGAGAAAAGATTACTGGGATCTTGCAGTCTTCGGCGTTAAAAGGCCAAAGGCCCCGGCGTCCTTTGCAGGATGCCAGGGCCTTTGGAAAGACCTTGAAGCAAGGTTTAGCGCTTCGAGAACTGCGAAGCCTTACGTGCCTTCTTCAGACCAGCCTTCTTGCGCTCGATGACGCGTGCGTCACGAGTCAAGTAGCCAGCCTTCTTCAGGGTGGCGCGGTTTGCATCGCGATCGATCTCGTTCAGCGAGCGAGCGATACCCAAACGCAGTGCACCGGCCTGGCCGGAAATGCCGCCACCGTTGATACGAGCGATAACGTCGTAAGCACCCTCAAGACCAAGGATCTTGAAAGGCTCGTTGACGTCCTGCTGGTGCAGCTTGTTAGGGAAGAAGTTCTCCAGGGTGCGACCGTTAACGGTCCACTTGCCGGTGCCTGGTACCAGGCGAACGCGGGCGATAGCCTGCTTGCGACGGCCAACTGCTGCACCTGGAACGGTAAGCGGAGCGCGCTCGGTTTCGGCAACTACAGCCGAAGCAGAGGTCTCGGTGGTGTAAGTCGAAGGGGTCTCGCCTTCGAATTCAGTGGTTTCTTCAGCGTTCTGAGCCACGATAATCTCCTATTAAGTATTTCTTCTCGGGGCCAGGACTACTGAGCGACCTGGGTGATTTCCAGTGCCTTTGGCGACTGAGCAGCGTGTGGGTGCTCGGCGCCGCGGTAGACCTTCAGCTTCGACAGCTGGGCATCGGAAAGCTTGTTCTTAGGCAGCATGCCCTTGATGGCCTTCTCAACAGCCAGTACTGGGTTCTTTTCCAGCAGGTCTGCGTAGTTGATGCTCTTCAGGCCACCTGGGAAACCGGAGTGGCGGTAAGCGCGCTTGTTCAGCAGCTTCTTACCGGTCAGTGCAACCTTGTCTGCATTGATGATGATGACATGGTCGCCCATGTCCATGTGTGCAGCATAGGTTGGCTTGTGCTTGCCGCGCAGCAGGGTTGCGGCCTGGACGGCGAGACGGCCGAGTACTACGTCGGTGGCGTCAATGACAAACCACTGACGAGTCTGGTCAGCCGGCTTTGGGGTGTACGTACGCACAGTAATTGCCTTACGTTGATTCGTTTCTGGTCAAACAGTCGCTTGGCTGAAGGCGGTGAGATCCCCCAGTGACAGGCACTGTCGTGTTGTTCTTGTGTTTAGACCAGTACGCCAGGTGAGGACTGATGATAACCGGCCGTCCATATATTGTTCGCACACCCAGCAGACCAGCGACTATGCAACTAAGCCGTCACGCTTGGGCGTGTAGTGTCGAACGTGGACATACACAACTCATAAAAGTTTAGCGGATTAAAGTGTTTCCGGCCAAAAAAGCATGTACGTCGTGAGCAACAACACCCTTAAGATCCCGGGGATTATCGGCTAATCAGCTTTCCATGCAGGCTTCGTCAACCTCAGCTTCGGTTCGCCGTGCGCGGGTCAGGAGTGCTCGTTCCGCCAGTTCTTCAACCTCTGGGTAGTAGACCTCTTCGAGGACCAGGGCCCGCGGGTGCGAAAGCTTGGTCTTGGAGTCGCGGACCATCTGTTCCAGCCGCTGGGCCAGGAACCCCGGTTGCTCACGCCCGTCCCCCACCATCATCGCGGCACCGATTAGCGCACGGACCATGTTGTGGCAGAAGGCATCGGCCTTCAAATGGGCCAGTACCAAGCCGTCGGCTCCACGGGTGAAGGTGAATTCCTGCAGGGTACGAATGGTCGTGGCATGCGGACGGGGCTTGCAGTAGGTCAAGAAGTCGTGGCGGCCCAGCACGCTTTGCGCCTCGCGATTCATCGCCTCGACATCCAGCTCTTCACGGTGCCACGTGGTCAGGTGCCGGGTCAGTGGATCCCAGCGCTGCTGCCCATCGGCAATCCGGTAGGAGTAGCGGCGGGCCAGCGCGGAGAAGCGGGCATCGAAGCCTTCTGGTGCGCGTTCGGCTTCATGCACCCAAACGGCACCATCTTGACGGCCAAGGATGCCGTTGATGCGGCGTACGAGCGCAGGACCGGGAGCCAAGGGCGCCTTGCGTGGCAGTCCCGCGTATTCTTCCTCGGTCAAATCGAAGTGCACCACCTGGTGGCGGGCATGCACACCTGCATCGGTGCGTCCGGCAACAACCACGCGCACGCGGCGCCGGATCATCATTTCCAGGGCCTCTTCAACCAGCTGCTGCACGCCCAAGACATTGGGCTGGCGAGCCCAACCGCTATAGGCGGCACCGTCGTATCCGAGCACCATGCGCATGCGGATCCATGCTGGTGCTGCAGTGGCCCCCAATGCGGTGGTGCCCATTGGATCGATGCTTTCTGGCTGAGTACTCATGTATTCAATTATGCGTAAGCAGACGTGCAACCGTCGAATCAAGTGCCCGCCTTCACGCCGTTATCCACAGGCGCCAAAACGAGAGCTGCTGCCGGGAGTAGCCTATGTGCATTCCACGGACCTGCCGCGCAGGCGGCTGGTTCACTAGCAACGTTCTAAGGTCTCGCCATGTTCAGGAATGCAGTTAGCTTTATCGCGATATCCGCTGCTGTCCCGCTCTGCTTAAGTGGTTGCAGTTCGGGACAGCTGAGCACAAAGCAATCATGCGCCCTCATTAATGAACTGGCCGTAGAGCATTTCATCGAGGAAAAGTGGGCGCTGGCATATATGGGAATTCTTGCGCAGAATTCACAACCTGCGATTGAGGCTTTGGAAACAGCCATCGGCATCTACCGGGAAGTCTCCGAGCAAACTGGCAATAGGCACTTGCGCACTGCATTGCGGTCCGAAATCGAAAACTACCAAGACTTCATTGACCTCATTGCCAATCGCTCCTTTGACGATCCAACGCTCGCGTCAGACGTTGAGGCAGCCGAGGGCGGACTGCAAGATCGATACACCGACTATGTGCGTGAAACGTGCCCAGCTTCCGCTTCTGAACCTGATCCGTCCGCTTCTTAGGAAACCGCTGCTTGCCGATCCGCTCATGTCATACACTGCCTGCAATAACTCCTGATTATAGAATAAACAGGTACTTATCGGTGCCTCACGTGCTGGGCCATCGGATCATCATCGTCTAAGGATCTCCATGTTGAAAAAGTTCGCGGCATCTGCCGCTGCGCTCACCCTTGCATCTGTCATGCTCACTGGTTGCAGTGCAGGCAAACTGTCCACCGAGGAAACCTGCGTTTACATCAACGACCAGGTGGCTGAACGCGGACTGCAGAAGAAGGCGGAGGACTCCAGCGCTGAGCTCTTGGCTGGCGATACATCGGCTTATGCCGAGATCATGAACGAGTTTGATTCCATCCTGGGCGAAGCCGCTGAGAACACGAAGGACAACAAGCTTGCCACGTCCTTGAATGCGGCATCGGAGCAGACCAAGAAAATGGCTGGCCTGATGGCTGAGGGCAACAGCAGCAACATGATGGAAATTTCGCAGAAGATCGCCGAACTGGATACGGCTGAGGCTTCCGAGGCTACCGAATACCTGAATACGGCTTGCCCGGACATGGATTCGTTCAGCTAGGCAATTCCAAGATGCGGATGCCCCTGCCCTCCAACTGACGGGCAAGATCACCCGCGTCTTCACGCAAACAGGCATAAAAAAAGATTCCCGTTGGTTCCTTGCGGATCCAACGGGAATCTTTTTCGCCTTTGCAGGCGAGAGAGCATTAGCTCGAAGGGGCTTAGGCCTCTTCGGTCTCAGCAGCCTTCTCGGTAGCCTTGGTGGCTTCCTTGACGACAGCCTGCTTTGGCGAAACTGGCTCCATCACGAGCTCGATAACAGCCATAGGAGCGTTGTCGCCCTTGCGGTTACCGATCTTGGTGATGCGGGTGTAGCCACCCTCGCGGTTTGCCATTGCTGGTGCGATGTTCTCGAACAGTTCGTGAACGATCGACTTGTTGGTGCGCGAACGCGAAGCGATGACGGCCTGGACGCGGCGACGCGAAGCCAGGTCTCCGCGCTTAGCGAAGGTGATCAGGCGCTCTGCGTGTGGACGCAGACGCTTGGCACGGGTCAGGGTGGTGGTGATCTTCTTGTTCTCGAAGAGCTGTGCCGACATGTTAGCGAAAATCAATCGCTCATGTGCTGCACTGCCGCCGAGACGCGGACCCTTGGTAGGGGTAGGCATTGTGGTTCTCCTAGATGAATAACCCGTACTGGACGAATATTTCGTTCAGTCGGATGAAGTAGTGTGTCGCTAGACGCGGGTCTTACAGACCTTCGTCGTATTCGTCGCCATCGTCGATGGCGCTACGAGCGGCCAGATCGAAGCCTGGAGGGGAATCCTTCAGGGCCAGACCCAGTTCAACCAGCTTGGCCTTGACTTCGTCAATGGACTTCGCACCGAAGTTGCGGATGTCCATCAAGTCGGCCTCGGAGCGGGTTACGAGTTCACCCACAGAGTGGATGCCCTCACGCTTCAAGCAGTTGTACGAACGAACGGTGAGTTCCAGATCCTCGATCGGCAGCGCCATGTCAGCAGCCATAGCTGCATCGGTTGGCGATGGACCGATTTCGATACCTTCAGCCTGAGTGTTCAGTTCGCGGAACAAACCGAACAGCTCAACCAGGGTGGTACCTGCGGATGCAACTGCATCGCGCGGGGTGATCGATTCCTTGGTCTCCACGTCAACGATCAAACGATCGAAGTCGGTGCGCTGCTCGACACGGGTTGCTTCCACGCGGAAGGTCACCTTCAACACTGGGGAGTAGATCGAATCAACTGGGATTCGACCGATCTCGCCATCAATGTTCTTGTTCTGAGCGGCAGACACATAGCCACGGCCGCGCTCAATGGTCAGTTCCATGTCGAACTTGCCATTGGCGTTGAGGGTGGCGATGTGCAGATCAGGGTTGTGGAACTCCACACCTGCTGGAGGGGTGATGTCCGCTGCAGTAACGATGCCCGGGCCCTGCTTGCGCAGGTAGGCAACGACTGGCTCGTCGTGCTCGGAAGATACTGACAGGTTCTTGATGTTCAAGACCAGTTCGGTGACATCTTCCTTGACACCGGCTACGGTGGTGAACTCATGCAGTACACCGTCAATTCGAACACTGGTGACAGAAGCACCAGGAATCGAAGAGAGCAGGGTACGGCGGAGCGAGTTACCAAGGGTGTAGCCAAAGCCTGGCTCCAGTGGTTCGATAACGAACCGGGAGCGGTTTTCGGCAACTACTTCTTCGGTCAGGGTTGGGCGCTGCGTAATGAGCACTTACATTTCCTTTCAGCGAGCGTCCGCTATATGACGCCTCACGGGGGTGGAAACGACGGTAGCCTGAGGTGGCCGTTCGTCTTTTTGCAGGCTAATAAGTCCAAGACAGTCACCGGAGCACCCACGAGTGAATGCTTCGGTGACTTCTTAGGCTAAGCCTAGCGAATCAATTAGACGCGGCGACGCTTCGATGGGCGGCAACCGTTGTGAGCGCTTGGGGAAACATCCTGGATGGATCCAACCTCAAGGCCAGCAGCCTGCAGCGAACGGATCGCGGTTTCGCGTCCCGAGCCTGGGCCCTTGACGAAAACGTCAACCTTGCGCATGCCGTGCTCCTGAGCGCGCTTTGCAGCGGACTCAGCAGCCATCTGGGCAGCGTATGGGGTCGACTTGCGCGAACCCTTCATGCCTACCTCGCCGGCCGAAGCCCACGAGATAACAGCGCCAGTCGGATCGGTGATCGATACGATGGTGTTGTTGAAGGTGCTCTTGATATGCGCCTGTCCCTGCGCAATATTCTTTTTGTCCTTGCGACGCGGCTTACGTACCGCTCCACGAGTCTTTGGGGGCATTTCTTCTCCTACGAAAAAAGTATTTGAACTAGATCGCTAAGATTTAGCGAGTCTTCTTCTTACCTGCGACGGTACGCTTCGGGCCCTTACGGGTACGTGCGTTGGTCTTGGTGCGCTGACCGCGGACCGGCAGGCCCTTACGGTGACGAATACCTTCGTAGGATCCGATCTCAACCTTGCGGCGAATGTCAGCCTGAACCTCACGGCGCAGGTCACCTTCAACCTTGTAGGTGCCTTCGACGAAGTCGCGCAGCTGCACGAGCTGGTCATCGGTGAGATCCTTGACGCGAGTGTCCGGGCTGATGCCGGTCGCTGCGATGGTCTCTTCTGCACGGGTCTTGCCCACGCCGTAGATGTAAGTCAGCGCGATAATTACGCGCTTCTCGCGTGGAATGTCCACGCCTGCTAAACGAGCCAAGTGGCTACCTTTCAACGAACGGAGGTCTGGAGCAGTACCTTCCGTGATTGCTCACGGCCCCGGCCTCCGAATCCGGGGGTACACCAGGACTTTCGTCCTAGCTGATACTGCCTAATTGACTACGCGTGGGAATCCCGTAAAAACGGAATTAGCCCTGACGCTGCTTGTGGCGTGGGTTCTCGCAGATCACCATGACCACGCCGTTACGACGGATCACCTTGCACTTGTCGCAGATCGGCTTCACGCTAGGGTTAACCTTCAAGGCTTTGTCCTTTTGCGGTTGCAGTTAAATGTGGAGCAGTAAAAAGCTTTGCCCAAGAACATCATTCAGCGGCCGTAGCACAAGATTGCGCTGCGCACGCTGGGAAAGTCTTGGATTCTGCAGATTTACTTGTAGCGGTAAACGATGCGACCTCGGTTGAGGTCGTATGGGCTCATTTCAACCTGCACTCGGTCCTCTGGGAGGATTCGAATGTAGTGCTGACGCATCTTACCCGAGATAGTGGCGAGCACTACGTGTCCATTCGGCAGCTCCACGCGGAACATCGCGTTCGGCAGTGCTTCCGAGACGGTGCCCTCTACCTGGATGACGCCTTCCTTCTTGCCCATTTTCCCCGCTAACTTTTTTTGTTGGCAATTTCCACCAACAAGTAATTGGTTCTGGTCCTTGATCCCTGTACCGAAAACCCGAGGGTTTTAGGCGCAATTAAATCAGGAACCAACAAACAACGATACGGCATTAGTCCACACAGTGCCAATCGTTCATTGACATTTAAAATGTTAGATCCAGCACGCCACAGCCATGTGGCGTACTGGATCCGATGATTTCCAGGCTGGTGCTAGCCCTGGATCGGCGATGGGGTCACGCCGAATGGGGCCAGTCCGGCCGCTCCCCCATCGTGCGCGGTCAATACCCAGATGCCGCCCATGTGGAATGCCACGGTGTGCTCCCACTGCGAGGCGTTGGACTTGTCGTTGGTGACAACAGTCCAGTCGTCTTCCAGCACGGAGGTTTCGATGCCACCGCGAACCAGCATTGGCTCGATGGCCAAGCACATGCCCGGCTTGATGCGTGGGCCGCGGTGCCCCGAGTTGTAGTTCAGCACATCCGGTGCCATGTGCATCTGCGAACCGATGCCATGGCCGCAGTAATCCTCGAGGATGCCCAGCTCGTCGCCTGGCTGGCTGGTGACGAAGTCATCGATGGCCTGGCCGATCTGGCCGATGAAGCGTGCGTTGGCCGCCGCGGCGATGCCGGCCCACATGGCCTGCTCGGTGATGTCGCTCAGGCGCTGGTCAGCTGGGTCGATGTTCTCGCCCACCAGCACGGTGCGTGCCGAGTCGGAGTGCCAGCCGTCGATGATGGCGCCGCCATCGATCTTCAGCACGTCGCCGTCCCTCAGCTCGTAGTCCGATGGGAAGCCGTGGACTACCTCGTGATTGACCGAAGCGCAGATGTTCGCTGGGAAGCCATGGTAGCCAAGGAAGTTGCTGGTCGCGTTGTGGCGTTCGAGCACCTTGCCAAAGGCCTGGTTGATCTCTTCGGTCCGCACCCCGGGCCGAGCCATCGCAACGGCTTCGTCCAGCGCTTCAGCCAGCACCAATCCGGCCTGGCGCATCTTCAGGATCTCGGAGTTGGATTTGTACTCGATTTTCGGCTGTCCTAAAGCCAATGTGATTCCCCTGCCTCAAAGTGTGATGTCCTTGCCGTGTGCCGCTGCCGGCAACCGCAAGGTCCATCAATGCAAAAAGTGCGCAGGGACCGGGCTGCAACATCCATTGTTGCTGCACGGTCCCTGCGCGTTGTAACGCTTGTGTCTAGGCGTTGACGTTCAACGCTGCAAGAACACGCTCGGTGACTTCGTCGATAGCGCCCAGGCCGTCGACCTTGCGCACGATGCCGCGTTCCTCGTAGCGCTCCACAACGACGCGGGTCTCGTCGTTGTACAGGCCCAGGCGGTGGCGGATGACCTCTTCGGTGTCATCGGCGCGGCCTTCGATCTGCGCACGCTTCAGCAGACGGGCTACCAGCTCGTCGTCATCAGCGGTCAGCTGCAGCACTGCGTCCAGGGCGATGCCCTTGTTGGCCAGCATCGCATCCAGCGCGTCCACCTGCGCACTGGTGCGCGGGTAGCCATCGAGCAGGAAGCCCTTGGCGACGTCGTCCTGGTTCAGGCGGTCTTCAACCATGTTGTTGGTGACCGAATCAGGGACAAAGTCTCCGTTGTCAATGTACTTGCTGGCTTCGAGACCCAGCGGGGTTCCGCCCTTGACGTTGGCACGGAAGATGTCGCCGGTCGAGATGGCGACAATGTCCAAGCGCTCGGAGATCTTTACGGCCTGGGTGCCTTTGCCGGCACCGGGTGGTCCAATAATAAGCAGTCGACTCATCGCAGAAGCCCTTCATAGTTCCGTTGCTGCATTTGAGCATTGATTTGCTTGACGGTTTCCAAACCCACACCAACCATAATCAGGATCGATGTACCGCCAAATGGGAAGCTTTGGTCAGCGTTGAACAGCACGAAGGCAATCAGCGGGATCAACGCAACGAACGCAAGGTACAACGCGCCCGGGAAGGTAATACGGGAAATCACGTACTGCAGGTAATCGGCGGTCGGACGACCAGCACGAATGCCCGGAATGAATCCGCCGTACTTCTTCATGTTGTCGGCGACCTCTTCAGGGTTGAAGGTAATCGCAACATAGAAGTAGGTGAAGCCGATGATCATCAAGGTGTACACCAGCATGTACCACGGCGATGAAGTTGCCGAGTGCTCCTGCAGCCACATCGCCCACTGGGGCAAGGTGCCGTCATCGTTCTGGTTGAACTGAACGATCATCTGCGGCAAAGCCAGGATGGAGCTGGCGAAGATCACTGGGATCACGTTCGCCATATTCAGCTTCAATGGAATATAGGTGGAGGTGCCGCCCACGGTGCGGCGTCCCACGGTGCGCTTGGCGTACTGCACCGGAACACGTCGCTGGGACTGCTCGACGAAGACCACCAGGGCTACAATCAACAAGCCCACCAGCAGCACGCCAATGAAGGTCATGATGCCCTGCGCCTGGAAGATGGCGCCCATCGAGGATGGGAAGCCCGAAGCGATGGAGATGAAGATCAGGATGGACATGCCGTTGCCGATGCCGCGCTCGGTGATCAACTCGCCCATCCACATGATCAGGCCGGTGCCTGCGGTAAGGGTGATGATCATCAGCAGGATGACAATCAACGAGTCATCCGGGACCAGCGGAAGGGTGCAGCTTGGGAACAGGCTGCCGGTACGGGCCAGGGTGACCAAGGTGGTTCCCTGAAGCAGTGCCAAGGCGATGGTCAGGTAACGCGTGTATTGCGTCATCTTGGCCTGGCCGGCCTGGCCTTCCTTGTGCAGGGCCTCGAAGTGCGGGATCACCACACGCAGCAACTGGACGATAATTGCCGCAGTAATGTACGGCATGATTCCCATTGCGAAAACCGAGACCTGCAACAGGGCGCCGCCGCTGAACAGGTTCACGAATGAATAAAGTCCACCGGTGGTTTCACCCATTGCCAGACACTGCTGAACGTTGCTGTAATCAATGCCCGGAGCGGGAATGAATACACCGACACGATAGATCGCAATGATCCCAAGCGTGAACAGCAACTTGTTGCGCAGATCAGGCGTCCGAAAAACTCGGGCTATGGCGCTGAACAAGCGTCCTCCTGAAGTAAGTGCTTGAGCCTGAGGAAGAGATTCTTCCCAGACCTAACGATTCTAGCGGTCTGTTAGGCAATCCTGCCAAATGCGCCACACGAAATGCACACAAATGTTTGCAGGAATGATCCTAAACCGACTAATCAGCCAAGCAATTATAAGAAATCTTAGAATGTTTCGCCGAGAGAAAAAGAAAGTCCCGGTTCACGTTGATTGCTCAACGCGAACCGGGACCATTCAAAGGCTTGACCCTGTATTAGAGGGTGTTTGCCGAGCCGCCAGCAGCAGCGATCTTCTCGGAAGCGGAAGTCGAGAAGGCGTTAACCTTCACGTCAACCTTAACCGTGATGTCGCCGGTGCCCAGCACCTTGACAGGCTGGTTCTTGCGAACGGCGCCCTTGGCAACCAGTGCCTCGACGGTGACTTCGCCACCTTCTGGGAACAGTTCCGAGATCTTGTCCAGGTTTACAACCTGGAACTCGACGCGGAATGGGTTCTTGAAGCCGCGCAGCTTTGGCAGACGCATGTGCAGCGGAAGCTGACCACCTGCGAAGCCTGCCTTCACCTGGTAACGAGCCTTGGTACCCTTGGTACCGCGACCTGCGGTCTTACCCTTGGAGCCCTCACCGCGACCCACGCGGGTCTTAGCGGTCTTGGCACCCTCAGCTGGGCGCAGGTGGTGAACCTTAAGTGCTTTTTCTTCAGCCATCTCTACTTCGCCTCCTCGACCTTCAGCAGGTGTGGGACCTTGTTGACCATGCCAACAGTCACAGGATCGGCGGTGCGAACAACGGTGTGACCGATGCGCTTCAGACCCAGCGAGCGAACAACGTCGCGCTGGCTCTGGTTTCCACCAATGATGGACTTGACCTGGGTGATTGCCAGCTTGGCATCGCTTGGAACAATGTTCTTAGCCATTGATTAAGCACCTGCCTTCTGGGCCTGGATGTGACGCAGCATTGCTGCTGGTGCAACCTCGTCCAGCGGAAGACCGCGGCGAGCTGCAACAGCTTCAGGCTCTTCCAGAGCCTTCAGTGCAGCAATGGTGCCCTGAACGATGTTGATCTGGTTCTGCGAACCCATCGACTTCGACAGGATGTCGTGGATGCCTGCGCACTCCAACACGGCGCGCACTGGGCCACCGGCGATAACACCGGTACCAGGAGCTGCTGGACGGAGCAAGACAACGCCAGCGGCGGCCTCACCCTTGACCAGGTGTGGAATGGTGGTGCCAACGCGTGGAACGCGGAAGAAGGACTTCTTGGCCTCTTCTACGCCCTTTGCGATAGCAGCAGGAACTTCCTTGGCCTTACCGTAGCCAACGCCGACCATACCGTTGCCGTCGCCAACGACCACAAGTGCGGTGAAGCTGAAGCGACGACCACCCTTGACGACCTTGGAGACGCGGTTGATAGCTACAACGCGCTCAAGGAACTTGTCCTTGTCTTCGTTGCGGCTATCCTTCTGGTCACGACCACGACCGCGGCCTTCGCCACGTCCACGGCCTTCACCACGACCGCGGCCTTCGCCGCGACGGGATCCTGCGTTCTCGGTAGCGGGAGCCGATGCAGTCTCGACTGCTTCAGTAGCTTCAGACACCTGAGTTTCCTTCTTGTTAGTTGCTTCGCTCACAGTGCCAGCCCACCTTCACGTGCGCCGTCAGCAACAGCAGCCACGCGACCGTGGTACTTGTTGCCACCGCGGTCGAAGACAACTGCTTCGATGCCAGCAGCCTTGGCGCGCTCTGCAACGAGCTCACCAATGCGCTTGGACTTTGCGGTCTTGTCGGCATCGCTTGCGCGAAGATCTGCTTCCATGGTCGATGCGCTGGCCAGGGTGATACCCTGCGAGTCGTCTACGATCTGTACGAAGATGTGACGAGCCGAGCGGTTGACAACCAGGCGTGGACGAACGGAGGTACCAACGATGTGCTTGCGCAAACGCTGATGACGACGACCGCGCTGAGCGGACTTGCTCTTGCCCTTGATTCCGATAGCCATGATTACTTACCAGCCTTTCCGACCTTGCGGCGGATGATCTCGCCAGCGTAGCGAATGCCCTTGCCCTTGTAAGGCTCGGTCTTGCGCAGCTTGCGGATGTTAGCGGCAACTTCACCGACGTGCTGCTTGTCGATACCGGCAACGGTGATCTTGTTGTTGCCCTCGACCGAGAAGGTGATGCCTTCAACGGCAGCAACCTTCACTGGGTGCGAGTAGCCCAGAGCAAGCTCCAGCTCGGCACCCTTAGCCTGTACGCGGTAACCGGTACCGTGGATTTCGAGCTTCTTCTCGTAACCATCGGTTACACCAGTGATCATGTTGCTGATCAAGGTACGGGTCAGACCGTGCAGCGAACGAGCCTCGCGGGAGTCGTTCGGGCGGCTGACGGTAACAGTGTTCTCGTCCTTGGCAACGGTGATTGGAGCCTTAACGGTGATCGAAAGTTCACCCTTAGGACCCTTGACGGCGACCAGCTGGCCGTCGACGTTCAACTCAACGTTGGCAGGTACGGAAATCGGAAGACGTCCAATACGTGACATTGTATGTTTCCCCTTTCCCGTTACCAGACGTAGGCGAGGACTTCCCCACCCACGCCCTTCTTTGCAGCCTGACGGTCAGTAAGCAGACCGGAGGAGGTGGACAGGATAGCGATACCAAGACCACCGAGCACGTGAGGCAGGTTGGTGGACTTTGCGTAAACGCGAAGACCTGGCTTGGAGATACGGCGTACGCCAGCGATCGAACGCTCGCGCGATGGGCCGTACTTCAAAGTGATAGTCAGAGTCTTGCCGACTTCTGCTGCAACTTCCTCGAACGAGGCGATGTAGCCCTGTTCCTTGAGGATGTTAGCAATGCGCACTTTCAGCTTGCTCGACGGCATCGACACAGTGTCGTGGTAAGCCGAGTTGGCGTTGCGCAGACGAGTCAGCATATCTGCGACTGGATCTGTCATAGACATGTGGGCTTCAGCCCTTCCTCGTTACGGTTTCCTTAGCGGACCTGTAACGTAGTGAGATTAGTTGTTGGTCTTGAATGGGAAGCCCAGAGCCTTAAGCAAGGCACGGCCTTCGTCATCAGTCTTGGCGGTGGTAACGACAGTGATGTCCATACCACGTACGCGGTCAACCTTGTCCACATCGATTTCATGGAACATCGACTGTTCGGTCAGACCGAAAGTGTAGTTGCCATTGCCATCGAACTGGCGGTCGCTCAAGCCGCGGAAGTCGCGGATACGAGGCAGTGCCAGGGTGATCAGGCGGTCGACGAATTCCCACATGCGATCGTTACGCAGGGTGGTGTGGGTACCGATTGGCATGCCTTCGCGCAGCTTGAACTGTGCGATCGACTTGCGGGCCTTGGTAACCACTGGCTTCTGACCGGTAATTGCGGTCAGGTCGCGTACGGCGCCTTCAATGAGCTTCGAGTCCTTGGCTGCTTCGCCAACACCCATGTTCACGACAACCTTGGTCAGGGATGGTACCTGCATTGGGTTGGCGTAGTTGAACTGCTCCTGCAGGGCAGGGCGGATGTCAGCTGCGTACTTAGCCTTCAGACGTGGCTGGATCTTGGTGGCTGCTTCAGTCATTACAGATCCTTTCCGGAAGCCTTGGCGTAACGAACGCGTACAGTCTTGGACACGCCGTTCTTTTCTACGGTTTCCTCGCGGAAGCCGACGCGGGTTGGCTTCTTGGTCTCTGGGTCAACCACTGCAACGTTGGAAACGTGCACTGGAGCCTCGACAACCTCGATGCCGCCGGTGGTCGAACCGGATTCGGTCTGACCTGCCTTGGTGTGCTTGGTGACGCGGTTAACGCCTTCGACCAGCACGCGGTTGGACTCGGTAATGACCTTCAGGACCTTGCCCTGCAAGCCACGTTCCTTGCCAGCGATGACCTGAACCAGGTCACCCTTCTTGATCTTTGCGCCCATGGTTACAGCACCTCCGGAGCCAGCGAAACGATCTTCATGAACTTCTTGTCACGAAGCTCGCGGCCCACTGGGCCGAAAATACGAGTACCACGAGGATCGGCAGCGTCACCCTTGAGGATAACTGCAGCGTTCTCGTCGAACTTGATGTAGGAACCGTCTGCACGACGGATTTCCTTCTTGGTGCGAACGACGACTGCCTTTACGACGTCGCCCTTCTTTACGTTGCCGCCAGGAATTGCATCCTTGACGGTAGCGACAATGGTGTCGCCAATGCTTGCGTAGCGACGCTTCGAGCCACCAAGAACACGAATGGTAAGGATTTCCTTAGCACCAGTGTTATCGGCAACCTTAAGTCGCGACTCCTGCTGAATCACTTCTTACTCCTGTCGTCTCGCTGGTTCTCATGAATGAGCCTTGCGGAACGGATATGGTCTCCACGATACGTATCGCTTACCCCCACTGGCGCGGGCGCACCGAATGCTGATCCCAAATGCCGGCAGGGCCGAGGCGTAAAATATCGAGGCTGCACTTGCGCGGCCAAACGGATTTGGACCGCACTGCATTATGTCGAAGGTGGATAGTCCCCGGGCATGATGCGCACAGATTCTTAAGTCTAGCCTAGAGTGGCGCGAATCCGAAATGGTGTGGTAAGAGAAAAGCGAGCGTCGTTCGTCACACCTTGGACACCGCAGATTCGCTGAATTTCGGGGTTTTGGTGCTGCCATCCAGTTGGGCAACTGGTCGCTTGCGGCGGCA
Organism: Glutamicibacter sp. NPDC087583; assembly: GCF_044743685.1. Lineage (NCBI taxonomy): Bacteria > Bacillati > Actinomycetota > Actinomycetes > Micrococcales > Micrococcaceae > Glutamicibacter > Glutamicibacter sp. NPDC087583. The sequence goes on along the minus strand of NZ_JBIUWY010000001.1, from coordinate 325,864 downwards.
TCAGGGTGCCATTCGAGGTCGCCCATGCGCCGCCGTGGATGAAAAGCGGCTGAATCGCCAAAAGTGAAATTATTTTTCGGTCAGCCCTGGGCAGCTCCAGCATCCGGCCGTCACCGGCAGGAATCATTGCTCAGCGACGGAATTCGACCGTGGCGCTCACCGCAAGATGATCCGAGCCGTCGATGATGTGAGAAGAAGAGCCCGTGATGGACAGGCCCTTCGCCACGATATGGTCAATGCCGATCAATGGCGGGAAGCTTCGGCCGGCTGGCCAGGTCGCGCGGGGCCAGACTCCATCAGCCTGCGCATACCCGTCCCCCAGGGCACGGAATCCTGGATGGGAGCGAACGGAGTTGAAGTCGCCAGCAAGGATAACGGGATGATCCCGCTGCTGATTCGACCAGTCGATGACTGCTTCCAAGCCCTGGCTCCATCGTTGCGCATCGCCAACCGGCGGATAGACATGGATGCCGGCCACTCGCACGACCCCACCGGGTGCCTGCACATCGGCAACCGGCAAGGAGTACCAACCGGTGTCCGCTGAATCCAGATCGGTGGAGCGTTCCTGCAATGGGTACTTTGAGAAAATCACGGTATCCCGTTCTCCCCCGGCGGGTGCCTCTTGGCTCCGATAGCCAAATCCATCCAGCGCGTCCAGCGCTGCGAGCTGCTGGTGCATTGGTTCGCTGGTTTCAACAAGGACGAGAATCTGCGGATCCGTGTCCCTGATCAGTTCAGCTAGCTGCGCCGGGTTCGCTCCTGCCTTCAAGGCATTGAACGATAGGAGAACCAGCTCGGAGCTGCCGTTTCCGGTCTGGCCAGCGGGAGAGCTCCATTGCACGTTGGGCAGTGCACCGCAGAGCAGGAACACCAGCACGAACCCGCTGATGAGCCATTGCTTGCGCAGTAGCCCGATAACCAGAACCACTGCCGGGAAGAACAACAGATATGGTTGGAATGCCTGAACCTTGGGAATCAATCCTGCACCGGGGAAACCCAGATACGGGAGAATGCCAATAGCTAGGGAAGCAACAAGAAGCGTACCCATAGGCCATCCCAGGGATGGTTTTCGGGCACGCGTCATCGTCATCATCATCCGAGCCTATTCGAAGCAGACGACAATTCCGGCAAGGACACTTCCGCCTAGGTACGATAGCGGCTCGATGCGATTGCGACTGCCCTTGGCTTCTTCATCACTGCTGCGAGGCCCACTGCGCGACGCGCTGGGCGCTCTCTTCCAGCGACAGGTCTTCCACCCTGGACATGATGGACCAGCGCACACCGAAGGGATCCAGAATCGAAGCGAAGCGGTCACCCGAGACGAAGTTGCCCAGTGGTTCTCGGATACTGGAACCGGCAGCCTCGGCCCTGGCCACCACCTCATCTGCGTTTTCGCAGTAGAAACCCAAGGAATAGCAGGCATTCGGCGCAGCTGGCGGGCTGACTAGTCCGTAGGCCGGCGAAGGTTCCCCGATCTGCAAACGGCCATTGCCGAATGCAATTTCTGCATGCACGACAACGCCTCCCATTTCGGTGGAATCTACCACTGTCGCACCGAATACTTCTTCATAGAATCCCAGCGCTGCCCTTGTGTTGGGCACAGTCAAGAATGGCGTCAGACTGGTGAATCCATGAGGGACACCGGCAGTTGTATGCATTCCCGTCACACCTTGCGTGACTTCATCTTGATTTTCCATGTCCCTAGGCTAAGCCTGTGTGGCACGCTGGTTCTTGTAGATATGCGACAACCCGCACGGGTGGTAGAGGCCATGGAATCAGCACCGGATCCGCGAGGCGTTCTCTATCCTGCCCGGCTATCGGCAATCGAGCGATTCTCCCCCGGTCCAGGACTGCAGGAATTGGTCTCCTGGTTTTGGCTGGTGGATTGGAACATCGCGCCCGGACGTACCTCACGGCAACAACTCCTGCCCTTTCCGCAAATGAATCTGGTCATTGAGCCAGAAGGCATTACGCTATCCGGCCCGGCCAGCGGCGCTTCGCACCGCGACCTGTCCGGGAGCAGTTGGGCAGTCTCCGCCTTGTTGCGCCCAGCGGCTGCGCAGGCTCTCAATGTGTCCCCCGCAGAGTTGCTGGACCAGGAAATCCAGTTCAGCGCACCTGGGCTGCTGGCCTCGATAACAAGGATGAAGACTCAACCAGGCCACGGGAACTCCGGTTCGGCCTGTGCCGAGCTCTTCGATTCGTGGCTCACCGCTCACCTTCCAGCAGCCACAAGTTCTGGCCTCCAAGCTAATAAGCTGCTCGACACCGTCGCAGCGGAGCGCGGAATCGTAAGGGTCTCCCAACTGGCCCATCGCTTGTCGCTCAGTACACGCAGTCTGCAACGGATTTCGGAAAGGTATTTGGGACTGGCTCCGCTGGCGGTGATTCGGCGGTACCGTTTGCAAGAGGCTGCTCATCGGCTGCGCGCAGACACTGCAGTTTCTATCGCTGGCATCGCAGCGGAAATGGGGTATGCGGATCAAGCCCATCTAGCGGCAGACTTCCGCAAAGTCTTGGGCTACTCCCCTGTTACCTATCGAAAGGGCAGAGCCTAGTCTGGCAGTACTGCCGCCACGGCACTGATTTCAACCAGCGCACCTGGCACACCGAGCTTCGCGACGAAGGCTGCAGACACCAGGGGTGGTTCAGTGGCTGCCAACTGTTCACCTATGGCTCCATAGACGCTGTTGACGTCGGTTCCTTCCACCAGCAGCACGTTCCACTGCACTACATCCTGGAATCCCGCGCTGGCCGCCGCCAGTGCGAGCTTGGAGTTTCCCAGTGCCTTGGTCGCCTGCGTTGCGGCATCCCCGGCTCCGATCAGCTGCCCTGTGCCGTCTACGGCGTTCTGCCCGCCAACATAGATAGTCGTGGCACCCGGCGGGACGATGGCTACGTGGCTGAAAGCTGGAGAGTTGACAAGGCCAGCGGGACGCAGTTTCCTGATCTGTTCCATAGTCCAGTGTGGCATTTTATTCACTGCTTTTTAAGACAGAAATGCCCCGAACTCTTCTTGCGAAGTGTTCGGGGCATTCTCCAATCACGAGATCCGTGAAATCGGAGCGAAAGCTTACTTAGCCTTCTCCACGATCTCAACGAGACGCCAGCGCTTGTCAGCAGACAGCGGGCGGGTCTCAGCGATGACAACCAAGTCGCCGATGCCGGCGTCGTTGTTCTCGTCGTGAGCCTTCACGTTCTTGTTGCGACGCATGACCTTGCCGTAAAGGGCGTGCTTAACACGGTCCTCAACGTCTACGACGATGGTCTTCTGCATCTTGTCAGATACCACGTAACCACGGAGGGTCTTGCGGTCGTTACGCTCGGTAGCGTTATCCACACCGTTCTCCTTCTCGCTCATTACTTGGAATCCTTCTTGGTTTCTTCAACCGGAACAACGACATCCTGACGAATGCCCAGCTCGCGCTCGCGCAGCACAGTGTAAATGCGTGCAATATCGCGCTTGATGGTCTTCAGGTTCCCGTGGGAATCCAGCTGGCCGGTAGCCGACTGGAAACGCAGGTTGAACAGTTCTGCCTTGGCCTTCTTCAATTCCTCGTTCAAACGAGCGGTATCGAAGCCGTCCAGGGACTCAATGCTAAGGTCTTTCGAGCCGATAGACATCCCTATTCACCACCTTCACGACGCACGATGCGTGCCTTCATTGGCAGCTTGTGGATTGCAAGACGCAATGCCTCTTTAGCTACCTCTTCACTGACGCCACCGAGTTCAAACATGACTCGTCCTGGCTTTACGTTGGCGACCCACCACTCCGGCGAACCCTTACCGGAACCCATGCGGGTTTCGGCAGGCTTCTTGGTAAGCGGACGGTCTGGGTAGATGTTGATCCAGACCTTACCGCCACGCTTGATGTAACGGGTCATGGCGATACGAGCGGCTTCGATCTGACGGTTAGTCACGTAAGCCGGGGTCAACGCCTGGATGCCGTACTCACCGAAAGCAACGGTGGTACCGCCCTTGGCAGCACCCGAACGCTTTGGGTGGTGCTGCTTGCGGAACTTCACACGACGTGGGATAAGCATTTAAGCCTGTCCTCCTTCCGCAGCCGGAGCTGCAGCGCCCTTGCGATCGTTACGACGACGGCGTTCGCCGCCACGTGGACGGTCGTTGCCGCCACCGCGGCCGCCACGAGCTGGAGCAGCAGCTTGCTGTGCAGCCAGTTCCTTGGCGGTTACGTCACCCTTGTAGATCCAGACCTTCACGCCGATACGGCCGAAGGTGGTCTTGGCTTCGAACTTGCCGAAGTCGATGTTCGCGCGCAGGGTGTGCAGTGGCACACGGCCTTCGCGGTAGAACTCCTTGCGGGACATTTCTGCGCCGCCAAGTCGACCGGAGCACTGAACGCGGATGCCCTTGGCACCAGCGCGCATTGCCGACTGCATTGCCTTCTTCATCGCACGGCGGAAAGCCACGCGGGAAGCAAGCTGCTCGGCGATGCCCTGGGCGACCAGCATGGCCTCCATGTCAGGGTTCTTGACCTCGAGGATGTTCAGCTGAACCTGCTTCTTGGTGAGCTTTTCCAGCTCGCCACGAATACGGTCAGCTTCTGCACCGCGACGACCAATGACGATACCTGGACGTGCAGTGTGGATATCCACACGTACGCGGTCACGGGTACGCTCGATCTCGACGCGGGCGATGCCAGCGCGATCCATGCCGTTAGACAGCAGGGCGCGGATCTGGACATCTTCCTTCACGTAGTCAGCGTAACGCTGGCCTGGCTTGCTGGAATCAGCGAACCAGTGGGAAACGTGATCGGTGGTGATGCCGAGACGGAAACCGTTCGGGTTAATCTTCTGTCCCATTTAGTTCTCCCCACCCTTCTGCGTGGTTGAAACAACCACAGTCACGTGGCTGGTGCGCTTCTTGATCTGGAATGCGCGACCCTGTGCACGCGGCTGGAACCGCTTCATGGTCGGACCTTCGTCAACAAACGCTTCGCTGATAAACAGCTCGTCCTCATTGAATGCTTCACCTGCGCGGTCCGCGGCGGCACGGGCGTTAGCCACTGCCGATGCGACAACCTTGTATACCGGCTCCGAAGCTGCCTGTGGGGCAAACTTCAAGATGGCCAGTGCTTCGTTGGTCTGCAGACCACGAACAAGGTTGACGACGCGCCGGGCCTTCATAGGCGTTACGCGGATGTGACGCGCAATTGCCTTGGCTTCCATTGCTATCCTTCTCTCGTCTATCGAAGAAGTGCTAAGCGATACTAGTACCCTTGCGGGGCCTAGCGGCGCTTGCCCTTCTTGTCGTCCTTCACGTGGCCACGGAACGTACGGGTTGGGGCAAACTCTCCGAGCTTGTGTCCAACCATCGATTCGGTTACGAACACAGGAATGTGCTTGCGACCGTCGTGTACGGCGATGGTGTGTCCCAGCATGTCCGGGATGATCATCGAACGGCGGGACCACGTCTTGATGACGTTCTTGGTGCCCTTATCGTTTTCAGCAACGACCTTTAGGAACAGGTGCTGATCGACGAAGGGGCCTTTCTTCAGGCTGCGTGGCATGTTTCCAGGCTCCTATCGCTTGTTCTTGCCGGTCTTGCGGCGACGCACAATGAGCTTGTCGCTTTCCTTGTTTGGACGACGGGTGCGTCCCTCACGCTTACCGTTAGGGTTGACCGGGTGACGACCACCGGAGGTCTTGCCCTCACCGCCACCATGTGGGTGGTCAACTGGGTTCATGACAACACCGCGAACGGTTGGGCGTACGCCCTTCCAGCGCATACGGCCGGCCTTGCCCCAGTTGATGTTGATCTGCTCAGCGTTGCCAACTTCGCCGATGGTTGCGCGGCAGCGCACATCAACGTTGCGGATTTCACCCGAAGGCAAACGCAGCTGGGCGTAGCGGCCCTCACGGGCTACCAGCTGGATCGATGCACCAGCGGAACGAGCCATCTTAGCGCCGCCGCCTGGGCGAAGCTCAACAGCGTGAATCACGGTACCAACCGGGATGTTACGCAGTGGCAGGTTGTTGCCTGGCTTGATGTCGGCGCTTGCGCCGGCCTCAATTGGGTCACCCTGCTTGAGGTTGTTCGGTGCGATGATGTAGCGCTTGGTGCCGTCCACGTAGTGGAGCAGTGCGATACGAGCGGTACGGTTCGGGTCGTACTCGATGTGAGCGACCTTTGCCGGAACGCCGTCCTTGTCGTGACGACGGAAGTCGATAACACGGTAGGCGCGCTTGTGTCCGCCACCCTTGTGACGGGTGGTGATCTTACCGGTGTTGTTACGGCCGCCTGACTTGGTCAGGGGACGAACCAACGACTTTTCCGGAGTCGATCGGGTGATTTCTGCGAAGTCGGCTACCGACGAGCCGCGAAGGCCCGGGGTAGTCGGCTTGTACTTACGAATTCCCATTATTAATATTCCTCGTTAAAGTGGTCTCCGCTTAGGAAAGCGGACCGCCGAAGATGTCAATCGAGCCGTCCTTCAAGGTGATGATGGCGCGCTTGGTGCTCTTGCGCGATCCCCACCCGAAGCGGGTGCGCTTGCGCTTACCAGCTCGGTTGATGGTGTTTACGGAGTCAACCTTGACGTTGAAGATCGCTTCAACGGCGTACTTGATTTCCGACTTGTTGGAGCTTGGTGCCACCTCGAAGGTGTACTGACCTTGATCGATCAGACCGTAGCTCTTTTCCGATACGACAGGTGCGATGACCACGTCGTGTGGAGCCTTTGAGAACGCGCTCATTTGGCTTCCTCCTTCTGGACCAGGGCATCGAAGGCAGCCTTGGTGAAGACTACGTCATCCGAAACCAGAACATCGTAGGTGTTCAGCTGGTCGACGTACAGAACGTGCACATTGACGAGGTTGCGAACCGAAAGGGCTGCAACATCGTTGGCGCGATCGATGACGACAAGCAGGTTCTTGCGCTCGGTGAGCGAACGCAAGGTAGCCAGAGCATCCTTGGTCGAAGGCGTTTCGCCAGCAACCAAGTTCTCAATCACGTGAACGCGATCGAAGCGTGCGCGATCAGACAGGGCGCCGCGCAGTGCAGCAGCCTTCATCTTCTTCGGGGTACGCTGCGAGTAATCACGTGGGGTTGGACCGTGGACAATGCCACCGCCGGTCATGTGCGGAGCACGGATCGAACCCTGACGGGCGCGGCCGGTACCCTTCTGCTTGAACGGCTTGCGACCTGCACCCGAAACCTCGGAGCGGTCCTTGGTCTTGTGGGTACCCTGGCGGGCAGCAGCAAGCTGTGCAACGACAACCTGGTGCAGCAGCGGGACGTTGGTCTGTACGTCGAAGATCTCTGCAGGCAGTTCGACGTTAAGTGCCTTAGTCATTTACTTATGCTCCCTTCACGGCGTTGCGTACGAGAACGACGCGGCCGCGGGCGCCTGGAACGGCACCCTTGATCAGCAGGAGGTTCTTCTCAGCGTCGATAGCGTGAATGGTCAGGTTCTGAGTGGTAACACGCTCAGCACCCATGCGACCAGCCATCTTCTGTCCACGGAAAACGCGACCTGGGGTCGATGCGCCGCCGATGGAACCTGGCTTACGGTGGTTCTTGTGAGCACCGTGCGATGCGCCAACACCGTGGAAGTTGTGACGCTTCATAACGCCGGCGAAGCCCTTACCCTTCGAGGTGCCTACGACGTCGACCTTCTGGCCGGCTTCGAAGACCTCTACGGAAAGTTCCTGGCCTGCGGTGTACTCGGCAGCGTCTGCAGTGCGCAGTTCTACCAAGTGGCGACGTGGGGTGACGCCAGCAGCCTCGAAGTGACCAGCCAGTGGCTTGGTGACCTTGCGAGGATCGATCTGGCCGTAGCCGATCTGAACTGCGGTGTAGCCATCGCGCTCTTCGTTGATGAGCTTGGTGACAACGTTGCTATCAGCCTGCACGACGGTGACAGGGATCAGGTTGTTGTTCGAATCCCAAACCTGGGTCATGCCGAGCTTCGTGCCCAGCAGGCCCTTGAAATTACGGGTTGCGGTCATAGTTTTCTCGCCACCTCCCCTTAAAGCTTGATTTCGATGTTGACATCCGCTGGCAGGTCGAGACGCATCAGCGAATCAACAGCCTTCGGGGTCGGATCAACGATGTCGATCAGACGCTTGTGCGTGCGCATTTCGAAGTGCTCACGGCTGTCCTTGTACTTGTGTGGCGAACGGATAACGCAGTACACGTTCTTCTCCGTTGGCAGCGGCACTGGGCCGACTACGGTTGCGCCTGCGCGCGTGACCGTCTCAACGATCTTCCGGGCCGAAACGTCAATGACCTCGTGGTCATACGACTTCAGCCGGATGCGGATTTTCTGTCCCGCCATGGCGTCATGCCTCTTTCTGTTAGCACTATCTAAAGTTTCTGTGCCTATATACGGGTCCTTGCAGACCGGCACGCCTTGCTCTGCGGCTGAATCCGGATCAGATCCGGGTTCCTCACCCGCAGGAGGCTCCGACCCCCGCGTTCGGGCGTGTCGTGAAATTTTCAGTCACAACACTCCCACAAAGTTTTCACTTTATCGAAGGGCCTTATAGTTTGAAGCAGTCGTATCGATCCCGAACCCCAGGCATTATCCTGCGTGAGAGTCGATCCCGGTCGTTCAAACCAGACCGGTTACCCCATAAATGGGGACCGGGTTGCATTGAAGCAACTTATCTAGTCTGACAGGTCGGCAACGATCGCGCAAATCTTTTATGCCTATCCGCGCCCGTGATCTTGCCCTCACACCTGGCGCGGCCCGTCCTGCCCGGACGGCTCCTGCCCCGCGGGGATCGGTGGATCAACAGGGTTTTGCGGCCTCACCGGCAGCGAATTCTGCTTGTCGACCTTCACCAGCTTGAAGACCGCGGCCGCAATCAGCCCCAAGCCAATGACCACCAGCCAGAGGAATGCCAAATCGCGCAGGAACCACAAGACTGCCAAGGTGATAGCCGCCGCACCCCACCAAATGAACAGCCGCTCCCCCAGCTTCAAGCCCCAGGCCACCAATCCACCGAAGAAGACCAGGCCGATCGCCTGCGCAACACCATTGGATTGGACCAGTGCGGCGAGCAAGGCCAGGCTGCCGGCCACCGAGGCGGCCAGCAGGTATGTCCTCTCCAATCGCGCGTTGGCCCTGATGTTGCGCCACGCGACCAGCACTACTGCAACAATGCAGGCGTAGGCCGCCAGGTTGCTGGCCCGCGGTGTGCCAAGGATCTGGGCATAGCTGCCCAGCGCCAGCAGCGCTCCCACGAGGATGAAGCCGTCCACCGCGTAGGGCACCAGCCGCCGCGGAAGTTCAAAGAGCCGCACCAGCACCGTAACGCCGAAGACCAGCAGCGCTCCGCCGGCCACCTGCCAAATCGCACCGCCATCCAGATGGGCGATGCCACCGGCCAGCAACAGGGCCAGGAGCATTGCCGCGAAGTACAAGCGCGAGGCGCTGCCGGGCGGATCGGCATGGAGGTAGCCGAATTCCGGATAGCCGGGATTTGGGTCCTTCATTCGCCCGTGGAAGATTGCGAGCAGGTACAGCGCGAGGCCCGCGCCAACCAGCGCCCATGCGGCATCCATCGGTGCTAGCACCACTGCCCCACCGGCTTGCCGCACCTCGAAGACTGCACGCAGGATAGCGACGCACAGCATGATGGCGGCTCCGGCCGCGTACCAGGCGCTCTTTCGCGTGTGTACCAGCAGGATGAAGCCGAGGGCCAGCAGCAGGTGCGCACCCACTGCCCACCACGACCCCGCCTGCCACGCGGCGGCCCACGCCGCCGGAAGGAAGATGGCCAGGCCCAGGGCTATCGAGTACGACTTGTTGGCGCGCAACCGCCATTCAAGCACGAGTGCCGCCAGGCTCAGGGCCAGCAGCATGGCGCAAGCAACCTGGGAACTCCACCACGTAGAGCGGACCCATCCGGTCGCATCTTCCATGGCCAGTGCCGGAATGCTGATCAGCAGGATCAGTGCCAGGATCGGGGCAAATAGATAGAGCTGTCGCTTGGCCACCGTCAAGCTGGTCTCGGCCTTGAACGCGGCCAGCCCGTGCAGCCCGAAAAATAAGCAGGCCAAGAGGATCGTTCCCCGATCCATGCCGCCCGCGAACTGCCCGTAGGCCAGCGTCGCCAGTGGAATGCCAGCCAGCAGTCCCACTGCCATCCAGCGCAATTCCCGGCGCAGTGCTTTGCCGTCGCGGATGCTAGCCAGCAAGCGGAGCAGCTGCGGGACGGCTATCGAAACCAGCAGCAGGCAGAACCGGCCGTGGATGTCGAATTCCATGCTGTAGGCAATCCACCACACCATGGAACTGAAGAGCACTTGGGCCAACGCTGCATAGAGGATCTTCCACCGCGTATTTGTGCTGCGGCGCAAGCTCCAGATGAAATAGCCCAAGGTTGCCGCCCCGATGAGGATTGCCAGCGGCCAGATCTCCTTGCCGAAGCTGAGCGCATAAAGCCCCATCAGCAGGCAGGCCGCAACGACATTGATCGGCTGTTCCAGCTCGGGGCGCTGTGCAGGAATATCGCGAAGCCGCCAACCCGAGGCAATGACCAGGCCAACTGCGAGCACAAGGCCAGTGATGAACCACGCCAGCCCGCCGATACCCAGGAACACCACGGTGCTTTCGCTGGCGTAGGAATAGTCGCCAGCGGTTGTCAGCAGGCGCAGGCTGAAGAGCAGCACCACGCCAAGCAAAGCCGAAGCGCCCACCCGTCCCAGCCGGTGCCCCTGCGCCATGCCGGAATCCAGCACGGCACGGCTCGCCAGATTCGCCGCCCACAAGATGAACAGCACGAAGAGCACCGCAATCAACGGGGCTGAGCCGTCAGGATTTCCATAGTCCCCAGCCGTGAGCTCATCAAGCGCAGCACCAAGCACGCCTGCGCCAACCAGGGTAAGGAGCCAGTGCGAATGGAGCGTCATTTCCCTGCGCAGGTTCCGGGCGTTGCGCTGAGCCAGCGAAAGCCCGAGCAGGGCCAGGGCGAATACCACCAGCGGGCGCCAACTGTGGTTCTGCATATCTACCAGCGTCACCAGGGGAAGAACCGCGATGACTCCAACTTCCAGCTTGGCGCTGCGCAGCAAGCCGGGAATGCCCAGCGCCATGAAGATCGGAACCGCGATGTAGCTGAGCACGAAGGCCTCGAAGCCCTGCGCGTAGAGAAACGCGCCGATCACCGAAGCCACCGCTAAGCACCACAGCACCGCACGTTCACTTTGCAGGTGCCTGCGCGCCAATCCCAGCCTCTGCTGGTAGCCGGTGGAGCAGAGCAATACCGCTACGGCTTGGAGCCCGAAGGCGAAGGCGAGCACCAGCCAGCTGCTCGTTGCGGAGAAACCGAGGTAGTTGCAGCCGGCCACGAGCATCGCCATGAAAGCAGCGCGGGCAGCGTAGGTGCGCAGCAGCCGCAGGTTGGGCAACAGCCTGACGCTGAGCAGCAACTGGACGGTGAGCAACGCGAAGATCCAGAACAAATCCCGGCTGGCGAGCATCTCCAAGAGGATCACCGACAACGCAAAGACAAACGCAGGCAGCAGCTGCGCGGTGCCGTGCAGGGCCCGGAAGAAGATTGAGTGGCGGATCCTTTCGCTGCGTACCGCCAAGAGCATCAGCGCAATAGAGAGCACCAGCAGGATCAGCATGTAGTACAGGACGCCACGCTGCATCGCGGCCGCGCCGGCCATGGCGGTGCTGACCAGAATCAGCACGGCAACCCACGCCAGAACACGGGACTTGAACGTCAGTGTTGCGTAGCCCACGGCTAATGTGCCGATGGCTGAGAAAACCAGCCAGGTCGCCGGGCCGGATATGTTCACCGTGCTGTAGGTAGCGATGGCGCACAGCGGCAACAAAGCCAGCCCGGTGCCGGCAAAGGCGGCTCCTGCCGGACGCAAGGACGGTTTCACTGCGAAGGTGACCAGGCCTCCGCCGTAGAAAGCGGCAGACAGCAGGAATAAGGCGATGAGCTTTGACAGTGGCGGAAGCGCGAAGCTCAGGAAGAGTGCGCCGGCGGCAACGATCATCAGGGCCGCGACGTACAGCGTGATGTTGATGTTGCGCAGTTCGCGCTCGCGTTTGGTGAGCACCTTGATTGGCTTAACCGGTGCAGCAGGCTGGAGGGTGGCCGTGGGGAGCGGCGCGCGGTACGCGGGGGCAGCACCGGCCGCCGCTGGCTGGAGGTATGGCTGGCTGGAAGGTGCCATCGATGCGGCCGGCGCTGCATCTTTGCGGCTTGCAGGCTGCGCTTCGAGCGGCTGTGCGGGGACCCCCGGCGCTTGGGCAGCAGCCGGTGCCGAGGCACCCGGCGGCCCGGGTTGCCCCAGGTACTTCACTGCCTCGTCGTAGCCTTGCTGCCACGCTTCGCCCAGCGCATCAAGCTGCTGCTGGCTTTGCGATTTATCCCGACTCCCCTGGCGCCGGCCGAGGCCGAAAGCCAACAGAACCAAGATGATAGAAACGATGATCCAGCCCATCATTGATGCCACTCCCCCACTTAGCGAATTGTCGCGCCCTCCAATTAGACCACCTTCTAGATATATTCACTAGCTGGGGCTCGTATTTAACGAAAAAATCCCCCAGCACAAAAGTGCTGGGGGATTCTTTTCAGTTCACTAGGGAACTACCTCATCAAGTAGAGACTACTTGGTGATGGTGGTTACCTTGCCCGAACCAACGGTGCGGCCGCCTTCGCGAATTGCGAAGCCGAGGCCCTCTTCCATGGCGATTGGCTGGATCAGCTCAACCGACATTTCGGTGTTGTCGCCAGGCATAACCATTTCGGTGCCCTCTGGGAGGGTGATAACGCCGGTTACGTCGGTGGTGCGGAAGTAGAACTGCGGACGGTAGTTCGAGTAGAACGGGTTGTGACGTCCGCCTTCGTCCTTCGACAGGATGTAGACGTTAGCTTCGAAGTTGGTGTGTGGGGTGATCGAGCCTGGGGCTACGATAACCTGGCCACGCTCAACATCGTCGCGCTTCAGACCGCGAAGCAGCAGACCACAGTTCTCGCCAGCCCATGCTTCGTCGAGCTGCTTGTGGAACATCTCGATACCGGTAACGGTAGTCTTCTGGATTGGGCGGATGCCAACAATCTCAACTTCCGAGTTGATAGCCAGGGTGCCACGCTCGGCGCGACCGGTAACAACGGTACCGCGGCCGGTGATGGTGAAGACGTCTTCAATTGGCATCAGGAATGGCTTGTCGCGGTCGCGAACTGGGTCTGGAATGAAGCTGTCAGCTGCATCCATCAGTTCCTCGATAGCTGCAACCCACTTTGCGTCGCCTTCCAGAGCCTTCAGGCCCGAAACGCGGATCACTGGAGCGTCATCGCCATCGAAGCCCTGCGAGGACAGAAGTTCGCGAACTTCCATCTCCACGAGCTCGAGCAGCTCTTCGTCATCAACCATGTCCGACTTGTTCAGTGCAACCATCAGGGTTGGAACACCAACCTGGCGGGCCAGCAGAACGTGCTCGCGGGTCTGAGCCATCGGGCCATCGGTAGCGGCAACAACGAGGATTGCGCCGTCCATCTGAGCAGCACCGGTGATCATGTTCTTGACATAGTCAGCGTGACCTGGAGCGTCTACGTGTGCGTAGTGGCGCTTCTCGGTCTGGTACTCGATGTGCGAGATGTTGATGGTAATACCGCGCTGGCGCTCTTCCGGTGCCGAGTCGATGTTAGCGAAGTCGCGCTGTTCGTTCAGGTCTGGGTACTTGTCAGCCAGAACCTTGGAGATTGCCGCGGTCAGAGTGGTCTTACCGTGGTCAACGTGACCGATGGTACCAATGTTGACGTGCGGCTTGTTGCGCTCGAACTTTGCCTTTGCCACAAGTTCCTCCTAGAAACATTTACAGAAGACATTCTTCGTCTGCGCGGTTCGCAAACGAACTAGAAATAGTCTACTGGGGGCTTGGATAATTTAGGAAATTCCGGTCCTCTGCGGGGCCTGCATTGTGATGCAAATCCCTCGTTGGCCGTTTGCGGTGCCGGCTCCGTTTTTCAACGGAACCGGCCCGCGATCGGCCACTTCCCCGCTAAGGGGGTCACGGCCAGGTTTTTATACCGAGACGATTACTCGCCGCGGGACTTCTGGATGATCTCGTCGGCAACTGCCTTCGGGACCTCAGAGTAGCTGTCGAAGGTCATCGAGTAAACTGCGCGACCCTGGGTCTTCGAACGCAGGTCACCAATGTAACCGAACATTTCCGACAGTGGCACACCAGCGCGGATGACCTTGACGCCAGCAGCGTCGGACATCTCGCTGATCGAACCACGACGGGAGTTCAGGTCGCCGATAACGTCGCCCATGTACTCTTCCGGGGTACGGACTTCAACAGCCATCAGCGGTTCAAGCAAAACAGGGTTAGCGCGGCGTGCGCCTTCCTTGAATACCTGCGAACCAGCGATCTTGAAGGCCATTTCCGAGGAGTCGACATCGTGGTAAGCACCATCGATGAGGGTAGCCTTGACACCGACCAGTGGGTAGCCTGCGAGGATACCGTACTGCATTGCGTCCTGGATACCAGCGTCAACGGATGGGATGTACTCACGAGGAACACGACCACCGGTCACGGCGTTCTTGAACTCGTAGGTGACGCCGTCAACAACTTCCAGAGGCTCGAACGAGACCTGGACCTTTGCGAACTGACCCGAACCACCGGTCTGCTTCTTGTGGGTGAAGTCAACCTTCTCCACAGCCTTCTTGATGGTTTCGCGGTATGCAACCTGTGGCTTGCCAACGTTTGCTTCCACACGGAATTCGCGCTTCATGCGGTCAACCAGAATGTCCAGGTGAAGCTCACCCATACCGCCAATGACGGTCTGGCCGGTGTCTTCATTCAGGGACACGGTGAAGGTTGGATCTTCCGCCGACAGCTTCTGGATAGCGGTCGACAGCTTTTCCTGGTCACCCTTGGTCTTTGGTTCGATGGCCACAGAGATCACTGGATCCGGGAAGCTCATCGATTCGAGAACGATTGGGTGGGCTGGATCACATAGGGTGTCACCGGTGGTGGTGGCCTTCAGGCCGATCACAGCGTAGATGTGACCTGCGTGGATCTCGTCTACCGGATTCTCCTTGTTGGAGTGCATCTGGAAGAGCTTGCCTACGCGTTCCTTCTTGCCCTTGGTGGAGTTCAGCAGCTGTGCGCCGGACTCTGCCTTGCCGGAGTAAACGCGGATGAAGTTCAACTGGCCGAAGAACGGGTGAGCGGCGATCTTGAACGCAAGTGCCGAGAACGGTGCGTCCTCCGAAGGCTCGCGGGTCAGCTCAACTTCTTCGTCCTTCGGATCGTGACCGATGGTGGCGCCAACGTCCAGTGGGTTCGGCAGGAAGTCGATGACTGCATCCAGCATTGGCTGAACGCCGCGGTTCTTGAAGGCCGAACCACAGAATACTGGGTAAGCTTCCGAGTTCACGGTCAGCTTGCGGATGCCAGCCTTGAGTTCCTCAAGGGAGATTTCTTCACCTTCGAGGTACTTCTCCATGAGCTCTTCGGATGCCTCAGCGACATCTTCAACCAGCTTGGCGCGGTACTCTTCAGCACGCTCAACCAAGTCGGCAGGGATTTCGCGGGTTTCGTAAGCAGCGCCCATGGTGACGTCACCCTTGGAGTCGCCTTCCCAAACGAATGCCTTCATGGACAGCAGGTCAACGACACCGGTGAACTCGGACTCGGAGCCGATTGGCAGCTGCATAACCAGCGGCTTGGCACCAAGGCGCTGGATGATGGTATCTACGGTGAAGTAGAAGTCAGCGCCCAGCTTGTCCATCTTGTTGACGAAGCAGATACGTGGAACGTCGTACTTGTCAGCCTGGCGCCAAACGGTCTCGGACTGAGGCTCAACGCCTTCCTTGCCATCGAAGACGGCAACGGCGCCATCGAGCACGCGCAGCGAGCGCTCCACCTCAACGGTGAAGTCAACGTGGCCCGGGGTGTCGATGATGTTGATCTGGTTCTTGTTCCAGAAGCAGGTAACAGCAGCGGAGGTAATGGTGATACCGCGCTCTTTTTCCTGTTCCATCCAGTCGGTGGTCGAAGCACCGTCGTGGGTTTCACCGAGCTTGTGGTTCACACCCGTGTAGAAAAGGATGCGCTCAGTAGTAGTGGTCTTACCGGCATCGATGTGAGCCATGATGCCGATATTGCGGACCTTGTTAAGGTCAGTAAGCACGTCCTGTGCCACGTTGTCTCCCTATAAGGTGAGGCCGGAATTGCTGGGCATCGGTTGATGCCCAGCTTTTCCGAGCGGTTCTTACCAGCGGTAGTGTGCGAAGGCCTTGTTGGACTCGGCCATCTTGTGAGTGTCTTCGCGACGCTTCACAGCGGCACCCAGACCGTTCGATGCGTCCAGGATCTCGTTCATCAAACGCTCGATCATGGTCTTCTCGCGGCGAGCCTTCGAGTAGCCAACCAGCCAGCGCAGAGCCAGTGCGGTTGCACGGCCTGGCTTGACCTCAACAGGAACCTGGTAGGTAGCGCCACCGACGCGGCGGGAACGAACCTCGAGGGCTGGACGGATGTTGTCCATAGCCTTCTTGAGGGTCGAAACAGCGTCGGCGCCGGACTTTGCTGCGGCACCTTCGAGTGCACCGTAAACAATGCGCTCTGCAGTGGACTTCTTGCCGTCTACGAGAACCTTGTTGATCAGCTGGGTGACCAATGGGGATTCGAAGACTGGATCAGAAACTAGTGGGCGCTTTGGCGCCGGACCCTTACGAGGCATTACTTACCATCCTTCTTTGCACCGTAGCGGGAACGAGCCTGCTTACGATCCTTCACACCCTGGGTATCCAGAGCACCACGAACAATCTTGTAGCGAACACCTGGAAGGTCCTTTACACGACCACCGCGAACGAGCACGATGGAGTGTTCCTGCAGGTTGTGTCCGACACCTGGAATGTAAGCGGTCACTTCGACGCCACCGGCAAGGCGCACACGTGCGACCTTACGCAGAGCCGAGTTTGGCTTCTTCGGGGTGGTGGTGTACACACGGGTGCACACGCCACGGCGCATTGGGTTGCCCTTAAGGGCAGGGGCCTTGGTCTTGACGACCTTAGGCGAGCGGCCCTTGCGGACCAGCTGCTGAATAGTAGGCACTTTCGTGTCCTTCCATTGTCTAAGTTCTTCGGCAACACGACGAAAACGCCTAAGCCTAGAAAAGTTTTAGCGCTTCGCAATGTAGCTAGCTGCTTGCTTTACCGCGCACTCAGAATCAAAAGTCCCTAGGCGTGCGAAAGTGTGGCATTCGTTGCGCAACCTACCCGCAACCCGGACGGAGTCCATTTTGCCACACATAAAACAATTGACCTCAGTCTAGCATTAATCCACCGAGCCACCATGTACAGTAAGCTATCTCACCGACCAGGCCACTCTTGGCCCCCGCCGCCATCGAGACGGTTTGGGTAGTGACTACGATATCGACCCCAGCTGAACGCCACGGGACCGCCAGATGAAAACCACCCGAATCCGCGGATGTCCGCTGCCGGCTTGCCAGCGGATCCGCATCAAGGCGAATACTAGTTCCTAAATCTCCCAGTGGATTCATCGACTACTATTTCCACCCCGTGTTGCGCGCAGGCCCCGGAACGCAGACCACTGGGAACTGTGGCGGTTAAACGCCCAATGCCTGCCCGCACAGTGTGCGGGCAGGCATTGGGTCAAACTACCTTACGGTGACAGTGCTCCCGGTTTAGCGGAAGTCCGAGCCGTGGTCGTAGTCGTCCATCGAGATGGCACGGAATTCAGGCGACAGCCCGCCTTCCAGCGCATCGTCGTACAGGCCCGAAGAGAAGGCCGAGGTGCCGGTGAACAAAGTTGCCTTTGCTTCATCGGTTGGCTCGACGTTGACCTGGGTGTAGCGATCCAGACCGGTACCGGCCGGGATCAGCTTACCGATGATCACGTTTTCCTTCAGACCGCGCAGTGGATCTTCCTTGCCTTCCATCGCAGCCTGGGTCAGGACGCGAGTGGTTTCCTGGAAGGAAGCAGCCGACAGCCACGAATCGGTGGCCAGCGATGCCTTGGTGATGCCCATCAGCTCGTCACGGCCGGCAGCTGGACGCTGGCCTTCCGAAACGGCCTTGCGGTTCGCCGCGGTGAAGCGCGAACGATCGGCCAACTCGCCTGGCAGCAAGTCGGTCTCGCCGGACTCGATGACGGTGACGCGGCGCAGCATCTGGCGGACGATGACTTCCACGTGCTTATCGTGGATGCCTACACCCTGGGACTGGTACACATCCTGGACCTCGCGGACCAGGAACTTCTGTGCCTCACGTGGGCCGAGGACTCGAAGAACCTGCTTCGGATCCAAGGTACCGCTGGTGAGCTGGGTGCCGGCAACGATGCTTTCGCCCTCTTCAACCAACAGGCGAGCACGGCGCAGAACCGGGTAGGCCTGCTTCTCGTCGCCGTTGTCTGGAGTAACTACAACACGCAGCTGCTTCTCGTCGTCTTCAATCGACACGCGACCGGCAACCTCGGACATCGGAGCCACACCCTTAGGGGTACGGGCTTCGAACAGTTCCTGGATACGAGGCAGACCCTGGGTGATATCGTCAGCAGACGCTACACCACCGGTGTGGAAGGTACGCATGGTCAGCTGGGTACCAGGCTCGCCGATGGACTGCGCGGCGATAATGCCAACAGCCTCGCCGATGTCCACGGTCTTGCCGCTGGCCAGCGAACGCCCGTAGCACAGAGCACAGGTTCCAACAGCCGAGTCGCAGGTCAGCACGGAGCGAACGCGGATTTCATCCACGCCTGCAGCGTACAGCTCGTCGATCAGCACGTCGCCGACATCCGAACCGGCGGTAGCCAGCACGGTGCCTTCAGCGTTCTTGACGTCGGTAGCCAGCGTACGGGTGTATGCCGAGTTCTCCACGGTCTCGTGCTTGACGCGGATGCCGGCAGAGTTATCTGCAATGGCAACGGTCAAGCCGCGCTTGGTGCCGCAGTCCTCTTCGCGAACGATAACATCCTGCGAAACGTCCACCAGACGACGGGTCAGGTAACCCGAGTTAGCGGTCTTCAGCGCGGTATCCGCCAGGCCCTTACGGGCACCGTGGGTCGCGATGAAGTACTCCAGAACCGACAGGCCTTCACGGTAGGAAGACTTGATCGGGCGAGGAATAATTTCACCCTTAGGGTTGGACACCAGACCACGGATACCCGCGATCTGACGCAATTGCAGGTAGTTACCACGAGCCTTGGAAGTCACCATTCGGTTAATGGTGTTCAGCTCTTCCATGCCGTTCTTCATCGCCTCGGCAACCTCGTCGGTAGCCTTGGTCCAGATGTCGATCAGGTCCTGGCGGCGCTCGGTATCTGCAATCAGGCCCTTGTCGTAGGAAGCCTGGACCTTGGCGGCCTTCACCTCGTAAGGAGCCAAGATGGCTGCCTTATCCATGTTCGAGGTAATGTCCGAGATCGCCACGGTGACACCCGAGCGGGTCGACCAGTAGAAACCGGCGTCCTTCAGGTTATCCAGGGTAGCTGCGGCAATGATCTTCGGGTAGCGCTCTGCCAGATCGTTGACGATCTCCGAGAGCGCATCCTTGCCCGCTACGGTGGCTACCCATGGGTAGTCCGCAGGCAGGGTGTCGTTGAACAGCACCTGGCCAAGCGAGGTATCCAGCAATGCCGGGGTACCTGGCTCCCAGCCCTCAGGGGCTGGCTGGTCTGCGGAAGGAACGAAGTTCTCCACGCGGACCTTGATCGGTGCGTTCAGGTGCAGTTCGCCCAGATCCTTGGCCATGATGGCCTCGGATACGGTAGCGAACACGCGGCCGGCGCCCTTTTCGGTTGCACGCTTGGTGGTCAAGTGGTGCAAGCCGATGATCATATCCTGCGAAGGCTGTGCCACTGGGCGGCCATCGGAAGGCTTCAAGATGTTGTGCGAGGACAGCATCAAGATACGGGCTTCAGCCTGTGCTTCTGGGCTCAGCGGCAGGTGGACTGCCATCTGGTCACCGTCGAAGTCAGCGTTGAACGCGCCGCAAACCAATGGGTGCAGCTGCAGGGCCTTGCCTTCGATCAGCTGTGGTTCGAAGGCCTGGATACCCAAGCGGTGCAGGGTAGGTGCACGGTTGAGCAGTACCGGGTGCTCGGTGATGATCTCTTCGAGAACATCCCAAACCTGCGGGCGGTAACGCTCGACCATGCGCTTAGCCGACTTGATGTTCTGTGCGTGGTTGAGGTCAACCAGGCGCTTCATCACGAAAGGCTTGAACAGCTCCAGGGCCATCTGCTTTGGCAGACCGCACTGGTGCAGCTTCAGCTGCGGGCCGACAACGATGACCGAACGGCCCGAGTAGTCAACGCGCTTGCCCAGCAGGTTCTGGCGGAAACGACCCTGCTTGCCCTTGAGCATGTCGCTCAGGGACTTCAGCGGGCGGTTGCCTGGACCGGTCACCGGACGGCCACGACGGCCGTTATCGAACAGCGAGTCAACAGCTTCCTGCATCATGCGCTTTTCGTTGTTCACGATGATCTCTGGCGCACCGAGATCAAGCAGGCGCTTGAGGCGGTTGTTGCGGTTGATCACGCGGCGGTACAGGTCGTTCAGATCCGAGGTAGCGAAACGGCCACCGTCGAGCTGGACCATCGGGCGCAGTTCTGGCGGGATCACCGGAACGGCGTCAAGGACCATGCCCTTAGGCGAGTTGCCGTTGACAAGGAACGCGTTGACGACCTTCAGGCGCTTGAGCGCACGAGCCTTCTTCTGGCCCTTGCCGTTTTCGATGATGGTCTTCAGCTCTTCAGCTTCAGCCGCCAGATCGAAGTTCTCAAGGCGCTTCTGGATAGCTTCTGCACCCATGGAGCCTTCGAAGAACAGTCCGTACTTCTCACGCATGGTGCGGTACAGGCCTTCGTCGCCTTCGAGGTCGGCGACCTTCAGGTTCTTGAAGCGCTCCCAGACCGCACGCAGGCGCTCGGCTTCGGCCTTGGCGCGCTTGTCGATCTGCAGAACAGTCTTCTCGGCCAAGGTGCGGGCCTTGTTCAGCTCGGCATTCTTGGCGCCGTCAGCTTCCATGCGCTCCAGCTCGGCTTCCAGGTCGGCTGCAACAGCCTTCTTGTCAGCTTCCGAGTTGTTCGCAAGGTTTCGCAGTTCCAGGTCGTGCTGGGCCTGCAGGTTAGGCATTTCGGCGTGGCGGCGTGCTTCGTCGACACCGGTGATCATGTAGGCAGCGAAGTAGATGACCTTTTCGAGGTCCTTCGGAGCCAGATCGAGCAGGTAGCCCAAGCGCGATGGAACGCCCTTGAAGTACCAGATGTGGGTCACAGGAGCTGCCAGCTCGATGTGGCCCATGCGCTCACGGCGTACGTTCGCGCGGGTCACCTCGACGCCGCAACGCTCGCAGATGATGCCCTTGAAGCGCACGCGCTTGTACTTGCCGCAGTAGCATTCCCAGTCGCGGGAAGGGCCGAAGATCTTTTCGCAGAAAAGACCGTCCTTCTCCGGCTTCAGGGTGCGGTAGTTAATGGTTTCCGGCTTCTTGACCTCGCCGTAGCTCCATCCACGGATTTCATCCGCGGTGGCAAGGTTGATTCGCATGAGGCCGAATGAGGAATCGCTGGACATATGGTCCTTTTCTCTCTTCTGTGGTGTCTGAAGTCGATACGAATGAGGGTGGGAATTTGCCGCCGCTGCCTGCAGGTCCTGCAGGCAGGGCGCCAGATTACACTTCCTCTACGGAGTTCGGCTCCGACCGTGAAAGGTCGATGCCCAGCTCTTCAGCGGCGCGGAACGATTCCTCGTCCGACTCACGCATTTCGATAGTGTTGCCGTCGGTACCGAGTACCTCGACGTTCAAGCACAGCGACTGCATTTCCTTGATGAGCACCTTGAACGATTCTGGAACACCAGGCTCTGGAACGTTCTCGCCCTTGACGATAGCTTCGTAGACCTTCACGCGGCCGTGGATATCATCCGACTTGATGGTCAGGATTTCCTGCAGTGTGTAAGCGGCACCGTATGCTTCCAGTGCCCAAACTTCCATCTCGCCGAAGCGCTGGCCACCGAACTGGGCCTTACCGCCCAGTGGCTGCTGGGTGATCATGGAGTATGGACCGGTGGAACGGGCGTGGATCTTGTCGTCCACCAGGTGGTGGAGCTTCAAGATGTACATGTAGCCCACGGAAACCGGATCCGGCAGCGGGTCGCCGGAGCGGCCGTCGAACAGCTTCGCCTTGCCGGAGTTGCCAATCAGGCGCACACCGTCACGGGTCTTGCTGGTCGAATCCAGGATGCCGCGGATTTCCTCTTCGGAAGCGCCATCGAAGACCGGGGTTGCCACGGTGGTGGAACCGGACTCGCGTGGCAGGTTCGGCAGATCGCGGACCCATTCAGGCTCGCCTTCGATCTTCCAGCCCTGCTTGGCAGCCCAACCCAGGTGGATTTCCATAACCTGGCCGACGTTCATACGACCTGGCACACCTAGCGGGTTCAGGATGACATCCAGCGGGGTGCCGTCTTCCAGGAATGGCATGTCTTCCAGCGGCATGATGCGCGAGATGACACCCTTGTTACCGTGGCGACCTGCGAGCTTGTCGCCGATCGAGATCTTGCGCTTCTGGGCAACGTAGACGCGGACCAGCTGGTTGACACCAGGGGAAAGGTCATCGTCGTTGTCGCGGTCGAAGATGCGAACACCAATGACGGTGCCGGACTCGCCGTGCGGAACCTTCAGCGAGGTGTCGCGCACTTCGCGCGACTTCTCACCGAAGATGGCACGCAGCAGGCGCTCTTCCGGGGTCAGTTCGGTCTCGCCCTTAGGGGTGACACGGCCTACCAGCACGTCGCCGGCCTCGACCTCGGCACCGATGTAGACGATGCCGCGGTCATCGAGCTGGGAGAGGATGTCTTCCGAGACATTCGGGATGTCGCGGGTGATTTCCTCGGCACCGAGCTTGGTGTCGCGGGCATCGACTTCGTGCTCTTCGATGTGAATCGAGGTGAGTACGTCGTCGAAGATCATGCGCTGGGAGAGGATGATCGCATCCTCGTAGTTGTAGCCTTCCCAGGACATGAATGCCACGAGCAGGTTCTTGCCCAGCGAGAGCTCGCCGGAGTCGGTCGAAGGACCGTCAGCGATGATCGACTGGTATTCCAGGCGGTCGCCTTCGGACACGCGAACGCGCTGGTTGTAGGCGTTGCCCTGGTTCGAGCGGGCGAACTTCATGATCGGGTACATCGACTCGGTGCCGTCATCGTTCATGACGACAACCAGGTCAGCAGATACCTCGGTGACCACGCCTGGCTTGGCGGCGACAACGGAGTCGCCGGCGTCAACCGCGGCGAACTTCTCCATGCCGGTACCCACCAGCGGACGCTCGGACTTCAGCAGCGGCACAGCCTGGCGCTGCATGTTGGCGCCCATCAGTGCGCGGTTGGCATCGTCGTGCTCGAGGAATGGAATCAGCGCGGTTGCCACCGAAACCATCTGGCGCGGCGAAACGTCCATGAAGGTCACTTCAGCGGAATCGACGATGACAGGCTCGCCGCCACCGCCCTTTTCGCGAACCAGAACGGTCTCTTCAACGAAGCGGCCGTTCTCATCCAGAGGCGCGTTGGCCTGTGCGATGTAGTGCTGCAGCTCGTCATCGGCGGTCAGGTAGTCGACCTCGTTGGACACGACGCCATTGGCGACGCGGCGGTACGGGGTTTCGATGAAGCCGAAGGAGTTGATGCGTCCGTAGGTAGCCAACGAACCGATCAGGCCGATGTTCGGGCCTTCCGGGGTTTCAATTGGGCACATGCGTCCGTAGTGGGACGGGTGGACGTCTCGTACTTCCATGCCTGCGCGGTCACGGGACAGGCCGCCCGGGCCCAGAGCCGACAAGCGGCGCTTGTGGGTCAGGCCGGCCAGCGGGTTGTTCTGGTCCATGAACTGCGAAAGCTGCGAGGTTCCGAAGAACTCCTTGATGGCAGCCACAACAGGGCGGATGTTGATCAGGGTCTGCGGGGTGATCGCCTCGACGTCCTGGGTGGTCATGCGCTCGCGCACAACACGCTCCATGCGGGACAGGCCGGTGCGGACCTGGTTCTCGATCAGTTCGCCCACGGCGCGGATGCGGCGGTTGCCGAAGTGGTCGATGTCGTCGACGTTGACAGGAACGTCAACGATCTCGCCCTTGCGGGTGCCCTGAACAGTCTTCTCGCCTGCGTGCAGCGCAACGAGGTAGCGGATCATCGCTACCAGGTCGTCCAGCGAGAGCACCGAAGCGTTCTCGGCGTTGACCGGAGTCTCCACGCCCAGCTTGCGGTTGATCTTGTAGCGGCCAACCTTTGCCAGGTCGTAGCGCTTAGGCTCGAAGTACATGTTCTTCAGCAGTGCCTGGGCGGCCTCAACCGTAGGAGGCTCGCCTGGACGCAGCTTGCGGTAGATGTCCAGCAAGGCTTCGTTCTGATCCTTGATGCTGTCCTTTTCCAAGGTTGCGCGCATCGAATCGTACTGGCCGAACTCGGACAGGATCTGCTCTTCGCTCCAGCCAAGGGCCTTGAGCAAGACGGTGACCGACTGCTTGCGCTTGCGATCAAGGCGTACGCCGATCTGGTCGCGCTTGTCGATTTCCAGCTCGAACCATGCACCACGCGATGGGATGATACGTGCCGAGAAGATCGTCTTGTCACTGGTCTTGTCCGGCGTGGACTCGAAGTACGCACCTGGGGAGCGAACCAGCTGGGACACAACGACACGCTCGGTGCCGTTGATGATGAAGGTGCCCTTTTCGCTCATCAGCGGGAAATCGCCCATGAACACGGTCTGCTGCTTGATTTCGCCGGTTTCATTGTTCATGAATTCGGCCTTGACATACAGCGGTGCCGCGTAGGTGGCGTCGCGGTCCTTGCACTCTGCGATCGAGTACTTAGGATCAGCGAACTCCGGATCCGAGAAGCTCAAGGACATGGTGTCCTGGAAGTCCTCGATTGGGGAGATTTCCTCGAAGATTTCTGCCAGGCCCGAGGTGTTGGGCACGCTGAAGTCACCAGCGGCTTCTGCCTTGGCCAGGCGCTCTACCCAGTTCTGGTTGCCGACGAGGCGGTCAAAGCTCTCGGTCTGCAATGCCAGCAGGTTAGGCACTTCAAGGGGTTCGTGAATCTTTGCAAAAGAAAGTCGGCCAGCGTATGCAGCATCGCGAGCCGAACTAGCGGTTTGGTTGTTAGGGTTGCTCGAGGCGACCAAGATGGATCCTTCCAAAGACCGTCAGGTTTCCGAACGCTTACCGTGCTAAGGTTCCTGCCATAGGACAGTTCCTCTTTTTTCGTCCGCACGAACCCACCGCTATATGAAGGCCGCGCGCGCAAACAGCAAGGCGCAAATTTCTACTCTACCGGAGGAAAATCCGGTTGTCGATACTCGGTGCAGAAATTCGTGCTATAGTTTTCGCCCCCACTTTCGCGCGGGCTGCCACTCAGGTTTCCAAGCACCGCGCCAGCGCGCAACCCGGTCGTACCGCGCACCGAAAAGTGCATGCATTTTCCCAACTGATACCCTTGTTTTCGCGGATTCTTGCGAATTGCCAAAGGTCTTGGCCCGCTGAACGCAGACTCCGGATTCCGGGCATCAGGCAACGTTATGCTTTCTGTCACATTCTCCTCAGCAGGCATCAGAAACCCCAATTTTTCTCCGCTTCAGCCGCATGGCGAACGTTCTTGGAGATTTTTTTCCGGGTATCCGGGAGGCTTGAAGCTACACGCTCGCCCAGCAGATATAAGCCTTTGCGACCTCGTGTGTCCGGTGGCTTCTTCTTTCGCCACTAGCTATGATCGAGCAAACATCCACGGTTAGGAGACGAAGTGAATAAGCTGCAGTCAGATGAAGCACTGACCCGAGTTACCCTGGACGCCTCGCGCCGGAACATCCCAATCGAGATTGTGCCGCGCGACAAGGTCCGCTCGCTGGAAGAGGCTGCGGACGCCTTGGGAATCTCGGCCTCGGCCTTGCTCAAGACGCTGGTTATCAAACGCACAGACGGCACCTTCGTCTTCGCGCTGATCCCCGGCGGGCGGAAACTTGACTGGGCGAAGCTGCGCGGAGTCATGGGCGTCAATAAGCTCTCCCTGCCATCTTCAGATATCGCTTGGGATGTCACGCACTACGAGACCGGAACCATTACGCCTTTTGGCTCGCACACGGTACTGCCTGTCTACATCGATGCCAGCGTCTTCGAAGAGCCCGTATCGGAACAGATAGGACTGGGCAGCGGGGACCGAGCCCATGGACTGCTGGTTCGCGCCAAGGATTTGGTTAGCGGATTTGATGCCACGATTGCTGATATTTCGACTCCGGAATAAACAGCCCTGGCTTAGCCAATGCCTTCTTGGCCCAGGCCTGCGACTTGGTCAATCCCTTGATCGTCGCGTTGCGCAGCGGCAGACCCAGCGGCTGCTCGACGAAGCGTGCCACCAGGTAGGCAATTCCTAGCATCAGCACCAGCAAACCGGCCAGCAGCACGTACTTGTTCACGAAACCGTGCAGCTGGTTGATTAGCCACCAACCCCACAACTGGTGCACCAGGTACAGCGGGTAAGTCAATGAACCGGCCACAGCCAGCCATTTGCCCTGGACGTTCTTGAGCGGAGTCAGGGTGCACACCGCCAGCAGAACTACGCACAGGACGGTCAGCAGCTGGAAATGCCAGGCGGGGATATCCATCCCGGAGAGCAAGTCCGCGTCACTGCGCCCCTTGATGCCGGTGAAAAATGCGGCGATGGCAGTATTGCCTGCGAGCATGGACCACCGCAGAATGCTGTGGCCGCTTTGATAGATCAAGAAGAGCACCATGCCGGCTGCGAACAGGGCCGCATACTGCCCGGCAATCCATTCCTGCAGCTTGTCCAAGCTTGTGAAATGCAGATACAGGCCCAGAGCGGGCCAAATGGCAGAGAGCAAGAGGATGTGCTTGTTCTTCACGAAGCCCATGGACAAGAGCACTGCGAGCAACACATAGAAACGCAACTCGACCCAAAGTGTCCAATAGACACCGTCCATATCGGTGACGCCGAATCCAGCCTGCATCATGCTCAGATTGGGCAGAATATCACTGGCCGAGCGTCCCTCATTGCCGGAGGGCCAGATCCCAAGCGAGAGTACTGTTGCTGCGAGTACCGCGAGCCAGTAGGCCGGGTAGAGGCGGCCCACACGCGAGCCGATGAAACCAATGACGTTCTTTCCCTGGAGGGACATCAGGATAACGAAGCCCGAGATGAGGAAGAATAGCTGTACACCCAGCTGTCCGTAACGGGTGAATTCGGAGAGTACTGGCCAGAACTCTGCGGCCTGCCTCCCCCAGTGATCATGTCCCCATGCGGTGTAGTGGTACAGGACGACAATTAGCGCAGCTGTAATCCTCAATGCGTCTAGGAGCCCTAGCCGCGGTGCTGGTTTCTGGTTCTGGGTAGCTACGGTTTTTGACACATTTTCACTGTAAACAATGAACTTGAATAAACGCTGTTAATAGAAACGTTATAAAACAATTGCTATGGACTTCCCAGCTTAACGACCAAAGGCCCACAGACTTTCGTCTGTGGACCTTTGGCAATAAGTTGCGAGTGACCGCTGTACTTACTTAACGGTGACGGTAGCGCCGGCAGCTTCCAGAGCTTCCTTAGCCTTCTCGGCAGCGTCCTTTGCAACACCCTCAAGCAGAGCCTTTGGAGCAGCGTCAACGAGCTCCTTAGCTTCCTTCAGGCCCAGGGAAGTCAGTGCGCGAACTTCCTTGATAACTGCGATCTTCTTGTCGCCAGCCGACTCGAGGACTACGTCGAATTCGGTCTTCTCTTCAGCAGCAGCTTCGCCGCCTGCAGCTGGACCAGCAACTGCAACAGCAGCAGCGGTTACGTCGAAGGTCTCTTCGAATTCCTTAACGAACTCGGACAGTTCGATGATGGTCATTTCCTTGAATGCGGAAAGCAGCTCTTCGTTGCTGAGCTTCGCCATGGTGGGCGTCCTTTCGGTTTTTGGCCTTGAGGGCCGATGAATTTGGGTTTACGTTGCGAGAGAACTCGAAAGCTTAGGCTTCTGCCGGAGCTTCCTCGGCAGCTTCGCCACCGTTCTCGTCGAGCTTTGCACGCAGAGCTTCGACAGCGCGGGCAGCAGCGGAAGCTGGAGCCAGCAGCACTGCTGCAACGCGGGCGAGCTGAGTTTCGCGGGATTCCAGCGCAGCCAAAGCAGCGATGCCGCTCTGGTCCAGTGCCTTACCTTCGAACCAACCGGTCTTGATGACCAGCTTTTCGTTAGTCTTGGCGAATTCCGTGAGGCTCTTAGCGGCAGCAACTGCATCGCCCTTAATGAAGGCGATTGCGGTTGGACCAGAAAGCTGTTCATCGAAAGCATCGATGCCAGCGTTCTTCGCTGCGATTGCGGTCAAGGTGTTCTTTACGACTGCGTACTTGGTCTCCTGACCAAGCGAGCGGCGCAGATCCTTGAGCTGTGCAACGGTAAGCCCACGGTATTCGGTCAAGACAGCCGCCGACGAATCATTGAATTCCGCGGTGATTTCTTCAATCGCTGCAGTCTTGCTTGGGGTTGCCATAACACTCCTTCCGGGGATTTGTTCGGTACCGTTTCAAAACCGGCGAGGCCATAAAAATAGCCCCGCGCAGGAGCACAGGGCGTTTCAACTTATTCAAAGTCAAAAAATCTATGTAACCTGCGTTGGTCATCCTTGCGGATCATTAGGAGCAGTTGGAAACCAAATGCTCGACCGACGGTCTTCGGTATTTCTAGTTTATATGAGCATTCCAGCCCACAGCAAATCGAAGCCGGAGCCAATCTCATGATCCTGGTCACTAGGGGAATTAAATTAGAATGGCGGGACTCACTTACCAACGCTTGGGGAACGCTAGTAGTAAGTCCCGCCGATACAAAAGTTTTGGGGAAACTTTCGTATCTCATCCGCGTAGGGCCTTGGGGGATCCATACGCGGATGACCGAGATACTCGGTAGTCAAAGCTTATCATCGGCTACCGGCTGGTACGAAACATGAATACGCTTGCCAGCAGCCGTGGCCATCGCGCAGATTCCTCGTTTAAAAAGGAAGGGAGCATGCCGATTATCGGCATGCTCCCCCAAGCTAGTTAGCTACTAGACTTAGGCCTCAACGCGGGTTACGTTCGCGTCAACAGGAATACCTGGACCGAAGGTGGTAGCGATGGTTGCCTTCGAGATGTAGCGACCCTTCGAAGCCGAAGGCTTCAGGCGCATAACCTCTTCCAGAGCTGCTGCGTAGTTCTCGGTCAGCTGCTTTGCGTCGAACGAAACCTTGCCAATGATGAAGTGCAGGTTCGAGTGCTTGTCGACGCGGAAGTCGATCTTGCCGCCCTTGATGTCGGTTACAGCCTTGGCCACATCCATGGTCACGGTGCCGGTCTTAGGGTTTGGCATCAGGTTACGAGGACCCAGTACCTTACCCAAGCGGCCAACCTTGCCCATCAGGTCAGGGGTTGCAACTGCTGCGTCGAAGTCGGTCCAGCCGCCCTGGATCTTTTCGATCAGGTCGTCCGAGCCAACGAAGTCGGCGCCAGCTTCGCGAGCTGCTTCTGCCTTGTCACCGTTAGCGAAAACAACCACGCGGGCGGTCTTGCCGGTGCCGTGTGGAAGGTTTACGGTACCGCGAACCATCTGGTCAGCCTTACGTGGGTCAACACCCAGGCGGAAAGCAACCTCAACGGTCGAGTTGGTCTTATCGCCTGCGGTCTCCTTAGCCAGGGCAATTGCCTCGGCTGGAGCGTAGACGTTGTTGTCGGCATCGATCTTAGCCGCGGCGGCTACGTATGCTTTGCTGCGCTTTGCCATCTGCGTTTTCTCCTTATGCAGTCGTGGTCATATGGACCGCGCGGGGTCCTGCCACGGGCGAATCGATCAGATGACCGTTTCGCCTTAGATTGAATTCTTGGGTGCTATCCAGCGTGTGAACAGCGGAAGGCGGGATTAGCCTTCTACGGTCACGCCCATGGAGCGGGCGGTGCCGGCGATGATCTTGGCTGCAGCAGCCAGGTCATTTGCGTTCAGGTCAGCCATCTTGGTGGTGGCGATTTCCTCAACCTGAGCCTGGGTCAGGTTAGCAACCTTGTCGGTGTGCGGAACACCCGAACCCTTTGCAATGCCAGCTGCCTTCTTGATCAGCTCAGCTGCAGGAGGAGTCTTGGTGATGAAAGTGAACGAACGGTCTTCGTATACGGTGATCTCAACTGGAACAACGTTACCGCGCTGCGACTCGGTCGCTGCGTTGTAAGCCTTGCAGAATTCCATGATGTTGACGCCGTGCTGACCAAGGGCTGGACCGATTGGAGGAGCTGGGTTAGCAGCACCTGCCTGGATCTGCAGCTTGATGAGTCCGGTGACCTTTTTCTTTGGGGCCATGTCGGGTCCTTCTTACTCTTGCGTTTCCCGTGGCACAGGAGCGTGGCACGGGGATCTGGCTATCGTGGCGCGACAGCCAAGCGTACCCTCGCATCGATAAGCGACCGATGCGGGGCACGAAGACTTAATACTACTGGATCTTGGTGACCTGGTTGAAGTTCAGGGTCACTGGGGTTTCACGTTCGAAGATCGAAACCAGTACGACCAGCTGTGCGGCATCCAGCTTGATCTCCGAGATGGTTGCCGGCATCGTTTCGAACGGTCCGTCATTGACGATAACCGATTCGCCGACTTCGAAGTCCACGGTGACCTCAGTAATTGGAGCACGGCCTGGCTTGGACGCCGATGGCTGCTCTACTGGATCAACGATGGTGTGCTCAAGCATGGAGAACACTTCGTCAAGGCTCAGTGGGTTTGGATCGTGGGCGTTGCCAACGAATCCAGTGACACCTGGAGTGTGTCGAACAACACCCCACGAAGCGTCAGTCAGCTCCATGCGGACCAGGACATAGCCCGGGATGCGCACGCGGCGAACGATCTTGCGCTGAGTGTTCTTGACCTCGACGACCTCTTCCATTGGAACCTGGATATCGAAGATGAACTCATCCATGTCCTGGGTCTGGATACGGGTCTCAAGATTGACCTTCACGCGGTTTTCGTAACCAGCGTAGGTGTGAATGACAAACCAGTCACCTGGAAGACGACGGAGCTTAGCGCGGAATTCTTCCTTGAGCTTGGCTACGTTGTCTTCGCCCTCGGCTTCTTCAGCGTCGGCTTCGTTGTCTTCGCCCTCGGCTTCTTCAGCTTCGGCTTCGTTGTCGTCGCCTTCAGCTTCTACAGCTGCGCCTTCGATTACCTGAGCGTCTTCAGCGTCCTGTGCTGGTGCTTCGGTTGGGTCGACGTCAGCTTCTACAGCTGGCTCAACCTGATCGCCGGCGGCTTCAACGAACTCGTTTTCGACCTCGTCATTAATCTGCGGTTCGAGTTCCTTGTCGGACACTGCAGCTCCTGCTTTCTTTGACTGAATGACACTAAATTGCCTCGGGGTAATCATACCTCCGAGGCAACAAAATTACTGTTCGACCTTGTTGGTGAACAGGAGGATCGAACCCTGCCCAAAGACGAAGTCCAGGGCCGTCACGATCAGCATCACCACGACCACGAAACCGACAACAACCAGGAAATAATTCACTAGTTCACTGCGGGTCGGGGTGACGACCTTCTTAAGTTCTGCGATTACCTGGCGGAAAAACAAGAAGATCCGGGCAAAGAAACCCAACTTCTGTCCACCCTTACCGGAGCTGAGAGCAGATTCGGTCATGTTCTTCCTCGTTTCAAAAATTTGGCCAGTTGAAACAATCACGGTGTGCCATAGTCTATTCGACTGCAACACACCGTGATGAGATAATTCGCTAAGCGATAAATCGCTATTGCGCAGGGCAGACAGGACTCGAACCTGCAACCTGCGGTTTTGGAGACCGCTGCGCTACCAATTGCGCCACTACCCTTCGGAGCTTTTTACCGCTCCCACCTAGAACATCTTAGCGGATAAAACATTCAGCTTCGTCCGTTGCGATGTCTCGGCAACGAGAAATAACTTTACGCAACGAAATCGGAAATGTCGAACTGACAACCTCCGGTGTGGCGCAGAACGCATTCCCGCGCCCCGTTGCGCACCTTATTGTGTCATTTTCAAAATTGTGATGCTGAAGTGCAAGGTTGCGAACTAAACTGAGGTGTAACAGCTGTCCCCATAGACTTCAGGACGAATCCCCAATGTCTCGCATTTCTCGCCGCATCGGCGCAATTTCCGAATCCGCGACTCTCGCAGTAGATGCCAAGGCGAAGGCTCTTAAAGCAGCAGGTCGACCAGTAATCGGTTTCGGTGCCGGTGAACCCGACTTCCCAACCCCTGGCTACATTGTCGAAGCAGCAGTCAAGGCGGCCCAGGATCCAAAGAACCACCGCTACTCCCCTGCAGCCGGCCTTCCCGAGCTGCGCGAAGCAATCGCCGCCAAAACCATGCGCGATTCGGGCTACGAGCTCAAGGCCAACCAGGTTCTGGTCACCAATGGCGGCAAGCAGGCGGTGTACAACACCTTCGCAACCCTGCTTGATCCAGGTGACGAGGTCATCGTTCCGGCTCCGTACTGGACCACCTATCCCGAAGCCATCCAGCTCGCCGGAGGCAAGGCCGTATCGGTCTTTGCCGGCCCGGAGCAGGGCTACAAGGTTACCGTCGAACAGCTCGAATCCGTACTGACCGAACGCACCAAGGTGCTGCTGTTCGTTTCTCCTTCGAACCCCACCGGTGCCGTATACACCCCGGAGCAGGTCCGCGAGATCGGCCAGTGGGCTGCTTCCAAGGGGCTGTGGGTTGTTACCGATGAGATCTACGAGCACTTGACCTACGGCGATGCAACTTTCAGCTCCATCGCGACCTTGGTCCCAGAGCTCGAAGACCGAGTTGTCATCCTCAACGGCGTGGCAAAGACCTACGCAATGACCGGCTGGCGCGTGGGTTGGATGGCAGGTCCGCTGGATGTCATCAAGGCCGCCACCAACCTGCAGTCCCACGCCACCTCGAACGTTTCCAACGTATCGCAGCGAGCCGCCCTGGCTGCTGTTGCCGGGCCGCTGGATGCCGTGAACGACATGAAGGTTGCCTTCAACCGTCGCCGCTTGGCCATCGTCGAATCACTGAACGCGATTGACGGCCTGCACTGCCCTACTCCGGAAGGCGCGTTCTACGCGTATTCGGATGTTCGAGGCCTGCTGGGTCGCGAAATCCGCGGCGTTGTGAACAACACCAGTGCAGAACTTGCTGCTTTCATCCTGGAACAGGCAGAAGTTGCCGTCGTTCCAGGTGAAGCATTCGGCCCTTCCGGCTATATCCGCATGTCATATGCACTGGGTGATGCTGATCTCGAAGAAGGCGTCGCACGGATGGCCAAGCTGCTGGGCGAAGCCAAGTAGAAAAACCGCGCCGCTAAAGAAGCCGGGCAGTCCATGATGGACTGCCCGGCTTCTGTGCTTTGCCGCAGCGCCGTTTAGAGGATCTTGCGGTCCACAGCCCAACGGGTAAGTTCGTGGCGGTTGGATAGCTGGAGCTTGCGCAGCACATTGGACACATGCGATTCCACGGTCTTTACCGAGATGAACAGTTCCTTGGCTACTTCCTTATAGCTATATCCCCGGGCAATCAAACGCATGACTTGCAATTCGCGGTCAGAGAGCAAATCCAGCTCTTCATCGATTTCTGCCACCGGACCGCTGCTGCCAAAGGCGTCCAGGACGAACCCGGCCAACCGTGGCGAGAACACGGCATCTCCCCCGGCCACGCGACGTACTGCATCGGAAATTTCGGCCCCGGAAATGCTCTTGGTGACATACCCGCGAGCACCGGCACGGATGACCGTCACTACGTCCTGTGCTGCGTCGGAAACGCTCAATGCCAGGAAACGCGTGGATCCCAGCAGCCCGGTGCACCCCTTGAGCACTTCGGCCCCGCCCCCGCCGCGGCCACCGGGCAGATGCACATCCAGGAGCACCACATCCGGTTGCTGTTCGGTGATCACCTCGATGGCTCCTTCCACGGTGCCAGCTTCCCCGACAATCTGGATGTCCTGGGCCAAATCGGCACGTAAACCGGAACGGAAGATGGCGTGGTCATCCACCAGCACTACACGGTAGTTCTCGGTGGTGTTCTCAGCGTTCATGTTTCTATTCTTCCTCCATGTTCAGTGGCATGCTCAGCTGCACCTCGGTTCCGGATTCACCGCTCCGGATATGCGCCATGCCGCCTGCGCGTTCCATGCGGCCAATGATTGATTCCCTGACGCCGTGCCGGTCCGCCGGTATTCCATCTACTTCGAAACCGGTGCCGCGGTCACGCACATACACTTCTACTTGTTCGGCCGAGCATTCGATGAATACCGAAATCTTGCCCTCGGCATGCTTCGCTGCGTTCATCATCGCCTCGCGGCTAGCGGCCACCAGTGCCTGCTGCCCGGCAAAGCCCTGAGCATTGCCTACGGATATGACTTCTACATCACGCAGTAGCAGCTGTTCGATGTGGCTTGCCTCGTGCTGGATCTCAACGATTACATCTTCATCATCAAGGTCATGGTTGCCGTACAGCCATTGGCGCAGTTCACGCTCTTGGACGCGTGCCAAGGTTCTCACCGCCGCTGGGTCTTCACTGCGTTTTTGAATCACTGCCAAGGTCTGCAAGACCGAGTCGTGCAGGTGGGCCGCGAACTCTGCACGTTGGGCCGCCGCCTGGCGCGAGCTCCGTTCAGCGATGAAATCGCGCCAAAGCCGAGTGCCCCAGGGAAGCAACACCACGACTGCGCCGACAATGATCGCCAAGGCCGCCCACAAGCCGCCGAGCAGGTCTGCGGCTCCGACAGTATTGCCCAGCAGGGCCAGCAGACCGCCGATGACCAGGACCAGGCCAAAAGCCAGGCGCAGCAAGAAAGGCAGTGACGGGCGCTTCTTGTGCTCGGTGATACCTTCATCGAACTGGATCCAAGCCAGCACAATACCGGCAATCACGCCCAAGCTAGGCCAGATCAGATCCCAGCGGATATTCCAGCCGGTCCACTGTCCATAAGCCAGGACGGCGAGCGCCAGCAGGCCCGCACCGATCAGCGTGTCACGCCAGGTGGAGTTCCTTTCCCAACCTTCGCGTGGACGGAAGATGCCTTGCTGCACCCGGTTCATTTCTTCAGCAAGGCTGCGTGATCTGGTGCCCCAGGAGCGAAGCTCGTCAGCGTGCGCCTCTTCGGCGCTCGGGACGAATACCCAAAGCCACGCGTAGAGCAGAATGCCGATGCCGCCCAGTGCGGACAATCCCAGGAACCCAATACGCACGTACCCCAGCGGGATGCCCAGGTGCTCCGCGAGGCCGCCGCAGACGCCGGCGATTAGCCGGTTCTCGCTGCGCACCATCAAACGCCGTTCAGGACTTTCCATAGTTCTAAGTCAAGCACGTTCTTGTCGTTTCTTCCCGGTTGATCACCGGATCTAGGGGCACCCCTAGGGGAAGTTCAGGGTATCCCCTCATAGCGCGGGACCCCTGCCACACGAGAACATTGGACTATGAACAACGAAGGCTCTCAACGTCGTCGCGGCTTTTACGACCAGCTGCGCAAATCACCGATCACTCGCCAGGACTCGCAGTGGCTCGGTGGCGTTGCAACTGGTGTCGCCGATTATTTCAAGGTCGATGTAGTGCTGATCCGCGGCATCTTCGTGGTGCTCGGTGTCCTAGGCGGCTTGGGCATGGTGCTCTATGGACTGGCTTGGGCGTTGCTTCCTGATGCGGGAGGCAAAATGCATCTGGAAAGTGCCGTGAACCGGAACTGGACCAGCGGCATGACTGGCGCGGTGATCATCTTTGCGCTGGGCATCTTCCCTGCTCCCTGGTTCTTGGATTCGCTGGCACCGGTCCTGTGGCCCCTGGCTATTGTTGCGGCTATCGCATTCATTATCTTCAGCAGGAAGAACACCCGGTTTGCGCGTCCGGACCAAGCCCGCAATCCGGCAGCGACCGGTGACAGCTCTGCTGCCTCGCCAAGGGCTGCCGAGAAGAGCACCGCGTTGGAGCATCCTTGGCGTGAGGACGGCACCCAGAGTTTCAATGCGAGCGTAGCTAGCGGGTTCGGGACGAACTACCCGGATGCGCCGATGAAGGAGCACCCCATGAATTCAGGTGATTCTGGCCCAGCGGGCCAGTACGAAAATAGCTATTCGCCGGATCCCGCATACACGAAGGCCTACAGTGCCAAGGCGAATCGCAAGCCGATCAGCCGCCCGATTCCGGGTTGGCTTGGCACCACCGTCTTCGGCGTTACCGTGCTGGTGGTCGCCGTGGTCATGCTGGCCGACTACCTGGATATCGTGGCCTTGCCTGGTTCGGGCTGGACCGTGGCCTTGGCTTGCGGCCTGTTGCTTGTTGGCATCACCATTGTCCTAGCGGCCCTCTCCGGGCGAACCAGTGGAGGCCTGTTGGGTTTGGCCATTCCATTGCTGGTCCTGACGGTGATCTTCTCTGCTACGTCTTTCGAGGAATCTGCCCGCGGGTTCGTTCGATCGGCTACCGGCAGCGACAGCCAATACAGCGCTGTTTTCAGCAGCTCAACGGTTGACCTGACCCATCTGGGCAGTATCACCAAACCCACCACGGTGGAGATCGATTCTGTCTTCTCCAGAATGGATCTGCTGCTGCCGGAGAATGTTCCGGTGAAGATCGAGACCGACGGCGCATTCCTTTCCGGAATGGATATGGAACTGCCGCAGGACCGGCGGTCCTTGCCGGGAAATGCACCAATGCTGACCATTGAAGTAGACGGAGTTTTTTCCTCGTTCTCCACGACCGTGGATGATCCCAGCATCCTGAACCCCAGCAACACGGATTTCTAAGGACTGAGCCCCATGAATACTTCTTCTACTCCCGCTAGGAAATTCCCTACCGGAACCTTGGTCTTCGGCCTGATTCTGATCGTTGTCGCCCTGGCATCGCTCAGCCGTCTGGTCTTGCAGTGGAGCTTTGACATGCCGCTGTTCTTCATCGCTATCGTCGCCTTGGCCGGCGTAGCCATGATCTTCTCCGGATTGGCATCGGCCGGCAAGGCCCGCAAATCCGAAGCCGAACCACCGGTTCCCACCGACCCCAATCTCTAAGCCTCCAAGCTTTTCCAACAATTAGGAGTTCTCTGATGGACGCATTCTTCAACTCGCTTCGTTCCATGCCGCTTCGTCGCGGGCCAGGCCGATTGGCCGGTGGCGTCGCCGGGGGCATCGCCGACAAGTTCGGGTGGGATGTCACCTTGGTGCGTATCGCCCTACTGCTTTCGTTCTTGCTTCCGGTAATGGGTGTTGCCGCATATATCCTGGCGTGGATCCTGATCCCAGCGCAGGACAACACCATCATCTTGCAGAACTGGCTTCGCAAATTCTAAATACCGTTCCCGGCTGGCCTGCTCGGGAACGATGCTTGGCATCGCTATCCGGCTAGGGCGAGGCTCGTGCACTTCCGTGACATGAGACTCGCCCTAGTGGCTTTAAGCACGTACAATGGCACGCAGAGTAGATGCTCAATGGCGCGCGGATATTGACTGAAATCCGAATGGAACTCTTTGCTGTTACAGCGTTATCACGGGGCCTGCACGCTCCAGCTGTCGCACAGGGCTTTCCCATTACTAAGCGAGGGCCAATGCGCATTGGAATCATGACCTCAGGCGGCGACTGCCCCGGTCTGAACGCCGTCATCCGCGGTGCGGTACTGAACGGCATCAAAAGCTACGACGACGAATTCGTCGGTTTCCGCGACGGCTGGCGCGGCGTCAAGGAAGGCGACTTCTTCGACCTTCCGCGAACCGCTGTGCGTGGCATCGCCAAGCAAGGCGGCACCATTTTGGGCACCTCACGCACCAATGCGTTTGAAGGGGAACTTGGTGGCGCGGAGAACATTTTCAAGGTTCTCAAATCCAATAGCATCGATGCGCTGATTGCCATCGGCGGGGAAGGCACCTTAGCTGGCGCCCAGCGCCTATGCGAAGCCGGCCTTCCTATCGTTGGCGTTCCCAAGACCATCGATAATGACTTGGACGCCACGGATTACACCTTCGGTTTCGATACCGCTAACCAGATTGCGGTCGAAGCCATTGACCGCCTGCGCACCACCGGCGATTCCCACCACCGCTGCATGGTGGCCGAGGTAATGGGCCGCCACGTAGGCTGGATTGCACTGCACGCGGGGATGGCATCCGGTGCGCACGCGGTGCTCATCCCGGAGGTTTCCACCACCATGGAGCAGATCTGCCAATGGGTGAACGAAGCCCATGAGCGCGGACGCGCCCCGTTGGTGGTTGTGGCCGAAGGCTTTGTGCCAGAAGGCATGGAAGAAGCGTTCTCGGTACGTGGTCTCGATTCCTTCGGACGCGCCCGCCTTGGCGGCATCGGGGAGATGCTCGCCCCGGTCATTGAGGAACGTACCGGCATCGAAACGCGTGCAACCGTGCTGGGACATATTCAGCGCGGCGGCGTCCCCACCGCTTTTGACCGTGTCCTGGCCACCCGTTTGGGAATGGCTGCGGTGGATTCCATCCATGCCGAGGCGTGGGGCACCATGGTGGCGTTGCACGGCACCAAGGTGCTGCGCGTACCGCTGCGTGCCGCACTGAACAACCTCAAGCGTGTCCCCATGGAACGCTACGAAGAGGCCGCCGTGCTCTTCGGCTAGGCCTGGAGATACACCAAGGGCGTGGGTTGGAATGCTGTGAACAGCATTCCAACCCACGCCCTTCTCTTTGGCCTTTAGCCTTGCGGCGGGGTTCTCAGGAACCCGGTAAAGCGCCCAGCGACCTGGCCGGCGTCGGTCGCCACAATGACTTCCTGCGTTGCCGGGTAGCTCGTTTCGCCGTCCACCACGGACAGAACCGCTTCCGGGTCAACGTTGCGCTTGACCACGGCCAAGGCGATTGGCCCGGCTTCATAGTGCAAAGTCGCGGAAGTGATCCGGCCAACCGTGCGCTCCCCCAGCTTCACTTCGGCGCCGGTGGCAGGCAGCGTGTGCATGGAACCGTCGAGGTCCAAGAAAACCATGCGACGAGGCGGGTGGCCGATGTTGTGCACCCGGGCAATTGTTTCCTGGCCTTTATAGCAGCCCTTGTCCATGTGCACCGCGGTACGCAGCCAATCCAACTCGTGGGGAATGGTCTTGTCGTCTATCTCGGCACCGAAGCGCGGCTCCCACGCGGCGATACGCAAGGCCTCGACAGCCATCATGCCTGACAGCTCTTCGTCAGCTACTGCGACGGCAAGCTGCTCCAACTCCACGATATGCAAGAACCACGGACGTTCCTTGCCCGGGTGATCCTCACGGGAATAGGCCCAACCACCGTCGGTGATTCCGGGCCATGGGTTCTCCCAGACCAGGCTCCCGGCAGTGCCAATCTTGCGGGTAGCCGCCAATACGCCGTAGCTCTCGGAAAGATCATTGACCTCAACGCGCAGCATGAAGCGCATTGAGTTCAGGAACTGCGCCAACGCTGCTCCGGCACCAGGTTCAACGATCAGCAGCAAGCGATCTGCGGTGGCCAGCACCTTCATTTCGTGCTCAATGCGTCCTTGAACCGAAAGCAGCAGCGTCTGGGTGCTGTCTCCTGGCTTCAGGCTGGAAATGCGCTGGCTGCTGAGCGTATCGAGCCAACTCTGGCGGTCTTCGCCGCGGATCTCCACGACATCGAAGTGGCTCAGATCGGCAATTGCCTGGCCCTCAGCGAGTTTGCGAGCTTCGCGGGTAGGAGCGCCGTAGTGGGCTGCGACGCCGGCATCTACGCCGCCAGCTTCCACTGCAGCAGCACGGTCCAGCAGGACCGAACGGTATTCAGTGGCCATGATTAGTGCACCGTGCCTTCCGAGGTGACACGCTTGAGCGCCGCCGAGGCGTGCGCTTGAAGATCCATATTGCCCTTGGAAACATCCCAGCGCCAGAACAGCTCGCCATTGACCAGACCGTAGATCCGGGTTGAGGACGCGTAAGCTTGGGCGTTCTTGCTGCGCAGCAAGCTCTCGGTGGCCAGCTGAATGCGTGGTCCATTAATCAGGCCGTAATACAGCTCTGAGATGCCGTCTGGTCGGACAATTTGCGCCTGGATCTTGAAGCCGTCTTCGGTATGCAGCTTCTGCACATCGTCGGCCGAACGCAGTACCGGGAAGATGTCACCGGGTTCCATGCCAGGACCGGCATCGGCTTCCTGCTGTTCACGGTCCAAGGACCAGAAGCCGGTTTCAACGGCTAGGATCCGCAGCTTCGTGCCATCGGCTTCGGTCAGCCAGGCTTCACTGCGGTATTCAAGGTACGGCCCGCCAACGTCACGGAAGGTGACTTGCTGCCAGAAAAACTCGTCCTCGGCTTCGCCTTCGCCAAGACGGCCAGCACCTTCCCAGGTGCCGATGAGCCATGCGAAAGGTACAAGTTCCGGGGTGAGGTCCGTAGGTAGGTCAAAAGCCATGGACTACTCGCTCCTAAGTCAGTTAGTGATGAAATGAAAACAGCGCACACGTTGTTGTGTGCGCTGTTTCTACTTCTGGCCCTGGAAGAGGCGCTTCACTACCAAGCCTGCGAACCCAGCCATTCCGAGACCGGCGATCACTACAAGTGCCTGGAAGAAAATTTCGATTGCAAGGTAATTTTCATTCATGGCTTCATCTTAGCGCGGGAGGCAGGAGAACTTCGACACGCGTGACGCAGCTAGCATCATATTTGAACCGCTCACCGCTAAATGAAAGCCAGCACTTCCATCGCGTACCAGCTGACCGCACCGCTCATCAGCAAGATGGCGCAGGCAAGGCCAAGGATTCCACTCATGTTTCGTACGCTGCGGCTGACCAAGGCCAATGCCCGTAATGAACCCACCAGCAAGCCGGTCAGCAGTCCCAGGGTCGCCCCTTGGTACCAGAGCATATCGATTGGCAGCGCGCTGGAGGCCGCGCCCAATGCGGCAGCGACCACAGGCGCCAGAATCATGGTCATCCGGTTTGGCAGGCGGGTAACGGCAACCGCACCAGCCCCAAGCAGAGCGACCACGGTTGTGACGGCCAGCCCAAAGCCGTAGGGCACATAAGCACTAGCGGCCCAGGCGGAACCCAGCACGCCCAGGACTATGCCGGTCACGCCAGAAACCACACCGGCCAGCCGGCCTTCGGCTTCTGCCCCGCGCAATACCTGGCTGATAAATACCAGAAGCACGCCAACGGCGATTGCTTCGACACTATGTGACATCACCGACCCGCCTGGCATGAACATGGTCGAAGCCGTAGCCGCCAAAGAGCACAACGCCAAGATGATGGTGATCGGCCATGGCGCATCAGAGCGGACCATTCGTGGCCAGGTATAGGCGAAAATCAGCTGCAAGACCGCGGTGAGCACACCCATCAGCCAGCTCATCGAATCCAGACTTGCAACAACGACAAGCAGTGCCGCTGCAACGAGTCCACTGAATAAAACCTTGATTCTCAAATTCTGATTCCTGACGGTAATGTGTCCGCACTTGCGTGTTTACATGCGTGCTTCAACTGATTCATTCCTTATACTGTGACACGTAAAAGTGATTTTTTCGCAACTATCTGGCAGGAGGAAGACCGATTGGCTCACCTACTGCTATTAAGTAATCATGCCGAAAATGCCGCTGAAGTTCTTCCGGCACTCGAACTGTTATTGCACGAGATTTCTTTCTTCCCTGCAACAACGGAGTCGCTGAGCCAAATCCCTGAGTGCGACGCGGTCATCCTCGATGCCCGTACAGATCTCATTCCGGCGCGCTCCCTGGCGCAGTTATTGCACGCCAATTTGAATCTGCCCTTGCTGCTGGTTGTCAGCGAAGGCGCACTGGGCATTTTGAACTCGGATTGGTTTGCGACTGATTTCCTGTTGCCTTCCGCCATCCCTGCCGAGCTTGATGCACGCATCCGCCTGATGCTCTCCGGAGCCACGGTTCCCGCCCCCGCACCGGTGGCCGCTGAAAGCACTTCGGGCCTGCGCATCGATGAGTTGAGCTACACCGCCCGTATCGATAACCGCATGCTGGACCTGACATACAAAGAGTTCGAACTGCTCAAGTACCTCGCACAGTTCCCCGGCCGAGTCTTCACCCGCGAACAGCTGCTGCATGAAGTGTGGGGATACGACTACTACGGAGGCACCCGTACCGTAGACGTGCATGTGCGACGTTTGCGCGCGAAACTCGGCACCGATCATGAACAGCTCATCGGAACGGTGCGCAACGTCGGCTACCGCTTCCACACCGAATCATAACTTTCAGATAACTCCTACCCACTTCGCACATTTTACGACTATCGTGAAATGCATGAGCGAACTGCCACAGAACACTGTTTCCATCCAGCACGTCCCCGGTGAGCTTGATGAACGGGCGCTATCCGACGTGCGCCAGCTAGCCCTCGATGCGCAGAAAGCCGATGGCAACCCGCCGTTGAGCGACCAGACCCTGGTGGCATTGGCAGCCGATGAGCCTAGCCAGAATCTGCTTGCCCTGCTGGCTGAAGCCGGCGAAGGCGCGGAGTCGACGTTGGCCGGCGTTGCCATCGCGGTTCGGGAATCCCCGGATCAGCCTTGGGTCCTGGAACTGGTAGTCCACCCCGAGCATCGCCGCGCTGGCATTGGCCGGGCCCTGCTGGGCAAGCTCGGTGAGCTGCTGGATCTCTCGAAGATCCAGGCGTGGGCGCACGGCGACCACGATGCAGCCAAGAAGCTGGCCGCAGGTGTGGGCCTGGACCGCGTACGCGAGCTGTTCCGGATGCGCCGCGAAGGCACCGATTACCTTGAAGAGCCTGCGATTGATCGCCGGATTACGGTCCGCACCTTCCGTGTTGGCGAGGACGAGCCGCAATGGCTGGAAGCTAACGCCAAGTCCTTCGTGCATCATCCCGAGCAAGGTTCGCTGACCCTCAATGACCTCGAAGCGCGCATGTCCGAGGACTGGTTCGACCCATCCGGCTTCTTCTTGGCCTTTGACGCGGAGGAGAATCTGCTCGCCTACCACTGGACCAAAATCCATCCTGCTACCGCAGACGCGGTCCGCCCCACCGGCGAGGTTTACGTTGTCGGCGTCGTTCCCGAAGCGCAGGGACTAGGCCTGGGCCGGTCCTTGACCACCACCGGCATCAACTACCTGCTGGAACTGGGCGTCGATGCGGTGATCTTGTACGTGGATGCCGATAATGAAGCTGCAGTTAAGCTCTACCGCTCGCTGGGCTTCACACTTTGGGATGCGGACATTATGTACGGTCCGCAGAAGATAGACTAGGGGTACCGGCAGTCCCTGATTTATCGCGACTGCCGCCAGCGGTGTCTTTAGCGTCCACTTGCAGGAAAGAAGTGAGTTCAGCCGATGAATAGCTACCCCAAGGAAACTGGTACTCAGCTACGTGATGTTCCTTCCTCGAAGGTCAATGAAGATCGTATAGAGCCAGCAGATTCGCTACCGGATCTGCATCCTGATGGCGGATTCAAAAATGAGCGTTTCCTTGACCGTGAGCTCAGCTGGCTGCATTTCAACGCCCGCGTTCTGGAGCTGGCCGAAGACACCGATCTGCCCTTGCTTGAACGGGTGAACTTCCTGTCCATCTTCGCCTCGAACCTTGATGAGTTCTTCATGGTTCGCGTTGCCGGGCTGAAGCGCCGCATCCACGCTGGACTGGCGGTGCCGGCGGCTAACGGAATGAACCCGGTAGACCAGTTGGAGTTGCTGCTATCCTCGGCCCACGCGCTGCAGACCCGCCATGCCAAAGTCTTCGCCGACTCGGTATACCCCGATTTGGCCGAGCAGGGTATCCGCATCACCACCTGGGAAGACCTCTCGGCATCCGAGCGTGACCTGCTTTCCAAGTGGTTCGTTTCCCAGGTATTCCCGGTACTCACTCCGCTGGCGGTTGACCCTGCTCACCCATTCCCGTACATCTCCGGGCTGTCGCTGAATCTGGCTGTGGTGGTCCGCAACCCGCTGACCGGCAAGGAACTCTTTGCCCGCTTGAAGGTGCCAGACACCATCGCCCGCCTGATCAGCATCGACGGCACCCGCGCGGCGCACTCTTCGTTGCGTACGGCCCGGTTCATCCCGCTCGAAGCACTTATTGCGGTGCACTTGGAGCTGTTGTTCCCGGGGATGGAAATCGTCGAGCACCACTTCTTCCGTGTCACCCGCAACGAGGACCTGGAAGTTGAAGAGGACGATGCAGAGAACCTGCTGCAGGCGCTGGAGAAGGAATTGCTGCGCCGCCGCTTCGGTCCTCCCGTTCGCCTGGAAGTCGCCAATGACATCAACCCTGAAATCATGGAGCTGCTCACCCGCGAGCTCGGTGTTGAAGAGGACGAGGTTTTCAAGCTTCCCACCCCATTGGACCTGCGCGGTTTGGGCGTTATCGCGTCGCTGGACCGTTCAGAGCTTCACTACACCAAGCATGTTGGCCATACCTCGAACTACCTGAACGAATCAGAAACTGCCAAAGCCGCCAATGTGTTCGCGGCCGTTCGGCGCCGCGACATCCTGCTTCACCATCCCTATGATTCCTTCTCCACCAGCGTGCAGGCCTTCCTGGAACAGGCCGCAGCTG
Organism: Glutamicibacter sp. NPDC087583; assembly: GCF_044743685.1. Classification (NCBI taxonomy): domain Bacteria; kingdom Bacillati; phylum Actinomycetota; class Actinomycetes; order Micrococcales; family Micrococcaceae; genus Glutamicibacter; species Glutamicibacter sp. NPDC087583. The sequence goes on along the minus strand of NZ_JBIUWY010000001.1, from coordinate 281,395 downwards.
ATCCGAAGGTCATGGCCATCAAGCAGACCCTGTACCGCACCAGCGGCGACTCGCCCATCGTCGATGCGCTGATTGATGCGGCCGAAGCTGGCAAGCAGGTTCTGGCCCTGGTAGAAATCAAGGCCCGCTTCGACGAGCAGGCCAACATCTCTTGGGCGCGCAAGCTGGAACAGGCGGGCGTGCACGTGGTCTACGGCATCGTGGGCCTGAAAACCCACTCCAAGCTCTCCTTGGTGGTTCGCCGCGAAGGCGACAAGCTGCGCCGCTATTGCCACATCGGCACCGGCAACTACCACCCGCGCACCGCGCGGTATTACGAAGACTTCGGCCTGCTCACCTGCGACGACGAAGTTGGCGAGGATATCTCCAAGCTGTTCAATCAGCTTTCGGGCTACGCCCCGCGCTCGACCTACAACCGCCTGCTGGTTGCTCCGCGCTCGGTACGCACCGGCTTGCTGGCGCATATCGAGAAGGAGATAGTCAACGCCGCGGCCGGCAAGCCGGCAAAGGTCGTCATCAAGGTCAATTCCATCGTGGATGAAGCCATCATCGATGCGCTGTACCGGGCCAGCCAGGCAAGGGTCAAGGTGGAAGTCATCGTTCGCGGCATCTGCGCCCTGCGCCCGGGAGTGCCGGGACTGAGCGAGAACATCGAAGTACGTTCCATCTTGGGCCGGTTCCTTGAGCACAGCCGCGTGTTCATGTTTGAAAACGGCGGAGATCCACTGGTGTACATCGGCTCCGCCGACATGATGCACCGCAACCTGGATCGTCGCGTGGAAGCCCTGGTCTCGCTGCGCAACCAGGAGGACATTGATCGCATGATCACCCTGCTGGCCCGCTACATGGACGACAAGACCGCTTCGTGGCACCTGAACTCCGATGGCGACTGGATTCGCCATTACCAGGACGAGGATGGCAAGGCGCTCTCGGACGTCCAATTCTGGTTAGTTGAAGAACATGCCCGCCGACGAAACAGTGGACGTAATAGCTAGTGACCGAACCAGAGCTGCGCGATACCCGCACCAGGGCTCGTGACATCATCCGTTCTGCAGATGCCGAGGAAATCCGCCTTGGCGAATACGACATCGTGGCCGCCGGGGCAATCCCCTGGCGCGTGAAGGACGGCAAACTCCAAGTTCTCCTGATCCACCGCCCAAAGTACGATGACTGGTCCTGGCCCAAGGGCAAACTGGATCAGGGTGAATCCATCGCCGAGTGTGCGCTGCGCGAGGTCCGCGAGGAAATCGGGTTGCGCATCACCTTGGGCATCCCGCTTTCAGCCACCGCCTACTCCGTGGGCCAGAAAACCAAGGTTGTCTACTATTGGGCAGCCAAGACCGATGCGCAGACGGTAATTGAGCCTGATGGCGCGGAATGCGACGAGGCTCTTTGGACCAGTCCCAAGAAGGCTGCCAAAATGCTGTCCATTGCCACGGACAACCAGCCGCTGTCCGATCTGCTCCTGGCCTATGAAGCCGGCGTGCTCGATACGCACCCGGTGCTCATTGTCCGCCATGCCAAGGCCAAGCCTCGTGGCAACTGGACTCGTGCCGAAGGAGACCGCCCGCTGGCGGCGACGGGGCGACGCCAGGCGCAGGCAGTTTCCCGGATGCTCGAAGCATGGAAGCCGATGCACGTGGCCTCTTCCCCGTGGATGCGGTGCGTCCAGACGATCACTCCCTATGCCGCCTTGCACGCCTTGAAGCTCAAGAGCATTAAAGCCCTGACCGAACATGCGGCGACACGCAATCCGGAGCGGGCACGCAAGGCCGTGCAGAAACTCTTCGACAAGTACCGTTCCCAGGTGATTTGCACCCATCGCCCGGTGCTGCCCTTCGTGCTGGAGGTTCTTGCCCAGAACTCCACTGACGAACTGGCCATGGCCCTGCCGGACCAGGATCCCTATTTGGAACCGGGGTCCCTGATCGTTGCGCAGCAGGTCCAATCCGGCAGCCCGCGAATTGTCTCCTTTGAGATTCATACGCCGTACCACGATTAGCCTGATGCGGCTGAAGCCCGGCATTGCATGCCGGGCTTCAGTGTTCTCTCAGGGCGTGGCACCAGCCGTTGCATCTGCCTCCGATTAGGGATAAGACTATGAATAGGAGACACGTCACAGCCAAGAATGAGGTAATGCCATGACTGCCCAGCAACCGAACCAGCCAGTCGAGAAGATTGTGCACCATGGACTGCGTTTGGATCACGATGCCAGCCGCGGCCGCTATTCGCTGTGGCACGGTTCCACTTTTGTCGGTTTCCTCGGCTACTACGAAGAAGATGGCATCGCCACCATCCAGCACACCATAGTCAATGAGGAATTCGGCCGTCGCGGATACGCTCGCGCGCTGGTGACCTTGGTTCTGGACAAGTTCCGCGACAAGGGGCTGAAGATCATTCCGGAGTGCAGCTACGTCCAGGACTACCTGCGCCGCTACCCGGAGTATAACGACATGGTGGCTGCGAGCTAGGCACGAGTGCGAGCAGCATCATCAATGCGCTTAGTTCCAGGAGCTTTCCGTTTGATCTAAACTGGGACGTGTGAATATGCCAGCGCCGACCACCAGCACGACAGGTAAGATGACGACTCCAATCGCAACCCCTTATGAAGATCTGCTTCGAGACGTGCTGGAGAACGGCGCCTCCAAGGAAGACCGCACCGGAACTGGAACGCTGTCGGTATTCGGCCGCCAGATCCGCTTCGATCTGAAGGATTCTTTCCCGCTGGTCACCACCAAACGCGTGCACTTCAAATCCGTGGCAGCAGAACTCTTGTGGTTCCTGCGCGGCGAATCCAATGTGAAGTGGCTGCAGGACCAGGGCGTGCGCATCTGGAATGAATGGGCTGACGAAGCCGGCGAACTCGGACCGGTCTATGGTGTCCAGTGGCGCAGCTGGCCAACTCCCGATGGCGGCCACATTGACCAGATCTCCCAGCTGGTTGACTCGCTGCGGAACAATCCGGACTCCCGCCGCCACATCGTCTCGGCGTGGAATGTCGCAGAGATCCAGAATATGGCGTTGCCTCCATGCCACGTGTTCTTCCAGTTCTACGTGGCCGAGGGCAAGCTCTCCTGCCAGCTCTACCAGCGCAGTGCAGACATGTTCCTGGGCGTACCGTTCAACATCGCTTCCTACGCACTGCTCACGCGCATGCTTGCCCACCAGCTCGATCTGGAGCCAGGCGAGTTCATCTGGACTGGTGGCGACGTGCATATCTACACCAACCACTTGGAACAGGTCAAGGAGCAGCTCTCCCGCGATCCTTACCCATACCCGACGCTCAGCTTCAATTCCAAGCCCGAGTCGATCTTCGACTACACGCTGGAAGATTTCAGCATCAACGACTACCAGCACCACCCGACGATCAAGGGAGCCGTAGCGGTATGACTCCCAAGCCTCGCCACGCACACGACGTTGAACCGCTGGTTGGCGCCATTTGGGCCCAAGCCGAGAACGGCATTATTGGCGCTGACGGCGCCATGCCATGGCACGTTCCCGAGGACCTGGCCCATTTCAAGCGCACGACCGCTGGCCATCCAGTGATCATGGGTCGTGCCACATGGAATTCCTTCCCGGCGAAGTTCCGTCCATTGCCAGGACGCACCAACATCGTGCTGACCACGCAGGCTGATGCCCACGCGCAGCTGCGCAAGGATGGCGCACTCCCCGTCTCCAGCTTGGAAGAAGCCATCGCGTTGGCACAGCGCAGCGCCGGCGGCGAAGAAGTATGGATCATTGGCGGCGGAAAGGTCTATGCCCAGGCACTGGCGCTGCTGGACGTCGCGGTGATTACCAAGCTCGATGCCTCCCCTGCTGGAGATACCTCCGCACCGAAGCTCACCGCTGGCTTCGCTCTGGGCGCATCCGATCCGTCCCTAGATTCGGAAGCTGCCCACTGGCACACTTCCTCCACCGGTACCCGCTACCGCTTTGAAACCTGGCTTCGTCAAAAGGATTAGAACGACCATGAAAAAATACATCGGAGAGCTCAAGCAGCACCCCGAAGCACTCTTCATTCTCGGATACATGCTCTTCCCGCTGCTGGCCTTGGTGGTGGCCGTACTCGGCTTCTTCATGGTTCTCGGCGGCCACAAGGTATTCGGCCTGATCATGCTGCTGGTCCCGACGCAGATCTTTATCTTCTCCGCCATGTGGGCGATCAAGAACCGCAAGCTGCTGCTTGAGGAAAAGTAAAACTTTCGCTGCACCGAGTCACACCTGAACCCTGCTGGGGCTTGGGTGTGATTCTGCTTTAACTGGTGTAACGAACCGGGCTCTGCCGGATAAACGCCCCTACCATGGATACATGACTTCATCTGTTGGTTTTGTAGGTTACCGAGGCATGGTTGGTTCCGTGCTGATGCAGCGCATGCTCGACGAGGGCGATTTCGCCCAGATTGACCCGGTATTTTTCTCGACTTCCAATGCCGGCGGCAACGCCCCGGCATTCGCTGAGGGTGCTGGGCCGCTGCAGGACGCGTTCGATATTGAAACGCTGTCCAAGTTGCCGATCATCGTCACTGCCCAGGGCGGGGACTACACGACCAAGGTCCACACCGAGCTTCGCAAGTCCGGCTGGGACGGCCTGTGGATCGATGCGGCGTCCTCGCTGCGCATGAATGATGATTCGGTCATCGTTTTGGACCCGGTCAACCGAGCCGTGATCGATGAATCCCTGGCCTCTGGCGTCAAGGACTACATCGGCGGCAACTGCACCGTCTCGTGCATGCTCATGGGCTTGGGCGGGCTATTCAAGAACAACTTAGTCGAGTGGGGCACCGCGATGACCTACCAGGCCGCTTCCGGCGGCGGCGCACGCCATATGCGCGAACTGCTCACCCAGTTCGGCGACATCAATGCGTCGGTGGGCAGCGAGTTGGCTGATCCAGCCAGCGCCATCCTGGAAATCGACCGCAAGGTCCTGGAAACCCAGCGCGGAAACCTGGATGCCGCGCAATTCGGCGTACCACTGGGCGGCTCGCTGATCCCATGGATCGACGCTGATTTGGGCAACGGCCAGTCCCGCGAAGAGTGGAAGGCAGGCGTTGAGACCAACAAGATCCTGCAGACCCCCGGCGACAAGCAGATCATCATGGACGGCCTGTGCGTCCGCATCGGTGCCATGCGCTCGCACTCGCAGGCACTGACGCTGAAGCTGAAGGAAGACCTGCCGGTCTCCGAAATCGAGTCGCTGCTCTCAGCAGACAACCAGTGGGCCAAGGTCGTTCCCAACGAGAAGGAAGCCACCATGGACGAGCTGACTCCGGTCGCGGCGTCCGGTACCTTGGATATCCCGGTCGGCCGTATCCGCAAGCTGGAAATGGGTCCTGAGTACATCTCGGCCTTTACCGTTGGAGACCAGCTGCTGTGGGGCGCTGCCGAGCCGCTGCGCCGCATGCTCGCTATCGCCCAGGGCCGCCTCTAGGCACCTCCGAGGCAAAGCCATGGCCAAGCCCAGAACAGAAATTTCTGTTCTGGGCTTGGCCATTTCCCCTGCGGATGAGCTCTAGTGGGCCCACTCATCCCGGAGTACTGAATAGATCAGCTGGTCATGCCACGCACCGGCGCGCCACTGCGCTTGGCGGATGACACCCTCGCGGGTGAACCCCAGCTTCTCCAGGCACTTTTGCTCAGCCGCATTTTCTGCGGCTGTCGTAGCCTGGATCCGATGACGGGGGTAGTGGGTGAACAAGTAGTCGACGAGCATCTTCTGCGCCTGCGTGCCATGGCCCTGGCCGCGGTACTGGGCAAAGATGCCGATAGCGACTTCCCAGCAGGCCGAGGTGTTGGCCCGGCCCCACGACGAAACGGTGAACCAATCGACTTTGCCGATTACCTGCTCCCCCAAGCAGACCGCCAGCGCGCCATCGGCGTTGCCGATCAACTGGTCCTGGCCGACACGGGCGCGCAGCTTGTTCGTATCCCAGAAGCCGAACCACTGGGCTTCACCGGCGCCCTGCACGGATTGGAAGTTCGCTTCCAGCAGGTCGATATCCTCCAGCGCGAGCTTTCGCAATGACAAGTGCACCCTTGTTTTCCTCCCGTGTTCCGGCGATGGCTGGCATGCTGCTCGCTTAGAGAGCTAGGCCGATCAGCAGCGGCTCATTGACCAGTTCAATGCCAAAACGCTGCTGCACGCCGGCACGAACTGCCCGCGCAATGGCCACAATGTCCTGGGCGGTGGCTTCCCCGCGGTTGGTGATGGCCAGTGTGTGCTTGGTGGACAGGGACGCTCGGCCGCCAGCGAGCGCGAACCCCTCGGTCCCCTCCAAGCCGTAGCCCTTGCCGAAACCGGCCTGGTCGATGAGCCACGCGGCGGACAGCTTGAGGAAGCCAGCTTGTTCCGCCGGGTAGCTCGGAGCGTTCTCGGGAAGCTTGCCCATGACGCTGGATTCAACGATGGGGTTGGTGAAGAAGGAACCCGTGGAGTGCGAGTCGGCATCCCTGGCATCAAAGACCATCCCCTTGGAACGACGCAAGTCCAGAACGGTCTGGCGCACTTCGAGCGCGTCGGCGCGTTCGCCAGCTTCAACTCCGAGCCGGCGGGCCAGCTCTGCATAGCGGATAGGAGCCGATTCATTTTCACGGGTCAGCAGGAAGGCCACTTCCAGGACCACGTAGCGTGGGGATCCGTTGGTGCTCGTGCGCTTGATGACCGAATCGCGGTAGGCGAAACCAAGCTCGGAGTTATCCAGCTTGAGTACCTGGTTGCTCTGGCGGTCGTAGGCACGCACCCACGCCAGGGTCTGGGAAATGTCTGCCCCGTAGGCCCCGACGTTCTGCACCGGAGTGGCACCGGTGCACCCGGGGATGCCCGAGAGCGCTTCCAGTCCGCTCAGGCCCTCAGCCAGGCTGTATTCAACGGTCGTGTCCCAGTTCTCGCCGGCGGCAGCGCGCAGCAGCACCTTGCCATTAGGCTGCTCGTCCAGGTGCAGTCCGCGGGTGGCGATCTGCACTGCGACGCCCGGGTACCCCTCGTCGGAGATCACCAGGTTGGAACCCCCGCCAATGAGCAGAACGTCGTGCCCTGCGGTGTCTGCTGCCGCAACGGCTTGAGCCAGTTCAGCTTCGCTGGTAGCGGTCACCAATTGCTGGGCTGGCCCACCAACGTGGGTCGTGGTCAGATTCTTCAGCATTGCTTCAGTTTACTTTCCGTATGGGAACGAATAGGTGCGGCCGGCCGGCGTTCTACGCTTTGCCTGCGCCGCCGGTACGGTTTCCGGCGGCATTAGAGGACAAGCAGAAGGCCACGACCACCAGGATGGAAATGGAACCCAAAGCAGGGAGCAGGCCGATGACTTCAGCCAGCAGTCCCAAAAGCGGCGGGCCACCGAGGAAGGCGCCGTAGCCGATGGTGGACACTACCGAGACGCGGGTCGCGGCATGAACAGGATCATCCGATGCCGCGCTCATGGCCAGCGGGAAGGTCAGGGCCACTCCCATGCCCCAGATGGCCAAGGCCACGAAGGCCAGCGGCAGGTTGTTGCCAAAGGCGAAGAGCAGTACCCCGACCAGGGCGCTGATGGCGCTGGCCCGGATCATGACGACGCGGCCCAGGCGCAAGATCAGATCGCCGGACAGCAGCCGGGTCAGGGTCATGGCGGTAACGAAGACGCCGTAGCCGATGGCTCCCACGCCTTCCTTCGTGTGGTATCCATCCACCAGTGCCATGGCCACCCAGTCGCCGGCTGCGCCTTCAGCCAGGGCCATGCCCAGAACCAGAACGCCCAAGAGGACGGTCTGCGGTTCGGTCCAGGCCTTCTTCAGCGAGGTCCCGCTGCTGGTGCGCGGGGTCCGGCTGTAGTCTTCTCCGTAGAATCGGGCACTGTAGAGCACGGTGAAGACGATAACCAGGCCCATGAAGCCGTAGTGGTACTGCAACGGGATCTGCAGTCGGGCACCTAGCGCACCAGCGCCGGCACCGATCACGGTGCCGATGGAGAAGAAACCGTGCAGGGCGGGCATGATGCTCTTGCCCAAGGCGCGTTCCATGGCCGCGCCTTGGACATTGGAGGCGACATTCCATGATGCGGTCCCCAGGCCCTGGGCGAAGAGGAAGATGCCGCAGATCAGGGCGCTGCCAAAGATTCCTGCGCCCACGCCTACAAGAATGAGTGAACAGCCGGCTATTGTCGCGGCGATGCGCATGACGCGGGTGGCCCCAAGGCGCAGAACCAGTTGTCCTGAGACCGAGACGGACAGGAAGGATCCTGCACTCATGCACAGCAGCAGCAGTCCAACGCTGGCGTGGTCCAGCTGCAGGGCATCACGCACTGCGGGCAAGCGCGAAACCAGGGCCGAGATCAGCAGGCCGCTGGCCAGGTAGGCGGCCATCAGCGCGTTGCGCCACTGGGTTACAGGCCTCTGCGCTTCACCGGGAAGTTGCATGCCTAGAGCTGCACCACGGCTTGGCACTTGAGCAGTACCTTGCTGTCATGGGCCGAGACTGCCAGATCGATGCGGGCGGTGCGGGCTTCGGAGTCCAAGGCACCGACCTTGCCCTCCACCGAAATGGTGGTACCTTCGGGATCTTCGACGACTACCGGCTTGGTGAAGCGGGTCTGGTAGTCGATGATGGCCCCCGGGTTGCCGACCCACTGGGAGACCAGGTCGATGACCGATCCCATGGTGAACATGCCGTGGGCAATCACCGATGGCAGTTCCACTTCCTTGGCGAAGCGCTCATTCCAGTGAATCGGGTTGAAGTCGCCCGAGGCACCTGCATAGCGGACGAGGTCCGCGCGGTTGACCTGCACCGTGTGCGATCCAATGACCTGGCCCTTTTCGAGGCTTTCGAATTCAATCATGCTTAGTCCTCAGCTCGTACCAGTAGCGATGAAACGGTGGTTGCGATCTTCTCGCCAGCCACGGTGGTTATTTCCGCGCGGGTGGTGATCATGGCACCGGCACCCATTTCACGGACCTGGTCCACGTAGAGCTCGGCAAGCAGTTCATCGCCGGCAACGATTGGACGGTGATGGGTGAAGCGCTGGTCGGCGTGCACCACGCGGGAGAAGTCGATGCCACTGGCCGGGTCGGCAATCAGCTGCGCGTCAGCGCGCTGGGCGATGATGATCGCGAAGGTCGGAGGGGCAACGACATCGCTATAGCCCAGCTCGCGAGCGGCCTGCACATCGTAGTGCGCCTGGTTGGCGGCCTTGGTGGCCTTGGCGAATTCGCGGATCTTTTCGCGGCCTACCTGGTAGGACTCGCCGGCAGGGTAGATGCGCCCTACCAGGTCGGGGTTGATGCCCATGGATTCTCCTGAACGTTGTTGGAAGTGGCCAGGCGAGGCTGCCGCCGGATACGGGACCCGGGCGCAGCCAAGCGGTCACACGGTGGAATTCTTGCGGAGCCCTAGTCCTGCCCGTCCGCCGGGCGCTTCTTGGCTCGAGGGGCCGCCAGGCCATTGGCAATGCGCCACTGGCGCGCATCCCTGGCGCGGACAACCAGTCCGGCGATGTGGCAGAGCATGCCGATGACCATGATGCCGATTGCTGTGTAGACCGTTGGCAGCGATGGAATGTTGGCGCCGATGATGGCCAAGATGATGCCTGCGCCCATGATGCCCATGGCAGCGAAGACGAGCTTCTTATAGCGTGGTGAGGCTGATTCCCAAGGAGTGTTGGTCATGGTTCAAGTCTAGTTCAGCTCCGGCTGTGTCCGCTCATTGTGGCCGGGGCATTTCCCCGTGACTCCCCCGACAACGCTGGGCCTGATTCAGAACAGGGCGGATTGCTCTTCCCTGAAATCTGCGCAGTTCTCCACGATGGCGACCTCGCGGGTCTTCAACTCGGCGGCATCCAGCAGGCGCACGGTGGTGCCTTCGCCGCTGTCTGCGAGGATGCTTTGCCCCAGCACGCCGCGGATGCGCAGATTCACGGTGTTCCCGCCCAGCGCGGTATTCCAGGCATGCAGCGCATGGGTATCCCAGGCGTCTACTACCGGGCGGGCGAAGGCCGGTTGTTCCCACAGCTCGTCGCGCAGCTGCACGCCGTAGGTTTCCAAGCCCCGCTGGGCGCCAAGGAAGGACCGGGCCCGGCTTGCCGCTTCGGAGTTGATCTGGTCCAGCTGGGCGTAGTCCAGTTCCCAGCTGGCCAGTCCCTTGATCTTGGACTTCTGCCGGACTTGCTGGCTCAGGCCCACGTGTTCAGTGACAAGGTCTTCGAGCACTCGAATAGCGGCTCCATCAGCGGCGCGGGCAATATAGCGGGCAATGACCGCTCCCTGCTGCGCCAAGCGAGTCCATTTGCTCTGGGTTGAGGTGGTACCGACTTTGGTCGCCCCATGGGCGAAGCTTGCGACATACAAGAAGTGCGGCTGCTCCAGGTACTTGCGCATGCCTTCCGGGGCTTCGCCGGTCTTGTGGAAATGATGCATGAACTTCGAATGATCCAGCCGGCGGCAGCGTTCGCACTGGGTTCCGGTACGCAGCGCTTTGTTCTTCGGGCAAGGCAAGGTGTTGCGAGAGCCATCGCTGTTCATCGTGATGTAGCCCAGGCAGAATTTCAGTTCGCCGATGCGCAAGCTTAGGGAACGGTTGGCTTCCAGATATTCGGTGCTCCATTTTTCCGCTTGCCTAAGCCGGAGCATGGGGGCGCGTTCATGCTCTGAGAAGCTGATGCCGTGGCAGAGCTGCCGGTGGTCGCTGGCGAATTCCATCGATGCCTTCCTCGAAGTTACCTCTTCAACGATAGTTCACCGGACATGGCTAGCTCCTGCAAGGCAGGTTGGCCGGCGCCTGCAGCCCGAAAGTTTGCTGGACGAATTCCCGATTCGTTCTGGCCTAATTCCTAGGAGAAGCCCTTAGGCTGGAACTGCACCGGAACCGTACCGCGGGCCGGGCCATAATCTGCTGAGGTGATCCAGGATTTCTGTCCCATTTGATGACAAGACTCGTGCAGTGGCCATCGCAGCTGCCGAGACCGCCCCTTCGCCGGCCGAGCTGCAGCGATTGACGCAGGCTTTCCGCCATGATTTCCAGCGTTTCATGATGGAGTACCAGTTTGCGGTGGACGAGGTGCTGACCAAGGTCTCGATCTTGCGTGAAGAGTTCTTGTATTTGCACAATTACAATCCAATTGAGCACGTCACTTCCCGGGTGAAAACTCCGGAGAGCATCATGCGCAAGGTCTCCCGCCGGAACATCTCCCCGTCCCTGCCTGCCATTCGCGAGAACATCAGCGACATTGCCGGCGTGCGCATTACCTGCAGTTTCGTCAAGGACATCTACAAGGTTCTGAACACGCTAACCTCGCAGAATGACCTGAAGGTCCTCCAAATCAAGGACTACATCAAGAACCCGAAGCCCAACGGCTATAAAAGTGTCCATGCGATCGTGCAGATCCCGGTCTACTTATCCGATGGCCCGGTCGATGTCGTGGTGGAGCTGCAGATCCGTACCATTGCCCAGGATTTCTGGGCAAGCCTGGAACATAAGATCTTCTACAAGTACGAGGGCGAAGTTCCAGAACATCTAGTGCAAGAGCTTGCCGACGCGGCGGCCATGGCGACGAAACTCGACATGCAGATGCAGCGCTTGCATACCGAAGTCCACGGCCATGATGCCAATCAGGCACCGAGCCAAGAGGCGGATTTCGATACGACAGCGATCCAGGGGCTGCTGTCGCTGGCTCAGCAAGCCAAGGACGGGAACCAGGAGAAGGACTTGGATCACTAGCCGTTCATGCCCTCGAAGGACAATGCTGCTTCGGGGCCGGAAACCAAAAAAGATCCTCGGCCGAGGCCGAGGATCTTTGATTTGGTAGCGGCGCCGGGACTCGATCCCGGGACCTCACGATTATGAGTCGTGCGCTCTAACCAGCTGAGCTACGCCGCCACAAGTGAGAAGCAATCCAGTAGAAGCCAAGAATGCTTCTCACTCAGAGCCCCCTGCCGGAATCGATCCGGCGACCTCGTTCTTACCAAGAACGCGCTCTACCACTGAGCTAAGGGGGCAACGAGTAAATACTCTACACGGATTTCCCGGCAAAGAAAAATCGGCGGATCACCCCGGAAAAGACCAGGAGAATTCTGTAAAACCACTAGTCAATGGCTATTTATCCTCTTACTCGCTACCCCGGGGACGAAGGGTGGGACAAAAAGTGCCCTGGTGACGATGCTCACGAGAGTGCTCCTCGCGGTCAATCGGGGATTTGCCATGACGCGCAGGATAGAATCCCGCGGATCATCCCCGGTGGCCAAGCATCGAATTACCCCGCTTGGAACTTCGGAACGCTGACACCCTTTCCCACTCCAGAACCCCTGACCGAGCGGCACTTGGGCAACACCCGATCCACCTAGGCGCCCAGGCACGGCTCCGGTGCCCGGCAGCTGGATCCCGGGCCGTGAACCGGGGTGCTGGAAACCGCCAGGAAGGCAACAGCTCCTTGCCGCCCATTCCGGTCTTGAGTAGGAATATTGTGACCTCAGCAACAAATTCCCGACGGATTTTGCAAACCTCAAAAACCTGTGTAAAGTATTTACCTGTTGCCCCCTTAGCTCAGTGGTAGAGCGCGTTCTTGGTAAGAACGAGGTCGCCGGATCGATTCCGGCAGGGGGCTCGAAATAAGAGAGGCAATCTGGTTCCAGATTGCCTCTCTTTTCGTTTATCCCGCAGATGCCGTGTAGCCACTGCGAGCATGGCCCAAGGCGCACCCCAAGCTGCAGCACCGGCTATCGGCCGCGTCTTGCGCCCCGGATTCCAGGTGCCCCCGGCAAGAGTCTCCGGCCAATGAAAAGCATCCTGGCCCGCCACAGCCGGCCCTTCCCACTTCCTTGATGTCAGGCCCTGACCACTGGGTTTGCGTTTTCTCCTCGCAAGCGTGCTAAGTTGTTCGCGACCACACGGGTGCCCTGGCAAGGGCTGAGATCGGGCTATCGCCGTCCGCGACCGTTGAACCTGTCCGGGTAATGCCGGCGAAGGAAGTGAGTTTCCCCAGTGGAACAAATTGAACAGCACCCTGCCCACACCCTTGCCTACCGTGAATCTGCGGGAATTTCTGTTCCCGTCACGCAGATCCAATTGGCAGACTCCCCCAATGGACAGCCCAACGAGCCGCTGGCGGTATATCGCACCAGCGGACCGGGAAGCGAGCCCACCCAAGGCCTGCAACCCTTCCGCGAGCGGTGGATCCTGGAACGCGGGGACGTGGAAACCTATGCAGGCCGCGAACGCAACCTGCACGACGACGGACGCTCAGCGGTCCGCCGCGGCACGGCCAGCGCGGAATGGGCCGGACGCTCAGCCCCGCCACTGCGGGCCGTTGGCGGAGCCCGCGTGACGCAGATGCACTATGCGCGTGCCGGGATCATCACCCCGGAAATGCGCTATGTGGCCCTGCGCGAGGAATGCGATGTCGAGCTGGTGCGCAGCGAGCTCGCGGCCGGGCGAGCCATCATCCCGGCGAACATCAACCACCCGGAATCCGAGCCGATGATCATCGGCAAGGCGTTCCTGGTCAAGATCAATGCGAATATCGGCAACTCGGCGGTGACCAGCTCCATCGCAGAAGAAGTCTCCAAGCTCCAGTGGGCGGCCAAATGGGGCGCGGACACGGTAATGGACCTGTCCACCGGAGATGACATCCACACCACCCGCGAGTGGATCATCCGCAACTCCCCGGTCCCCATCGGCACCGTGCCGATCTACCAGGCGTTGGAGAAGGTCAACGGCGAAGCCAACGAACTGACCTGGGAGATCTTCCGCGACACCGTCATTGAGCAGTGCGAGCAGGGCGTGGACTACATGACCATCCACGCCGGGGTGCTGCTGCGCTACATCCCGCTGACCGCCAACCGGGTCACCGGCATGGTCTCGCGTGGCGGGTCCATCATGGCCGGCTGGTGCTTGGCGCACCACCAGGAGAATTTCCTGTACACCCACTTCGATCAGCTGTGCGAGATCTTCGCGCAGTACGACGTGGCCTTCTCGCTGGGCGACGGGCTGCGCCCGGGCTCCATCGCAGATGCGAACGACGCCGCCCAGTTCGCCGAGCTGGACACCCTGGCCGAGCTGACCAAGCGCGCCTGGAAGTACGATGTGCAGGTGATGGTCGAAGGCCCGGGGCATATCCCGTTCCATCTGGTGCGCGAGAATGTGGAACGCCAGCAGCAGCTGTGCGACGGGGCGCCGTTCTATACCCTGGGCCCGCTGGTCACCGACATCGCCCCGGGCTACGACCACATCACCAGCGCCATTGGCGCCACGGAGATCGCACGGTACGGGACCGCGATGCTCTGCTACGTCACCCCCAAGGAGCATCTGGGACTGCCCAACCGGGATGATGTGAAGACCGGGGTGATCACCTACAAGATCGCTGCGCACGCCGCCGATCTGGCCAAGGGCCACCCGGGTGCCACAGCGCGGGATGATGCGCTGAGCAAGGCGCGCTTCGAATTCCGCTGGAATGACCAGTTCGCGTTGTCCCTTGACCCGGTCACCGCACAGGAATTCCATGATGAGACCTTGCCGGCCGAGCCGGCCAAGACCGCCCACTTCTGCTCCATGTGCGGGCCGAAGTTCTGCTCCATGCGCATCTCCCAGGATATCCGCGACGAGTACGGCTCGGCCGAGGCGCAGGCCGCATTGGCCGGGATGGCGCAGAAAAGCAGGCAGTTCCTTGAAAGCGGCGGCACGGTCTATCTCGGGGACGGGATCCCGGTGGGAACTCCTGCTCCGTAAATAGCCTGCGGCGCACGAAAAACGCCCTTGGGGCAAGCTTTCGGCTTGCCCCAAGGGCGTTATTCAATGCTGTTCAGCTGCGTGCGACTGGCTTAGTAGTCGCGACGTCCACCGCTACGGCCCGAATCGCTGAAGCGATCCTTGCCGCCGCGTCCGCCGCCACCGAAACCGCCACGTCCGCCACTGCGTCCGCCACCGAAACCGCCACGTCCGCCGCTGCGTCCGCCGCCGAAGCCGCCACCACGGCCGCCACGGAAGCCACCGCGGTCGCCTTCGTCGTCGCGACGTGGGCTGCGGCCATTGTCGAGCTCAAGCTCGATGGCCTCGCCGCCGATGCGGGTCTTGGACAGTGCACGCCACTGGTCCTTGCTCAGCTCTGCTGGCAACTCGACCAGGGTGTGGTCCGAACGGATCTCGATGCCGCCGATTTCCGAAGAATCGAAGCCACCCTCGTTGGCCAGTGCGCCAACGATCGAGCCCGGCTGCACGCGGTTGCGGCGGCCAACGGCCAGACGGTACATGGCGTTGCCCTCGGCAGCGGTCTTGCGGGCACGTGGACCGCGATCGCCACGGTCACCGCGGTCGCCACGCTCGCCGCGCTCTGGGCGATCCATGCGCGCCTTCTTCGAAGGGGACATGACTGGTTCGGTCATCAGCAGCGGGCGGCCGCCCTGGGCCATCAGAGCCAGTGCAGCTGCGATTTCCAGCTGGTCCAGGTCTTCGTGCTCGGAAGCGAACTTCTCCACGATTTCGCGGAAGGTGGTCAAGTCCTGGCCGCTGATGGTCTTATCGATGCGATCAGTGAACTTCTGGATACGACGGTCGTTGACCGAATCCAGCGAAGGCAGCTGCATCTGGGTCACCGGCTGGCGGGTAGCCTTCTCGATGGCACGCAGCAAGTACTTCTCGCGCGGGGTCATGAACAGGATCGCGTCGCCCGAGCGGCCGGCACGGCCGGTACGGCCAATGCGGTGCACGTAGGACTCGGTGTCATGCGGGATGTCGAAGTTGATAACGTGCGAAATGCGCTCAACGTCCAAACCACGAGCTGCCACGTCGGTAGCAACCAGGATGTCGATCTTGCCCGAGCGCAGGTTCTCAACGGTGCGCTCACGCTGCTGCTGAGGGATGTCGCCGTTGATGGCAGCCGCGGTGAAGCCGCGGGCCTTCAGCTTGTCGGCCAGGTCCTCGGTAGCCATCTTGGTGCGGACGAAGGTGATAACGCCTTCGAACGACTCGGATTCCAGGATGCGGGTCATGGCGTCCAGCTTGTGGGCGCCCATGACCTGCAGGTAGCGCTGGGTGATGTTGGTGCCGGTGGACTGCTTGGACTTCACGGCAACTTCCTGCGGGTTGCGCAGGTATTCCGAAGCGATGCGGCGGATGGTGCGTGGCATGGTTGCCGAGAACAGGGCAACCTGCTTGTCCTCTGGGGTAGCTTCCAAGATCTTGTCGACCTCCTCGGCGAAGCCCATGCGCAGCATTTCGTCGGCCTCATCAAGGACAACGTACTGCAGGTTCGACAGGTCCAAGGAACCCTTGTTGATGTGGTCGATAACGCGACCTGGGGTACCAACGACTACCTGGGCGCCACGGCGCAAGCCGTTGAGCTGCGGGCCGTATGGCGAGCCGCCGTACACTGGCAGAACGGTGAAGTTCGGCAGGTACTTGGCGTAGGAAGTGAAGGCTTCGGCGACCTGGAGGGCCAGCTCGCGGGTTGGAGCCAGAACCAGGATCTGCGGGGTCTTGGCTGGACCATTGGTGTCAGCCAGCTCTGCCATGCGGGACAGGGCAGGAAGCGCGAAAGCAGCGGTCTTGCCGGTACCGGTCTGGGCCAGGCCGACAACGTCGCGGCCTTCGAGAAGCAGTGGAATGGTCGCTGCCTGGATTGGCGATGGCTTTTCGTAGCCAAGGTCGGCAAGCGATGCAAGCACGCGGGCATCCAGGCCAAGTTCGGAGAAGAGCACGGTTGGCTCTTCCGGGGTCTGGTTGTCGTCGGTGTTTACGGGCATGTCAGAAGACACGAAGAATTACCTCATTCGTTAGGGGATAGGCCTTGGCCGTCCCCAAAGAAACGACGTATAGGCTGCACAGTCAGATACAAGTCACGCTCATCAAGCGCTCCCCTATGACATAAAGACCCGCACACACTTTGCGGAAAATACAACACGAGAAGGCTCCGGCCTCAAAAATTGGGCTGGATGCGAGAGGGATACCCTGATGTTCGCGAACACTTAATGCTAGCTTGAACAGGCCACTATTGTCAGTGTCGAGAGCGTGTGAGATCGGGCACCGCACCGAAGCACGTAGGGTTGAGAACGTGAAGAAACCACTTTTTCCGCGACGTCCAGATGAGCCCACCCCAGGCGGATTGTTCATCGCCCAAATGCTATGGCTCCTAGCCGGAGTGCTTTTTCTCGGCTTCGGAGGCTTCCTGGCTTACGAGCATATCCAGGATTCCGCGCTGGATTTCGGAGCCATTGCGCTGATGATCTTTTTCGCCGCTGCCGGCCTTGCCTGCTGTGTGCTGGGTTACCGCTTATTCACCGGAGATCGGGCCGCGCGCGCCCAGCTGTCCTGGTTGGGCCTGATTACCGCGCTGCCGCTGTTGCTGCGATTCGGCCGCTATTCGCTGTTGGCGGCCATCATCATGTTCAGCGTGGCCCTGATGTGGATGCCAGCGAGCAACAGGTATTTCAAGATCGTCGACCCCAAACCGGCCAAGCGCCGCCGGTAGCCGACCCGGAACTTCGTTCAAAGCACCAAGGACCTGGGTTCCGTTGCCCTTTGCGGGCAGCGGAACCCAGGTCCTTTGCGCTTGGTTCTCACAGGTTGGCGAAGGCCTTCTCCAGATCTTCAATCAAATCCGCAGGGTCCTCGATGCCAACGGACAGGCGCAACAGGTTCACCGGAACCGCCAGCTCGGTACCCTTCACCGAAGCGTGGGTCATCTCCGACGGGTAGTTCATCAGCGATTCGATGCCGCCCAGGGATTCTGCCAAGGTGAAAAGCTTGGTGCTCTCGGCAATCTTGCGGGCCGCCGATTCTCCGCCGGTGAACTGGACGGACACCATGCCGCCGAAGCCTGACATCTGCTTCTTGGCAATCTCGTGGCCCGGGTGGTCTTCGAAGCCCGGGTAGAGCACGCGCTCGACTTCGCTGCGCTCACGCAGCCACCCGGCAACCTGTGCGGCGTTCTCCGAGTGGGCGCGCATGCGAACGCCCAGGGTCTTCAGGCCGCGGGTGGTCAAGAAGGCGTCCATCGGGCCCGAGACGGCACCCACAGCGAACTGGATGAAGCCGATCTTTTCTGCCAGCTGCGCATCCTTGACGATCACCGCACCGCCCACCACATCGGAGTGGCCGCCGATGTACTTGGTGGTCGAGTGGACCACGATGTCAGCACCCAGGGTCAGCGGCTGCTGCAGGAATGGGCTGGCGAAGGTGTTGTCCACGACCAGCAATGCGCCGGCAGCATGGGCGATTTCAGCGACCTTGGCGATGTCGGTGATGGTCATCATCGGGTTCGAAGGGGTCTCAACCCACACCAGCTTGGCCTTGTTCTTTTCGATAGCGGCAGCCAGCGCTGCTTCATCAGCCATGTTCACCGGGGTGTTGCCGATGCCCCAGTCGCCCAGCACGCGGTCAATCAGGCGGAAGGTTCCACCGTAGGCGTCGTTGCCCAGCACAATGTGATCGCCCGGACGCAGGATCGCACGGATCAGCGAATCCTCGGCGGCCAGGCCGGAGCTGAAGGAGAAGGCGTGGGTGCCGAATTCTGCGCCGGCCAGCTGCGCCTGCAGCGCGTCGCGGGTCGGGTTGGTGCCGCGGCCGTACTCGTATCCGTGGCGCAGGCCGCCAATGCCGTCCTGCGCGTAGGTCGAGGAGAAGTGCAGCGGCGGAACTACCGCGCCGGTGACCGGTTCGAATTCCTGGCCCGCATGGACAAAGCGGGTGTTTGCTCCCTGGTGGTTTTCAGTCATCGATATCAATCCTTTGAGGTGTTGTCTCTAGCGGGTGGAGTAGGCCAAGAGATCGGCTGCGGTAGCCGCGGCGATCACTTCGCCGCCCTTGGTCAGCAGTACGGCCGGGTGGCTCTTGAGCAGTTCCTGTGCATGTTCCGGGGTGTCTGCGGTGCCGATGAATGGCTTGGCCAAGTCGCCCAGGTCTGCCAGCGTACTGGTTGGTTCTGCGCCAGCCAGCAGTGCGTCGGTGATGTCCCCCGCGCCAATGACACCGCGGATCTCGCCGATACGCGCTGGCAGCGGCGAGGTCGACACGACCAATGCGTCATCGCCCTGCTCGCGCAGTGCCTTGGCCGCTTCGGCCAGGGTGGTATCCAAAGCCACCGTGGTGGTGCCCTGCTTGGCAAGTGCCGCGCCGATGAAGTCCAAGGCGGAGTATTCATCGGTGGTGAAGCCCTGGTCCAGCATCCACTGGTCGTTGAAGATCTTGGCCAGGTAGCCGCGGCCGCCATCCGGGGCGATCACGACAACTATGTCGTCTTCGCCCAGGTCCTTGGCTGCACGCAGCGCGGCGACCACTGCCATGCCCGAAGAACCGCCCAGCAGCAGGCCTTCTTCCTTGGCCAACCGGCGGGTCATTTCAAAAGCCTCAGCGTCGGTGACTGGTTCCACGGCATCCGGCACGGATGGGTCGTAGTTCCCTGGCCACATATCTTCACCGACGCCCTCGACGAAGTATGGGCGTCCGGTGCCACCGGAGTAGACCGAGCCATCCGGGTCAGCGGCAATGATCATGACCGGGCCCGAGGCGCGGCCGGCGGAAACCTGCTTGAGGTAGCGTCCGGTGCCGGTGATGGTGCCGCCGGTTCCTGCGCTGATGACCGCATGGGTCAGCTTGCCGTCGGTGTCGTTCCAGAGTTCCGGTCCGGTGGTTTCGAAGTGGCTGTCGGGTGCTGCCGGGTTGGAGAACTGGTCGGGCTTGTAGGCGCCGTCGATCTCGGTAACCAGGCGGTCCGATACGCCGTAGTAGGACTGAGGGGAATCCGGGGCCACCGCGGTTGGGGTGACTACTACCTTGGCACCGTAGGCGCGCAGTACGTCGCGCTTTTCCTCGCCGACCTTATCCGGGGTGACGAAGATGGTGTTGTAGCCCTTGAGCTGGCCCACCATGGCCAAGCCGACACCGGTGTTGCCGCTGGTTGGTTCCACGATGGTTCCGCCGGGCTTGAGCTGGCCGGATTCTTCGGCGCGCTCGACAATCTTCAATGCGATGCGGTCCTTGATGGAACCACCCGGATTCAAGTATTCAAGCTTCACCAATACAGTGGCTTTGATCCCCTCGGTGACTCGATTGAGCTTCACCAAAGGGGTATTGCCGATCAGATCTAGGACTGTGGACGCATACTTCATGTCAAGAACTTTACCGGCGGTTGTCATACATGTCGTTCCGGCACGTAGCGAAACGTCACGCAGTGGACGGGCACTTTTCATCAGTGCTAGGCAAGCCTGCCGCCAGCTACTGCAGGCACGAGGCTATAGGATGCGATTCATGGAGAAGCCGTTGAGCGCCGATTACGATCCGCACCGCCCCGTGTCCTTGCTCAAGACTTTGGGAATCCTGCGCCGGGGACTGGGAGATCCGACCATCCGCCTGTCCCGGAGCGAAGCATGGCTGGCCTTTGGAACACCGTTCGGAGATGCCACGCTGCAAATCAGCAAGCCCGCACCCACCGCCCCGGCAACGTTTCGAGCATGGGGTCCCGGAGCCCACTGGGCCATCGGCTCAGCTCCGAACCTTCTAGGGGCGCTCGATGACTGGAGCGATTTCGACGCGAGGATCAAAGAAGGGCAGTTCCCCGAAATTATCGCGCGCACCCGCTCGTTGCATCCGGACTTCGTTCTGCCCAGCACCGGCAGGATCTTTGAGCACGCCGCCGGGGCGATCTTGGAACAGCGGGTGACCGGTATTGAAGCGAATTATGCCTGGCGCTGGCTGATCCGCCACCTGGGACAGCGGGCTCCGGGTCCGGCTCCCGAGGGCCTGATGATTTTCCCCGGACCGCAAAAGGTAGCCTCGATGAGGCGCTGGGACTGGCAAAAGGCGCGCGTTGAAGGACAGCGGGCTAACACCATGGCACGCCTGCTGCAGGTTGCCGGCAGTTTGCAGTGGTGGGCAGAGAAGCCAATGGACCATGCACGGCCCACCGCCAAGGCTCCGGGCACCTTGGAAGCCGCCTTGGGTTCGGTGCCGGGCATTGGTCCCTGGACAATTGCCGAAACCCTGCAGCGCTCCCACGGATCCAGTGACCATATTTCGGTGGGAGATTTCCATCTGGCTGATTTCGTGGGCCAGGTGCTTACCGGTTCCCGAATCAGCGATGGGCAGATGCTGGAGCTATTGGCGCCATACGCCCCGCACCGTCAACGCGTAGTGCGCTTGCTGGTGCTTTCGGGGCAGAAAAAACAAAGCTTCGGGCCCCGTTACGCACCGCTGGATCACCGGCGGAGGTAAGGAGCCCGAAGCCTCAAATGGTTCTTAGGAATCAGCCTGCGCGGCTTCCTCGGCGATCTGCTTGTGCACTTCGCTCATGTCAATGCCCTTGACCGCGGTGACGAGATCTTCGAGCTGGGTCTGGTTCAACGCACCAGCCTGCGAGAACACGAGGACCTGTTCGCGGAACGCCATGATGGTAGGAATCGAGGTCACGTTAGCTGCACGTGCCAGGCCCTGCTCAGCTTCGGTATCCACCTTGGCAAAAACGACGTCGCTGAACTTGTCCGAGGTCTGGTCGTAAACCGGTGCAAACTGCTTGCACGGCCCGCACCAGTCAGCCCAGAAGTCCACGAGGACGATGTCGTTGTCTTCAATCAACTTCGCGAAGTCGTCTTCGCTCACATTTTTCGTTGCCATGGTTATACGGTAGCCGATCCTTATTTGAAATACGTAGAAAGGTGATCTTGTTCGGAACCGGGAATAGGAAAGATCCGGGTTGCCGTGCATTCCTTCCGCATGCAAAAAACTCCCGGATCCTGGGATCCGGGAGTTATTTTGTGGCAGATACTGGATTCGAACCAGTGAAGGCGTTGCCAGCTGATTTACAGTCAGCCCCCTTTGGCCACTCGGGTAATCTGCCGAGTACGTTCGCTTCAAGAACATTTGCTCTTGTCGGAACGAGAAATAACTCTACAGGAGTTTTTCGATGTTGTGAAATCGAGAGGGGCATTTTTGCTGTAAGCCTGATCACACCCCAAATCCAGGGGGTAAAACCGGTAGGCTATGAAGCGAATCAGACCCGTTTCAACTAGGAGTATTCACATGGCTAGTGATTCCACATTCGACGTCGTAAGCAAGGTTGATAGCCAGGAAGTCGCCAACGCGATGAACCAGGCCCAGAAGGAAATTGCCCAGCGCTACGACTTCAAGGGCGTTGGCGCTGAAGTTGATTTCAGCGGCGAGAAGATCCTGATGAAGGCCAACTCGGAAGAGCGCGTCAACGCAGTACTGGATGTTTTCCAGTCCAAGCTGGTCAAGCGCGGCATTTCCCTAAAGTCTTTGGATGCCGGCGAGCCATTTGCATCCGGCAAGGAATACCGCATCGAGGCAAGCATCAAGGAGGGCATTGCCCAGGATGTCGCCAAGAAGATCAACAAGCTGATTCGCGATGAGGCGCCTAAGGGCATCAAGTCAACCATTCAGGGTGACGAGCTGCGCGTCTCTTCCAAGTCCCGCGATGACCTGCAGGCCACCATGGCTCTGCTGCGCGACTTCGAAGAAGCGGATCTGCAGTTCGTGAACTTCCGCTAGGACTGACCCAGCGTTAGAAATCGCGTGATACACAGCGAGGGCTGTTTCCCATTCATCATGGGAAGCAGCCCTCGCTGCTATTCTGCGAGGGCTGTTTCCCATTCATCATGGGAAGCAGCCCTCGCTGCTATTCTGCGCACCACTGGAGCATGGACCCGGGAAGGATCAGCGCTCATCCTCGTCGCGTTTCTGCTTCTTCAGCCACTTTGCTTCTTCGCGGGCCTTCTTCGCGTAGTACTGTTCACGAGTCCTTTCCCTGGCCCGCCGCTTGATATCAGCAACATCATCAGCGAAGTGGTCCTTGGTCATGGCTTTGAATTCATGGAACTTCGCGGCCATTTCTTCCGGCGAAGGGCCCGGCACCCATGGTTTGATCCAGAGGATCTCAGCGGCGTTGCATGCGGCAACGAGCACTGTCACAAAACTGCTGTCACGCAATGAGCTGGTAACCGCATAGGACGCAGCAAAGCTGACCATGATGGACACCACGAATGGAAGGACGACGTACAGCACTCCCCCGGGGTTGGGACGGCGTTCTTTCAGGACAATCGGTCGAACGATGATGGCGCCGAGGATTTCCGAGAGGAGATACGAGATCGCCAGCGCGATAGCGAATGTGCCGAAAGCAGTGTCGAGGGCAATCCATGATGAGCAAATCCAGGCCACAAGCAGGCAAGCCAATCCTTTGACCGTTCCGGTGGCCAGTTGACCGGCTATGGCATCCCCAAGCCTGGGCAGAAGTGCCGCGTCGTCGTCTCGCATCCTTGCTCCTTGCTCCTTGCTCCTTGCTCCTTGCTCCTTGCTCCTTGCTCCATCATCAGACGGCAGAGAGTCTTCTCTTCGGTGCCGCTACGATCAGCCTATCTTTGCTTGACTAGGACAGACAAAGATCTTCGCCTCATCCTTTAGTAGGAGGGTAGATAACTAACAGTTCAACGGGAAAGGCCCGAAACAAGCTAAAGGCCGCATCTCCATATGAGATGCGGCCTTAAGCCCAGGAGCTGCTTTGCACTTAGTATCCGCGTCCGCCAGCCATCGCTTCAAGCCGTGCGATGCGATCCTCCATTGGCGGGTGAGTGGAGAACATGCGCTTGAGGCGCGAGCCGAATGGATTGGCGATCATCAGGTGCGAGCTGTTGACAAGCTTCTGGTCATTGGAAGCCAGCGGAGCCTGCGTAATCCCCGATTCCAGTTTCCGAAGCGCGCTCGCCAAAGCCAGCGGATCATTGGTCAGCTTGGCTCCGTCCTCGTCTGCATCATATTCGCGGGTGCGGCTCACGGCCATCTGTATGATCGACGCTGCCAGTGGCGCCAGCAGGGAAAGGGCAATCAAGGCGATCGGATTCACCCCGCGGTTGTCATTGCTGTTGCCGCCGCCGAAGAACATCAGAAACTGGGCAACGGAGGTGATGACACCCGCAACCGCGGCGGCGACCGAAGAAGTGAGGATGTCCCGGTTGTAGACATGCATCAGCTCGTGGCCCAGCACCCCGCGCAATTCGCGTTCGTTCAGCAACTGCAGGATGCCTTCGGTGCAGCACACCGCCGAATTCTGCGGGTTGCGGCCGGTGGCAAAGGCATTCGGCGAAGTGGTTGGCGAAACGTACAGTCGCGGCATCGGTTGCTGCGCGTTCATCGACAGCTCACGCACGATTCGGTACATTCCCGGCTGTTCCGCTTCGCTGACCGGGTAGGCGTGCATCGAGCGCAGAGCCAGCTTGTCGCTATTCCAATAGCTGTAGGCAGTAGTTCCGAGGCCGATCAAGGCAAATATCCAAATGAACATTGAACGGCCGGTGCCCGCAGATATCAGCGAGCCAATGGCCAGCAGCAGGGCAAACATTCCGCCCATCAAAAAGGCGGTTTTGAGTCCGTTGTTATGTCCATGCACGGCGATGCACTCCCTCAATGAAGCAAACCAAGTTGGTGTTCTCTAGTCTAGTCAACGACTGGAATTCTATTTATGTTCCGGTGAAAATATCACAGTGCCGCGTGCAATGGCAGGCACCGCCGGCCCTGGGGAATATCCAGACGGCGGGAACGTTGTAGTTTTAAGATGCGGTTCCACAACTTGTTTCCCGGTGGGCCGCTCCCTTGATCCATTTTGTTTCTGAAAGTGTGCGCCCTGCATGTCCGTAAGTACCGCTAAACCGATCCGTTCAGAACATAGCTACGGACTGATCCAAGGCACCGCCGCGTACCTGATTTGGGGCATGCTCCCGGCTTACTTCCTATTGCTGCCTGACATCTCGGCCTTCGAATTCGTTGGCGTTCGCGTGATCTTCTCATTGGTTTTCTGCCTGCTGCTGCTGGCGTTCACGCGCCAGGTCAAGCAGTTCCTTGCGATGTTCAAGGATTCCAAGACCATCTGGCAGTTGGGACTGGCTAGTGTTCTGATTGCAGCTAACTGGACTCTCTATGCACTGGCGGTCTTGACCGGACATGTGCTGGAAGCCTCGCTGGGCTACTTCATCAACCCAATTGTGGCAATCCTTCTGGGTGTCGTCGTCCTGAAAGAAAAATTGCGTCGGCTGCAATGGATCGCTGTTGCCATAGCCACCGTTGCTGTACTTGTCTTGACGATCGGCTTGGGACAGGTCCCTTGGATTTCCCTCGGCTTGGCTTTCTCCTTTGGCTTCTATGGCCTGGTGAAGAACAAAGTGGGCCAAAGCGGAACTGCGCTGGGGTCCTTGACCATTGAAACCGTCTGGCTGACCCCGTTGGCCATCGGCTATCTGGTTTGGCTGGCCGTTGACGGGAAGTCTGCGCTGTTCTCGGCTGATGTTCCTGGCCTCTCGCTTTTGGCAGCGAGCGGCATCATCACCGCCGTTCCGCTCTTGCTCTTCGGGGGCGCGGCTCGCCGCCTGCCTTTGAGCACCTTGGGCTCATTGCAATTCCTCGCCCCGCTCTTGCAGTTCATCCTGGGCCTGCTGGTCTTTGGCGAGCACATGCCATTCGAACGCTGGGTTGGTTTCGCCTTGGTATGGGTTGCGGTGCTCTTCGTGCTCGTGGACATGATGCGAACTCCACGCATTGGCTCCATGCCGGAACCGAAAAAGTTGGTCTGAACGCCCGGTCGCACTCACCGCCGATACGGCGAATGCCTCGAATCTCCCGTGGGAGGTTCGAGGCATTCGCCGTTTAGGACCAGTTTTGAGCTACTTAGGCGACAGCCTTGCGGATCGCATCTTCCAATACGTTGAATGCATCTTCGAGCAGCTCGTCGCCGATCACCAGCGGAGGCAAGAGGCGAACCACGTTGCCGTAGGTGCCGCAGGTGAGGATCAAGACGCCCTGGGCCAGGCATTCGGCTGCGATGGCCTTGGTCAGCTCGGCGTCCGGCTCCTTGCCACCAGCCTTGACGAATTCCATTGCGACCATGCCGCCACGGCCACGGATGTCGCCCAGTTCCTTGATGTCCTTCTGCAGCGCACCGAAGCGGGTGAAGAACTTCTCTTCGATCTCGCGGGCGCGGCCCGCCAAGTTCTGCTCTTCCATGAACTTGATGGATTCCAGAGCCGCGGCCACAGCAACCGGGTTGCCGCCGTAGGTGCCGCCCAGGCCGCCACCGTGCACCGAATCCAGCAGTTCGGCACGGCCGATAATGCCAGACAGCGGCATGCCGCCGGCGATGCCCTTGGCCAGGGTGATGATGTCAGGCTCAATGCCTTCGATGTCCGAGGCGAACCAGGCACCGGAGCGTGCGAAGCCTGCCTGGACTTCGTCGGCAACGAAGACAATGCCGTTTTCCTTGGCCCATTCGGCGATGCGCGGCAGGAAGCCGGTGGCCGGAACGATGAAGCCGCCCTCGCCCTGGATCGGCTCGATGATGATCGCAGCGATCTGGTCGCCGCCGATCTGCTTTTCCATGGCCAGGATCGCGCGCTCGGCTGCTTCCTTGCCGGAGATGTTCGGGTTCTCTTCGCGGTATGGGTAGCTCATTGGCATGCGGTAGATCTCCGGTGCCAGTGGGCCGAAGCCGCGCTTGTATGGGGCGGCCTTGGCGGTCAAGCCCATGGTGAGGTTGGTGCGGCCATGGTAGGCGTGGTCGAAGGCGACTACTGCCTGGCGGCCGGTGGCAATGCGGGCTACCTTGATGGCGTTCTCTACCGCTTCGGCACCGGAGTTGAAGAAGACTGCACGCTTCTCGAAGTTGCCCGGAGTGATGGCAGCCAGCTTCTCGGCTAGCTCGATGTAGTTCTCGTACGGAGCGACCATGAAGCAGGTGTGGGTGAAGCGCGCGGCCTGTTCGGCGACGGCTTTGGCTACTGCCTGATTCGAGGCGCCAATGGTCGTTACGGCGATGCCGGAGCCCAGGTCAATCAGCTGGTTGCCATCGACATCGACAATGATGCCGCCATCAACCTCTGCCGCGTACACCGGCAGGCTGGAAGCTACGCCGGCAGCAACTGCTTTGGCTCGGCGTGCGGTCAGTTCCTGCGACTTCGGGCCGGGGAACGGACCATTGATCTTGCGCTTCTGGTCAATGCGGTAGGTAACGTCCATGTGATTGTCCTTCCATAACTTATTCGTGAGCTCACTGGCCCTGTTGTCTCTATAACTAGAGAGTATTCTCCCGGCTGCCCGGCCACTACGCGGATCGGCACAACACGTTTCGTGTCGCATAGTGCATCTGCACAGGAAAAGGCCTCTTCATTCCAAGCCGGGGCTTGAAACGAAGAGGCCTTCGATCCAGATGCTGCTTGCAGGTTCTAGTTGCCTGCCGAGCCAGCTGGCTCGATCACATCGTCGTCGTGCTTTTCAGGGTGGCGGTTCAGGCTGATCAACGAGATCGCCAGGCCGCCCCAGATGGTGAGCATGGAAATAATCATGAAGACAATCGCGATAGCGCTCATGGCTAGTATTCCTTTCCGGAAGCTTCAGGAACTTCTTCCGCCTCGACATTCGCACGATGCTGGTCGAATTCGGGATCATCGATCTTCGAGTTCTTGCTCCATGGAACCAGCGACAGCAGGACTGCGCCAACAATCAGCGCTCCAGCCATGCCCCAACCGAAGACACCGTTGAACCAAACCGGGTAACCGCTGTAGGACTCAGCCATCTTGCTCTGGATTTCATTGATCAGCATGTAGCCCAAAGCTGCTGGGCCGATGCCGCCAACCAGGACCTTCCAACCGGTACCCAGCTTGATGGAACTGTGGCGGTTCAGGTGCTTGGCCAGCTTAGGCAGCATGCCCAGGCCTGCACCGAAGACGATCACCATGACCAAAGCACAGGCCAGGATGCCGAATTGGTTCACGAAAGCGTCCATGGTGTCCAGCAGATACAGGCCCGTGGTGGTCGGGAACAGCACCAGCGAAACCAGGGCCACAGGAATTCCCACGACCAGGGTCGCCGGAACACGCTTCCAGCCCAGCTTGTCCTGGAAAGCTGCCACGATAACTTCAAGGATGGAAATCAGCGATGTCAGGCCAGCGAAGACCAGCGAACCGAAGAACAGCACACCGATTAGCGCGCCCAGGGGCGCCTCGGAAACGATGGTCGGGAAGGCAATGAAGGCCAGGCCGATGCCGGAGGTGGCAACTTCGTCCACAGAGCTGCCGGCGTTGTAGGCCATGAAGCCAAGCGCCGCGAACACGCCGATACCTGCAAGCAGTTCGAAGCTTGAGTTGGCAAAGGCAACAACGTAGCCCGAACCGGTCAGATCGCTCTTGCGCTTCATGTACGACGAGTACGTCACCATGATGCCGAAAGCCACGGACAGCGAGAAGAAGATGTGCCCGAAGGCCGCAGCCCACACCGCAGGGTTTGACAGTGCCGCGAAGTCAGGGGTGAAGAATGCGTTCAGGCCATCGATAGCTCCCGGCAGGAAGACCGACTGGACTACCAGAATCAGGAACATGACGATAAGCAGCGGCATGAAGACGGCGTTTGCCCGGGAAATACCCTTGTTCACACCGGCGACCATGATCACGATGGTCACCAGCCAAACGAAGAACATCGGGATGAAGATGTTGCCGACGAAGTCGAAGCCGACGTTGACGTTTTCCGAGACCTTGAGGAAGTCGTTCATGAAGAACCCGGCGGCGCCGTCGGCGTTCTTGTCCCAAGCCTTGGTGATGGAGAACCAGCAGTACATGGCCGCCCACGCAATGATGGCCGCGTAGTAGATGGCGATGATGAAGCAGATCAGTACCTGCCACCAGCCCAGGACCTCGGCCTTGCGGTTGGCCCGGCGGTACGCCAGCGGAGCAGAGCCGCGGTAGCGGTGGCCGATGGAGTAGTCGAGGAACAGCAACGGAATACCGGCGCAGAGAATTGCGACCAGGTATGGGATCAAGAATGCGCCGCCGCCGTTTTCGTAGGCGACGTAAGGGAAACGCCAGATGTTTCCCAGACCAACGGCCGAACCAATCGCTGAAAGGATGAACAACTTTCGGGAGCTGAAAGTCTCACGCTTCTCGGTTGCGAGTGGAGCGCCCTGTGATGAAGATGGAGTGCTCATGTGTCTAAGCTACTGCAAAACTTTCACATTGTGGTCATTTCTAGGGGTCGCGTGTCCACATTTTGAGCATATTGCTAAATCGGGAACTTTTCGCCATCCCTCTAGAATGGCTATATGGCAATTAGTTTACGCGGTCTTCTGGAACATGACGAGCTCGATCTTCGACCGCTGACTGAACACACCCACCGCGATGGCATGGTCATCACCTGGGGCGCGGTGACCGAGCTGCTTGACCCGTCGCAGTTCCTGACCGGGCGAGAAATTGTGTTGACCACCGGCGTGCGCCAGAAGACAAAAGCCGCACAGCGGCAGTTCGTCAAAGTCCTTGCGGCCAACGATGCCGTCGCTTTAGGTTTCGGTACAGGTCTGGAACACGCTTCAGTACCGCAAGCGACCGTTGAAGCCGCCCGCGAAGTAGGGCTTCCTGTCTTCGAGGTGCCCTATCAGATACCCTTTGCCGCAATTACCCGGCTGATCGCCGAAGCACTGAATTCCGACCATCTCAAGCGTGTTGAAAGTCTGTTGAAATCCCACCAGAAGCTGGCCCAGACGCTGCTTTCCTCGGATCTGGACAGCATGCTCGAGGAACTCGAGCGAATGCTCGGCACCCAGGTAGCGCTGACCCTGCACGGCGAAGTGATCAGCGGGGACTATGACCCTGCACGTTCCTGGAATGAGCGCCCAGTGGCCACGGGCCTGCGTGATAAGTGCACCCTGCATATTGCAGAACCCTATGTCCACCATCCAGTAGTCGATTACGCGCAGTCGCTGATCGGGCTGGAACTGGCCAATAAATCCCGCCTGCGCGCCTCGCAGCGCCATGCCAACGGCCAGGTGCTCGAGGACCTCGCCACTGGCGCCCTGGTTGGCGCCGATGCCGCTGGCCGCCTTGGGGCACTTGGCTTGAATACCCAGCGTGAGCACTCGGTCATCCTGGTGCAGGCTCCATCACAGGTCGAGCGTTTGCAAACTCTGCCACTGCCCGCAGATCTGTCCTCGCAGGTCTCAGCCATCATAGATGGCCGCTTGGCGATCATTGTCGCGCACAGCAAGCTGCAGCTGTCCATCAAGCACCTCGATGAGTATCTGCTCGCGGCCGGCCTTCCGGCTCGGGTGGGCTACGGCGGGCGCTACCCGAATACCACCGGCATCCGCTGGAGCTACTTCGAGGCCCTAGAGTCCCTGCGCCACGGAGAGCGGGTCAACGAACCCACCAAGCTTTCTCTCACCTCGCTCTTGCTCGCCGCCCACGATGTTCCGCTGCAGGATTTGGCCATCGAAGCCCTGGGCCCGTTGCAGGAATTCGACGCCTCCCACGATTCTGACCTATTGCTGACCTTGCGTGAATACCTCAACCGCGATGGCTCGGTGGGGGCAGTGGCCGAGTCCTTGGGCCTGCACCGCAATACGGTGCGCTACCGGATCCAGCAGATTTCCGATCTTTCTGGCTACGACCCTAATGTGACTAGCGACCGAGTCCAGCTCTGGATCGCGTTGAGTGCCCTTGAGCTGGGCTAATCTCGATAGGATAAAGACATGGCAGACATGTTTCTAGAGAAGTTCTGTTCCCTGGTTCCCAAGTACTTGGAAGACCAGTGGAACGAAGCCGATGGCTTGAGCGCCGAAGAATTGCGCGAAGGGCTGGCGCAGTCCAAGGTTTCAATTCCATTTGTCCTTGAAGAGTTCTATCGTGCTCTGGGCAACAATGAGGATTTCATGGAGGCCTACCACTACTTCTTCGACCCTGAAGAACTGGAAATCGAAGACGGCTACCTCCTGTTCCTGGAAGATGAGGAAGAGAAGTTCGTGTGGGGCTTCAAGGCATCCCAGCTCGATGTTCCGGATCCAATCGTCTACCGCCGCAGCAATGCCAAGGGAAAATGGACCAGCGAGGAAGGCACCTTCAGCGAATTCACCCTGGACATGTACACCTGGGTGTTTGAAGAGCTGGCCGCCGAATTGGAGGACTAGTGCTCCACCGTTCCCATGAACCAGCCAACTACCAGTGTCCCTTCTGCGAGCTGGTCAACGACCAGCCTTTCAGCCTGGACAACTTGTGCGCGCCCACGGATCTGATCTACCAGACAGATCTGGTGGCAGCAATCATGGCTTGTGATGGGTTCGGCAATTACGGCGGGCACGTGATGATCATTCCGACCGCGCATCTGGAAGCGCTCTACGATCTGGACGAGCAGACCGGCGCCGCGATCATGCGGGAGACCAAGCGCGTTGCCTTGGCGATGAAGCTCGCCTGGAATCCCGAGGGCACGAGCACTCGGCAGCATAATGAGCCTGCGGGCAATCAGCATGTTTGGCATTACCATCAGCACGTTTTCCCGCGCTACGCCGATGACGAGCTCTATCG
The DNA here is from genome assembly GCF_044743685.1 of Glutamicibacter sp. NPDC087583. NCBI lineage: Bacteria > Bacillati > Actinomycetota > Actinomycetes > Micrococcales > Micrococcaceae > Glutamicibacter > Glutamicibacter sp. NPDC087583. The sequence goes on along the minus strand of NZ_JBIUWY010000001.1, from coordinate 250,108 downwards.
GCAGCTGCGCCACCGGGTATCGATCCAGGATCGGGCCGGCAAAGCGCAGCAGCTGCGCCAAGCGCTCTTTTCCCCCGAGCATCCGCAGCCGCTGGTCCCGGAGAACATCGTCCGATAAGCACGAGGGCATGACGCTGGCGCGAGCGGGCCCCGGGAACGAGAATTCGTTGCCGGGGCCCGCTCGCCACTTATGGGAGACCTCAGGCATTTTCCGCTCAGCACTAGGGCCATGCTCCCGGTTTACAGGAATATCATCACTGAGGTGGTACTGCATCTGTCAGGACCTTCATAAGATGAAGACATGAATCCCCTGGTCCCGAATACCTACGAACTGATTATTTTCTACATCATCCCGGCGCTTGTGGCCATTGGCCTGGTCATTCTCGCCGTCAGATTCTTTACCGCCAGCAAGAATCGTCCTGGGAGTAAAGCGTCGACCGACGACGGGCAGAACTGCAACGACCAGCTCTAGCAGGGATCTGGCAGCAGCCGCGGGCAAAACAGAACCCCGGAAGACCTTCGCAGTCTTCCGGGGTTTTGCTTGTTCAAGCTTGCCTAGGCTTCGCGGGTAACAACCGCATCCGCGAAGGAAATCAGCGCCTGCTTCACGGTGCCCTCGGGCAGTGGAGCCAAGACGGCAATCGCGTCATCGGCCCACTGGCGTGCGGCCTTCCATGCATCATGGATTGCCTGGTGCGAGGTGACAGCTTCCACAGCGGCCGCCAGTGCTTCATCGGTGGCCAGGTCCGCATCAACCAGTTCGACAGCCTGCTGCGCTTGCGCGTCGCCCTCGGCTGCTGCCTGGCGCAGCAGCAGAATTGGCAAGGTCGGCACGCCTTCACGCAAATCGGTGCCCGGAGTCTTGCCCGAGTCGGCTTCCGTGGATGCCAAGTCGATCACGTCATCGGCGACCTGGAAGGCAACGCCAACCTTTTCGCCATACTCGCGCAGTACCTCAATGTACTGCGGGGCGCCACCGAAACGGGCGCCGAAGGCTCCGGAGGTGGAGAGCAGCGACGCGGTCTTGTCGCTGATTACCTGGATGTGGTGCTCGATGGCATCGTCGCCCTCGCGCGGGCCGATGGATTCATGCAGCTGTCCGAGGCACAAGCGCTCGAAGGTGCGCGACTGCCACATGACTGCTTCTGGGCCCAGCTCGGATCCGAAGACCGATGCACGGGCGAAGATCAGGTCGCCGGCGAGAATCGCCACCGAGTTGCCCCACACCTCGTGAGCTGTTGGTGCACCGCGGCGCATTGGAGCGGAGTCCATGACGTCATCGTGGTACAGGGTTGCCAGGTGGGTGAGTTCCACTACGGCAGCGGCCTTGATGACATCGTCATTCACGCCGTCGCCCAGCAGGGAAGTCAGCAGCACCAGCAGCGGACGCACTCGCTTGCCTCCGGCCTCAACTAGGTGGCGGCTGGATGCGTCGATCAAGGGGTCGGAGTTGGCCAGCGCGTCGCGCAGCAGCTTCTCCACCTTTGCCAAGCCGATGGAAATAGCCGGACCGAAGTCCGGGTCCTCGGCCAGCAAAGCGAAGCCCGAGGGAAGATTGATGGCCGCAGCTAATGCAGCGGTTTCAGGATTCAGCTCAATCGAGTCGGACACGTCGTGTCCGGCTGCGGTCCAGTTGCTCTTCGAATCAGTCACTGTTCTACGGCTTACTTATCTTTCATCGGGTTGGCCATCGCGGTATGCGAAGGCAATCTGCCTGCAAGATGCACGCAAACATCTCTTCACTCTAGCCGATGCTTTCCACTGCACATTGCTGGCATGGCCAGACCGGGCATACCGGTCTGGTACCAGCGACCTAGGAGGTCGTTTTAGAGTTTACCGGGTTCCCCCGGCACTTCTCACCAGACCCGGCCGATCTCACAGGGGTGACCACGGACACCCGCAAGCCTTTTCCCCCGGCATTGCGCGGTAGGCTTAGCCTTATCATGTCTGCAGATTCGCCCGTTCTTAGCGCCAGCGCTCATCAGCCGTCGGCTCCTGTTCTCACCAGCATCACCTTTGAATACCTTGATGCCCCCGAAACACTAGTTGCCGACTCATTGCGTCACCGAAGCTTGGTCTGGACCCGCAACGGCCACGGTCTGGTTGGCTTTGGCACTGCGGCCCGCTTGCACACCCACGGCGAAGAGCGCTTTGCACGTGCCCGCGCCTGGCTTGCACAGGTCATCGAACAGGCACAGATCATTGACCCGATCGCCCGCCCCGGCAGCGGCCTGGTGTCCTTCGGTTCTTTTGCGTTCTCCTTCACCAGCGTCTTCGAATCGCGTATGGTGATCCCGCAGCTGGTGATCGGTCGCGATGAGGAAAAGTCCTGGATTACCATCACCGGCAGCGCAGAGGAACTCGACGGGCTGACCTACCAGCAGGCCTTGGCCCGCGCCGAAGCCGCGATGGCCGATGCGTCGTTGCCGGCGGGCGAACCGGGCAGCATCGAACTGACCAGCGGGCAGCTGACCGCCGGTTCCTATCTTGATGCCGTGGATCAGGCGCTGGGCCGTTTCGAGGAACGCGGAATTTCCAAGCTGGTGCTGGCCCGCGATGTGTTGGCGCATAGTTCCACCCCGATCAATCTTGCCCGCGTGGTCGATGCGCTGACCGAGCACTATGGCAATTGCTGGACCTATTCAGTGGACGGCCTGGTAGGCGCTACCCCGGAGATGCTGGTGCGCGTTACCGACGGCTTGGCCGAGGCCCGCGTATTAGCTGGCACGCTGGACCGCGCGGCCACTGGCGCTGAGGACCCCGGTTTCGCGCACCGCAACCTCTTTGAAGATCCGAAGCAGCGCAACGAGCACCAGCTGGCCATAGATTCGCTCACGGCTTCCCTGAATCCCATTTCGCACGGCATGAGCGCGCCGGAAGAACCTTTTATTCTGCAGCTTCCCAATGTTTGGCATTTGGCCAGCGACGTACGCGCCCAGCTGCGCGCCGATGCCGCCGGCGTTCTGCCTACCGCACTGGATGTTGCCGAGATTTTCCATCCGACCGCTGCCGTGTGCGGCACGCCGACCAAGAAGGCTGGCGTGCTCTTGCGCGAGCTGGAAGGCATGGACCGCGGACCGTATGCCGGCCCCGTGGGCTGGGTTGACAGCCGTGGCGATGGCGAATTCGGCATCGCGCTGCGTGGCGGAATCCTGGAAGACGAAAAGCTGATGCGCTTGTACGCGGGTTGCGGCATTGTTCCGGGCTCGGTGCCCGAGGATGAACTAGCCGAATCATGGGCGAAGATGCGCCCCATGCGCCAAGCCCTCGGAGCCGAGTAGGCGCAGGCTGCACAGCGGATCAAGGCCGCTAGGATCGCACTGAGCATAAATAATACTTAGCCTCGACGCGACATGTGTGAGGTGAATCTCAGCCTAGTGTTGCCCCGGTTATGATTGTGGCTACGCACTGATCCACTCGCATAACCCGAAAGTAGGTTCTGATCCTATGCGTAGTCTCAAGAAGAAGTTCGCCTCCGCAGTTGCCGTCACGTCCGTTGCACTGCTGGCTCTCACCGCCTGCGGTTCCGGCTCCAGTTCCGAAGGTGAAGCCGAAGCTGGTTCCTTCCCGCTCAACGAAGGCAAACTCACCATTTGCTCAGACATTCCTTACGAACCATTCGAATTCGTCAAGGACGGCAAGAACGTCGGCTTCGATATGGATATCGCTGCCGAGATTGCCAAGGATGCAGAACTGGATCTGAACGTCATCGACGCCAGCTTCGACTCCATTGAATCCGGCCTGTTCAGCACCCAGTGCGATATCGCGATCTCCTCGGTATCGATCACCGAAGAGCGTTCGGCCAAGATGGACTTCTCCACCCCTTATATGGATGACGATCTGGTGCTGATTTCGGCTGACGGTTCTGAAATCAAGGATCTTGAATCCGCCAAGGACAAGAAGGTCGGCGTCCAGCAGGCCACCACCGGCGAGAAGTACGCCAAGGAACAGGGCTTGAGCAACATCGTTGGCTTCGAGGATGCCGGTTTGCAAACCCAGGCACTTCTGGCTGGCCAAGTGGATGCATTGCTGGGCAACCAGTCGGTATTGGGCTACGCGATCAAGGATAAGGACGGCTTCAGCGTCGTGGCCGACTTCAAGACCGGCGAGCAGCTGGGCATTGCAGTTCCGCAGGACCAGCCCAAGACCCTGGAACTGGTCAATGGCACCCTCAAGCGGCTGGCCGATGCAGGAACCATGGAAGAACTGACTGTGAAGTGGTTCGGCGAGAAGTAATTCTCGAGCATCAACTGATTCCAAGGCAAGCGGGGGCATGGACTGCACCCACAGGTTGGCAGTCCAGCTTCCGCTTCCTTTATGAGAGGTAATCAAGCATGGCAATGACTACACGTCAGCGCGCCCGCATGAGCAAGACCATTCAAATCGCCATCTTCATCATCGCGATCATCGCACTGGTCTTGGCCGTTGATTGGAACAAGGCCATTTATGCCTTCTTCTCCTTCGACAAATTGGGACCGATGTTCCCTGGCATGATCTTGGTCGGTCTGAAGAACACGATCTTCTACACGATCATCTCCTTCGCCTTCGGCCTCATCCTGGGTCTGCTTCTGGCCCTGATGAAAATGGCGTCCTTCGCGCCATATCGCTGGTTCGCCACTGCATTTATCGAATTCTTCCGCGGTATTCCAGCCATCCTGGTCCTATTGGCCTTCGGCTTCGGCTTGCCTCAGGCGTTCGGAACCCAGTGGCCGCAGCCGGTCAATGTCATGTGCGCCTTGGGCCTGGTCTCGGCCGCCTACATCGCTGAGACCCTGCGTGCAGGCCTGCAGGCGGTGCCCAAGGGGCAGACCGAAGCTGCCCGTTCGTTGGGCATGCCAGCGTGGCGTGCCATGGTCACCATCGTGATTCCGCAGGCGTTCAAGATCGTCTTGCCGCCCATGACCAACGAAATCATCTTGCTGACCAAGGACACCTCGTTGGCATTCATCCTCGGTGCGTCGATGGCCCAGTACGAAATGACCAAGTTTGGCCGTGACGGCATCTCGCAAATCGATGCCGGCATCACCCCGCTGGTCGTCGCCGGCCTGTTCTACTTGGTGATCACCATCCCGCTGAGCTTGGTGGCCCGCAAGTTTGAATCCCGCGCCGCCAAGACCAAGCGATAGATAGGACTTGAAAATGTCGACTGACACCAATGAACTTTCAGTCCATGCTTCGGGCGTGGAAATCACCGGACTGCGCAAGTCCTACGGTAGCAACGAAGTGCTCAAGGGCATTGACCTGAATGTTGCTCCGGGCGAGGTTGTCTGCCTGATCGGCCCATCCGGTTCAGGCAAGTCCACTCTGCTGCGTTGCGTGAATTTGCTGGAGCAGCCAAACGGAGGAACCATTATGGTCGGTGGCTTCAATGTCACCGATCCCGATGTGAACCTGGACAAGATGCGCCAGCAAGTAGGCATGGTCTTCCAGCAGTTCAACCTCTTCCCGCACCTGACCGTGCTGGAGAACTGCACGATATCCCCTATCAAGGTGCTCAAGCGCAAGAAGGCCGACGCCCAGAAGGTCGCGTTGCGCAATCTGGAACGTGTAGGCCTGGGCGACTTCGGCGATCGCTACCCCGACCAGCTTTCCGGCGGCCAGCAGCAGCGCGTGGCCATTGCCCGAGCGCTATCCATGGAACCAACGCTGATGCTCTTCGATGAGCCAACCAGTGCATTGGATCCGGAGACCGTGGGCGAGGTCCTGTCCATTATGAAGAATCTGGCCCAAGCGGGCATGACCATGCTGGTGGTCACCCACGAGATGGCTTTCGCCAAGGAAGTTGCTGACCGCGTGTTCTTCATGGACGGTGGCGTCGTGGTGGAAGAAGGCAAGGCCGTGGATGTCATTGGCAATCCGCAGCAGCCACGTACCCAGGACTTCCTGCGTCGCGTGCTCGATCCCACGCACGTGGATATCTGAGTTCAACTGCAAAAATTCCCCTGCGTTGCCCGTCTTTGCCGACGGGCAAGGCAGGGGAATTTCTTTTGCCCTAGGTCGTTGGCCAGGAAAGCTGCCCGATCTTCCGGTTCAACTCAAGATTCTCCGCGCGCAGGCTGCTCCGTGATGCCGGCACTTCAATCAGGCGCAGGTTCGCCGGCTGCCTTGCAGCCAAGATGGCGCTAAGCTCTTCCTTGCTTGCCGCCATGGCGTACTGCCAACCATAGGCTTCGGCGAGCGCAGGCAGGCTCAGCTGCTGCGGCGTGGCAAAGAGGCGTTCCACCGCATTGGCGTAGCGGCCCGAGGCATCCACGGCTCCGTGCTCCAGTGTGGAGAAGATTGCTCCTCCCCCGTCGTTGTAGACCACGATATCCACCATTGGCTGCTCCTCGCCGGGGGTCCAGGACAGCGAACTGGCGTCATGGGCGAAGGTGATATCTCCCATTACCGCCAGTGTGCGCCGCTTGCCGCCCTGGGCCAGGCCCAAGGCGGTGGCAATGGTTCCATCAATTCCGGCAAGGCCGCGGTTGGCATGCACGGTCATGGTTCGTCCGGGCGCGGGGCGGGCCGCCAAGTCGAAGTCGCGAACTATATTCGATGAGCCAAGCAGGAGAACTTCTGGTGCGTGTTCCCAAATGGCGTCGGCGACATCTACCCCGTTAATCGCCGATTCGCGGCTGAGGCCCTGGCGCACGGCCAAGGCCTGGGCATCGAGCTGCTGCCATGCTTCCAGCCACCCCTTTGCACCGGTGCCGGCGAACTCCTGCAATTCGCTCCAAGAGCTGACCGGGGTTTCGCGACGCCGGCCCGCTTCATACCAGGCCACCGGCTGAGGCTGCCAAATCACCGATTCGATCGCCGGGTTGGCCAGAAGCTGGCCCACCGGGCGGCTCAACGTCGGACGGCCAAAGAGCACCACGCGTTCAATGCGGTCCATGCCCGCCGTGATCAGGGGACGGTAGTGGCCAATGGCGTTGGCCGAGAACCGTGCGTTGGAAGATGGCTCGGCAAACAATGGCAGCCCCAGGCCATGGGCGAATCGTTGCGCTTCCTGCCCGGCGCCATGCCCGGCGACGACAATGCTCCGGCGTGGCTTCAGCTGCTGGACCGGCAAGCTCGCTCTGTCCAGCTGGTCGTGTGCCTTCCACTGCCCCGGCTCAACTGCCGTCCAGCTTTGGCTCTCGATCCTCTCGTCCTGTGCAGGGGTGAGCGGATCCCGGAACTGCAGATTCAATTGGACCGGACCTGCGGCAGTGTGCTGGTCACCGGCCAAGGCCAGTAATGCGCGTTGGACCTCGTGTTGCGGATCTGCCCCAGCGGGGACATTGGCGGCCAGGCGAACGTGCTCGCCAAAGAGGGTTTTCTGGCGCGTGCTCTGGCTGGCACCGGTGCCGTGCAATTCATCTGGACGGTCGGCAGAAAGGACCAGAAGTGGTGTCGCGGTGTGGTTGGCTTCCATTACTGCAGGCAGCATCTGCCCGATGGCCGAGCCGCTGGTGGCGGCGAGGGCTACCGGCCGCATGGTGCTTTGGGCGAGGCCCAGTGCCATGAAGGCCGCGGAGCGTTCGTCGATGCGCACATGGATATCCAGGATCCCGGCGGCTTCTGCCTCGGCTGCAGCATAGGCCAAGGGCGCGCTGCGCGAACCGGGAGAAATCACCAGATCCCTGATCCCGGCACTGATCAGGGCGGAGAGCACATGGCGAGCTGTAGTGATGGCGCGTTGCTCGCCAGGTTGCTGCATTCCCACGCCGCATGACTCCTTAGATTCCAAAGCTGAAGGCAATGATCCAAGTCTATGCCTTGACGTGCCGGTCAACCGACTTGGAACGGCAAAGGGCGCCGGCCGGATCCCGGAGAGGATCCTGCCGACGCCCTTGCACTGCAGGCTAGTCCGACTTATTTGTCGTGACCCTTGCCCTTGTCGTGTCCCTTGCCCTTGCCGTTTCCTTTGCCCGGCTTCGCATCTTGCTTGAAGACCTGGACGACCGATGGGCGCGGGCCGTAGAACTCGCCCTTGCCGGCTCCTCCTGCGTTCTTCACGAAGTCCGGGAACAGCGAGGTAGGGCTGGCGAAACTGCCGCCTTCACCCGGGTGCTGCACCGCGACGAAGACCGAGTTGTCCCTGTCATGGATCAGCGGGCCGCAGGTCTCTGCACCGGTTGGCACGGCCAGGAACTGCTCGACACGGCCGCGATCCTTGCCGGTCAGGGTTACCTTGTGCAGTGCATCGGAGTAGCCGATGGTGCCAGGGGCGCCGTCGGTGGAGATCCACAGGTTGCCCTTGGAATCGAATGCCAAGTTATCCGGGCAGGAAATCGGCGAGACCTTGTCCGTTGGGTAGCCGGAGAAGTAGGTCGATCCGTTCACATTTGGATCGCCGGCAACCAGCAAGATGTTCCAGGTGAACTTCGCGGCGGTGGCGTCGTTGCCGGCTTCGGTGATTTCCAGGACGTGGCCGTCGCGGTTGCGTACCCGTGGGCTGACCTCGGTTGCGCCTTCCTTGCCGTCCTTGCCGCGGTCGGTGTTGTTGGTCAGTGCCACATAGACCTTGCCGGATACCGGGCTCGGCTCAACATCTTCGGGACGGTCCAGCTTGGTGGCGCCGACCTTGTCAGCTGCTTGGCGGGTGTAGACCAGCACCTCGTCGATGCCCATGCCCTCCACCTTGGATTCGCCGTTCTTCACCAGTGGCAGCCAGGTTCCCATGCCGTCGAAAGCACCATCAGACGGAACTGCGCCGCTGCCGTCGATCTCGCTAGCTGGAGAGTTGCCGGCGAACGTGGCAACGTACAGGTCGCCTTCGGAGAGCAAGCCCATATTGTGCTTGCGATCGTGCTTGGAGAAAGTGTTTTTCGAGACGAACTTGTACAGGTACTCGAAGCGCGAGTCATCGCCGGAGTAGGCAACAACCTTGCCGTTCTTGGCAATGCGAACGTTGGCGCCCTCGTGCTTGAAACGGCCCAGGCTGGTGTGCTTGACCGGGGTGGACGAAGGGTCCTGCGGATCGATTTCGACTACCCAGCCGAAACGGTTGGCTTCGTTTTCGAAGCCTTCGTTGTGCAGGCCGAAGCGCGGGTCGCTTTCTTCCCAGCCGCGGTCGGTCGCGGCGGTGCCAATGCCGTAGCGGGATTCCTCGGCGGTGCCCTTGCCGCGGAAATACTGGTCGAAGTTTTCTTCACCGGAGAGTACGGTGCCCCATGGGGTGGTGCCTCCGGCGCAGTTGTTCAAGGTGCCAAGAACCTTGGTACCGGTTGGATCTGCGGCGGTCTTGAGCAGGTCGCTGCCTGCGGCTGGGCCATCGACCCGGAATTCAGTACTAGCGGTGATGCGGCGGTTGCGTTCGCCGCCCTGCACGTAGCTCCACTTCTTGTCATTCTTCTTGCGCTTGACCTCGACCACTGAGAAGCCATGCGCGTTCATCGCGATCTTGCGGGCTTCTTCCTGGTTCGCTTCGAACCAAGCCGAGTCGAACATCATGTCTTCATTGGTGTATTCGTGGTTGGCAACCAGCACGCCGGTGCGTCCCGAGTACTTGTCGACAATGATGTCCAGGTAGTCGCAGTTGTAGCCGAACTGCTCAGCCTGCTTGCGGGCGGACTGCTTGGAAGCATCGAATTCCGCGGTGTTCTTGAAGAGCGGGTCGCCCCAGCGGATGATGGCATTCCAGTCATAGCCTTCTGGAACGGAAACAGTATCCACCGAACGCGACACCGGCTCAATGGCATCGAATGAAAGGTGCCCGCCCTTACCCGGCTTCATTGGCACCAGTGGTGCCGCGGTAGCGTCGGCTGCACCGAAAAGCTGCGGGCCGATGACCAGCGCTGAAGCACCGACGGCTCCCAGGCCCAGCATGCTGCGGCGGGAGAGCGATTTGTCGGCAATGTCCTTGAAGTAGCCGTTGGACGAAGTGTTGCAATCTGGCTTGGTGCAGGCGTCGGCGCACTTGAAGTGGCAAGTAGCTGCAGAACGACCGCCGCGGGTGTGGCCCAGCATTGGCAAAAGGGTACGGGTTGGATTCATGATCCGCTCACTTCCTCAGTATGTGGCTCATTGTCAGGGGAATGACTCGAACTGAGGTTTTCACTTGGAAGTGTTCTAAATGCAACGCAAAGGTTAACGCCGGGGAAATAGATTCTTGCCTGGGGTTATCCCCTAGTCAGCTCGGCATAACAGGACTCCAGGCGTTGCAGCCACCAGCGCACGCGCGCCTCTTGCGGACGCAAGCCATCCAATTTCTGGTGATCCGGCTCAATGCGACGCACCGGCAAGTACCCAGCGGTGGCCAGCAACGGCTCGGCACATACGTCTTCGGCGAACAAGGTGCCCGTCGCAAGGCCGCAGGCATAGGGCAGTTCTGGCAGCGCGCTGGCTAAGGCGGCGGCTTGGGCCAGCCCTACCGAAGTATCCAGGGCGCTGGACACGACAACATCCAGTTCGGCTTGCTTGGCAATTTGCAGCACCGCACCGATGCCGCCCAGCGGTTGGGCCTTGATGACCATCAGATCTGCTGCGCCCAACCGCGAGACTTCCAAGGGGTCGGTGTGCTTCCGCACCGCTTCATCAGCGGCGATCTTCAAGGGGTTGCCGGCGTTGCGCAGTTGCTCGCGGACTTCTGCCAGCCCGGTAATGCCAGGCACTGGTTGCTCCGCGTATTGCAGGTCGTACTCGCTCAGGGCCTTCAAGGCCGGGACCGCCTGGGCAATATCCCATCCCATATTCGCGTCCACGCGCAGCGCTGCTTGCGGGTAGAGCCGACGGGCCTCAGCTACACGCGCCAGGTCCTGCTCGATCCCCTGGCCTTTTTCTGCCACTTTGATCTTGATGGTGTGCGGCGCGTCATAGCGTTCGAGAACCGCTCCGACATCTTTTACCGCAACTGCAGGCAAGGTGGCGTTGACCGGAATGCTGGTGCGCAACGGTTCCGGGAACGGCTGGTAAGCGGCCTCGATTCCGGCGGCTAGCCACAGTGAGGCTTCGGCCGGTCCGTACTCGGTAAATGCGGAGAACTCGCCCCAACCTTCCGGCCCGTTGATCAGCAGCGCTTCACGCTGGGTGACACCACGGAATTTCACACGCATCGGCAACCGGACAACATGGGAATTTGCCAGCAGATCTTCAAGGGGCGGAAGTTCAACACTCATGCTCTAAGCCTATCGAGGGTGGGCATAGTTACATGCCTGAACTGTGCCGTTCCCCGTGCCGGATATGACACCCTAGAGATATGCCTCGCAATCCAGCATCCGCGCGCCCGCACCATATCAGGTGGTGGTGGGCTCTGCTGTTGCTGATTTCGCTGTTCTGCCTCGAATACGTATTTTTCGTCCAGCAGCGTGTGGGGCAATGGGCCGATCAGGCTGGATTCATAGCGTGGTCGCAATGGTGGCCCCGGACGGACCTGATTAATCCGATCCGTGAATTCCTGAATCTCTTGCCGGCAATCTGCGGCATCATTGCGGCAGTTTTCCTGCTGTATCGCGTGATTCGAGACCGGCGCTTCCTGCGGGCCATCGTGGCGGTCATCGCGGCCGCAGCCGCAGCGGGCAGCACGCAATTGCTCAAGCACGAGATCTTGTCCCGCCCGGATTTCAACTTCGGCACCACAGGAAATTCTTTTCCCTCAGGACACACCACCGCCGCTGCCGCCGCAATGGGACTGATGTACCTGGTTTCACCACCGAAACTGCGTCCGGTAGTCCAGCCGATCGCGTGGTTGTTCGCGACGGTGACCGGGGTGGCCACTTTGATCTGCGGTTGGCACCGTCCAAGTGACATTGCAGCTGGTTTCGTGGTGGCCGGATTCTGGATGGTCTTGGCCTCGGTCGTGCTCCAGCGCATCCAGCCGCTGAGCCATGAACTGCCAAAGGGCACCTGGTCGAGGAAAGTTGGGGCCGGCAGCCTGGTTGTCTGGGCTGCGGTAATCGGGCTCTCGTTCCTCCTGCCGCACCCGCATATCCAGAAGATCCCGGAGTTCCTGCAATTGGTCTACGCGGCATTGGGGATCATCCATGTCGTGGCCGCTTCGCTGGTATCCGGCTTGGTGCTGCGCTCGGTGGTTATCGGGCCCATGCGCACCTTCAATAAGTAGGGCGCAGGCCCAGAAACGTTATTCGCTACTGTTTCCCGCAGGCCATACGGGCATTGAGCAAGTCTGCGGCTTGCTGCGATTCCGGGATGGTCACGGCGAAACGCTTCTTGTTCTTGAGTTCGAAAACGAGGCCTTCGTGTTCTTTCATCACGATGGCCGAACCGCCTGGAATGATTCGCCAGCCCCAGCCTCCCCACATCATGGGAACGATCTTTTCGCTGGTCGCAGATTCAATTTCGTCGATTTTGATGGTTCGCATCGGGAACCCCAAGACCGCTGATGATACCCGGAAGCGATCACCGCTGATCGATACCCGAATCCAGATCAAACCCAGAATCGATACGCACGCCACGGCCGACAGGGTCATGGCAACGATGAAGCCCACCCAGTCGCCATCTTGGCTGTCACCGGTCAGCAGCGGCAACGCAACAGCAATGAAAAGCGCCACGAACACCACCAGGCATAGCAGCCACGTCCACCACGGTGCTGCCATCGTTTGATTGAATTCTTGCCGTGCCATGACTGGTGTCCCCGCCGCAACAGGCCGCTGGATGCCCTGCGCTGCATCACTTCGTGCCTGGCGGGCCTCAACGGATTGCCTGGTGTATTGCTGGTAGATGCCGCTGACCCACAGTGGCGCAATGCCCAGCAGCGAGCAGGCAATCAGCACAACCATCATGCCGCCCAGCACTGCGGTTTCAGGTGTCTCGGCGAGCGCTGTAGGCACCGCCGAGCCGACGAATACGCCAGCTGCACTCCAGGAGAGCAACCCGCCGGCGAAGAGCAGCACCATGAGCAGTGCCGGTTTGCGGCGCAGCGCCAAGGAAATCACTCCGGTGATGGCACCAAGAATGCATAGCCCGATGCAGACGGGAACAAACACCGCGGTGCGGGTAAACTCGTCCGGATAGGTCGAACTCCAGTGAGTGGCGGTCATTTCCGGCAGTTTGCCGGCGAGCAGGGCGTAGGCGCCCAGCACAATGGCCGTCGGTAGCAGGAGCAGCAGGTAGATGAATGGCCGGTTCTTGATTCCGGTCCCCGCTGTTGACATCTCAATCCCCTGTTCCTGCTGCCTAGCCCGCGTCATAAGCGGCTGGAAAGCAACCCAACATATTTCCATCATAGAAATAATAATTGGTTCAATTCTAGCAACCTATATTTGACATGCTGATAAATGATCGAACATAGATGAAATATCAGCAAAAAGGGTGATGCCCGTCAATCCTCGTGAGGTTCGACGGGCATCAAGATCACTCTTGAGAGCGAGCACTGCGCACAGTAGGCGCTAGAGCGAAGCCAGCGCAGTCTTTGGATCCGTCATCGCGTCGGCAACATAGCGCATGAAGCCGGCAGCGGTTCCGCCATCGCAGACCCGGTGGTCAAAGCTCAGTGTCATCTCGCAGATGGAACGGACCTTGATCTTGCCATTGACCACCCACGGCTTCTCGATGATGCGCCCCAGCCCCAGAATGGCCGCTTCCGGGTAGTTGATGATGGCCGCGGAGCCATCAACATTGAACACGCCGTAGTTATTGATGGTGAAGGTGCTGCCGGACAGGTCGGCGACACCGGCCTTGCCCTCGCGGGCCACCGTAGCCAGTCGAGCGAACTCGGCTGACAGTTCCTTGGCGTTCAGCTTGTGGGCGTTGCGCACATTTGGCACAACCAGGCCGCGATCGGTCTGGGCTGCGAACCCGAGGTTCACGCCCTCGAAGAGGGTATGGCGCAAGCCCCCATCAGCTTCAGCCTCAATGCGGCTGTTCAGTTCAGGGAAGCGCCGCAAGCCGGCCACCGCGAAACGGGAGATCAGTGCCATGACGCTTGGAGCTTGGCCTTCGGCTTCCTTGATCTTCGATCGCAGCTTCAGCAGCTTGGTGACATCGACATCCACCCACACGGTAGCCTCGGGGATCTCGCGGCGCGAAGTGCTCATCGCGGTGGCGATGGTCTTGCGCACGCCCGAGAGCACCTGGGAAGATGCGACCGGCAGGCCGGTCTTCGAATCCGCCTCGCCAGCCTGGGCTGGTGCAGCGGGCACCGCGGCTGCGGAAGCCGGGGTCGGTGCTGCCGGGGCAGCGGCCGCCGCAGCTGCAGGCAGCCCCGCATCAGCCGACAAGGCGGCTTCCACGTCGGTGCGCAGAATCAGCCCCTCTGGACCAGAGCCTCGAACCGTTGTGATATCCAAGGCGTTATCCCGCGCCAGTTTGCGTACCAGCGGGTTGATCACGCGGGCCGCTTCGGCCGGTGCCTGTGCCGCTGGCGCGGCTACCCCGCCGCGCGGCTTGCGCCGACGGCTGGTCTTGCGCTGGGCAGAGGAAGTGCCGTAGCCAATGAGCACGTTGCCGCTACCCTCATCGGCTTCTGCTGATTCTTCGGCAGGTACCTGGGTGCCAGCACGCTCTTCCTCGCGGTAGGACTGCGCACGTTCGGCTTCAGGCACTTCAGCTTCTTCGCCGCCGGTGTTCACGGAGATGAAAGGCTCATCCACCAGCATCATCTGGCCGGCGTCCCCATGCAGGGTCGAGACTACGCCTTCAAACGGGCAAGGGATCTCCACCAGCGACTTCGCGGTTTCCACCTCCGCTATGGGCTGGTCAACTGCGACAACGTCACCGGCGGCAACCATCCAGCGCACCAGCTCGGCTTCGGTCAGGCCTTCGCCAAGGTCTGGCAAGAGAAAAGTCTTGATGCTCATTTACGCCTCCCACTGAAGCTGGTCAACCGCGTCGAGAATGCGTTCGGCGCTTGGAAGATGGAACTTTTCCAGCGTTGGGGCCGGGTATGGAATGTCGAATCCGGTCACGCGAAGCACTGGAGCGGCCAACGAGTGGAAGCAGCGCTCCTGCACCCGGGCCACGATTTCACTGGCTACCGAGGCGAAGCCCTGGGCTTCGGCAACCACGATAGCGCGTCCGGTCTTGCGCACCGATGCGCAGACGGTCTCGTCATCGAAGGGCACAATGCTCCGGATGTCGAGAACTTCCAGGCTGATGCCTTCCTCGGCTGCCAACTTGGCAGCTTCCAATGCGGTGGAAACGCTTGGACCATAGGTAATCAGCGTGGCATCGCTGCCCGGACGGGCGATGCGCGCCTGGCCCTCGGTCCTAGCGCTCTTCTTGGCCTCGTACTGCTCGGCCAGCTGCGCCAAGTCCACCTGCTCCTTGGACCAGTACAGCTTCTTCGGCTCGAAGAAGACCACCGGATCATCCGAATCGATGGCTTCGCGCAGCATCAGGTAGGCATCCTCTACGCACGAGGGCGTGAAGACCTTCAGCCCTGGAGTGTGGGCGTAGTAGGCTTCCGAGGAATCGCAGTGGTGCTCCACGCCGCCCACGCCGCCGGCGTACGGTATGCGGATGACCATCGGCAGGTTCAGCTTGCCCTGGGTTCGGTTGCGCATCTTGGCGACATGCGAAGCGATCTGCTCGAACGCCGGGTAGGCGAATGCATCGAACTGCATCTCGATAACCGGGCGCATGCCGTTGATGGCCATGCCCACGGCCATGCCGACAATGCCGGATTCGGCCAGCGGGGTGTCAAAGCAGCGTTCGGAACCAAAGCGTGCGGTCAGCCCGTCGGTGATGCGGAAAACGCCGCCAAGGGTTCCCACATCCTCGCCGAAAATCACTACCGAGTTGTCGGCAACCAGCGAATCAGCCAGGGCGGTATTCAGCGCCTTGCCGAAGGTCACCGGCTGGTGCTCATTGGCGGCCTTGGCTGCGGCTCGTGCGGTGGCAGCGCTGACGTTCGGGTTCAAGCGCGAAGTAGTGGCAGTCATCCTAGGCCTCCTCACGGTCTAGTTCGTCGACGAGCATGGCTTGCTGTTCAGCCAGCTGCGGGGTCTTGGCCGAGTACACGTGCTCGAACAGCTCACGTGGATCGGTGTTGGCTTCCTGGTTCATGCCATCACGCAAGGTCTTGGCGACCGACTCGGCGTCTGCGGTGATCTTGGCGACGGTGCTATCGGTCAAGAGCCCGGCATCGTCCAGGTACGCCTTCATGCGGGTCACCGGATCCTTGGCGATCCATTCCTGGACTTCGGAGTCCTCGCGGTAGCGCTTGTCGTCATCTGCGTTGGTGTGCGCCTGCATGCGGTAAGTGTGGGCCTCGATCAGCAGCGGGCCGTTGCCTTCGCGGGCCATGCGCACCGCTCGGGTCATGATTGCCATCAAGGCCATCAGGTCGTTGCCATCCACGCGCTCGCCGGCCATGCCGTAGCCAACAGCCTTGTGGGCCAGGGACGGGGCGGCACTTTGCTGCGAGAGCGGAACCGAGATGGCGTACTTGTTGTTCTGCACGAAGAAGATCACCGGAAGGTTGAAGACCGCGGCGAAGTTCAGCGCTTCGTGGAAGTCGCCCTCGCTGGTGGCGCCATCGCCGCACATGGCCACCACTACGGTGTCTTCGCCGCGCAGCTTGGCAGCGTGGGCGACACCCACTGCGTGCAGCAGCTGGGT
This sequence comes from Glutamicibacter sp. NPDC087583, assembly GCF_044743685.1. Lineage (NCBI taxonomy): Bacteria > Bacillati > Actinomycetota > Actinomycetes > Micrococcales > Micrococcaceae > Glutamicibacter > Glutamicibacter sp. NPDC087583. The sequence goes on along the minus strand of NZ_JBIUWY010000001.1, from coordinate 233,623 downwards.
CGTGAGCGGGGTGGACATCGGTGCGCAGTTATACGCCTTCGGGTCGTAGCCGCAGTGCCATTCGCCGCGGAAGCTGGTCATGACTTCCATCGGGGCTACGCCCTTGGTCAGCACCGCTACCGTGTCGCGGTAGGTTGGGAAAAGCCAGTCGTTCTCGCCCAGGCACAGGGCTGCTGCGATTTGGCAGGCTTCCTGCCCGTGGCTGGAGGGGTAGACAGCCATGCGGCCCTGGCGGACCAGTGCGGAGTTCTGGTCGTTGACGCGGCGGCCGGTGACCAGGGCCGCATAGGCTTCCAGTAGCCGGGCCGGGCTTGGCAGCGGGTACTCGTGGCCAGGTTCAGTACCCTGTTGGTCCTCTGGGCGCAGGGTTCCGTCCGGGTTCAACAGGTTGATCATGTGGCGTGCTGGCAGCATGTAGTCTTCGGGGGTAATCCCGAACTTCTTGCTGACATCAGAGATGCGATCTGCATGCGCTTCAGTGCTCATGTTCTCCCACCTTTCGTGGTTCTGGCTCGGTCCATGAGCACAACTGCTTGTGACTCACTTCACCTAAACATCATTTGCAATCAATTATGGGTATGCGTGGCATTCTGTATCCAGTCCGGCGTGGAATCGTGGAAAGTTGCGATTGGTATCCTTATACTCGTAGACGAAAAGTTTCGATAGATTGTGTTTGGAACAGAGACGTCCGACACGTCAACAAGGAGTACCAATGGCCGCGGAAGCGGAGTTAAAACTCGATGATGTCGACCATGCGATCCTCGCTGAGCTAACCAGCGACGGGCGCCAGTCGGTCACCACCGTGGCACAAAAGGTGCATGTATCGCGTGCCCACGCCTATTCCCGTATCGCAAAGCTCCAAGATGCCGGGGTGATCACTCGTTATACGGCGGTGATTGATCCGGTGAAGGCAGGACTCAAGGCCAGCGCCTACGTGACCTTGAAACTCCGCCAGCATTCCTGGCGCGAACTGCGCGATCACTTGGCGTCCATTCGCGAGGTGCATCATGTGGGCCTGGTCGGAGGCAATTTCGATGTGATCCTGCTGGTGCGAGCCAAGGACAATCTGGATCTGCGCCGCGTGGTCTTCGAGCAATTGCAGTCTTTGCCAACGGTCCTGGATACGCAGACCCTGCTGATCTTCGAAGACACCGACACCCGATAGGCAGCAGTTCACCAGAAGATACGAGAAGAGCACCTGGATACCATTTCCAGGTGCTCTTCTCGTGTCTGCTGCGAAACTACTTCTGGCCGGTGAACACCGGCTTGCGCTTCTCCTGGAAGGACTTGAAACCTTCGGCGTAGTCAGCGGTGTCGCACAGGGCTGCCTGCGCCCGGTTCTCGGTACGCATCGATTCCCACAGTCCCGCACGCTGGTCACGGATTTCCTTGACCAGCTGCTTGGAAGCGACGAATGCCTGAGTTGCACCCTGGGCTACCTTGGCAATGATTTCTTCGCTGCGCTCTGCCAGTTCCTCTGCTGGGAATGCCCGGGAGAAAAGCCCGGAACGCACCGCTTCAGCACCGGAGATCAGTTCGGCGGTGTAAATCAGATCCAGCGTGCGGTGTGCCCCGAGACGCTCGGTGAACAGCCAGTGCCCGCCGGAGTCGAGGGTCGCGCCAAGGTTCGCAAACGGGGAACCAATCTTGGCGTTTTCCGCGACGTAGACTACGTCGGTAGCGATCGCCAGCCCCAAACCCACGCCCAAGCAGGCACCCTGCACCAGCGCGAAGGTTGGCGCAGGGAAGCTGGACATCTTCTCCAGCAGCGGCTGGACCTTGCCGTCAAGATAGCCGATCACGTCATCGTCCGCGGGATCTACCCCGGAGATGTCGCGACCTGCGCAGAATCCGCGTCCCTCGCCGGTCAGTACCAGCGCGCGCACGGTGCCCGCAGCCACTGCGGCAGCCGCTTTGTCATAGGCTTCCGAGAGCTGCGCCAAGGCCGCTTCATCCAGCGAGTTCATTTTCTGCGGAGCGTTGAGCACCACCCGCGCGATGGAATCTTCAATCGTCAGTTCGATCATGGATTCGTCCTGGCCTTTCTAGGCGTCGAAGTCGACGCTCAGCTTTTCGCTGGTTGGGTGCGACTGGCAGGTCAGTACGTAGCCGGCTTCGACTTCGTCGGGTTCCAGCGCGTAGTTCTCGGCCATGGTGACCGTACCGCAGGTGACCTTGGCACGGCAGGTGCCGCACACGCCGCCAGCGCAAGCGAACGGCACATCCGGACGCACGCGCAAGGCAGCGTTCAGCACGGTTTCGTTGGCACGCACCGGCGACTTGACCTCGCCCTTCAGGCCGTCGAGGTTGAAGCTGATCTCGTAGCTTTCCTCATTCTCGTCCGCCACCACGGGACGGCCGATATGCCCTTGCGGCTTCGTCGGCTCGCCGGTGGTGAATAGCTCGAAACGGACCTTCTCGGCGGGAACTTCCAAGCTGGCCAGCTGGTCGCGGACCAACTGGACGAGCTCGAATGGGCCGCAGAGGAACCACTCGTCAACATTCGGTGCCTGGACCACGCTGGTCAGCAGCGTGGTGAGCTTCTCGGCGTCGATGCGGCCCGAAAGCAATGGGGAAATGCGCTGTTCGCGGCTGAGCACGTGGTGCAGTGCCAGCCGGGATGTGTAGCGGTCCTTCAGGTCGGCCAGTTCCTCCAGGAACATGACGTCCATGGCGGCCTTGTTCGCGTAGATCAAGTCGAAGCGGGTGTGGTCATTGGCTTCGAGGATCGTGCGGGCAATGGCCAGCACCGGGGTAATGCCCGAGCCGGCGGCGACGGCCACGAAACGGTCCTGCGCTTTAGTGTCGATGGTCGACGGGTTATTGATCTGGGTGAGCTTGTGCTTGGAAATGAAAGCGCCGGCAGGGCTCATCACATCAATCTGGTCCCCTGCGGCCAGGGACTCGTTGGCCCAGGTGGAGAACAGGCCGCCCAGGTCGCGCTTGATCGCCACCTTGATCTCGTCGCCCGTCGGGGCGGCGCAGATCGAGTACGAACGGCGCAATTCGACCAGCTCGCCTTCGGCGTTGGGGATTTCCTTGCGCAACGCCACGTACTGGCCTGCGACGTAGTCGTATTCCTCGCTCAAGTCGCCAGGGATGGCGAAGCTGACTTCAATTGAGTCCTTGGTCAACCGGCGCACATTCGAGACGGTGAGCCGATGGAAGGATGCCCGGCGTCGGGTGGGAGTGGTTTGTTCGGTCATGAGAGCACCTTGAAGTAGTCGAAGGGTTCCAAGCAGTCTTTGCAGGTGTAGAGCGCCTTGCAGGAAGTCGAGGCGAAGCGGGCCAACTCCCGGGTGTTCAGCGAGTGGCACCGCGGGCATTTCACGCTCATGCCCAGGGTGACGCGGCCTGCGTGGCCCTGGCCGGTCGGTGGGGCAATCCCGTACTGTTCGAGCTTGGCCTTGCCTTCCGCGGTCATCCAGTCCGTTGACCACGCCGGGCTCAGCACCAGCTTGACGTCCACCTTTTCATATCCGGCGTCTGCGAAAGCGGTGTACAGGTCGCCATTGATGGCATCCATCGCCGGGCAACCTGAATAGGTCGGGGTGATGACTACCTGCACGGTTCCGTCCTCGGCCATGTCCACCTCGCGCAGGATTCCCAGGTCCGCGATGGATAGCACCGGAATTTCCGGGTCGGTCACCTGGGAGGCGATAGCGAACAGGTCCTTGGCGCCAGCGATCGTCTTGCTCAAGACTGCTTCCCCCTTTTCGGGCAAAAATGTTGCGTAGTTACCAGCTGGCACCGGGATGCTTGCGGGCGAGAACTTGCATCTCTGCCAGCAGGTAGCCCAGGTGCTCCGAATGCTCGCCGCGGCGTCCGTAGGCCATGGCCTGTCCGGTTGCAGGAATCTCCAGTCCGGCGTCGGCCAGTACCGCAGTGATTTCTTCATCCCATGCACCGCGCAGGGTGGAGGGCAGCACGGCGATGCCCGCAAGGTCCTGGTGGACTTCCTCATCGCGGAACATCTCATCGACGTACGGCCAGAGGATTTCCAGGGCATGGCGCATCTTGGACGCTGATTCCTCGGTCCCCATGCCCAGGCGGATGGTCCACTGGATGGCGTGGTCGCGGTGGTAGTCGACTTCCTTGACTGCCTTGGCCGAGATGGCGGCCAGGGTTTCGTCCTTGGACTGCGCCAGCTGCTTGTAGAGCAGGTTCTGGAAGATCGAAACGATCAGCTGGCGGATGATGGTCACGCCGAAGTGGCCGTTAGGCTGTTCGACAATCCACAGCGAAGTGAATTCTTCTTCCTCGCGCCAGTAGGCCAATTCGTCTTCGGTCTTGCCCCAGGCCAGTCCGGCGTAGGTCAGGAACGAGCGGGCGTGGCCCAGGATATCCAGGGCGATATTGCCCAGGGCAACATCTTCTTCCAGTTCCGGAGCGCGGGAAATCCAGTGCGACATGCGCTGCGCCAGGATCAGGGCATCGTCGCCCAGGGTCAGCGCGTAGCGCGCGACCTCTTCGCTTGGCTTGACGCCGTCTACGGCGATGTCCTCCGGACGCAGGGCATTGCCCGGGGTGACGCGGGTGGCCGAGGCCAGCGCGTCGCCGAAGCTATCGAGCGCTTCGTCGAGTTCTTCGTGCTTCACAGGTGCTTCACTCCCTCACTGGCCTTGTAATAGGTCGCGTGGCGGTAGTCCTTGCCCTGCGGGGATTCGAAGAAGGAATCCTTTTCACCGGGGTCGGAGCTGATGATGTCCGAGGACTTTACGACCCATAGCGAGACGCCTTCATTGCGGCGGGTGTACAGATCGCGGGCGTTGCGCAGTGCCATCTGCTGATCCGGTGCATGCAGGGATCCGGCGTGGACGTGCGAGAGTCCTCGGGACGAACGGACGAATACTTCCCACAGGGGCCAATTGCTCTGTTGGCTCATGCTAGGCGACCTCACTTCGTGCTTGTTTTGCTGCGTATGCTGCGGCTGCTTCTCGGACCCAGGCACCTTCGCGGTGCGCTTCACGGCGGCGTTCCAGCCGCTGCGCGTTGGCCGGGCCGTTGCCCTTGATCACTGCCATGAATTCATCCCAGTTCAAATCCTTGTGGATCCACTGCTTCTTTTCTTCATCGAAGTGCAGCTGGGGATCCGGCAGGGTCAGGCCAAGGACCTTGACCTGCTCGGCAATCATGCCAACGAAGCGCTGGCGCAGTTCGTCATTGGAGAAACGCTTGATCTTCCAGGCCATGGACTGCTGGGAGTTCGGCGACTGGTCATCTGGCGGACCGAACATCATCAGCGAGGGTTCGTAGAAGCGGTTGATGGCGTCCTGGGCCATCTTCTTCTGCGCCTCGGTGCCGCGGGAGAGCGAGAGCAGGATTTCGAAGCCCTGGCGCTGGTGGAAGGATTCTTCCTTGCACACGCGCACCATCGCACGGCCGTAGGGGCCGTAGGAGGCGCGGCACAGCGGAACCTGGTTGGCGATGGCCGCACCATCGACCAGCCAGCCGATAGCACCCATATCCGCCCAGGTGCGTGCAGGGTAGTTGAAGATCGAGGAGTACTTGGCCTTGCCGGAGAGCAGCTGCTCGTTGTACTCGTCGCGGGTGGTGCCCAGGGTCTCGGCAGCCGAGTAGAGGTAGAGCCCGTGCCCGGCTTCATCCTGCACCTTGGCCATCAGAATGGACTTGCGCTTCAGCGAGGGAGCGCGGGTGATCCAGTTGGCCTCAGGCTGCATGCCGATGATTTCGGAGTGCGCGTGCTGGGAGATCTGGCGGCTGAGGGTCTTGCGGTACTTCTCAGGCATCCAGTCGCGTGGTTCGACGCGGGAGTCCTGATCGATCAAGGCGTCGAAACGCGCTTGGGACTGCTCTTCTTCGTAGCTCGGGACGGCACTCAGTCCCGGCTCCTGCGGTGTGGTCGGGGCCATGGGTTCACCTCATCGAAAACAAATTACATACTGACCGTTCGTTCAGTATGTCAGAGTGCGTTCGATCACGTCAACACCAACCCCCTCCAGGCACAACAAAACCCCGGGAAAGAATTCCCGGGGTTTCCTTGAAGCTGGGGATTAGGCGTTAGCCAGAGCCTTTTCCGAGTTCTTGCCCTTGAATATCAGCGCATCAAGCGAGATGCGGCCTGGGCCCGTCAAGAGCAGTGCCAGCGCGCCGGCAGCCAGTGCCAGGACAAGCTCGAAGCCGCCATTTTCCACGAACACGCCACCTGAGGCATGAACCATGAACAGGGCGGCAATCATCTGCAGGCCCAGCAGGCCAGCGAAGACGCGGGTCAGCAGGCCAAGGATGATCGCGGCGCCGCCGGCGATCTCCAGGGTTGCCGCCACTGGAGCAATCAAACCGGCAGCAGGAACGCCCATCTGGCCAAAGGCCGCAGTGGTGCCCTCGATGGTGAACTGGAAGTACTTCTGCCAGCCATGAGCCAGGAAGAGGAAGCCGAAGGCCAAGCGAAGCAGGGTACGCGCAGCGGTCTGCAGACCCGGGTTGTTTTCCAGAGCGGACATATTTTAACTCCTAGGGATTGGGGCACGGGAAGATCCCGTGTGGCTACTGCTCCAACCCTACAAGGGGATAAGTTGAACCTTCAAGCATATGAAGGTTTTTGTCCCGTAAGCTTCGTCACGAAAAAACCGTGCTGCCCGCGACCAGTTTCATCTGGTCGTGGACAGCACGGTTTTCCGCTGGCTTGGCGGTACGGCTCAGAGAACCTTGGACAAGAAGTCCTGGGTACGCGCCTGCTGCGGGTTGCCGAACAGCTGTTCGGGCGCACCCTGCTCGCAGACAACACCATCAGCCATGAAGACCACGCGGTCAGCGACTTCGCGCGCAAAGCCCATCTCGTGGGTCACCAGAACCATGGTCATGCCGGTGTCGGCCAGCTCCTTGATAACCTGCAGCACCTCGCCGACCATCTCCGGGTCAAGAGCGCTGGTAGCCTCGTCGAAGAGCATGATGCCCGGGGCCATGGCAAGCGCGCGGGCGATGGCCACACGCTGCTTCTGGCCGCCAGAGAGCGAGGCGGGACGGGCGTTGGCCTTCTCGCGCAAGCCCACGCGTTCCAGCAGCTCAAGTGCGCGCTCCCGGCCTTCCGCCTTGCTCATCTTCTTGAGCTCGACTGGCGCCAGCATGATGTTCTCTGCCACGCTCATATGCGGGAACAGGTTGAAGTGCTGGAACACCATGCCTACATGGCGGCGCACCTCATTGATGTCCACCTTGGGGTCGGTGACATCAAAGCCATCGACAACCACCTTGCCCGAGGTAATGTCCTCAAGCTTGTTCAGGCAACGCAGCAAGGTGGACTTGCCGGACCCGGAAGGGCCGATCACGCACACCACTTCGCCTTCGCGGACATCCATGTCGATGCCCTTGAGTACATTGTTGGAGCCAAAGGACTTGTGCAAGTCCTTGACCTGGATCTTCACGTTGGAGCTTTGCTCGGTTACGGTGCTCACTTGTTGAACCTCCGATCGGCATAATTTGCCAATTTGGTCAGCGCCATAATGGCAATGAAGTAGATAATGCCCACGATCAGCAGCGTCTCAGTGACACGGAAGTTCGCCGCGTAGATCTGCTGGCCCTGGTAGAGCAGCTCGGTGAAGCCGATAGCCAGCAGCAACGAGGAGTCCTTCAGGCTGATGATCAACTGGTTGATCAGTGACGGGGTCATCATCTTGAAAGCCTGCGGGATCACGACCTTCTGCATCGACTTGCCATAGCCCAGGCCCAGCGAACGGGATGCTTCAAGCTGCCCTGGATCCACCGACTGGATACCGCCGCGAACGATTTCGGCGACATAGGCACCGGCGTTCAGCGACAGCGTCAGCACGCCTGCGGTCCAGACGCTGATCTCCCAGCCGGTCAGCTGCGGCAGTCCGAAGTAGAACATGAAGGCCCAGAGCAGCAACGGGGTGCCGCGGAAGATGTTCACGAAGGTCGTGGCGATGCCGCGCAGCACGATGTTCCCGGAGATCTTCATGAAGCCGAAGACCAGGCCCAATGCCATGGCAATGGCGAAGGAAATCGCGGTCACCAGCAGGGTGTGCCACAGACCGGTCATCAATGCGGGAATGGACTTGACCAGCAGGTCGAAGAAGTTGCTTGGCGCCGCTGCGGTCGGGTCGGCAAGGTAGGAGTCCAGGATCTGCTGGTACTCGCCGTTGGCCTTCAGCTCGGCCAAGCCGTCGTTGAACGCTGCCAGCAGCGCGGTGTTCTCGCCCTTGTTCACGGCGAAGCCATAGGAACCGCCCGGGACCTTGTCGGTGACGGTCTTCAGGCCATTGCCCTGGGCAATGCCGTAGGCCAGCACCGGGTAGTCGTCGAAGACGGCAACTGCAGAACCGGCCTTGACCGATTCGTACATGGTGGCCGACTGGTCCAAGGACTTGACCTCGAAGCCGTATTCCTCGGCGATGGACTTTGCATAGCTTTCGCCCTCGGCGCCGGTCTTGGCGACAACGGTCTTGCCTTCCAAGTCCTCGTAACCGGTGATCTCGTCATTGCCGGCAGCGACAGCCATCTGCACGCCGGACTCGAAGTACGGCTCGGAGAAGTCGTAGATCTCCTTGCGCTCGTCGGTAATCGACATGCCGGCGATCACGCCATCCACCTGGTTGGAGGAAAGGGCGGCCAAAGCCGCATTGAAGCCCAGGGACCTGATCTCGACTTCGAAACCCTGGTCTTCGGCAATGGCGCGCAGAAGATCCATGTCGATACCGGTCAGTTCGCCGTTCTGGCGGAACTCGAAGGGCGCGAAAGTCGTATCCGTGCCGATGACGTAGGTCTGGCCCTCGACGCTTTCACTGCCTTGGGCCACGGCCGAGGGTGCCCCGACGACCAGGGCCATCAAACCGATGGCAGCCGCGGCTATCCATCGGGCCAGGCGCCCTGTGGGGGCAGCTGTTCTTTTCTTTTCCACTGATGTATCGCTTTCTCGTACTGAAGGGCGAATGGCCCAAGGTGCAGATGATACGTTCTGCCTGCAAGCCTAGGACTTATAAAGCCTAGCCGGTACCCCGCGACTCGCCTGCACTTGCATCGTTATCGGTTTGAAACCGCTGTTCTGTCCGCGCTGAGCATAGCTGCACCCGCATAGCACGGCAGTGGGATTGAATAGGGGTATGACTCCAGAATCGTTGACCGCCAATGCACCGCGTGCCGCAAAGCTGCCCACCACCCGCAGCTTCCACGGCGATGACTTCATCGACAACTACGAGTGGCTGCGGGAGAAAGCCAACCCGGATGTCATCGCGCATCTGACCGCAGAAAACGAGTACACCGACACCATTACCGCTAGCCAGCAGCCGCTGCGCGATGCCTTGTTCAGCGAGATCAAGGCACGCACCGTTGAAACCGACTTGTCGGTTCCAGTGCGACGCCGCGGCTGGTGGTACTTCACCCGTTCGGCCGAAGGCAAGCCCTACACCATCCAGTGCCGCGTCAAGGCATCGGACACCGGGGACCTTGTTGCCGACTGGACGCCCCCGGTCATCGACGCGGAAACTGCATTGCCTGCCGAAGAGGTGCTGCTTGATGGCAACGCCTTAGCCGAAGGGCAGCCGTTCTTCTCGCTCGGCGGCATGGCGTTGAATGAAGCAGGCAACTTGCTTGCCTACTGTGTCGATAATGCGGGCGATGAGCGATTCACCCTTTTCATCAAGGACCTGGACACCGGCCTGCTGCTGAGCGACACCATTGAAGGAGTGTTCTACGGCCTGGCCTTCTCCCCCGATTCTTCAACGGTCTACTACACGGTGGTTGACGAAACCTGGCGGCCGCACCAGATTCGCGCTCACCTGCTGGGGACCCTCCCAACGCAGGACAAGATCATTTTCGAGGAAAATGATCCTGGCATGTGGCTCGGCTTCGATCTGAGCCCGGACCGCAACACCCTGATGATCTCCAGCGGCAACTCCGAATACGCCGAAACCAGCATGCTGGATCTGGCCGATCCTTCGGCTGCCGTGACCTTGCTGGTGCCGCGCTCCTTGCGCCTGCTGCACGGAATCGACCTGATGCCGGGCGCCGGCCAGGCCTTGATCACCCACGACCACCAGGCACCGAACAACATGGTGTCGCTGGCATCCCTGGACCAGCTGGGCGAAAACGCCGACCCGGCGCACTGGCAGACCGTGGTGGCCCACGAGGACACGGTCAAGATCGAAGGCACCGCGCTGACCGGTTCGCACGTGGTGCTCTCGGTGCGCCGAGATACCTGCGAGCGCGTGCAGCTGATCGCCTTGGACGGATTGGGCACCAAAGCCCAGCAGCCGGCCATTGAACCGGATTTCGATGATGAGCTGTTCACTGCCTCGGCGACCTTTGCCGAGCTGGATGCTCCGTTGATCCGCATCGGCTACACCGCAGACTTCACCCCGGCCCGCGTATACGACCTGTGGCTCCAGAACCAGTCGCTGGTGCTGCGCAAGCAGACCCCGGTGAACAACTTCGATCCTGCCAAGTACCTGTCCACCCGCGAGTGGGCCACCGCGGCCGATGGCGCCAAGATCCCCTTGACCATCATGCGCCGTGCCGACCTGGATACCTCGGTTCCCCAGCCGGTGCTGATCTACGGCTACGGTTCCTACGAGGCCTCCATGGATCCTGGTTTCGGCATCCCTCGCTTGAGCGTGCTGGATCGCGGAGTGGTCTTTGTCATTGCCCACGTGCGCGGCGGCGGCGAGCTGGGCCGCAACTGGTACCTGCAGGGCAAGAAGTTGCACAAGAAGAACACCTTCACCGACTTCATTGATTCCACACAGTACCTGCTCGATTCCGGGTGGGCCGATCCGCAGCGCATCGCCGCCCTGGGCGGTTCGGCCGGCGGACTGCTGATGGGCGCTGTCGCGAACATGGCTCCGCAGCTGTATACCGCGATCATCGCCCAGGTGCCGTTCGTCGATGCCTTGACCTCCATCCTGGATCCAGAGCTTCCGCTCTCGGCACTGGAATGGGAAGAATGGGGCAACCCGATCGAGAGCAAGGAGGTCTACGACTACATGAAGTCCTACACTCCCTACGAAAACGTCACAGCACAGGATTACCCGAAGATCGCTGCGGTCACCTCGCTCAATGACACCCGTGTACTGTATGTGGAGCCAGCCAAATGGGTGGCCAAGCTGCGGGAAGTCGGTACCGGACAGGCCCCGATTGTGCTGAAGACCGAAATGGATGGCGGTCACGGCGGCGCTTCGGGACGTTACGAGTCCTGGAAGGCCCGCGCGTGGGACTACGCCTTCGCCTTGGACGCCCTGGGATGCACCGACGAAATCTAAGTAGCAAAGGAACGGCGGCCATGCACCACATCAAGATCAGCGACTACCGCAAGGACCCTGCGATTCGCCGCTTGCTGGTGCTGGCCGCCGAACCTGCCAACGAGCAGGCGCTTGAAGTGCTGCTCGATGAATGCGAAGGCCTTGAGGTGCTTGCCATCGCCACTGCCGCGGGCGATATTGCGGCACTGGCCGCCTACCGGCACAGCGGCAAATACGCGGTGTGCGTTGAATACCTGGCCGTGGAAACATCCCACCAGGGCCGGGGGCTGGGTTCGAGGCTGCTCGCTGAGCTGCGCGACTGCCATGAGAAGAACGTTTGGGCCACCACTGCAGAGGATGCGGTGGGTTTTTACCGCTCGCTGGGTTGCGTTGTTTCGCAGTCTTCTGCCGACCCGCGCTGGCCGGATGCCCGGCGGTACCTGTGCACCTTGCCCTTCTACCCGCTGCTCACCGACCAGCCAGATGAAGATCCGGAATACGAGGCCGTGGGTGGAGAGCTGATGCGCGGCCTCATAGAGATTGCCGAGCCATCGAAGCAATGGGCCAGGGACTTCCACCGCCTGCACCATCGAATCGCCAGTGTCCTGGGGGCCACCGCGTTGGCCATTGAACACACCGGCTCGACATCCGTTCCGGACCTGCCCGCCAAGCCGATCATCGACATCGTCTTGCTGGTCCCCGACGCGGATCAGGAAGCGTCCTACGTTCCGGCGCTGGAATCCAGCGGCATGCTTCTTTGGCATCGTGAACCTGGCTGGTATGGCCACCGCATGCTCAAGCCCGCTGCCGGTTCGCGGCTCCCCGAGGCCAATATCCATGTCTTCAGCGCAGGAAGCCCCGAGTATCTGCGGCTCGTGATTTTCCGCGAGCATCTGAAACACCATGAAGCCGACCGTTTGGCATACGCCGCGGTAAAGCGGGAAGCCGCCCGCGCATTGGCTGCAAGCGACGGCGAGAACGGCCTGGTCATGGACTACAACCGGATCAAGGAACCTTTCATCCTTGACGTCCATCAACGAATTTTCACCGCCTGAATCCGCTGCGCTTCATCGCTGAAACAGTACCGCCGATACGGCCGCATAACTTGACTTAGCTCACATAATGTTATTACCTAATGATCGTTCGGTAAATAATTCGGCGAAGGAAGATGATGAGCGAAACACAGCTAGAGAATTCGGTCCCGCACGCCATTCTCCGCAATGACTACGCCACCCAGTGGATGGGAATCGAAGTCGTCGAGGTCTCCGACGGCCACGCAGTCATCACCATGGCGCTCCGGCAGGAAATGCTCAACGGCTTCGGCATTGGCCACGGCGGAATGATCTTCGCTCTGGCCGACACTGCGTTCGCACTGAGCTGCAATCCGCAGGCAGGCTCCGACGAGACCATCACGGTAGCCTCCGGCGCCGACGTCAACTTCCTCAAGCCAGCCATTCCCGGACGAGTGCTGACTGCCACCGGCAACCGTGTCTCGCAGCAAGGCCGCAGCGGGATCTACGACATCAAGGTGACCCAGCCAGCGGCCGACGGCTCAATTGAAACCGTCGCAGAGTTCCGCGGACGATCGCGCACCGTCCCGAAACCGAAGAACCGCTAAGCACCCTGCCCACTCGACACGAAAGTTTCAGCATGTCCCAGAACACCGACCGCGACAGCCTTCCGAATCCGCTTGATCCAGAAGAAACCATGAGCCGTGAGCAGATCGAAGCGATCCAGCTGACCCGCTTGAAGGAAACTCTGCACCATGCCTACAACAACGTGCCGTACTACAAGGCAAAGTACGATGCCGCTGGCGTGCACCCTGATGACCTGAAGGAACTGAGCGACCTCGCCAAGTTCCCCTTCACCGACAAGGAAGATCTGCGCAAGAACTACCCTTTCGGCATGTTCGCCGTCCCGCAGCATGCAGTCGCCCGCATCCATGCCTCCTCGGGTACCACTGGCCAGCCCACCGTGGTTGGCTACACCAAGAAGGACCTGGAGGACTGGGCCAAGCTCGGCGCCCGCTGCCTGCGCCTGGCCGGAGTCAAGCCAGGCTGGAAGGTCCACAACGCCTACGGCTACGGCCTGTTCACCGGCGGCCTGGGTGCGCATGCCGCCGCCGAGCACCTCGGAGCGACGGTCATCCCCATGTCCGGAGGCCAGACCGACAAGCAGATCTCGCTGATCCAGGACTTCGAGCCTGATGCGATCCTGTGCACGCCGACCTACCTGTTGACCATTGGCGATGCCATGCAGCGCAAGGGCCTTGATCCGCGGTCCACCTCGCTGAAGGTGGCCGTCCTCGGTGCCGAACCATGGACCGAAGAGATGCGCCACGAGCTGGAAGAGATGTTCAACATCACCGCCTGCGACATCTACGGCCTCTCCGAGGTCATGGGCCCCGGGGTGGCCGGCGAATCCGGAGAACGCAAGGATGGCAGCCACATCTGGGAAGACCACTTCCGCCCGGAAATCATTGATGCCTTCGACGAAACCAAGGTGCTGCCCGATGGCGAGCACGGTGAATTGGTCTTCACCTCGCTGACCAAGCAGGCCCTGCCGATCATCCGCTACCGCACCCACGATTTGACCCGCCTGATGCCTGGCACCAGCCGACCGGGCCACCGCCGCATGGGCCGCATCACCGGACGCAGCGATGACATGATCATCCTGCGCGGCGTGAACCTGTTCCCAAGCCAGATCGAGGAATTGATCCTGAAGGTGCCGACCCTGTCGCCGCACTTCCAGCTGATCCTGACCCGTCCGGATCGCATGGACCAGCTGGCGGTGAAGGTGGAGCGCCGCGGCGAGGCGTCCATCGAAGATGCCACCAACGGCGCCAAGGAACTGGCCAAGCTGATCAAGATCCATGTCGGTTCTTCCTGCGCCATCGACGTTGTCGAACCGGAATCCCTGGAACGCTCCATGGGCAAGCTCAAGCGCATCTACGACATGCGCGCTAACTAGCCTCCGCCGGGACATGGGATAATCAACTAATCATGGAAACTACCGATACTGCCAACCGTCCGGCCAAGCGTGGCCGCCCTGGTTACGATCAAGAAACCGTTTTGCGCATTGCTGTCGAGGCATTCAACGAATACGGCTACGACGCGACCTCCATGGGCAAGCTCGCCGACCGACTGGGTATCAGCAAATCCGCGATTTACCACCATGTCCCGTCGAAAGAGGACCTGCTGCGCCTGGCGTTGGATGAGGCGCTGATTCCCCTGGAGGCGGTGATCGCCGAGGTCCGCTCGCATGAGGGCACCGCGGATGAGCGTCTGGAATTCTTCCTGCGCGCAACCTTCAGGATCCTGCTGGCCAAGCGTTCCTACGTGACCTTGTTGTTGCGCCTGCGTGGCAACACTGATCTGGAACGCCAGGCGCTGGAACGCCGCCGCGCAATGGACCGCCAGCTGGCAGAATTGGTGACTGCCGCGCAGTCGGATGGCAAGTTGCGTGCTGATTTGGAACCTCGGGCTACCGCCAGGCTGCTTTTCGGCTTGATCAACTCAGTGGTGGACTGGTACCGCGCTGACGGGCCGATCGACGGACCCGAGTTGGAGGACCAGGCTGTTTCGCTGCTCTTCAACGGCCTGCATACCGGCGGCGCCTGATTCCAAGTCCGGGCTCCCCATATCGGCTCCCGCCTTCCAGTCGGGAGCCGACGTCGCTAACCGGGCTGGGCGTCCGCTGCAATGTGGCGCAGCCAACCTTGTAATCTTGCCGTCCTCACAGAAATCACCGTTAGCATCGAAGGGGTGCTTTAGCACCTGTCATTCTCGATCAACCAAGTGAAGAGCGCTGTGGATTCCATCTTAGAAACCCTTTTCATGGCTACCGCCGACAGCAGTAGTTCCTTTGTCCAGATTTTGCTCTCGGCTGCGAGCATGCTGCTCGTCTTCGTCTCCGCCGCACTGCTGGCGCACCGCAACGACCTGGGTTGGTGGACCCTGATCCTGGGTGTCTTCGTAGGCCCGGTCATTTCTTCGATGCAGTTCGACCTGCTGGGCCTGATCTACGCCGTTCCGCTGCTGCTGATTGCAATCTTCGGCCTCTGGCGCTTCTCCCGCTACGAGCTCAAGGGAAAGTTCACCCGCATGGTCACGAGCACCGCGGTGACAGTGTGGTCCGCGCTCGGCCTGCTCGTGGGCCTGATCCTGCTGGTCGCCTTGCGCTTCGGCCCGTTCCTCTTCAATGGCGGCTTCATGAGTGCAACCCCGGAAATCTGGGTGCTGTACTTCGCTGATGCGGCCATCTTCGCATCGTTCGTCATGGTTGCCCGCGGTGTGCGAGCTGGCTGGCTGGTGCTGGCCGTGGCCGCCGTTGCCGATCTGGTCGTCTACTTCCTGATCTCCCCAATGCTGGGCATGCTGGGCCTGTTCGTCTTCATCGCCTTGGCGGCACTGTACGGCTTCTTCCTCTGGCGCAACCTGCCAGCCGCCGGCCAGGCCGGTCAAGGCATTGCAGAGCTCTCCGAGGCCGAGCTGGCACTGGATGCCGCCAAGGAAGCTACCTTGGCGAAGCTGAACAAGCAGCACGGAATCAACGGCGCTTCCTAGGCTTCGCGAAAATGGCGTTGGACCACGATTTCCTCATCGTGGCCCAACGCCATTTCTTGTTTCCCGCGAAGGGGTCAGCCGGACTTAGCCGTTCCAGTTGGCATAGGTCGAGTCGGTCTTTTCAACCAAGGTCAGCACGTCGTAGGTGGCGACCAGTTCATCGTTCTGGTTGTGCAGCACCGCATCCCAAGCAACCTCGCCGTATTCGTCGGTGACGCGCGGGGTGATTTTCTTGGCCGTCAGGGTGACGCGAATCGAGTCGCCGGCAGCTACAGGGGTGATGAATCGCAGTGATTCAAGGCCGTAGTTAGCCAAGACGGGTCCCGGAGCGGGCTCCACGAACAGTCCCGCGGCCCAGGAAACCAGCAAGTAGCCGTGGGCCACGATTCCCGGGAAGAACGGGTTGGCTTCGGCGGCGGCCTGATCGGTGTGCGCATAGAAGGTATCGCCGGTTTCGTGAGCGAATTCGGTGATCTTCTCCAAGCTGACTTCACGCAGATCCGAGACGAAACCGTCACCGATCTTCAGCTCAGCCAGCGACTTGCGGAACGGGTGGACGTTCTGCGGCTTACCGCCAAACTGCTGGCTGCCAGCGAGGGACTGCTGGGCACCGGTGTGCCAGACGCCGCTCAGCGCGGTGATCATGTTGGGTGAGCCCTGCACCGCGGTGCGCTGCATGTGGTGCTTGACCGAACGGATGCCGCCCAGTTCTTCGCCGCCTCCGGCCCGGCCTGGACCGCCATGGACCAGATGCGGAACCGGAGAGCCGTGGCCGGTGGTGGATCGTGCGGTTTCGCGGTTCAGGATGTGCACGCGCCCGTGGTGCGCGGCAATGCCCAACGACAGGGCGCGCATGGCTTCGGCGTCATTGGTGCACACGGTTGCGACCAGCGAGCCGGCGCCCATGGCAGCCAGTTCCACGGCCTCGTCAACGCTGCTGTAGCCGATGACGGAACTGACAGGGCCGAAGGCTTCGCGCGAGTGCACCATCGGGTTGCGCGCGTCGTTCCAGCGAAGGACCACTGGGGACATGAAGGCTCCGCCTTCTGCCACGGCGTCCTTTTCGGGAGCGACACGTACCGCAGGGGCATCCAGGCGGCCGTAGGCCAGCTCGCCGCCGGCAGCGATCATGTCCTCGACGGCCCCGCGCACATCGGCCAGCTGTTCCAGCGAAGCCAGGGCACCCATGGTGACGCCCTCAACTCGAGGATCGCCGATGACCACCCGTTCATCGATGCGCTTGCCAACGGCCGAAATGACCGCATCCACCTGTGCTGCAGGCACGATGTTGCGACGGATGGCGGTGCATTTCTGGCCGGCCTTCGACGTCATTTCATTGACGACAACCTTGACGAATGCGTCGAATTCCGGGGTGCCTTCCACAGCGTCGGGGCCGAGGATGGCTGCATTCAGGGAATCGGTTTCAGCCGCGAAGCGCACGCCTCCGTCGATAACGTTGCGGTGCGACTTGAGCTTGCTTGCGGTGGATGCCGATCCGGTGAAGGCGAACATATCGCGGTAGTCCAGGTGGTCCATGATGTCGCGAGCAGAACCGGAAAGCAGCTGCAGGGAACCCTCTGGAAGGATGCCCGAGTCCAGCATCATGCGCACAGCCGCTTCGGTGAGGTACCCGGTGGGGGTTGCCGGCTTGACGATTGTCGGCACACCGGCGATGAAGGCCGGTGCGAACTTCTCAAGCATCCCCCAGACAGGGAAGTTGAAGGCATTGACCTGGACGACTACGCCGGCCATCGCGGTGTAGATGTGGGTGCCAATGAAGGAACCGTCCTTGCTCAGCGGCTCGGTGGGGCCATCGAGGATCACGTTGGAATTAGGCAGTTCGCGCCGGCCCTTGGAAGAGAAGGTGAACAGCACGCCAATGCCACCGTCGATGTCCACCATCGAGTCGATTTTGGTGGCACCGGTCTTGAAGGAAACCTCGTACAGGTCCTTGCGCCGCTCATTGAGGTACAGCGCTAGTTCCTTGAGCTTGAGCGCCCGCTCATGCAAGGAGAGCTTGGCTAGTTCGCGCTGGCCGGTCTGTCGGCCGTATGCCACGGCGCCAGCAACATCCAAGTTGTCCTTGGTGACGGTGACCAGCACTTCGCCGGTATTGGCGTCGCGGACCTCGGTTCCGCCTTGTGCCGCTGGGCTATGCCAGTTCCCCGCGATGTAGCTGGGTACTACGGTGATCTGTTCTGTCGTCATTGACGCAATTCCTTCCTGAACGGTCGGTCAGTATTACCGTTAACCATAGCAGGAAGGGGTGATCGAGGACACTTGCGCGCCTCGCTGCTTCGCCAGCGCTCTCCTGGCTCCTAGCGTGCCAGCTGGCGCAGGCGCTCCACGGCGTTCTCGCTCATTCCCTGGTCCAGCAAATACCTCCGCGTGGACCCGAGCCACCTGAGGAAATTCTCCAGTTCGCCAGCTCGGCCATGAATAATTTCCCGCAGTTGCCCTTCACTGCGGTAGCTCTCGTACGGGTGCTTGCGAGGGGAAATGCGATGCCACTCATTGATCCCCCTGACCGCGAGTTCATCATGGAGCAGGATCTGGCCATCCAAGCCAGCCAGCTGAAGCAGCATTGTGGCTATCAATCCCGATCGGTCGCGTCCAGCCGAGCAGTGGACCACCGTGCCCTGTTCCGCGGTCGCGAGTCTCTCGAACACCGCCCGCAGGTGGTCGCCGAATTCCTCGCAGACCAGCTGGTACATCCCGGTGTGATTCATGTACGGCACCGCCACCGACTCGAAACGTTCATTGCCTGGCGATTCCAGCGGCAGGTTCACCAGCTCGATCCCTGCGAGGCTTGCCGCGGGCACCGCTGGGTCATGCTCGCGACGGCGGATTTCATCCGGGTTGCGCAGGTCGATGACTCTATTGACGCCAGCAGCGTGCATTTGCCGCCAACCCTCAGCCGTCAGCCACTCATGCCTGCCCATACGGTAGAAGGCTCCGCAGATGTGGCGCGCATTAACGGCTCCGCTCCAGTCCAGGTCCCCGGCTTGCTTGCGGTAGGTAAGGCTGTGGCTCATAAGCCTATTGCAACACATTGCCCGGCTGTTGTATTGTTCTAGTCATTGGCAAATGTCAATCAGTCTATTGAAGGAGGGGTAACAATGATTGCTTACCGCCTGAACAAGCCATTTCCCCCTTCTCCCAAGGACTACTTCCGATGCATTTTCCCGCTGGCCTCGAGGCCGCAAATTCGCCACTGATCGCCGCTGCCTCCACGGATGCCGATCAACAACTGAAATTCAGCAAGCACAAGCCGGTCTGGAACGACTCCGAGACCGGTGATCCGGCAAACGGCCAACGTTATTCGACATGGCCATTTATCGAGAAGGGCTTGCGCGGACCCAAACCGTATCCGCACTGGCTCATCGAAGAGGCCGCAGCCATCGACACCGAGCTGGGCATCTTGAAAACGGGCAAGGAAGGCGATGTCTTCCTGCTGGAACGTGCCACCGAAGATCGCAGCAGCCTTCTGGCAGCAAAGCGCTATCGTTCGCGCGAGCAAATGCAGTTCAGCCGCTCGCAGTCCTATAGCGACGGGCGCTCCGCACGGCGTTCGCGTGATAACCGCGCTATCCGCAACAACTCCACGTACGGCAAGCAGATCGCCGCTCTGCAGTGGGCCAATGCCGAATGGAGCTATTTGCTCCGTTGCTACGAGGCGGGCATACCTGTTCCCTACCCTGTGCAAATAGATGGCACCGAAATCCTCATGGAGTTCATTGCCGATCCAGACGATCCGCATGCGGCAGCGCCTCGCCTGCAGCAGCTCTCGCGCTTTGACCCGCGCCTTCCATCGCTATGGGACCAGCTCACCGGAGCACTGGAGAAATTTGCCGGGCTCGGCATCGCCCACGGAGACCTCTCCGCGTACAACATTCTTGTCTCCGGCGAAAGGCTGGTAGTAATCGATGTTCCGCAGTGCGTAGATCTGGCCGGCAACCCGAACGGCTTGGACTTCCTGCACCGTGATTGCGTGAATCTTTGCGATTGGTTCACTTCCAAGGGCTTGCCCAATGACCCCGATGAATTGTTCTCCTCGCTGATGAGCTACCTCTTCTGAGGACAGCCAGAACTGGGCGCGCCCGCGACGAATCCCGATGATTCGCCGCGGGCGCGCGCCTGCGACCAGCTTTCCGCCGCCTACTTCGCCCAGGTAGGCAGGACCTGGCGTCCCCAGGTGGCGTTCGCGACAATGGCAAAGGAGCCGCACCAGGCCAGGAATGCGGTAACCAGGCCCAACCAGCCTCCGAGTTCGTGTATCAGCGTGCTGCCGGTGAAGGCGCCGATAGTCAGGCAGATGAAGGCCGCGGTCAGCATGGTGAACACGGCAACCAGCACGCCATTGGTACGCAGGGCGGCGACCGCCATGTAGGCGGTGAAAATGGTCCACCCCAGAAGGAATGCACCGAGGCCCGCCGGGCCCGCCGCCTGCGCTACCTCCGGGTTGGTTTCCAGCCACCAGAAGGCCATCCAGAATGCGCCATAGGAAGTGAACGCGGTGGCGCCGAAGACATTGCCTTTCGCGAATTCGATGACGCCAGCAATCAGATGGACCAAGCCACCGTAGAATAGGGCAATCGCCAGGACGGCGGCGCCAGCTTCTGGAATGATCCCGGCGTTGGACAGGCTCAGCGCAAAGGTTGTCAGCGCAAAGGCGCCCAATCCCAGTGCCGCGGGGTCAGCCAGGCCCGGCTTGGCCGGTGCGGCTGGTGAGGCGATTCCAACGGGGTCTTCTCGGGTCAGCAGTGAGGTCATGGCGGATACTCCATCGTGTCAGCGTTCAGTTCAATCCAGGCAAGTGATGCCGATCACTTGCCTTTAGCAGGTATCCTAAATTGATGGTGAGTCGGATCACTACCATCTAAAGGAGGTAGCCGGTGACCACTGATTCTTCGCACGAAATAGCCCTTTTGGACCGCACGCTCAATACTTTGGCGGCACGCACCGGCCTGCCAGTTGCCTTTGGCGGTTTCGCCCGGTCCACGGGTACGAACCTGACTTGTTTCGCAGGAACCCGCACCGGTTCGCTGCGTGGCCTGGTGGTCAAGCCCGGTGAGGGCCTAGGCGGCTTGGCGCTATCGCGGCGTCAATTGGCTGCCACGGATTCGTACCATGAGACCCCGGAAATCATTCACAGCTATGACCGGGAAATTGGCGGCGAGGGAATACTGGCCTTGCTGGCAGTACCGGTCGTGGTTGACGACCAGGTGCGTGCGCTGATCTATGCCGGACTGCGAAACCGCCGGCAGCTGACCGATGGAATGCTGTCCGCCGCCGCAGCAGAGGCCCGCCGGCTCGCTTGGGAACTATCGGTCCATGAAGAGACCCAGAGGCGCATGGCGGTGCTCAGTGCCTACGAACCGCAGGCCGCGCACCCCTCGGAGATGGCATTGAGCCAAGAAGATTTCAATGCGCTCTACACCGAGCTGCGCGATATTGCGCGGATGGTGCAGGATCCGGAGCTCGCCGCACGGCTCAGCACGGCCGGCACGATGCTGCGCCCAGGGCAGGGGCCAGCGCCGCAGGCAATCGACGGCCCCTCGAACCTTTCGCCGAGTGAGCTGGATGTGCTTTCCCATCTGGCGCTGGGCATGCGCAACGCCTTGATTGCGACGCATCTGGGATTAGCCGAAAGCACCGTCAAAAGCTATCCGGCCTCGGCCGTGCGAAAGCTGGGTGCCACGAATCGCTTTGATGTGGTGTTGCGCGCTCGCAGCCGGGGCCCGATCCCCTAGGCGGCCATTCCGGGGACCCCGGGCCCGGGCTACGGGCGTCGCAACTGGCTTCAGCCGTTTACCAGCTGTAGAAGCCCTGGCCGGTCTTGCGTCCGAGCTTGCCCTGGGCCACCAGGTCCTTGAGGATCTGCGGCGGAGCGAAACGCTCCCCCAGAGTCTCGTGCAGGTACTGGGCAATGCCCAGGCGCACATCCAAACCGACAATGTCGGTGGTCTTCAGCGGGCCGGTAGGGTGCTTGTATCCCAGGACCATCGCGTTATCGATGTCTTCGGCACTGGCTACGCCGTCCTCGACCATGCGCATGGCTTCCAGAGCGATAGCCACGCCCAAGCGGGAAGAAGCGAACCCGGGAGCGTCATTGACCACCACTGCGGTCTTGCCCAGTGCTTGAACCCATCCGCGCGATGCGTCCACCAGGGTCTTATCGGTCTGCTTGCCGATCACGACCTCGATCAGGGTGGAGGCGGGAACCGGGTTGAAGAAGTGCAAGCCCAGGAAGTTCGCGGGACGCTGCAATTCCTCGGCCAAGCCGCTCACCGACAGCGACGAGGTGTTCGAAGCGAGCACCGCCTCGGCGTTCAGTGCCTGCTCCACGGCCTGCAGGGAAGAAACCTTCAGGTCCCAGATTTCCGGAACGGCTTCAACCACCAGCTGCGCGCTGGCGAACTGCTCGTAGTCGGTGCTGGTGGAGAAGCGGGCCAAAAGCTCTTCGCGGCTTTCGCTGATCTGGCCACGGGCAATGGACTTGTCCACGGATCCGGCCACGCGCTCATAGGCCGCCTGCGCCGCCTCGTCGTCGCGTTCAACAACGAGAACGGCGCTGCCGCTGGTCAAGAAGGCGTGGGCGATGCCTGCACCCATGCGTCCGCCGCCGAGCACGCCCATCTGCTGCGGCAGCGCACCGGTGGTGAAGCTGGTTTGTGCACTCATGGTTACTTCTTCTTTCGATCTAGGAATGCTTGCATGCGGTCGAACTTGGCTTGGGACTCGAAAAGCATGCCCTGGGCCAAGGTATCGATCACCGGATGGACTTCGCGCGGAGCATGGAAGACGGACTTGGTGATGCGCACCGCCAGCGGATCCTGGGCTGCTATGCGATCTGCCAGGGCATCGGCGGCGGCATCCAGCTCGGCAGCCGGATGCAGTTCGGTCACCAGGTTGGCGGCCAGGCATTGCTCGCCGGTGAGCACCTTGCCAGCCAGCAGGATTTCCTTGGCCAGCGGCTCGCCGACCAGTTCCTTCAGCCGCCAGGTGGCGCCTGCGGCGGCCATGATGCCCAGATTCGTTTCCGGGTTGCCCATGCGCAGCTCGGGGGTGCCGATGCGGAAGTCCGCGGCGTAGGCCAGTTCAGCGCCCCCGCCCAGGGCGAAGCCGTCCAATGCCGCAACCACCGGCATCGGCAACTTGGCGATCCTGTCGAAGATGCCCGAGTTGATCCCGGCGAGCGCGTCATCCCGGCGGCGTTCGCGCAACTGGGAAATATCGGCTCCGGAAGCGAAGATGCCCTTGCGCCCCTTGGGATTCGCTTCGCTCGCTGCCTCTGCGGGGGTGCCAGCCATAATCAGGATCTTGGGATTCTTCTCCAGATAATCGCAGATGGTGTGCAGCTCGTCGACCATGGCCTGGTCAATGGCATTGCGGACCGCTGGGCGGTGCAGGCGCACCCAGAGGCGGTCATCGGTTTCCGCCAGCTTGAGGGTGGTGAACCCGCTGTTCAAATCGCCCACTTCTAGACGCCTTCCAGCAAGATCGCGGTGCCTTGGCCCACGCCAACGCACATGGTGGCAATGCCCAGCTTGCGCTGCTCGGAAGCCAGCTCCCGTTCCATGCGGCCCAGCAGGGTGATGACAATGCGGGAACCGCTGGAACCCAGCGGATGGCCCAGCGAGATGGCGCCGCCGTCGCGGTTGACGATTCCTGCATCGACCCCCAGCTCGCGCATGCTGGCCAGGGACTGGCTGGCGAAGGCTTCATTGATTTCCATGGCACCGATCTGGTCAATGCCCAGTCCCGCGCGTTCAAGTACCTTGCGGGTCGCCGGGACCGGTCCCATGCCCATGATTTCTGGTTCCAGGCCCGCGGCCTGCCCGTCGACGATTCGGGCGCGCGGCGCCAGTCCGTACTTCTTGATGGCCCGTTCGGAGACCACGAGGATTGCCGACGCTCCGTCGTTCAGCGTCGACGCATTGCCAGCAGTGACGACGCTTCCTCCCTTGACTACTGGGCGCAGGGCGGAAAGCACATCCATGGTGGTCCCTGGCCGTGGCCCCTCGTCGGTGTCCACGATGCTCTCTGCCTTGCGTCCCTTGACAGTGACCGGAACGATTTCATCGCGGAAATGCCCGGCCTCGATGGCGGCAATGGCCTTGGCGTGGGATTCGACGGCGAACTGGTCGCAATCCTCACGCGAGATGTTGTAGACGCAGGCGACTTCCTCGGCGGTTTCCGGCATCGAGAAGGTGGCTTTGCCATCGCGCGAGTACTGGCCGGAGAGGAATTGCGGGTTGGTGAAGCGCCAGCCGATGGAGGTGTCGAAGGTTGCTCCCGGCTTGGCGAAGGCCTTGGAAGGCTTTTCCATGACCCAAGGTGCCCGCGACATGGATTCGGTGCCGCCGGCGATCACGATGTCCGCGGCGCCGGCCTTGATCATGTGGCTGGCCATAGTGATGGCGCTCATGCCCGAGGCGCAGAGGCGGTTGACCGTGATGCCCGGGACGGTCACGGGCAGGCCGGCCAGCAGCGCAGCCATGCGGGCAACATTGCGGTTCTCTTCGCCCGCGCCGTTGGCGTTTCCGTAGATGACTTCGTCAACGTCGGCCGGATCGATGCCCGCGTCTTCAATGACTCGGCGAATAGTCAGCGCGGCCAGGTCATCGGGGCGCACAGCACTGAGCGCACCTCCATAACGGCCTACCGGCGTGCGTGCTCCACCTACGAGAAATGCCTCGGTCATCTGTGCTCCTTATGCCAAAATGATTAGTGACCCTCAACACCTAAACTTACCGACCATTCGTTCAATAATAAAGTCGCGGGTCGCCGGATTTTCACAATTGAGCATTTCCAGGCCGCCGGGACCACATGGCCGGGCCACGGGCCACCCCCCGTTCTGTCCGCAATTGCGGGCAATCAATTCCATGTCAGTGGTTGATTTTAGAAATTGATTCGAATAGCCTCTGGTATTTAACCGACTCCGGGGAACTCCCGGATCGTGGACCGCGGCCAAGGCGATGAATTCCTATCTGGCCTTAGGGCGATCGGTCGACGGAAAGCTGAAAACAACGGAGCAGCAATGCAACCGGAACATAGCCAGCCAAACGACAACTCGAATGCACATAATTTCGCTCCCGACCTGGACCATGACATCGGGCCGGACATGAACACGCAAGAAGGCCGGCAAGAAGTTCGCAAGGCCACTGCGGCATCTGCCATGGGCAACATGACCGAGTGGTTCGACTACGGTGTCTATGCCGTGGCCGTCACCTACATCACCGCCCACTTCTTCCCCACCGAGGGCGGCACCTTCATGGCCTTGGCCACCTTCGCCCTCTCCTTCCTGGTCCGCCCGATTGGCGGCCTGGTCTGGGGCCCGCTGGGCGACAAGCTGGGGCGCAAGAAGATCCTGGCCTTGACCATCATCATGATGTCGCTGGCCACCTTCCTCATCGGCATCCTGCCAACCTTCGAAGCCATTGGCGTCGCCGCGCCAATCCTGCTGGTGCTGCTGCGCATGATCCAGGGCTTCTCCACCGGTGGCGAGTACGGCGGCGCGGCAACCTTCATGGCCGAGTATGCGCCGGATCGCAAACGCGGCTTCTTCGGTTCCTTCTTGGAATTCGGCACCTTGGGCGGTTTCGCCCTCGGCACCGCCGTGATGCTGGGCCTGCAGGTGGTGCTCAGCGAGGAAGCCATGATGGCTTACGGCTGGCGCATCCCATTCTTCCTCGCTTTGCCCATGGGCCTGATCGGCCTGTACCTGCGTAGCAGATTGGAGGACACGCCGGTCTTCCAGGAGATGGAAGAATCCGGCGAAGCCCAGCAGGGCGGGTCGCTCAAGGAACTGGTGTTCACCTACTGGCGCCCCATGCTGACCATGACCGGACTGGTCATTGCGCTGAACGTCGTGAACTACACGTTGCTCAGCTACATGCCGACGTACCTGGAAACCCAGTTGGGGCTGGACCCCAACGCTTCGCTGGCCACCATCCTGATCGGCGAGGTGGCCATGATGGCCGTAATTCCATTTGCGGGCTCGCTTTCGGACAAGGTCGGACGCAAGCCAATGTGGTACGCCTCAGTCATTGGCCTGTTCGTCTTGGCAGTACCGATGTTCTGGCTGATGGGCAAGTCCTTCGCCTGGGCCATTGTCGGCTTCGCCGTGCTGGGTCTGCTCTACATTCCGCAGTTGGCCACGATTACCGCGACGTTCCCGGCGATGTTCCCTTCGCAGGTGCGCTTCGCAGGATTCGCGATTACCTACAACATCGCTACGGCGGTCTTCGGCGGCACCGCCGCGATGGTCAACGAAGCGGCCATCAATGCCACCGGTTTCCTGCTCTTCCCGGCCATCTACATGATGGCAGCGTGCGTGATTGGTGCGATCGCCATCAAGTTCATGCCGGAGACCGCCGGCGCTTCGCTGCGCGGCACCGGGATTCCCGATGCCTTGGACACCGGCATCCTCGCTGCGGTGCAGCGGGATGAAAACCGAACGTCCTGAGCCATCCAGCCGCCAAGGGGGCGCATCAGTTGAACTGCTCCCTTTAGCGGCTGGCGCATAATCGCTGGCGGCCTAGAAATCAATGCCCGGCCGGGCATGCTTGCGAGCAAAATGCCATCCGCCCCACAACAGCAAGGCGAACACCGGAATTGTGGCGATCGTGTACAGCCCCACCGGGAAGACCTCGCCGTTTTCCCCGGTCAAGGTATCGAAAGAAATCAGGACGGTGATAACCAGCAAGGAAATCAATCCGACCCAACCGGTAATGGGCGACCCGGGCATGGGCAGCGAGGAAACAGAGCCCTTTTTCTTGCGCAGCATGAGCTGGCATCCGAAAATCGAGGCCCAGGTGAACAGCACGCCGATGGATGCGGTATTCAAGGCAAGGTCGAAGGCGAAGGAATCTCCGAGCCAGATGTTCAGGATGACGCCGGCAAGATAGACCACGCCCACGGTGATAATGCCGGTGGAGGGAACAAAGTGCTTGTTCATCTTCGCGAGCCACTGCGGAGCATGCCCATTGCCGCTCATGGTGCGCAGGATGCGGCCGATGGAATACAGGCCCGAGTTGCACGAGGACAGCGCAGCGGTAATCACCACCAGGTTCATCGCGCTGCCAACCCAGCCCAGGCCCATCTTCTCGAAGACCGTGACAAACGGGCTGACCCCGGATTCGTATTCGTTCCATGGCAGCACCATGGCCAGCAGGGAGACGCTGCCTACGTAGAAGACCAGGATGCGAACAACCACCGCACGGATTGCCGATGGAACTTCCTTTTCCGGGTTCTCCATCTCGCCGGCGGCAATGCCCACCAGTTCAATGGCGTTATAGGCGAAGATCACCGAGTTCAGGACCAGGATGCTGACGAAGAAACCACGGGGGAACATTCCGCCCTCGCCGTTCTCATCGCCGATGAAGAGGTTGGCCACCGACGCGGTGTGGTCTCCCACCTGTGCGTTGGTCACCACCATGTATGTCCCCACGGCCAGGAACAGGACGATCGCGGTCACCTTGATGCAAGCTGCCCAGAACTCGAATTCTGCGAAAGCCTTGGCGCTGAAGAGGTTGATGGCCACCAGCAGCAGCAACGCGCAGAACGCGGAAACGGTTACCGGAACATTCGGGAAGAAATACTGGAAGTACAGGCCGATGGCGATCAGCTCGGCAATGCCGGTCATGATCCAATTCAGCACGTACATCCATCCGGAGATGAAGGCGCCCTTGGGGCCGAAGAGCTCAGCCGCATACGAGACGAAGGAACCGGAAGTCTGGCGGTACATGATCAGTTCGCCCAGTGCCCGCATCAGCAGGTAGGCCAATGCGCCAGCTACCAGATAGGACAGCACCAGCGCCGGACCGGTCGAGGCCAGGCGCCCGCCGGAGCCCATGAACAGGCCCACACCGATGGCTCCGCCGATCGCGATCATCTGGACGTGGCGGCGGCTCAGGGATTTCTTGTAGCCCTCGGCACTGATTTCCGGGGTTGCCGGGCGATGCTGACCAGATGGCATAGATGAACTCCTGACCTACGGACGCGTTCAATGAATCCGTGCAAAAATCGTGAAATGAATCCGGTGATTCACTGGATGGTCCAAGTCGTACGGGCGGGGATTCCACGCGCAACCGCGAGTCGGGCCGTGAAAAGTCTACTCCTCCTTTCTTAGAGTTCCGGACGAAACCGACTAGCATTCATAGGGTGAGTAGCCTGAATAATTCCGCATTGCCCGAGAAGGTCTCCGATGTCTTCGATCCAACGCGCTGGCGCGTGGTCGAGGGATTCGACTTCACCGACATCACTTACCATCGCCAGGTCCAGCGAGCCGACGATGGAAGCATCGTGCGCGACCTTCCGACCGTGCGCATCGCTTTCGACCGCCCCGAGGTGCGCAACGCCTTCCGCCCGCACACCGTGGACGAGCTGTTCCGCGCCATGGACCATGCCCGCATGACCAGCGACGTGGCCACCGTCCTGCTGACCGGCAATGGCCCCTCGGAAAAGGACGGCGGACACGCATTCTGCTCCGGCGGCGACCAGCGCATCCGTGGCCGTGACGGCTACCGCTATGCCGAAGGCGAGACCCGCGAATCCATCGACCCGGCGCGTGCCGGGCGCCTGCATATCCTGGAAGTCCAGCGCCTGATGCGCACCATGCCCAAGGTTGTCCTCTGCGTCGTCAACGGCTGGGCTGCCGGTGGCGGCCATTCGCTGCATGTGGTCTCGGATCTGACCATTGCCTCGAAGCAGAACGGCAAGTTCAAGCAGACCGACGCTACCGTCGGTTCCTTCGATGCCGGATACGGTTCGGCATTGCTCGCCCGCCAGGTCGGGCAGAAGACCGCCCGCGAAATCTTCTTCCTTGCTCGCGAGTACTCGGCCGATGACATGGTCCGCATGGGCGCCGTCAACGAGTCGGTAGAGCACGAACGCCTCGAAGAGGTGGCCCTGGAGTACGCAGCCGACATCGCCCGCCAGTCCCCGCAGGCCATCCGCATGCTGAAGTTCGCTTTCAACTTGGCCGATGACGGCTTGGCCGGCCAGCAGGTCTTCGCTGGCGAAGCCACCCGCATGGCGTACATGACTGATGAGGCAGTAGAAGGACGCGACGCGTTCCTGGGCAAGCGCGACCCGGATTGGTCCAACTACCCTTACTACTTCTAATCTTCCGCGACGGAACGAGGACCGGATATGGACAGACAACTCTCTGAACTGCTCGCAGCCTTGGCCACGGCGGCCAATGACGGGGGGCCGGCCGTTGAGGTATTGCTCGATGAGGCCAACCCCAACGGCTGGCGCATCGAGTACTTGGCACCACAGGACCTGCCAGGTTTCGAGCAGCCCATGGCAGTGGTGCGGACTTCCGGTTCCACCGGCCGGGCCAAGCGCACGGTGCTCAGCGTTTCGGCGTTGGCATCCAGTGCGCAGGCCACGGCCGAGTTCCTCGGCTTCGAAGGCCAGTGGCTGCTGGCCTTGCCGGTGCACTATGTCGCGGGACTGAGCGTGCTGACGCGTTCATTGTTCGCCGGCACCAAGCCCGTGGTGATGGACACCGAGGGCAGCTTCTCGGCCACGGCATTCACCGAAGCCGCCAATCAAATGATCGACTCCCGCCGGATCACCTCGCTGGTTCCAACCCAGCTTGCCCGGCTGCTGGATAACCCGGCGCCGGAAACCTTGCAGGCGCTGAAGCGTTTCGACGCCATCCTCTTGGGCGGCGCGCGAGCCAGCAAGGACCTACTGGTCAGCGCCCGACACCATGGGCTGAAGATTTTCCAGACCTATGGGTCCTCGGAAACTTCCGGCGGCCTGGTCTACAACGGCACGGCCCTTCCCGGCGTGCAGCTGGCAGCGCATGAGGGGCGCATCTGGGTCGCCGGCCCCATGCTCGCCGACGGATACGCCAACTCCCCCGAAGCCACCGCCGAGCACTTCATTGAACGCGATGGTGTCCGCTGGTACGTCACCGATGACCTGGGCACCGTTGAAAAACAGCGCTTGAAGATCATTGGACGCATCGATGATGTGATCAATACCGGGGGCATCAAGCTTTCGGCATCGAAGATTGAAGGGCTGCTGGAAGAATTCTTCACGCAGGCAATCGTGGTCCCGGTGCCCGATCCGCAATGGGGCCACAGCGTTGGCCTGGCCTATGCGGGCCCGACCAATACCGCCGATGCCTTCGAAGCGGTGCGCCGGACCTTGGGCAAGGAAGCGGTGCCCAAGCACGTGCGCCACTACCCTCTTGGCTTGCCGCAGCTGCCTAATGGCAAGTTCAATCGACAACTGGTCATCGAAGAACTAGGCGTTCGCGACTAGTCTCGATTCGCCTTGCACGCCTAATCGCGGGAAACTAGAGGGTACGAGTTTCCGCTTGCCCTGAAAGGACAGAAAGTGGCCACACTTTCCCAGTGGGTTTCTGGGGCGCGTTTGCGCACCTTGCCTATCGTCATTGCCCCGGTTGTCATCGGTACCGCAGCCGCGCTGGGCGAAACTGGAACCGTTCATTGGTTCCGTTTCGTCTTGGCTCTGCTGGTGGGCCTGCTGCTCCAGGTCGGAGTGAACTACTCCAACGACTACTCGGACGGCATCCGAGGCACCGATGACGAACGCGTCGGCCCGCTGCGCCTGACCGGTTCCAAGCTCACCGAGCCGAAGAACGTGCGCAATGCCGCTTTCGGCTGCTTCGGGCTAGCCGCCATCTTCGGTCTGGTCCTGGTCATCATTTCTTCCTCGTGGCCGCTGCTGCTGGTAGGCGTCGCCGCGATCTTCGCCGCTTGGGGCTACACCGGCGGCAAGAACCCCTACGGCTACCGTGGCTTGGGCGATATTTACGTTTTCATCTTCTTCGGCTTGGTCGCCACCTTGGGTACCACCTTCACCCAGATCAACCAGCTGACCATGGCTTCGCTGTGGGGTGCCATCGGCACCGGCCTGATTGGCTGCGCCCTGCTGATGGCCAATAACGTGCGAGACATTCCTACCGATAAAGAGGTGGGAAAGATTACCTTGGCTGTGCGCCTTGGCGAACACAATGCCCGCTTGAGCTACGTGCTGATGCTGGCGGTAGCCATCCTGCTCCCCTTGCTGGCCACCAGCGCCTTCCCGTGGATGTGGCTGATCCTGCTCACCTTCGTTCCTGCAGTGGCTCCATCGCTGCTGATGCTTCGCGAGCAGCAGCTGCCAAAGCTGGTGCTGGTGCTCAAGCAGACCGGCATGGTCAATATCGTGTATGCGGTGCTCTTCTCCTTGGCTATCGCCATCGAGGTTTTGGCCTAGCCACCGCTGCAGAAGGAAAAACGAGATGGGCTGGCCGGATCAATTGATCCGGCCAGCCCATCTCGTTAATTGTTCTGCCGGCCATGCGTGAATGGCTGGCTATGCAGTTCGAGGTGAACCTGCGTGGGGAAATTTACTCGGCGCCAGGGGTCTGCTTGCGCTGTGATTCGTCGAATTCATCCTCAACGGCTTCATCAGCTAGCTGCATCCTGGTCTTGTTTGCCGAGGTCTTGCTGAAAGCGTTGCGGATATCTTCGTTCGCCTTTAGCCGAAGTTTATTGAAGAAAAGGTAGGCCACCGCGAAGGCCACGACCAGGCCAATGATTCCGGAAACGAAGATTGGCCACTTCATACCTAACCAGAGGCCCAAGAAAACGGCTAGGAATATGCCTAGGCGGATAACGGTATATTTCACAAACTGCATAGTCTCAATTCTACCGGTGAACCTGTGAACAGGATTATCACTAGAATGGAAGCATGGTCCGCTTATTGATTTTCGCCGCAGTGGTTTCGGTTGCTTTGACGATTTATACCCTGATCGAATGCGCTCGTGCAGAGCGCCGCAGCATTCGTTCATTGCCTAAGCCTGCGTGGATTGCGGTCGTCATCCTCCTTCCGCTAATCGGAGCCGGTTTGTGGTTCCTCCTAGGTCGCCCTGTTGCGTCAAATGGCACCCCTGCGCAGAAGTCCATGGCTCCGGACGACGATGAGGATTTCCTGCGCCAGCTGGAGGTCTGGCGCCGCCAGCAACAGCGTGAAGCCGACTCGAAAGCGCGTGAGCAAGACCTCACTAAACGTGAAGACGTGCAGAAGCCCGATGGCGAGAAACCAGCCAAGCCTGAGGCCAAGGAACCGAAGCCAGGTGCAGAACGCAAGAACAAGCCAGAAGGCACCGACAGCTCTTCGTCTGAAACCGAATAACCCCCTAGTACTGCCGGGATCCCGGCAACCAGCCCAGCACGCGTACCAGCGCCGCTGGGCTTTTTCATGCCTCGTGGAAACTTCGGGCACTCTTGCAGGCGGCCAGGGACGCGGGGCTTCCTCTACGGGCGCTGGAGGGGCGGACGGGGGCAAGCGCCGGTCTGTGCCCCTGCACTTGAGTACCAGGGCCTGCAACGAACGCTTAAAGTACTGCGAGCGGCCTCCCCGCTAAAGGGAAACCGCTCGCAGTGCTGGATTCTTAGGAACTAGACTCCGGCGTAGGAGTGCAGACCGTCGAAGAAGATATTCACGATGGTGAAGTTGAAGACCACGCACAGGAAGCCGATGATCGACAACCAGGCCGAGCGTGGGCCCGTCCAGCCACCGGTGGCACGGGCGTGCAGGTAGCCTGCGTAGACAACCCAGATCACGAAGGACCAGACTTCCTTTGGATCCCAGCCCCAGTAGCGGCTCCAAGCGGCCTCAGCCCAGATCGCACCAGCGATGACAGTGAAGGTCCACATCACGAAGCCGATGGTGTTGATACGGTAGGCGAAGTTCTCCAATGCGCCGGCACCTGGCACCACGCGCATGAAGGGCAGCTTGTCGTCCTGTCCAGCGGCCAGCCGGTTCATGCGAGCATGCTGTACCAGCTGCAGCACATTCATGGCGAAGCTGATGGCGAACAGTGCCGACGCCAGGACGGCGATGGAGACGTGAATGACGATCCATGGCGACTGCAGGGCAGGAACGAGGTGGCCAACCGGTGTCGGGAAGCCGATGGTGGCACCGCACAGCATCAAGGTGACCAGGCCGGAGATGAAGGATCCCATGAAGCGCAGGTCCTTGAAGATCAGCACCAGCAAGAAGACCAGAGCCACCAGGAATGCACCGGTGGACAGGAACTCGTACATGTTGCCCCAGGGCACTCGGTGCGCGGCTATCGCACGGGAAACCACGGCACCGCCGTGCAGGGCAGCGGCCAGCCACATCAGCACCACGGCAATGCGAGCCGTGGGGCGCTTGGCCGACAACTGCGTGTACTCCATCTTATCGGTCACGATATGCTCGCCGACGTTGTCGGCACGCACAGCGGCACCCCGGCGCGAACGGGGCTTGGTGCCCACGGCGCCGCCGGCGCTAACCAGCAGTTCCTCGTCGCGCTTGAGCGCTTCGGAATCCATTTCGCTGATGGACTTGTTGGTCTTTGCCAGGTCCAAGGCGAAAATGATGAAGACCACTCCGTAGACCATGGCGGCCAGCAGCATGAACAACTGGCTGTATTCACCCAGCGTTTCATTGATTGGCGCTAATGCCCCAGCGTTATCCATTTACTGCTCCTTGGTTCTGCTCCTGGCTTGCCAATGGCCAAGCCTTGTCAAAGATCTTCTGTAGTTCTGCAGCTTCGCGTTCCAGACGCGGATCCTCGCCACGTGCCAGCAGTGCGTACTCGATACTACGCTTGCCGTTTTCTTGTTTCAGCTTCACCCAGACGCGGCGACGCGGGGTGAACAGCGAGACCGCAAGGCCGATCAGCGCCAGACCTGAGAAAATGCCGATTGGCAGCTTGCCCGGGTCATGATTGATGTCCAATGCAACGAAGCGCTTGAGGTCGTCAAAGGTAATCGAGCCCTTGCCGTCGGGCAGCTCGTAGGTCTGCCCCGCTTCGAGGATGATGCCGCCGGCATCCAAATCACGGCTGTTCAGCGGTTCCATCTTCTCCGTGTCCAGCACGAACACGTTTTGCGGGTTGCCGTCGTCAAGGCCCAGATCCCCGAAGTACGAGTTCAGGTGCAGCTGGGGGTTGATGGCGTTGGGATCGCCCGAGATGCCGAAGCCGTTCTCATCCACCAGTGCGGTTGGCAGCAAGAAGCCCTGGAAGCCCAGCTGCGATGGCTCGGCGTCCGGAACCTTCAGCACGAACATCGAGGTGTAGACCGAATCCTGCGGAATGGAAACCGCCGGGCCGGAATAGGAGACATTGCCGTTGCCATCCTTGACGGTGATCACCGGGGCGTAGCCATTGCCGACCAGGTACACGTCACCGCCGCTGATCCGCAGCGGATGGTTGACCTTCAGCTCCTGCTTCACTGGCTCGGCATCGGGCGATTCGCGCACCTTGACGTGAGCGGTGAAGTCCAGCGGCTGTCCGAAATGCGATTCGGATTCGCGGTCGAAGATGATGTCGAATTTGTCCAGCGTCACAGCAAAGGGCGGCAAATTATCGGCATTGAAGCCGGTGCCCGGGGTGAAGGAGTCGTAGGCCACCAGCGAATTCACGAAGGTCTCCCCCTCGACAACCACGCGCTGCCCGGTGTAGCCCAGGGCTCCGCCGATCGCGGCCGAAGCCAGTACGCCCATCAGCGAGATGTGGAAGAGCAGGTTGCCGATTTCGCGGGTATACCCGCGCTCTGCGGCAACCGAGGCCCCGGTGGCATCCTCGCGGCGCTCGACACGGTAGCCGCGCTTCTTCAGGATCCTGAACGAATCCTCGATGACCTGCTGGTCATCGGGCGTATCCGTCTCGCCTTCCAGAATTTCATGCGAGCTGTACTGGGGAAGTCGTTCCAGGCGCACCGGGGTCCTCGGCGGCGGGGTGCGCAAGGCTTTGGCGTGCTTCTTCACACGCGGGATGATGCAGCCAATCAGCGAGACGAACAGCAAGATGTAGATCGCGGAGAACCACACCGATGAATACACTTCGAACATCTGGAAGCGATCCAGCCATGGACCAGCGGTGGTGTGCTGTTCCAGGTACTGGGCTACAGATTCGGGGTTGGCGTCGCGTTGCGGGAAGATCGATCCCGGTACCGCAGCGACGGCGAGCAGCAACAGCAAGAACAAGGCTGTTGGCATCGATGTCAGCTGGGTCCAGATCCAACGCATGGAACCCATGAATCCCAGAGCAGGCGCGTCGCCAGTTCCCTTGGAATTCCGTTGTTGTTTCGCCATTAAATTGGCAACCTCACTTCATTGGCAAACCAGTTTTGCAGTTCTGCTACCCATGTTCCCCACAGACCGGTCACCATGACCAGTCCCAAGGCAATGAGTAGTACCCCGCCCAAACGCATGATGAAAACCTGGTGCTTGCGGAAGAACGCCAGCGCCTGCATGCCGCGCTGCAACCCCATTGCAATCAGGATGAAGGGCAAACCCAATCCGAGGCAATAGAACACAGTCAGGAGCGTTCCACGCCCTACGTTCGCGTCCACACCGGTGGACATGATCAGTACCGCACTCAAGGTGGGGCCGATGCACGGTGCCCACCCCAGGCCGAAGGTCAGCCCCAGAACCGGGGCACCCCACAGGCCTGCAGGCGGTTTCCTGTGGATCTTGCGGTCACGCTGCATCCAGGAGAAGCCGCCCATGAACACGATGCCCATGAAGACCACGACCAGGCCCAATGCCTGGGTGACCCAGGAGCCGTTGAACCTGAGCCACGCGGAGGCCTGGCTGAAAAGCACGCCCGCTGCGATGAAGACCACGGAGAATCCCAGGACAAAGAGCAGTACGCCGGAGACCACGCGGCCGCGCCGGTGCTCCTTCAGATCCGCACCAGTCAACCCGGTGACGTAACCGAGGTAGCCCGGCACCAGCGGCAGGACGCAAGGCGAAAGGAAGGAGACCAGCCCGGCCAGCAGTGCTACTGGGGCAGCCAGCAGCAACGACCCGTCCAGGACGATGTCGGCAAAGGGATTAGTGGTCACTGATCAGCTCACAACTCTTCGGTCAGAGCGGAGTCGATCAATGACTTCAGGGTGCCAGGCTCTACGGCACCGATCACGCGGGCACGGACACGGCCCTGGCGGTCCAGCACCAAGGTGGATGGAACCGCTTGCAACGGGACGTACTTGGTCATCGCCAGCTGGATGTCCCCGGAGGTATCCTGTACCGACTCATAGGGAATCTCGAAAGTGCGCTCGAAGGCCTTCGCCGCTTCGGCTTCATCGCGTACGTTGACGCCAATGAATTCGACTTTCTCGCCGAAGCCTTCAGCGATTTCCTTCAGATCCGGTGCCTCGATGCGGCACGGAGCGCAGGCGGCATACCAGAAGTTCATGACTACGGGCTTGCCCTGCCACTGCGTGAAGTCGATATCGGTGCCATGGTAGGTGGTGGCCTTGAGGGCAACCGGTTCGCTGCGCTTGGAAACTTCGTACTCTTCCACGGCGCCGTCGCCAGCGATGTAGTTCTTGCCGTCGCCGCTGTTTGCTTGCGCGGTCAGCGCATCTTCCTTGCCGCTGCAGGCAGCCAAGGGCACCACGGCGGCGGCAACCATGAGCGAACGCAACATGGTGCGGCGGCTCAAGTGGCGAGGATTAGGCACAGGATCTGTCATTTTGCTTTAGGCTCCAGGGATATTCGCCGCGCCGGCAAGCAGCTCGGGGCACGGTTCGGTGTAACGCACGGAGACCAATTCGTCTCCCTCAAAATCAAAGCTGGTGATGGAAGCCAGGGTGCACTCGCGCTGGCGCGGATCGTGCCACAGCGGCTTCTTCTCGGCGGCGCGGCGCGTAACCCAGATCGGCAGCTGGTGGCTGACGATAATGACTTCCGCTCCTTCGCCGTGCTCGGCGAGGGCGGCCTTGCGGTGCTCATCCATGGCCAGGCGCATGCGAGCAACCTGCTGGGCATATGGTTCGCCCCATGAAGGCTTCAGCGGGTTGACCAGCAGCGGCCAGTACTTCGGCTGACGCAGGTGCTCCGCAACCTTGGACAGCCCTTCCAGCTTGTTGCCGGCTTCGATAACCCGCTCGTCGGTGTGGACCTGCAGATCCAGAGCATTGGAGGTCGGCGCGGCTGTCTGCTGGGCTCGCAGGAGCGGTGAGGCCACCAGACGCACCACGTTGCCGCCTTCTGCTTGGCGCTTGGCAAAATATTCTCCTGCCCCATCGGCCATCTGGAATCCGAGTTCCGAGAGCCCGAAGCCGGGGATCCTGCCGTAGAGCATACGGTCAGGGTTGAAAACTTCCCCGTGGCGCAACAAATGGACGGTCGATAAAGGCATGCCTCCAGTGTCTCAAATATTCGGTGCAAATTAGCCATATTGTGGCCACCGTCAACTATTCACAGGACACGCATTGGAATCCCATATGGAAAAACCATCCTTTCGGAGGGGTTGCTCACAATCGACTGCCACTACGCTTAGTCAATAAGACAGTTCGACCCAGAAGGACGCATCATGAGCGACAACGATCCTAACCAGCCGGGCCAGCCCTACAACCCGGGCCCTTCCGGCCAGGGTTCATCGCAGAACCCGTACGGCGAAAACCCCTACGGCCAGCAGCCCTCGCCGTATGGCCAGAACCCGTACGGCCAGAATCCGAATCCTTACGGGCAACCGCAGGCACCGGGCTACGACCAGTATGCCCAGCAGGGCGGTTACGCCGGCGTGCAGCCGCCGACCGAGCGGCCACGGACCTTGGCTATCGCCTTTGGCTTGATCATGCTCGCGGGCATCTTCAGTGCCCTCGCCAGCTGGCTGATGACCAACTCCAACATGATGGCCAACATGATTGGCCAGCAGTGGTCGCTGGTGCAAGAAGAGTTCCAGAACCAGATGCAGAGCACCCCGGGCATGGAGCAGGATCCACTGGTTGAACAGATGATGGCAAGCCCTGAGGCCTTCATGGCCCAGGTCAATTCCATGATGTCGACCTTCGTGATTATCTCCATGATCATCACCTTGGCCCTGTATTTCCTGGTGGGCTTCTTCGTTGGCCGCGGCGTGGGCGCCATGCGAATTATCGCCACGATCCTCGGTGCGCTTTCACTGCTGAATCTGGTGACTATCGTTCCAATGATCAGCATGTTCGCTGACACTCAAGCCGGAATTATCAACGCTGTCTACGTTGTGGGCATCTTGTTGGGCATTGCAGGCGTGGTCTTCGCCTGGTTGCGCCCTTCTTCGCAATACATTGCGCAGCGCCGCCAGGCTCGCCTGGCCGGCTTCCGCTAAACGCATGGCCGAGCCTCTTCGCGAGGCCCTGCAGGGACAATAAAGGCGTAGCCGCTCCATCCACCCAAGGGATGACGCGGCTACGCCTTTTCTCGTCTGCGCGGCTTCAGCCTTGAACGGCGAGGTATGCCAGGATCTGCAATTCAGTGGAAAGATCAACGCGCCGCAGGTTCATGCCCGCG
Source organism: Glutamicibacter sp. NPDC087583 (assembly GCF_044743685.1). NCBI lineage: Bacteria > Bacillati > Actinomycetota > Actinomycetes > Micrococcales > Micrococcaceae > Glutamicibacter > Glutamicibacter sp. NPDC087583. The sequence goes on along the minus strand of NZ_JBIUWY010000001.1, from coordinate 195,537 downwards.
GGTACGCGAAGCGGCATCGGTGCGAACGAGAGCACCGAGCGGACCGAAAGCGCGGCCAGTTCGTAGACCAGGTCCTGCGCAGCATCGCCCGGAATTGCCAGAACAGCGATGTTGATTTCTTCGCGTTCAACCACTGCGGCCAAGTCCGCGATCGCTTCCACGTGCAGCTCGCCGACCGGGCTGCCGACCAGTGCGGGGTCGATATCCAGGATCGCCTTGACGTTGAAGCCACGAGTCCTGAAGCCTGCATATCCGCTGAGCGCGCGCCCCAGGTTACCGGCGCCGAGGATGGCCACACGCCAGTCCTGGTTCAGGCCGAGGGTGCGGCTGATATGTTCTGCCAGTTCGCGGACCACGTAGCCCACCCCGCGGGTTCCGTAGGAACCCAACCAGGAAAGGTCTTTGCGCAGGATGGAGGGGTTCACTCCAGCTTCCTTGGCCAGCACCCCGGAACTGGTGCGTTCCAGGCCCTGGGCTTCCAAGGCGTTCAGCGCGCGCAAGTACTGGGTCAGTCGAGCCAGCGTGGCCTCAGGCAGGACCCGGGCTTCAAGCTCTGACATCTTCGTTCTCCCGCACTTTTCGGTGCTCTTGAAGAGCACAACGCATTTTCATTTATTCGGCAGCGGCTAGCTGCTCAGTAGTCGTTCCAGACGCTGTGCGTCGATGTGCCAGAAGTCGCGGACTTCTCCGTTGATCAGCAGAACCGGCACTTCCTCGTGGTGCTTGGCCAGCAATTCAGGGTGCTGGTCAATATCCAGTTCGGAAAACTCCATATTCAACCGGCCAGTCACCTCGGCCACGGTTGCGCGTGCGGCCTGGCACAGGTGGCAGCCTTCTCGAACCAACAGCTGGATCTGATTCAAAGTACTCACCTGCCTATAATCTCACGAGCCGTAACCGCCCTTAAACTTGGCAATGAAATAAACTGGATCAAATGTCTTCCATCGATCATCACCCCAGCCCGAATTCCGCCCTGGCTCCGGACACGGTCGCCGCTTTCTTCGATGTAGATAACACCCTTGTGCGCGGTGCATCGCTGTATCTGCTGGCCCGGAAACTGCATGAGCGCCGCTTCTTCCAATTCCGCGAAATCCTCTGGTTCGCGCTCAAGCAGTTGCGCTTCGCCGCGCGCGGTGAGCACCTAGGGGACATTCACCAGATTCGCGACCGTGCGTTGATGATGGTCCGAGGGATCCCGGTGTCCGAGATCGAGAAGATCGGCAACGAGATTTATGACGAATACATCGAACCCAAGCTTTGGACCGGTACGGTAGCCATTGCTCGCCAGCATCGGACGGTGGGCCGTGAAGTCTGGCTAGTCACTGCCACTCCCCTGGAAGTGGCGAATGTCATCTCGCAACGTCTCGAACTTACCGGTGCATTGGGCACCGTAGTGGCCAGCGAAGACGGTTTCTACACCGGAGCGCTGGCCAGCCCGATCCTGCACGCTGCGGAAAAAGCGCAAGCGGTGCGCACCCTGGCGAAGGCTCGCGGCATCTCGCTGTCGAAATCATGGGCATACTCGGATTCCTACAATGATGTTCCCTTGCTTGAAGCTGTGGGACATCCTGTGTGCATCAATCCCGATGCGCGGCTTCGCGCCTACGCCAAGCGCCGCGGCTGGCAGGTCTACGACTTCCGCACCGGCCAGCGAGCTGCCAAACTAGGCCTGAAGGCCGCTGGAGTGCTTGGTGCGCTCTGGGCGGCGCGACGGTCCATTCTGCGCCGTTCCGGCTCCTAGGCCGGCGCTGGGCGGCTTTGGATAAAGCAATCGCCACCGTTCAACAGTTTCACTGTGAAGCGGTGGCGATGATTGCCAAGCGGCAAATGCTCAGAAGTAGATTTACTTCTTATTACGACGCTGGTGGCGGGTCTTACGAAGCAATTTGCGGTGCTTCTTCTTCGACATACGCTTGCGGCGCTTCTTGATAACAGAGCCCATAGTGGTTCCTCACAAACTAAATAAATGCGTCAACCCCAAATGCCTGCTTGCGCGCGAGCCCAAGGACAAGGTTGACCGGACGTTAAACGTTCCTTAACAGATTACCCGCTTTTCGGTCATGCTCTGACCATCGCGCGGACTATCGACCGTAAGAACCGGTACCGTGCTGCGGATCAATGGCCGCGGCATTCAGATATGATTCCACGGCGTTTTCCGGAACGCGATAGGAGCGACCGAACTGAACAGCAGGCAAATCACCGGCGTGGATCAGCCGATAAACGGTCATTTTGGAAACGCGCATCATGTCGGCCACTTCGGCCACAGTCATGAAACGGGCTCCGGCAAAATTCTGTTTATCCGTCATGCGGGATATTCTCCTGACGCTGATCTCTTATTCGTCGCGTTAATTTAGCGAAGATGAACTTACACGACTTTGGATCAACATCGGCGGTTCAGGTTCACGTTCGCTTTGTACTAGTCTAATCGCACTTTTGTAACTTTTGCATCACGAAACACACACGTGACCATCTGAATCACATTTTTTGATGCCTGAACGAGACAATCCGCGTGATTTCACCGGGTCCCCAATGAATTCACGCGGATTGCAGCGCTGCAGATTATTAGATGACGCCCTGTGCGAGCATTGCGTCTGCGACCTTCACGAAGCCCGCGATGTTGGCGCCGGCGACGTAGTTCCCCGGCATGCCGTACTCGTCTGCAGTAGCAGCACAGCTGGTGTGGATGCCGACCATGATCTCAGTCAGGCGACGCTCGGTGTGCTCGAAGCTCCATGCATCGCGGCTGGCGTTCTGCTGCATCTCCAGAGCGGAGGTAGCAACACCACCAGCGTTGGCTGCCTTGCCCGGGCCGAAGAGCACCCCTGCATCCTGGAAGATCGAGGTCGCTTCAGCGGTAGTAGGCATGTTGGCGCCTTCGGCCACTGCGATGGTGCCAGCAGCAACCATCTTCTTTGCGGCCTCAGCGCCCAATTCGTTCTGGGTTGCGCAGGGCAGCGCCACGGTGCCTGCAACGTCCCAGACGCTGCCACCGGCAACGTACTTCACCTTCTTGGTGCCACGGCGTTCGGCATACTCGGAGATGCGGCCGCGCTCAACTTCCTTGATCTGACGCAGCAGATCCAGGTCGATGCCGCCCTCGTCAACGATGAAGCCGGCCGAGTCGGAAGCCGTAACGACCTTCGCTCCCAGTGCCTGCGCCTTCTCGATGGCGTGGATTGCCACGTTGCCCGAACCGGAAACGACCACACGCTGGCCATCGAAAGTCTGGCCGCGGGTCTTGAGCATTTCTTCAGTGAAGATCACTGCGCCGTAGCCGGTGGCTTCCGGGCGAACCAGGGAACCGCCCCAGCTCAAGCCCTTGCCCGTCAGCACACCGGACTCGTAGCGGTTGGTGATGCGCTTGTACTGGCCGAAGAGGTAACCGATTTCGCGGCCGCCAACGCCGATATCGCCGGCTGGCACGTCGGTGTATTCGCCAATGTGGCGGTAGAGCTCAGTCATGAAGGACTGGCAGAAGCGCATGACTTCGCCATCGGACTTGCCGCGCGGGTCGAAGTCCGAGCCGCCCTTGCCGCCGCCGATGGGCATGCCGGTCAGGGAGTTCTTGAAGATCTGTTCGAAGCCCAGGAACTTGACGATGCCAAGGTAAACCGATGGGTGGAAACGCAGACCGCCCTTGTATGGGCCCAGAGCCGAGTTGAATTCAACGCGGAAGCCGCGGTTGATCTGCACGCGGCCTTCGTCGTCAACCCATGGCACTCGGAAGATGATCTGGCGTTCAGGTTCGCACAAACGCTGCAGGATTGCGGCTTCGGCGTATTCAGGATGCTTGACCGATACAGCTTCAAGGCTGTCGAATACTTCCGTGACGGCCTGGTGGAATTCTGCTTCGCCGGGATTGCGGCGGAAGACTTCGTCGCGAATCGTCGCTAAGTGCTTATCCAAGTTTTTCTCCTCATCACTTGGGGCAGGCACAGGCGCACAAGGGGCCTCATTGCCGGCGTCACTGCCCCGCACACGAGAATGCCATGCTGGGCATTCTGAACAAAATTTTCATGTTATAAAACAGGATTGCGCGCGTAACTTAAAAGATTGACCATATTGCACGGTTGCAGCGCCGAAGACTGGACAAGAGCTAGCGCCGACGCCCGAACCGCGGAAGTTTCTCGAAAAACTCTTGCGCACGTCCAGTAACTTGTTCCAGGCCTTGGCCAACGCGCCGCCCGATCTGCTGAGCCGTTGGATTCGATACCGCTGCCAGCTGCCCCTCGGCTTCGGCCTGCGTGGTTGCCAGCTCCTGGCCCTCCGGTTGGGCAGGTACCAAATCGGCGCACCAGCGCACGAGATCTTCCAGCGCTGAGGTATCAATGCTGTAGATGCGCCGCTGCCCGGCAGCGGCCATGCTCACGAGTTCAGCTTCGCGCAGCACCTTCAAGTGCTTGGAAACAGTCGGCTGCGAGATCTCCAGTTCAGTGACCAGAGTGCCCACTGCTTTCGGCTCGTTCTTGAGCGCTTCTATTATCTTTCGTCGGGTTGGTTCAGCCAACGCCGAAAACACTTCATCAATTGCCACACACATAACCCTAACGGCATATGAACGGTTGGCAATCGATTTCCATGCCTAAAATGCTGTGAGGTCTCGCCTCTGTCTCCGTTGGCCGCAGCCATGCGAGGCTAGTCGAACCATGGATCGAGCCCGAAAAGCGGGAATATCTCCTTGCGTGTAGCAATGATGGTTCGGTCTACCGGATCGGCCGGATCATAGCCGACTTCCCAATTGCGCCACCACAGCTGGGCGTCATCGCCCATGAGGTAAGGCATGGCACGGCCGTACCTTTCCAGAACGTAGCGGCGGAAGGTATCGGGAACATAGGTACGCAACGGCACCGGCTTGCCGGCAACAATCGCCGTCAGATGGGTCCAGGTACGCGGCACGACGGCGGTGACGTTGTATCCCCCGCCTCCGGTAGCCAGCCACCGGCCTTCGCACAGCTCATCTGCCAACTGGGATATGTCCAGGGCCGCCTGGCGTTGCGCATCAACAGACAGCTTCAAGTTGGTCATGTCATCATCACGGTGCGCATCGCAACCGTGCTGGGAGACGATGATTTCGGGCTTGAAGGCGCGTACCAGCTGCGGAACGATCGCATGGAAGGCACGCATCCACCCGGAGTCCCCGGTCATTGCCGGCAGAGCAACATTTACTGCGCTGCCTTCGGCGTTCTTGCCGCCAATTTCATTGGCGAATCCCGTACCGGGGAACAGTGACAGCCCGGATTCATGGATGGAAATGGTCAGCACGCGTTCGTCATCCCAGAAGATCGACTCGGTGCCATCCCCGTGATGCGCGTCCACATCGATGTAGACCACGCGTTGGGCACCCTGTTCCAGCATGCGATGGATCGCGGCAGCAGCGTCATTGTAGATGCAGAAACCGCTGGCCTTGCTTTTCGCGGCGTGGTGCATGCCGCCGGCGAAGTTCACCGCACGGACCACCTCTTGGTCCATGATGGCTTGGGCCGCTGCTACCGAACCGCCAACAATGCGCCCGGCGGCTTCATGCATCCCGGCGAATACCGGGTCGTCTTCGGTGCCCAAGCCGAATTCTTCGGCAACGAGTGTTGGATCCTGGCTCACCCGCCGCACCTGATCGATATAGCTCTGGTCATGGACGGAGCCGATGACCGCATCGTCGGCAATATCCGGAGCCTGTATCGTGACGTTCGGCGCATCGAAGATATCCAGCTCATCGCTGAGTCGATAGGTCAGTTCTAGCCGTGAAGGGTGCATGGGATGCCAGTCGCTGAATTTGTACTTCAGATACTCTTCATCCCACATCACCATGGTGGGCCGTGGGGCATGCTGCGGATCTAACACGATTTCAGGCTACCCGATAGTGACCCAACTCATGAATTCATGGCAGTTTGCGCGGCTTGTCGGGTCTTTAGCCGGGCAACACAAGCGTTTAGCGGTGGAAACGCGTAAATTACTAGAAGGACTTCAAATCCTCATGGCAAAGAACTGTTCCCCAGGAAACGGCGAGTAATAAATGAGCACAGCCAGTGCATCGGGCCCCAGCGCCCGGGCAGCTGAAATGCGCGAACAGCGACGCAAGAAATGGCTGACCGTTCGCATCGCAGTTGCGGACTTCACCGTGCGCTCCCCCGCGCGCTTGACTCTTGGCGCCTTCTTGCTGGCTATCACGTTGTTCACCTCCCTGCTCGCGGCGCCGTTTTCCTCGGCCACAGGGGAAGCCACCGCGCTGCATGACGCATTATTCACCGCTGTGTCGGCAGTTTGCGTTACTGGCCTAACGACCGTCTCCACCGCTGTGCACTGGTCATTCACCGGTCAGCTGATCATGCTGGTCGCAACGTTCATGGGCGGCCTGGGCATTTTGACCCTGGCCTCCATCATGTCCCTGGCGGTATCCCGCAAGCTGGGCGTGCGAGCCAAGCTGATGGCGCAGAATTCGATGAACAGTTCTGGAGCCTCAGCGCTGGGTGAAGTAAGCTCATTGCTGCGCATCGTGATCCTCACAGCGATCAGCCTGCAGGCGGTCATCGCGCTCTTTCTGATCCCGCGCTTCTACATTCTGGGTGAAAGCGTCCTGTCCGCCATCTGGCATGGAATCTTCTATGCCGTCTCGGCTTTCAACAATGCAGGCTTCACCCCGCACTCCGACGGATTGGTTCCCTACGAAACCGACCTGTGGATCCTGGGCCCATTGATGGCCGGCGTGTTCACCGGTTCCTTGGGTTTCCCGGTGATCATGGTGCTGCTGGCGCACAAGTTCAATATGAAGAAGTGGAACCTGCACACCAAGCTGACCATGCTCACCACCACCATCCTGCTCTTTGCCGGATCCTTCCTGTGGCTGATTTTCGAATGGGCCAATCCCAAGACCATCGGTGGCTTATCCATCAGCGACAAGCTCATTCATGGCTTCTTCGCCTCCACCATGACCCGTTCTGGCGGCTTCAACCTGGTGGATCAGAACGACATCCACCAGGTGACCATCTTGTTGACCGACGCATTGATGTTCGCCGGTGGCGGTTCAGCTTCTACTGCTGGCGGCATCAAGGTCACCACCATTGCCGTGATGTTCTTGGCGATCTTGGCCGAGGTCCGTGGCGATACTGACGCGAAGGCCTTTGGCCGGCAGATTCCGCAAGGCACCATGCGCGTGGCCATCTCCGTGGTCGCCATGGGTGCTTCGCTGGTGATGGTCGCTACCGGCGCACTCGTGACCATCGACGAATCGGTGGGCTTCTCGCGAGCCCTGTTCGAGTCGATCTCGGCCTTTGCTACCGTGGGCCTGAGTAGCGGGGTTTCGCAAGAAGTGCCTCCGGCCGGCAAGTATGTGCTCAGCGCGTTGATGTTTGCCGGACGCATCGGCAGTATTACGCTCGCCAGCGCGTTGACCATGCGCCACCGCAATACGCTGTTCAGACTCCCAGAAGAAAGGCCACTCATTGGCTGACAAGAACATAGACCACAATGCCCCGGTGCTGGTTATCGGCCTGGGCCGCTTCGGTGCATCTGTCGCTGAAACGCTGGTCAAGCAGGGGCGCGAAGTGCTGGCCATTGAGCGCAGCCCGGAGCTCGTTCAGCAGTGGGCCAGCACCTTGACCCACGTGGTCGCGGCCGACGCGACCAATATTGACGCCCTGCGCCAGCTCGGCGCCCAGGAATTCTCCTCTGCCGTCGTGGGCGTGGGTACCTCCATCGAATCATCCGTGCTGATCACCGTGAACCTGGTGGATCTGGGCATTGAGCATCTGTGGGTCAAGGCCATTACGCCCTCCCATGGCAAGATTCTTACCCGCATTGGTGCCAACCACGTCATCTACCCGGAAGCCGATGCCGGTGTGCGTGCCGCGCACCTGGTCGGTGGCCGCATGCTCGACTTCATCGAATTCGATGACGGCTTCGCCATCGTGAAGATGTACCCTCCGAAGGAGACCCAGGGCTTCACCTTGGCCCAGTCCCAAGTCCGCTCCAAGTACGGGGTGACGATCGTTGGTGTGAAGTCCCCGGGCGAGGATTTCACCTACGCCATGCCGGATACCATGGTGACTCGCCGAGATGTCCTGATCGTCTCGGGGCACGTGGACCTGCTCGAGCGTTTCGCAGCACGCCCGTAGGGCACGAGGATCGTGAATACGGCGGTGGGGGGGGGCCCCCCCCGGGGGGGGCCCCCCCCCCCCCCGGGGGGGGGGGGGGGGGCCCCCCCCGGGGGGGGCCCCCCCCCACCGCCGTATTGAATGCTCGTTCCTAGCCGAGCTCTTCACTCAGCTGCGCTGCACGGGCGGCTGCCGCTTGCGTGCCCGCAGCAATAATCTTTGGAATTCCCTGCTCATCGAAGGTGGCGATAGCCTGCTCGGTGGTGCCCTTCGGGCTGGTTACCGCCTTGCGCAGGGTCGCGGGATCCGCGTCAGGGTTCGAGAGCATCTTGCCGGCACCGGCCACAGTGGCACGTGCCAGCGCGATTGAAAGCTTTTCATCCAAGCCCATGGCCACACCGGCATTGGCCATGGCCTCAGCCAGGTAGAAAGCATAGGCCGGACCGGACCCGGAAATTGCCGAGAGCGCATTTTGCTGCTCTTCGTCGATGACGTGCACGTCGCCGGATCCGGAGAGCAGATCGGTGACCAACTTGGTCTGCTCGTCGCTCACGCTTGCCGCCGGGCTGATTCCCACCACGCCGGCACCGACCATCAAAGGGGTGTTCGGCATGGAACGGATGACCGGCTGGCCAGCTGGCAGATGAGACTGCATGCTGCTCAGGGTGATAGCGGCGGCTACGGAAACAACGACCTTCTGCGCGTCCAGCGATCCGGAAATCTCCTCGCACAGTTCGGTGATGCCTACCGGCTTCACGCCCAGGAAGATAATGTCTGCGCTGGCGGCAGCCCGGCGGTTGGCTTCGGGATCTTCCTCGCTGACCAAGACGTTGATGCCCAATTCGCGCAGTTCCGCTACGCGGTTATCGCTTCGCACGGTAGCGGTGATGAGCTGCGGGTCATGGCCCGAGGCGATAATGCCACGCAGGATGGCGCCGTTCATGGAGCCGGCGCCGAGGAAGGACAGGGACAGATTCTTTGTTGCTTCACTCATATGGCTATTGTGTCATTGGCTTGGGGTCGCTGCCGACTGTTAAGTGCTGGCGGGCAAATTCTAGGGTCTTTCCCAGCCATTCTTCTTTTTGCCCGGTGTTCCGAGCTTTGCGTGTGGAGACCTCGACCGCTACGGTTCCGCTCCAATTGGCATCACGCAGATATTGCAGCGTTTCGGCCACCGGTTGGGTGCCCAGGCCTGGCACAAGGTGCTCGTCTTTGCCGTTATCCAAACCATCGCACAGATGAACGTGCGCCAGTCGCTGGCCCAGGTCCTCGACGGCTTGGCGCGAATCCATATTGGCAATCGCCGCATGGGAGAAATCCCAGGTCACATGCTGGTAGTGCTGCGGGACTGGGTTCCAGTGCGGAAGGTACATTTTCGCTTCACGGCCCCGGGCACGCCATGGGTACATGTTTTCCACGGCGATTTTCATCCCCGTGGTCTCAACCAATCGCTGCACGCCTTCGGCGAATTCTTCGGCGTAGGAGCCCTGCCACCTGAATGGCGGATGGGCGACAACCACATTTGCGCCGACCGCTTGGGCCAGGATGACCGAACGTTCGATCTTGGCCCAAGCAGAGCCCCACACCTGCTGGGTGAGCAGCAGTGTCGGTGCGTGGATGGCCATGATCGGCAGTTGGTACTTGTCCATCAAGGCTTTGAGCGCGGTCGCAGATTGGCTGGCTGCGTTGCCGGTAATCAGCACTTCCAGCCCGTCGTATCCCACGTCCTTGGCCATCGCGAAGGCGTCATGGACGGTCAGCGGATAAACTGACGCGCTAGAGAGGGTGACTGGCACCTTCATTGTGCTCTTCTGGTCTTCCATGCTCTTGCCTCCTGTTACCGTGTCCACTGTGCGGGCACCGCTTAGCCAAGAAGGTTAGCTGCTGGGTTTGGCGAGAAATTTGTACTTCTCGTTATCCAGAGCTACTTCCCCAACTCCAACGCTACTACTGAGCGGTGTCGCAGAGTCAAACATCACGTGATCAAAACGTCGCAGCATCAAGCCTTCACGAATCGCCCAAGGGCAAATCCGCACAGATTTCAGTTTCAAGGCATTCATCGCTTCGTGAGCGACAATCGCCCCGGCAAGCAGTTGCGGGGCGCGAATCTCCGAGACACCGGGCAATTCTGCCCGTTCAGCCCAGCTCATCGCGGTCAATCGGTTGGTCCACAATTTCAATGCGTCACGATTGAGCACGCGCTTAACATAGGGGCCTTCCGTGCTCGGCGCGGCTCCGGTGATGCGAGCCAGCGAGCGGAAAGTCTTGGAAGTAGCGGTGGCCAAGGTGGGCTTGCCATACTGGCGCAGCTCGGTAGTCGGGTCCGTGAGAACGTCACGCACGTACGTACGCAGTTCCTTGACTTCCTTGATGGACGGCAGGTCGTTAGGAAGCCATTCGCGGGTCAGCCGGCCGGCACCCAGGGGCACGGAGAAGGCTGTTTGCGGGAACTCGTCAACGCCCAAGGCCAGCTCCAGCGAGCCTCCGCCCATATCCAGGTTCAGGATGGATTCCGAAGACCAGCCAAACCAACGGCGTACGGAGTAGAAGGTCATGCCGGCTTCTTCTTCGCCGGTCAGTTCCATCAAGCTCACGCCTGTCTCGACTTCGACGCGTTCCAGGACGGCAGCACCGTTGGAGGATTCGCGAATCGCTGAAGTGCAGAAAGCCATGAAGTCCTCAACCTGGTGGTTATCGGCGAACTTGGCGGCTTCCTTGATGAAGGAGATCAGCTCGCGCTGGCCCTCTTCAGTTATGGCGCCATACTCATTGAGGTAGCGCACCAAGGACAAGGGTCGCTTGTGCGAGGCATAGGGAACCGGGCGGGCTCCCGGATATGCATCGACGAGCAACAGGTGAACGGTATTCGAACCGATATCCAATACACCGAGTCTCATGGTGCGCTCCTCGTTAGGCCTGGCAAGAAAGACTAGTCAGTCTTTTTCGCGGTCGTCTTCTTGGCCGTAGCCTTCTTCGCCGGGGTCTTCTTGGCTGCTGGCTTCTTGGCCGGCGCCTTCTTTGCCGTGCGCTTCACCGGTCCGCGGGCACGTTTGTCGGCCAGCAGCTCGATAGCCTGCTCGCGTGTCAGTTCCTCCATGGAGGTAGTGCGCGGAACAGTGATGTTGGTGACGCCGTCGGTGATGTATGGACCGAAGCGGCCATCCTTGACCACGATGTTCTTCTCGCTGGTCGGGTCCACTCCGAACTCGGCCAATGGCGGTACCGCGGCACGACGGCCACGCTGCTTCGGCTGCGCGTAGATCGCCAGCGCTTCGTCCAAGGTGATCGTGAAGATCTGCTCTTCGCTCTCGATCGAGCGCGAATCGCTGCCCTTCTTCAGGTACGGACCGAAGCGGCCGTTCTGCACGGTGATCTCTTCGCCGTCAGCGTCAGCACCCAGTACACGAGGCAGGCTCATCAGCTTCAGGGCATCTTCCAAGGTCACTGATTCGACAGTCATGGACTTGAACAGCGACGCGGTGCGCGGCTTGACCTTGGTTGGCTTCTTCGGCGGCTTCGGCTTGCCATTCTTGTAGTACTCGACCGGCTGGGCCGCCAATTCCTCTTCGGTTGGCTCCGGGATGATCTCGGTGACGTAGGCGCCGTAGCGGCCATCCTTGGCTACGATCTGGCGACCGGTTTCCGGATCAATGCCCAAGTGCATTTCGGAGACCTGCGAGTTGGCAAAGAGCTCCTCTGCCTTTTCGGCAGTCAGCTCATCCGGGGCCAGATCCTCAGGCACGTTGGCGCGCTGCGGCTCGGTGCCTTCCTCGGCGCCTTCCGGGATGGCACGTTCCAGGTACGGGCCGAACTTGCCCACACGCAAGGTGATGTCGTCGGTGACCTTGATCGAGTTGATCGCACGGGCGTCGATGTCGCCGAGGTTATCGACCACATGCTTCAAGCCTTCGGATTCGGTCTCCGCGCCCTTGCCGAAGTAGAACAGGTTCAGCCAGTCGGTGCGGGCACGATGGCCCTTGGCGATCTCATCGAGATCATCTTCCAGGCGGGCGGTGAAATCGTAGTCCACGTACTTCGCGAAGTGCTCTTCGAGCAAGCGGATCACCGAGAAGGCGATCCAGCTCGGCACCAGGGCGCCGCCTCGCTTGGTGACATAGCCGCGGTCCATGATCGTGGAGATGGTTGGCGCGTAGGTCGACGGGCGGCCGATCTCGCGCTTTTCCAGCTCGGCCACGATCGAAGCTTCGGTGTAACGAGCCGGCGGGGAGGTTTCGTGGCCTAGAGCGGTCAGCTCATCGCCGGCCAGCTGCTGGCCCACAGCCAGCTGCGGCAGGCGGGCTTCGGCATTCTCTGCCGCGGCTTCCAGGGCCTGTTCGTCCTTGCCCTCCTCATAGGCGGAAAGGAAACCGCGGAAGGTGATTACGGTGCCGGAGGCCGAGAACTCGGCCACGCGCTGATCGCTGGCGGTGCCCTGCAGCTTGATGGTGGCGGTGAAGCCCTTGGCATCGGCCATCTGCGAGGCGACGGTGCGCTTCCAGATCAGCTCGTACAATGCGTACTCGTCCTTGGACAACGAGGAACGCACGTCCTTCGGGCGGCGGAACATGTCACCGGCCGGGCGGATTGCCTCGTGGGCTTCCTGCGCGGCATCGTTCTTCGCCTTGTAGACGCGCGGCTTGGCTGGAACGGAATCCGCGCCATACAGTTCGGTTGCCTGCTTGCGCGCGGCATTCACTGCCTCGCCCGAGAGGAAGACCGAATCGGTACGCATATAGGTGATGTAGCCGTTTTCATACAGCCGCTGAGCGATCTGCATGGTGATCTTGGAGCTCCAGCGCAGCTTGCGGGATGCTTCCTGCTGCAGCGTGGAGGTGGTGAAAGGGGCGGCCGGACGACGGGTGTACGGCTTGTCCTCGACGGAGGTCACCGCAAAGCCGGTGTCCGACAGGTTCGCCACCAGCGACTGGGCCGACTCCTGATCCAGGTGGGCCAGCTTATTGCGGGTGGTCTTCAGCTGGCCGCGGTCATCGAAGTCACGGCCGGAGGCGACACGGGCGCCGTCCACTGCCGAGAGCTTCGCTGCGAAGCCTTCGCCTTCACTGGTGGCGAAGTTGCCCTTCACATCCCAGTATCCGGCGGGGATGAAGGCCATGCGTTCGCGTTCGCGCTCGACGACCAAACGGGTTGCCACGGACTGCACGCGGCCTGCGGACAGCCCGCGAGCCACCTTGCGCCAGAGCACCGGTGAAATTTCGTAACCATAGAGGCGGTCCAGGACACGGCGGGTTTCCTGGGCGTCGACGAGGTCGGTATCGAGCTCGCGCATGTTTTCCAGTGCGCGGGCGATGCCTTCCTTGGTGATTTCGGTAAATGCCAGGCGGCGTACCGGAACCTTTGGCTTCAGGACCTGCAGCAGGTGCCACGCGATGGCTTCGCCTTCGCGGTCCGCATCGGTTGCGAGGTAAAGTTCGTCAGCTTCTTTGAGCTTCGCCTTCAGTTCGGAAACGCGCTTCTTCTTGTCCGGGTAGACCATGTAGTAAGGCTCAAAGTCGTTGTCCAGATCGACAGCGAACTTGCCTACTGAGGTCTTTTTCAGCTCGGTTGGCAGTTCTGAGGGCTGCGGAAGGTCGCGGATATGGCCCACTGAGGCATCCACGTCAAAGCCTTCACCCAAATATTTGGCGATCGACTTCACCTTGGCAGGAGACTCCACGATTACGAGTTTCTTACCAGTCTTTTCCTTGGCCTTGGGGGGCACAGCACTCCTTTAGACAACACGGACCTAGGACACCCATTTCCGGGCCCTGATCGATCCGCCATCGCAGCTTCGTTCTTCATGCCTACTCTATAAGCACATTTCCCGATGATCTTACACCGAAGAATCTGCGCTCCCTGAGCCGGGCATACTTATGATGATGCCTCCCCCATGCTCTGGTATTCGGGAAGCAATGAGATTAAGTAGAACATACGCCGCGAATCAATACTGCGTTCCTCGGCTGTTGCCTGTGCCTCGTATTCGTAGACCAGATCCAGCATTCTGCGGTTGAACTCGCGTTGCTTGGCTTCCGAGAGGAAGACCAAACCGCTAGTCAGCATCGGCGGACGATCCGGGTCCGGAGCGATTCCGGTCTTCGCTTCTGCCTCGCGCCGCTGGACTTCAGCATTGAGCCGGGTGCGGAATGCGTTCAATTGCACGTTCAAGTACGCAGTTTTGGCGTTCGCCGAGTCGATCTGCGTGTTCAGCTCTAGCCGTTCACCAGCCGCTCGCCACCGCCGCTCGCGTGCGTCTCCTTCGCTGGCAGCACGAATCACGTACCCGTACTTCTCCAGGGCCCGGAGGTGATAGCTCATGGCGCTAGGTGTCAGCGCACACAAGGATGCAAGTTCTGTAGCGGTGCGGGTGGTCTGCGAAGCAAAGAGCTCATCCAAGACGATCAGTCGAGCGTCATGGGCCAACGCTCGAATCGCCTGAGGGTCAGTGATCGAGACAACTTGTGGGATTTCCGCCTCATCGCGCGAGGCGGCCCCACCTTGTTCCTCAATTGTGTTCCGTGTCATAGGGAAAAACTTTAGCGCTTGTTTCACATTTTCTGAAGCAGGCCATGTCGCAAGAGTCGCTTCACTGCTTCATAAAGCAGGTCCGCGAAGTCTTCTTGCCCTTCTCCAATCAAGGAATCCAACGCGTTGACTAGTTGCGATACCGACAAATCACCATCGCAGGCGGAAACAAATCCTGCCTGCGCGGTATCAAGCAATTCAGTACGGCGCAGCCCTGCCCCCTGCCGCAGCAAGATCACGCCGGGGTGCTCCGCCCCCGGACGCTGATGGCGCTCCTCAGTAACATCCTCGGCCACCAGCAGGTGCCAATCCTTGAACCCTTCATTGGCGGCGGCCAGCTGGTCGGACATGGCAATGTCCCGCTGCAGGGTCGGGGCCAGCGGCTGTTCCACCTGGTGCGAGATCTGCTCGTAGCGCTGCAGTACCGGATGGCCTGCGGCTGGACGGCGGAAGTACACCAGACCGAAGCCGATGGCACCCACGCCGCGGGACTCGAAGTCATCGAGGTATGCGTTGTAGGCGGAGATGTATGAAGTGCTGTCCTCGGTCTGGGAAGCGTCGCGCAGCCATGTCTCGGCGTAGCCGCTTGGCGTTGTTTGCTCGCGCTCGATCACCCATACGTCCAGCTGGTCGCCGAACCACTGGCGCACGCGGGCATCCCACGGCTGGTTGGATTCATCATCTAGGCGAGGAATCTCCCAGTTTGACAGCATTTGCATGCAGCCACCCGGCGCCAGGAAGCCAGGAGCCTGCTCGATCAAGGTGCTCACCAGCGTATCGCCGGCCATCCCGCCATCACGGTAGGTGAACCGGTCCTTGGCGCGCTCGTTGCTGCTTCGCGGGGTAATCACGAACGGCGGGTTGCTGGCGATCAGGTTGAAAGTGGATCCAGCCACCGGATCGAACAGGCTTCCCTGGAGCAGGGTGACCCGCGATTCGAGGTTATCCGGATCCAGCTCCAGGGCCTGGTAGTTGAGCATCAGGTTGAAGCGGGTGAAGCCCAGGGCTCGGGCCGACAGGTCTGTGGCCGTAACATGCTCCGCGTGCGATAGCAGATGGAACAGCTGGATGCCGCAGCCGGTACCCAAGTCCAGTGCGCGCTCGACCTTTTCGCGGATCGTGATCTGCGCCAGGGTCAGGGACGCCTGGCCAATGCCCAGCACATGGTCGGTGCGCAACACGCCGGGACGCTGGTGGGCACCCAGGTCGTGGGCCACCCACAATTCACCGTCAGCATCGGAGGAATGCAGCGCCAGGGCAATCTTGGCCCGGTAACCGGTAGCCCAGGACTCGATCAGGCCCAGCTTGAGCAATCCGTCGGTCTTCAATGTCGGGAAGGCGGCATTGATGGCCGCGTCTTCCTGGGTCTGGCCCATTTGGAAGAGGCGAACCACACAGGCAAGCGAGCTATCTGGCCTGCTACGATCCAGGTTTCGCAAGGCAGGGTGGAGCTGGTCGCGGGCAAATGCTGCCGCAGCTTCCTCACCAAGCAGCCCCGCAACATTTTCATAGTTGTACCCGACATCAGTGAGGTCTTTGGCTAGCGAGTCGATGAGCAGTTGATTGTAGCTCTGGGGAGCGTCATCAATGGAAGAAAATTCAGCAGCATTCACACCTCCAAGTCTACCGAGTAACTCAACGGGTGATAGCTAGGCCAGGCAAACTACGGCGACCTATGATGTGGGCATGACCCAAGTAACGGTGACCTATCTCCAGCAACTCGACTCCGCTGATGTCATTCGCTCGGCCAAGTCCTTGCCCGAGGACGCCCGGATCGAGCTGGCCAAGGAGATCACCCCGGAATTTTCGCGGTTTCTGTATCAGAGCGTGGGCAGCGAATTGAACTGGTCTGACCGCCTGGGTTCGACCCGAGACCAGTGGGACGAAGTGCTCCGACGCCCGGGCTCAGAAACCTGGGTGCTCTACCAGCACGGTGCTCCCCAGGGGTACGTGGAGCTCGTCACGGAAGTCGCGGACGCCGGCAGCGAGGTCGAGATCTTCTACTTCGGCTTATTTCCCGAAGCTACCGGCCGCGGCCTTGGCGGGGTGCTGCTCAGCGAAGCACTGCAACAGGCCTGGGCCCTGGGTTCACGATGGCCGCAGCTGCCTGAGGTCAGCCGGGTATGGCTGCATACCTGCTCACTGGACGGACCGGCGGCGCTACCGAACTACCAGGCGCGAGGGCTGAGAATCTACCGGACCGAGGTGGAACAGGTCGACGTCAAGGATGCGTCGCGCGGAATGTGGCCGAAGGTGACCGCATAGAAAACGCGGCCTGGACTTATGGAAAGTCCAGGCCGCGGTTGGTGAAAGCTGAAGTTAGGCGTCTACGGTGCTGCAGTCTGGGCAGCGGCGCAGTGCTTCGTCCTTTGCGCAGTCCTCGCAGAACAGGCGCAGGTTGCGGCAGGCCGGGTCCGAACAGTTCTCGAACTTGTTGGTTGGACCTTGGCAGCCCACGCATTCACCGATGGTGACAGCGTCTTCGGAGAATTCGGTATGCATGCGCTTATCGAAAACGTAGAGAGAGCCTTCCCATAGGCCTTCATCCCCGTACTTCTCGCCATAGCGGACGATGCCGCCCTGCATCTGGTACACCTCTTGGAATCCGCGTTTGACCATCAAAGCCGAAAGCACTTCGCAGCGAATGCCGCCGGTGCAGTAGGTGACCACCGGCTGGTCCTTCAGGTGGTCGTACTTGCCCGAATCCAGCTCGGCAACGAAATCGCGGGTGGTGTCCACTTCGGGGACAATCGCGTCCTTGAACTTGCCGATCTGCGCTTCGAATGCGTTGCGGCCATCGAAGAAATGGACCTTCTCGCCGGTCTTCTTCTTGTTGTCAACCAGCTCGTGAAGTTCTTCGGGGCGCAAGTGGGTGCCACCACCGACAACACCGTTCTCGTCAACTTCCAGTTCGCCAGGAGCGCCGAAGGTCACGATCTCGTCGCGAACCTTGACGGAGATACGCGGGAAGTCTTCTGCCGAACCTTCCGACCACTTGATATCCATCTTCTTGAAAGCTGGCAGTTCTCGCGTGGCCTTGACGTAGGCCTTGACTGCGGAGATCTCGCCACCAACGGTGCCGTTGATGCCGTCTTTGGAGATGATGATGCGTCCGCGCAAGCCCCAGCGCTCCAGCAGCGAGCGCTGCCAAAGGCGGATTGCCTCCGGGTCTGGGAGCGGAGTAAAAGCGTAATACAGAACAATACGATGAATGGCCACCCTACAATGTTAGTAGCTTTTGGCCGCGAAACGCCGAGGAAAAGAGCAATGTCACATTGATCTTTCCCGAAAATATCGGGCTCTCGGCCAGTGCAATAGTTCCAAGTAGGCAACGATTAGTTCAATGTCAGCTAATTCCTAGGAAAGACAAGGTAGGGTCAAATTATGGCATCAAACGCAAGCGATGAACTGATTGGCACCTGGGTAGCAGGCTGGGCTGGGGCTCGTGGTTATGAAACCCGCAACGAAGGACGGGTCCACGCTGCGCTGCGCCACGACACCACTGAAGACTGGGAATACGTCATCTATGGTCCCTCCAAAGAGGAACTCGCAGCAGTAGCCGAGACCCTGACGAAGCACCCGAACCGTCGGCTGACGGCTTTCGACGACTCCGCCGAGAATCTGGTTGCCATTGCGGCTGAAGTAGGCCTGCAGGTCACTGCCGATGACGAAGCACTGATGGTCACCGAACTAGCCGTGCACGACGTCGAGGTCCCACTGCCTGCAGACGGGTTCGTCTTCCAGATTGAACGCGATGGCACTCATGCCTACGTTTCGCTGCATCCCGAGGACAACCAGGAAGTCGTTGCGGCATCCGGCCATGTCTCAGCAGTTGGCGGATACGCAATCTTCGACCGCATCATCACCGGCGCCGATTTCCGCCGCAAGGGCCTAGGTACCCTGATCATGCGTGCGCTGGCTTCGCTGGCTCAAGAACACGATGTTGATGAAGGCCTGTTGATCGCTTCGGTCGATGGCCAGCAGCTTTACGCTTCGCTGGGCTGGACTTCGCTGGGCAAGGTTGTCATGTTCAAGGCCTAGGGCCTCCAAGATTACTCTTATCGCCGTGCTTGACGCTTCCGCGTCAAGCACGGCGATAGTCTTTAACTCCAGCAGTTCTCGGTCCGGAAGGCGTCCTCGTGAAGTCAGTGCGTTCTCTCTTAGATCCCTATGACCGGACCAATGATCCCGATGCTGTGGTGCACCGCCGCACCAGGACTGCCAAAGACGAGATCACCAGCCAATGGCCAGCGTGGCTCAGCGCTGAACTAGTTGGGATATTCCAGGGACTGGGCATCCAGCAGCCTTGGCTGCACCAGGCCCAAGCAGCCAACCTCATCCACGAGGGCCACCACACCATAGTTTCCACCGGTACCGCCTCAGGCAAGTCCATGGCCTACCTGATGCCAAGTCTGGAACAGTTGTACCAGGCGAAGGACAGCGGATTCAACGATGCTGATGCCGGTGCATCGGTGCTTTATATCTGCCCAACCAAAGCACTGGCAGCCGACCAGCTTTCCGCTGTGGAGTCCCTAGGCGTTCCCGGGGTCCGAGCCGCTCCCTACGATGGCGATACCGACCAGGCCACCCGTGCTTGGGTACGCCAGCACGCCAACTTCGTCTTCACCAACCCAGATATGCTGCACCGCGGCATCCTGCCCAACCATCCGGCCTGGTCCAGATTCTTCAAGCGCCTTCGCTACATCATTATCGACGAGGCCCATTCCTACCGTGGGGTCTTTGGCGCACACGTAGCCAACCTGATGCGCCGGTTGCGTCGCATTTGCGCCTATTACGGCAGCTGCCCGGTCTTCATCGGTGCGTCCGCGACGAGCTCAGACCCCGAAGCATCCTTCGGGCGTCTCATTGGGGCGCCAGCTCAAGCGGTGACCAACGATTTCTCCGCCAGCGGTGAACTGGTGATGGCCTTGTGGGAACCTCCGATGAGTGATCACCGCGGTGAAAACGGTGCGCCGGTACGGCGTACCGCCATCGCCGAGAGCGCTTCGATCCTCACCGATCTGATGGCTGATCATATTCGAACCATTGTCTTCATCAAGTCCCGCCGCGGTGCTGAAACAATCGCAACGCTCACCCGCAAGCATCTGGAAAAATTTGCACCGGATCTATCCGTCCGGCTTGCAGCGTACCGCTCGGGCTACTTGCCTAATGAACGCCGTGAGGTGGAAAAGCAATTGCGCAGTGGCGAGCTGCTGGGTGTCACCTCAACTTCGGCGCTGGAACTGGGTATCGATATTGCGGGGCTGGACGCGGTAGTGGTGGCTGGGTGGCCAGGCACCCGCGCATCGTTCTTCCAGCAAATCGGCCGTGCCGGACGTTCGGGCCAGGATGCGCTGGCGATCTTTGTCGCAGCTGAAGATCCGTTGGACACCTACCTGGCACATCATCCCGAAGCCATCTTCGATTTGGGTGTCGAAGCGACAGTCTTTGATCCGCAGAATAAGTATGTGCTTAGCGGCCACCTCTGCGCCGCCGCGCAAGAATCTCCCCTGCGCCCGGAGGAGTTGGAAATTTTCGGTCCGCAGACCGAACAGCTTCTGGATTCGCTGGTGCAACGCGGCTACTTGCGCCGGCGCCCGGCTGGATGGTTCTGGACGCATCCGCAACATGCGGCAGGGATGTTCTCCATTCGGGCCGATGGCGGTGGACCAGTGGACATCATCGATGCGGAAACCGGCGCTCTGCTAGGCACGATGGATTCCCCGCAAACGCATTATCAGGCGCATCCCGGGGCCATCTACGTCCATCAGGGTGCCAGCTACCATGTGGAAGAACTTGATGAGCAGAACCACGTGGTGATCGTGACTCGGGTGAATCCTGATTACTACACCACGGCGCGTGATCTCACCACGGTTGCCATTGATTCCGAGGAACGCAGCCGTAACCACCGAGAACTGACGATTCATTTCGGTGAAGTCACTGTGACCACCCAGGTCGTGTCTTTCCAGCGGAAGTCGGTGGCTTCTAATGAAGTGCTGTCCGAAGAACCGTTGGAGCTTGAAGCCCGGGATCTGAATACCAAGTCCATTTGGTTCACCCTGACCGAGCAGCGATTGCTTCGAGCTGGTTTGGAGGTAGATCAGTTCCCCGGAGCCTTGCATGCTGCCGAGCATGCCATGATCGGGTTGCTGCCGCTGGTTGCTACCAGCGACCGTTGGGATATCGGCGGAGTATCCACTGCGCTACACATGGATACCGGCCATCCGACAATTTTCGTCTATGACGCGCAGCCTGGCGGTGCTGGATTCGCCGAGCGTGGTTTCGAGCGCTTCACCGATTGGATCCGGGCCACCCGGGATGCCATCGAGGCCTGCGAATGCCAGCACGGCTGCCCAAGCTGCGTGCAGTCCCCCAAGTGCGGTAACCGCAATAATCCATTGGACAAGGCTGGAGCGATCTTGCTGTTGACGGCCGTGCTTGACGACGTGGAGCCAGCGCACCACCGCTAACCGCTTCCGCCATGCTCACCGCCCCGGTGCATCCAGTGGCGGTGCTCCCGCCCGTGCCTGGGCTTCGGCCAGATACAGTTCTATGCCCAGGGCACGGAATCCGACAGGAACGTTAGTCGTAACGCGCACCGACTGGCCGTCGGGTTCCACCGTGCATGCTGCCAGCAGTGCACCGTTGGATTCGGCCAACAACGCCGCAACTGTGCAGGGGTCCCCGGGGCGCAACCCGCGGGCCGTATCCGCAGCAGCCAGCGCCGACAGATCGGCGGCGCTGGCAGCCTGCATCGCGGCTCGGGTTGCTGCAACCCATGCTAAAACGGCACCGGCAATTAGCAGTGCAACAACCACGAGCGCTGTTGCCATGACCGTTCCGCTACCCTGTTCGCTTCGAAGGCTCCGCCGCTTTTTCATTCGACGGCCACACTGGCTTGTCCATGGATTTGAAGGCTGCCAACGATTGGAAGGCTCACCGATTTGCTGACGTGAACCTGCCAGTAGCCGTTGGCTGTTGAGAGCGAGAAACGGGCTTGGCTTCCTGCCAGCCTCACGCCGCTGGCGCGAGCGGTTGCATCGTCCTCGCCGCGGGCCAATTCCCTGGCCATGGCACCGGCTGCCTGCTGAACTTGGATCTGCTGGATCCCGACGACACCCAAGCACAAACCCAAGGACAGCATCATGGCAACCGCGGGTAGCAGCACCGCAAATTCGGCGGTACTGCTACCCGATTCGTCGCTGAAGCTCATGGCCTACAGCGACAGCGCTTTAGTAATCAGGCCCATCAGCATGCCACGTACGTCGCCGCTGGACAGGATGCTGATCAGCAAGCCGGCAAAAGCCACGGCAGCCAGCGTGACCATAGCAAATTCGGCGGTGGTGGATCCCTGCTCTTCTCGCAGCAGATCCCTGATTTCCCGGAACCGTCGGTTCATTGTGTTGTCCTTTCTAGACTGTCATCCCCGGCGTCGATACCGTGGATGTTGTGCTTCTACCATCGGCGAGCGCCGCGGGCAGCAACATGGGTTTCCTACGAGCTGGGCATAACCTTCGGCCGGGGATTACTGGTAGCTGGGGAATAGCGCGATGATCAGTGGAACCACGCCCAGGGCGATGAAAGCCGGCAGTGCGCAGGCCCCTAGAGGCAGTACGAGCCTGGTACCGAATTGTGCTCCGAGGCGCGCGACTTTCTGTGCATGTTCACGGCGTTGCAGAATCGCGGTATTTCGTAGCAGATTGGCTGCCGGCGCTCCGGTCATGTGGGCAAAGTGCAGTGCTTTCCGCAGCGGGTCGAGCCAGGGCGGAACGGCTTCCCAGGCTTTGTCCCACGCCATGTTCATTTCCAAGCAGCGCGCTACGCTGCGCAGCACCGCGCACTGTTCAATGCTGTGACCGAGCAGATCGAGGATCTCGGTGATGGGCATCCCCGAGTCCAACAGGCTGGCGCTCAGATCCAGGATCAGCTCGACAGGTTTTTCATCTTCCTGCCGTCTTTTCCCAAGGCACTGCGGCGCCTTGCCTTCTCGACTTTTCGAGTTGGGCCGTCCTAATGCCAAAGCGATGGAAAGCGCCCCTAGAAGCAGAATCAGAACGATCATGACAGTGCCTGGCTAGTGGTTGCCTGCATGAGCCGCCGGCACCAGATCCGGTTGGCGATCCACAGCAATGCTCCAATGAGCACGCTGAGTTGCGCCGCCCATGATCGGCCTATTGTGCCCAGAACATCAATGCCCACAAGCAGACCGAATCCAAACCCGACTAGTGGAAGCCATGTCAGCAACTTAGTCGTTGCTTTCGGGCCAGCCATAGCCGCCTCGAATGCTTGCTGGGCTACTAGGGCGCATTCGAGGTCTTCGGCTAGCCGTTCCAGCACATCGGCAAGGCTTGCGCCGCTGCGTTCGGAGAGTTCCAGGCACCAGTGCAGTCGTCGCACCGCTGGACCTTGTCCCTGCTCCGCCGGAAGACCGGGTCCGGGAGCGCTGTTGCTTAGCCGATGCGTTGCTTGGAGGTCTTTGAGCGCTCGGATGATGTTCCCGCTGTCGTCCTCGGCCTCCAGCAACGCATCAACTGCGGGATGGAAATCCAATCCGCTTCGGAGCAGCGCCGAGAGTTCACGAATGATGCGGGCATCGGTGCTCAGTACCTGGTCATCGTCCGTGTGGCGTTCCGCCCCGCGATCCCGGAGCCTGCGCAGGGAACCCGCTTTGATTTTGCTTGCCGGGTGCGCGGGGATCCACAGCCACAAGGCCAGTGCGCCAAAGATGAGGATCAGCATTGGTCAACGCTCCTTGGCGTGCTCATCGCCTAGCGCCTTGGCAATGGTGCACGTGAGCGATGGGCCAAATCTGTTCGCCAGGAAGTTGTGCCCGTAGTCGGCCAGCGGTTCGGCGGCGTCCAGGTCTATCAGGCGCCGCATGTGCATCTGGCCATCGCTACCGGTGTCCAGGCATCCAAGGGCCACCGGTCCGCGCTGCCCTTGGCTCCCCCTGTTCATGTGAATGACAAGATCCAAGGCGCTGGAGGCCTGCAACGAAGTCGCCTGCACGCTCCATCCGGCGAGCGCACCCAGCGCCGCCAAGCGGGCCGGAACTGACTGCGGGTTGTTGGCGTGCATGGTGCCTGCGGCTCCCTGATGCCCCGTGTTCATGGCTGCCAGAAAATCGCGTATTTCCTCCCCACGGCATTCGCCAACGACCAGACGGTCAGGGCGCATGCGCAGGGCTTGGACAACCAAATCCTTCAGCTGCACCTGGCCGGCAGATTCGACGTTGGCCGACCGGGTTTGCAAGGACACAACATGCGGGTGCGGTACATGCAGTTCTTGCGAGTCTTCCACGATGACCAGACGGTGCCGCGGATTGGCTTCGGCAAGCATGGCTTGCAGGAGGGTAGTTTTGCCGCTGCCTGTTCCTCCGGTAATCAGGAAGTTCATCTGGCGTTCCACGATGGCTTGAAGCAGCGGTAGCCAGAACCCGTTCGATCCTTCCAGGACGGTGCCCAGTTCGAGCTGGGCACTGCGCTTGACGCGAATCGAGATCAGCGGTCCGGCTGTGGCAATTGGAGGCAGTACAGCGTGGACGCGGTAATTCTTCAAGCTCATGTCCATGAACGGGCTAGCTGAATCGAGCCGTCGGCCCGCAAGGGTTGCAAGATGGACGGCCAGGGTCCGAACCTGCTCTGGGGAAGAAAACCGGAATTCGGTGGGCTGCAGGCCGGCCGGAGAATCCGTCCAGACCATCCCTTGCCCGTCGACCAGGACATCGGTCACCTCGGGCCGCTGTGCGAAAGGCTCGAGGATTGATAATCCTGCCACTTCGTTCTGCAGCGATTCCAGCGATTGTGCGGCACCTTGGGAACCCAGAGCCGCGCCGGAGTCGTGAACGGCTCCTGCCAAGGCAATCGCATCAAGCTGCCCGCCGGTGAGCAATGCGCGTTCACGCACGGATTCAAGGATTTTGGCATCCAGCACAGGCCCGCCCGTTGATGGGTTGGCGTTGTGGCTATGCCGGCCCGGGCTCATGGGTGCTGCTCCTTCATTTGCGGTATCAGGCAGAGGTTGGACAGGTGCTGGCGCAATGCCCGGGATTTGAAACTGTCGTATAATTGGCCGCGCTCGATCGCTTTGCTGATCCGGGGAAAATCGGGGAAGGCACCAAGAATCTGAGGAAAACCCGCAGGGGTGCTGCGTAGTTTCTGTTCCCCGCACAGCACCACTTCCCCAGAGGCTGGCACGGTCAGCGAACTGACAGTGGCGATATTCCGGTCTATGAATTGGTTCAGTGCCAGCCGTTGCGGATGCGGTGCGCGCCCGGCATCCACTACGACCAGATCGAATCCTTGCCGGGCGGCGGCCAGCAGGCGGATCACCAGCTGGTCCTCCAGCTCATGCGTTCTGCTTGCCTGGGACCAGGTCAAGATCGCGGTATCGCGAAGCTTCGGCAGCGTTTCAGCCAGTTGATGAGCAGCAAGCGCGCCACCGGATTGCCGCAATTCTTCCCATCCAATTCCCGTTGGCGGTTGGGTGCAAACCAGCGGCCAAGCGCCCTGGGAATGCGGATCCAGATCAATCATGGCGCTGCGAAGACCACTTAATGTCCCGGCATGCGCCAGCAACAGGGCCAGGGTCGTTGTTCCCAGCCCGCCTGCTGTGGAATGCAGTGCCAGTGTGTGTCCATGCCCTGCCCTCATGGCCCATAGACCCAGGTACTCGCCGAGCCATTGGCTGGCCGAGGGCAAAACTGCCACCCTTGCCTTGGGAATTCTGCTGGCCAAGCTCCACACGATGGCCTCGCCATCTTCCAGACCGACCAGGACATCCACCGGCCGGCTCGTATTTTCGGCTAGTGCTGCCATGTCGCTGCCCCACAGCACCGGCCCAGAACCATCGGCGGGCAGCAGCTGCGGGTCGGTGCATTTGTTGATTCTCACCGCCGCGCCGACCGCGATCACTGCGCATCGCTCAATAATCCGTGCATCGTTGCTCACGATGGTGCAGATCGGTTCATCTTCCGCCGTGTGGTCAGCCGCTGCCGGCCTCCTGGTGCTGTTCGGAGGCGCCTGCGCGAAATCCAGTTCAGTCATCACGAATCGTTGGGTGTCCTTCAGCGGTTTAGCCGATGAGGACTCTGATAGCCATTTCATGCATCGAGCGTGGCATCTGCCTAATCATTTGCGTGCCGCTCGCCAACCAACTGGGGATATCGGCCGCTGGCACGGCACAATAGATCCATGAGTGCCATCGCTTTCCTTGCTGCCGATCCTGATGGCTATGCCCTGATCGATCTTCGCGACCAGTATTCTGGCAACTCGCTGCAGCCGGTCGTCTCGGTATCCCGGGATGATTTTGCCGGATTTGTTGCCGAAATCGAAGCACGGCATTCGCCCCGATGGGCCATGCTCCGCACCACCCCGTGGATGCAGCCACTTGTTTCTGCGGGTGTTCATCTGGCCAAGGCCTGCATTCTCTCCTTGGCCCAACGCATCTTGCACCGCTCGCCGCTGAGTGAGGAAAAGCTCGAAGACTTCGATCTTGAACGACCAGTTCAGGCTCACGAAAGGGCCAACCAGGATGCGCTCTTTGCCGCCCCGACCTCCGGCGAATCCCTTTCCGAGCTCGTAGCCATGTACGTTGCCCAGCGCAAGGCGTTGCCGCAGGATCCCAGCACCCGTCAGCGTCTGGAATTATTGATCCACGCCGAATCGGTAGGTGCGTTGATTGCCTGCGAGATGGAAGCGGCCGGTTTGTCGTGGGATGAAGCCGGACACCGCGCCCTGCTGCGCGAGCAATTGGGCGAACGCGTATCCGACTATGGACGGCCGCCGAAACTCGCGGCCAAGGCCCAGCAATTGGCCAAGGCATTAGGCAGTCCCGGGCTCAACCCGGATTCGCCGCAGGAGCTGTTGCGCGCCCTGCATAAGGCCGGTTTCGCGGTGAGCTCGGTGCGGGCCTGGGAACTGGAGCAGATCAAGCATCCATTGATTTCTGAGGTTCTTGAATACAAGAAACTCTCGCGTCTTGCCAGCACCCATGGTGATGCGTGGTTGGATCAATGGGTGAAAGGCGGCCGTTTCCATCCGCATTATGTGCTGGGAACGGTGACTTCAGGACGCTGGGCCGCTTCTGGTGGCGGGGCGCTCCAATTGCCGCATTCCATCCGGCAGGTCGTGCGCACCCGTCCCGGCTCGACGTTTGTGGTGGCCGACGGGAGGCAACTGGAACCTCGAATCCTGGCAGCTATTTCCAATGACCAGCAATTGCAAAAAGCAGGCCAGCAAGATGACCTGTACCAGTGGCTGCTCGATGCCCAGCTCGTGGCTTCCCGAGATGAGGCCAAGCTGGGCATGCTCTCGGTCATCTACGGCGGTGGCGGCGGTGCTTCAGGTGCAGTGGGTGCGGCCCTGACCCGCAGTTTTCCCACCGCCATGCGTTTTGTCGAACAGGCAGCTCTTGCCGGCGAGCAAGGTGAAGGCGTGCGCAGTTTCCTCGGCCGCGGCTGCCCGCCAGCCGATGAGCAGTGGCTGCAGGCGCAGAAAGCTACCAACGATGAAGCATCGCAGCGGGCTGCTGACGGCGCGGCGAGAGCCCGCGGCCGGTTCACCAGGAACTTTGTCGTACAGGCGACCGCCGCGGAGTGGGCTTTGGTGTGGATGGGCCACGCACGGCACCTGATCCATCAGGCCGGGTGGAGCCAGACCTGCCGCCAGGTGTTCTTTGTCCATGACGAAATCGTCTTTGAATGCCCCACCGAATTGGCTGGGCAACTGCAGGAGCTCATCCGGCATGCGGCCATGCTCGCCGGGCGTTCCCTGTTCGGCCAGGCCTCGCCGCGCTTCCCGGTCAGTGTTGCGATCTCCGGGAACTACGCGGATGCGAAGTAGCCGGCTTCAGGCCATGCGCAGTTCACGGCGGTTGTTCCACGGCTGGGTCCAACCCAGCTCGTTGAACAGCCTGTCCAGCACGATCGCGGTGAAGCCCCAGATGATCCGGTCTTCAAAATCGAAGGCCGGGGACTTGAACTTCTGATTGCCGCGCTGCACCACGCCGGTCAGGCGATTCCTCGGCTCCAGCAGGTGCGCCACCGGGGCGCGGAATACGCCGGCGCTTTCGGCCGGGTCAGCCGGATAAACCCTGGATTCGGTATGCCACCAGCCAATCACCGGGGTGACCAGGAAGTTCGAAACCGGCAATTCGGTTTCCCCCAAGGTGCCCAGGACCTCGATCCCGGAGGTGTCCACGCCAGTTTCCTCCCACGCCTCGCGCAAGGCGGCGTCGGCAACGCTCGAATCCTCCTGGTCGATGCCGCCTCCGGGGAAAGCGATCTGGCCCGCGTGCTTGCGCAGGGTCGCGGCGCGCTCCACGAACAGCACGTCCAGATCGCCGGCCCGGGAGTGCGGCTCCAGGGCCGCTTCGCCGGCAGCACCGAACAGGATCAGTACCGCGGCACGGCGCGCAGCACCGAGCTCGATATCGCTCATCACCCATTCGCTGGGCAGTTTCTGCGTTGCCCCGACCTGTGCCGTGTGGCGGGCAATTACTTTTTCCAGTTCCAAGCGCGCGCTCATGCGTCCAATCCGTATCCTTCAGCCCTCAGCTCGCGGCGGGTTGCGCCGGCGATCATTTTCGCCAGCAATTCTTCCCGTCCTGGTGCGAGCTCATACTTGAGCAACGCTGTGGCCTTGGCAGGTATTTCCTCGCCGATGCCGAACGAGGGGCAAAGCTTGGCGATGGCGCAGGCCCCGCAGGCAGGTTTGCGCGAGTGGCAGACGCGGCGGCCATGGAAGACCACGCGGTGGCTGAGCATCGTCCAGTCGCGTTTTTCGAACAGTTCCCCCACCGCGTGCTCGACCTTGACCGGATCGGTTTCATCGGTCCACCCAAAGCGGTTGGCCAGGCGCCCGAAGTGGGTGTCCACGGTGATTCCGGGAACACCGAAGGCATTTCCCAGCACGACGTTGGCGGTTTTGCGTCCCACCCCGGGAAGCTTCACCAGCTCTTCGAGCTTGGCTGGCACTTCTCCGTCAAAGCGTTCAACCAAGGCGGCGGATAGCCC
Source organism: Glutamicibacter sp. NPDC087583 (assembly GCF_044743685.1). NCBI lineage: Bacteria > Bacillati > Actinomycetota > Actinomycetes > Micrococcales > Micrococcaceae > Glutamicibacter > Glutamicibacter sp. NPDC087583. The sequence continues at coordinate 166,917 of NZ_JBIUWY010000001.1, read as the reverse complement.
GAGCAGGGAGTCCGTCTTGGCGCGGAAGAAACCGGTGGGGCGGATCAGCTGCTCAAGCTCGCCCCGTTCGGCTTGGCTCATTGCGTGGGCGTCCGGGAAACGGGCGAAGAGCGCTGGAGTGATGGCATTGACCCGCACGTCGGTGGTCTGCGCGGAGAGCACGGTGGCTACCAGCAGTTCGAAGGGGTTCTCGAAGTCCAGTTCGGGCACCGCGTAGGGGTAGGCCTTCGCCAGTTCCCGGTTGATCTTGCGTGCCCGGCGCTTCAGCCCCAGCTCGGTTTCGTTGTCCAATTTCTTCGCCACGCTTTAGATCGTGTCATGAGGGCGTGAAGTTTTCACCCTTGGACACCACCTTGGCGTGCTGTTCATCGCGTGCAGCTAACCGCTCGGCGCACAAATTACCCCATTTCCCCTTTCCCGGTGACACAAAGCACACCGGCCCTGCTGGAGGATGTAACTTTGATCACAGGGAAATATTTGTGACTACGCGGAAGGACGCGAACCCAGTGAGTGATTCGAAAACCTTGGATAACCTGTCGACCGAAACCCGTTCCTTTGCCCCGAGCAAGGACTTCAGCGATCAGGCCATCGCAACGCAGGCCCGCTACGACGCAGCCAAGGCAGACCGCTTGGGCTATTGGGCGGACCAGGCACGCCAGGTACTGACCTGGGACACCGATTTCACTGAAACCTTGGACTGGTCGCAGGCACCGGTGGCCAAGTGGTTCGTCGGCGGCAAGCTCAACGCGGCCTACAACGCGCTGGACCGCCATGTGGAAAACGGCCTGGGCGACCGCGTCGCCATCTACTTCGAAGGCGAGCCGGGCGATACCCGCACCTACACTTACGCGCAGCTGACCGAAGAGGTCAAGAAGGCCGCCAACGCTTTCGAATCCCTGGGCGTGGCCAAGGGCGACCGCGTGGCCGTCTACCTGCCAATGATCCCGGAAGCCGTCATCACCATGCTGGCCTGCGCCCGCATCGGCGCCATCCACTCGGTGGTCTTCGGCGGCTTCTCCGCCGACGCGCTGCGCAGCCGCATCGATGATGCGGACGCCAAGCTCGTGGTCACCGCCGATGGCACCTGGCGCCGCGGCAAGCCGTCCTCGCTGAAGCCGGCAGTCGATGCGGCGCTGGAAGCACCGGGCCACACCGTGGAAAACGTTCTGGTGGTCAAGCGCAACGGCGAGCCCACCGAATTCGGCGCACTGGACAAGTGGTGGGATGACGTCGTCGGCACCGCCGCCACCGAGCACACTGCGGTAGCCCACGACTCCGAGCACCCGTTGTTCGTGCTGTATACCTCGGGCACCACTGGCAAGCCCAAGGGCATTGTGCACACCACCGGCGGCTTCTTGGCCCAGGGCGCCGTGACCCACCGCGACACCTTCGATTTGCACCCGGAAACCGACGTGTACTGGTGCACCGCGGACATCGGCTGGGTGACCGGCCATTCCTACGTCACCTACGCGCCGCTGGTCAACGGCGCCACCCAGGTGATCTACGAGGGCACCCCGGATACCCCGCACCAGGGCCGCTGGTGGGAACTGGTGGAAAAGTACGGCGTCACCATCCTGTACACCGCGCCCACCGCAATCCGCACCTTCATGAAGTGGGGCCGCGAGATCCCCGATGGCTACGACCTGTCTTCCCTGCGCGTGCTGGGTTCGGTGGGCGAACCGATCAACCCGGAAGCATGGATGTGGTACCGCGATGCCATCGGCACCAACAACGGCAAGAACGGCGAACGCAAGGAACACCCGGCCCCGATCGTGGACACCTGGTGGCAGACCGAAACCGGCGCGCACATGATCGCTCCGCTGCCGGGCGTCACCGCAACCAAGCCGGGTTCGGCCCAGGTGGCCGTGCCGGGCATCGCCATTGACGTGGTGGATGAAGCTGGCGAATCCGTGGCCGACGGCGAGGGCGGCTTCCTGGTCATCCGCGAGCCGTGGCCAGCGATGCTGCGCGGCATCTGGGGCGACATGGAACGCTACAAGGACACCTACTGGTCGCGGTTCGAGAACATGTACTTCGCTGGCGACGGTGCGAAGAAGGACGCCGATGGCGATATCTGGCTGCTGGGCCGCGTGGATGACGTGATGAACGTCTCCGGGCACCGCCTGTCCACCACCGAGATCGAGTCCTCGCTGGTCGCCCACCCATACGTGGCAGAGGCCGCCGTGGTGGGAGCGAAGGACGAGACCACCGGCGAGGCCGTGGTGGCCTTCGTGATCCTGCAGACCGAGCCGGCGGAAGGCGAGGATGTGGTGGCGACCCTGCGCAACCACGTGGGCAAGGACATCGGCCCGATCGCCAAGCCGAAGCATGTGCTGGTGGTTCCGGAACTGCCTAAGACCCGCTCGGGCAAGATCATGCGCCGCCTGCTCAAGGACGTGGCCGAGGGCCGCGAGGTCGGCGATGCCACCACGCTGTCCGATTCAACGGTGATGAGCCAGATCGCGCAGTCCATGGGCAAATAGCCTCAGCACGCCCCAGTGCAGCAAGCCGCCGTGGGGGGGCCCCCCCCGGGGGGGGGGGGGGGGGGGGGGGGGGGGGGGGGGGGGGGGATAAAAGAGGGGGGGTGTTGCGGGGTGTTTTTGTATTTTTTTTTAT
>NZ_JBIUWY010000001.1:745-164291 GCF_044743685.1 Glutamicibacter sp. NPDC087583 | reverse complement strand
AGTCGATGCGCAACGACAACGAAAAAAACCACCCCCGCCCCCCCAGGGGCCCGCGGGTGAGCCCCCCCCCCCCGGCCCCCCCCCCCCCCCCCCCCCCCCCCCGGGGGGGGCCCCCCACGGCGGCTTCTTGTATTACGGGGCCAAAGAATTCGGGCGGGAATTTCCCGGTTGTGTAATAGATTTGAGTTCATGACTGAGAACGCATCGAACACCATCTTGCTGCTCAACGGCCCCAACCTGAATCTGCTGGGCACCCGGGAGCCGGAAATCTATGGCCACGACACCCTGGCCGATGTTGAGCAGCTGGCCCGGGAAACCGCTGCGGCCCTCGGCTTCGAATTGCGCGCCTTGCAGTCCAACCATGAGGGTGTGCTCATCGACGCGATTCACGAGGCCCGCACTACCGCAGCCGGCATCATCATGAACCCCGGCGCATTCACCCATACCTCTGTGGCTATTGCCGATGCCATCAGCGGCGTGCAGTTGCCAGCCATCGAGGTGCACATCTCGAACGTGCACAAGCGTGAAGCGTTCCGCCACCATTCCTTCATCTCGCCGGTAGCCAGCTCGATCATCATCGGTGCGGGCGTGCACGGCTACAAGCTGGCGGTTCAGCAGCTCGCGCATTTGCTGGGCAAATAGCCGCAAGCTCTAGCCGGTGACGCAGTCGCCTGTTTTGATGCTGGTGCGCCGATCGCCGCCCAGCTCCATGGCGTTCTCGATCTCTTCGAGGCTCAGGGCGAAGCCGACCTCGTCATCGCTGCGCGACTTGGCGAAGATCAAGCCCACCGCGTCGCCGAATTCATCCAGCAGCGGTCCGCCGGAATTGCCCTGGGCTACTTCCGCGGTGAGCTGGTAGACAGAGATTCGAGATGGGTCCGCGCCATAGATATTGGCAATGGAGACGAAGGCACGGGAAGCGATCAAGGCTCCGCGGATCTGCTGCGGGCCGCCCGCTGGGTGCCCGACAAAGGTTGCCGAGTCGCCGCGCATCAGGTCATCAGCGGCGAGGTCGATAGGCTCTGCCTCCAGCCCTTCGACGTAAAGCAGCGCGATGTCGGCCTTGGGATCGAAATAAACAACCTTTCCGCGGTGAACTTCGTCACCGCCGACCTCCACGGTTGCCGCGCTCAATCCGGCGACCACGTGCGCGTTGGTCATGACCAGTTCGTGGTCGACAACGAAGCCTGAGCCGGTCAGGTTCACACCGCATTGCACCGCGGTACCGGAGATCTTGGCGGCCGATTGGGCAGCGGCCAGCTGCAGGTCGTTAGCTGCCCATTCGGTGTTGGCCGGCGCCTGGACCGGGGGCGCGAAAGGCTCCAGGAATGCGGGGAGGGTTTCGGCGATCACCTTGGAGCGTGCGGTGGAAATCGCGGCATCGACAAACTCGGGTGTCAGGCCACGAATCGAGTCGATCATCTTGGACTTGCTGATCTCCAGCGAAAGCCTTGGAATACCCATGCTTGAAGTGGAAAAGGCCAAGCCACCGATGATTGTGGCGGTAATGAACACCGACAGCACGCCACCGGCAATGCGGTCCGCGGCACGCAGGAAATCGACATTCATCCAGTGGCGGATGCGAGTTGCAATCACCCGTCCCAGAGCTTGCCCGAGAATGATCAGCACGGCTGCGGTAGCTATCATCAGGCCGACCCGCCACCAGGGGTTCGTGGCGAAGGTGGAAACCAGCGGGATGGCGAAGAATGCGGCGACGCCGCCGACAATCAGGCCGAGCATGTCGCCAATGGTCAGCAGAAAACCTCGACGAACTCCAACAACGAAAAACGTCAGCAAAACAGCGCAGATGACTACGTCGAGCCAGCTGAAAATTCCGAGCACCAAGACCCCAGTTCATTCATAAAGTTCGTATAGACCCAAGGTACCCTTAGAAGCTGATGGATTTCTGCGAGCAGATTCGCGAGTTTTAGTCGAATGTGCGTGATTTTCAACATTTTCTTGGTTAAACCACGTGTGGAAACTGTCACATTGTTACCGAATACGGCACAATGAAGTAAGCGCCTACTACTGTTGACAGGAGATTTAATGGATATCGAGGTACTGCGTCGCGCGCCACTGTTTGCGTCGCTTGGTGATGAAGTATTCGCCGCGCTAACCGAAGAATTGACCGAGGTTGATCTCTCCCGCGGCGCATCGGTGTTCCGTGAAGGCGATCAGGGTGACCGTCTGTACTTCATCGTTTCGGGCAAGATCAAGCTGGGTCGCACCTCTTCGGATGGTCGCGAGAACCTGATTGCTGTTCTTGGCCCAGGCGAACTGTTTGGCGAGATGGCATTGTTCGATCCACACCCACGCAACGCAACTGCAACCGCCGTGTCCGAGACCCGCTTGGCGGGCCTGAGCCACGAGAACATGCGCAAGGCTATCTTGAACTCCCCTGAGGTCTCGATCCAGCTGCTGCAGGCTCTGGCTGCACGTCTGCGTCGTACCAATGAGTCCCTGGCCGATCTGGTCTTCTCTGACGTTCCTGGCCGTGTTGCCAAGGCTCTGTTGGATCTGGCTGACCGCTTCGGTCGCCCAGCTACCGACGGCATCCTGGTTGCCCACGAACTGACTCAGGAAGAGCTGGCTCAGCTCGTTGGTGCTTCCCGCGAAACCGTGAACAAGGCTCTGGCCGAGTTCGTGCAGCGCGGCTGGCTGCGCCTGGAAGCACGCGCCGTCGTGATCCTGGATATCCAGCGTCTGCGCCAGCGCTCGCGCTAAACCGCAGTGATGCAAACAGGCCGGGAATCCTTCAAGGATTCCCGGCCTGCTTTGTTTAAGTTCTGCTCTCAGTGCCCGGCAGTAGTCTGCCATGGGCGGGAGGATTCAGCGCTCATGGAGCCAAGGACTTCCAGATAGTAAATGCCTTCGCGCACCAGCAGGTCCGGATGCTTGAGATTCAACGAACGGGCCCGCGAAAGGTAGGCGACCACTCCATTGGCCTCCGCCATGGCTTCCAGGATCATTTCCACCGCCGGGTAGCTAATCTCCGAGAGCGCGAGGTTCACTGTGTTGGGTTGGCCAACGCTGTCCCCCAGCTCGCTGGTGCTGCGTTTGGCCAATATTTCCCCGGCGGCACACCAGCGCCCCCATTTGCCTTTGCCGCGCAGCAAGGCAGCCTCCTGGCGGTTGGGCACGGTGGCAGTGAAGTACCAGGTGTCGAAGCGGCGCAGGGCAAAGTTCGGGTTGAGCCAGTGGGATACCGGACGCAAAAGGTCTGTGCGCAAGCCCAGTCCGCGGCGGCGCAGGAATTCGTCGAAGGCCAGGTCCTGTCCGGCGATTGCTTCGCGGGCGGTCATCCAGTCTTCTGCATCGGTCATTTCGACCACGGATTGCTCATCGGTGCCGGCCAGCAGGATTCCGGTCTCTTCGAAAAGCTCGCGGATGGCGCAAACGATGTATGCCTGCGCCAACTGCTGGTCCAGCATGTCCATGCGCTTGGACCATTGGGACAGGCTCGGACCGAACCATTGGTAGGTGGCACGGTCGCTCGCCTCGTGGCTGCCGCCTGGAAAGGCCACGTTGCCCAGTGGGGAGCCCCCGGGGCGATAAGTCAGATAGGTCTCCACGCCGTGGGAAGAATCCCTCACAAGGCAGATGGAGGACGCGCGCCGCGGGGTGCGCGGCGTGCGCGAACCGAAAGAGAACCAGTTTTCGGCGGTGGCAATTTGATGCGGTGGCAAATCAAAGAGCCGGCGCACCATACCGCTGCGCGGCCCCGCCGGGAATGCCCGTCGGGACCGCGCAGCAGGAATCTGGCTTGAATTACTCAAATTCGGCGATGACCTCGACCTCGACAGGTGCATCCAGCGGCAGAACGGCAACGCCGACGGCCGAGCGTGCGTGCAAGCCTGCATCGCCGAGTACCTCGCCGAAGAACTCCGATGCCCCGTTGATGACGCCTGGCTGTCCGGTGAAGTCCGGTGCCGACGACACGAAACCGACAACCTTCACGATGCGCTTAATGCGATCTAGATCACCAATTTCGGCCTTGATGGCGGCTAGCGCGTTAAGCGCAGCGGTCTGCGCCTGGGCCTTCGCCTCCTCGGCCGAAACCTCGGCACCAACCTTTCCAACGGCTGTGAGTTCACCCTTAATCAGCGGAAGCTGGCCAGAGGTGTAGACATAGTTGCCGGTGGTAACGGCTGGCAGGTAGGCGGCTACCGGCTTTGCCACAGCTGGCAAGGCATGACCGAGCTCGGCCAGACGAGCCTCGACACGCGAGGAAGTAGCTTCTTGCATGGGATTTCTCCTTCAGTAAATGTTGTTGCTAGTTACGCTTTCGGACGCTTCATGTAGGCCACTGGAGATGAGCCGTTGGGGCCTGGAACCACGGTTACCAGCTCCCAGCCATCGTCACCCCACTGGTCCAAAATCTGCTTCGTAGCGTGAATCAAAAGCGGCAAAGTGGCGTATTCCCATTTAGTCATACTCGATACGTTAGCGCGTCCTTGTAAACTAGTGGGTATGGCAGCCAAGAAGTCCCCTTTTTTTGATACCGCTACCACCCTGGGAAAAGTCGTTGCATTCTTCGGAATCAGCGCCCTGTGTGGTGTGCTCGCAGCAGGCATGCTCGTGCCCATTGCAGCTATCGCAAAAACCGGTTTGACCACCGGTAACAACATCGTCAGCGCGCTCCCGAGCTCGTTTGAAAAGCTCCCCATCCCGGAGCCTTCCACGATCCTTGACGCTGATGGCAAGGCCATTGCGAACTTCTACCAGCAAAATCGCCAGCCTGTGAAGCTAGATGACATCTCGCCAAACATGCGCAAGGCGATCATCTCGGTGGAAGATGAGCGTTTCTACGAGCACAAGGGCATCGACCCCAAGGGCATCGCCCGTGCAGTAGTTGGCAACCTCACCTCTTCGAGCCGCTCTGGTGCTTCCACCCTGACCCAGCAGTACGTGAACAACCTGCTAGTGAATAACCAGGTGCTCACCGGTTCGGACGAATCCACTGTTTCCGGCCAGAAGGGCTACTCGGATAAGATCCGCGAGCTGAAGTACGCGGTGGCCATCGAGAAGGAAATGTCCAAGGACCAGATCCTGGAGGGCTACCTGAACCTGGTGCTCTTCTCGGGTCGCGAGTACGGCGTGCAGGCTGCCGCTCAGCACTTCTACTCAACCGATGCCAAGGACTTGAACGTGCAGCAGTCGGCCATGCTTGCCGGCATGGTCCAGCTGCCAAACGTCTACAACCCGATCAACAACCCTGAGCGATCCATCGACCGCCGCAACAAGGTGCTGGGCAACATGTACCGCACCGGCGCAATCACCAAGAAGGAATACGACAAGGCGGTGAAGTCGGACCTGGAACTGGATCCGCGCACGTCCCCTTCCGGTTGCACCGCGGCCAAGGAAAATGCCTACTTCTGCGACTACGTCACCAATCTGATCCTTTCCGATGACACCTATGGCAAGACCAAGGAAGATCGCGAAGGCCTGCTGTACCGTGGCGGCTTGACCGTCAAGACCACCCTGAACAGCAAGCTGAACAAGAAGGCCGCCAAGGACGCAGCGAAGGCTATCGATCCAAAGGCCAAGTCCAACACCGACATTTACTCCTCGATCGTTTCGGTCGAGCCGGGCACCGGCAAGATCCTGACCATGGCGCAGAACACCACCTACGGTCCGGAAGTCAAGAACTCGGGCGAGAACACCTATTACAACTTCGCTGTCGAGCGTTCCCTGGGTGGCGCTGGCGGGTTCCAGGGTGGTTCTACCATGAAGCCGTACACCACCTTGGGCTGGCTGTCCGAAGGCAACCGCATGTACGACAAGATCAATGCCAAGAAGCAGGTTTTCGTACCCGGCTCCAAGTGGCGGGCATCTTGCCTTCCCGGAGGAACGACAACTGTTGGTTCTAATTGGGAACCGAAGAATGCATCGCCTGGCTTCTACCGCTCGATGACCGTGGATACCGGCCTGTACTGGTCGATCAATACCGCGACCGTGCAGGAGGCCTACAAGACCGACCTGTGCACCATCGCCGATTACACCAAGAAGCTTGGCGTACTGGATCAGGGCGCCAAGGGCGGCCCTGCCCCGATCTCGCCTTCGAACCCTTCGTTCATCATCGGCTCGGCAGAAATCACCCCGCTGTCCCAGGCCGCCGCATTCGCTGCATTCGCCAACAAGGGCGAGTACTGCGAACCACGCGCCATCAACAGCGTGACCGACAAGGACGGCAACGAGTACAAGGTCAAGAAGGAATCCTGCTCCCAGGAAATCGACCCGACCTACGTTGCCGATCTGAACGGCACCCTGAAGAAGATCGCCACCAACCGCGTCTCCAAGGGCCGCGTCGACGGCCCAATCGCTGGCAAGACCGGTACCAACAACTACGCGTCCTCGACCTGGTTCGTCGGCTACACCACCGGAATTTCCACCGCCACCTGGGTCGGCCGACTCAAGGGCAAGGCCGGCGAAGAGAAGAACCAGATGCACGGCGCGATGGTCAACGACAAGAAGGCCCCTTGGATGGTCGATTCCTCGACCTTCGCCGCCCCGCTGTGGGTGGACTTCATGGAGGAGGCCGTGCACGAATTCGAGCGGAACAACTTCGGTTCGGCCCGTCGCCAGCCGCCTCCGCCAAAGCCGAAGGAAGAAGACGATTCCAAGTCCGACTCGGATGAGAAGGACAATGACAAGGAAGAGTCGAAGGAAGATTCCAAGCCTAAGGAAGAATCCTCGCCGAAGCCCGACTCCAATAACAAGGGCAACGGAAACGGCAATGGAAACGGCAACGGCAAGAAGTCCGATGACTAGCTGAATATTCGAAAGGCCGCGTTCAACTTTGGTTGGACGCGGCCTTTCGGTTTAGATTGGCATAGGAGAACTCCACCAGAAGTTGCCTCCGGGCTTGAAAGGACGATGGCACAGAAGTCATGGTTGAACAGAATAATTTCGCTTCGGCATTACGTCATGCCAGCGGTACTGCGGCCCTTGCCGCCACCGGCGCTCTGGCCATCGGCGGAGCTCTGGTGGGCTATGGCATGCTGGAGGCCCAGAAGTTCGGGCTGCGCCACGAATCGCTTAAGGTTCTGCCCCGCGGATACGGCGACATCAAGGTCCTGCACCTTTCGGACATCCACATGGTTCCAGGGCAGGAAGCCAAAACCCAGTGGCTGCGCGGTCTGGCTGATCTGAAGCCCGACTTTGTCATCAACACCGGGGATAACCTCAGCCACCGCAAGGCCGTGCCGGCTTTGATCAAGGCGCTGGAACCGCTGATGGCTTTCCCTGGCGCCTTCGTTCCCGGGTCCAATTGCTACTACGCTCCGAAGCTGAAGAACCCGTTCAGGTATTTGGCTCCTTCCACCGGAACTCCCAACCCTGCCCCGCGCGACCAGTTGCCGTTCGAAGAAATGCACCGGGCCTTCGGCGGAGCCGGCTGGATCAACATGTCCAACCGTGCGCATTCCACGGTGCTCAATGGCCTGCGCCTGGATCTTACCGGCGTGGATGATCCGCACATCGACCGGGACCTCTTCGCTGGCTGGCCGCGTGGTTCCTCCTCAAGCAGCCAGGCGCCCCACGTGCGCATTGCGCTCACCCACGCGCCCTACCAGCGGGTTCTTGACCAATTCACCGAGGCGAAGGCTGATGTCATTTTCGCTGGCCACACCCACGGCGGCCAGGTGTGCATCCCGGGCTATGGCGCATTGGTCTCCAACTGCGATCTGCCTACGTGGCGCGCCCGCGGCCTGAGCGATTGGGAATACAACGGCAACACCGTTCCGTTGAATGTTTCCGCTGGCGTGGGCACCTCGCGCTTCGCTCCGATTCGCTTCGCCTGCCCGCCGGAAGCCATCATGGTTACCCTGGCTGCCCGCGACTAAGCCACGAAATTTCTTCGGGTAATCCCCGGTCAAGCACCTTCTTGGTGCTCGACCGGGGATTATTTGCCTCCAATGTGAAGCACTTCTTTCCAATAGTTGCCTATTGATTGAATTATCCCAACTACTGCCGGTAGTCTGTAACTCTGTCAAACTTCTGGATGAATGCGGGGTACCGTGGCTCAAGCTCAACAGGCCGGTTCGAAAGATCCGGTCCCGCTCTCCGCAACACTGAAACGGCTTGCTCCTTTCGTCAAGCCGATCTTCCCCCGGCTCTTTTGCGGTTTCCTCTGCGCGCTCGGCGCCGGAATTGTCGCGCTGGCCATCCCCCAGGTGCTCGCCTGGCTGGTCAATGTCGTCCTGCATCGTGATGGGGCAGCCTCGGAGGTGTGGCTCTCTGTTGGCATCGTTGCCGCATTGGGCCTTGTCGAAGCCCTGCTGATCTTCCTGCGCCGCCAATTCGTGCTGAATCCCGCAGCAGGCCTTGAAGCGCAGATGCGCATCCGCTTCTACAAGCACCTGCAGCGCCTGCCCGTGGCGTTCCACGAACGCTGGGGCTCGGGGCAGCTTCTCTCCCGCTCCATGTCGGATCTCTCCTTGTTGCGCCGTTGGCTCGCGTTCGGCGCGATGATGCTGGTTGTTGAAACCGTCACCGTCATCACCGGGCTGGTGCTGATGTTCACCCATTCATGGATCCTGGGACTGCTCTACCTGCTGGGATCTATCCCGATTGCCATCAAGGCCTACCGTTTCCGCAACGACTACCGGGCCGCCAGCCGCCGCAGCCAGGACCAGGCTGGGGACCTGGCCACCGCGGTGGAAGAATCAGTGCACGGTATCCGCGTCATCAAGGCCTTCGGCCGCGGGCCGCATGTCTACGCGGGCTTCAGCGCCCAGGCAAAGTCCCTGCAGGAAACCGAAATAACCAAGGCCAAGACGCTGGCCAGCTTCCTGCTCACCGTGGTTGCGGTGCCCGAAACCATTCTGGGCATCGGCTTGCTCATCGGCATTGCCCAGGTCGCCAACGGCACGCTGAGCGTCGGCTCGCTGGTGGCCTACTTCGCCATCGCCGCGGTCATCGCCGGCCCCGTCGAGGGCATGGGAATGCTGCTGGGCATGACGCTGAGCACCAAAACTGCGCTGGACCGCCACTTCGAGGTCATGGATTCAATCAATGACATCGATTCCCCCGCGCAGCCCCGGGTCCCTGCAGAACGCGATGGCAGCGTGAAGCTGGAGCATGTGCGCTTCGCCTACCCGGATACCGCCGGTACCCACCGGCCGATCCTGGCCGACATCAATCTGGAGATCCGTCCCGGGGAAACCATGGCCCTTGTCGGCATCACCGGTTCGGGCAAGTCCACCTTGCTGAACCTGGTTCCGCGCCTGCATGAAGCGACCTCCGGCGAGGTGCTCATCCACGGACAGGACGTCAAGGACTGGGACCTCCAGGAACTGCGAACCGAGATCGCCGTGGCTTTCGAGGACACCACCTTGTTCTCCACCTCCATCCGCGGCAACGTGCTGCTCGGCGCCCCGGAAAACCTGGATGAGCAGCAGCGCGAAGCCCTGCTCGCCGAAGCCCTGGACGTCGCCCAGGCGCAGTTTGCCTACGCGTTGCCCGAAGGGGTAGACACCTTGATCGGCGAGGAAGGCCTGTCGCTATCGGGCGGGCAGCGCCAGCGCATCGCCTTGGCCCGCGCCATCGCAGCGCGCCCGAGCGTGCTGGTCCTCGACGATCCGCTGTCCGCCCTGGATGTGCGCACCGAGGAACTGGTCACCGAGAGGCTGCGCGAAGTCCTGGCCGGAACCACCACGCTGATCGTGGCCCACCGGCCCTCGACCGTGATGCTCGCCGACCGCGTGGCGCTGCTGCGCGATGGCCGCATCGACGCGGTGGGAAGCCATGCCCACCTGTTGAGCACCAATGAGCATTACCGATTCGTCATCGCCAGCCTGGATGACGAAGACCAGCCAGCCACCGTGGAGGTCTCCCGATGAGCAAGCCACTGGGCGTCGCCAATGAAGACGCCATCAAGCTCTCTGCCGCCGAGCGCAAGGTCGTGCGGCAACGTTCCTTCCGGTTGCTGGCCTCGCTGGCCGTGCCGCAGAAGAAGCTGTTCGTCCTCACCGTGGTGCTGGTGCTGTTCTCCAACGCGGCACGCGTGCTGCTTCCGGTGCTGATCGCCTTCTCGATCGACTGGACCCTGCCGCAGGTGCGCGAAGGCAACTGGGGCGCCCTGGGGATGACCGGGGCCGGATACATCGTGTGCGCCGTGCTCAGCGGCGTGCTGCTCTCCTGGTACATCACCAGTGCGGCGAAGATCTCCCAGGCGATGCTCCTGGATCTGCGCCAGCAGGTCTTCCGCCATACCCAGCGGCTGAGCCTCGAATTCCACGAGAACTACACCTCCGGGCGGATCATTTCCCGGCAGACCTCCGATCTGGAAACGCTGCGCGAGCTGCTCGATCAAGGCGTCTCGGAACTGGCCTCCTCCTGCGTGTTCGTGGTCTTCACCCTGGTCTCGATTTTCTTCCTCGACTGGCGCAGCGGCCTGGTGGTCTGCGTGGCCGTCCTTCCGGTAGCGATCCTCTTCTTCTGGTACCAGCGCCGCTCCGAGCTGCTCTACCGCGAATCCCGCGTGGTCTCGGCCAAGGTCATCTCCACCTTCGTGGAAACCATGACCGGCATCCGCGCGGTCAAGGCCTTCCGCCGCGAGGAAGCCAACGACGCGAACTACTCGGATCTCGCGGAGCAGTACCGGGTGAACTCGGTGCGTTCCTTCAACCTCTTCGGCGTCCTGCAGCCGGGACTGGTCCTGATCGGCAACCTGACGGTGGCGGCATTGCTCGCCTACGGCGGATTCCGCATCATCGACGGCACCATGCAGGTCGGTGCGATGGTGGCCATCCTGCTGGCCTCCAAGCGCCTGTTCCAGCCAGTCGAGCAGATCGCCATGTTCTATTCCTCGCTGCAGTCGGCCACCGCCGCCCTGGAGAAGGTTTCGGGGCTGCTGGAGGAAGAACCGACGGTGCGCGAGCCTGCGGCCCCTCGCACCATCCGCAAGGTGGCCGGCGAGCTGGTCTTCAAGGATGCGGTCTTCGGCTACGGCGAGGGCCCGGTGATCATGGAGGAATTCGACCTGCGGATCCCGGCGGGCCAAACGGTGGCCGTGGTAGGCCAGACCGGTGCCGGCAAGTCCACGCTGGCCAAGCTCATTGCCCGCTTCTACGACCTGCGTTCGGGCACCTTGGAACTGGATTCGGTGCCGATCAACGAGCTGTCGAACAAGGAACTGCGCCAGCACGTGGTGATGGTCACCCAGGAGGCGTTCCTCTTCTCCGGATCGGTGGCCGAGAACATCGCGCTGGGCCGGCCGGGCGCCTCGCCGGAGGATATCGAGTACGCCGCCCGTGCGGTCGGCGCCCACGAGTTCATCTTGGATCTGCCTGAGGGCTACGGCACCGACGTGAACAAGCGAGGCGGACGGGTCTCGGCCGGCCAGCGCCAGCTGATTTCCTTTGCCCGCGCCTTCCTTGCCGATCCTGCGGTGCTGATCCTTGATGAGGCCACCAGCTCCCTGGATATCCCTTCGGAACGGGCAGTGCAGCGCGGACTGCAAACCCTGCTGGGCAACCGCACCGCGCTGATCATCGCGCACCGCCTGTCCACCGTGCAGATCGCGGACCGCGTGCTGGTGGTCCACGATGGCAAGATCACCGAGGACGGCACCCCAGCGCAGCTGATTGCCGATGAGGGGCGCTTCGCGGCCCTGCACAAGGCGTGGAAGGACTCGCTGGTCTGATCCCGTCCAGGACAGCGCAAAGCCCTCCGCAGATCACTTCGATCAGCGGAGGGCTTTGCCGTGCGTGGTTGTTCTTCGCCTGCGCCTAGGCGCTGAAGACCTGGCCGGTGAGCCGTTCGTAGGCCTCGATGTAGCGGGCACGGGTCTTCTCGATGATTCCGGCTGGCAGCTGAGGCGGTTCTTCGCCCGAGTTCTTGTCCCAACCCGATTCGGCGGAGGTCAGCCAGTCGCGGACGAACTGCTTGTCGAAGCTGGCCTGCGCCTGGCCCGGCTTGTAGGATTCGGCATCCCAGAAACGCGAGGAATCCGGGGTCAGCACCTCATCGCCCAGGGTGATCTCGCCGGTGGCCGGATCAGCTCCGAACTCCACCTTGGTATCGGCCAGGATGATGCCGCGCGCGCGGGCGATCTGCTCGGCCTGCTCGTACAGGGCCACGGTCTTCTCCCGCAGCGCCTCGGAAACTTCGGCGCCAACGCGTTCCACGGTCTGCTCGAAGGAGATGTTCTCGTCGTGCTCCCCCACCTCGGCCTTGGCCGATGGGGTGAACAGCGCCGGTTCCAGGCGCGAGCCATCCACCAGTCCTGCCGGCAGTGGCAGCTCGCACACGGTCTGCGAGGCCTTGTACTCGGCCAGGCCCGATCCGGTCAGGTATCCGCGGGCGATGCACTCGATCGGGTACATCTCCAGCTTCTTGCACACCATCGCGCGTCCGGCCACCTCGGCTGGAACATCGGTGGAGATGACATGGTTGGCGAAGTCGCCCAGCTGCTCGAACCACCAGAGGCTGAGCTGGGTCAGCACCTTGCCCTTGTCCGGGATTTCGCTGGCCAGCACGAAGTCGTAGGCGCTGATGCGGTCGGAGGCCACCACGAGGACACGGTCGGTGCCTTCGAAGCTGGCGCCCGCAGGCACGTACAGGTCGCGTACCTTGCCCGAGTAGTAATGGTCCCAACCTTCTAGGTCGAGCACTTCGGTCTGGAATCCTGCCATGAGTTCTGTAGTCCTCTACTTGCTTTCGTTGGCGATGGCGATTTCGCCGCGTTCGGCCTTCAACGCAATGTCGGTGCGCGACTGGGCACCGTCCCAGCTGATCTCGGCAACCCCGGCGTACGCTGCGGCGCGGGCCGCGGCGAGGTCATCGCCCAGGCCCACCACGGCCAGTACGCGGCCACCGGAAACAATGATGTTCCCTTCAGCATCCGCGGAAGTTCCGGCATGCATCACGTGCACGCCGTCAATTCCGTTGGCTGCCTCCAGCCCGGAGATCACCGCTCCCTTGACCGGGGTGTCCGGGTAGTTCTCGGCGGCGATGACCACATCAACTGCGGTCTGCGCGGACCAGGTCAGCTGCTCGGCATCATCGAGCCGGCCCTTGGCGGCAGCCATCAGCACACCGCCCAGCGGAGTCTTCAGCCGGGCAAGGACAGCCTGGGTTTCCGGGTCGCCGAAGCGGGCATTGAACTCGATGACGCGGATGCCGCGCTTGGTGATCGCCAAGCCGCAGTACAGCACGCCGGTGAACGGGGTGCCGCGCTTTTCCATTTCGCGCAGGGTCGGGTAGGCGACGCGGTCCATGACCTCGTCGACGAAGCTCTCCGGCAGCCATTCCAGCGGCGAGTAGGCACCCATGCCACCGGTGTTCGGGCCTTCGTCGTTATCGAAGATGCGCTTGAAGTCCTGTGCCGGGGCCAGCGGAACAGCATGCTTGCCATCGCAGATGACAAACAGGGAAACTTCTGGGCCATCGAGGAATTCTTCGATCACTACGGTTCCGCCGGCGGCAAAACAGGCTTCTGCGTGCTCCAGCGCTTCGTCGCGATCGCCGGTGACCACGACGCCCTTGCCGGCGGCCAGGCCATCGTCCTTGACCACGTACGGCGCACCGAAGTCATCCAGCGCACTGGCGGCTTCCTCGCGGTTGGTGGCCACATGGGCCATGGCGGTGGGAACCTCAGCGGCAGCCATGACGTTCTTGGCAAAAGCCTTGGACGCTTCGAGCTGCGCGGCAGCCTGGGTCGGGCCGAAGACCGGGATCTGCGCTGCGATCAGCGCATCGGAAACACCGGAAGCCAGCGGCGCTTCGGGGCCGACGACCACCAGATCGCTGCCCAGTTCCCGGGCGAGCGCGACGACTGCGGCAGGATCCTGCGCATCGATCGCGTGGGTAGTGACGTCCTGTGCGATACCGGCGTTGCCGGGGGCGCAATGAACTTCGTTGACGTAGGGGTCTGCACTCAGTGCACGGACAATTGCATGCTCACGGCCGCCTGGGCCAATAACCAGTACCTTCACCCGGTCGAGTTTACCGGAGATCCAGCGGGTCAACCGCGTCTATGACGCGCAGGCATTAGCCGCAGGCCCCGTCCATCTGGCCGCCCGCCTGGCACCGGGCCGAGGGGCGAATTCGGCGCCAGCAAGCCCAAAGCGCCCCCTGGAAGTCTTCGGCACAGCATCATGCCGGCATCCAACCGGCGCTGCGTTGGCTGAACTAGAGTTGGCATGGCTGGATTTCTCGGTTTTCCAGATCCACAGTAGATGCCCAGCGCACGCAAATATGACGTTTCTCCGTCATTGAGAGAAAGTGGAATCGACCCATGGCAATCAAACGGCGCGTTGATGAAACCGCTGGCCGAGCGGCCCTGCGCGAATGGTCCGGAACCACGCAGGGACAAGGAAAAATAGCCCGCCCGGTGCTCGCCACCGCGGTGCGCTTTTCGCTGGAGGAGCTGGCCTCCCGCGCCGAGGGCAACTCGGTCGAGGTACGCGTTCCGCCCTTCGGTGTGACTCAGTGCATAGCGGGTCCCCGGCACACCCGCGGAACACCTCCGAATGTAGTCGAAATGCCTGCTGAGCTCTGGCTTTCCCTTGCTACTGGGCGTATCGGCTGGGCCGAGGCCTTGCAGACTGGGCAATTGCATGCTTCGGGACTTAGGGCAGACTTGTCAGCGCACCTACCACTTATTGAGTACCCTTAAGGGTATGGAGCAACACCCCGCTACCCCGTCTTCTGCCGATCAGAGTGTTGAAGTGCATATTCACTCGTCGCCCAAGTTCTGGCCGTTCATTTTGACTTTCGCGGTCCTTGGCGCGCTAGCCGGTCTCATCATTGGCCTGCTTGGCGAACCATCGCAGGATTACACCCGCACCTCGGCGTCCGGATTCTTCGCCATATTCGGTGCAGGCCTGGGCGTAGGCATCGGCGCATTGGCGTATGTGATTGTTGATCGCGTGACCTCACGCAAAACCACCAAGCATCTGGCAGTTCCTCTGGCCGAGGACACTGACTCCAGCGGACTACAAGGCTAGGCAGCTTTTCTCCTGAATTAGAAGAGCAGGCGGCCGCGCACCTGGCCGCCACCCACCACATTTTTGGTCGGTGTCGACCAACTGGAACATGAGAGAATAACCAACATGGCGCGTGGCGATGGATTCTTAAATCACGACCTGCTTCCAAACGAAAAGGGGCCGCAGGATGAATGCGGCGTTTTTGGCGTTTGGGCTCCTGGCGAAGAGGTCGCAAAACTCACCTATTACGGCCTGTATGCCCTGCAGCACCGCGGACAGGAATCCGCTGGTATTGCCACGAGCGACGGTGCGCGTATCAACGTCTACAAGGACATGGGCCTGGTCTCCCAGGTGTTCGACGAGAATACGCTGAACTCCATGGCCGGCCAGCTGGCTATCGGCCACTGCCGCTACTCGACCACCGGTGCCAGCCACTGGGCCAATGCGCAGCCGACCTTGGGCCCGACCCAGGCCGGTACCGTCGCCCTGGCCCACAACGGCAATCTGACCAACTCCGCTGATCTGGCCGATATGGTCTCCGCCAAGCAGCAGGCCGAAGGCGGCAAGGTCCGCGGCGAACTCGCCCAGGGCAACACCACCGACACCGCCTTGGTCACCGCCTTGCTGGCCGGTTCCGAAGGCCAGTCGCTGGAAGAAACCGCGCTGGAGCTGCTGCCGAAGATCGAAGGCGCCTTCTGCTTCGTCTTCATGAACGAGGACACCCTCTACGCAGCCCGCGACCCGCATGGTGTTCGCCCCCTGGTCCTGGGCCGGCTGGACCGAGGCTGGGTTGTTGCTTCGGAGCAGCCTGCACTGGCTACCGTTGGCGCCTCGTTCATCCGCGAAATCGAACCCGGCGAAATGATCGCCATCGACGAGAACGGCGTGCGTTCCACCCGCTTCGCCGAAGCCACTCCCAAGGGCTGCGTCTTCGAGTACGTCTACCTGGCTCGTCCCGATGCTGCCATTGCCGGCCGCTCGGTCTACGAATCCCGCGTGGAAATGGGCCGCCAGCTGGCCCGCGAGAACAGCGCGGACGCGGACATCGTGATCCCGGTTCCGGAGTCCGGCACCCCGGCCGCCATCGGCTACGCCGAGGAATCGGGCATTCCATTCACCCACGGCTTCGTGAAGAACGCCTACGTGGGCCGTACCTTCATCCAGCCATCGCAGACCCTGCGCCAGCTGGGCATCAAGCTCAAGCTCAATGCGCTGGAAACCGTGCTGCGCGGCAAGCGCGTCGTGGTGGTGGATGATTCGATCGTCCGCGGCAACACCCAGCGCGCGGTGGTGCGCATGCTGCGCGAGGCCGGTGCCGCCGAGGTGCATGTGAAGATCTCCTCGCCTCCGGTCAAGTGGCCTTGCTTCTACGGCATCGACTTCGCCTCGCGTGCCGAGCTGATCGCCAACGGCGCTGCCGTGGCTGAGATCGCGACCTCCATCGGCGCGGACTCCTTGGCCTACATTTCCGAAGACGGCATGATCGAAGCGACCCGCCAGCCGCGCGAGCGCCTGTGCACCGCGTGCTTCACCGGCGAGTACCCGATCGCCTTGCCGAACGAGGAGCGCCGCGGCAAGAACCTGCTGGAGCGCAGCAACCAGGGCGGCTGCGAGCCAGGTCCTGATGCCGAGTTCGAAACCAACAGCTAATCCCCTCCACGATCCCAACCATCTCGTTGCAAAGGGCGCCGGAAATACGGCGCCCAGAACAGAAAAGGAACCGACTGCCATGAGCGGCAATGATCAGCAGCCAACTTCCATCACCTATGCCGGTGCCGGCGTTGACGTTGAGGCCGGTGACCGTGCCGTTGAGTTGATGAAGGGCGCGATCAAGGCAACCCACACCGCGGGCGTTGTCGGAGGGGTCGGCGGCTTCGCCGGGCTCTTCGATGTATCGTTCCTGACCGGTTACAAGAAGCCGTACTTGGCTACCTCCACCGACGGGGTAGGCACCAAGGTTGCCATCGCCCAGAAGCTGGACATCCACGACACCATCGGCCAGGACCTGGTCGGCATGGTGGTCGACGATATTGTCGTGGTGGGCGCCAAGCCTCTGTTCATGACCGACTACATCGCCACCGGCAAGGTCGTCCCGGAGCGCATCGCGGATATCGTGCGCGGCATCGCGGAAGGCTGCAAGCTGGCCGGCACCGCGCTGGTTGGCGGCGAAACCGCGGAGCACCCGGGCCTGCTAGCCGAGGACGAATACGATGTTGCCGGTGCTGCTACCGGTGTCATCGAAGCTGACCAGCTGCTGGGCCCGGAGCGCGTGCGGGCCGGCGACGTCGTCATCGGCATGGCGTCCTCGGGCATCCACTCCAACGGCTACTCGCTGGTGCGCCGCGTCATCGCCCACGCCAAGTGGGAGCTGGAACGCGAAGTTGCAGAGTTCGGCAAGACCTTGGGCGAGGAACTGCTGGTTCCGACCCGCATCTACACCACCGCTTGCCTGGATCTGGTGGGCGAGCTGAACGACGGCGAGAACTTCGGCGTGCACGGCTTCAGCCACGTCACCGGTGGGGGCCTGGCTGCCAACCTGGCTCGCGTGCTGCCCCAGGGCCTGATGGCCCGTGTGGACCGCTCGACCTGGTCCCTGCCAGCAGTCTTCTCCACCATCGCCCAGCTGGGCAACGTGCCACAGCCTGACCTTGAGCGCACCCTGAACCTGGGTGTGGGCATGGTTGCTGTTGTTGATCCAGCTGTAGCTGATCGTGCCGTAGAGCTGCTGAACAAGGCTGGCATGGGAGCTTGGGTCATGGGCGGCGTCGAGAATATCGATCCAGCGGCAGCCGATGCCGGACTGGACTACGTCCAGGGAGCCAAGGGCGTTGACGGCGGCGCAGTGCTGCTGACCGGCAACTACGCCAAGTAGTACTCGCAGGATCCGCTTCCTTGCCGATGCGCCGCACTGATCCCAGTGCGGCGCATCGGTTCTTTAACGCCATCGCCATGCGAATGGGGATGCAGGGTTGACCGGAGCCCTCTTGCCCGGCTTCCAGGCGCCAGGCAATGCTGCCGGTGGTGCTGCACCAGTGCGAGCTTCCTGCCGGGCTGAGTGCCCAGAGCAGCATTTGGCACGCTTCATTGGTGTCCCTTGCGGGACGAAATACCGGCCTGCTAGTCCAGTTGCTTCAGGGCGTGCTCCAAAGGCACACGCCAGCGCCAGGTTGCTTTTTGTTCACCGCGGACGTGGCCGTTGGTAATCAGCGCCACCGGCAAATCCCGCTTGACGAAGTTCAACAGGATCTTGTACCCGCTCATCACTGCAAGGGAGGAGCCCAGCACCAAGAGCGATGTGGATTCCGCTTCCAGTGCCGCAATGCGTTCCTTGCGTTCAACCGGAACGTTCTCGCCGAAATACACCACATCAGGCTTCAGGGCCAGCGAGCCGCAGCTCAAGCAGGCCACCATGTTGAACCGGTCAACCAGATACTGGGGCAGCTCCACATCCCCATCGGGGTTCACCGCGCTGGGGTCGATTTCCACGGCTTCCAAATAGCCTTCGTTGGCCGCCTGCAGGCGCAGATCAAAGTCATTGCGGTTCTCGCTGTACCCGCAGTCCAGGCAGCGGACGATCGACAAGTCGCCATGGACCGGAATGACCCGTTTGGATCCGGCCTGCTGGTGCAGCCCGTCAACGTTCTGCGTAATGATTCCACTGAGTTTCCCGTGCTCTTCCCACTGCACCAAGCGCTGGTGAATGTGGTTAGGCTCGGCTTTGTCCATATGGCGCCAGCCGACGTAGCCACGGGCCCAATAGCGCTGCCGGGCTTCAGGACGGAATCGGAATTCTTGATAGGTCATCGGCCGGTGGCGCTGCAATGAACCGTTGGGTCCCCGGTAGTCGGGGATTCCGGAATCGGTAGAAACACCGGCTCCGGTGACCACCAGGACCCCGCCAGCGGAAAGCATTTGGCGCACCCCGGCACGCGCTTCAGCTTCCGGGGATTCAGGTGCCTGCTGCTCGACAATGCGCTGCATCGACCGGATGGCCGAATGATGCGCCATCTGGATGGATAGCTCTTCTGGAGTGCTCACGTTCCACCTAACAATTACTGGGCACGACAAAGGCCGCAACGACTAAAAGCTAATTTAGCTTAGTCGCTGCGGCTTGTCGCAAAATGTACTGAAGAGCTGTACCACTCAATGCTTAAGGTGTGGCACTCTGAGCCAAGGACTCCCGGCATCAGAAGACGAGGCTACTCGTCTTCGTCATCTCCCGAGTACTTCTTAGTCAGCTCGTCGTATTCCGAATATTCTTCGTCATACGATGAATCATTACGCTCAGTGTTCTGAGCATGATGATCGGACTGAACGCCCAACTCGCGTTCAAGTGCCGAAAGGTCAGTGGACGGCGAGTAGTACTTGATATCTCGCGCCTGACGCTGTGCTTTAGCCTTTTGACGGCCGCGCCCCATGGCGTGACCCCCTCTTTTCAGTAGAGTCGGGAGGTGGTCCACCTTGAAAAGATGAAGGCCCCCGAATATGTGATCAGTTCTTTCGTAATTAAAGGTTAACACGATTCACCGGCGAGCGCTGAATGCAACACCCTCCGAAACCGCTAGACTGTCGATTAGTCCAACGACTATGTATTGAGCCGGCGAGCGATCGCCCGACCCAACCACGAAGGAGCTCAACAGGTGGTGGAAAACAATCTGCCCGAGCCGCAGGCGGCTTTGCCGCCATTGCAGCCAGAACCGGAGAAGCCCAAGCGTCAAAGTGCCCAATGGGCCTTGATGATTGTCGCCGTTCTCGCACTGGCCGCGGCAGTGGTTTTCGTGGTGTTGAGACTAGTGGATCCCCCTGCTTCGCCAACTGCGAACAACGTGGAGCGCAACGAGAATCCAGGCCTCGACGGCATTGTTGCCACCGAGATGCCTCCAACCCAGTTGGAGCAAGGCGACTGCCTGCGCGGATTCAATTCACCACTGGATCCGCAGACGGTCGTAACCTGTGATTCCTCCCACAATGCCCAACTGATCGGCATCTTCCAGGTCACTGGCGAGGAGTACCCGGGAGCCAACGTGCTGCTCACCCAATCCGAAGACCTGTGCAAATCGGTGTCACTGGATCCTCGTGCAGGGCTGGACTCCACCTGGACCTATCACTTCTCGCGTCCCTCGGAGAGCACCTGGGGCCAGGGCGACCGCACCGTTTCGTGCTTCCTGAGCCTGTCCGAGGGCGACGTCCGCAACTCATTGCTGCCAGAGGGCTCTACGGATGGAGAATCGGAGAACTCCGAAGAGGAGCCGTCCAAGGCACAGGAGACCACCGACAGCTAAGTCTGCGTTCAGGAAAAATGGCGAGGGCATGAACGGGATTCCATCCGTTCACGCCCTCGCCATTGCCAGGCTCCTAGGCCTTCTTGGCAACTTTGAGCTTGTCGCCAACTTCGTCCAGGGTGACCCCTACAGTATCCCCGTCCTGCACCGTTCCAGCCAGGATCTCCTTGGCCAGCCGGTCTCCGATCTCGCGCTGCACCAGGCGGCGCAGCGGACGAGCGCCGTAGGCAGGATCGTAACCGGTCAGGGCCAGCCAATCGCTGGCGGCCTGATC
Source organism: Glutamicibacter sp. NPDC087583 (assembly GCF_044743685.1). Classification (NCBI taxonomy): domain Bacteria; kingdom Bacillati; phylum Actinomycetota; class Actinomycetes; order Micrococcales; family Micrococcaceae; genus Glutamicibacter; species Glutamicibacter sp. NPDC087583. The sequence continues at coordinate 143,802 of NZ_JBIUWY010000001.1, read as the reverse complement.
CACCTCCAGGTTCAAGCGGCGGTCGGCCAAGCGCTGTGCGAGCAGGTCGATCTGCAGCTTGACGATGCTGCCCAGCTCTTCGATGCTCAATGGGTCGAAGAGGATGACCTCATCGAGACGGTTCAAGAACTCCGGCTTGAACGATGCATTGACCACGCTCATCACCGCTGACTTCTTGGCCTCGTCTTCCATGCTCTGGTCCACCAGGAACTGGGAACCCAGATTCGAGGTGAGGATCAGAATGGTATTCCTGAAGTCCACGGTGCGGCCTTGGCCATCGGTCAGCCGCCCGTCATCGAGCACCTGCAGCAGGATATCGAATACTTCCGGATGCGCCTTTTCCACCTCGTCCAGCAGAATCACCGAGTACGGGCGGCGGCGCACAGCTTCGGTCAGCTGCCCGCCCTCTTCATACCCTACGTAGCCCGGAGGGGCACCGACCAGGCGCGAAACCGCATGCTTCTCCGAGTATTCGGACATGTCGATCCGCACCATCGCCCGTGGATCATCGAAGAGGAAGTCAGCCAGGGACTTGGCCAGCTCCGTCTTGCCGACACCGGTAGGACCCAGGAACAGGAAGGATCCGGTAGGGCGGTTCGGGTCGGCAATGCCGGCGCGGGTACGGCGAACGGCATCAGAGACAGCGGCAATAGCCTGCTTCTGCCCCATCAGGCGCTGCCCGATGATTTCTTCCATATCCAGCAACTTCTGGCTTTCACCCTGCAGCATGCGCCCGGCCGGAATACCGGTCCACGCCGAGATGACTTCTGCAATGTCATCCGCGGTGACTTCCTCGGCAACCATGGTGTGCGTATCGGCCTTATCGGCTTCGGCAGCTGCCGCCGCATCCAGTTCCTGCTGCAGCGTTGGGATCTCCCCGTAGAGCAGGCGAGAGGCCTGCTCCAGGTCGCCCTCGCGCTGGGCCTTGTCGGCCTGGCTGCGTAATTCGTCGAGCCTGACCTTCAGGTCACCGACGCGGTTCAAGCCAGCCTTCTCGGCTTCCCACTGGGAGTTCAGCGCGTCCAGCTGTTCCTTCTTGTCGGCCATGTCCTTGCGCAGCGCATCCAGGCGTTCCACCGAAGCTGGATCCGTTTCATCGGACAGCGCCAGCTCCTCCATGGTCAGCCGGTCCACCTCGCGGCGCAGCTCATCGATTTCCTCCGGAGCCGAGTCGATCTCCATGCGCAGGCGGCTAGCGGCCTCATCAACCAGGTCGATGGCCTTGTCTGGCAGCTGGCGGCCGGAGATGTACCTGTTGGACAGCGTGGATGCTGCCACCAAGGCGGAGTCCGCAATGGAAACCTTGTGGTGCGCCTCGTAGCGCTCCTTCAACCCACGCAGGATGGCAATGGTATCATCCACGCTGGGCTCACCGACATACACCTGTGCGAAGCGGCGTTCCAGGGCGGGATCCTTCTCGATGTTCTCGCGGTACTCGTCCAAGGTAGTAGCACCAATCAAGCGCAACTCGCCGCGGGCGAGCATTGGCTTGAGCATGTTCCCCGCGTCCATGGCGCCTTCGGAGGCTCCGGCGCCGACCACGGTGTGGATCTCGTCAATGAAGGTGACAATCTGGCCGTCCGAAGCCTTGATCTCTTCCAATACCGACTTCAGCCGCTCCTCGAATTCGCCACGGTACTTGGCGCCGGCGACCATGGCGCCCAAATCCAGCGAGATCAGGGTCTTGCCACGCAGGGATTCCGGCACGTCGCCCGCGATCATGCGCTGGGCAAGCCCCTCAACGACAGCGGTTTTGCCAACGCCTGGCTCGCCGATCAGCACCGGGTTGTTCTTGGTTCGGCGGGAGAGCACCTGGACCACGCGGCGGATCTCGCGGTCGCGGCCGATGACTGGATCCAGCTTGCCCGAGCGAGCCAGGGCGGTCATGTCGGTACCGAACTTCTCCAGGGACTGGAAGGTGGCCTCCGGATCCGGATTATCGACCTTGCGGTCGCCGCGGATGGTGGGCAAGGTGCCCACCAGCAGTTCGCGGGTGGCCCCGAATTCGCGCAGCGCGTCGCCGGCCTTGGTCTGGTCTGACGCCAAGGCGATAAGCAGGTGCTCCGTGGAGACGTAGGTGTCCCCCATTTCTGCGGCAGCCGCTTGGGCGTTGCTCACAACCTGCAGCAGCTGTCGGGAGTACTGGGCCTGGGCCACTGAACTGCCGGAGCTGGAAGGCAATGCGTTGATGACAGCGCTTGCCTTGATCGAAAGCGCGTCGACATCCAATCCGGCGGTCTTCAGGAGGGCGACTGCGACGGAGTCGCGCTGGTCCAGCAAGGCCTTCAGCAGGTGCGCAGGTTCAATCTGCGGATTGCCTGCGGTTGAAGCGTTCATCCCGGAAGCCGAGAGAGCTTCTTGGCTCTTAGTGGTGAGTTTGGTGTCCACGCGCATCCTTTCTCTAATTGGGTGAACCCATAAACTTGAGTGTACTTAACTCAACTCTACTCGCACTCTTCGTATTCCAGCTAGAGCAAGATTTTCGAAAGATTTTCTATTTCACTTGCCCCAGAGGCAAAATCCCTTGTCACTAACGATTTGCCGACTTAAGATAAAGCATGGCCAACCCGGATTCCAAAGACATTTTTTCACTGACCCACGATGATATGGTCCAAGTTTTCATCGATCAGCACCGGCAGATGCTGCTTTCCTGCACCGGCGGACTGAGTGAAGCCGAAGCCAGATTGAAGTTGGTTGAATCCAAGACCACGCTGCTCGGGCTGGTGAAACATGCGATCTTCGTGGAACGGGTCTGGTTCGGTGAAGCAGCCACCGGCCGCAGCCGTGCAGAGCTGGGCATTGCCTCTTCGCCCAGCAAATCATTCGACTTGGAGGCTTCCGACACCATCGATTCGATTCGGCACGAATATGCCCAAGCCATCGAACTGTCGCATCAAGCAGTCGAAGGCAAAACAGGAGATGACGTCTTCTCAGGCAACCGGCGTGGACCGCTGCCGCTGCGCTGGATCCAGCTGCATATGCTGCGTGAACTGGCACAGCATTGCGGACACGCAGATATCCTGCGTGAACAAATCCTGGCCGCGCGGAAATAGCGTGCCGCCCTCAACCGGTAGACTCCGGGCATGCCATTAGAACTCCACCCGCTTCCCGCTGAAGAATTCCATTCGTGGATGGCACGAAGTACCGCCGAGTACGTATCGGACCTTGTTGCCGCTGGCAGTTCCCAGCACAAGGCGCAGGAAGATGCAGACCGGGCCATGACCCGGGCCTTTCCCACCGGATTGCCAAGTTGCACCAATGCGGTATTCACCCTGGAGCATGGCATTTTCGGCGATGTGGGCTATGTCTGGATCGGCCACGACACCTCAGGCGATCCGGCTTCATGGTGGGTTTGGTACATAGTTGTCGACCCCGGGCACCGCGGCAAGGGGTTCGGACGCCAGGCCATGAATTTGGCCGAAGAATACGCCCGTGCCCACGGCGCACGTACCCTGGGGCTGAATGTGTTCGGATTCAACCAGAGCGCTCGCGGCCTCTATGAATCGCTTGGATATGAAACCACCAGCATCAAGATGCACAAGTCGCTCTAGCAGCGCCTAGTTCCTGCCCCTAGCCCACGTTGCTCCAAGCGAAGTGCATTCTTCGAATTGCTATTGACGCCTACCCAACTGCACAAAGACAAAGTACATTACAGATCATCATGACATCCACGGACCAAGATTTTTCCAGAAGCACCGCATCGGGATAAGCTGGTAGAACGTAAGGGAGTATTCATAATCGTTGAATCCGTCAATACGCAGGACTTCATGGTCCTGCCGGGTTTTGCGGCCAGCCCCGGGGTCGGTGAAGAGACTTACTCAGATGCGTTCGCGCGCTACTTACGAAAGCAGGAATCCCTATGGGAGTTTCCCCTATGATTTGGGGCATCACGATTGTCGTGATTCTCGCCCTTCTGGCCTTCGACTATTTCTTCCACATCCGCAAGGCCCACGTTCCATCGCTGCGTGAAGCAGCGATCTGGTCCAGCATCTATGTTGGCTTGGCCCTCGTTTTCGGTGTGCTGGTGCTGGTCTTCGGCGGAATCGACATGGGTGCCGAGTACTTTGCCGGCTACATTACCGAGAAGGCCCTGTCGGTCGACAACCTGTTCGTCTTCCTGATTATCATCGCCAGCTTCCGCGTACCCCGCGAAGACCAGCAGAAAGTCCTGCTCTTCGGCATCGTCTTCTCGCTGATCGCACGTACCGCCTTCATCTTTGTCGGCGCGGCGCTGATCAACCAGTTCGCTTGGGTCTTCTACCTGTTCGGCCTGATCCTGCTGTTGACCGCAGGCAACCTGCTGAAGAAGGATGACGAATCCGATGAGGCCAACAACTTCATCATCCGGATCGCCAAGAAGCTATTCCACACTACCGACAACTATGACGGCGACAAGCTGTTCACCAAGATCGATGGCAAGAAGGTCCTGACTCCGATGCTGCTGGTCATGGTGGCCATCGGCGGTACCGATATTCTCTTCGCTCTGGATTCCATCCCTGCGATCTTCGGACTCACCCAGAACGTCTACATCGTGTTCACGGCTACCGCCTTCTCGCTCATGGGACTGCGCCAGCTCTACTTCCTGCTCGACGGATTGCTGGACCGCTTGATCTACCTGTCCTACGGGTTGGCAGCAATCCTGGCATTCATCGGCGTGAAGCTGATCCTGCATGCACTGCACGAGAACAACTTGCCATTCATCAATGATGGTGAGCACGTGATGGTCATTGAAATCAGCACCGGCCTGTCGCTGAGCGTCATTATCGGCGTCCTGGTGCTGACAATTCTCGCTTCGCTGTTCAGCAAGGCAGGCAAGGCCCAGACTGCCATCGGCAACCTGCGCCGCCATGCCAACAGCTACAACGACCTGAGCTACACCTCGGACGCGGTCGAACGCGAACGCATCTACCGCGCCTTGGTGGAGGAAGAAGCGTATGTGAAAACCATGGAAAAGAAGTACCGCGACAAGGCCAAGGACGTGGACAAGATCCGTGTCGAGGTCGCCGAAGCGCACCGCCAGCACGATGAGTACCTCAAGAGCTGATCAGGTTCGTACATAAAGCGAATGGCTGCCAACCCCATCAAGGGTTGGCAGCCATTCGCTGTCTTGGCGCAGCCTAGCGGCGAACACCGCCGATGAAATAGTCCGAAGGCACAATGACCTTGCCCAGAGGCATCAGGGAAACCGGGATCATCTTCAAGTTTGCGATCCCCAGCGGGATGCCGATAATCGAAATGAACATCGGGATCGCGGTTACCACGTGCCCAACGGCAATCCAGATACCAGCAAAAATGATCCAGATGATGTTGCCCAGGGTGGAGAACGCGCCTACCGGGCCGTTGTCGACCACGGTGCGGCCAAACGGCCACAGCGCATAGCCGGCAATGCGGAACGAGGCGATGCCGAATGGAATGGTCACGATCAGCACGCAGCAGATGATGCCTGCCAACACGTAGCCCAAGGCCAGCCACAGGCCGCCGAAAAGCAGCCAAATAATGTTGAGAATACCGCGCACTAAATCAGTCATGGTTATATTCTCTGTCTTTTGCCTGTTTTACTCCATCGGGGATCCCCCCGATTTTCTTCTAGGGGTGTCCAATCCCCTACCGTTCGGCAAGCATCGAAGCAGCTTGCTCGGATAGGATTAATCATCATGAGCGAATCGAGCGAGCAGCAGCGCCCAGCCCACGGCACTGCCCCTAGGAACCCAGACCTTTTCCGTGCCGAGCCGGTATCCTTCGTGCGCCGCGGCAACCGCCTGCAGGGCCGCCGTGCCAGCGCCTGGGAGCGCAATGCCGATCAGTACGTCATTGAGCCGCCCCGCAAGATCGCCGACACTTCGGTTGCCGATGACTTCCAGCTCGATCCTGCCGAGGCTTTCGGACGCACCGCACCGCTGATCGTGGAGATCGGCACCGGCCTGGGCGAATGCATCGCCAACGCCGCCAAGGATGATCCCGAGCGCAACTACCTCGCCGTTGAGGTCTACCGTCCGGGCCTGGCCCAGCTGATGCTGAAGGTCGAGTCTTTCGGCATCACCAACGTCCGCGCAGTGCAGGCCAATGCCCCAGAGGTTCTGGATGTCATGCTGGACGAGAACAGCGCCGATGAGATCTGGATCTTCTTCTCAGATCCATGGCACAAGCCGCGCCACCATAAGCGTCGCCTGATCAAGGCCTCGTTCCTGGACAAGGTCTCCCGCGTGCTCAAGCCGGGAGGCACCCTGCGCTTGGCCACCGACTGGTCCAACTACGCCGAGCAAATGCGCGAAGTCCTCGAAGCCCATCCGGACTTCGAGAACCAGCATCATGGCAATCTGTCCGGCACTGAGAGCAACCTGACCAAGGTGCGCCGCGAGGGCATGGAAGGCTTCGACCCCGAGCCAGAATTCACCGATGCCCAGGGTGGCTGGGCCCCGCGTTTCGAGCGCCGGATCCTGACCAGCTTCGAAGGCAAGGCGCTCAAGGCTGGTCGTCTGGTCTTCGATCTGGCGTACACCCGCATCGGCTAGTCGCCGAAATAAAGCATTGAAGAGGCCATGGAATCCATAGGATGGATTCCATGGCCTCTTCTTCTGCGCAAAGTCTGCACTACGCCAAAGCTCCGAGAATGGACTATGCCGGGGTGCGGCTAGAACAATTGTCAATGGACCACGCCCCGGATCTGATCCAGCTCGCAGCCAACGGCCAGTTGGATGAAGCGTGGTTTGCCACCACTCCATCGGCCGAATCCATGCGCTTGGATATCCAGCGCCGCTTGGCATTGCAGGAAACTGGCGAGATGGCTCCCTTTGCGATCATCGACCTGTCCACCGGCAAAGCGGTGGGGGCCACGACTTACTTGAATATCGACGCGGCAAATCACCGCGTGGAAATCGGCTCAACGTTCCTGGCCATGCCAGCCCAAGGCACCGGGATCAATCCAGCTGCCAAGTTCATGCTGCTGCGCCGGGCTTTCGAGGAACTGGATTGCTATTCAGTGGCTTTCTGCACGCACTGGCACAATGCCGCTTCACGCGCCGCGATTGCACGGCTCGGCGCCAAGCAGGATGGCGTGCTGCGCAATCACAAATATGATCCAAAGAGCGGCACCCTGCGCGATACGGTGATGTTCTCAATACTCCCGCACGAATGGCCTGCCGTGCGCACCCAATTGGAAGCGCGCTTGGCCCGGCACGGACGGATCTAGCGTCCGATAGCGCGGCGCGCGGTAAACAGCGTCACGGTCGGTTCACGGCGTTCAGGGCGCATGCCCCTAGCCAACGAAACGATGTCGCCTCCAGCGGTGCCCGCAGCGAAGATGCGAGATTGGCCCTGGCGTACGGCGGAAAGTTCTTGGCGAAGCCCATTGACTTCGGTTTGCAGATAGGCGACTTGATCTTGCAGGTCCAGGATGCGCTTGATGCCCTCGAGCGAGACGCCTTCCTTGCTCAGGGCCTGCACCTGGCGCAACAGTGATACGTCGCGCTGCGAGTAGCGGCGTTGCTTTCCGCTCTGGCGGCTGGGCGAAACCAAACCAATGCGGTCATACTGGCGCAGCGTCTGCGGATGCATGTCTGCAAGTTGCGCGGCGACGGAAATGACGAAGACAGGTCGCAGGTACTCCCCGTTCACGTTGCTTCTACCACCTTTCTGCAAGGACCTTGGATTCGGTCCCTATTGCCTTCGAGTCTATCTTCCCTGCCCAGCCAATTCGATGACGGGGCAGGGAAGACAGCCTATTGGGTTCAGAGCTTGGCTTTGGCAGCCAAATCCACTCGTGGATCCTCGCCCTCGGTGGCTGATGCGAAGTCCTCCACGGCCTTCTTTGCAGCATCCGAGAGGTTCTGCGGAATCGCGACATCCAGGACGATCAGCAGATCGCCGGTGGCCTTGGAGGTCTTCACGCCGCGGCCCTTCAGACGCAAGGTGCGCCCGGAGTTGGATCCAGCGGGAACCTTCACCGCAACGGAATCCCCGTCCAGGGTCGGTACGTGGATCTTTGCTCCAAGCACCGCTTCAGCGAAGGTCACCGGCACGTGGATGCGGATGTTGTTCTCTTCGCGCTTGAAGAACGGGTGCTCGCTGACCTTGACCTTGACCAGCAGGTCGCCGTTGCCGGCAGCACCAGGCTGGCCCTTGCCGCGCACGCGCACCGACTGGCCATCCTTGATGCCCGCCGGTATGCGCACGTCAATGACCTCGCCATTCTGCTCGCGCAGGCCAATGGTGGTGCCCTTAATTGATCCGGAGAAGGAAATCGTGGTGCTCGCCGTGCGGTCAGCACCCTTGCGCGGTGGTGCGCTCTGGCCGAAGCCGCCGCCACCGAAACCGCCGCCACCACCGAAGAGGTCGGAGAAGTCCGGCTGCCCGCCGCGGCCACGTGCGCCCGCTCCGCCGCCTCCGAAGAGGTTGGAGAAGATGTCCTCGAAGCCGGCTTGCCCGCCGGGGCCGCCCGGTCCGCCACCAGCAGAGAATCGCGCTCCGCCGCCCATGGCGCGGATCGCGTCGTACTGCTCGCGCTCTTCCTTGTCCGAAAGCACCGAGTTGGCTTCGGAGATGTCCTTGAATTTCTTTTCAGCGGCCGCATCACCCTGGTTGGTATCCGGGTGGTACTTGCGCGCAAGCTTGCGGTACGCCTTCTTGATGTCCGCCTCGCTGGCGTCCTTGGAGACGCCCAGAATGGCGTAAAAGTCTTTTTCGATCCAGTCCTGACTTGCCATCAGGGCCCCATCCTTTCAGTGCCAATTCGACACTGCCCACTGTCGAAGACTCGGCAGTGGGCAGTATCGATTGTGCTATTCGTGGCTATTCGCCGGTTGCTACCAGCACCTGAGCTGCACGCAGGATGATGGTTCCCTTGCGGTAACCGGTGCGCAGCACCTGTCCCACGTGGTCGGCTGGAATCTCGTCAACAGCCTGGCGAAGCAGGGCTTCGTGGATGTTCGGGTCGAATTCCACGCCGGCCTCGTTGATGCGCTCCAGGCCATGCTGAGCCAGAATTCCATCCAGCTTGTTGGCGATCGATGCGAACGGGCCGTCGGCGAGGTCGCCGTGGGCTCGTGCCGCATCGATGTCGTCAAGCACCGGAAGCAGGGTGTTGAGCACGGACTGCACGGCGTTTTCACGCGCTACGGCCCGGTCGCGTTCCACGCGCTTGCGGTAGTTGACGTATTCGGCCTGCAGGCGCAGCAGGTCGTTGCGCAGTTCGGTTTCCACCGCACCGGCCTCTTCCGGCTGCGCCGAATCGGCTTCAGCGCCAGCAGCAGCTTCGTTCAGGATCGCCTCGGCCTGACCCAGGGCGTCAGCGGTTGGCTGCTCGTTGGCGGCCTCTGGCTGGTTCTCCGGCTCCTGGCCGGAGTTCTCGTTCTGGTCCTTTGCCTCGGACATATTCCTAAACTCCTTACTTCTTGTCGGCTTCGTCTTCGTCGATGACCTCGGCGTCGACGATGTCTTCATCAGCGTTCGGTGCCTGCTCGCCCTCAGGAGCCTGGGCGCCCTCGGCCTGCGCGTTGGCGTAGATTGCCTCGCCCAGCTTGGTCTGCGATGCCTGCAGCTTCTCGAACGCGGCCTTGACCTCGTCGTCGTTGTCCTGCTTCTCCAGGGCAGCCTTCAGGGCGTCGACGTCAGCCTGGACCTCGGTCTTGACCTCTTCAGGCAGCTTGTCTTCGTTGTCCTTGATCAGCTTGTCTACGGAGTAGGCAGCCTGCTCAGCGGCGTTACGGGTCTCAGCGGCCTCGCGGCGTGCCTTGTCCTCTTCGGCGTGTGCTTCAGCTTCCTGGACCATGCGCTCGATGTCTTCCTTGGACAGCGAGGAACCACCGGTGATGGTCATCGACTGCTCGGTGCCGGTGCCCTTGTCCTTGGCGGATACGTGCACGATGCCGTTGGCGTCGATGTCGAAGGTGACCTCAACCTGCGGGATGCCGCGAGGAGCCGGTGCGATACCGGTCAGCTCGAAGGTGCCCAGCGCCTTGTTGTCGCGGGTGAACTCGCGCTCGCCCTGGAAGACCTGGATGGATACCGAAGGCTGGTTGTCCTCGGCGGTGGTGAAGGTCTCCGAACGCTTGGTCGGGATCGCGGTGTTGCGCTCGATCAGCTTGGTCATCACGCCGCCCTTGGTCTCGATACCCAAGGACAGTGGGGTGACGTCGATGAGCAGAACGTCCTTGCGCTCGCCCTTCAGCACGCCTGCCTGCAGCGCTGCGCCCACGGCGACAACCTCATCTGGGTTCACGCCCTTGTTCGCTTCCTTGCCGGCCAGGTCCTTGACCAGTTCGGCAACGGCTGGCATGCGGGTGGAACCGCCAACCAGGATCACGTGGGCGATGTCCGAAACCTTGACGCCTGCCTCGGCGATGACGTCGTTGAATGGCTTGCGGGTGCGCTCCAGCAGGTCCTTGGTCAGGTCCTGGAACTTGGCACGCGAGAGGTGCTCGTCCAGGTGCACTGGGCCTTCCGGGGTCACCGAGAGGTACTGCAGCGAGATGTTGGTGCTGGTAGCCGAGGACAGTTCCTTCTTGGCCTGCTCAGCAGATTCCTTCAGGCGCTGCAGCGCGATCTTGTCCTTGGACAGGTCCGCGCCCTTGGCCTTGGCCTGGGCCAGCAGCCAATCCACGATGCGCTGATCCCAGTCGTCGCCGCCCAGGCGGTTATCGCCTGCGGTGGAGCGGACCTGGATGGTCGAGAAGCCGTCGTCGTCCTTGCCGACTTCCAGCAGGGAAACGTCGAAGGTGCCGCCACCGAGGTCGAAGACCAGGATGAGCTCGTCTTCCTGGCCCTTTTCCAGGCCGTAAGCCAGCGCAGCTGCGGTTGGCTCGTTGACGATGCGCAGGACGTTCAGGCCGGCGATCTCGCCAGCTTCCTTGGTGGCCTGGCGCTCTGCGTCGTTGAAGTATGCAGGAACGGTGATCACCGCGTCGGTGACCTTCTCGCCCAGGTACGACTCAGCGTCGTTCTTCAGCTTCATCAGGGTACGAGCCGAGATTTCCTGAGCGGTGTACTTCTTCTCGTCAACGTCAATGGTCCAATCGGTACCCATGTGACGCTTGACCGATGCGATGGTGCGGTCGATGTTGTTGACGGCCTGGCGCTTGGCGATATCGCCAACCAGGACTTCGCCGCTCTTCGAGAAAGCAACGATCGACGGGGTAGTGCGGTTGCCTTCCGCGTTTGCGATAACGGTTGGCTCACCACCTTCGAGCACGGAAACGACGGAGTTGGTGGTTCCTAGGTCGATACCTACGGCACGCGACATAATGGCTCTCCTTTGCCTTGGTTGAAAGTACTAACGCTGAGGACATTTATCCTCATTGAGCGTTCTGCACTCAAGTTTACTCAGCCGCTTTCGGCTGTCAAATCAACTTGAGCGAAGGTGACTCAACTTTGCGTTCTGCTCATTTCAACTGCGGTGGTGAGAGAATAATTCCCGTCCTGAAAAAATTTTTCATTCATCCGCTTTCAACGCTTCCAGCGGGCGGGAAAAGCGGCAGCTAGGAGCCACCTCATGGAAACAAAGCGCAAGTTCCAGGATCTGCCACCGGGCGGAAAGATCGCGGTCGCCTCTGCGGCAATTGCCGAGCTGACCTTGATGGTTGCGGCACTGCGGGATTTGCACAAGCGCCCCGCCGAACAGGTCAAGGGTCCAAAGTCGGCATGGGCAGCGGCCAGCATGATCAATTTCCTTGGCCCCATCGCCTATTTTGCTTTTGGACGCCGCAAGTAATCCCTTGGCATTCCATAGCCACTGGAAAACAAGCCGTCCTCGGTCATTCGAGGACGGCTTGTTCGCTTTCAGCGAGTTCCGGTTAGCCCATCAGGCTAATTCCCCGGGCAGCCAGAACGCCAAACGCGGTGCCCCACAAGATAATCGAGATGATCTGCCAGATGATCACCTTCTGCTTATTGGCGCCGAAGGAGACCAAGGCAGCCGAGGTCACCTGCGAAGGCAGGATGGTCTGCCCCAGAAGGCTCACCCCGGCAATGCCGTATTTATCGAAAGCTCGGCGCAGCTTCTCGAACTTTCGTTCCTTCTTCTCCGAGTCCTTGCCCTTGCGAACCTTGTTGCGCACGGCGTGGGCGCTGTTGACGAACAACAGCATGGAAATCACGTTGCCGATCACGGCGGTGGCGATGGCAGCAACCACCGGAACACCGATGACCACGCCAATGGCCGAACCAAAGTAGGACTCGATCAGCGGAATGGCAGCTAGCAAGGCAACCGCCAAGAATTGCAGTGGCTCCGGGAAGGACGCGGCGAAATTCTGCAGGGATTCAATCATGGCTGGTGCTCCTGAAGCGGTGAAGGTTAATCGGCGGCTCGTTGCTTCAATCCTATGTATCGCCTAGTCGAAACGGGATCAGCCAGCAGATCTAAACTTTTGACGCGCAAATTCCCGGGTTTAACGCAAAACTCCCCCGCATCCATTGGGATGGATGCGAGGGAGTACTCCGCAAGGATTAGTGCCAGCGCCTAGTTGCCGCGACCAGCCGGGCTCGATGCGCGACGCGGGCCACGCGAACGGCCACCGGTTGCACCGCCAGCGGCATTGCGGCCGCCGGTTCGCGGTGAGCGCGAAGGGCTCGACGGGCGTTCAGCGTTGGCACCTCGTGCGCCGCGGGCTGGACGGTCGGTGTTCGCACCGCGAGCGCTGCGCGCTGGACGCTCGCCCTGGCTAGCGCCGTCACGTTCCGTACGGCGGCGTTCGCCGCCACGGCCCTGGGCTTCGGCAGCTGGCTTGGCGCCACGCGCCGGGCGCTGGCCGCGGCCACCGCGGCCGGCACCTTCACCGGCAGGCTTGCTCTTGGCAGGATTGCGCTTCTGCTGAACCGGAGCAACGTAGGCAACCGGCTCGGCAACTTCGCCGACGACCTTGGCCACAACCGGAGAATTCAGGTTGACCTTTTCGAAAGGCACCTTCAGTCCGGCCTGCTTCAGCAAAGTCGAAACGTCGCCCTGCTGATCAGGGGTGCAGATGGTCACTACAGTTCCATCCGAACCCGCACGTGCGGTACGGCCGGAGCGGTGGGTGTAGGCCTTGTGCTCTGCTGGTGGATCAACGTGGACAACCAGCTCCACACCATCAACGTGCACGCCACGAGCGGCAACGTCGGTGGCGACAAGAACCTTCGCCTCGCCTGAAGCAAAAGCAGCAAGGTTGCGGTCACGGGCATTCTGCGAGAGGTTACCGTGCAGGTCTACCGCCGGAACGCCAGCCTTGGACAGGGTGAGCGCCATCTTCTTGGCGTGGTGCTTGGTGCGCATGAACATGATGCGACGGGCAGTGCCCTGGGCCAGAACGCGGATCAGGTCCTTCTTATCATCGTTGCCGATGACGAAGACGTGGTGCTCCATGGTGTTCACAGCGGCCTTGGGTGCATCCACCGAGTGAATGGTCGGGTTGCTCAGGTAGCGCTTGACCACCTTGTCCACACCGTTGTCCAAGGTAGCGGAGAACAGCATGTGCTGGATGCCGGTTGGCATGCGGTCCATGATGCGGCGAACTACAGGCAGGAAGCCCATGTCGGCCATGTGGTCGGCTTCATCCAGCACGGAGATTTCCAGCTGGGACAGGTCCACGACCTTCTGCTTGATCAGGTCATCCAGGCGGCCCGGGCAGGCGATGACAATGTCCACGCCCTCGCTCATGGCCTTTTCCTGGCGGCTCTGGGCCACGCCACCGTAGATCACGGTGGTACGCAGGCCTGCGGCCTTTGCCAGGGGGTCAACGGTCTTGGCAATCTGGGTCGCCAGTTCACGGGTTGGAGCCATGATCAGCGCGCGTGGGAAACGGGCCTTGCGGCGCTGTGGGCGATCTGCCAGCCGGGCTACCAGGGGCAGCGAGAAGGCCAAAGTCTTGCCGGAGCCGGTCTGGCCGCGGCCCAGGACGTCGCCGCCAGCCAAGGTCGAAGGCAAGGTGGCTTCCTGGATCGGGAAAGCGGCTTCGATCCCGCTGGCAGCAAGGACTTTCGACAGGTATTCGGGCACGCCGAGGGCGCTAAAAGTTACGGACATATTCAAACTTTCTCTCTGATTCGCACGCCTGCTTCAGGCGTTGGGTTTCGCCGAGCCAGGAGGAAGTCCGCAACATGCAAGGCCAAGGAAGGCCTGCTGCCAAAAGTGGACCGGCGGAGGTTTTCCGGGCGATTCACAGGAGGGAAATCTAAACTGTCGACGCATGCGCCACAGAATTTTCCGGTGACGCACAAGTATCCATACTACAGTGCGAAAGCGGGGCCCGTCTGTGAGCGGCCCCGCTTTGCACTGCCGCCCCGGGAGACGTTCACCACTAGGGCTCCCGGGACAGGCCGCCGCGCTGCCTAATTCAGCTCGAATTCCTTCTTCGCCAATTTCGAGGGCCACCAGACCTTTGGTCCGATTTCTTCGACCAGCGCCGGCACCAGCAGGCTTCGCACGACGAAGGTATCCAAGAGCACCCCGAAGGCCACGATGAAGCCCAACTGGCCCAGGAACATGATTGGCACCACACCCAGTGCGGCGAAGGTAGCGGCAAGCACCACGCCGGCGGAGGTAATCACGCCGCCGGTGACCTTCAAGCCCACCCGCATGCCCTCACGGGTTCCGCGCTTCAAGGATTCCTCGCGCACACGGGTCATCAAGAAGATGTTGTAGTCAACGCCCAGCGCCACCAGGAAGACGAAGCCGAACAGCGGTACGGATGGATCGGCACCCACGTAGCCGAAGACATTGTTGAAGACCAGTGCACTGACACCCATCGCTGTGCCGTAGGACAGCACGGTGGTCAGGATCAGCAGCACCGGAGCCAGAATGGAACGCAGAAGCAGCATCAAGATCAGCAAAATGGCCAGGAGGGTAATCGGAATGATCTTGAACAGATCCGCGATGGCCGTCTCGTTGGTATCGAGCTGGGTCGCAGTGGTGCCGCCGACCAGCGCGTCGGCGTCGACCGCATGCAGCTGCTCGCGCAGCTCGACCACGGTCTGCTTGGCGGCATCCGAGTCCGCTGCATCGGCCAGCGTCACCGACATCAGGTTGCGGCCATCGACGCTCATTGGCTCGGCCCCGCGGGCGGCCATGGCCGGTCCGCCGTCTTCAGCCTGCAAGTAGGCCGAATCCACGCCGGAGACTTCAAGGGCCTTTTCCAGGGCCGTCTGCGCTTCGGCTTCATCGACAATCACCGTGGCCGGGGATCCCGAGCCGCCAGGGAAGTGCTCGCCCAGGGCGATCTGCCCGTCACGCGACTCCGAACCGCCTACCACCAGCTCGCTCTGCGGCACGCCATGGGCCTTGAGCTGGGTCATGCCCAGCGCTCCCACGGCGAGCACCAGAGCGGTGATGATCCAGATCGGGCGCGGATGGCTGGCAACGAACCGCGCGATGCGGCCCCACAAGCCTTCCTTCTCCTGGCCTTGGGCGTCCACGGCCGCCGGCTTGGGCGGGAAGGGCCAGTAAGCGGCCCGTCCCAGCAAGCCGAGCACCGCTGGCAGGAACGTCAACGCGGCAATGATCGAGAAGATGATGCCCGAGGCGCCAATGGGTCCCAGTGCCTTATTGGAGTTCAGATCGGAGAACAGCAGGCACAGCAGGCCCACCGTCACGGTGCCGCCCGAAGCGACAATCGGTTCCAGCGAGCCTTTCCATGCGGAAGCCACGGCCTGCCACTTGTCCTGGCCGGCCATGAGCGCTTCCTTGTGCCTGGCCACGAACAGCAGCGAGTAGTCGGTAGCCGCACCGATGACCAGGATGGACAAGATGCCCTGGGCCTGGCCGTCGAGCCGGATCCAGCCTTCGGATGCCATGAAGTACACCGCGACAATTGCCGCGCACAGCGCGACGACCGAGGTGAGCAGCACCGTGAAGGGAAGCAGGATCGAACGGTAGACCAGCAGCAGGATCACCAGCACAGCTACCAGGGCCACGCCCAGCAGCACGCCGTCGATGCCGCCGAAGGCCTCGACCAGGTCGGCGCTGAAGCCTGCCGGCCCGGTGACATAGGCGGTGGTGCCCTCGGGCTTCTCGGCAGCCAGGAGCGCCCGCAGCTCTTCGACTCCGGTATCGGCCTCCACCTCGCCGGAGACCGGAACGATGAATTCAGCGGCCTTGCCGTCTTCGGAGAGGAAGGGCCCGGTGATCTGCCCGTCCAGATGCGTGAAGTCCTTCAGCGCCTCGCCGATCCCTCCAGCAGTTTCCTTGCTGACCTCGCCATCGCTGGTGAGCAGGACCACCGCTGGGATTGCTTCGGTGGAGCGGAATTTATTTTGCCATTCCAGGGCTTCGGTTGCTTCGGCGGTGGCCGGCAGGAATGAGGTCTGGTCGTTGGTCTGGACCTCGGAAAGCTTGCCGAAGGTCGGGCCGCCGATTCCGGCTACACCCAGCCAGAGGATGATCAGCAGGGCGTAGATTCCTGCCCTGATGCCGATACCCTTCTTGTCCAATCGCTTCTTGCCCGATGGCTGGTCGGTTTTCGCTACATGCGCCACTGATCCGTCCTCACTCGTGATTGCTGGCGGTGGATCAAAGGGCGATCCGAATGCCATACTACAAGACTTACTTCCATCGTCGAAATACTTCCCAGGCTATTAAATGCTTTTCCGACTAGGATTGCGCCTATGAGCGCAAGAGAACAGCACAATTTGGTCATGCTCCTGCAGGAATTCGGCCAAGCCTCGGACCGCTACGTTGAGTCCACCGGAGCACTTTACGCAACGCACCGCACGGATATGAATGCGCTGTCGATCATCATGAAATACGAGCAGCGCAGCCTTCTGCCTTCCCCGCGCGACCTGAGCCGCGACCTGCAACTGAGTTCTCCGGCTACCACCGCCATGCTCGACCGCCTGGAAAAACTGGGAATGATCGAGCGCCAGCGCTCGGACCGGGATCGCCGTGTCATCCGCATCGCCATGACACCCAAAGCCCGCGGCAAGGGCATGGAAATGTTCATGCCGCTAGGTGCCAAAATGCGGGAAGTGATCAGCCACTACGACGAACAGCAGCTGCAGGTCATAGCCCGCTTCATGGCAGAAGCCGTCGCCGGCGTGGACAGCGCGCGCGAAGAAGTCGTAACACAGCGGGCAACGAAACCAGCCAAGAGCGCGACGGACACTAGCCTTAAGCAGTGACCCTTTCACTCTGGATATCCCTTCTCAGCGCCTGCATCGTCATCAGCTTCACCCCCGGCGCCGGAGCCATCAACACGATGAGCAATTCGATGCGCCAAGGCTGGCGTGCTTCCATTTGGGGCGTGCTCGGGCAGCAGATCGCCTTGCTGATCCATGTGGTGATCGTTGCCGCCGGAGTCGGTTTGCTCGTGGCCAGCTCGCCGTTGCTGTTCGCCATCATCCGCTACGCAGGCGCTGCCTATCTGGTGTATCTCGGTATCCGCATGCTGCTCTCCAAGCCGGAGGTCGCCTCCGATGGAACCAGCACCGGGCACCGCCTGACCCGCTGGTCCATGCTCAACCGGGGCATCCTGGTCAACCTGCTCAATCCGAAGGCCATCGTCTTCTTCTTGGCTTTCACCCCGCAGTTCATCCGCACCGATCAGCCGCTCCTGGCCCAATACGCCATCTTCATCGGCACGGTCATCGTGGTGGACATTGCGGTGATGTTCTTCTTCTTTGCCGGCACGGCCCGCACCTTCCAGCGCTTCACCGCTACTTACCGCGGCGCCAAGTTGCTGAACGTCCTCTTCGGCGTACTGTTCATCCTGGTCGCCGCGCTCCTGCTGCTCATGCACTAGCATTTTCGCCCCGCTCTTGCCGCAGAACTCCTAGCCGTGAACCGATTCCCGGGCCAATTTCCGAATCGTTGCCGATTTGTTGCCGGGAAACGGGCGCGTAGCTATCGATCGAATCGCCTTGTGCCCATAGACTGATGCCATGTTCCGGATAATGATCGTGTGCACGGGAAATATTTGCCGTTCGCCTATGGCCGAGTACATGCTCAAGAATGCGCTCAAGGATGCCGAGGTCTCGCAGGTCGAGGTCATATCGCGAGCCATCACCGATGGTGAAGTCGGCAAGCGCATCGATGAGCGTGCTGCCAGTACTCTGCGCAGCCATGGACTTGATGCATCCGAGCACATTGCTGCCCAGATCGACTCGGACGAAATCGCCAAGATGGATCTCGTACTGGCGATGGACACCGACCACTTCGAGGAACTCGTTCCCGAATTGGCCGAAATCGATCCGAGCGAACGTCCGCAACTGCGGATGTTCCGTTCCTTTGATCCGGGAACCGCGAGCTCCCCGCACGACCAGCAGGGCATCTATGACCCCTGGTACGGTGATGCCGGAGACTTCCGCGAGACCTGGAAACTCATTTCTGCTTCCCTGCCTGCCCTTGTAGATTACGTGCGGAGTAACATCGCCTCTCGTGGAAACCGCTAGACCAACGCTGATTGCCATTGACGGGCGTTCCGGATCCGGCAAAAGCACCTTTGCAACAGACCTAGCGAAATACCTGGAAGCCACCGCCTCCATAGCTATTTTGCGCCTCGAAGAGCTCTACCACGGTTGGGACGGGCTGCACCTGTCCTTCGATCTCTACCACCGGATCCTGCCTCAGCTCGCAGCAGGCAACACGATCACCTACCCCACCTGGGACTGGGCCGCGGGTGCCCTTGGCGCATCCAAGAACTTCACTCCGGCCGAGGTAGTGATCATCGAAGGCGTAGGAGCGATCCATTCCGACGCCCGAGAATTCCTCGATATCGGGATCTGGCTGGAAGCACCCGAAAGCTTCCGCCGCGATCGGGCGCTGGCACGCGATGGACAGGCCTACCGTCCGTACTGGCAGATGTGGGCCGAACAAGAGGAACGGTACCTGCTGGCCCATCAGCCGCACGCCGCAGCAACCCTGATCATTGATGCCGCTGGCGACCACGACCCCATCGAGATCTGGGCGCGTTCCTGCCGCTACCTGCCTGCCATGATGCGCCAGCTTTGCCTCCGCTCCAACCAGTCCCCCACTGCCCCAACCTTCCGCCAGAGCTACGAGGCGCCAGCCGATACGGCGTCACTCTTCGAGGAACTGGCCCGGTCCCTTCCGCATGCCGCACTACTGGAATCAACAAGCCATAAGCTCAGCGACCCGTTGGGACGCAACCGCTATTCGTTGATCGCGCTTTCGGCGGCAGAACAGCCCCCGGTACTGAGCGCCACCAGCCACGGCACCACCGTCAGCTTGCCCGGAGCGCAAGTACGGCTGGGCGAGGATTTCTTCCGCGCGCTGGCAGGCCTCTGGCCTGCCGGAACCACCGCTAAAGTCGGCTACCCGCTGCCGGCATGGGTGGGGTACCTCGGTTATGAGCTCAAGCGCGAGCTCGGCGCCGCGGATCTGCAGGCAGTGGTTGAACCCGGGCGGGTGCGCCCCGATGCCCAGTTCTTTGCGCCGGATACCGTGGTGGTCATTGACCATCAAGAAGGCCAGATGCATCTGCACAGCATTAGCGAACCGGCAGCAGCGCTGAGCATCCTGTTGGGCAATCCTCCAGAACTGCGCGCCCACCACCCGTTGCCTATCCCGCAGTTCAGCTGCGCGGATACCGAAGCCGGTTACAAGCAAAAGATACGCCAGGCCCAACGCGAGATCTATGAAGGCAACACCTACGAAGTTTGCCTGACTACCGAACTGACGGCCCATGCCGAACTGTTCGATCCGTTCGAGGCCTACTGCCGGATGCGCCGCTCCAGCCCTGCACCGTTTGCCCACTACCTGCGTTTCACTGATCTGCAAATCGCCAGCATTTCACCGGAACGGTTCCTCGCGCTGTCCAAGGACGGGCAGTTGCGGGCCGAGCCTATCAAGGGCACCCGGCCGCGTGGCGAAAATGAAGAATCAGATCTCGCGTTGAAGCATGATCTGGCCACCCATCCCAAGGACCGGGCCGAGAACATCATGATCGTTGACCTGTTGCGCAACGACCTTTCGCACCATGCGGTTCCCGGGTCGGTGAAGGTTGCCCGGCTGTGCGCGGTGGAAACCTACGCGACAGTGCACCAGATGGTCTCCACCATCGACGCCACGCTATCCGCCCCGCAGCTGGCCGCCGAAGCCCTGCGCGAAGCTTTCCCGCCGGGCTCCATGACCGGTGCACCGAAGCTGTCCACGATGAGCATCTTGGATGAGCTCGAAGAGCACCGTGCCCGCGGCCTGTACTCCGGGGCCGTGGGGTATCTGGGTGCTGATGGTGCCGCCGATTTCTCCGTGGTGATCCGAACCCTGGTGTGCGACCGGCTAGCTGACCAGTCATGGCGGTTGAGCCTGGGCCTTGGCGGGGCAATCACCGCTGATTCGGTGCCCGCTGAAGAGTGGGACGAGGTCATCACCAAATCCCGCGGCGTGCTTCAAGCACTGGGCGCCAGTTTCCCGCAAGACACTTAAGCCAACTGAATTATTGCAAGGTGGCCGTCAAGCGAGCCACATTGTCGATCCAGCGTTGCATGCGAGGACGGCGGCGCCACTGCGAGAGGGTGATTTCCGAGGAAATCCCGCGGTAGTGGTTCTGCACCTGGTTAACCGCATCGACCATTTCCTTGCCCAGCAGCATCACGGAAATTTCCATGTTCAGGCTGAATGAGCGCATGTCCATATTCGAGGATCCCACCACGGCCACGTCGTTATCCACGGTGAAGCACTTGGTATGCAGCACCATCGGTGCCGGGTAGCGGTGAATGCGCACGCCGGCTTCCAGCAGCTGCTGGTAGTAGGACTGCTGCGCGTGGTGCACCAGGAACTGGTCGCCCTCTTCGCAAACATACAATTCCACTTCTACTCCGCGCTGGGCGGCAGTGGTGATGGCATAGAGCAGCGAATCGTCGGGAACGAAGTAGGGGCTGGTGATTTCCAGGCGTTCGGAGGCAGAATAGATCAGCGTATTGAACAGCCTGAGGTTGTTCTCGGTACCGTATCCGGGGCCGCTGGGCAGCAGCTGCGCCAGGGTGGAACCGGGACGTTCCTCATAGGCCAGCGGGTGGCGGGCCTCGGCCATGTCCATCAGCACTTCCTGGTCGTCGTCCTCCTGCCACCAGTCGGTAGCGAAAGTGACGTCGAGGCTGCGCACCAGCGGACCTTCGACCCGGAGCATCATTTCAACCCATTCGCGGCCCACCTTATGCGAGGACTCGCGCTTGTAGCCGGGTTCAATCAGGTTCTGGCTTCCGGTGAAGGCCACCTCGCCATCAACAACGAGGATCTTGCGGTGGTTGCGCAGATCCGGGCGGCGCCAACGACGGCCAATCAGGTCGATGGGCAGCATCGGGCGCCAGTTGATACCGGATTTCTTCAGCCGCTTCTTGAAATCCTTGTAGCCCTTGACGCGCAAGGTTCCCAGGTGGTCGAAGAGCAACCGGACGTGCACGCCGCGCTCCGCGGCCGCTTCCAGCGCATCGAGTACCGGTCCAACATAATCCGGGTCATCGCCCATGATGTAGAACTGGATGTGCACATAGCGGGTGGCGTTATCGATTTCCTTGCGCATGGCATCGAGCGAAGCCCGGTAATCGGAAATGACCTCTACCTGGTTGCCGCCTTCCAGCGGCATGGCACCAAGATTGCGGTTGAGCATGACTGCCGATTCGACCCATTCCTCCTGGGAATGGAATTCTTCGGGCAGCTGCATGTGGCTCGTGGCCTTCATGATTTCATCGTGCGCACGCCGCTGCTTTTCCAAGCGGCGGCGCGACAGGTGCGGATTGGCGAAAAGCCAGTATGCGACAAGTCCCACAACGGGCAGGAAGAAGATAGCCAATAGCCATGCCATGGCGGTGGTGGGGCGCCGGTTGCCCGGAACGATGCCGATCATGAAGTAGCGAACCGCTAGCTCTATTGCGACCAGCACGCTCCAGAGAACGCCGCCAATCTGCAAGAAGACTTCATTACTTGGCCACACTCGGGCACCCCCTTGGCTACACCCCGCGAATTCGGCATTATCGGCCTCTGATCTGCGATGTACAGGCCAAAATCCTTCGCTTAGCTTATCGAACATTGCCGGACTTGTCTGAATCTCCGCCTGCAGAAATCGCGCAGAAGACGCTGGGGTTCGATAATCTGTCTTTATGAGCTCACTTGTATTCTTGGATCCGGCCTATCCGGCTGGTCGTCTTGCAGACATCACTGCACCGCAACTTCTGGTCACAGCACAGGGAGTCACGCGAGGTGATGGCATCTTTGAATCGATGCTCTACACCAACCAGGCCGTACGCAAATTCGAAGCGCACCTGGCACGCTTGGCGACCTCGGCTGAAGTTGCCGACTTGGCCATTCCCGATGCGCGCAGCTGGTTTGCCGCGGTAGATACCGCTGTGGCCGATTTCGATGCCACCGGCGGCGCTGAAGAAGCGGTGGTCAAGCTGGTCGCCGCGCGCGGCGAGCACGACAATGATCCTGCCATTTGCTGGGTCACCGTGACCCCTGCCCCGGCCTTGGGCAGGGAACAGCGTGAAACCGGTGTGGATGTCCTGATGCTGGATCGCGGCTACGACTCGAAGCTGGCCGAACGTGCGCCATGGCTCATGATGGGCGCCAAGACCCTTTCCTATTCGATCAACATGGCCGCCCTGCGCTACGCGCACAAGCACGGCGCCCATGATGTCATTTTCACCTCCGCCGACGGGATCATCCTGGAAGCTCCGACCTCGACCGTGCTGGTAGCCCAGCGCGATGGCGAGACCAAGCGGCTGCTGACCCCGATGCTTGAAACCGGCATCCTGCCAGGCACCACGCAAAGCGCCATTTTCGACGCCGCGGCCCAGGATGGCTGGGAGCTGGGCTACGGCCCGTTGCGCCCGGAAGACCTGTACCAGGCCGATGGCGTGTGGCTGGTTTCCTCCATCCGCCTGCTGACCCCGGTGCGCACCATCGATGCCAAGCCGTTGCGCCTGGACGCTGAGCTCCATGAAGAGCTCAGCGCCCTGAGCGAAGCAATCCGCTAGGACCACACCAAGTTGTAGGTCCCTGCCAGCACGGCCGCAGCCATTGCGGCCGTGCCAAACAGGATCCCCGTGGCCAGCACCATGCCATCACGCCAGGTGAAGGTGGCCGTGCGAATCCATGTACGCTTGGCCGTGCCAAACCCCTTGGCCTCCATCGTGGTGGCCAACCGTCCGGCGCGGCGAATCGCTTGCACCAGCAAGGCCAGCACCTGGCCGAGGGTTGCCTTGATGCGTTGGCCCACGGTGCCGAAGTTCCCGACACCGCGAGCGCGCCGGGCCAGCGTGAGCGTGGTGAATTCTTCCACCATCAACCCGAGTAGGCGCATGCCGGCCAAGGCCCCGAGCACAAACCGGTGGGGTACCTTCAGCTGCTGAGACAGCGCCCCGCCCAAATCGCTTGGATTCGTGGTGGCCAGCAGCAAGATGCACGGGATGGCCAGCGCGAAAGCGCGCAGTCCGGTGGCAATGCCCCCGGCCACCGATCCCTCGGTGATGCTGAAGGCGCCGAATTGGGCGTAGACCATGCCGCTATCCTGGCCCACCAAGGCGATGCCCCACGCCGCAAGGATTCCGGCAATCAGCAGTGGCCACGCGCGCTTGAGGAATTTCAGCGGGCTCAGCCCTGCCAGGGGGAAGAACACCACGGTCGCCACGATCACCACCAGCGCCGAAACCCAATCCAAGGTGGTGATCAACGGCAGTGTTGCCGCAGCCACCGCACCGAGCTTGGCCAGCGGATTGATCTTCGCCAACCAGCTATGCCCTACCGGCGCATCAAGCACCGGCCCCTGTCGCGGGGTACCAGCTTCCGGGGTGCCGGCAGTGAGCACCAGGTCCCTTGCTTTGAGCACCGAGGCAAAGTGATCGTCGTGGGTCACAGCAATGATCGCGGTGCCCTGCTGCAATTCCTCAACCAGCAGCCCGGCCAGTTCCCTCCACGTATTCGCATCCTGCCCGAAGGTCGGTTCGTCGAGGATCAGCACCTGGGGGGATGCGGCCAGAACAGTGGCCACGGACAAGCGCCGCTTCTCGCCCCCGGAGAGAGTGAACGGGTTCGCGTCTGCCAAATGCGCCAGGCCCAAGCGTTCCAGCAACGCGTCCACGCGCGCTTGGACCTGGGCCGGCTCGTATTTCGGCGCATCGGCGCTGCTGGCCTGCGCGCGGCTGGGAGCGAAAGCCAGCTCTTCCCGAACGCTCTGGGTCACGAATTGGTGTTCGGGTTCCTGGAACACCGAACCGATCCGCCCAATCAATGCACCGGCCTTCCAGGCAAACGGGGAGTTGCCCAGGCCGTCGGCCAGTTGCGCGGTGGCCGCCAACCCGCCGTCGGCCGGGACGAGCAATCCGCCCAAGGTCAAGGCCAGCGTCGACTTTCCAGCGCCATTCTCACCGCGAATCACCGTCGCGGTGCCCGCTTGCACATTCACGTCCACCGCTTGGGTGCGCGGTGCCGTGGCGGTGCGGGCGGATACCAGCTGCTGCGCTTCCAGCAGCGTGGCACCGGCACCGTTCGTTGCCCGAGCCACCTGCGGGAAGTAGCCTGGAATCCACAGCCCGGCAGCAGCCAGCTCCTCGCGCACCGTTTCATCGGTGTACAGCTGCTGCGGGTCCAGATCGTGCGCGACTCCCCCACCGGGCTGCAGCACGATAACCCGGTCCACATGCTGCGCCCAGGCTTCAATCCGGTGTTCCACGACGACCAGCGTGGCACCGGAAAGCCGGGCGGCGTTCAGCACCGCATCGCGCAAGAGCTCAATGCTCTGCGGGTCCACATTGGCAGTCGGTTCATCGAGCAGCATGACGCTGGGTTCCATGGCCAGAATGCCGGCCAAGGCCAACCGCTGTTTCTGTCCGCCGGAAAGTTGCTGGGTGCGGTGCTCGAAGGACAGCGCACCCAGACCCACAGCGTCCAGCACTTCGGGGATCCGCTGGCGGATCAGTTCGGGATCCATTCCGAGATTCTCGGCGCCAAAGGCCACGTCATCGGCGACCCTGCTTTGCACTACCTGGGTTTCCGGGTCTTGCTGCATCAAGCCCACCGGGTGGCTCCGGATGAAGGCATCGCTGCCATCTATGAGCAGCCGGCCAGCGACCTGATCGTCCTCATCCGCTTCCAGCAACCCGGCCATCGCGTGCAGCAAGGTTGACTTGCCGGCGCCCGATGGACCGACCAGCAGCACCTTCTCACCGGCGTGGATCACAAGGTCCAGTCCCGAGATGGCAGGATTCTTCCTCTCGGAGTGCTGCCAGCCGAACCCCGTTGCGGTGATGGCGGCACCGCGCTGGGTCAGCGAGGCTGCGCCGGAATTGGCAAAGGAACTCATTTTGCGCTTTCCAGGTGAGCACGCCGGCTCGGCAGGGCGCTCAATGCACCGGTCTTCGCCAGTCCACACGTGGCCAACCAGGACAGCAGCCCTGCGATGACTACGCCGGAAATGCCGGTGGCGATCACGTGGAAGATCTTCATTCCGGCGGTGTACTCAACATAGTAGGCCAGGATGTAGGCCTCGGAAATGCCGGCGAACAAGCCGGCGAACAAGCCTGCCAGCAGCGCCACGCCCAGGTTCCACTTGCGGTAGCGGAATGCTGCGAAGACCAGCTCTGCACCCAGGCCCTGGACCAGGCCGGAGATCAGTACGGTCAAGCCGTAGTGCGAGCCGAGCAGCGCTTCAACCACAGCGGCCAGCAGCTCGCAGTAGATTGCGGCGCCTGGCTTGCGGATGATCAGTGCGCCGAGCACCGCCGGGAAGAGCCACATGCCGGTGAGCAACGCGGTGGCTGGCGGGAAAGCCGCAAAGGCGAGCGAGAACAGGCCATAGCCGGCACTCCACGCCCAGAAAATGACCCCTGAAGCGACGGCGATCACCGAGGCGACGACGATATCAACTACACGCCAGCCGGTACGCTGCTTCGAAACTGTTTCGTTCATTGCTGGTCCTCCTGTGGAAAGGAGGGGAGATGGACGGAATGAGGGCATACTGCCGCGCCTATCCGCATCCGAGATGCTCGACTTCCTTCGCCGGTACTAGCCGGGGCAGGTTCGAGGGTCTGCGATCTATCGCACTCTCAGCGTCTTGCGACTTTTTTAAAAGTCTGACGCTCCCCTGTCGGAATAATTACTGCTCCCCCACCATACCGCAGGTATGCTGGGCAGAGGAACGATATGTCAAGAGCTTGATCGCGAGGAAAAAATGGATAAAGTGCAGAAACTTGCCACTACCGGTATCACCGTTGGCGCTGGCATGCTCGGCGGCAAGCTGGTTGATTTCCTTTGGTTGAAGGCAACCGGCAGCAAAGCACCACGCAAGGGCACTGAGGAAGCAGCGGAAGCTTCTTTCCGCCGTGCCTTGGGCTTCGCAGTCGTTTCGGCCCTGGTCGCAGCAATCCTGCAGACCGTGGCTGACCGCAGCGCCAACAAGGTTGTTGCCAAGTTCACCAAGTAAGCTTCGGCGTTGAGCCAAAAGCGGGAGCCGCCCAGAGGGGCGGCTCCCGCTTTTTCTCAATCTTGTTCGTCTGGCGATCCGGTCTTGGAAACCGGGGTGGTTCCGGTCGGCGGTGTTCCGTTGACCTTGTTGACCACGTGGCTCAGCTCATCGGAGAACAGGGTTTCCTTGGCAGCGTGCTTGGTCCGGTAGCCGGAACGGCCAATCATGTGGGCCGAAACCGGTGCGGTCAATAGCTGCATTCCCCAGGCCAGCACGAGTACCGGGACCACAGCCCAGCTGCGCAGGTAAATGGCCAGTCCAGCGAAAATCAGCAGGAAGCCGAGTACCTGCGGTTTGGTCGCTGCATGCATGCGGGTGAGCATGTCCGGGAAGGTCAGCAAGCCGATACCTGCGATCAATGACATCAGGCAGCCAAGGATCAGCAGGACGGCAACGAGGACATCGAGGAAGATTTCCATTAGGCGTTCCTCTGATCCGAAACGAAGCGCGAGACGGTCACCGAACCGATGAACCCGAGCATGCAGGCGGCCACGACGAACAGCAAGTAGTCGGTGTGCTTGTGCAGCACCATTTCCAGGCACAGCGCGGCGGAGATGATCAGCAGCATCACGTCCAGGGCCAGCACCCGGTCAAGGATTGACGGCCCCTTGGCAACACGGACCAGGCAGGCGACAGCACCGAGCCCGAGCATGATGCCGCAGATCCAAATGACGATATCCAGCATGTTACCCCTTCCTCGCATCAAAGTTCGGTCCGCATTCGCTCTTGATCGCTTCGTACTCGTCTCGGCTGCCAATAGCCATGATCAGCCGGCGTTCGATGTCCCGGATGCCGGCACGCGCCTTCTCCACGTCCGCAGGCGACTCGATGTCGATGTAGTGCAGGTACAGCGTCGACGAGCTGCGGTCCACGTCGATCACGAAGGAGCCCGGGATCAGCGTGAGCACGTGTCCCACGGTCATCACGATCAGGTCCGAGTCGGTGCGCAGCGGGACCGCAATGACCGCGCTGCGGGTGCGCTTCCCGCGGACCAGCGCCAGCCAGGCCACATGGACGCTGGCGGCGAAGACCTGTCCGAGGAACCAGATGAACAGCTTCAGGCAGTACCAGGCATTGATCCGGCCCGAAAGGACCACCGGCGGCAGCGGGAACAGGTTCACGATCAGCAGCGCGATGATCACGCCGAAGACCATGTTCCCCAGGGAGAAGTCCTGCCAGAGAGCACCCCAGACAAAGAGCAGCAGCAGAAGCAGCGGCCATTCCTGCTTGAGTGTCGCGCGGTGGCGCACACCGGAGGTATCCAGCGCATCGTCAATGCGCTGGTCACGCGGTTCAAAGTTCTTGTTCGGCATCATCCCTCCAATCAGAATGGCAAGATCGAGCTGATATACGGTTCGCGGGCGATCAGTTCCGCAGCCACCCGCTGGCAGAATTCGAAGATCGGCCCGGCAAAGACGGTCAGGGCGATGCCCGCAAGCACCAGCGAACCGGTGGCGTAGCGCATGCCCCACGGCAAGGAGTCGGCTTCCAGCTGCTTGGCCAGTTTCAACCCCAAGCGGGGGTTCTGCGCGCCGCCGGCCAACGTCTCGTCGGCGACCTGCGTCGCTTCGGCCACCAGGTCCTGGTTGGGCACCTCGGCATCAGCGGCACGGCGCCAGAACACACGGGCCCACACGCGGATGATCGCCATCAAGGTCAGCAGGCTGGTCAGCAATCCGGCGCCGATCACGACCCAGGTCAGCGGATCGGCATCCTGCGCGGCCGCATGCAATAGCCCGAATTTGCCCAGGAATCCGGAGAACGGCGGGATGCCGCCCAGATTGATGGCCGGGATGAAGAAGAGCAGGGCCAATGCCGGGGAGAGCTTGGCCAGCGAGCCGAGCCGGGTGACATTCGAGCTACCGGCACGGCGTTCGATCAGTCCCGCCACCATGAACAGCGAAGTCTGCACGATGATGTGGTGGCCCACGTAGTAGATGGTCGCGGCGATGGCCAGCGGCCCGCCCACGGCCACGCCGAAGATCAGGTAGCCGATGTGGCTGGTGAGCGTGAAGGAAAGCATGCGCTTGAAGTCCGTCTGCGCCAGCGCACCGAGGATACCGATGACCATGGTCAGCGCGGCCACCACCAGCAGTCCGGCGTTGACCGAGCCGCCCGGGAAGAGCAGGGTTTCGGTGCGGACGATCGCGTAGACGCCCACCTTGGTCAGCAACCCGGCGAACACGGCGGTCACCGGGGCCGGTGCGGTCGGGTAGGAGTCCGGCAGCCACAGGGACAGCGGGAAGACCGCGGCCTTGATGCCGAAAGCGATCAGCAGCAGCACATGCAAGATCAGCTGCGGGCCCTGGCCCAGCTCGGGCAGCTTCACCGCAAGGTCAGCCATGTTCACCGTGCCGGTGGCCGCATAGGTCATCGCGATGGCCATCAGGAAGATCACCGAGGAAACCACGGAAACCACCACATAGGTGGTACCGGCGCGGATGCGCTCGGCGGTACCGCCCAAGGTCAGCAGCACGTAGCTGGCGGTGAGCAGGATTTCGAATCCGACGTACAAGTTGAAAAGGTCAGCGGCCAGGAAGGCGTTGGACACTCCGGCCAGCAGGATCAGGTACGCCGGGTGGAATATCGACACCGGTCCGGGCTCGTCCCCGTCGGCCAGGCCCTGGCTGGTGGCGAAGAGCAGCACAGCCAGCGAGACGACGGTGGAGACCAGCAGCATGAAGGCGCTGAACCCGTCGACCATCAGGGCGATGCCGAAGGGCGACTCCCAGCCGCCAATATGGATGGCATAGCTTTCCCCGCCCCATACGGCGGCGAGCATTCCCGCTTCGAGCACCAGGGTCAGGCACAGGATGCCGATGGTGATCAGGCGCTGCAGGCGGACCTGGCGGCGGGCCAGGAAGGCTGCCCCGGCGCCGAAGATCGGCAGCACCACGGCCAAAGGGGCTAGATCCAGGAAATTCACTCTTCCCCCTCGCGCACTGGGCGTCCTTCTTCATCGACGAATTCGGTCGTATCCTCGGCCACTGGCGAGTCTTCTTCCTCGTCGTAGGCGGTCTTCTGGGACACCTTGATATCTTCGGTGTCATCGGTGAGCTCATCAGCGCTGGTCAGGGTCCAGGACCGGTAGATCATCGCCAGCAGGAAGGCGGTCACCGCGAAGGTGATCACAATGGCGGTGAGGATCAGGGCCTGCGGCAGCGGGTCCGAGTACGAGTCGGCCGCCGCATCCGGCTTGAACAACGGCGCCGCGCCCTTGCGCCCGCCGCTGGTGAGGATCAGCAGGTTGAGGCCGTTGCCCAGCAGCATGATGCCCAGCAGCACCCGGGTCAGGGTGCGTTCGAGCACCAGGTAGAAGCCGGCCGCCAGCAGCACGCCGGTGACTACGAGGAAAGTGATGTTCACGCTCATCGGCCAACTCCAGTCCGGGAGGCCTGGATCTCGTCGTGGCGCTCCACCGGGCTGCGGCCCTCGGAGAGCGAATCAATCTCACTGCCCAAAGAACGCAGCACGTCCTGCACGAGGCCAAGGACCACCAGATACACTCCAATGTCGAAAATCGTTGAGGAAACGAACTTGTGCTCGCCGAAGAACCAGAATTCCAGGGCGTAGGTGGTGAAGATGCCATCACCCAGCAGCAGCGGCACGATGCCCGCCAATCCGGCTAGCGCTATGCCGCCGCCGATCAGCATGCCCGGAGCGATGCGCATCGACTCGGAAAGTTCCACGCGGCCGCCGGCCAGGTAGCGGATGGTCAGCGCCAAGCCGGCGATCAGCCCGCCAGCGAAGCCGCCGCCCGGGGTATTGTGCCCGGTCAGCAGCGTGTACACCGACATGATCAGCACCGTGTGGAAAATCAGCCGGGTGACCACTTCAAAGATGATCGAGCGGCGCTCGGCGACCAGGGTGCTGCCAGCCATCAACCAGTCCTGGTTGGAGCTGGAGGCAAAGCGGCGGGCAATGCGCAGCTCGGTTTCCTTGGAGTCCTTGCTGCCCATGGCTTCGGAACCCGCGTCGATGCTGCCCGGTGCCACGTGGTGGGCCCGCACCCGGTTGCCGAAGCTGCGCCCGGCGAAGATCAGCGAAGCCACACCGGTGGCAGCCGCTGCCAGCACGGTGATCTCGCCGAAGGTATCCCACACGCGCAGGTCCACCAGGGCCACGTTGACGATGTTCTTGCCGTAGCCCTCGTAGTAGGCCAGATCCGGCCAAGCCAGGGAAATGCGGGCCTCGTTGCGGGCGGCCATCATCGCGATGGCAATGTAGACGACCATCACGGCCAAGGCGATCGACAGGATGGCCCGGCCCCACTTGATCCGGGTCAGGCCCACCCACAGTCGCTTGGGCAGGGCGCGCAAGGCGAGCACGAAGGAAACCAGCACGATGGTTTCCACCAGCAGCTGGGTCAGCGCCAGGTCCGGGGCGCCTTGCAGGGCGAAGATCGCGACCATGCCGTAGCCGGTCACCGAAACCATCAGCACCGCCATGAAACGCTTCGGCGCGGTAATGGAGACCACCGCACCGGCGATGATCACCGCACCGATCAGCAGCTGGGCCGGGTGGTCGGCGATGATCCAGTTCGTTGGCCACGGGGTGTAGACGGTCAGCGCGATGGCCAGCGGAATCACCAGCACCACGACCAGGATGACGCCCAGGTAGAAGGAGAGCGAACCACGCTGGGTGCGACCGGTGATCCAGATGGCCACCTTGTCCAGCACGTTCACCGACATGCGGTAGATTTCCTCGGCCGAGGTGACCATGCGGCGCAGCGGTGCCCCGGTGTCGGTGCGGTGACGCAGCCAGAAGAAGCACAGGCCCAGGCCCACCGATATGGCGCTCAGCCCCAGTGCCGCGTTGAAGCCGGCAAATGGCAGCAGGTGCATTTTGCCCGGTCCGCCCTGCGCGGCCGACCAGTGGATGGCCAGCGGCTCCACCAGCTGCGGGTACAGGCCCAGGAACAGCGTCGCCGCCGAAAGAACCAGCAAGGGCGCCAGGAAGATCAGTGTCGGGGCCTTGCACTGCAATGCAGGCAACTTCTTTTTCTTCACGCCGAAAGCCCCGAAGAAGAAGCGCAGCGAGTAGGCCATGGTCAGCGCCGCACCCATCAGGATGCCGATGAGCGCGGCCATTCCCCACCCGGTTTCCAGGTGCAGGGCCGATTCGTAGACCGCTTCCTTGGCAACGAAGCCGAACAGCAGCGGCACGCCGGCCATGGACGCCGCGGCGATGCCGGTGGTCGTGGCCAGTATCGGCATGGCACGGCGCAAGCCGCTGAGCTTGCGGATATCGCGGGTACCGGTGTTGTGGTCGATGATGCCCACGCTCAGGAACAGCGTCGCCTTGAACAGGCCGTGGGCCAGCGTCATGGCCAGTGCGGCAAAAGCCGCTTCGGGGGTGCCGAAGCCGAAGACCGCGATGATGAAGCCCAGCTGCGAGACCGTGCCGAAGGCCAGGATCAGCTTCAGGTCGTATTGCTTGAGCGCCCGGTAGCCGCCGATGAGCATGGTGAGAATACCGATGCCTACGGTCATGGGGACCCACAGGGTGGTCTCGGCGAAGCCCGGGGCCAGGCGGGCGATCAGGTAGACGCCGGCCTTGACCATGGCTGCCGCGTGCAGGTACGCGGACACCGGAGTCGGAGCGGCCATCGCACCGGGCAGCCAGAAGTGGAAAGGCACCAGGGCCGATTTGGAGATCGCCCCGACAATAATCAGCGCCACCGCAACATCGGTGAAGGCCCCAAAGGCCACCAGTTCATCGGCCGATGCCATGATCTCCGAGAGCTGGTAGCTGCCGGCCGCCGCGCCGAGCATCAAGATGCCGGCGAGCATCACCAGTCCGCCAAGGGTCGTGATGATCAGGGCGTTCATGGCTGAACGGCGCGCGGTGATCAGGGCCTGGCTGAAACCGATGAGCAGGTAGGAAAGCACGCTGGTGATTTCCCAGAAGATGAACATGATGATGATGTCATCGGCCGTGACCAAGCCGGTCATGGCTCCGGCGAAAGCGACCATCTTCGCCGCGAAGCTGCCGATCTGCGGATCATCATTCTTGAAATAGCGGGCGCAATAGAACAGCACCAGCGCGCCCACGCCGAGGATCAGCAGCAAGATTGTCGCGGCCAAAGAATCCATGCGGAAATTCAGGGCGATATTCAGCCCGGGAATCCATTCCATTTGAACCGATGGCGGCGCATTTGGCGCACCATTGGCCAGGGAATTATCGGCAGAAAGCACCGCCGGCATGCGGGTCAGCAACCAGATGAATCCCACTGCGGGCACGGCCGCCACAACGTAAAAACCGTTTCGTTTCAAGGCCCGGAATATTAATGGGCATAAAACAGCGGTGGCAAACAGCGCAGTGAGAATTATTAGCACGCTTTTCCTCTGTCGGCTGGTGGTGGGCAGAGTATCCAGAGCACTTCGAAAAGCGCCTGCATCTGTAATTTTATCAGCCGTGGCCTGCCTGCAATCGCACGAATGTGCGCTTTAAGGAATATTCCCTGCGTTTTCCGCGACCAGCTGATTTTCCAAGCTAGCCGCTATTCTCCAAAAGGTCGTTCCTATTCATCGCCTGATTACCTGTTGCAGGTACGATGCCAGCATGGGAATCAATCAGGTCGAACCGTCGGCGATTCGTGAAAAGTGGCTTAATAAGTACACCTGGGCGTGGGCCAGCTGGGATTGGGGACAAGCCGCGATCAACGCTGTCATGATCACTTTCGTGTTCACCGTCTATCTCACCAGCGAGCTATTCGGCGACACCGACCATGCGTCGCTGGTCCTCTCGCAGGCACTGGCCATCGGCGGACTGGCCATCGCCCTGCTGGTGCCCGTCACCGGGCTTCGCGCCGATGTTGCCGGGCGGCGCAAGCTGTGGATCGTGGTCAACACCCTGGTTCTCGTCGCCATCTGCGCGGCCTGCTTCTTCGTCTACCCCGACCCTTCCTACCTCTGGTTCGGCGCGATCCTCGTCGCGGCCATGTCGGTCTTCGGCGAATTCGCCGGCGTGAACTACAACGCGGTGCTGAACCAGATTTCCACCAAGGCAACGGTCGGCAAGGTCTCCGGTTTCGGCTGGGGCATGGGCTACGTCGGCGGAATCCTCGCCCTCGCCCTGGTGCTCTTCCTGTTCGTGCAGCCAATCGTGGACTGGCCAGGTGCCAGCACCGAAGAATCGTTGAACTTGCGCTGGGTGGCAGTGTTCTCTGCCGTTTGGTGCTTGCTCTTCGCGCTGCCGCTGTTCTTCGTGATCCCCGAAGCGCCACCGAGCACCTCGAAGAAAATCCCGCTGATGCTTACCTACAAGGTGCTGTTCAACAACATCAGGGAACTGTGGCGCAGCGACCGCAACCTGCTCTTCTTCCTCTGCTCCTCCGCCGTCTTCCGCGACGGGCTAGCCGCCATCTTCACCTTCGGCGGCGTCATTGCCGCGGGCACCTTCGGTTTCGAATTGACCGAAGTGATCATCTTCGCGATCGTCGGCAACGTCGTTGCGGCCCTTGGCGCGGTGCTTGGCGGCCGCATCGATGACTTGGCAGGCCCGAAGGCGGTCATTGTCGGTTCGCTGATCGGCCTGCTGGTTGCCGGCGCCGGAGTCTTCTTCTCCCCCGAAGCCGCGGGCTTCTGGATCTTCGGCCTGCTGCTGTGCTTGTTCGTCGGACCGGCACAGGCAGCTTCCCGCTCCTACCTCTCGCGCTTGATTCCCGAAGGACGCGAAGGAGAGCTCTTCGGGTTGTACGCGACCACCGGTCGCGCCGTGTCCTTCCTGGCACCGGCGTTGTTTGCCGGAGCCATCGCCATCGCTACCCCGCTGGTGGCATCCGGCCAAGCCCAGCGTTACGGCATCCTGGGCATCCTGGTGGTCTTGGCGCTCGGCCTGCTCCTGCTCCTGCCAATCCGGTCGCCCAAGAAGGTCACCGCGTAGCTTCCAGCCGCAAACGGCGCTGGCCCCCAACAAATGTTGGGGGCCAGCGCCGTTTGCGGGATCCTGAGCGGTACTGCCGCTTAGTTCTCGATGATGGTCCGGTGGAAGTTCAGGTGGCTGCGCGAAGCCGTGGGGCCACGCTGGCCCTGGTAGCGGTTGCCGTAGGGTCCCGAACCGTATGGATGCTCGGTGTCCGACGTCAGCTTGAAGAAGCACAGCTGGCCGATCTTCGATCCCGGCCACAGCTTAATGGGCAAAGTAGCCATGTTGGACAGTTCCAAGGTCACGTGGCCGGAGAACCCTGGATCAATGAACCCTGCGGTGGAGTGGGTCAGCAGGCCAAGGCGGCCCAAGGAGCTCTTGCCTTCCAGCCGCGCGGCCACGCCGTGGCCCAAGGTCACCACTTCGTAGGTCGAGCCGAGCACGAATTCGCCCGGGTGCAGGATGAATGGCTCATCGGGGTCGACCTCGACCAGGCGCGTCAGTTCATCTTGCTCCACCGAAGGATCGATGTGCGCATACTTGTGGTTATCGAAAAGCCGGAAGAACCGGTCAAGTCGAACATCCACGGATGCGGGCTGGACCATCTGCGGGTCAAAGGGCTCTAGCCCAATCTCACCGGACGCTATTTCTCGACGAATGTCACCATCTGAATACAACACGCGTATAAATTTATCCTGACTTTCCCCGGCAGCCGAACTATTAGGCCAATTATGTACAGTGAGTCGAGATCACTGGCCGCATCCTGTTCACCAGCTGGTCGCAGATTTCCCACCAATTACCCAGCGTTTCCAGCTATCGTTAAGCTGGGATTTCCCATCATCGCTCCGCAACGCAAGGGTTTATTCAACATGCGCCTAGCCTCCGCGCTGACTGGCACCGTACTCGCATCGGCATTGCTGCTCTCCGGCACCGCCGCACTCGCTGCGCCGGCCGAGGATCTGCCTGCCGTCGAGAGCTCGCAGCTGTCGAAGGCATCGAGCCCCTTGGCCTTGATCAACCCCACCACGAAGCTTTCGCCGGAGGACTACGTTCCCGGCAAGCTAGTTGGTGTTGCCGGCAGCTCGATGACCCTGCGTCCCGAGGCGGCAGAGGCCATTGAAGCGTTCATTGCTGATGCGCGCGCTGCCGGCCATTCGATCAAGCTGCTGAGCGCATACCGTTCATACCAGCGCCAGGCGGTCTTGTTCAACCAGTACCAAGCCAAGTACGGCACCGCTTATGCCGAACGGATTTCTGCGCGCCCCGGAACCAGCGAGCACCAGCTCGGTTTGGCGGCAGACCTGGGCTACACCGATAGCCGCGCCGAATTGAAAGCAGAATTCGGCCAGACCCCGGCTGGCCTGTGGATTGCCGAGCACGCGGCAGAATACGGCCTGATCATCCGCTACCCCCAGGGCAAGGAAGAGATCACCGGCTACAAGTACGAGCCGTGGCATGTGCGCTATGTCGGCGTCGAGCATGCCGAAGCGATGCTTGCTTCCGGAGCGGAAACGTTCGAAGAGTACCACCAGATGCTGGCCGCCTCGATAGCGGATGCCGAGCAAAGCGAAGCAAAGGCAGCTATCGAGAAAGAACCCGCGAAAGCCAAAGACGAAGAGCCGCACGAAAAATCCAAGAAGGCCGGCGAAGATGTTGTCGTGGACGAGGACTTGATGGTCCTGCGTTTCCTTCCGCCGTACCGCGACTGGGGCTTCGGCTTCACCCAGTAGCCCGGTCTGGAACAGGCCGCTGCCAGGTCCACCAGAACCGCCGGAACCACGAAAATTGCCGCTGCGAGTCGCCATTTCGCGGCTCTGCCCGCAATCCGCTGGGCGTTGGGCAGTGCCCGAATCATGGTGCAGTGGAGCATCCAGTACTAGCGTCCAATATTATCTAGTGCCCGGGACGCGAAGCAGCAAGTTCACACGAAGTAGCCTCGTCAGCACCCTGCCCCTCTGCGGGAGCATCCTGGAATCTGCCCTCCGCACCGGCATGCAATCCCGGGAACGGTTTTCCAGGTTGCGTGCCGCCGGACGGCATGAAAATGCTCCCCAAAAGTTGCTGGCTTCTACAGTCCAACTTTTGGGGAGCAGTTCATGGCAGGTGGTTCCTGCCCAGAGCGCTGGAGAATTACTTCGCGCGCACCGGAATGCCGGTGAAGGTCGGCTTCAAGGTCTCGGCGAAGAAGTCCTCGCCCTTGTCATCGACAACGATGAAGGCCGGGAAGTCCTCGACCTCGATCTTCCAGATCGCTTCCATGCCCAGTTCCTCGTATTCGAGCACCTCGACCTTCTTGATGCAATCCTGGGCCAGACGTGCCGCCGGGCCGCCGATGGAGCCCAGGTAGAAGCCGCCGTGGGTGTTGCATGCGTCGGTGACCTGCTTGGAGCGGTTGCCCTTGGCCAGCATGACCATCGAGCCGCCGGCAGCCTGGAACTGGTCCACGTAGGAGTCCATGCGGCCTGCGGTGGTTGGGCCGAAGGAACCCGAAGGCATGCCTTCTGGGGTCTTGGCAGGACCTGCGTAGTAGACCGGGTGGTCCTTGAGGTACTGCGGCATTTCCTCGCCAGCATCCAGGCGTTCCTTGACCTTGGCGTGTGCGATATCGCGGGCCACAACCAATGGACCGGACAGCGACAAGCGCGTCTTGACCGGGAACTTGGTCAGCTCGGCCAGGATTTCGCTCATCGGCTTGTTCAGGTCGATCTTGACCACCGAAGAGCCACCGGTGCCGGTGACGCCATCGGTCTCGTCGTCGTGCGCGGCCAGGGCCGGGTGGTCCTCCGCCGGCATGAAGCGGGCTGGATCGGTTTCCAGCTGCTCGACGAACAGTCCCTCTTCGGTGACCTTGGCCAGCATCTGGCGGTCAGCCGAGCAGGATACTGCGATGGCCACCGGCAGCGAGGCGCCGTGGCGAGGCAGGCGCACCACGCGCACATCGTGGCAGAAGTACTTGCCGCCGAACTGCGCGCCAATGCCGAAGTGGCGGGTCAGCTCAAGGACCTTGTCTTCCAGCTCGGTGTCGCGGAAGCCGCGGCCGGTCATCGCGCCTTCGGTCGGCAGCGAATCCAGGTACTTGGCCGAACCGTACTTCGCGGTCTTCAACGCCATCTCGGCCGAGGTGCCGCCGATGACGATGGACAGGTGGTACGGAGGGCACGCGGCGGTGCCCAGCGAACGCAGCTTCTCATCGAGGAACTTCAGCATCGAGTTCTCGTTGAGGATCGCCTTGGTCTCCTGGTACAGGAAGGACTTGTTGGCCGATCCGCCGCCCTTGGCCATGAACAGGAACTTGTAGCTGGTGTCAGCGCCGTCCTTGGTGTTCGCGTAGAGGTCGATCTGCGCCGGGAGGTTGTTGCCGGTGGCCTTCTCTTCCCAGGTGGTGATCGGAGCCAGCTGCGAGTAGCGCAGGTTCAGGCGGGTGTAGGCGTTGTAGATGCCGCGCGAGAGCGAGATCTCGTCCTGCTCTTCGGTCAGCACGCGCTGGCCGCGCTTGCCCATGACGATCGCGGTACCGGTGTCCTGGCACATCGGCAGGATGCCGCCGGCGGCGATGTTGGCGTTCTTCAGCAGGTCCAGGGCGACGAACTTGTCGTTCGGGCTGGCATCCTCGTCGTCGAGGATATTGCGCAGCTGCTGCAGGTGGGCCGGGCGAAGGTAGTGCGAGATGTCGTGCAGCGCGGTCTCGGCCAGCTGCTCCAGTGCCTGCGGCGCGACCTTCAGGAAGTTCTTTCCATCCGGGCCGGCGACAACTTCGACACCTTCGGAGGAAATCTTGCGGTACGGGGTGGTATCTTCGCCAATTGGCAGAAGATCCTCGTAACGGAATTCAGGCATGCTCAGTCCTTGATTCAATCGTGTGTGCTCAT
Organism: Glutamicibacter sp. NPDC087583; assembly: GCF_044743685.1. NCBI lineage: Bacteria > Bacillati > Actinomycetota > Actinomycetes > Micrococcales > Micrococcaceae > Glutamicibacter > Glutamicibacter sp. NPDC087583. Next base: position 105,683 of record NZ_JBIUWY010000001.1, on the reverse strand, counting down.
CTGCCATTTTAGGCCTTTACCCCGAATTAACCGCATTCGGCGTTTGCACCTGGGGGTTTATCGCGACATGCTGTAGTACATGAGCAACGAGAACACCTCCGCCGCCGCTGAAGGCCAAGAACCAGACCAGGTCCCGGATGCGATCATCGAAACGCCAATGGACAAGCAGCGGGCACAGCCCAAGACGCATTTCGAAATGATGCTGCAGGCCGGGCTCAACAAACCTGAGCTGTCCGGCTCGGTCATCGGCGCTTTCATGAGCGCCGAGGTGTATTTCCTCTCCCGTGAAGAGGTCACCGGCGAGAACAAGAATGCCCAGCCGATGATGCTGACCAACCCTTCCGGCGAGGCCGTGGTAGCGGTCTTCACCACCTTGGAGCGCATCCCTTCCTCGTACATCGACATGGCGCCCTACGGCGTGAAGGTCCAGGGCGCCACCGTGGTGCGCGCCTTGGAGAACACCGGCTTCGTAGTGAACCCCGGCGACGAGCTCAGCTTCGAGGTCCCGGCCGATGGGGTGGCGATCCTGCGCGAGCAGCTGCTCAACGAGAAGCCCTCCGAATAGGCATTGCGTAACTTTGGCCACGATTTTCCGTGCCGTTTTCCGGTGCGCGGGATTCGTGGGATATGCTTTTGATGCCCGGGCCGTCAATAGGCCGCTCGGTGCACTGCGGGCGTAGCTCAATGGTAGAGCGCTAGCTTCCCAAGCTCGATACGCGGGTTCGATTCCCGTCGCCCGCTCAAGCGAACGCCGGGGCACCAATGGTGCTCCGGCGTTGTTGGTCTTCTGATAGCCAGCGAAGGAGCACGATGACCGGAGTCCTCGAAGGCTTCTCCATCATTTGGGTTGTCATTCTCGTCGGCTACTTGGTGGGCCGCACCGGGGTGCTGGGCGAGCAAGGCCGCCATGTGCTCAGCCGGGTCACCTTCTTCGTGGCCAGCCCCGCCCTGCTGTTCACCACCTTGGCCGAGTCCGATCCGGTTTCCGTGCTCGGGCCGCTGCTCTGGGTTGCCGCCCTGTCCGCGGCGCTGACCGCGGTGCTCTACTACCTGGCGACGGCCCGGATGCTCAAGCGCCCGGCCTCGGAAAGCATCATCGCGGCAATGTCCGCCTCCACGGTGAACTCCGCCAACTTGGGCCTGCCCATCGCGTTGTACGTGCTCGGCGACATGTCCTACGCGGCACCGATCATCCTCTTCCAGTTGGCCCTCTACCAGCCGATCAATCTGGCGATGCTGGATGCCACCACCTCGCGGCACCGCACCACCCCGATCGCTTTGCTGCTGGCCACCGCGAAGAACCCGATGATCATCGGGTCGCTGCTCGGCTTGGCCGTCGCGCTGACCGGCATCGAATTGCCCTCCATCGTGCTCGAACCGATCGACCTGATCGCCGGCGCCTCGATCCCCGCCATGCTCATGGCTTTCGGCATCTCCCTGGTGGGTTCCAAGCCGCTGGAAAAGAAGTCGGGCCGCCGCGCCGATGTGCTGATCGCCGCCGGGGCCAAGCTGCTGCTCCACCCGTTCCTGGCCTGGGCACTGGCCTACTGGGTATTCAATCTGCGTGGCGAGCTGCTGGTGGCGTCGGTCATCATGGCCGGCCTGCCAACTGCGCAGAACATTTTCGTGACGGCCATGCGCTATGACCACGGGGTGGTAATCGCGAAGGACACGGTCCTGGTCACCACCATCTGCGCGATCCCGCTGATGATGCTGCTGGCGATCGTCCTCGGAATTTAGCGTAACTTCCACCTGCAGGAATAAGCGATCATCACTAGAGTGTTCAGTAGGACAACAGCTTTTATCCACTCCCCTAGCGAGGTCACCATGAAGCGCACTGCACCACTGCTGGCTACTGCCGCAATTATCGCCCTGTCACTGAGCGCCTGCGGCTCGGCAGGCCCATCGACCTCCGCAAGCGAATCCGGTGGCGCCAAGCCCTCGCCGGACACCGGAGCAACCTTGAAGAAGGTCCAGGATTCGGGCGTGCTGACCGTGGGCACCGAAGGCACCTACCGCCCGTTCTCCTACCACGAGGGCAACGAGCTGACCGGCTACGACGTCGAGGTCATCGAAGCCGTCGGCGAGAAGATGGGCGTCGAGGTCAAGTTCAAGGAAACCCAGTGGGACGCGATCTTCGCCGGACTGGATGCCGGGCGTTTTGATGCCATCGCCAACCAGGTCTCGATCAACCCGGAACGCGAAGAGAAGTACCTGTTCACCGAGCCTTACACCGTCTCCACCGGCGTGGTGGTGACCAAGAGCGATAACAGCGAGATCACCTCTTTCGAGACGTTGGAAGGCAAGACCACCGCGCAGTCGCTGACCAGCAACTTCTACGAGACCGCCAAGGCCGCCGGCGCGAACGTCGAGCCGGTGGAAGGCTGGGCCCAGTCGATCACCCTGCTCAAGCAGGGCCGTGTCGATGCCACCGTGAACGACAAGCTGACGTTCCTGGATGCGCAGAAGACCAACCCGGATGACAGCATCAAGATCGCTGCCGAATCCGAGGAGAAGAGCGAATCCGCTGTAGCCCTGCGCAAGGATTCCACTGAACTGGCCCAGGCCATTGACACCGCGCTCGAGGAGCTGCGCGCCGAGGGGGAACTGGCAAAGATCTCCGAGAAGTACTTCGGCGAAGACGTCAGCAAGTAGCAAACACTATAAGTAGACTGGCTCCACACGTAAGAACGCGTGGAGCCAGTCTCATTTGCGCAAAAGGTAGCCCATGGATTCGAAATGGCAGTTATTCCTCGACTCGCTCGGGCCGTTAGCCCTCGGGGCGATCACGGCAACCATTCCGCTGGCCCTGATCAGCATGGCCTTGGGCCTGGTCATCGCCTTGCTGATGGCGCTGATGCGGATCAGCAAGAACCGGGTCATCTCCTCGATTGCCCGGATCTACATCTCCATCATTCGCGGCACGCCGCTGCTGGTGCAGCTGTTCGTCATCTTCTACGGCATGCCTTCGGTGGGCCTGACCATCGACCCGTGGCCTAGTGCCATCATCGCCTTCAGCCTGAACATCGGCGGTTACGCCGCTGAAATCATTCGTGCCGCGATCCTCTCGGTCCCCCAGGGCCAATGGGAAGCCGGCTACACCCTGGGCATGTCGCGCACGCGCACCCTGTACCGGCTGATCTTGCCGCAGGCCACCCGGGTGGCTGTGCCGCCGCTGTCGAACTCCTTCATTTCCCTGGTCAAGGACACCTCGCTGGCCTCCACCATCCTGGTCACCGAAATGTTCCGCAAGGCCCAGGAAATCACGGCCTCCACCTACGAGTTCCTGCTGCTCTATTGCGAGGCCGCAGCCATCTACTGGGTCATCTGCCTGGTGCTCTCGGCTCTGCAAAACTCTGTTGAAGGAAGGCTTGAAAAGTATGTCGCCAAGTAATTCCGCCCTGCTCTCCGTCACCGCCCTGCATAAGGCCTTCGGCGAGAACCAGGTGCTCCAGGGCATCGACTTCACCGTGCATTCCGGTGAAGTGCTGGCACTGATTGGCCCGTCGGGCTCTGGCAAGACCACTGCCCTGCGTTGCCTGAACGGCCTGGAAATCGCCGATGCCGGCACCGTCGGATTCGCCGGCGGGCCGGAAGTTTCCTTCAGCGCCGGGATGAAACCCAAGGCCGCACAGATCCTGCGCAAGCGTTCGGCGATGGTGTTCCAGGGACATCACCTGTTCCCCCATCTGACGGTGCTGCAGAACGTGAGCATCGGGCCGATCGAGGTGCAAAAGCGTCCCAAGGACCAGGTCCTGGCGCAGGCGAAGAAGCTGCTGGCCCGCGTGGGCCTTGAAGCCAAGGCCGACGCCTACCCGAACTCCCTGTCCGGCGGCCAGCAGCAGCGCGTGGGCATTGTCCGCGCGCTGATGCAGCAGCCGGATCTGCTGCTCTTCGACGAACCCACCAGCGCACTGGATCCGGAGCTGGTCGGCGAGGTGCTCACGGTCATCAAGGAATTGGCCCAGGAGGGCTGGTCCATGGTGCTGGTGACCCACGAGCTGGCCTTCGCCCGGAATGTGGCCGACACCGTGGTGTTCATGGATGGCGGGGTGGTCGTGGAGACCGGTCCGGCGGCCCAGGTGCTCGGCACGCCTGCCAACCCCCGCACCCAAACTTTCGTCCAGCGTCTGTTGCACCCGTTCTAAAAGCAATAGAGTGAAGCCATGACCCAGGAAACGAATACTTTGCTGACCAGCCTCGTTGAAGGCTACAACTTCGAATCCGATTGCTTGGAGCTCGGGGCTGCACTGATCAGCGGCAAGGCCGAGCCAACCGCGCAGGTCCGCCTGCCGTTGAAAATGCTCAACCGCCACGGCCTGATCGCTGGTGCCACCGGCACCGGCAAGACCGTCACCTTGCAGACCATGGCAGAACAGCTCTCTGTGGCCGGGGTTCCGGTTTTCCTCGCCGATGTCAAAGGCGATCTGAGCGGCCTGGCGCAGCCTGCCGAACCGTCGGAGAAGCTCAGTGCCCGACTGGCCGAGCTCGGCCACGAATTCGTTGCGCGCACCAACCCGGTCGAGTTCCTCAGCCTGGGTGGCAATGGGCAGGGCGTCCCGGTACGCGCCAGCGTGGACGCCTTCGGCCCGATTTTGCTGGCCCGTGTCCTGGAACTGAACGAAACCCAGGAAGAATGCCTGCAGCTGATCTTCCATTACGCCGATTCCAATAAGCTGCCGCTGGATGACCTCAGCGACCTGAAAGCTGTGATCAGCTTCCTGCTCAGCGACGACGGAGCCCCGGCGCTGGCCGCCCTGGGCGGCGTCTCCTCATCCACCGCATCGGTGATCCTGCGCGGCATCACGATCATGCAGACCCAGGGACTGGACCAGTTCTTCGGGCAGCCGGAGTTCGATACCGCGGACTTCTTGCAGGTGCGCGACGGCGCGGGCGTCATCAACATCCTGGAACTGCCCTCGGTCAGCTCCCAGCCAATGCTTTTCTCCACGTTCCTCATGTGGCTCCTGGCCGACATGTTCGAGGACCTGCCAGAAGCCGGGGACCTGGAGAAGCCCAAGCTGGTGTTCTTCCTCGACGAGGCCCACCTGCTCTTCAAGGATGCGACCAAGGCGTTCACCGATGCGATCATCAACACCGTGCGCCTGATCCGCTCCAAGGGCGTGGGCCTGTTCTTCATCACCCAGTCCCCGACCGACCTGCCCGATGAGGTGCTCGGCCAGCTGGGTAACCGCATCCAGCATGCGGTGCGCGTGTTCACCGCCAAGGACCAGAGCGCGCTCAAGCAGATCATCAAGACCTTCCCAACCGGTGAGCTGGACCTGCAGGAAGCACTGACCCAGGCTGGTGTCGGCGAGGCTGTGGTCACCGTGCTGGGCGAGAAAGGTGCACCGACCCCGGTAGCGTGGACCAAGATGTCCTCGCCGGGGTCCAACATCGGCCCGGCCTCACCTGAGGTGATGGCCCAGGTCCGTGGCACTTCGACGCTGGCTGCGCAGTACAGCGCCGCAGTGGATCGTGATTCTGCCCGCGAAATGCTCGAGGCCAAAACCCGGGCCGCGGCGCCGGCGCCAGCGACTGCTCCCGAGCCGGCGAAGGAGCCACGACGGGAAAGCGCCCCACGCCAGAGCCAACCGCGCCAAGAAGAGAACCCGATGATGGACATGGCCATGGGCGCCGCCAAGGTGCTTGGCCGCGAGCTGATCCGCGGCTTCTTCGGCAACCGCAAGCGCCGCCGTTAGTAATACCTGGCTCTTCCAGCACGCCGTTTTCGGTCTGGGCCCGGAAACCAGATAGCCTAGCTACTGATGAACACTCGTAATTCCACGCCGATCTCCGCTGCCCGCCTGGCTCTTCGCTGGGCATTGGCTGCAGCGGCTGTCGTCGTTCTGGTCATTGCCGGAACGATCGCCGCCAACCGTACGCTCTTCTCCCCCCAGCACCAGGTGCAGGCACTGCAGCAGCATCTGGCCAGGGGCGAAGGCGCCGAAGCCCTGGGCCTGATGCAGGCCCAGGTCCCGCAGGGCGATGCTGTTGCCCTGGATGGGGACGTGCTCAAGCGCACCCAGGCCGGAATTACGGATTTCTCCACCGACAAGGCCCAGGCGGTAGAGGGCGATGAGCAGTTGCGCACCGTCACCGCGCATTACAAGGCCCACGGCGTGGACAAGGAATCGACCTACACGCTGCGCCATGCCGGCAAATCCTGGCTGCTGTTCGACAAGTGGGCCTTCGAGCCAAGCACGCTGCCCAGCGTGAAGATCAAGGCCAACACCGTCAACGAGGTCACGGTCAACGAGCAGAAGATCCCGTTATCGGCTGGCGTGAGCACCCTTCCGGTGTTCTACCCCTCGCTCCTCGACGCGAGCTTCAGCACCAAGAACTTTGCGGCCGACACCCGCGGGATGGTGGTCACCAAGCCTGCCAAGGAGCCGGTGGAGATCGCGCTGAAGACCGAGCCGACCAAGGAATTCATCGCTGCCATCAATGCCAAGGTGAAGAACTACCTCAACGAGTGCGCCAGCGAGCAGGTGCTGATGCCTGCCGGATGCCCGTTCGCCTACAGCACCTCGGCGCGCGTGGACCCGGCGACCATCGACTGGTCCATCGCGAAGTACCCCACCATTGAAGTGAACTACTACAACGGCGCCTGGGTGCTGTCCCCGCTGAAGGCCACCGCCACCTTGACCCTGACCGAGCAGGATCTGCGCACCGGCGCCAAGGCCAAGAAGACCGTCAAGGATGACTACTCCTTCACCGCGCAGCTGACCACCAGCACCACCGAAGTTTCCGTGGTTCCGGTGGCCGGCGGCGAACAGGTGGCCGGCTAGCGTCCGAGCAGTTCGCGGAACTGGCTGCGCAGCGGCACCGCATTGGTCTTGAACTTCTGCCAGACCACCAGCGCTGCCAAGCTGGCGGCCAGCGACAACCCGGCGCCAATGGTCACGGCGATCTGGATCCCGAACAGTTCAGCGAACCAGCCGATCAGCGGCGAGCCGATGGGCGTACCGCCCATCACCACCATCAGGTACAGCGCCAGCACGCGCGCCCGGTACTCCGGGGGCACCGAGGTCTGCACCATGGTGTTGCAGCTGTTCAAGAAGGTCAGCGACCCCAGTCCCACCGGGATCAGCACCAGCGCGAATGCGATGTAGTTGGGCATCCACGCACTGGCAATCCCGGCGATGCCGAAGAACACGCCGCCGCCGATCAGGAAGCGCCAGCGCGGAGCCGAACGCCGGGCGGCGAACAGCGCCCCGCCAAAGGTGCCCATGGCCATGATCGAGCCCAGGATGCCGTACTCCCCTGCTCCTACCCCGTAGACCTCGGTGGCCATCAGCGCGTTGGTCATCTGGAAGTTCAGCCCGAAGGTGCCGATCACGCCGGCCAGGAAGAAGATCAGCACCAGGTCCTTGCGGTTCTTCACGTACGCCAAGCCCTCCCGCACCTGCCCTTTGGCGCGCGCGACCGGTTTGGAGGGGTTCAGCGCGTCCTTGCGCATGAACACCAGTGAGAAAATCACCGCGAGGAATGAGGCGCCGTTGAGCAGGAACGCCGGTCCGGTGCCCACCAGCGCGATGACCGCACCGGCCACGCCGGGCCCGGCCAGCCGGGCCAGGTTGAAGTTGGCGCTGTTCAACGCCACCGCGTTGGCCAGGTGGGTGCCGGGAACCACCTCGGAGACGAACGCCTGGCGTGCCGGGGCGTCGAAGGAGGCGCCGATGCCCAGCATCGTGGCCAGCACGTAGACATGCCACAGCTGCGCCGTGCCGGTAACCACCAGCAGGCCCAGGACCAGGGCGCAGACTCCCATGAAGCTCTGCGTGAGGATCAGCAGCCGGCGCTTGTCGAAGCGGTCGGCGATCAGTCCGGCATAGGGGCCAAGCAGCAGCACGGGCAGGAACTGCAGGCCGGTGGTGATGCCGGTGGCCACTGCATCGTGGTCGGTGAGCTCGGTGAGCACCAGCCAGTCCTGGGCCACACGCTGCATCCAGGTTCCGATATTGGAGACCAGCGCACCGATCACCCACAACCGGTAATTTGGTACTTCCAGTGCACGGAACATTTTCGACGCCATAGCTACCGCCAGATCCCTCCGGCTCCTCCCGTCCTCCAGTCTAGCCACCCGGGCAGGAAAATGCTGAGGTTTCCTCAGATTCTTGCTGCGGCGCTGCCCGGGCGTTCGCCGCCGGGCACGCAAAAGGCGCACCATCCCTGGTGCGCCTGATGCATGCTTCGGGCCGGGGCTAGTTCACGCCACGCAGGTCAAGGAGCAGTTCGTCCTCGCCCTCTGCGTCCAGCACCACCGGGATGCCCCAGTCCTGCTGGTACAGGTGGCAGGCCGCGTGATCGGGAATCTCGCCGCCCGGTTCGCCATCGCAGGCCGCCGCGCGGGCGGTAATGTGCAGCACGCCCTCGGCCACCTCCGGGTTCAGTTCCAGGGTGCGGGACAGGCCCACCGAGGTGCCGGCGCCGTCGAGGATCAGTTCCTCAGGGCTGGCCGAGATCTTCAGCTGGGTCGGATCGCCCCAGCGGTCATCGAGCTTCTGCCCCTTGGGTGCGGCGAAGCGGACCAGGATCCCGTGCTTGCCGGCCTGCACCCGGGTCTTGGGGCGCTGGGTCTGGCTGGCGCCCTGGTCGACCACCAGTGCTTCGGCAGGGATCGGGATGCGCACCAGCTGGTGGGAGTTGGTCTCCACGACCAGCAGCACCGGATCGCCGTCCACGGTGGTGTCCACCAGCACGTCGGCCGGTTCCTTCAGGCCCTTGGCCAGGGTGGAGACAGTCTTGGTGGCCGGATCGAAGCGGCGCACCGCGCCATTGTAGGAGTCGGCGATGGCAATCGAGTGGTCCGGCAGCACGGCCACGCCCAGCGGGTGCTGCAGGCGCGCCTGCTGCGCATCGCCATCGCGGAAGCCGAAGTCGAACAGGCCGGTGCCCACCGCGGTGTTCACGCTCTTGGCCTTGCCTTCTTCAACCTCGATCCAGCGCAGGGCGCTGGTTTCCGAGTCGGCGATCCACACGTTTTCGCCATCCAGTGCCAGGCCCGAGGACTGGGCGAACCAGGCCTCATCCGGCGCGCCATCGGTTAGGCCTTCCAGCCCGGTGCCGGCGAAGACCGACACGGCGCCGGTGCGCGGATCGAAGGCGAAGATCTGGTGGGTTCCGGCCATCGCGACGATGACCTGCCCCGATGGGTGGTAGAGCACATCCCATGGGGACGAGAGCGAAATATTCAGCGCATCGGTGCCCAGCTCGGTGGGCTGGACTTCTTGGCGGGCGTTCTCCGAATCCAGCAGGCGCTGCACGCCGTTGCCGGCCAGGGTGCCCACGGCGCCGGTGGCCAGGTTCACCGAGCGCAGGCGGTGGTTGACGGTGTCGGCGACGATCACGTCGTAGCCGACTTCGGCGGCCAGTTCCGCCGGCAAGGCGGCCAGCCCCTGCAGTTCGTTGAACTGCGCGGTGGCAGCGTCCCCGTCGGCATAGCCCTTGACCCCGGCGCCGATGGTGCGCACCACGGTGGACAGGTCGCCGGCCAGTTCGACCAGGCGGTGGTGGCCCGAATCGCCCACCAGGAAGTTGCCGTTGGCTAGGGCGATCGCCTTGCCCGGGAAGCGCAGGTCGCCCTCGCGGGCTGCCGGTGCCACGTACGGACCGTTGCCGCGGTGCAGCGTGCCCTTGGCTTCGTGCTCGGCTACCAGTTCCTCGACCAGCGAGCCCAGGCCCTGGGCGTGGCCCTCGCCGGACAGATGCGCGACGATGTAGCCTTCGGGATCCAATACCACCAGGGTAGGCCAGGCGCGGGCACCGTAGGCCTGCCAGGTGACCAATTCCGGGTCGTCGAGCACCGGGTGGTGGATTTCGTAGCGCTCCACGGCGGCGGCCAGCGCATCCGGATCCGCTTCGTGCTCGAACTTCGGGGAGTGCACGCCGACGGTGACCAGCACGTCCTTGTACTGCTCCTCCAGCGGGCGCAGCTCGTCGAGCACGTGCAGGCAGTTGATGCAGCAGAAGGTCCAGAAGTCCAGGAGCACGATCTTGCCGCGCAATGCGTCCAGATCCAGTTGCTTGCCGCCGGTATTCAGCCAGTTGCGGCCCAGCAGTTCGCTGGCGCGCACCTTGTAATTGGCGCGGACGGATTCGGAAGTGCTCATGGTGATCCTTTCGCTGTCGCCGCGGCTGCGGCAATTCGAACCTCAATTATCTGCCACCGCGGCCCGCTGGGGCTAACGGTGTTAAGCAACATTGAGAAAAGTGTGAAACTCGCTCACGGTCTGCTGGTGTAACCGCAGGCCCACGCCTTCTATTCCCTGCCGGGGCGGCGAGCTAGGGCAGCTGCGCGAGCACGGTGTCCATGATGCCAGTGGCCACCTGGTTGAAGGCGGCATCCTGCAGCGAGGTCGCCGAGAGGAAGGAGACCATCACCGCATACTCCCCGGTGCTCTTGATCAGCACCAGCGAATCCTGCGCATACTGCCCATCACGGCTGTAGTACAGGGCCGAATCGGCATCCTGCACGCCCGGATCGGAGAATGCCAGGGTCTCGCGGTAGTCCAGCCCGTTGAGCTTCACGCTCTTGCATTCCTCCAGGATGGTGGCCACGTTCGCATTGTGCGCCGCCACCTTCGCCGCCCCGTCGCCGAGCTTGGCCACCTCCACCGACCCGGTGATCGACTGGTTCTCGTTGGTGAAGTCGGTGCGCGCCGCCTCGGTGCCCAGCTGCACCGGCGACCAGTTCAAGTCCTCGATCGGAGCCGAGCATTGGGACGGCAGGACCACCAGGTCCTTGAGCGTATCGGTGGGCGGCGTGGCCAGGGATTCGAGGTCCTCGCCCTGGATCTTGGCGCTGGAGGGGAAGCCGAGCTCGGCGGCCATCACTGCGCCGGCCGTGGTGGCCACCTGCGCGGTGGTCAATTCTTCCGGCTGGGCAGGCTCTTGCGGCTCTTGCGATGCGCTGGGCGTCGCGGTGCCCTGCACGGCGATCTTGTGCGTTTCGTCCTGCGGCATTTCGGATTGCGCGGAGCAGGCGCTTGCGGCCAGCAGCGCGCACACCGCCAGGGAGGCGGCGAGGATTTTCTTGGTGCTAGGCACGTGGGTCCCTTCGGTCGGCTTGCTTGAAGCGGGCGAACATTTCGTTGTAGGCAGCCAGCTCGGCGTCGTTGTCACGCTCGGCCTGGCGGTCGTAGCGCTTGGTGTCCTTCTTGTCCTGGCGCAGCCACGAGATGACCACGAAAATGGCCAGGACCAGGGTCGGCACTTCGCCGATCGCCCACATCGCCCCGGCACCCACCACCTGGTCCTCCAGTGCGGTGCCGCCCCACGTGCGGCCCATGTTCCCGAAGTAATCCGGGGCCAGCAGGGTTTCGGTGCTCATCAGCGCCACCCCGAAGAAGGCGTGGAAGGCGACGGTGGCCAGCAGCACCACCAGGCGCATCGGGTACGGGTAGCGCTTGGGGACCGGGTCGGCGTCCACCAGCGACAGCGCGAACAGGTATCCGGTGAGCAGGAAGTGCAGGTTCATCAGCTCGTGGCCCGCGTGGTAGCGCATGGCCGGTTCCAGCAACGGGGTGAAGTAGAAGACGACGATCGAGCCGGCGAAGTTCACCGCAGCGAAAATCGGGTGGGTGATGACCTTCGAGTAGCGCGAGTGCACCAGGTAGAGGATCCATTCGCGCGGGCCGCGGGTGCCGTCGACGCGCGATCCCAGCACCTTGAGCAGCAGCGTGACCGGGGTGCCCAGGACCAGGAAGATCGGCACGATCATGGTCAGCGACATGTGGTCGACCATGTGGGTGGAGAACTGGATCTTGCCGTACACGGCCACCGCGCCGCTGGTCACGTAGAACAGCGCGAAAAGGCCCACGATCCAGCTGGCCAGGCGCAGCACGCTGGGCTTGTCGCCGCGGCGGGCCAGCTTGATGAAGGCCCACAGGTACACGGCCAGGCCGAACAGGCACACGGCCACCCAGATCCAGTCCATGCGCCAGGTGGTGAACCACGCGGCGGTATCCGGGGCCGGCGGCAGGTCGTAGCCGGTGAGCAGGCGGGCCGGGGTCGCTTGCACCGGAGGCTCATCGGAAGTCGGCGGAGCGGTGCGCGCCAGCACGGTGGCCACCGACATCACCGCAGCCATCAGGATGACCTCGCCGGCCACGACCTGCCAGGCCGCGCGCAGCGCCGTGAACTTGCCCTCCAGCAGCCGCGGGATCACCATGCGCCGATGCCACAGGCCCAGTGCGCCCAGCCCCAGGGTGATCAGGATCTTCACGATCACCAGGATGCCGTACGGGGTCAGCCACTGGTCCCAGCCGGTAATGCGGATCACCGCCGAAGCCAGGCCCGAGCCGATCATCAGGAACACCGCGAAGGTGGCCAGCGCGGAATAGCGCTTGAGCACCACCCCGGCCAGCACCTGCCCGCGTTTGCGTCCCGGCGCTTCGCCGGCCAGCGTCGGAGCGAGCAGGGCCAGCACCATGATGCCGCCAAACCAGAGCACCACGGCCAGCAGGTGCAGGCCGATGGAGTTCACCGCGGCGAAGTGGTCGTCTCCCCCGGCCGCGTGGCCGATGAAGGCCAGCGGCAGGATGCCGAACAGCGAGAAGAATGCGCTGAGCCCCACCGTGGTCCTGGAGCGCGCGGCCAGGGCCAGCGAACTGGTGATCGCGGCGATCACCACCATCCAGGCCCAGGCCCGCCCGCTGGTGATCGACAGGATGTAGTCCAGGATCGCGGCCGAATACTGCGGATCCAGGCTCATCGGGATGCCGGCCAAATCCCAGAAGGTCAGCAGCATGACGGTGGCCGCGGACAGGGTCCACACCACCGCGGCCCCGGCGGCGATATTCATCGTGCGGGCGAACGCCGGATGGGCCTGGCCTTCGGCATCGCCGGTCACCTTGGCGGCCCGCGGGATGATCGCCGCACCGAAAACCAGCGCGGCGATGCTCAGCGACATCGAGGCATGGTGGATGGCCCGGGAGATGGGCAGCGACCAGCGCACGAAAGCCCCGGGATCGGCCAAATCCGCCGGCCGGGCGATCCCGGTGAACAACACCGCCGCCAGGAAGGCCACCGCCGCAGCGAGGATTCCGGGCAGGATGAAGCGGGTGACTGAAACCGTGCGCTGTGCTGTATCCATAACCTTCTCATCATCTCATTTTTCGCCCGGCCGGTCACCGCGCGGCAGCCCGCTTTGGGCGCATCTCACACCTGGCCCAGCAACGCCTCCCCCAGGTAGCCGCCTTCGCGCACCCCGGGAAGGATCGCGTACAGGCCCGATCCCACCGGCTTCAGCCAGGTGTTCAGCGCATCTGCGGCCGCCAGCCGGTGCTGCACCGGGATGAAGCTGGTGGCCGGGTCGCGCTGGTAGCTGGCGAACAGCAACCCGGAAGCCGCTCCGTCGAAGTTGTAGCCCCGCCGGTGCATGGTTTCGTCCGCGCTGGCCGGCTTGGCCAGCGCCACGTGGGCGTTGGCCGCGATCGCCGGCAGCCCCAGCTCATTGGCCGCGGCCAGGTCCACCGGATCATCCACGCTGGCGCCCGACAGCGGCGCGCCGTCGGACTGCCGGCGGCCCAGGGCATGGTCCCGTCCGGCGCCGTCCACCTCGTCCCAGCCGTCCAGGTCCATCTCGAACCTGCGCAGCGCCAGGGTGGTCCCGTTCTCGATCCAGCCCGGCTGGCCGAACACCGCGCTCTCGCGCAGTTCTCCGCCGGGGTTGTTGATCCCGTCGAGCTGGCCGAACAGGTTGCGGAACCCGCGCCCGCCGGGGTTGATGAACCCGGTCTGGGCGAAGCGCCTGGCGCCCAGCCCGCGCAGGTTCTTGGACACCGCCCGCACCGCATGGTGCAGCACGGTCTGGTCCTGCGCGCAGAACTGGATCAGCAGATCGCACTGCCCGTACTGCTCATCGAGCTGGTCCCCGGCGAAGCGCGGCAGCGTGCCGATCTGCCCGCGCCCGGCCACATCCAGCAGGCTCTGGCCCAGCCCCACGGTCAGCGTCAGCTCGCATCCGGGCTGCGCCATTTCCGGTTCGGTGTCGGCCAGCACCCCGCGGCCACTGGCCAGCCGGGCCGCATCATCGGTGATCATCTGCAGCACCGCGCGCAGCTGCTCCTTCTTGGAGCCCTCGCGCCAGTGCAGATCCCACCCGGCGAAGACCGCGTGGGCCTGCTGGCCGTCGAGGATCCCCGACTGGTACTTCCCGTAGAACGGGCGGTACCCCTGCGGGTTGGCGGTGGCCGCTGGGGCTGGAGCGCTCAGCTTTCCGGTGCCGAACCCGGTGAGCATTCCGCCCAGCGCGGCGGCCGCGGTGGTGCCCAGCAGCAGCCGGCGGTCGACGCTAGTGCCCGGCATGCGCATCCCCGGCATGCTCGTCGTAGCTTTCGTTGGCCCCGTCGAAGTTGCGGATCGGGAAGTCCACCTCGGTGCTCGACCCGTCGGCGAATTCCAGCTTCAGCCTCGCCGTCTGGGCCGCCACCAGCGATTCCTGCAGGTCCATGAACATCAGGTGGTGGCCGCCCGGTGCCAGCACCGCGTCCTTGCCGGGTTCGATCACCAGATCCCCTTCGAGCTGCGCCATCGTCATCCCGTCGCCGGTGCCGCGCATTTCGTGGATCTGGATCTGATCGCCCTGGGCATTGCTGATCTTGCGCAGCGCAATCGGGGTGCCAGAATTATTGTGCAGGATGCCGAAGGCCGCGCTCATGCCCGACTCGGCGGCCTTGGCCCAGGTTTCGCTGGTGGCCAGCGCTTCGGCTTGCCCGGCGGTTTTCTGTTCGGCGGCCGGTGCGGGCTGCTGCCCGTCGGCGCTCTGCGCGCAGCCGGTGAGCAGCAGTCCAAGGCCCAGGGCCAGTGCAGTGGTTTTGCGGAAATTCATGTTCTCAAGCTTTCGGGTTCGGTGTGCAGTCGCGCCAAAGGCAGCGGTGGCCTCGGGCGCACCGGAAGGGTGGGGGCTACTTGGACTGGCGCATGAACTTGGCCAGCACGCCCAGCGCGCCGCCAAGGATGACTACGCCGATGATGACCCAGACCACCGGGCTCATCGAGCTGCCCAGGTCCTGGACCGGGTTAGCGCCTGGATCCAGGTCGGCGGACCCTGCGGAGTCGCTAGGCGCCGCTGGCGCGCTCGAGCTGACCAGGGTGGGGGCGGCCTGTGGCGCGTCGACGCTGAAGCCGATCTTGTTCTCGATCGGGTGGCCGTCAGACGAGACCACGCGGTAGGCCAGCTGGTACTCGCCGTTGCCCAGCTCCTTGGCCGGGGTGACGGTGACCTTGGTGCCCTTGGTCTTGGCCTCGGTGTCGATCTTTTCCCCATCGAGGGTCAGCGAGACCACCGTGGAGTCCACGCCGGATAGGCTCTGGAGCACGCCGGAGAATTCGAGGGTGATGTCCTCGGGCACTTCCTGGATGGTGGCCCCGGCCTCCGGGGTAGAGCCGATCAACTGGTCGTGCGCGTTGGCGGCACCGATCGAGCCGGCGAAAGCCAGCAAGGAGAATGCCAGTACTGCGACTAGTCGGGTGATGTTCTTGGTTACTACGCTCATGATGTTCCTTCCAAGCCCCTTGCGGGGCGCTTCAATTCTTTACTCAGGCAGCAAGAATGAAGCAGGGCGGACCGCGGCGCTCCGGCAGTCTTCCCAATTGCGCCAGCTTGAGTTGGAAACGCAAGGGGAAGTAGGCACGAAGCGGCCGGGCAGCAGGTACCTGCACGCGAATGCGCGAGAGGATCCGCCGGGCCGTTGAAAGGGTGAGCCAGCCGGCCATGGCCTTGAGCAGGCGTTCACCGCCGTAGAGCACCAGTACGCTGGCGATCGCGGCCAGCACGTGGGCGTAGAGCATCGATTCGGTATGCACGTTGGCGTACTGCGCGGTGATGTCCTGCGCCAGCGCTGGATTGCGCCCCGCATGGTGCGCGTGTTCCAGACCGGAAATGTCGCCGCCCTGGTGGCTCATCACCGACAAGCTCAGGTGGTAGAGCCCCTGGCTGAGCAGCACGACCAGGCTGGTCGCCCACAGGGAGAACTTCCGGCCCACCAGCACGACGCCGATAGCCGCAGAGACGCAGGTAATGAGCACCATGGCCACCACCGATAGCGCTGTAGGCGCACTGTGGGCGTGCGCGGCAAAGGCTGTCCAGGTGCACACGCTTGCCGCCAACCAGCCGCGGATAACGCGGGTTGCGGGTTTCTGTGACACGATGGGCAGCCATTCTTCGCGGAGTTCTACGATCGAAGCTGATTCTACGCGAAGTAGAAGAGCGCCTCAAACGGTGCTCCGATAAAGCAGAAGGCCCGACCCTGCCTCCTGGATTTCTCCGGAGCGGGTCGGGCCTTGCGCAAAGCTCTAGCGGAAGCTTACTTCTTGGCTACAGCAGCCTTCAGCTTCGACCCAGCGGTCAGCTTGACCGAGTGGCCAGCAGGAATCTGGATTGCTTCACCGGTCTGTGGGTTGCGGCCGGTGCGAGCTGCACGATCGGTGCGCTCTACAGCCAACCAACCTGGGATCGACACCTTCTCACCCTTGGAAATCTGGTCGACGAAAACCTCGAAGACTGCATCCAGAACACCATTAACGGCAACCTGGGAGTTTTCGGTCTTCGCTGCAACAGCAGCAACAAGTTCGCTACGGTTCATAGCCAATGTATGGTCCTCCTGGACTAGTGATCCAAAGCCCTCTTCCGGGCCCCGAACGCCGCACGGTCGCACGGTCTTACCAGTGAGAACATATCAAACGTTTCGCCCCAGAACTGCGGAAAACAGGCGGAAAACCGGGATTTTTTCAACTAATTGCAGATTTCTTGGCTCAACGGCAGCATTTTTGGGTTCAATGAAGGCTTTTGCAACGTTCCTTAACGCCGCAAGGCCCGCCAATCCGGGAACGGACAGCGGGCCTTGCGCAAAGCTCTAGCGGAAGCTTACTTCTTGGCTACAGCAGCCTTCAGCTTCGACCCAGCGGTCAGCTTGACCGAGTGGCCAGCAGGAATCTGGATTGCTTCACCGGTCTGTGGGTTGCGGCCGGTGCGAGCTGCACGATCGGTGCGCTCTACAGCCAACCAACCTGGGATCGACACCTTCTCACCCTTGGAAATCTGGTCGACGAAAACCTCGAAGACTGCATCCAGAACACCATTAACGGCAACCTGGGAGTTTTCGGTCTTCGCTGCAACAGCAGCAACAAGTTCGCTACGGTTCATAGCCAATGTATGGTCCTCCTGGACTAGTGATCCAAAGCCCTCTTCCGGGCCCCGAACGCCGCACGGTCGCACGGACTTATCAAGAGTTGAACTTACCAGCTGAAAGCGACAAAAAGTGCATCATCTTGCGGATTCTGCTGAATTTTCGCCAAATCAAGGGTGTGAAAGTTCACCCGGGACCTACAGCGCGAACGGATCGAGGCCTTCGTTTGCCTCCACGAAAAGTTCCCAGGCTTTGCTTTGCAGCTCCTTGCCGCGGGTCGCTTTCGCCGGGCTGGCCAGTGCCGTTGGACCCTTCGTGAGGTATTTCGGCCCCAAATAGCTGCCTCGGGGCGCGTCTTCGAGTTCCGGCGCCAATGCCGCTTCGACCAATGCCACCGCACCTTCATGTTTGCCCTGCGCGAAACTGGACTGCAATTGGCCAATCAGCCGCTTGGCAAAGTCCGGTTCGTTGATGTTGGGCACCTGCGGGGTCAGCCCGGAAAGCGAATACCCCGGGTGGATGGCCAGCGCGCGAGCCGGCAGTTCCAGCTGGCGCAGCCGGTGGTCCAGGGCCAAGGTGAAGGCTTGCACTGCCGCCTTGGACTGCGCATAGGCACGGTATGGATGGTAGTCGCGGGTCAAGGCCAGGTTTTGCGGATCGGTAGCCAGCATCCGGGTGGACATCGATCCCAGCCCGATGAACCGCAGCGGCTGGGCGAAGCGTTCGGCCAGCTCGCCGACTAGCCGCGCATGCCCGATGAAATTCGTGCTCATGGTCAGCTCATGGCCCAGCAGGCCCTCGACGCGGCTCTGCGGCGCCCGGATGACCCCTGCATTGGCGATCAGCGCATCCAATGGCCGATTGCGCAGTTCAGCTGCCAGTCCCATTGCGGATTCCATGCGCGAGGAGTCGAACTGCATGAATTCCACGCTAGCCGCCGGTACGCGCAGCCGGATCTGCTCCATGGCATGCTCCGCACGGCTCTGGTTGCGGCAGGCCAGGATGACTTGCGCACCGGCTCGCGCCAAGCCGAGGCTCGCGAAGAAGCCAAGGCCGCTATTCGCGCCGGTCACCACAACGGTCTTGCCTTGGCCCAGCGGCGCCCACCGCTGCCGGTTCGCGTAGATGTCAGTTGCGGGTCTCGGATAGCGCGTCGCTGGCTTCATGGAATACACGCTACTACAGGGATAATGCTCGATTGCGGGTGGGACATGGCCGCTTATAGCGATCTCCAGCCACCTCGCAGCCGCTTGCTGGGCACTGAATCCTTGGCGAGGCGCCCGAACCCGAAGGGAATGATTTTATCTTCCCAGCTCCCCCATCAATTGCTTCGGAAAGTCCCAGTGCCGTTGCCGGGCTCAGGCGCACGGTGGGATCATTGGAAGATGGAGCACAGCGAGGATGCCGCACTGAATGCGGCCCGGTACAAGATGAAGCAGGACAGCGAGCCGTTGCCGGTGGACGAGTATGCGCAGGCCACCGGGATGGCTCCCGTCGAGAAGCAGAAGACGCCGCTGCAGCTGCATGCCGAGGACGAGGCATGGGAAGTGGCCAACTCCGTGCTCGATGAGGCTTTCGCCCGCGGGGACTTCGACAATCTTGCCCTCTCGGGCCAGAAGATCGACCATATCACCAGCAATGACGATCCCGACTGGTGGCTGAAGTCCATGATGCGCCGCGAGCAGCTTACCGGGCTGGGCCCACCGGCGCTGACCTTGCGGGTGGAAGATGAGCAGATGGAGCAGACCTTGGACCGCTTGCCCTCCGAGCGGGCCGTGCGTGAGCATATCGAGGATTTCAATGCCCGCATTATCGAGGCGCGGCGGCAGCTGCTTGGCGGCCCGCCGGTGATCACCGCTTTGCGCGATTCCACCGCAGAGGTGCTTGGTTGGCAGGAACGCCGGGCGGCAGAACCTGCACCGGTGGCAGAGAAAGCACCGGTGAAACGCCGGTGGTGGCGGCGTTAAAAGGCGAAGCCGCCTTCCCAAAAGGGAAGGCGGCTTGCTAAGTCAAAAGACTTGCAGGTCTTACCAGGAAGACTTGGTGATGCCCGGAAGCTCACCACGGTGCGCCATGTCGCGGAAGCGAACACGGGAGATACCGAACTTCTGGAAGGTGCCACGTGGGCGACCGTCGATTGCGTCGCGGTTGCGAACGCGAATCGGGGAAGCATCGCGTGGAAGCTTCTGCAGGCCTACGCGTGCAGCTTCGCGAGCTTCGTCGGTTGCGTTTGGATCAACCAGGGTCTTCTTCAATTCGAGACGCTTTGCAGCGTAACGCTCGACAATGACCTTGCGCTGTTCGTTCTTTGCGATCTTGGACTTCTTGGCCATGTCTTAGCGCTCCTCTCGGAATTCAACGTGCTTACGGACGACTGGGTCGTACTTCTTCATGACCATGCGGTCAGGGTTGTTACGACGGTTCTTACGGGTTACGTAAGTGAAACCGGTTCCAGCGGTGGACTTCAGCTTGATGATCGGACGTACGTCCTTATCCTTCTTTGCCATTTTTAGAGCTTCACACCCTTCGCAATCAGGTCAGCAATTACAGCGTCGATACCGCGAGCATCGATGACCTTGATGCCCTTGACCGACAGGGTCAGGGTCACCTTACGGCGCAGGGAAGGCACGTAGTAGGTCTTCTTCTGGATGTTCGGATCGAAACGACGCTTGTTGCGACGGTGCGAGTGGGAGATGCTATGTCCGAAGGCCGGAGTAGTACCGGTTACCTGGCAAACAGCTGCCATGATCACTCCTCAGTTAGTTAGTAGTAAAATTCGGCGGTACTCGCGCACAGTGCCCATACCAAAATATCGACACCGCTTCTGCGTTATGAGTCCCGCCAACCAGTGAAACACCGTTAATACTGCACACTAGGAAGGTAACCAGGCTGGGTGAGAACCAACCGAAGAGCCTTAAAGTATGTAAGTCGGTGAACTTCGCAACCGGTCGAGCAATTTCCCCGTACTCAGTCGGCCACGATATTCGGTATTACGGGCAACGCGCAGTTGTTCTGCTGTTAGACGGCATAACAACACACGCGATTAACGCCTGATTAGCTTATCGAGAATTCCTCAGTGTTCCAAATCGAGGTTTTCCGAATTCAGGATCCAATGATCCGCATCAAGCGAAGTTGTAATTTTGCGTGCGATCCGCGTGAGATCGTTAACGTCCTTGTCATCAAGGGTATCGAAGAGAAGTCCGCGCACCGAGGCAACGTGGTGAGGCGCCATCTGCTGCACGGCTTCCCATCCGGCCTGCGTTAATGAGGCGATTTTCACACGGGCATCTTCTGCGGACTGCTCGCGGGTAACCCAGCCGCGCTTCTCCAGCTTCTTGACCACATGCGACAGTCGCGAAAGCGAAGCACTGGTGTGCGAAGCCAGCGTCGTCATGGTCAGCTGATGGTCCTTGGCCTCGGAGAGCATGGCGAGCATGTGGTAGTCGAAAAGCGTGATGCCTTCCAGGCCCTGCAGATCGGAATCCAAGGCCGCCGGAAGCAAAGTCATGACAGCATGCAGTCCAAGCCAGGCGTCGCGTTCAGGCCCGGAGAGCCAAACTGGCTTATCGCTCATGAAGTTTCCAATCGTTCATAGACCTGCACCTACAGGCCAGCAAGGTATCAACCTGTAGACCATATATTGTAAAGCTAAGTATTTACTATATGTCAGATGCCCGCATTTCGGCTCTCTGCCAATATTTCGTTCCGCCAGCCACCCTAATGGCCTTTGGGCGCGGCTGCATCCTGCAGGCAATGGTCCTGCAAATCACCGCAAGAGCAGCAAGCGGCCGGAGGCCTAGCGCCAGTCCAACAACGTGCAGGTCCCAGAGGGCGCAAGGAGCGAGCTGGGTACCGCTCACGCTAGTGACGATCCCTGCTTTTTGAGCAGCTGGCAAGCCAAAGGCCCGCGCTGAAGAGCGCGGGCCTTTGGAACCTAGGAATTCTCCAGCTGTTTCTTCTTCCGGTAGCTGATCACCTGTCCGATGACCACCACGAGCAGGGCAAGGATGAACATCGCCGAACCAATGACATTCGCCTGGGCCGGGATGCCGCGGGTAGCTGCCACATAGATGAACTTCGGGAAGGTCTGGAAGGTGCCGGAGTTGAAATTCGTGATGATGAAATCATCAAAACTCATCGCGAAGGACAACAGCGCGGCGGCCACAATGCCTGGCAGCAGCAGCGGGAACGTCACCTTCCAGAAGGCCGCCCGCGGCGAGGCGTAGAGATCGGCGGCCGCTTCTTCCAATCGCGGATCCAGCGAGGAGACACGAGCCCTGACGGTGACGATCACGAAGGACATGCAGAACACAATGTGGGCGATCACGATGGTGGCGTAGCCCAGTTCCCAACCGAGGTTCAGGAACTGTGCCAGCAGCGAAGCACCGAGCACGACCTCCGGAGTAGCCAACGGCAAAATGATCAGCACATCGGTGAGCTTGCGGAACCGGAACTTGTAGCGGACCAGGCCGATGGCGATCAGCGTGCCCAAGGCGGTAGCGGCAATCGTGGCCACCGTGCCGACCTGCAGCGAGTGCACCAGCGATTCGCAGACCGCCGGAGCGCCGCAGGGGTTCTGCCAGTTCTCCAGGGTGAAGCCGCGCCAGTCCAGGTTGGTGCGGCCGGCATCGTTGAAGGAGAACACGAAGATGTAAGCGATCGGTACCAGGAGGTAGATGAAAGCCAGCCCGCCGACAGCAGGGATGAACCAGCGTCCGATTTTCTGCTTCATGCTACATCAGCTCCTTGGTGCCGAAGCGGCGGATATAGATCGTGACCAGGACCAGGATCGAGACCATCAGCACGAAGCTCAACGCCGAGGCGCCCGGGTAATCGATGACCTTGAAGAATCTGGAATCGATGATCTGGCCGATCATCGTCGTATTGCGGTTATTGCCCAGCAGGGCCGCGTTCACGTAGTCGCCGGCGGCCGGGATGAACGTCAGCAGGGTGCCGGCGAAGACGCCTGGGGCGCTCATCGGCAGCGTCACCTTGAAGAAGGAGGTCATCGGGCTGGCATACAGATCTCCCGAGGCCTCGAGCAGGCGGGTGTCCAGCCGGCCCAGATTAGCGTAGATCGGCAGCACCATGAACGGCAGGAAGTTATAGGTCAGGCCCGCGACGACCGCGAACGGCGTGGCGGTCAGGTGCCCGTCGGCTGGCAGGATCGCCAGGAATTTCAGCGTTTGGGCGATGAACCCCTCGTCGGCCAGTATCTGCTTCCAGGCCTGGGTGCGCAGAATGAAGCTGGAGAAGAACGGGGCGATCAGCAGCACCAGCAAGATGCCCTGCAGCAACGTCTTCTCGCGCAAGCGGACTGCGACCAGGTAGGCCATCGGGAAGCCGATGAGCAAGGCCAGGACGGTGGCGATCAGCGCGAACCCGAAGGAGCGCAGCAGCTCGGGCCAGTAGGCGGCGAGCACCGTGGCGTAGTTGCCGATGTCGAAACCCGGCACGAATTCGCCGATTTCCCCGCCCTCGGGCTTCACGTACAGGCTCATTGCCAGCAGGACTACCACCGGAAGCGCGAAGAACAGGGCGAGCACCAGCATGCCCGGGGCGATCAGGTAGACGCCGGTGCGGCCCTTGCGCCGCTCCGCCCGGATCTCCTCGGGGCTGCGCAGGTCGACGATGCCCTTCTTGGTCATGACCGTCATGGCTGGTCAACTCCGGCATCCTCGTGCTCGGCACCGGCCAGGCCGAAGGAATGCTGCGCTTCCCAGGACAGGTACACGGTGTCGCCTTCGGCAGCCGGCTGCTGGCCGCGATTCTGCGCGAAGGTCCCGAGCGTGCCGATCCCGTCCACCTCGACCAGGTACTCGGTGGTGGTGCCGGTGAAGGACACGTCGACCACGGTGCCGGACAAGCGGTTCTCCCCCGCATAGCCATCGCGCGAGATCGTGATCTTCTCCGGGCGCACCCCGACGACCACCTCCCCCGAAGCCTGCACGGCGCGGTCGGCCGGCAGCAAGATGGCTTGGCCATTGACCATGACACTGAGCATGCCGGCGTCATTGCCGCTGACCGTGCCGCGCATCAGGTTCGACTTGCCCAGGAAGTTCGCGACAAACGCGGTCTTGGGCAATTCGTAGAGCTCGCGCGGCGGGCCCATCTGCTCGATCCGTCCGCCGTTCATCACGGCGACCACGTCGGCCATGGTCATGGCCTCTTCCTGGTCGTGGGTGACGTGGATGAAGGTCAGGCCGACTTCGGTCTGGATGTTCTTCAGCTCCAGCTGCATTTGGCGGCGCAGCTTCATGTCAAGTGCCCCGAGGGGCTCATCGAGCAGCAGCACCTGCGGGCGATTGACCAGCGCCCGGGCCAGGGCCACGCGCTGCTGCTGCCCGCCGGAGAGCTGGATCGGCTTGCGATTGGCAAGGTGCCCGAGCTCCACCAGGTCCAGCCCGGCCCTGGCTTTCTCCATCGCCTGCTTGTCCTTCTTGCGCTTGAGCCCGAAGGCCACGTTTTCCAGCACGCTCATGTGCGGGAACAGCGCATAGGACTGGAACACGGTGTTCACCGGACGCTGGTGGCTGGCCAGCGCGGTCACGTCCTGGCCGCCGATCGAGATGCTGCCCTCGCTGGGGGCCTCAAGGCCCGCGATCATGCGCAGGGTGGTCGACTTGCCGCAGCCGGAGGGCCCGAGCAGGGCGAAGAAGGTGCCCGAAGGGACCACCAAATCCAGGTCCTTGACCGCCACGAAGCTGGAAAAGCGCTTGGTGATGCCCGAGAGGTGCAGATCCGCGCCGGTGGCAGTGGTTTCGGTACGCGTTGCCAAGGTTGTCATGCCCCTATCACTTCCTGGAACTGGTTGTGGAAATCGGTTTCTGCTGGCGGTACAGCACGTGCGGAGGGTGCCTGGTTGACGACGTCCCTGGCGCGGGCCGGGGCATAACCGCGGCCCTTGGGCAGGTGCTGGCAGTTGATGGCTCGTTGGCGAGTCATGGTGTTCCCCGCTTTCTAGGCGCCGATTGCACTCTGGAATTCAGAGTTCAAAGCGGTCTCTTCATCCGCTTCCAGCGAGCGGAAGACATGTGCCTTGGCCAGATCCTCATCGGTCGGGAAGATCAGCGGGTTGCCGACCAGGTCCGGGTCGATCTTTTCCATTTCTTCCTGGGCGCCGACCACCGGGCAGATGAAGTTCACGTAGGCTGCGACCTGCGCGGCCACGGCCGGGTCGTAGTAGAAGTCCATGAGCTTCTCGGAGTTGGCCTTGCGTGGCGAGGCCACCGGGACCATCAGGTTGTCGCTCCACAGGGTGCCGCCGGCCTCGGGGATCACGAACTCCCACTGGTCATCGTTCTCGAAGTTCATCTGGACGATATCGCCGGACCAGACGATGCCGGCGATCGCATCGCCCGAGACGAAGTCCTCCTTGTAGGAGTTGCCCTTGACCTGGCGGATCTGGCCATTGCCGATGTTCTCGCGCAGCACGTCGGCAGCGGCGCCGAATTCGCTTTCGCCCCATTGGCCGGCGATGTCCACGCCGTTGTGCAGCATCAGCAGGCCGATGGTGTCGCGCATTTCATCGAGCACGGTGATACGGCCCTTGAGCTTTGGATCCCAGAGGTCCTCGACGGATTTCAGGCCCTTGGGGAATGCCTTCTTATTCCAGGCGATGCCGGCGTAGCCGGACTGCCAGGTCAGAGAGTGCTTGCGTCCCGGGTCGAAGTCCACGTCCTTGAGGTTGGGCAGCAGGTTGGCCGAGTTGGGGATGTTCGCCAGGTCCAGCTCCTGGGCGTAGCCCTGGCGGATCATGCGGCCGGCCATCCAGTCGGTCATCGTGATGATGTCCTGGCCGATGTCCTGGCCTGCCTTGAGCTGGCCCTGCACCTTGCCGTAGTAGGTGTCGTTGCCGTCGATATCCTCGCGGTAGTTCACCTTGATGCCGGTCTGCTTGGTGAACGCATCCAGTGTCGGGTAGGTCTTCTTCTCGTCGTCGTAATCCAGGTACAGGGTCCAGTTGGCCCAGTTCACGGTGGGGTCGTTTGCGGAAATGTCCTCGATCGACGGTGCGGCTTTGGTGCTGCTTCCTCCGGTGCCGCAGGCTGCGAGCAGCCCGGTCAGGCCCAATGCGCCGGCCGCGGAAAGCACGCTGCGGCGGGAGTAGCTGCGCTGGCTCATGGCCTGGACCAGTGCGCGGACTTGGGGGTCTTGCGGAAGTCGGCGTTGCGAGTGCGACATGGCTGGAATCCTAACGACAAATGTGATCGGCCACACATGAAAGTGTTGTCGTTCATCCTGCCAGCAATGCACAGGTCCAACAAGACCCGAACGCAAGTTTCCTTGTAAAAATTACGTTACGAAAACGGAAAACTTTCAAAAATACCCCTTTCGCAACTGAATCAGTGACGGTAGGGTCTGTGGAAAGTCCCTTAGACCTAGGAGGTCGATATGACGCTGCCCTCGCATACGGCACAGGCCATTGATGAAATTTCCAAGGAGATCATCGAGCAGCTGCAGGAAGATGGCCGGCGTTCCTATGCCGCCATCGGCAAGGCAGTGGGCCTGAGCGAAGCGGCTGTGCGCCAGCGCGTGCAGAAGCTGGTCGAGAGCCGCGTCGTGCAAATCGTCGCAGTCACCAACCCGCTGGAATTGGGCTTCACCCGCCAGGCCATGATCGGCGTCGTCGCCGCCAGCGACATCAGCGGCACCGCCGACCGGATCGCCGAACTTCCGGAAGTCGACTACTGCGTGGTCACTGCCGGCAGCTCGGACATCCTCGCCGAGGTCATCTGCTCGAACGATGAGGACCTGCTGCGCGTGATCGGAACGATCCGCGGGCTCGAAGGCGTGGTCAGCACCAATACGTACACCTACCTTTCACTCAAAAAACAGGAATACAACTGGGGAACACGATGAACACACCACGCGGTACCGATCGCCAGCAAGCCGCTCGCGATCACCTTTGGATGCACATGGCCCGGCACTCCGGAATTTCCAACGGCGCGCACGTTCCGATCATCTCGCGCGGCGAGGGGCACAAGATCTACGACGATGCCGGGCGCGAATACATCGACGGCCTGGCCGGGCTGTTCGTGGTCAACGCGGGGCACGGGCGCGCCGAACTGGCCGAAGCCATGGCCAAGCAGGCCGAGAAGCTGGCCTTCATGCCGCTGTGGTCCTACGCCCACGAACCGGCGATCGACCTGGCTGAGCGCCTGGCCAGCTATGCACCGGGCGACTTGAACCGCGTCTTCTTCACCACCGGCGGCGGCGAGGCGGTCGAATCCGCCTTCAAGCTGGCCAAGCAGCATTTCAAGATGAAGGGCAAGCCGGGCAAAACCAAGGTCATTTCACGCGCCCTGGCCTACCACGGCACCCCTCAGGGAGCCCTGGCCATCACCTCGCTGCCGGATATGAAGACCCCGTTCGAGCCCTTGGTGCCCGGCACCTTCCGCGTGCCGAACACCAACTTCTACCGCGCACCGCAGATGTTCGCGGACAACGAGAAGGACTTCGGGCTGTGGGCCGCGGAGCGCATCCGCGAAGCCATCGAATTCGAAGGCGCCGACACCGTGGCGGCGGTCTTCCTGGAACCGGTGCAGAACTCCGGCGGCTGCTTCCCGCCACCACCGGGGTACTTCGACCGGGTCCGCGAGATCTGCGACGAATACGATGTGCTGCTGGTTTCCGACGAAACCATCTGCGCGTTCGGCCGCATCGGCTCGATGTTCGCCTGCAACGACTTCGGCTACGTCCCGGACATCATCACCTCGGCAAAGGCGCTGACCAGTGGCTATGTCCCGCTGGGCGTGATGGTCGTTTCCGACAAGCTGTTCGAGCCTTTCACCAAGGGCGATACCACCTTCTACCACGGCTACACCTTTGGCGGGCATCCGGTGGCAGCCGCGGTGGCGATGGCGAACCTGGACATCTTCGAGCGGGAAGGATTGAACGAGAACGTCAAGAACAATGCCGACGCGTTCAAATCCACGCTGTCCAAGCTCACCGATCTGGACATCGTTGGCGATGTGCGCGGCGCCGGCTACTTCTACGGGATCGAGCTGGTCAAGGACAAGGCGACCAAGGAGACCTTCAGCGACGCGGAGTCCGAACGCCTGCTGCGCGGGTACCTCTCCCCGGCCCTGTGGGAAGCGGGACTGTATTGCCGCGCCGACGATCGCGGCGACCCGGTCATCCAGCTGGCTCCGCCCATCACGATCGGGCAGCCGGAGTTCGACCAGATCGAATCCATCCTGCGCACCGTGCTGAAGGAAGCGGCCAGCAAGATCTAGCGCCACGAAGGCTCGCAGGCACCGCCTGCGAGCCTTTTCGCAAGTCAGAGCGTGTTACTTCACGAAGCTGCACGCAATTGGTGCTTTGTGGCATAGGCCACTAGTCTGAGGTCATTAGACGATCAAGATCGCCTTTTGGAAGATTGCAGGAACCTCATGACTTTGGAACCGACCAGAATCAGGTTGGCACGCGAACGTGCAGCGCTGAGCCGGTCCGCCTTGGCCGCCTCGCTGGGTATTTGCGAGCGCGAACTCGCCCATGCTCCCGAGGATCTTTCCCTTGCGCTGGCCGATGCGCTGGGCTGCGCGCCGCAGTTCTTCCGGCTTCCCGCGGCCCAGGGCATCGACACCGAGCGGATCTTCTTCCGCTCCCCGCGCCGCACCAGCACCGCGCAAAAAGTCGCCGCAGCCGCGCTGGGCCGCAACGGCGTAGAACTCTACAACCTGATCACGCGGAACTTCCGGCTCCCGCACACCGGGATCCCCGAGCTGTGCGGCTTCACCCCGGAAGATGCCGCCGCGCATCTGCGCACCGAATGGGATCTGGGATGCGGCGCGCTGCCCGATCTGCTGCATCTGCTCGAAGCCCGCGGGGTGCGGGTGCTGAGCCTGCCGGCCTCGCTCGAAGCGGTCAAGACCTTCAGCTTCTGGGAAGACGAGCAGGCCTTCATCTTCCTGGCCGCCGGCAGTCGCAATGCACAGCGCCTGGCGATGGCCCACGAGCTGGGGCATCTGCTGATGCACTCCTCGCTGGGCGAGAACCGCGAGCAGGTGGCCGCCGCGGAACGCGAGGCCGACGAATTCGCGGCACGCTTGCTCCTGCCCTCCCTGTCCCTGCAGGTGCGGGTCTCCGATTCCCTGCAGATCCCGCAGCTGCTGGCACTCGAAGAGCAGTTCGGTGCACCGGCCCAGGTGATCCTCGCGCATTCGCGTGCCCGCGGCTTGCTGGGCGAGGGCGCCTACCAGTGGTTGTCCCAGGAGCTGGCGCTGGAACCGGCCCAGGAGCACCAGCAGCTGGTCTCCCGGGTCTTCTCCCTGGTCTTCCCCTCCCTGCAGCGCGACCATCGGGCCAGCACCGCACGGATCGCCCGCGAATTAGGGCAAACCGCATCGCAGATCCATGAGCTGACCTTCGGGCAGGCGTTCGTGCTGCTCGAAGGAGAGAACCTGCACGACGCCGGCCAGGCGATCCGCGGCCACTTGCACGCGCTCTAGCAACCCCGGGGTTTGGCAGCTACGCTGGTGCCACCAGGCGATGGCGCCGCGGCCGATCGCCGAGCCAAAGGGGATCGCCATGCAAATCAACGCCGACAAATCCAGGCAAGTCGCCGAGGAGTCCCGCGAGCAGTTCGACCGGCCCAGCTTCGCCAAGGGCCTGTACATGGGGGCCGTGGACTTCTCCCTGATCGAACCATTGCCCAGCGCCCTGCATCCAGAACGCGGACAGGAATTCCTGCCGCAGCTCGAAGCGGTCCTCGATGGCATCGACCCGGAGCGCATCGAAGCCCAGGCGCGCATCCCCGGCGAATATATTGCCCAGCTTCGCCGCATCGGCGCCTTCGGCATGAAGATCCCGGTCGAATACGGCGGACTGGGGCTGAGCCTGCTGGACTACGGCCGGGCGCTGATGCGCGTCGGCGTGGTTTCCCCGGCCATCGGCGCGCTGCTCTCGGCCCACCAGTCCATCGGCGTCCCCGAACCGGTGAAGTCCTTCGGCACCGAGGAGCAAAAACGCGAGTACCTGCCGCGCTGCGCGGCAGGAGCCATCAGCGCCTTCCTGCTCACCGAGAACGATGTCGGTTCCGACCCTGCACGGTTGGGCACCGAAGCCCGGCTCAGTCACGACGGCAGCCACTACATCCTGGATGGCGCGAAGCTGTGGACCACCAACGGGGTGGTCGCCGAGCTGCTCGTGGTGATGGCCGCGGTGCAGCCGCATGAGGCCCTCGGCCAAGAGCCTGCAGGTCGCGGCGGAATCACCGCCTTCATCGTCGAGGCCGATACCGCGGGCATCACCGTCGAGAACCGCAACCAGTTCATGGGCCTGCGCGGAATCGAGAACGGGGTGACCCGGTTCCGCTCGGTGCGCGTGCCGGCGGCCAACCGCCTGGGCAAGGAAGGCTCGGGGCTGAAGATCGCGCTGAGCACCCTGAACACCGGGCGCTTGTCCATCCCGGCCATGTGCGCCGGGGCCGGCAAATGGTCCACGAAGATCGCCCGCGAATGGTCCGCGGCCCGCGTGCAGTGGGGCCACCCGGTCGGCAAGCACCAAGCCGTCGCCGGCAAGCTCGCCTGCATCGCGGCCAGCAGCTATGCGCTGGAAGCGGTGTTCGAGGTGTCCGCCCGGCTGGCCGATGCCGGCATGAAGGATATTCGCATCGAGGCGGCACTGGCCAAGCTCTGGGCTTCGGAGACCGCCTGCACGATCGCCGATGAGCTGCTGCAGATCCGCGGCGGGCGCGGATTCGAGACCGCGCAGTCGCAGGCAGCGCGCGGCGAGCGGGCGGTGCCGGTCGAACAGATGCTGCGCGACCTGCGGATCAACCGCATCTTC
Organism: Glutamicibacter sp. NPDC087583; assembly: GCF_044743685.1. NCBI lineage: Bacteria > Bacillati > Actinomycetota > Actinomycetes > Micrococcales > Micrococcaceae > Glutamicibacter > Glutamicibacter sp. NPDC087583. The sequence continues at coordinate 75,756 of NZ_JBIUWY010000001.1, read as the reverse complement.
GAAGGCTCCACCGAAATCATGCACCTGCTGATTGCCCGCGAGGCCGTGGATGCGCACCTGCAGGCGGCCGGGGACCTGGCGCGCGCCGGGTCGAGCATCCAGGACAAGGCCCGAGCGGCGGTGGATGCCTCGGGGTTCTATGCCCGGTGGCTGCCCAAACTTGCGATGGGCGCAGGCTCGCTTCCGAACTCCTATGCCGAGCACGGCCCATTGGCCAAGCACCTGCGCTATGTGGAGCGGACCTCGCGGCGGCTGGCACGCCAGACGTTCGCCGGGATGGCGCGCTGGCAGGCCGGCCTGGAAAAGCAGCAGGTCTTCCTGGGCCATATCGTGGATATCGGCGCGGAGCTGTTCGCCATGTCCGCGGTGATCGCCAAGACCACTGCGCTGCCGCAGTCCCCGGCCGGCCAGCGCGACTCTGCGCAGGATCTTGCCCTGGCCTTCTGCGAACAGGCCGCGCAACGCTGCGAGGAGCATTTCGACAGGCTCTGGAAAAACACCACCCGTACCGATGGACGGATCGCCGCGGACCTGCTGGACGGGAAGTTCCAGTGGCTGGAGGCAGGGGTCCGCGATGTCTCCGAAGGCACCGGAGAGTGGATCGCCCAGTGGTCCGATGGAGTTAGCAAAGACGTGCGGTGGCCCTACCCGGAGGATGACTAGGGCTCCACGATCTCGATGTCCAGTTCCCCGGCACGCCACTTCGCGGTCATGCGCTCGGCGAGGGCATCGGCCGCCAGGGCTTCCTGCGGGGTCATCCAGTAGGTGTTCACCCGGAGTTTCTGCTGCGGGTCGAGTTCCTTGGACAGCAGGGCCATCGGCCGGCATCCAGGGATCTTCACCGCGTGGAACAACCCGCAATGCCTGCCGATATGGTGGATCGTGCATCCCAAGGCCGCGGACTCGATGTCCGTGTTGCCGCCCTTTTCCCACGCGTCGAGATGATCCAGTTCGCATCGTTCGGCGGGCATGCTGCATCCCGGATACAGGCACCCTCGATAGGCCGCCCGGATGGCGCGGCCCTGCGCCTTGCTATACAGCCGCTGGGTGCGGCCCAGATCCAGGGGAAGGCTCTGGCCGTTCAGCACCAGCGGATAGATTCCGGCCGTGCACAATGCCGCTCTGGTTTCGCCCGGGGATAGCTGGATCCCGGTGGAAGTGACCGCGAATTCCTTGCCGTCGCGTCTCATCTTCTCGTAATCCAGGATGATGCTCACCTGCGGTACCGCCAACCCGGGTTGTTTCCCTGGCGAACCGCTCTGGTTGCGGTCGGTCATCAGCAAGGCCAGGAATCCTACGAGCCGGCGTCGTTCTGGCTTGAGCTCCTCGAACTGGGTGGCGGCCGGGCCGGCAGGTTCCTCGGGCTCTTCAGGTTCTTCGGGTTCGTCAGGTTCCTCGGGTTCTCCAGGTTCGTCAGGTTTGTCAGGTTCTTCGGGTTCTTCAGGTTCGGCGGATCCCTCGGGTGCCGATCCGGCAGGTTCCCCGTCTTTGGCCCAGTCGGGCATCGATTCCTCGTCATCCCAGCCGCTGTCTTGGGCACCGGTGAACTGCGCCTCGGCGTGCGCCAGGGCGTCGCGGTTCCCGGCCACGGAGGCCGGGTTGTCCAGCGCGTTGAAATACGCTTCGATCATCGCCGCATGGGCGGGCAGGACGCGCAGGACGTATTCGACCAGGCCCTGGCGCATGCCCTTCTTGAAGATCCCGATCCCATCCAGCAGGGCCTGCAACGGGCGCTGGCCGGACTTCACCTGCGCCACCAGTGCGTTGATGTGCCTGCGGGCGGCCTTGGGTTCGCTGCGGATGAAGGCGGCCGATTCGGCTTGCAGCTGGTCCTTCTTGGCCTGCCCGGCCTGGCCTTCGCCGAAGTCCTTGCGGGCCGAATGCAGTTTCAGCGCGGCCGAGGACACCAGCCGGGGATCCACGTCGGGGTCGGCGAATTGCCCGGCCAGTTCCGGCAACCAGGCGGGCAGCGGTTGCCCTGCCTCGTCGACACCGCCCAGCAAGCAATCCACCAGGGCCAGCCGGTCGCGGACCGTGCTGCGCGGGATGTCCAGCCAGCCGTGCAGCAGCCCGGCCGTGTTCTTGAAATGCGTGCGGGCAGTGGTGGTGCGCCCGGCGGCCACCTGGAATGCGGCGAGGCTCGGGTGCTCGCCTGCCTCGGTGACGGCCTGGAAGGATTCCTGGTCGAGCTTGTGGGCACCGGTGCGGCGCAGCGCATGGGCGGCGTGCAGCTGGGTGCGGCTCTGGCGGCGGGCGAGCTTGTCAGCAAGCTGCGCAAAGCAGGCCGCGTGGCCGGGGCTCAATGGCCCGCCGGCAAGGACCGCGGTGGCCGATGCGATGAGTTCTTCCGCGTCGGCCAGGTCCTTCAGCGCCTGTGCCTGTTCTGTGCTCATGCCCCCATGATGCCTGCGGCGTCCTGCGGGGTTTTCGGACCGGGAGCCAAGTGTGGATAGCTCAGCCGTGCATGCGGTACCAGAGCAGCGCCACCTGCAGCGAGGCGCGGGACTCGGCGGAGTCCAGCTGCACCCCGAGCTTGGCTTCGAGCTTGGCCAGCCGGGAGTAGAGGGTGGGCCGCGAGAGGTAGCCGGCCTTGGCCAGCGCGGTTTTGTTCCCGCCGTGGGCCAGGTAGAGATCGAGCAGGTCAAGGGCGGGAAGGTCGAGCGGGTTGAGCAGGCCGGAGAGCTCGGCCAGCGCGAAGGTGCGCAGCTTCGGGTCGCTGCCCATGGCCGAGAGCACCCCGCGCAGGCGCAGGTCGGCGAAGCGGTAGTAGGGCTGGGCGCGGGTGGGCAGGTGCGGGACGATCTGCGCGACCTGCGCGGCTTCCTCCAGCCCGGCGATGCTGGTGGCCAGGGTGCCTTCGGGCCCCACGCCGATGGCCACCGGCGCGGTGAGCTGCTCGGCCAGCCGGCGGGTGAAGCCCTGCAGGGTGGAGTCCAGCAGTTCGCGGGCGCGCAGCGGCAGGATCAGCCCCAGGTACCCGGGCTTGAGCGAGCCGGCCAGGATGCCCAGGTGCAGGGTGTCGGCCAGCTGGTCGAGCACTTCGAGCAGGGCGCGGTCGGCCAGCTGGGTTTCGGTCGGCGTTCCGGAACCGGCCAGGGAGATGACCACCGGGACATAGTAGGGGGCGGCGGCCAGGCCCAGGGCCTGGGTGCGGATGGCGATGTCCTTGTCGCTGTAGCTGTGCCCGGCCTGCAGTTCGTGCAGCGTGGAGGTGCGCGCCTGGTAGAGCAGCTCGCGCTGGTCGCGCCCGGACAGGCGGGCGATGGTCAGCGCCTGGCCGGCCCGTTCCAGCACCAGGGCCGCGCGGTCGTCGTCCTCCAGGATGGCCGGGACGATCAGCCGCCCCCAGCGGCTGCGGACCGCGCCGACCGGGGTCTGCAGCCAGTTCTCGGTGCCGGTGGCGCGTCCAGTGTGCTCCAGGAACCCGACGAAGCGCGAACGGGTGATCCAGTGTTCCAGTTGCGCGCCGGACTGGGCGAGCACGTGGTGGCGGACATCTTCCAGGACCACGGGGGCCGAGAGCAGCTGCGCGGTGCGGTCCACGATCTGCGCTTCGTCGGCCTCGGTCAGCGAGAGCCCGGTGTAGATTTCGTGCACCGTGCGGGAGAACTGGACGGCCTCGAGCTGCTCGGCAACGAGTTTCTGGTGGATGACCTCGGTGATGGACACGAAGCGGGTGGTGGTGCGCAGGGCGATGACCGGCAGGCCCAGGTCGGCGACGTCCAGCGGTGCGCCGGAAAGGTCCTCGATGATGACCCCGACGGCCCCGGCCTCGCGCAGCGCGGTGATGAAGGCGCGCACGTCGCTCACGTTGCGCAGGGTCGTGAGGATCAGCTCGCGGCCCAGCAGCAGGTCGATGTTCTCGGTGGATTCGGTCACGTGCACCCAGCGAAGCGGCGCGTCCATCCCTGTTCCGCAGAGCACCTGGGGGTCAGCGGCCTGGACCACTGGCAGGTGCAGTACCTCGTCTACCGTCAGCATTTTTACACTCCGTCAGCACTAGTGCTTAAATCATGACACAGTGATGGTGTTGTCCCTCACATCCATGACCCATGATGAAGGCAGGCACCCAACTTCGAAAGGCCGATACGATGACCGCAACGCTGACCGGCACCCTGCAGCACTGGATCAACAACGCCAATTACTCCGCCGATGACCGCACCGGCAAGATCTACAACCCCGCCACCGGCGAGGTCACCCGCCAGGTTGCGCTGGCCTCCAAGGCCACCACCGAGCATGCGATCGCCGCAGCCGCTGAGGCCTTCCCGAAGTGGCGCGACACCTCGCTGGCCCGCCGCACCGCGATCATGTTCAACTTCCGCCAGCTGCTGGCCGAGCGCAAGGGCGAGCTGGCCGCGATCATCACCGCCGAGCACGGCAAGGTGCTGGACGACGCGCTGGGCGAAGTGGCCCGCGGCCTGGAAGTCGTCGAGCTGTGCTGCAACGCGCCCTACCTGCTCAAGGGCGAGTTCTCGCAGAACGCCTCCACCGGCATCGACGTGCAGTCCATGCGCCAGCCGGTCGGCATCTCGGCCATCATCTCCCCCTTCAACTTCCCGGCCATGGTGCCGCTGTGGTTCTTCCCGGTAGCGATCGCCGCCGGCAACGCGGTGGTGCTCAAGCCATCGGAGAAGGACCCGTCGGCCGCCAACTGGCTGGCCGAGCTGTTCACCGAGGCCGGCCTGCCCGAGGGCGTGCTGAACGTGGTGCACGGCGACAAGGAGGCGGTGGACACCCTGCTGACCGATCCGCGCGTGAACTCCGTGTCCTTCGTGGGTTCCACCCCGATCGCGCAGTACGTCTACTCCACCGGCACCGCGCACAACAAGCGGGTGCAGGCCTTTGGCGGCGCGAAGAACCACATGCTGGTGCTTCCGGATGCCGACCTGGACCTGGCCGCCGACATGGCGGTCAACGCAGGCTTCGGCGCGGCCGGCGAGCGCTGCATGGCGATCTCCGTAGTCGTCGCGATCGACACCATCGCCGATGAGCTGGTGGCCAAGATCGCCGAACGCGCCAAGACGCTGCGCGTGGGCGATGGCACCCGCGGCTGCGACATGGGTCCGCTGATCACCGGCGAGCACAAGGCGAAGGTGGCCGGGTACATCGAGGCCGGCATCTCCGCCGGCGCGGACCTGGTGCTCGATGGCCGCACCGGCACCGTGGATGCTGATGGCGAGGGCTTCTTCCTGCACCCGACGATGTTCGACCACGTCGGCACGGACATGTCCATCTACACCGAGGAGATCTTCGGTCCGGTGCTCTCGGTGGTGCGCGTGGAGAGCTTCAACGAGGGCATCGAGCTGATCAACTCTTCGCCGTACGGCAATGGCACCGCGATCTTCACCAACGACGGCGGCGCGGCCCGCCGCTTCGAGGACGAGATCCAGGTGGGCATGGTCGGGGTCAACGTGCCGATCCCGGTACCGGTGGGCTACCACTCCTTCGGCGGCTGGAAGGCCTCGCTGTTCGGCGACCAGCACGCCTACGGCCCGGAGGGCTTCAAGTTCTTCACCCGCAACAAGGTGATCACCAAACGCTGGCTCGACCCGAGCCACGGCGGTATCAACCTCGGCTTCCCGCAGAATGACTGATACCCATGACTGAACCATTGGCACAGCCACTGACGCAGGGCGTTTCCGCAGCGGATATCGCCGCTGGCCAGCACGCCTACGAGCTGGACCGCAAGCACGTCTTCCACTCCTGGCAGGCCCAGGGGCCGTTCGCCCCGATGGCCATCCTGAAGGCCGAAGGCTCCTGGGTATGGGACGGCGAGGGCAACGCGCTGATCGACCTCTCCAGCCAGCTGGTGAACACGAACATCGGGCACCAGCACCCGAAGGTGATCGCCGCGATCCAGGAGCAGGCCGGCAAGCTGGCCACCATCGCCCCGCAGCATGTGAATGACGCGCGCTCTGAGGCGGCCCGGCTGATCGCCAAGCACACCCCCGGGCAGCTGGACAAGATCTTCTTCACCAATGGCGGTGCCGATGCAGTGGAGCATGCGGTGCGCATGGCCCGGCTGCATACCGGCAAGCACAAGGTGCTCTCCGCGTACCGTTCCTACCACGGCGGCACCCACCTGGCGGTGAACCTCACCGGGGATCCGCGGCGCTTCGCCTCGGACCACGGAACCGATGGGGTGGTGCGCTTCTTCCCGGCCTACCCGTACCGCTCCTACTTCAATTCGAGCACTCCCGAGGAGGAGACGGCCCGGGCGCTGAAGCACCTGGAGGACACGATCCTGCTCGAAGGCCCCGGCACCATTGCCGCGATCATCCTGGAGAGCATTCCGGGTACCGCCGGCATCTACCTGCCGCCTCCGGGGTACCTGCAGGGCGTGCGCGAGCTGACTAAGAAGCACGGCATCGTGTACATCGCCGATGAAGTGATGGCCGGATTCGGGCGCAGCGGGCAATGGTTCGCAGTGGACCATGCCGCGGTGGTGCCGGACCTGCTGACCTTCGCCAAGGGCGTGAATTCCGGCTACGTGCCGCTGGGCGGGGTGGCGATCAGCCCGGAAATCTTCGAGACCTTCCGCGAGCGGGTCTACCCGGGCGGGTTGACCTATTCGGGCCACCCGCTGGCCTGCGCGGCGGCGGTAGCCACCATCACCGCGATGGAGGACGAGGCCATGGTGGAGAACGCCCAGCGCTTGGGCGAGGAAATCATCGGGCCGCGCCTGGCGCAGTTCGCGGCCGAGCACCCGAGCGTGGGCGAGGTGCGCGGAACCGGCGTGTTCTGGGCGATCGAGCTGGTGAAGAACCGGGAAACCCGCGAGCCGCTGGCCGCCTATGGAGGCAGCAGCCCGGAGATGAACCAAGTGGTTGCCGCCGCGAAGGCCGCAGGGCTGCTGCCCTTCGCGAACTTCAACCGGCTGCATGTGGTGCCGGCGATGAACATCGAGGATGAGGTGCTCATTCAGGCGCTGGATCGCCTCGAGCAGGCCTTGGCCGTCGCCGACACGTTCGTTCAATAGCACCGATCTGGCAGGACAGCTCAGCTGTCCTGCCAGTTCTGCATTCAAAGGAGATCGAGATGACTACCGTGGCGACCAGTCCAGTGCTATGCGCCCATCCCCGGGCCTCGCTCGATGAGCAGGACCGCAAGCAGGCCAGCGTGGACCGCTCCGGCTATGTGCCCCCGACCTTTGCCGACGGGGTGATCTTCGCGCAGGACATCGATGATGTGGTGCTGGCGATGCAGTTGGCCCACAAGCATGGCGCCACGATCGTCCCGCGCGGGGCCGGCACCGGGCTGGCGGCAGGGGCCAGCGCCGAGGCCGGGCAGATCGTGCTCGACTTGTCCCGGATGGACAAGATCCTGGAAATCGATCCGGTGGAAGCCACCGCGGTGGTGCAGCCCGGCGTGCTCAATGCGGCGGTGAACCAGGCCGCCGGCGAGCACGGGCTGTTCTACGCCCCGGATCCTGCCAGTACCGCGATCTGCTCGATCGGCGGCAATATTGCGACGAATGCCGGCGGCATGTGGTGCGCCAAGTACGGGGTGACCCGCGAGTCGGTGCTCAGCTTGCTGGTGGTGCTGCCCGACGGGCAGCTGCTGCGTACCGGGCGGCGGACCATCAAGGGCGTGGCCGGCTATGACATGAATGCGCTGATGATCGGTTCGGAAGGCACCTTGGGCATTGTGGTTGAAGCACTGCTGCGCCTGCGCCCGAAGCCCAAGCACACCTCCACCTTGGTCGCCTACTTCCCCGATGAGGATACCGCGGCAAAGGCCGCCTCGGCGGTGATCGCCGAACGGCTGGCCCCCTCGGTGCTGGAGCTGATGTGCGGCAAGACCCTGAAGGCAGTGGATGCGGCGCTCGGAACGGATCACGAAGCGCGCGGCGGCGCGTTGCTGCTCGCGCAGACCGACGGCTACGGCGCGCAGCTGGAAATGCAGACCCTGCAGGATGCGATCGCCCCGCTGGCCGCGCACATCGAGATCGCCACGGACCAGGAGCAAGCACAGGCGCTGATCGAAGCCCGGCGCCAGGCGATCCCGAGCATGGAGCTGCTGGGCACGGCCTCGATCTGCGATATCGGCGTGCCGCGCAATCGCTTGGCCGAAGCCTTCGCCGGCCTGCAGCGCATCGAGGATGAACGCGGAGTATCGATCTTCACTATTGCCCATGCCGCCGATGGCAACCTGCATCCGATCATCGTGGTGCCTGAAGGCCAATCCATCACCAGCGGCGCACCGAAGGCCGCGCTGGGAGACATGTTCCACCTCGCCAAGTCCCTGGGCGGCACGCTCACCGGCGAGCACGGCATCGGTTTGCTCAAGCAGGATTGGCTGGCCCAAGAGCTGGGCGAAACCTCGCTTGCGCTGCAGCGACGGGTGCGCGCGGTGTTCGATCCACAGGGCATCTTGAACCCGGGCAAGGCGATTTAACCCTAGAAGTCATCCGCTGACATGGGTAGGGTAAATACATGGATGAGTATCTACCGGTGGACTTCAGCCTTCCTCTCGTGTCGCTGGCGGCTTCTGTGATCTTCTTGCTGATCGGGTTGCCCTTGATCATCCACGCCCTGATCCGACGCAAGGGCTTCACGCGCCTGCGTGACGGGGAGCAGACTTATGCGCGACGCGCATCCATCCGCACCGAGTTCATTTCTGCCGGAATTGCTGTGGTGGCAACGGCCATCTGCCTGGTCATGGGCATCACCGGCTACAACACCGCGATGAGCAACCTCGTGGCGAACGTCCAGAAGGAATATTCGCCGACCGAGTTGGAGATCAAGTACTGGAACGGGTCGTGGGCAACAGCAGATATCGCCTTTGCCGATGGCACCAGCTACGTGGATGCCCAGATCTCAATGCAGTCTGCCTACCGTCCACTAGTTGAACCGAAGATGACGCAGGATTAGCTGGCAGAGAACTGTCGCCATGATCCAACTCCAGTATGAAATACTGGCCACAGCATATTTTCACGCCGATATCCTGTGGAGGGAAAAGACAATGACCGGAAGTGGTGCGCCAGCAGGCGATCCGTTCCAGCCGCATCTTGAATGGGGTCTGAAAACCTCGTTCGTGAGCTATATTTCTTCCCTCGCCGACGGACGCATTGAAGCTGCCAACGGGGTATGGCAGGCAGGCAACGCGTTGGCGTTCCCCGTCTCCCCCGCTGCAGAGGTACCGGAAAACGAAATCTGGTTCAACGGGCGTGTGTCCTTCTCCGGGCACGGCGGCATGATGAAGCTGGATCTCTTTGAACCGCGCATCGTGAACCATGACGAGAACATCAGCCTCACGATCGACGAAGCCGGCGAACGCGTTGCCATTGCGGAGCTCACCGAAACCAGCGTTTCGAACGCTTTCGGCCTGGTCAAGACCCGCTTCTCGGCGGTGCTCACCGAGGCAGGTTCGAAGCTGTTCAACGGCCAGTACCCTGCCGGCCAGCAGATGGAAGAAGTCGAGGTCGTGCTGCGCGGTTAGCAGCTCACCAGCAAGAGGGCCCGGCACGAAAGTGCCGGGCCCTTGCTGTATCTATCATCCGTGTTCAGTTGCCGGGGCTGATTTTCTTCCTTTAGCAAGGTAGGTTCGGTTCATGTCTAGAACTTTCCTGTCGAAGATCAGAATCCTGACTGCGCTGAGTATTGCGATGATGGCTTTGTCTTTCGTCATGGCTCATTCGTGGTTATTGCAGATCCTCACGCTGGGTCTAGGCGCTTCGGCACTAATAGCGGTCTTCGCCCGTATATGCCAAATAAGGCGCACAAGTGCCGACAACCAGTCACTTCTGCTTCCCTCGCTCGCCATCACCGCGGCAGGTGCATTCATCTTCCGGTTCTTCATCTTGTGGGCGACATCCAGGCCTGCAAGGTACGCCGACTACATGCCCGAGAACGGTGTACCGATCACGAATGGAATTGCATTGAACACGCAATTCTTCCAGTTGCTATCCATGGGATTGATCGTGCTCTTGCCGATCTCGTTCTTCGTCCTGCTGATGGTATTTTTTCGTGGAAAGAACATCATAAGCCAAGTGAGTACCGCCAACTAGGGCGCGTACTGATATTCGGGGCTTCAGGATTCCCGGGAGAATTCTGAGGCACGCAATACCTGCTCTTCACTTAGTGCCTGGCCGGTGTACTTCTGAAACTGCGCCGCGGCCTGCAGGGCGATGACTTCTGCCCCGGTAATCACCTGCTTGCCAGCAGTTCGTGTTGCGCGGATCAATGGTGTTTCACTTGGGAAAGCCACCACGTCGAAGACGGTTCGTGCGGCTTCAATCTGCTGGGTGCTAAATGCGTGCTCCTCAGACTGGGCTCCGTCCATGCCCAGCGGCGTTACGTTCACAAGAATCTCGTGTCCTGGAGCCGGGTCAGCACTGGTAAATCGGTAACCGTATTTGTCAGCTAAGGCTTGGCCGGAAACTTCGTTACGTGCCAGCACCGTCAGGTCGTTGAATCCGGCTTCGCGGAAGGCGGCCACGACGGCCTTGGCCATTCCTCCGGAGCCTCGGACAAGCACGGAACTTTCAGGATCCAGCTGGTGGCGTTCGATGAGCGTCGCGATCGCCTCGAAGTCGGTATTTGAAGCAACCAGTCGCCCGTTGGTATTCACGATGGTGTTCACCGAGTCGATTGCCTTGGCCGAAGGCTCAATCTCATCGACCATGTTCATCACGTCTTCCTTGAACGGCATGGATACCGAACAGCCACGAATGCCCAAGGCCCGGACACCAGCGATGGCACCAGCGAGGTCTTCGGTCGAGAAGGCCTTGTAGATGAAGTTCAGCCCGAGTTCTTCATACAGGTAATTATGGAACCGGGTGCCGATATTAGATGGTCGACCAGATAACGAAATGCATAGGGTCATGTCCTTGTTCAAAATAGGCACGCGTTGCTCTCCAAATACTGTCGTCGGTTCACTTCCCAATATACGTGGCGATACGCGGCCGATCCTTTCATGAACCGGCAATGGCGACTATCGTCTTGGCCTATGAGCAACGAACTTGATGACGGCCCGTTCTTCCACGGCACGAAAGCCGAACTGCAGCCAGGAGAAGTCTTGACTGCCGGATTCCCGTCGAATTATCGTCCCGAAATCATCATGAACCACATCTACTTCACCGCACTTGCCGATGGCGCGGGGTTGGCCGCCGAAATTGCGGCCCTGGAGGGGACCGCCCATGTCTATGAAGTGGAACCGACCGGGGCGTATGAAGATGACCCGAATGTCACCGACAAGAAATTCCCGGGCAATCCCACGCGTTCCTACCGCAGTGCGCATCCTGTACGGGTGATCCGTGAAGTCCACGATTGGACCCGGCTGTCGCCCGAAGCCTTGCAGAGCTGGCGTGAACGCATCGCAAGGATCACCGATGACCCCACTGCCGAGATCATCAACTAGCCTTCGCACGCAAATGGGCGGTGCCCGATGCCTGGATAGGCACCGGGCACCGCCGGGGAATGCTGGCGAACGCAGTCTCCGTCAGCCCTTGATGATCTGCGGCTGAGCCAGGGACTTCAAGCCGTCAATACCGAATTCCAGGCCGTAGCCGGACTGCTTGGCGCCGCCAAATGGAATGCGCGGGTCGATGGTGCCGTGCGAGTTGATCCACACGGTGCCTGCCTGGATCTGCGCCGCGACTTCTAGTGCCTTCTCGCGGTTGCTGCTCCATACCGAGGCTCCGAGCCCGACTTCCAGGGCATTGGCGTGCTTGATCGCTTCGGCCGTGTCCTTGACCTTGATGATCGGCAGGGCCGGGCCGAACTGCTCCTCGACCACCAGCGGGTTGCCCGGGTCGATGTCGGCAATGAGCGTGGTCGGGTAGAAGTAGCCGGCCGCGTTTTCATCGGGGTTGGCACCGAGCAGCACCTTGGCGCCGGAATCCACGGCATCCTTGACCAGGGAAGCGACGATGTCGTACTGGGCCTTGTTCTGCAGCGGGCCCAGCACGTTGTTCTCGTCGAGGCCGATACCCATGGGCATCTGCGCGGCGACGCCGGCCAGTGCATCGCACACCGCGTCGTAGATCGATTCGGGCACGTACAGGCGCTTGAGCGCGGCACAGGTCTGGCCGGTGTTGATGAAGGCACCCCAGAACAGGTCTTCGGCGATGGCCTGCGGATCGGCGTCTTCGAGCACGATGCCGGCGTCGTTGCCGCCCAGTTCCATGGTCAGGCGCTTCACGGTATCGGCCGAGGAGCGGATGATGGCCTTGCCGGTGCGGGTGGAGCCGGTGAACATGATCTTGGCGATATCCGGATGGCCCGAGAGCCTCTCGCCGACCTCGCGTCCGCCAGCCACGATCTTCAGCACGTCTGCTGGCAGCACTTCGTTGAGCACGTGGACCAGGGCCAGGACCGAGAGCGGGGTGTATTCGCTGGGCTTCATCACCACGGTGTTGCCCATGCGCAAACTCGGGGCCAGCTGCCAGATGGAGATCATCATGGGCCAGTTCCACGGGCCGATGGCGCCCACTACGCCCAGTGCGCGGAAGTGCTTGGCTGCATAGGTTTCGCCGTCGTCCACGACCACTTCCGGCTCGATTTCGTAAGCGGTGGCGGCGCGCAGCCAGGCGGCTGCTCCCCCGACCTCGAAGCGCGCATTCGGCCCGTTCAGCGGCTTGCCCTGCTCACGGGAGAGCAGCTCGGCGAGCGCCTCCGCATTGGCTTCGATATTGTCCGCGGCTGCATTGAGCACGCGGTTGCGCTCGTCGTGGCCCAAGGCATCCCAGGCCGGCTGGGCGGACTTTGCGGCGGCAACGGCCGCGTCGAGATCGGCGGCACTCTGCTCGGCAACACGGCCAACCAGTTCACCGGTTGCCGGGTCCAGGATTTCGGTGCCACCGGTTGCTGGCTGGATCGCATCCAGCAGTTCTTGGGCGTTTGCGTAAGCCATCTTTGAGCTCCTTGGTACTGAGTTGTTAGGTGACGGGAAGTTTTTCGGCCATCGGTGCACGCCGTTTGGACGAGCGGATGACCAGTGCCAGCACCCATGCGATGAGGCCAGGCAGGATCACGATGCCTTGCAGCACATAACCGAGCATTCCCGGTTCTGCCATGCCAAGCAAGATTTCGAAGTTGATGACGATTTGGGCGAAGACATAGACCAGGGCGATGCCCGAGACCAGCGGAGCGATCACCCGGGTTATCAGGGATTCTCCGCTGCGGTTCGCCTTGAAGTATCCGATGACGGCAAAAGAGGTCAGTGCCATGAGCAGCACCAGCCCGTAGGCCGCCGAGTTGGTCATCCAGGTGAACATCGTGAACACGACATACATCGGATCCTTGCCATGCGAGATCACCGCGAAGACGGCGATAACCGCCAGTCCGAGGGTGGACTGCGCCAGCGAGCCTGCAACGGGGGCGTGGGTGGTGCGCGAAGTTGCGGCAAGGAACTTCGGCAGCGCCCCGCCGCGGCCCATGGAGTAGAAGTAGCGGGCAATGACGTTGTGGAAGGCCAGCAGCGCGGCGAAGAGGCTGGTGATGAACAGGATGTTGGCCAGATCGACGAACCAGGCTGGCGCGTTGGCGCCGAAGAACGCGAAAATCAGGTCGGGGCCGAATTCTGCCGAAGCGCCGATGACGTTCGAGGCGCCTTCGCCGACAGCTACGGCAAAGGCCGAAAACGCGTAGAAGCAGGCGATGATCACGACCGCGATCATCGTGGCACGCCGGGCGGTGCGTGCTGGATCCTTGACCTCTTCGTTGTAGATGGTTCCGGATTCGAAGCCCATGAAAGCGGCGATGGTGAAGGCCATGACGGCGCCCATGCCCGGTGCGATGGCGTCAGCCATGTTGAAGGATGCGGCCGGCTGCGGCGCTTCGGGAGCCAGCACGAAGGCCATGATGTTGTAGATGATGACCACGAGGAATTCTGCGGCCACGACGATGCCCAGGATCTTGACGGAGAAGTCGACCCGGTTCATGCCCAGGAAGCCGACAACTGCCCACGCGGCCAGGGCCATGGCCCACCATGGGATGGCGGTGCCGAAGGAGGCATTGGCAAAGGATGCCGCGGCGAATCCGAACATGCCGTAGATGCCGATCTGCATGAGGTTGTAGCTGACCAGGGCGACCATTGCCGCTCCCACGCCCAATGCCCGTCCCAGCCCCTGGGCAATGTAGGCGTAGAAGGCGCCGGCGTTCGGGATGTAGCGGCTCATCGCGGTGTAGCCGATGCTGAAAACCAGCAGGATGGCACCGACCATGAGGAAGGACAACGGCACGGATTCCATGCCGGTCACCGCGTAGTTGGTAGTCACGCCGCCAGCCACGGCGGTTAGCGGTGCGCTGGCGGCAATGATCATCACGACCAGAGCCGGCACCGTCAGTGTGCGTTGTTCGAGTCCCATTCGATCCCCCATTTGCCGAGTGCTTGGATATCAGCATCGCCCAAGTGCTCGGGCTTGTCTTTGGCATTGAGTGCAGGACCATTGGCTCCGCGTGCACAAGAGTGTCCTGCGCCTCAGCCGGCGCAGCGGTATTTGCCCGGGGTGGAACCGAATTCCTTGGAGAACATGCGGCTGAATCCGGCCGCATCGGCAATCCCGACCCGGGACCCGATGGCTTGGACGGGCAGTTCGGCCAGCAGCGGGTCGCGCAGCAGGCGCGCGGCCTCGCGCATCCGCAGATGGCGGATCAATGCGGCAACACTGAGCGGCTGGTTCTCGAAAAGCGCGTGCAGGCTGCGCACGGACATGAAGTGGGCGGCAGCGATGCGTGCAGGTCCCAGGTCGGGATCATCCAGGTGCGCGCCGATGTAGCTGGTGGCCAATTCGCGCTGCCGCTCCTTGGCATCGCCATGGCACTCGGCGCCAAGCGCCCCGCCCAGGGCAGTTGCCAGCAGGTCCACGGTATTGCGCGCCAGCTGGTAGCCGCCGAATTCATCCCATTGGGACAGATTGGCGCCAAGATGGCGCAGCAGCGGGGCGACGGTTCCCGATAGCGGGTGGGTTTGCCTCAGGGCGACGGCGGTGAGCTGGCCGACCTGTTGCTGGGACAGGCGGAACAGACCATGGGGAACCAATGCGACGAGCACCGACGCCGGCTTTTCAAAGGCCAGGGTGTAGGGGCGCTGCGTGTCATAGATCGCCAGGTCCCCTGGCGCCAGCAGGGTCTCGCGACCGTCTTGGATCAGCAGCCCGTAGCCATCGAGCTGGTAGGAGACCTTGTAGAAATCCCCGTCGCCGCTGGAAGTCAGGTTCTCGGTTCGTTGCACTGCGTGGGGTTTGGCATGTATGCGCATCAAACCGATATCGCCGAGCATATTGGCACCCAGCGTGGCGGTGAAGTGGCCACTGGAAATCTGCTCGCTTTGCAGCCTGACGAAGGCGTCGGAAATGAGCCGCGACCACGCGGTGAACGAATCGACGTGCTGAAGTTGGTACATGCTTGCCTCCCCATTGAAGCCCGTCAACTGTGTCGGGCATCACGAATGAGAGTACGCCGAGCGAGGCGAAAAGTCACTATTTTCTTCGCGCGGAGAATATCCGCCTAGCTCTGGGGGTGGAGGCGACGCAAGGCATCCAGACGGTATTGCAGCTGCGCTTCGAGCGACTCGGCGGTGTTGACAGCTTCATCGAGCACGCTGCTGGCCTGAGCGCCCATCAGGAAATTGATCATCGAGTCGCGGGCAACACGAGCCGCCGGGTGCTCCGGACCCAGCAACTGCCCAAGCCACTGGTCGATGAGTTCGCGCCACCGGTCCATGGTTTGCGCATTGACCGCAGCCAGCGCACGGTCCCCGAGGGCCAGATGCCAGAAGTGCACAGCAATGCGGGCTTCATTGCGCCGCAGCTCATCAAGCGGGAGCACTTCGCGCGCGAACGCCTCCAGCGCGCCCAGCCCGGATTGCCCCTGGCACATGCGGGCGATGCGCCGGTCGGTAGCCTCGGCCACGTAGCGGAACGTGGCAACCAGCAGCGAATCGCGCGTCGGGAAGTAGGGCTTGAAGGCGCCATTCGAATAGCCGGCTGCGGCCGCCAAATCACGCAGATTCAGCTTCTCGATGCCTTCGCGGGCAATGAACCTCCAAGTGACTTCGACAATCTCCCGGCGACGCTGATCATGGTCCACGATTTTCGGCATGGTTCAAGATTAGCGAAAAACAATTTATTTCAGGCAAGGGCTTGCGTCGCATTGGCCCCGTCCGTATTCTCTACAACTAGAGAATAATAAATGCCGCAGATCACACTTCAGTGCCGAAGGAGCCAATCCCATGCCAATCACCACCACCACGGATTTCACCCTGCTCAGCGAAGCAGAGATTGCCACCGCCAAGGAATTGCTGGTCAGCCACCAGCTTTTCACCGAGAACACCCGCATCGCCTACATGGGCCTGGAGGATCCACGCGCTGACCGCCCCGGACGTTTTGTCCGCGTCATGCTCATGGACAAGCTGGCCAACTCACCCAAGGACGTCGTCCTGGACTTGGGCGCGCAGGCCGTGCACTCCCGCATCGACCTGGATCCGGCCAAGGTGGGGCAGATGCCCGTGCTGCTGGAGGAATTCGAAATGGTGGAGGCCATCCTGGTTGCCGATCCGCAGTGGGCGGCCGCTCTGGCCAAGCGCAACCTGACGCCAGAACAGGTGCGCGTTGCCCCGCTCTCCGCAGGAGTCTTCGAGGACGAGTACCCGCAAGAAGCCGGGCGCCGCATCCTGCGCGGCCTGGCCTTCCGCCAGGATTTCGCCGAAGACTCCGCCTGGGCCCATCCCGTTGATGGACTGGTGGTTTACATTGACACCATCGCCGGAAAGATCGACCAGCTGCTGGACCTGGAAGTCATCCCGGTGCCCGAAACCCACGGCAACTACACGGATCCGGAACTCACTGGCCCGGTGCGCACCACCCAGAAGCCCATCGAGATCACCCAGCCTGAGGGCGCCAGCTTCACGGTCAGCGCAGGCAACCACGTCGAGTGGGAGAAATGGTCGCTGGATATCGGTTTCGACATGCGCGAAGGGCTGGTGCTCTACAACATCGCCTTCAACGATCGGGGCACCGAACGCCGCATCCTGGATCGTGCGTCCATCGCGGAAATGGTAGTCCCCTACGGGGACCCTTCCCCGGTGCGCAGCTGGCAGAACTACTTCGACACCGGCGAGTACCTGATCGGGCGCCTGGCCAACTCGCTGGAGCTGGGCTGCGACTGCCTGGGCGAAATCCACTACATCTCCCCTGTGGTCACCGACGCCGATGGCAATGCGCAGAAGATCACCAACGGCATCTGCATGCATGAGGAAGACGCCTCGATCCTCTCCAAGCACGCCGATGACTGGTCAGGCGTGAAGTACACGCGCCGCAACCGCCGCCTGGTGATCAGCTTCTTCACGACCGTGGGCAACTATGACTACGGCTTCTACTGGTACCTGTACCTGGACGGCACCATCGAATTCGAGGCCAAGGCCACCGGCATCGTGTTCACCTCGGCCATGCTCGACGAGCGCTACTCCTCGGAAATGGCGCCTGGCCTGGGCGCGCCCTTCCACCAGCACATCTTCGGCGCCCGGCTGGACTTCGCCCTGGACGGCGGACCCAGCCGCGTCATCGAAGAAGAAGCCGTGCGCCTGCCCATCAGCAAGGACAACCCCCGGGGCAACGCCTTCACCCGCAGCCACACGGTGCTGGCTACCGAGAAGCAGGCGGTACGCGATAGCAATCCGACCGCCGGCCGCACTTGGGTGGTGACCAACCCGGATTCGAAGAACTACCTCGGCAAGCCGGTGGGCTACAAGCTGATGTCCCAGGGACTGCCGACCCTGCTGGCCGCCGAAGGATCCTCCATCCATCGTCGCGCAGAATTCGCCTCCAAGGCCCTGTGGGTGACCAAGCGGGAGGACGGCCACCGCTATCCAACCGGTGACTTCGTGAACCAGAACCCGGGCGTTGACGGCATTGGCTCGTGGATCGAGGACGACAAGAACATCGACGGCGAGCAGATCAGCCTGTGGCACACCTTCGCGTTGACCCACTTCCCGCGGACCGAGGACTGGCCGATGATGCCTGTGGACACCGTAGGATTCACCATCCGCCCCGAGGGCTTCTTCGACCGCTCCCCTGTCCTTGATGTTCCAGCCCCGGTCCAGCACGGCTGCTGCGCCACCAAGGAGTCAGACGGTTGCTGTGGCAGCGGCGACTAGCCACGCGGGCAGGGTGCCGGCCGGACACATTGCCCTGGGAGCCGCTTCGCTGGGCCTGGCCGCAACCCACCTGCTGGTTCTGGCACTGATGCCGCACTCCCTGTGGTGGAACCTGGCATTGCTTGCCATGACCTTGTGGTGCATCGAATGCTCCTGGTGCGTGCTGCGCGGCGGTTCTCCCCTGCGCCTGCTGGTGATGAGCGCGCTCATGGGCACCGCCCATGTGGCGATGGTGATCGGCATGCCGTGGTTTGGCGGCCATCACGCGTCCCACGCTGCGCACGGCTCCCAGCATGCACCGGTGATGCTGGCAGTTGCGGCCGCCGAATTCCTCCTGATGTTCGGCGCGGCTTGGCTCAGCCGCCATTTCCCGGGACGGGCGCATCAATTCACTAGCGGCAAACCGGTCGCGGTTCCCGCATGACCAGGCCCGGTCTTCGAAGCAGTTCTCTGCTGTTTCGAAGGCCGGGTTTCGGCTTGGCTTCGGGACCTTGACAACCCCGAGCGGCGCAGGCTTAGATGAGTAATGAATCACATTCAATTTGTATTCATCTTGCCGAGAAGAGGGATAGCCTTGGCCGCCGATTGGCACTCAACTGGCATCCCCGGTGCCCAGCAGACGGCAAAGCCGCACGGACCACTGGTTGTTCCCCTGCCTCGATAGCGCCTGCCGAACCCGCTACCTTCGAGGAAAGAACCAATGAACAGCACCAATGACCTGACTTTCGACAGGCATGAAGCCGAAGTCTCCCCTACCCTGATCTCCCGAGCATTGGCCGGCGCCAAGCGCACCAGCTACTGGCTGGATCATGAGCACCGCCCCGCACCCCACCCGGCGCTGCATGGCTCACTCACCACCGACTTGCTGATTATCGGCGGCGGCTACACCGGATTGTGGACCGCGCTCCAAGCCAAGGAACAGAACCCGGGCCGAAGGGTCGTACTGATCGAGGGCCAGCGCTTGGGCTGGGCCGCTTCCGGGCGCAATGGCGGCTTCTGCGAAGCCTCCCTGGTCCACGGCGAGGCCAACGGCGAAAACCATCTGCCCAAGGAAAATGCGCTGCTTGCGGAGCTCGGCAGGAAGAACCTCGACGAGTTCGAAGCGACGGTGCGCCGCTATGCGATGGACGTGGACTTCGTCCGCGAGGGCGCGCTCAGCGTGGCCACCGAACAGCATCAGATTGCGTGGGTGGCCGAGGAAGCTGAGGCACCGGGTGTCGACTACCTCGATGCCGGCGCGGTAAGGCAACTGGTCAATTCGCCAGACTTCCTGGCCGGCGCCCGTGACCATGATTCAACCGCGCTGGTCCACCCCGCCAAGCTGGTCTGGGAGCTTTCCCGCGTCTGCAGCGAATTAGGCGTCGAGTTCTACGAGCATACCCACGCCGTGGAGATGAACAATGCCGGCACGCAGGTCCAGGTACTGACCGCCGACGGGCAGATCACCGCCAAGCATGTGGCCCTGGCAACCAATGTTTTCCCGTCTCTGCTCAAGCGCCACCGCTCCCGAATTGTGCCGGTATACGACTACGCGCTGATGACTGAGCCGCTCACTGCGCAGCAGCGCGCGGCCATCGGCT
The DNA here is from genome assembly GCF_044743685.1 of Glutamicibacter sp. NPDC087583. NCBI lineage: Bacteria > Bacillati > Actinomycetota > Actinomycetes > Micrococcales > Micrococcaceae > Glutamicibacter > Glutamicibacter sp. NPDC087583. Next base: position 56,077 of record NZ_JBIUWY010000001.1, on the reverse strand, counting down.
GGGAGAACATGGTGGGCTTGGCCGACCTGAACAACCGGTTCCACTATGCCCGCCCAACCATCGACGCCGAAGGGAACTTCCGCATTCTCTACGGCGGCTACGACGCGGTCTACCACTTCGGGGGCAAGGTCCGCTCCAGCTACGACACCAACCAGCAGACCTTCGAGAAGCTCGCCGCGCATTTCTTAGGCAGCTTCCCGGACCTCTCACAGGTGAAGTTCTCCCATGCGTGGGGTGGCGCCATTGATACCTGCTCCCGCTTCTTCTCCTTCTTCGATCTGGCCTACGGCGGCAAGGTCGCCTACTGTGCAGGCTTCACCGGCCTCGGTGTCGGCGCTACCCGTTTCGGTGCAAGGGTCATGCTGGATCTGCTCTCGGGCCAGAAGACCGAGCTGACCGAATTGGAACTGGTGCGTACCAAGCCGATCCCATTCCCGCCGGAACCTGCCGCATGGGTGGGCGTGAACCTGATGACAAGCCAGCTGGTCAAGGCAGATCGCAATCGAGGCGAGCGCTCGGCCTTCTTGAAGCTGATGGATAAGATTGGAATGGGGTTCGATTCCTGATGCCTGGAAGAATACTTCAAGCCAGCATCGTCCAGGCCGATGCCCTTGAGGTCAAGCATGTTGCCATCGGCGACGAGCAGGTGGTCGCCGGCCAGGCATCCGCAACCGCAGGCTGCCGCGAACTGGGCACCCTCGGGGATGCAGGAATTGGCATCTGGGAGATGTCCCGCGGTGCCATGCAGGATATTGAAGCGGACGAGTACTTCGTGGTGCTTGCCGGGTGCGCTACGGTGCAGATTCTGGAAGCCGATGGTTTCGGCGCCCAAGAACTGGTGCTAGTTCCAGGCAGCGTTGTCCGGCTCCATGCGGGCATGAGAACCCGTTGGATCGTCACCGAAACCCTGCGCAAGATCTATTTCACCCTCTGAATCCCCCTAGGAGAATTCACATGGCCTACTACGATAGTTCCCTCGGACACCAGTTCATCAATGGCCAGCAGGTCCGCGGGCACGGCCCGGTGCTGGAACGCGCGAATCCAGCCACCGGAAAGAAGTTGCTGGACGTGGATACCGCGACCGGCGAGCAGGTTGACCAGGCGGTGCAGGCGGCCGCCGGCGCCTTCAAGACCTGGTCCCGGCTGACCCCGGGCGAACGGGCCGACCACCTGCTGGCATTCGCTCGCGAACTGGAAAAGCATGCCGATGAAATCGCCGCTTTGGAAACCGCGCAGACCGGCAAGAGCATCCGCATGTCGACCCAGTTCGATGTGCCCGGTTCCATCGACAACGTGAATTTCTTTGCTGGCGCTGCACGCAATTTGCAGGGATTGGCCGCCGGGGACTACGCGGGCAACACCACCTCGATGGTTCGCCGTGAAGCTATCGGCGTGATTGGTTCGATCAGCCCGTGGAACTACCCGCTGCAGATGGCTGCGTGGAAGGTCCTGCCAGCGATTGCCGCCGGCAATACGATTGTGCTCAAACCCAGCGAGCTGACCCCGGGCACCTCGGTGCTCTTTGCCCGGGCCGCCAAGGATGCCGGGTTGCCGGACGGCGTGATCAATATTGTCGTTGGCGACGGGCCCAGCGTTGGCTCGCCCCTGGTGCGCCACAAGCTGGTGAAGATGACTTCGTTCACCGGCTCTACCGCCGTGGGCCTGAAGATCATGTCCATGGCGGCCGAGACCGGTACCCGGGTTCATCTTGAACTCGGCGGCAAGGCACCGATGGTGGTCTTCGATGATGCCGATATCGAAGCTGCCGCACATGGTGCGGTGGCCGGCTCGACGATCAATTCCGGACAGGATTGCACCGCCGCCACCCGCGCGTACGTGCATTCCTCGGTCTTCGAGAAGTTCACCAGCAAGGTGGCCGAACTGATGGAGGCCATGGTGGTGGGAGATCCGACCGATCCCGATACCGACATGGGTTCAATGATCAGCGAAGCCCACCTGCAGAAGGTTTCCTCGATGGTTGAGCGTGCCAAGGATGCCGGAGCAACGGTGCTGGCCGGAGGCAAGCAGCTTCCGGGCGATGGCTGGTTCTACCGCCCTACCCTGGTGGTGGGAGCTGCCCAGGATTCAGAGATCGTGCAGCAGGAAGTCTTCGGCCCGGTCCTGGTGGCGTTGGCGTTCGATACCGATGACGAGGCCATCGAATTGGCCAATGACACCCCGTATGGCCTGGCGGCGAGCGCATGGACCAAGAACGTTGACCGCGCGATGCGTGCCAGCGCCGAAATCCAGGCCGGTTGCGTGTGGATCAACGAGCATATCCTGATCGTTTCCGATATGCCGCATGGAGGCTACAAGGCTTCGGGGATGGGCAAGGACATGAGCCAGTATTCCTTCGATGAGTACACCAATGTCAAGCATGTGATGATCTCCCATGATCCCGCGGCCCATCGCGAATGGCAGGATACGGTCTTCAAGCAGCGCTAGGCCCAGAAGGCTAGAGGCTCGAAAGCAGCTGGCTCAGTTTCTTCGTAGCCACCCCGGGTTCTGTGGTGGCAAAGAAGTACTGGGCCAGCTGTTTTTGCGCCCCGGCAACCGAGGACGCGGCAAGATCCGCAACCCGCTGCGCCAGCCCGTTGGCGTTGCCCAGCCGCTGGTCCAATGGCAACCCTGAATGGAGCTTGCTTTGGGGGTCTCCGGCCAGCAGCAGCGGGATGTTGAGCGCTACCGCGTCATAGGCCATCGCCGAGGTGTCGCAGATGGCCACATCCGCCCAGACCAAGGACTGCGCCGCGTCGCTGAGCGCATCCACGGTGGCAGCGTAGTTGCTTTTCAGGCTTACCACGGCTTTCTTTGCCTCTGCGGACACATCACCGGTCTTCGGATGAGGACGGAAACGTACTTCGAAACGCTCATCGTTGCTCAGCTGGGCCAGAATTCTCTCGCCCAAAGTAGCCACCGAGGAGTACGCCATGGCTTGCGAGTCGCCCTCCCAAGTCGGTGCGTAGAGAACCCGGATCTTCTCCGAAGGGCCGGGCAGTTCCAGTTCATCGAGCTGCGGGCGTCCGATCTGCACCAGATGCGATGGGTCGAAACGGGAGATGTTCTCGGTGATGCGCTCTACCGCGGCAGCACCAGCCACGCAGGCGAAATCGTAGGCTTTGAGCTGGTTGGAGACCATGGAGGCCTTTTCGCTCTCACCGTGGTTCAAGTGAATATGCGCCGGTCCGTTGAAGCGCAGCATCGTGAAGTTCCGCTGGGCGTTGTTCACGTAGTTGATCGATTTGGTATTCCACTCGCGCAGCTTATTCTCGATCTGCTCCATGGAACGCGAGAACAATATCGGCAGGTTCGACTCTGCCAGCGCGTGTCGCGCGCTTAGTGCGTCCATGAGCACCACGCCGACGTTGAGCCCCTGGGCAGCCAGGCGCTCGAAGGTACCCAGCCAGACTCCGAGCTGGTAGAACTGCCCGGGCCCCTCGGCGAAGAAAAGCACATGGTCGGCTTGCTCGATTCCCCGGTCCGAGTGAGCGATCTCCGCTCGAACAGACCGCTCCGCAATGAGGGAGCGTGCTTTACCTGTCGCTTGCGTTATCTGGGAAGAGAACAATGCCATGCATTTAGTTTACGTAGGTTTAGCCGTTGATTGCGGAAGCCAAGTCGGAAATGTTGGATTCCATCCATTCGAGGTAGCTGGAATCATCCTGAATGGTTTCTGCGAAGTCGACTACAGGTACCTGTCCCCGCTCAGCGTTCTTCTTCAGCGCCTTGGTTTCGCTGCCTTCGGTCTGCACGTTGTAGGCAAGCATGTCAGCGTCGCCAGCAACGAGCTTGTCTTCAGCCTTCTTCATGGTCATCGGCGCAATGCCCTCGCCCTCTTCGATGGCTTCGCTCAGCCCTTCAGGGGTGGTGTTCTCCATGCCGGCAGCTTCCAGCAAGTGGAATGGAACCGGCTCGGTCATCATGAAGCTCTTGCCATCCAGCTTGGCAGTTTGGAGCTGGGCTTCGAGTTTCCCGATCCCTTCGTTGAAGGCTGCTGCGTTCTGCTTGTACCGATCCGCGTTGGCGGTATCGACCTTGGCGAAGGACTCGGCCAGCGCATCAGCGAGTTCACCCATGGAATCCAGGTCGTACCAGATGTGCTCGTTGTAGCCCGCGTGGTCGTGGCCCTCATGGCCGCCCTCTTCAGCGTGCTGCGCATGCTCCTCAGCGCTTTCGCCCTCATGGCCGCCCTCATCAGAGTGCTGCGCATGCTCCTCGGCACTTTCGTCTTCATGCCCGGCCTCTTCGGATTCCGCAGCTACCGGCGAGGAATCCACAGCGTGCATGAGCGTGATCTCGCCAGACTTGCCTTCCGGTAGCGAAGAAACGAGAGAGTCCATGAATTGGTCATATCCGCCGCCATTGGCAAGGACCAGGTCCGCGCTGGAGATCGCAAGCTTGTCGCGTGCGGTTGGTTCGTAGGAGTGCGGATCCTGCGCGGCCGAAGTGATGATCTCGCTGACCTCCACGCTATCTCCACCAATGGCACGGGCGATCTGTCCGTAGACGTTCGTCGTGGCCACTACGCTGATCTCTGCAGATTCCGCGTCCTTCGATTCGCTTCCTGTGGCGCTACCGCATCCGGCAAGGATCAGTCCGGCAGCGGGCAGGGCGACGGCAGCTGCGAGCAGCGAGCGGTAGTTCTTCATGGTGGTCTCCATCTAAATCGGATCGCTATTGAGAACTATTCTACATTACATATGAGAATGGTTCGCACCTAGGAGTCGGAGCTTACACTCTGCAAAGCCCGCTTGCCGTGGGCACCGCCGGTGCCGGTAGCTTTCACGACCATCACTGCAATGGCGGTGGTTACCGGGATCGCCAATACCAATCCGATGGAACCAATCAGGATTCGGATGACCTCTTCAGCCATGGCGCCGGAGCCGAGGGTGACCCCGAAGCTCTGGTTGCTCAGCGCCGCAATGGCCAGCACCGGCAGGGCCGCACCGGCGTAGGCGAAGGCGATGGTGTATACGGTCGAAGCGATATGGTCCCGGCCGATGCGCATGCCGCGGAAGAACAGTTCCCTGGCCGAAGCCTTGGGCGTGCTCTCTGCCAGTTCCCAGACGGTGGCCGACTGCGTAATTGTCACGTCATTGAGCACACCCATGCCGCCAACCAGCACGCCGCAGATCAGCAAGCCGGGCAGGGAAATTTGCGGGGCCACCGTCGATAGGGTGATAGCCGATTCATCGTTGGCTCCAGTCAAAGCGGCCGCATCGGTCAACCAAAGCACCATCGCCGCGGTCACCGCTAGGCCAAAGAGCGTTCCCAGCAGCGCTGTGGATGTTTTCGCGTTCAGCCCATGGGCGAAATACAACGCGACAAACATGATGGCGGTAGAACCGGTGAGTCCCACCAGGACCGGATTGCCGCCTTCAAGCAAGGCCGGAACCATGAAGATGATCATGAAGGCGATGCCACCGACCAGGCCGATCATCGCCCGCGTGCCGCGCCATCCAGCGACCAGCACCACGACCACGCCATAGGCGATGGCCAGCAGTGCCATGGGCAAAGTGCGCACGAAGTCAACGAATACGTACGGGCTGCCGCTGGTGGTGTCCACCGCGGAGAGATCAAGGTATCGAATGCTGTCGCCCGCGCGCGCATCACGTGATTGCAGCATTTCCGGTGGGATTTCCAATTGGATTTCCGCGCCACCGGATTCGGGCATCACGTAGGTTACTTGGCATTCGAGAACCTTGCCACCAACTTCTTCCAACCCTTGGGAAGACGGGCAGTCCTGGACTGTGCTGCGCGTGACAGTGCCCACTTCCATCGTTGCGCCACCGGTAGTGTCCATGGCTCCGTTCAGGGCAAACTTGTCGTAGTTGCCTTGCGGCCACAACAAGATGACCATGACCAGGGCCAGGGCGCCGATAGGCGCAAGCAGCGCCCATAAGATGATCGAGGCACGCCGCCGGCGCCGGGGATCCTGCAAAATCGGTTCGTCATGGTGATGATGGCCCACGTGGTGCTGCTCCAAATCAAAGAAGGCGAATCGTTCTTTCCAAGTGTAAGAGCTAGCCCCTTGGAGTTTGCCTTGGCCGCCGACCGCGTTGCGAAGAGCTGGTCCTGGATATTCAAAAGGATGACCCGATAAATCCTCCGTAAGGTTCATACCTTCAAACACTGCGGAACGGGAGAATTGAGCCATGAGCTTGCCAATGAACCAGCCACCCTTGCCGCAAGGCGCCGAGGGTGAGATGAACTATTCGTTCCATCGCCTAATGAGACGCAGTGAGAACTACCGCTGGTGGAGGCCGCTGGCGTTCACCGGCATCGGCATTGGCTTCTACGGCGCGGCATTGCTCATCGCCATACTGGCGATGTTCATCGCATTGATCATGAACCCGCTGACGTGGGCTGCGGAGAATCCAGATGACGCTCCCGATCAGTTCCTCATGGATCCAACCCTGAACATGGCCACGGCGACGGACTTCTCGATGACCATGGTCTCCCTGATCATCATGATCCCGGCGGTCTACCTCGCCTACTTGCTCATCGGGCCCAAGCCTGTCGGCTTGCTGATATCGGTCGCCGGCAAATTGCGCTGGCGCTGGTTCGGCCTGACGTTGGGTGCCAGCGCCATCTTGTTCGCAGTGTATTTCGGGCTGAGTTTCGGGTTGGGCGCCTTGGGCATTGGCGAGTCCGAACCCGTGCCGGCGAGCAGCCTGCCGGCGGATCCGCTGTTCTATGCCCTGCTGGTGATCCTCTTGACGCCCTTCCAGTGCGCAGCTGAAGAGCTTGTTTTCCGTGGCGCGTTCATGCAGGTCATCGGCAGCTGGCTGAAGCATCCATTGTTCGCCATCCTGCTTCCAGTTCCCTTCTTCACCATCGGCCATCTCTACGATGTCTGGGGGCTTCTCGATGTGGCGGCGTTCGCTATCGCGGCAGGCTTCCTGACCTGGCGCACCGGTGGCCTTGAAGCAGCGATGGCGATGCACATCATCAACAACACCTTCTTGTTCCTGCTCGGTGCAATGGGCGCAGTTGATCTGAACGCCACGGAATCCAACCCGGTTTCGCTGGTCTTCTCGGTGTGCTTCATGGCCCTATTGACCTTCGTGCTGGTGAAGCTGGCAGACAGGCAAGGCATTGCGCGTACGGCAGGCCCGATTCCAGCAGCAGAGCGCCGTCCGATGCTGCAGCCTTGGCAGATGAGCCAGCCACCGGTTCACCCTAGCCAGGCCTACTGGGCTCCTCCGGCCTATCAGCCTGGGCAGCAGCAGAACTCCGATCACGGTTCAGATGTTTCCCTACCGGCTCCCCCGGCAGCCGGCCCGTCAGATCGCTAGGCACCAGATAGCTGGAACGCAAAAAAACGATCCGCGCAGGATTTCCCGTGCGGATCGTTTCATTTAGTGAACTGTTCAGGATTTGGCCCAGCGCAGCAAGGCTGCGATTCCCGCACCGTCAGGAATCACCGAATCCGGTACATAGCGAATGCTGGCATCGGTTAGCGCGGTGGCGCGCAGGAGCACTTCTGGCGCCGGCCATTCCCCGACGACCAACTCTGCATGGTCATCTCCGTCCTGATGGGCAATCCATGGTTCGGCGCTCAAGGCGCGAAGGGTATGCTCGCTTTGGTACTGTCCAACCAGCACCATTTCGGCTTGCGCCGATTGGAGCGCAGTGACAACTTCATCGAGTCCGACAGCAAGCTGCGCCTTGCCGTTGCCGGACTGCGCAGCGATCTTCGATTCCAATTCAGCCAGGGACTTGGCTTTCACTTCCTCTACAAGCTTGGTGATTTGGGCATCGACTTGCTTGCTGTCCGCACCCCCGGTGCGCGTATGCGAGTCGATGACTTCTACATAGTCCTTGAGCGCCACGGGTACTGCCCCGAGCACCAGTTCACGAGCCTTGATGTCGCCCGAAAGAATGATCAGGCGGACGTAGTTCTCGTTGGACATTTCGCTGATCAGCTCGGCAACCTCGTCAGCGTTTCGACGAGCCATCTCATCGGCGGCGGCCTGGGCCTTGGGCTGGTCGTATTCCCCGGGCACCTTGCGTGCATGGTGGATTTCCTCGGGCAACCCGACGATGCCGCGGCTGCCCAGGCGTTCAGGTGACGCCGTATTGTAGAGGTGCACCTCGCCGCCGTCCTTGCTGACTTCAGCTACGAGGTAGGAGAACGATCCGCCACGGGCGCGGGCCAGCGCCGTGAAATTCGGGAACGGACCCACATCAACCGATGAAGTTTGGACCTTGAGGCCTGGGATGAGTTCGTTCAGGACGATTTCGCCGTCATGAACAGCGACGAACCGTGCTACTGGTGCTCGCAGTCCCTGGGCTGGCTCCAGTGCGCCGATCAGTGCTTGGACATCGCTGGGCTGCGCCTGCTGGCTCTTGAGCAGCTTGGCTACCTCGTCCGGAAGCCGGTCTGCCGCTTCCTGGGCGGCAGTGGTTCCCAACGATGCATCCACGAGAGCTGTGCTCCACGAGCCGTTTCTCCGATAGAGCGAAGCGTCGATTCCATTAGAATCCGCGCGTAGTGCCATGCTGACTCCCTTCCGCACGCGACCCTTGGCCGCGGTGCGACTAGATCCGTGGCACTAACCTAACATCACTATTCAGTGGCTGGAAGAGGTAACCAGAAACTATGTCGTTGTTTGGATGAAATCAGCATGGCAACTTGCGTTTACCAGCGGCCGCGCCAGTATTGGGCGGGGAATGCCATCGGTGCACCCAATTCCTGCGCCGAACGGTTAGCCCACTGCGGATCGCCCAGTGCAGCGCGCCCAACGCAGACGCCGTCGGCTTGCCCGGTCACGACGATCTGTTCTGCCTGCATCGGCTCGGTGATGACGCCGACCGCGGTAACGAAGGCATCCTGGGGCAGCGCTTCCTTCACTGCCTGAGCCAACGGCACTTGGTAGCCGGGACCAGACGGTCCGTTGAACTTGCCAATTCCTGCACTGGAGAGGTCGAAGTGGCGCACACCGTAGCCGTAGAGTTCCTTGGCGATTCGAACGGTGTCAGCAATGCTCCATCCATCGTCCACCCAGTCTTCTCCGGAGAAGCGAATGCCCAGGGCCTTGTTTTCCGGCCACACGGCAGCCACAGCCTCGATGACTTCACGCAGGTATCGAGTGCGATTCTCGAAGCTGCCACCGTATTCGTCGGTGCGCTTATTGGTCAGCGGCGACAGGAATTGGTGCACCAGGTAGCCGTGCGCGGCATGGATCTGGATCAGGTCGAATCCGGCCGCGTCGGCACGCTTGGCCGCATCAGCCCAGTCCTGCACCGATGCCTGGATCTGTTCCACGCTCATCGCGGTAGCTGGCTTCAGCCCGTAGAGCTCGCTGGGCGAGGAAGTGAAGGTTTCCCAGCCGCCATCTTCCGCGCTGATGCTGCCGGATTTTCCAGCGTCTTCAAGATCCTTGAGCCAGCCATAGGTCGATGCCTTGGCTCCGGCGTGCGCCAGCTGCACGCCGGCGGCTGCCCCATGGGAGCGGATATATTGGGCAATCGGTTTCCAGGCTTCGGCCTGCTCGTCATTCCACAGGCCGGTATCGCGATCGGAGATCCTGCCTTCAGCTGCCACCGCAGTTGCTTCGGCGATCACCAAGGAGTATCCGCCATGGGCCATGGAACCCAGGTGAGCCAAGTGCCAGGTCGTTGGAACGCCGTCGCGTTTTTCCACGGAATACTGGCACATCGGCGGAAGCACGACGCGGTTGCGAAGCTTCAGGCCTTCTCCGCTTCTGGCCGGGACGGTAAATTCAGTAAAGAGCTTGCTATGAGGCATACCTGTTACGACACTGGGGTGCGCGAATTTATTCCGCGCACCCCAGTGCAGCTGCTGGCTATCCAAGAATCAGCACGGCCACCGACAGGTAGACGATCAGCCCGGCGGCATCCACGAAGGTTGAAATGAAGGGGTTGGAAAATACCGCAGGATCAACCTTGAAGAATTTTCCGATGATCGGCATCACCCCGCCGACAGCGGCAGCAATGCTGCACAGTGCCACCAGGCTGATGCCTATCACCAAACCTATGCGCAGTTCGAAAATGCTCCCGGCCACCACCAGCGCTATGGCGCCCAGGCACAGTCCCAGGACCGCTCCGATTCGCACCTCGCGCATCAGCACCCGCCAGAAGTCGCTTCCCCGCACATCCCCCATGGCCAGCGCACGGGTGACAGTGGTCGCCGCCTGGTTGCCGGTGTTCCCGCCAATGCCCACGATCAAGGGGATGAACAAGCTGAGCACCACCATCGACTCCAGTGTCTGCTCGAAACTGGACAGCACCTTGACCGTCAAGGTCGCGCCGATAGCCAGGACCAGCAGCCAGATGACGCGTGCCTTTACCAGGTGGCGCAATGGCGTCCCCAGGTAAGGGCGGAAGAGCGGATCCGTTCCGGAGCCGTACGCGGAGCGGCGCTCTTCGGCATCCTCGAGGATCCCGATCGCCATGGGCAAGGTCAGCACTCCCAGCAGGCGATCTTCCCGATCAAGCACCGGGAGCATCCCTGCCTTCCGATCCACCACCGCCCGTGCCGCGCTCGTCTCCGGCTCGCAGGCCTGGACGACCGGACTCTGGGTGCACAGTTCTCCGATCGTTGTCCCGGCCGGCTCGGTGAGCAGCTCGCTGAGCTTGATGGTGCCAAGCAGCCGGCGTTCATCATCGATCACCAGGATGAGCTGCGCGTTCTCGCAGTTCCCGAGGCGTGCGCTGATGCGTTCCAGGGTTTCGGCCACAGACAGCTGTGGGTGGGTGGCGATGAAATCCGGGGACATCGCCCTGCCGGCGCTTGATTCCGGATAGCCCAGCAGGATTCCGGTTTCCTGGCGCTTGGCCTTCGGCAGCCCTGCCAGCAGTTTCGTGGCCACGATCGCTGGCAGTTCATCGAGCAGCGCTACCCGTCCCGCGGCGGGGAGTTGGGCGAAGGCATCGATGACGGTCTGCGACTGCAGCGCCCGCACCAGGTCGGCTTGCACCGGGGCGTCGAGTTCCTGGAAGACCAGTACCGCGGCTTGCTTGTCCAGCAGCCGGTAGGCCAGGGCAGCCTCGGTGGCATCCAGTGCTTCGAGGTGCTCAATGGTCTGGGCGATGTGCAGACCGCCCAGCAGCCCTGCCGCGAGCTGGAATTCTGCGTGATTGAGATGGGAGCGCAAGGCTCGCGAAATAGTAGAGAAGTCTACCTTTTCTGGAGAAAACATGATTTTGGTCCAAATGGTTCATTTGGCGCGTGAATGCAAGCCTGCCAGCAACTTCTCACCGCTTGATCACCCCATGAATACAGGGAGATAAATCAGTCAGTATTTGCGTGCAGGACCAGGCGCCGGTGACATGTACAAGAGTCACGAACTCGTTGGGATCCCATGGCAGGATGCTGCCAGATTCGGCTGATTCGGCTACGAGCGTCCGGGTGAGTTCGTGTGCATAGATCGACTAGAACTGTCTTCCACGACACTCACCTCCTCGAAACTGGTTTGCGCTAGCGCGCATTGGGCCTAGTCCCAGTTCTATCAGCTATGGCTTGGAATTGCCGGACTTGGGGGCCAAGATCACATTTAAAAAGTTCGGGAGACCTGCAGTGCAGGCCTCCCGAACTGGGTCATGCGTTACTGGGAAATCAGCATTCCACCACGTTGACGGCCAGGCCGCCCATCGCAGTTTCCTTGTACTTGTCGCTCATGTCCTTGCCGGTTTCGCGCATGGTGATAATGACTTCATCCAAGGTGACGTGGTGTTCGCCGTCGCCCATCAGCGCCATCTTCGCCGCGTTCACTGCCTTGGAAGCAGCGATGGCGTTGCGTTCGATGCAAGGGATCTGGACCAGTCCGCCGATCGGGTCGCAGGTCAGGCCAAGGTTGTGTTCCATGGCGATTTCCGCTGCGTTCTCTACCTGTGCTGGTGTGCCGCCAAGGATTTCGGCCAGGCCGCCAGCAGCCATCGATGATGCTGAACCGACTTCGCCCTGGCAGCCGACCTCGGCGCCGGAGATCGATGCCTGCTCCTTGTACAGCACGCCCACGGCACCGGCGGTGAGCAGGAAGCGTACGACAGCGTCGTGCTTTTCCTCCTCATTCCAGTACTTTGCGCCCGGTGCGTAGTGGGTGGCGTAGAACAGCACGGCTGGGATGATGCCCGCTGCGCCGTTGGTCGGAGCGGTGACCACGCGTCCGCCGGAGGCGTTCTCCTCATTGACGGCCAGAGCAACGAGGTTGATCCATTCCTGCCAGTAGACCGGATCCCGGTCCTTGTCTTCCTTGCGCAGGCGTTCATGCCATTCCGGCGCACGGCGGCGAACTTTCAAGCCGCCTGGCAGCACTCCGGTGCGTTCCAGCGCGGAATCCTTGCAGTCTTCCATCACTTCGTAGATGTGGACCAAGCCGTTGCGGATCTCGTCGCGGGACCGGTAGGCCATTTCGTTGGCCATCATGATGTCGGCAATGGACAGGCCGGTTTCCTTCACATGTTCCAGCAGCTTGGCTGCCGTGGTGAATGGATAGGGCTGCTTGTTCAGCTTCTCTTCGAGGTTCTTCTCGATGCGGTCTTCGGCGCCTTCGCGCACGATGAAGCCGCCGCCTACGGAGAAGAAGGTCTCGTTGGCGATTTCGTTGCCGTCAGCGTCGAGGGCAATGAACTTCACGCCGTTGGTGTGGCGCGGCAGTACGGTGAGCGGATGCTGGATCATGTCTTCGACCTTGTAGTTCAGGTCCTTGCGCTGATCCAGCTGTTCGGCCAGGTGGAGGATTCCAGTGGCTTCCATGTCCGCCAGGCGGTCATCGACCTGTGATGGCAGCACGGTTTCAGGTTCGAAGCCTTCAAGCCCCAGCATGATGGCAGTGAAGGTGCCGTGGCCGCGTCCGGTAGCGGCCAGGGATCCGTAGACATCAACACGGATATTTTCCAGTGCGTCCAGTTGGCCTTCTCGGATTACTTGGGCAATGAATGCGTGTGCTGCACGCATTGGTCCCACGGTATGGCTGGAAGAAGGTCCGATGCCAACCGAGAAAAGATCGAATACGCTAACCGCCATAGCGGGTCACATCCTTAGAACTTGGGTAATCCGAGAGCTTCTGCCCCGGATCTGTGGAGTGTGGTTCCAGAGGCTTGCGGCCACCGCACGTACCGTGCAGCGCCTGGACCTCTGGATGTTGAAAGACCGCGGGCCCGAAAAGCGAGTATTTCCACCTTCCGGGCCCACATCCTAATCAGATGATGCTACTCGGAAACCTTAGCCAGTTCCGGGTACAGCGGGTGGGCCGCGGCAAGCTGCAGAACACGATCCTTCAGCTCCGGCAACACCGCCGCATTACCCTCAGCACCAGCAATCAACGCCTGCGCAATGATCTCCGCAACCTCAGCAAACGCAGCCTCCGAGAAACCACGGGTAGCCAACGCCGGGGTACCAATACGCAACCCCGAAGTCACCATCGGCGGACGAGGATCAAACGGCACCGAATTGCGGTTCACCGTGATCTCCACCTGAGCCAAAAGATCCTCACCCTGCTGCCCATCCAACTCGCTATTACGCAAGTCAACGAGCACCATGTGAACATCCGTGCCACCAGTCAAAACGCTGATGCCCTTGGCCACAACATCTTCCTGGGTCAAACGCTCAGCCAAAATACGCGCACCAGCCAAGGTCCGCTCCTGGCGCTCCTTGAACTCCGGCGAAGCGGCAATCTTGAAAGCCACCGCCTTGCCAGCAATCACGTGCTCCAACGGACCACCCTGCTGGCCAGGGAACACCGCCGAGTTCAACTTCTTCGCAATCTCCGCATCATTCGAGAGAATAATGCCGCCACGAGGACCAGCAAGCGTCTTATGCGTCGTGGAAGTCACCACGTGAGCGTGCGGAACCGGCGAAGGATGCAACCCGGTTGCCACCAAGCCAGCGAAGTGCGCCATATCCACGAACAAGTACGCACCGACCTTGTCCGCGATCTCGCGGAAACGCTGGAAATCCAGCTGACGCGGGTACGCCGACCAGCCAGCAACAATCATCTTCGGCTGGTTCTCAATGGCAAGGCGCTCCACCTCGTCCATGTCCACCTCATAGGTTTCCTCGTCCACACCGTAAGGAACGATGTTGAACAAGCGGCCCGAGAAGTTCAGCTTCATCCCGTGGGTCAGGTGGCCACCGTGGTTCAGGTTCAGCCCCAGCACGGTATCGCCCGGGCGAACCAGCGCGTGGTACACCGACGCGTTGGCCTGCGCACCGGAGTGCGGCTGCACGTTGGCGAACTTCGCCCCGAACAGGTCCTTGAGGCGCTCGATCGCCAGCGTCTCGATGACATCAACTTCCTCGCAACCGCCGTAATAGCGGCGGCCCGGGTAGCCCTCGGCATACTTGTTGGTCAGTACCGAACCCTGCGCCTGCATGATTGCTTGCGCAGTGTGGTTCTCCGAAGCGATCATTTCCAGGCCGCGCTGCTGGCGCGCCAGCTCAGCGTCAATACGCTGCGCGACCTCCGGGTCCAGCGAAGCCAGCGACTGGGTCAACGTTGCAGCGGCAACGGATTCAAAAGTCTGGTTGCTCATTACTCGACGTTTCCACCGTTCGCGCTTGCGTAGTCAGCTGCCGAAAGCAGCGGACCCTCTTCGGCGACCTCAACGGTGAACAGCCAGCCGGCACCGTATGGGTCTTCGTTCAGGATGCCTGGGTTGTCCACTGCCTCGCCGTTGATGGCAACGATGGTGCCGGTCACTGGCGAGTACAGGTCGGAAACCGACTTGGTGGACTCGACTTCGCCACAGGTCTCGCCTGCGGTAACGGAGTCGCCGACCTCTGGCAGGTCGACGTAGACCACGTCGCCCAGGGCGTCGGCGGCAACCTGGGTGATGCCGATCTTTGCTGGGGACGATGCATCGATCCACTCGTGTTCGGCCGAGTAGCGCAATGACGAAAGAACTTTACTCACGGTATTTCCTCTCCCAAGGGAATTAGCGGGCGATTTGCTTAGCCCTACTGATGTTTAACGTTACTTGGCTCGGGTGTAGAACGGCAGTTCGACTACGACAAAAGGCAAAGTCTTACCACGCAGGTCTACCTCCAGCTCGGTCCCCACTGCACCGAATTCGGCGTCGACGTAACCCAGTGCAACCGGGTAGCCCAGGGTTGGCGAAGGCTGGCCGGAGGTGATTTCACCGATGGTTGCGCCGTCCTTGACGATGGCGTAGCCGCCGCGGCCGGCACGCTTGCCCAGGCCCTTGAGGCCGACGAGCTTGCGTGGCGGGGTCGCACCGCGCAGCGCTTCCAGGGCTTCGCGGCCCACGAAGTCCTCTTCCTTCTTGAAGGAGACCACCGGGCCGAAGCCGGCATCGAACGGGGTGCGTTCCAGGGACAGCTCGTTGCCGTACAGCGGCATGCCGGCTTCAAGGCGCAGCGAGTCGCGGGCAGCCAGGCCGCAAGGAACCAGCTCGTGGTCCTTGCCGGCTTCAACGCTCTTTTCCCAGAGGGCTGCCGCATCCTCGTTTTCGATGATCAGCTCGAAGCCGTCTTCGCCGGTGTAGCCGGTGCGGGCCAGCAGCACGTCGATGCCGCCGAGCACCACCTTCACCGCAGCGTAGTACTTCAGCTCGGTGACAGCCTGGGCAGTTGCCTCGTCGGCGGCCAGCTTGCGCACAATCGCCTCAGCGTTCGGTCCCTGGACGGCGATCAGCGACTGGCGGCCCGAAGCGTCGTCCACGACGACGTCGAAGCCGGCGGCGCGGGCAGCCAGTTCGGCGGCAACCACCGGGGCGTTGCCGGCGTTGGGCACGACGAGGAACTTCTCCTCTTCCAGGCGGTAGACGATCAGGTCATCGATGATCTTGCCCTCGGCGTCAAGGATCAGCGAGTACTTCGCCTTGCCGACCTTCATGATGCCCAGGTTCCCTGCCAGGGCGGTGTTCAGCGCCTTGCCGGCTTCCGGGCCGGAGAGGTAGACCTCGCCCATGTGGGACAGGTCGAACAGGCCAGCGGTGGAGCGCACGGCCTTGTGCTCTGCCAGTTCCGAACCGTACTTCAACGGCATGTCCCAGCCGCCGAAGTCGGTGAAGTTGGCGCCGAGAGCTTCGTGCTGCGCGTGCAGCGCGGTGTGCTTGAGTGCTTGAGTAGTCTCAGTCATCTCTAACTCTTCCTTAGTCTTCGAAGGCTTCGGGAGCCGGGCAGGAGCAGATCAGGTTGCGGTCGCCACCGGCGCCGTCGATGCGGCCCACGGTTGGGAAGTACTTGTCGAACTTCAGCGCCGGGACCGGGAAGGCCGCCTGCTCGACCGAGTACTTGCGGTCCCACTTGCTGTTGACCACGGCGGAGACCGTGTGCGGAGCGTTGCGCAATGGGGATTCCTCGATGCTGTAGGCACCGGAGAGGACCTCGTCCATTTCCTGGCGGATGGTGATCATCGCTTCAATGAAGCGCTCGATCTCGGCCAGGTCCTCGGATTCGGTGGGCTCCACCATCAGGGTGCCTGCCACAGGGAAGGACAGGGTCGGCGCGTGGAAACCGAAGTCGATCAGGCGCTTGGCCACGTCCTCGGCGGTGACCCCGGTCTTGGCGGTCAGTTCGCGCAAGTCCAGGATGCACTCGTGGGCAACCAGGTCCTTGTTGCCGGTGAACAGTACCGGGAAGTGCTCGTTCAGGCGCTTGGCAATGTAGTTCGCGTTCAGGATCGCGTGCTTGGTGGCTTCGGTCAAGCCGTCCCCGCCCATCATCGCGATGTAGGCCCAGGAGATCGGCAGGACGCCGGCCGAGCCGAAAGCGGTCGCCACCACCGGCACGCCGTCACGCTCGGAGTAGGTGCCCGAAGCATCGCCTGGCAGGAATGGCAGCAGGTGCTCGCCAACGCCGATTGGGCCTACGCCTGGGCCGCCACCGCCGTGCGGGATGCAGAAGGTCTTGTGCAGGTTCAGGTGCGACACGTCGCCGCCGAACTTGCCTGGCTGGGCCAGGCCAACCATGGCGTTCATGTTCGCGCCATCGATGTACACCTGGCCGCCGGCGGCGTGGACCTTGTCGCAGACCTCGCGCACGTCCGCGTCGTAGACGCCGTGGGTGGATGGGTAGGTGATCATGATGGCTGCAAGGACGTCCTTGTTGGCCTCGATCTTGGCATCCAGGTCATTCGCGTCGATGGTGCCATCGGCTGCGGTCTTCACGACCACCACGCGCATCCCGGCCAGCACTGCCGACGCGGCATTGGTGCCGTGGGCCGAGGCCGGAATCAGGCACAGATCGCGCTGGCCTTCGCCGCGCGAACGGTGGTAGTCCGAGATCGCCAGCAGGCCCGCGTACTCGCCCTGCGAGCCGGCGTTGGGCTGGATCGAAACGCCAGCGTAGCCGGTGATTGCGGTCAGGCGCCCTTCCAGGTCGGTGATCAGCTCGCGCCAGCCCTCGGTCTGCGCTGCAGGCGCGTAGGGGTGGATCGAGGCGAATTCCGGCCAGGTGATGGATTCCATCTCGGCGGCCGAGTTCAGCTTCATGGTGCACGAACCCAGCGGGATCATGGTGCGGTCCAGGGCCAGGTCGCGGTCCGAGAGCCGGCGCAGGTAGCGCATCATCTGGGTTTCGGAGGAGATGGTGTTGAAGATCGGGTGGGTCATGAAGTCGCTGGTGCGCACCTGCCCGGCCGGGATCTCGAAGCCTTCCGGAGCCGAGAGCTCTGCGCCGAAGACCTCGAGCAGGGTCTTGACGACGCCCGAGGTGGTGGCCTCGTCGGTGGAGATGCCCACCTGGGTCTCGCCCACCTTGCGCAGGTTGATGCCTGCTTCGATGGCCTTGGCAATGATGGCATCGGCGTTCTCGACGTTCACCACCACGGTGTCGAAGAAGGAATCCGAAGCCAGGGTGTAGCCGCCTGAAACCAGCGAGCTGGCGATGACCCGGGCGTGGTTGTTGGCGCGCGAGGCGATCTGCTTCAGGCCGGCTGGGCCGTGGTAGACCGCGTACATCGAAGCGCAGATGGCCAGCAGGGCCTGTGCGGTGCAGATGTTGGAGGTGGCCTTTTCGCGGCGGATGTGCTGCTCGCGGGTCTGCAGGGCCAAGCGGTAGGCAGGGACTCCGGCGTCATCGGCCGAAACGCCTACCAGGCGTCCTGGCATGGAACGGGTCAGGCCATCGGCCACGGCCATGTAGGCAGCGTGCGGTCCGCCGAAGAACAGCGGCACGCCGAATCGCTGGGTGTTGCCCACGGCGATATCGGCACCCTGCTCGCCCGGAGGGGTGATCATGGTCAGGGCCAGCAGGTCGGCGATCACGGTAACCATGGCGCCGGTTTCCTTGGCGGCGGCGATGATCGAAGCGTGGTCCGCGATCGAGCCGTCGTTGCCAGGCTGCTGCAGGACAATGCCGGAGATCTCGCCCTCTGGCAAGCCTGCGGCAAGGTCGGCAATCTCGACTTCGAAGCCCAGTGCGTCAGCGCGGCCCTGCACGACCTTGAGGGTCTGCGGGAAGATGTTGGAGTCCAGCACGGTCTTGCCCTTGGACTTCTTCTTGTTGGCGCGGCGCATCATCAGCACGGCTTCGGCGGCGGCGGAGGATTCGTCCAGCAGCGACGCGTTGGCGATGGGCAGGCCGGTCAGGTCCATGACCATGGTCTGGAAGTTCAGCAGGGCTTCGAGGCGGCCCTGGGAGATTTCCGGCTGGTACGGGGTGTAAGCGGTGTACCAGGCTGGGTTTTCCACGATGTTGCGGCGGATCACGGCTGGGGTGATGGTGTCGTAGAAGCCCTGGCCGATCATCTGGGTCTTCATGACGTTCTTCGAGGCAAGCGCACGCAGGTGGGCTAGGGCTTCGGTTTCGCTCAGAGCATCAGGGATATCCAGTGCGGAGTCCTGGCGGATGTCTGCCGGAACGGCGGTGTCGATCAGTTCTTCCAGGCTGTCGTAGCCCAGGGTCTGAAGCATGGTGGTGACGTCGGAAGGACGTGGGCCGATATGGCGTGAAACGAATTCAGTATTCGCTCGTGCCGAAGTCTGCGTGATGGTCATGGTGCTGGTATCTCCATGGGATCTGTCTTGGCGCATGCCAAAGGAAGGTCTTTTTACCTCCCCATCCCTGTTGCATAACCTGAGAGTTTTACGCATCCAGCAAACCAAGCCGGGCACTTGCACCTTCGGTGAACCGGAACGGGCCGGTTTCTTTCCAGAGTTGCCTCATGATGGCGGTACGGGTGCCTGAGAGTTTCCTGGGGAGGAATTGCTCCTACGGCGCCCGTCCATGGTGTGAACGGGACTCTCCCGCCATCCGTCTATGGCGCGCGCTGCCGGCCGGAGACCTGCAGCACACCACCATGTTACCTGCCCCGCCCCCAAGGTCAAACAGGAGCGGGGTCCGGAAAAGTCATAAATGCGTTCAGTTGGCGTCGGCAGTTAAACGGATGTAATCAGGATATTTCGCTGACAAGGAATCACCCGACGAGGTGCCGGTGATCCGGCGCTTGACCCACGGAGCCAAATGCTCTCTGGCCCAGCCCAATTCCTGCTTCAGCTTTTCGCCGCGCGAGTTCACGGCCAGTTCCGGCAGGGACGGCTGCTGGATCCTGGAGGACCAGTTTCCCTCGGTGATCCGATGGGTGCCGAGCACGTCAAGGACCTTCGAGGCCATCAGCGTGTGGCCCAGCTCGTTCATGTGCAGCCGATCCACCGCCCAGTAGCGCAGATCGGAGAATTCGCGCCACCGCCAGTAATCGGCGATCACCGCGCCGTACTCGTCCGCGATTTCGCGAACCTTCTCGTTGTAAATGGCCGTGCGCGGACGGGTCTTGGAGAACAACGGTGACTCCACGGTGTCGAAACCGGTGAACAGCACGACCGCGCTTCCGGCTTCGGCAAAGCGGCGCACCATGCCTTCATAGCCGCGCATCAGCGCATCCAGGTCCGCCTTCGGGCGCAGGATGTCATTGCCACCGGCATAGATGGTGACCAGATCCGGGGCCAGTGCGAGCGCCTGGTCCAGCTGCTGGTTGATCACCTGCCCGATCTTCTTGCCGCGCACCGCCAGGTTGGCGTATTCCCATTCGCCTTCGGCGCAGAGCACTTCCGAAACCCGGTCCGCCCAGCCGCGGACCTGGTTGGGCCGGGTCGGATCCACATCGCCAACGCCTTCGGTGAACGAGTCACCTAGTGCCACAAACTTCTTCACTTCGCTCCTGCTTCGTTCCATTCCCGATGGGTTTACTACGCGTTGCTGCCGGCAGCCTGGGCCGACATGTTCTTCTGCATGATCAGCTGGCGGGCCAGCTGGCTGAGCTTGACCCCGGTGGAGATCTCCTTGACGCCTTCATTGCGCGAGGGGATGAAACCGAAGCCCAGCTGGTGGGCTGGATCGGCGAAGGCCAGCGAGGAATTCGCACCGTCATGGCCGTAGGCGAAAATCGATCCATAGTTGTTGCGCGCGGTGGCCTTCATGAACCCCAGGGCGAAGGCCTGCAGCAGCCCGTTGGTCCGGTCATGGCCGTAGACCAGCTCGGTGGAAACCTGGGACCAGGTGTCGGCGGTGAGGAATCCGCGGGTGGCGCCCAGTGCCGGCACTGCACCGAATGAGGCGGCATAGATTGCGGCGAGGCCTTGGGCATTGGCGACCGCGCCCATGGATGCGGGGCCCAGTTCGCGCACCTGCGGCGCGTTGGCCAGTTCGTGCCAGTTGTAGACCGGGCCGCTTTCCAGCGCGAAACCGGAGGCCGAGTTCACCGAAAGCCCGGCCGGGGAGAACGGATCGAAGAATTCCGGTGCGGCGTCAGCGCCCGGCAATACATCGCGGTAGCGCGATTCCAGCGCGGGGTCCTGGCCGATGTATGCTTCGGCTCCCAGCGGCTTGCGGATGCGCTCCTCGAAGACTTCTTTCAGTTCCTTGCCGGTGACCCGGCGTACCAGTTCTTCCATGAGCACGCCCATGGTGATCGCGTGGTAGCCGACAATGTTCTGGCCCAGCGGCCAGACGCTTGGCATGGAAGCGAGCACCTTGGCGTATTCGGCGGAGTTCAGGAGGATCTCGCTGGGCACGCCCCCGGGCACTCCGAGCACTCCCGCTTGGTGGCTGAGCACCTCGCCGACGGTGAGCTGGGCTTTCCCGTTGTCGCCGAATTCCGGCCAGTAGGTGGCAATTGGCGCGTTCGGGTCGATCAGCCCATCTTGCACGAGCAGTGCCACGACCAGCGCGCCCAGGCCCTTGGTGCAGGAGAAGACGCAGGTCAGCGCGTCACCAGAGAGGTGCTCGCCGACACTGTGGCTGAGCACCAATTCGCCGCGGTGGTACACGGCCAGCTGCGCCGAATAGCCTTCTTCCTCAGCGGCTCGCGCCTCTAGTGCTTCCGCCAGGGGCGCGAACTCTTCAGTGATCACCGATTGCATCTAAATCCTTCAAAGTGCTTGTCTCTCATCAACTAACCCTAACCGCTTCGATCCCATGGCCCGGTAGTTCCACACGCTGACCCGACACCTAGCATATAGGTACGTCAGCTCACAGCATTGGCTTGTTTAAGCCACTAATCGACATTTCACTACCGCTGGACCCCAAGTTCTGTGAGCCAGCCTTGAAGCCGGTTTGCCCACTTCATGCGCTGACCCTAAAGTTGTAATGTTTGCCTACAAAATTGAAGGAGATGATCTCGATCGCATGACTGTGAACAGTGACACGGCCGTTACCGACGGCAAAGAAACAGAACTCCGCAGGGTGATTGGCCCGAAGCTGCTGCTATTCCTCATCATGGGCGATATCATCGGCGCCGGAATTTTCGCCATCACCGGCAAAGTTGCCGGCCAGGTGGGCGGAGCCGCCTGGCTGCCGTTCCTGATCGCTTTCACGATCGCGACCCTCACCGCCTTCAGCTACCTCGAACTGGTGACCAAATACCCGCACGCGGCCGGTGCTGCCTTGTACATCCACAAGGCATTCGGCATCCACTTCGTCACCTTCCTGGTGGCGTTCACCGTGGCTTGCTCGGGCATCACCAGTGCCGCCACCTCGGCCACCTTGGTGGGGCGCAACCTGCTCATTGGCATTGGCCAGTTTGTCGAGGGTGTTCCCAACACCCCGGAAGCGGGCATGTGGGCAGCTATTGCGATCATCGTGATCCTCGCAGTGATCAACTTCCGCGGCGTGGGCGAGAGCGTGAAGTTCAACCTCGTGCTGACCATAGTTTCGCTGGCCATCATGGCCGCGATCATCGGCATCGGCTTCGCGGTGATCGCCTCGGGCCAGGGTGACATTTCCCGCCTGGTGGTCTTCGAGACCCCCACCGACCGCAGCGTCTTCGCCGCCGTGACCATGGGTACTGCCATTGCGTTCTTCGCGATGGTGGGCTTCGAGGATTCGGTGAACCTGGTTGAGGAAACCAAGAATCCCAAGAAGACCTTCCCGAAGATCATGCTCATCGGCCTGGGCATCTGCGCCTTGATCTACATGCTGGTGGCCGTCACGGTCATCATGGTGATCCCGACCGGCGATCTGCTGAACCCGAAGAACCCGGATGCCGGCATCCTGCTGGATGTTGTGCGCATCGGCCTGCCGAACCTGCCAGTTGACGCGATCTTCCCGTTCTTGACCGTCTTCGCGGTGGTCAACACCGCGCTGATGAACATGCTGATGGCTAGCCGCCTGCTCTACGGCATGGCCCGCCAAGGCGTGCTGCCGCAGTTCCTGGGCAAGGTGCATTCGACCCGACGCTCGCCATGGGCTGCGATCCTGTTCAGCACCGTGCTGGCCATCGCCTTGGTGGTCTACGTGAACTTGAGCAACGGAAGCAGCATTGTCGGCTCGCTGGGCGGCACGACCGCGCTGCTGTTGTTGTGCGTGTTCGCCGTAGTCAACGTAGCCCTGCTGGTGCTGCGCCGCGACAAGCCGGAACCCGATGCGTTCCGCGCTCCAACGATCATCCCGATCCTCGGCGTGTTCTTCTGCCTGTTCCTTGCCGGCCCATGGGCTCGTTCGCGTGAAGACTGGGTCCAGTACGAGATTGCCGGCCTGCTGCTGGTCATCGGCGTGCTGCTGTGGGCCGTGACCTGGTTGGTCAACCGGATCAACTACAAGAAGGGCGTCATCGAAACCCGCCCGGGACAGTACTGATCCCAAACCGTTAAAGCAGTGATGCCCGCCATTTGGCGGGCATCACTGCTTTAAGCGTGTTTTCTATGCGGTCTGCTCGACCGTTTCCTGGCGGAACCGAAGCTTCAGGCCGCCTTCGGTGCTCTGCCACCAGGAAGATACGACAAGCACCGGGCCCTCTGCAGGCTTCATGCGGTACGCGAGCAGCACCATCTGGGCATCCACTTCCCGGGCCGCAAGGACCTGCACCGCACCGGTACTGGGCAGGCTCGCCCCGGATTCCAGCATGGCCCGGACCGTGGCCACATCCAGCAGGCCGCCATGGCGAGTCACTTCCTGGTAGCCCGGATGCAGGAAGTCGTTGAGTTCCGCGAAACTGGTGCGGATCTGCGGGTCGAGGAAACCTTGTTCCAGTTCGAAGACGGTGGCCGCGATGTCCACGCCGGGTTCCGGTGCGGCGGCGGGTTGCCCGCCGGGTGCCAGCACGGCATCTTCAGCCGCTGGAGCTTTGGAAGCCGCTGGAGCTTTGGAAGCCGCTGGGCCGCCGACTGCGGTGTAGCCCGGTCCGGCCTCTACTACAGAGCCCTGCTGGTGCGCGGTCGCAGCCGCACGCGCATGGCCGTCAGCAGCTTCATTCAGCTCATGTCCGGCATGGCCCTTGACCCACTCGAAGGTGTACTTGCGCCCGGCAATGGCCCGGTCAAGTTCCTTGAGGATGTCCTGGTTCAAGACCGGTTTGCCGTCGGCCTTTTTCCAGCCCTTCTTCTTCCAACCCGGCATCCACTTGCTGATGCAGTTGATCGCATACTGCGAATCGCACAGGATCCTGAGTTCTTCTTCTGGCAGGTGCTCGGTGGCCCGGAAGAGTTCGAGCACCGCTTGGAGCTCCCCCATGTTGTTGGTTCCGTGGTCCCAACCGCCAGCGGCCCAGTTGTCCTGGTCCACGTACCAGGCCCAACCTGCCGGTCCGGGGTTTCCTAGGGCTGATCCATCCGCAGCTGCAATGATCGTCATGCTTTAATCCTGCCACGTTGACGCCCGCACTCGGTTCCATGCATTGGGCCATGTCGCCAGCGAATACTTGCACAATGGATCACAGCATCCAGCCAGGTCCATGCCTAGGATTGGGATGTGAAGAAAATCCTGCCTGTACTGGCCACCCTGGTTCTGGTCCTGTCCGCATGCGCTGGCCCCTCGGTTGACGAGCTGCGCCAACTCGATCCCCAGGGCCATACCGCCTGCGTGCATTTTGGCGGGGGCTTGGTTGACCCCGAGGGCATCGGCGCAACGAATATGCAGAAAGCCGCTGATCATGGGGCGAAGGCCTCCACCGAACAGATCAGCGCTGCGGTGGCCGCCGATGAATCCGGGGATCCCCAAATTACTGACTTGTCCGCTTTCCAGGAAGCTTGCGAGGGGCAAGGCTTCGATTTCGAATAGGACAGATCGGCCCAGGACCCCTCGAAATAGCGGGCTCCTGAGCCGATCCGCGGCGGATCGCCAGCGCTCCTAGGCGGGGTACAACGGGTTGTGCCCGGCTTGGACCCGCTCGTCAGCCCGGACTTCGCCCGGTGCTGTACCGTTCAGGAACGGACCGCTCTCGGCCAGCTCATCTCGGCCCGGCGCTTCGAGCCAGTTCGCCAACTCCGGCCCCTTCGGGATGATCCTGGTCGGGTTGATGTCCTCATGCACCACGTAGTAGTGCGCCTTGATCTGCTCGAAGTCGATGGTGTCGCCGAAACCCGGGGTCTGGAACAAGTCCCGCGCATAGCCCCAGAGGTTCGGCATGTCGATGAGCTTGTTGCGGTTGGCCTTGAAGTGGCCATGATAGACCGGGTCGAATCGCACCAGCGTGGTGAACAGCCGGACATCGGCCTCGGTGATGTGATCACCCATCAGGAAGCGGCGGGTGCCCAGCCGATCTTCGAGGTAGTCCAAGGTGGCGAATAACCGGTCGTAGGCATCGTTGTAGGCCTGCTGGTCCCCGGCGAACCCGGCACGGTAGACGCCGTTGTTGACCTCGGTGAAAATCCGCTTGATCAGCGGAAGCATCTCATCGAGCTGGTCCTGCGCAATGAGGTCCGGGGCGCCTTCCCGGTGGAACTCCTTCCACTGCGTGGACATGTCCCAGGTGATCTGCGGGTAGTCATTGGTGACAACCGCACCGGTGGGGATATCGACGATTGCCGGCACAGTGATGCCGCGTGGATAGTCGGCAAAGCGCTTGAAGTAGTTCTCCTGGACCCGCTCGGTACCCAGGACAGGGTCCTTGCCCCCGGGGTCCAGGTCAAAGGTCCAGCTGCGTGCGTCGTGGGTTGGGCCGGGCAGTCCGACGGACAGCGCGTCTTCCAAGCCCAGCAGGCGGCGAACGATCAGGGTGCGGTTGGCCCAGGGGCACGCGCGGGCTGCGACCAGATGGTAGCGGCCAGCTTCCACCGGCCAAAGCCGGGCCCCGTCCGAAAGCCCCGCGTTGGGATGCCCGATCTTGCTGTGGCTGTTTCCCTCGCCATAGTGCTCGGCGCTGGCATCAGCGACGATGCGGTCCTGGATGTAGTTGGTGTCCCGGGTGAATTCTCCGCCGGTGACGTAGGCGCCCTTGGTCGAATATTCCTCGCTCATCGCATTCCTTCCAAAGAATTTTGAAGTCCCGTGCATAAACCATTCACCTCGAGACTATGGCAGTTGGGCAGGTATGGAAATGGCGCAATGCACTTTTCCATTCCCCCGCCGATTTCAACCCGGTCTAGGCGTTGACCGTGGCGCCTTCACGTACGGTGCGCATCGCCTTGCTCCAGGCGAGCACCTGTTCAAGCATGGGCTGCACGCTATTGGCCGACCGTTCGGTCGGAGCGAAAGCCGAGAAGTTCTCGAAGTCGGAGAATAGCGAGAACATGCCGGTCTTCTGCACGTGGGCGATCTGCAGTTCCGAGAGGATCCCGCGCAGGTGCTCCACGGCACGCGAGCCCATGGCGGAGCCGTATCCGACCATGCCGGCGGCCTTGTTGTTCAGTTCTGCATTCAGGTAGCTCAGTGCGTTGGCCAATGCAGGCTGGACGGAGTGGTTGTACTCGCCAACAATGAAAATGTATCCATCGAATTCGCTCATCTTGGCGGCGAAGGCCTTGGTGTGCCCGTTCTGGTAGTTCTGGTAGGCGGCCGGGAACGGCTCGTCGAGCATCGGCAGGTTGAACTCGACGATGTCCACCAGCTCGTAGTCGGCACCACCGAATTCCTGGGCCCTGGCCAGCACCCATTGGGCGACGCCCTGGTTGACACGTCCTGGACGGGTGGAACCGGTAACGATAGCGATCTTCGACAAGTTGCTCTCCTTGGAGTTCTCCGGCCAACAATTTAGTTGACACGTCATCTTCTCTTGCTAAATTCCACTATACAGGAGATGATTGATGCGTCAACAATATTTTGAATGTCCCCCATGGGGACAACATGGTTAGGAAAGAGAATGAAGAGCGAAGAGACCCGCTGGCTCACCGACAGCGAGCAGGACCTCTGGCGCACCATACGCGAGTTCCTCTGGCAGTTCCCCAGTGGCATGGATCGCCAGCTGCTGCGCGATTCGAACATGCTCTCCGGTGAATACTCGGTGCTGGCTGTGCTTTCGGAAACAACCGAACCAAGTCTACGCCCGGCCGACGTGGCGACCGCATTGCGCTGGGACCGCTCGCGACTCTCCCACCTGCTGCGCCGCATGGAAGCCAAGGGCCTGGTCAGCCGCTGCTCAGATGAGACCGACCGCCGCGGGCACCAGATTACGCTCACCGCCCAGGGGCGCAAGACCATTGAGGAAGCCGCGCCAACCCACGTGAGCTTCGTGCGTGAAACCATTTTCGATTCCCTGAGCCCCTCCGAACGCACGGCATTGGAATCGGCGCTGCCGAAGATCCTGGCCTCGCTGGAAAAGCAGGGACTGAAAGATGGCCAGTGCTAGCTGGCCCTTTCGGCCAGTTCGCTCTTGGCTACCAGCTGGGCGAATTGCCCGCCAAGCTGGACCAGCTCGTCAAAAGTTCCCGCTTCGGCAATCCGGCCAGCTTCTAGCACGACGATGCGGTCCGCTCGCATCACGGTGCTCAACCGGTGCGCGATCAGCAAGGTAGTTCGCCCCAGTGCGAGCTCGTCCAGCGCCCGCTGCACCAAAGCCTCGGTGACCGTATCCAGGGCACTGGTCGCCTCGTCGAGCACCAGGACCTTGGGCTTGCGCAGCATGGTGCGGGCAATAGCCAGTCGCTGCTGCTCGCCACCGGAGAAACGGTGGCCGCGCTGCCCCACCTGGGTTTCCAGGCCCTGCGGCAGGCTGCGGACCAGCTGCGCAATCTGCGCGGCTTCCAGCGCCTGCCAGAGCTCTTCCTCGGTGGCCTGGGGCGCTGCCCACAGGAGGTTCTCCCGAATCGAAGCATGCAGCAGGTAGCTTTCCTGGGCAACGACGGAGACCGCCTGGGCGATGCCTTCAGGATCGAATTCCTTCAGGTCAATGCCGTCGAGCAATACCTGGCCCTCGGTAGGGTCAAGCAGCCGGGGCAGCAAGGACCCCAGGGTGGACTTTCCCGAACCGGTGGAACCGACAACCGCGGTCATTGTTCCCGCCTCCAGGGTCAAATCCAGCTGTTCCAGGGTGGCGCGGTCAGCCTCGGGGTAGCGGAAGCTGACATTGCGCAATTGCACTTCGCCACGCAGCTTCCCGGGTTCGACCGCTCGCGGCCGCTGGGGTACCGGCAGCGCCTGGTCCGTATCCAGGTATTCGAAGACGCGGCTGAACAAGGCCAAGGCCGAGACCCACTGGACCGAAATCTGCATCATGCCCATGACCGGACGGAAGATTCCGGCCTGCAGCCCGGTAAAGGCCACCAAGGTGCCGATGCTCATTCCCTGCCCGGTGGCGGGCAGCCCCGCCACGATGTACAGCACCGCGGGGATGGCCGCGAAAATGATGCTCATCGTGGCCATGCGCCAACGCCCGGCCAAAGCGCTTTTCATTTCCAGGTCGATGAGCTTGTGGCTGGACTCTCCGAAGGCCGCCGCATCAGCGGCTCCGGTGCCCATGATCTTGGCCAGGCGGACCCCGGAGATGCTCAGGCGCTCGTCGATCAGCGAAGCCAGGTTCGACATCTCGCGCTGGCGCTTTCCTGTCACGGCGCGGCGCAGTTTCGCGGTTTGCTTGGCAAGCAGCACCGCTGGCGGCAGCACGACCAATGAGATCAGGCTCAGTTTCCACGAGATCGCCACCATCGCGCAGGCGGTGGCCACAACGGTGGTCAGGTTCGAGGCAATGCTCGTGGCCGAATTGGTAATCACCGATTGCATCTGCCCCACGTCGTTGACCAGGCGCGACTGCACGTCCCCGGAGCGCGAGTTGGTGAAGAATCCCAGGGATTGCTTCTGCAGGTGCGTGAACAGCCCGGTCCGCAGGCCATGCATGACGCGTTGGCCCATCAGGGTTGCCCGCCAGGTCTGGACGACTTCCAGAATCGCGGTAGCCAGGGAGATCAGCACCAGTCCCACGGCACCCAAGAGCAGCAATCGGATATTGCTGTTGGGAATCGCGTCATCAATGAGTTCGCGGATGATGAACGGCTGGGCCAGGCCGATGACCGACGCTGCCACGATCAGCACCATGACCGCAATCACCGATCCCAGATGGGGCCGGAAGAGCGCGGCGATGCGCGCCAGGGACACCGGATGCTCGGTGAGCCGCTGCTTGTCCCGGGCGGCGTTGCCGGACCGCCCTTGCCCGCCACCGCCCGGATGCGGCCCCGGCATTCCCATTGCACTCATGGACTCCCCCTCTACCTCTGAATTTCTCAAGTCCAGAATAACAGAGGGAACCTCACTATGTGGTTGCATCTTGAAATTGTACCCAGAAACACACTATCCTTGAACATATGCAGAACGAAGAGCCCAAGCCTGACTTGGCAGATCTTTTCCTCCACGCTTCACGCATGCTTCGCGGCAGATGGAGGGACAGCTTGACTCCCCTGGGCATCACTCCGCACCAATCGAGGGTGCTGACCTTGCTGTCCCGGGCCGATAGGATCGGGCTGCGCAACTCGCAGCTCGCAGAACAGCTGCACATCGCCGCGCGCTCGACCACCGAGGTAGTCGACCAGCTGGAAGCCAAGGAGCTTGTCGTGCGCACCCCCGATCCGGCCGATCGCCGCGCCACGTTGATTGCGCTCAGTGCCACGGGCCGCGCCCAGCTCGGCGAGCTCGCCGAATTGCGCCGTTCGAGCATGGACGGCTATTTCGACAAGCTCGGCGACGAGGACCGCGCCGAGCTCACCCGGCTGCTGGCAATCCTGGACCGCGAGAACCCGCGGCCGGTGCGCAGCGCTTGCAAGAACCCGGCGAAAGAGAACTAGCTGCCAGCTAGCGGATAGAACCCGAGGCCCCAGCATATGCGTGCCGGGGCCTCGGGCGCTGGTTGCCGCTGCCCGCTAGTTCTCGGTCTTCCCGCGGCGCCAGTAGCCCATGAAGGCTACCTGCTTGCGGTCCACGCCGGCATCGCGCACCAGATAACGGCGCATTTCCTTGACCGTGCCGGCTTCACCGGCAATCCAGGCGTAGAACGGTGCGGAATTTTCCTGGCCTGTCTCCCACAGGATGTCCGCATCAACATCGATATCTTCCGGCTCGGCGTTGGTATGCACCACGCCGGCTGCTGGAATCGCGACTACCTGGCGCAAGGCCGACTGCAGCAATTCACCATGCTCATGGCTGCCACGGGTCAGCCACTGCACCGAGACGCCGGAGCGGGTGGAGGCACCGAGGATATCCGTGGTCTCCGGGACCTCGATCAGCGCATGGCCGGTGACGTTGGAGGGCAAGGCTTCGAGGATGGCGCAAATCGCCGGGGCGGCGGTTTCGTCACCGGCCAGCACCACGCGGGTTGCCTCGCCGCGGCGGAACTCGATGCCGCCGTAGCTGGAGTCGTTCAGGGTCTTGTTCGGGCCCAGCAGCAACAGCTGGTCGCCCACCTTGGCCCGGTCGCCGAACTCCGTAGCCGGCCCGCCCTGGAGCTGGCCGTCAACCATGTGCCCGTGCATCACGAAGTCGATATCCAGCTCGGCCGTGGCCCCGATATTGTCCCGGTGCCCGGCTTCGCGGAAGGCCCGCACGGTATAGGTGCGCATGTGGCCGCGGGTATCGGGATCAATCGACAACCAGCGCTTGTACCAGCCCTGCTGCTCGGCAGGACTGGTCATCGCGCCAGGGCGCATCGAGGCGATCTCGTCGGTCAGCGCAGTACCGCCAGCCGGTGGCAGCAAGAGCTTGATGCGCATATCCAGCGGGTGGCTGTTGGTGCCGAAGTACTCCAGGTCCTCGCCGCTGACGGTCACCCGGCGGAAGGATGGCGCGAGCTGCTGGCTATTGACCACAGTGGTGTCAAAGGCCAACGTCGGCACATGCTCATGGGCCGGGCGTTCTGATTGCGGATCAAGGGCGGCGGCTGCTTGGGCAGCTTGCTTCACATTTGCCGCCTGCTTCACCGCAGTTTTCTTTGCCGAAGCTTCGGTACGGAAAATGCCCTGGGAAGCGAGCACCTGCTCGGTGCGCAGCACCCGGTGGCGGCCAATGGGAAGCACCAGCGGAGTGCCGCCCACCGGGTCGGGGATCACGCGGCTGGGCATGCCGAAAACATCCTTGACGGTCTTTTCGGTGACCACATCGTTGGGATGGCCGGCAGCGTAGATCTTGCCGTGGCGCAGCGCCACCAGGTAGTCGGCGTAGCGGGCGGCCAGGTTCAAATCGTGCAGCACGATCACGACCGTGATCCCGCGGCTGCGGTTCAGCTCGCTGACCACATCCAGGACTTCGAGCTGGTGCGCCACGTCCAGGAAGGTGGTCGGCTCGTCGAGCAGCAGCAGGTCGGTCTCCTGCGCCAGGGCCATGGCGATCCAGACGCGCTGGCGCTGACCGCCGGAGAGCTCGTCCACCGAGCGGTCGGCCAGCTCGGTGGTGCCGGTCAGCTCCATGGCGCGATTAACCGCTGCCTCGTCCTCGGCAGAGAAGCGCTTGAACAGGCCCTGGTGCGGGTAGCGGCCGCGGCTGATCAGCTCGCGGGCGGTGATGCCGTCCGGAGCGGTGGGCGATTGCGGCAGCAAGCCCAGGGTCTTGGCGACTTCCTTGGCCGGCTTGGAGTGGATGTCCGCGCCGTCCAGGAGCACCTGGCCCCCGGCTGGCTTGAGCAGCCGCGACAATGCGCGCAGCAGGGTGGACTTGCCGCAACCGTTGGCCCCGACGACGATGCTCACCTGCCCGGCAGGGATATCCAGCGACAGCTCGTCGACGATGGTGACCTTGTCATAGGCCAGGGTCAGATCGCTTGCCTGCAAAGTGGCCATGGGTTATGCCCCGCTTCCAGTTGAGTTTGCGCGCACCAGAATCCAAATCAGGAAGGGTGCACCGAATGCGCCGGTGATAACGCCCACCGGCAGCGAAAGATCCGCGAACAGGTTCGCGGCAAAGAAATTGGCGACAGTCACCAGCGTTGCCCCGGTCAAACCGGAAAGCAGGATGTTGATCGGGCCGCGGTTCAGCGCGGCAGTAATCGGGCCGGCCAGGAAGGCAACGAACGCCATCGGCCCGGTGACGGCAATCGGCAAGGCGCCCATGGCCACAGCAACAAAGACCAAGATCGCCCGGGCCCAGCCCACGTGCAGCCCCAGGGCCGCCGCGGTGTCCTCGCCCAGCTCCAGCATTTTCAGTTGGCGAAGCACCAGGGGCAGCAACAGGATGCCGATGGCGCCAAGGGACGCCAAAAGCAGCATTGCATTCTCCCAGTTGCTCGAGGCCAGCGAGCCGGTCAGCCAGTGCATCACATCGCTGGCCGTATTCACCTGCGCCTGGGTCAGCAGGTACTGGATCAGCGCCTGGAGCATCGCGCCGATGGCCAGGCCCGCCAGGATCAGCCGGGGACCGGTCCGCGTGCCCGAGGCCGAGAGCCAGTAGATCAATGCAGCGACCAGCAGCCCGCCGGCCAGGGCGAAGGCGTTGAGCTTCCAGTCGGTATAGCCAAGGGTGATCATCGCGAAAACCGCGGCCGCCGATGCGCCGTAGCCCACGCCGATCACGTCGGGACTGGCCAGCGGGTTGCCCAGCCAGCGCTGGAACAAGGCACCGGAAATGCCCAAGCCGGCACCGGCCAGGGCACCCACCGCAATGCGCGGCAGGCGGTCGGACATGATGATGAAACTGGTGCCCGGCACCTTTTCACCGCTGAGCACCTGGAAGACTTCGGCAGCTGGGAGGCGGTCCCGCCCCCAGAACAGGTAGGCCGCCACGGCGAGCGCCAGGGCCAAACACATCCACAAGGCGGTGCGGCGCACCCGGGATCTGCGGCGGGCTGCCAGCGCCGGTGCGGCTTTCGAGGCCGGGGCCGTCGCCGGTCCGGCCGTTTCCGTGGTGCTGCGGGGCTGGGTCATGTTGGCTGCTGCCATTTCGCTCGTGCTCACAGGCTCACCGACTTCATGCCGCTGCGCATCATGATGATGAAGATCGGTCCACCCAGCATGGCGCACATGACGCCTACCTGGATCTCGCTGGGCGGGGCGATGATTCGTCCCACCGTATCAGCCAGCAAGAGCAGGATCGGCCCGGCGATCAGGCTCGCTGGCATCAGCCAGCGGTAGTCGGAACCGACCAGCAAGCGCACGGCATGCGGGATCATCAGGCCGACGAAGGCGATGGGCCCGGCCACTGCGGTGGCTGTGCCAGCGAGAATGACCACCCCGATGGAGCCGATCAGCCGGGCGCGGTTCAAGTTGAAGCCCAAGGCGATCGCGGTGTCATCGCCCATGGACACGGCATTGGATACCTTGGCGGTGGACAGCACGATCAGTGCCCCGGCGGCCACCACGGGAATGGCCCCGAGGAAGGTGTCGATGCCGCTGCTGGATAACGTGCCGATCTGCCACATGCGGAAACGGTCCATGGTGGCATCGGAAATCATCAGGATCGCATTGGTAATCGCGCCCACGCCCACAGCCATGGCGGCACCGCCCAGCGCAAGCTTAATGGGCGTGGCGCCTTCACGGCCCACGTTGGCCACGAGATAAACCAAGGCCATCACCCCAGCAGCGCCGAGGAAGGCGGCCACCATGATTCCGGCCAGGGAGCTGACGCCAAGGAACGCGATCGCCAGCACCACGGCCATGGAGGATCCGGCGTTCAAGCCCAGGATCCCGGTATCGGCCAGCGGGTTGCGGGTCAGCCCCTGCAATCCGGCGCCAGCCAAACCCAGGGCAGCGCCAACCACGATGGCTCCAACAGTGCGGGCGAAGCGGGACGCAACCACGCCCTGGTCGCCATTGGACGGGTCGAAATTCCAGATGGCATCGAACACGGTGCCCATCGAGACGTTTCGCGCGCCCAGCAGCAGCGAAGCGAACAGCGCCAGCCCGAGCAACAGGGCAAGGAGCAGCAAGGCGCCGAGCTTCCGGCCAGCTTTTGGCGACTTGGCCCCCGGTGCTTGGCGCGTAATACTTTCAGTCGCGGTCATTGGTTCCTACACTCATTGCTATGGCTCTTCTTCCCTTGCCCACTATTATCACTCCAGGCATCGGCCTGCTTCGCGCGCAGAACCCTTCTGAAATGACGTTGGACGGGACTAATTCCTATCTGCTGTTCGACCCTGCAGTGGATGAACTTCTTCCTGGAACTCCGGTCGTCCTGATTGATCCGGGCCCTGAGCTCGAGGACCATCTGCAGGCGCTGGCGGCCTTCGACATCCAACTGGTGCTCATTACCCATCGGCATGCCGATCACACGGGAAGCATCGATGCGCTCTACCGGATGACCAGTGCGCCGGTGCGTGCCATGCTGGAGCAGTACTGCCGGGATGCCCCGGTGCTCGCCGATGGCGAAACGATCAGCGCCGCCGGCGCCATCATCCAGGTGGTCTTCACCCCTGGCCACACCTCGGACTCGGTGTGCTTCATCCGCCAGGGCGGGGGTGCCCACTTGTTCACTGGGGATACCGTGCTGGGCCGGGGCACCACCATCTTGGAACACCCGGACGGCACACTGGCCGACTACCTGGATTCCTTGCATCGGTTGCTCGCGCTGCCCGATATGGCTTTGCATCCGGCGCACGGCGAGCAGCATGATTCCTCGCATCCGCTGCTGCAGATGTACATCAAGCATCGGCATGCGCGGCTGGACCAGGTGCGTGCGGCTTTGCAGAAACTCGGCAAGGCCGGGGTCCACACGCAGCCAGCTGAATTGCTGGAGCATGTCTACCCCGACCTCGATGCGCGCTTGGTGGGCGCAGCTACCCATTCCCTGGAAGCCCAATTGCGCTATCTGTCAGTGAATCCCTAGCCGGAGCTACTTCGCGGCAGCTGCGTTGTCAGCAGCCTTGACGATGCCTGGAACTACGTTATCCAGTGCCCATTCGATGGACAGCGGCGAAGCCGCGGAGATCGCCAGGGTTGCTTCATCGGTGCCTGGCAGTGCCACGGCATCGTTCTTCGCGGCAGGGATCTGGCCGTAGAGCGGCTGGCCCTTGACGACATCTTCCATGGTGTTGCCCGCAACAGCCGAAGCGAAGACGATGTCCGAATCCCACTCGTTGACCTTTTCCGGCGACACGGTGAAGAAGAAGGTGTCCTTGGCGGCGTTCTTCTGCACGTACTCGGCCTGGGTCATGCCCAGTGCGCTCAGGAAGCGCGGGCGGGTGTCGCCTTCGGAGTAGATGTAGGCGGTATCCGGCGCCGAGAGGTCAGCGGCGATGAAGGTGGTGTCCTTCAGCGCTGGGTTGTCTTCGCCGACCTTGGCCAGCTTGCCTTCGATCTCTTCGATCAGGGCGTCGGCTTCTTCTTCCTTGCCCAGCATCTGGCCGGCAACTTCGGTGACCTGTTCCCAGCTGGTCAGGTAGTTAGGCTCGATGGGGCCAACGACCGGAGCGATTTCCTGCAGCTTCTCGTACTGCTCCTTCTTCAACCCCGAGTATGGAGCGAAGATGACTTGGGGCTTGCTGGCGGCGATGCCGGTGTAGTCGATGTCATCGCCCACCTTGTACTGCACGGGCGCCTTCTCGGAGCCGATGGAAGCGCCCTGCTCTTCCAGAGCGGCGTCCTTCCATGCGGTGGAGTTGTTCTCGTTCATGCCGTAGGTGTCGGTGTCCATGCCGACCGGCACGGTATCCAGAGCCAGCAGGGTATCTGCGTTGACCCACGAGATGGTCGCAATGCGTTCCGGGACTTTTTCGATCGTGGTTTCACCATAGATGTTCTCGATGGTGACCGGAGTGAAGTCTTCTGCGGCCTTGGCTGAAGTGTCAGCCGACGGATCCGCTGAGTTGCTCGACGCGCCGCAGGCGGTCAGGCCCAAGGCGAGGATGGCAGTTGAAGCGGCGAAAATTCCGGCGCGACGTGAATTTTTCATGGGTCGGTGATTCCAGACTATGCGAGGTTCTGTCAACGTTTTGTTTAGCTAGGTTAGGCATGCCTATCCGGGCCGTATGCCACGATACGCGTTTCTCTGCGCATTACGCAACACGAAACGTCCCTAATCACCGGCCCTGAAGTGACCCTAACCAAATCGGGCGGTTTTTTCGGTGGGCTGACCAGAGACTTTATTCTCTAGTTGCTAGCAGCTTCCGCGGATCAGCCACCAAAATTGCTCCCCGCACCAGCAGCAAGCCGAGTAACACGGAGACAATTACCGTGATGACCGTCAGCGGCTTGAGCAGGATGGCGGCCCCGGCCAGGGGCAGCACGAGCACCGTGGAGGCGATGGCGAAACCGATCGAGGCAGCCAGCGCCGGGATCATGATCGACTTGGTGCGCGCGGCGTTCATCGTTTCGTAGGGCATGCCCAACCGGTTCAGCCCGCGATACAGCTCAGCGCGATCCAGGGTACTGGCGCTTTGGGAGATCGCCGCCGAAGCGGCCACGCAGATGAAGCTGATCGCCAAGGTCACCAGCACGCCGGTGGTGACATCGGCCGGCACATGCTCCAGCCAGGTGCCCTGATCGAGTTCGCTTCCGGTCAGCTCCATCAAGGCGGCCCCGCTGCCGCCCACCACCGCGACGAACGAAGCCATGGCAACCCCGGATACCTGGCGCCAGGATTCGGCAGGGCTTTCCAGGATCATGCGGGCTGCCAGCAGCTCTTGCGGAGTTCTGGCCTTGCGCAGCTTGGCCTTGCCCACCTTCGCCACCAGATACGGACCGACCAGGTTCATCACCAGCAGGCCGAAGCCGAAACCGCCAACCACCACTGCGATGATCGCGGCGATGGACTGCACGAACTGGCCCATGTTGGAGAACACCATGTACAGCACCAGAATGCCGGCAAGGGTGATCACCGCGCGCAGCCAGCTGGGGGTGGGCACCGTGCTGCGGGTTGCCACCGCCAACGGGGTGATCACCAATTTGCGCAAGCCGGCAGCTGCACTGCCTGCCGAGAGGAGCACGACAGCGACTACTGCTATCGCCAGCACCCACAGCGGCAAATAGATGGCCGAACCGATCGGCGCACCTTGGAACGGAATCAGCGAGGCCACTGGTGCGGCCAGGAGGTAGAGCACGATTCCGGCGAGTGCGCCGGCCAACGCCGTGCCGGCGGCTTGCAGCACGGCCACGAGGCCGATCTGCGCCCCGGTTGCGCCGAGCAAGCGCAAGGACGACAGGGCGCGGTCATTGGACCGCGCGGAGAGCCGGGCAGCGGCCGATCCCAGCACCAGCAATGGGACTACCAGAAGCACCACGGCGAAGGCTGCCAATGGCAGGTACATCCCCTGGGCCGCGGATTCGAAACTGGTAAAGGAGTAGGCGCCTCCCAGCACGATCAGCAGGATCGCGCTGACCATGGCGTAGGCGCTGGCGGTCAGGATCAGTGGTGCCAGCCGGGACTTCGCCGGCCGGCCAAGCATCCATGACAGGTGCAGGATATTCACTTCTGGGCACCGCCATCCACGGTGGCCGATGGGCGCAGGCTGTCGCTGATCAGCTGGCCGTCCTGCAGCTGCACTACACGGTCGCAGCGCGCGGCGACATTGGGATCATGGGTCACCATCACCAGGGATTTTCCGGCACCGACGGTGCATTGCAGCAAGATCTTCAGCACTTCGAAGCCCGTGGTTGAATCCAGCGCGCCGGTAGGTTCATCGGCAAAGACCACCATCGCCCCGGTGACCTGCGCGCGGGCAATGGCTACTCGTTGCTGCTGCCCGCCGGAGAGCTGGCCGATGCGGCGTTGCTCCATTCCTGCCAGGCCCAGTTCCGCCAGGGCCGCCCCGGCACTGGAAATGGCGGCGTTGCGTGGCACGCCGTTGATCATCAAGGCCATGGCCACATTCTCTTCGGCAGTGAGCTCGGGAATCAGCAGTCCGGATTGGAAGACGAAGCCGAAGGATTCACGGCGCAGCCTGGTGCGCGCCTTATCCTTGAGCCCCTGGATATCCACCGGTGCACGGCCCGGGAAGTTCAGCATGATGCTGCCGGCGTCGGGAAGTTCAATACCGGCCAGTGCGTGCAGCAGCGTGGATTTTCCGGAACCCGAGGGGCCCATGATGGCAAGGGACTGGCCCAGTGAAATCTGCAGATCGACGCCGTTCAGTGCAGTGGTGGAACCGAAGCTGCGGTAGAGTCCGTGAGCGGCGAGTACGGGAGGATGGCCAAGGGAATTTTCAAGCATGACCCAATGTTTTCAACAAATGGTACCCGCGCGCATCAGCGCAGGGTTCCAAGTAGCCTCCGGCCAGGCTCATCCCCCGGTAGGAGCAGCCGGCAGCTAGTTCACGACGACAGCAGGAGCAGTAGGCAACAGATGAAGCTGGAACTGTATACGCAACCATTCTGCGCACCGTGCGTGCGCACGCGGCTGGCTGTCGCCCGCGTGCAGGAACTGCTGCCCGCGTTGGAGGTCGAAGAGATCAATGTCGTGGAGCAGGTGGAGCGCGGCGAGGAAATGGGAATCACCAGCACCCCGGTCATTCGGCTATTGCAGGAAGGCACGGAGAAATTCCGTGCCAGCCAGACACCGACTATCAATCAGCTGTTGACCGCTATCGCTGAAGCCAGCGACTAGTCTCACGCCAG
Organism: Glutamicibacter sp. NPDC087583; assembly: GCF_044743685.1. Classification (NCBI taxonomy): domain Bacteria; kingdom Bacillati; phylum Actinomycetota; class Actinomycetes; order Micrococcales; family Micrococcaceae; genus Glutamicibacter; species Glutamicibacter sp. NPDC087583. Next base: position 18,037 of record NZ_JBIUWY010000001.1, on the reverse strand, counting down.
CTCGAAGCCCAAGGTGCACGGTTCTTGCCCATTCATGGGGAAGAATAGGTCAAGTGATTACTGTGCCCGGCGTCCAACATGAATGCTTCGAACGTGTTCTAGCCGACTCTTCCAACCGCATTGAGTGGCTCCGCGCACGGGCCCAGGGCATCACCGCAACGGACGTGGCCAAGTTGTCCACCGAGAAGTCCATCAAGAACGCCGCATGGGACAAGCTCTACGGCAATGGCTTCTCCGGCAATCCCTACACCGATCACGGGCGCAAGCGCGAACCGGTCATCGCTGCCTGGGTCCAAGAGAATTTCAATATTTTCCCCTCCTCCCAGCTCTTCCACTCGCAGCATTCGAGACTCCATCTGGCGACTCCCGATGGCTTGGGTTTCGATGCATCGGGAGTTCCGGTTTTGGCTGAAATCAAGACCACCAACAAGCCCTTCAAGAAGATCCCCAAGAGCTACCTGCGCCAGGTGCTCTGGCAGCAGCATGTGATCGGGGCCGAACGCACGTTGTTCGTTTGGGAAGAGCACGATAATTTCGTGCCGGTGCGCGCGGTTCCCGAATACCTTTGGGTGGAACGCGACGATGATTTGATCCAGGATCTCATTGGCAAGGCCGAGTCGCTCATCTCCGCATTGCGCGAAGCGACGGCCCGCCAGGAGCGCTACAACGACTACGGACCCGCTGCGTTGCGGCTCTAAGTCCCCGGAAACGGCAAAAGCCGCTGATCCCAGTTCACAGTACTGGGATCAGCGGCTTCCGTTATGCCGCTAGACCGGGTTGCTTGGAATCATCCGGGGATCCGGCAGGCAATCAGGGTAGTTTTCCACCAGCTCGGCCAGCAGCTTCTCCCGAAGCATATTGCGCAGGTTCCACAGGTCCCCGGCGTTGCGCGCGGATAAATAAATGGTCACTGTTTGCAAGCCGTTTTGCGCGTCGGTCACGAGCAGCTCATTGTCCCGGCCATCCCACCAGTCGGAGGCTTCAAGCAGTTCGCTGCTGCGCTGGCGCAGGTAGGAAATCGGCGCATTGAGCTTCAGCTGCAGTGCTACGTTTCCGGAGATCTCCGTGCTGCGCCGCGACCAGTTCTCAAATGGCGTCGTGGTGAAGTAGGTCGATGGCAGGATCATCCGGCGCCCGTCGATCAGGTGCACCACGACGTAGGAGAGGGTGATCTCCTCTACCGTGCCGCGTTCCCCCTCGACTACCACCGTGTCATCCACGCGAATCGAGTCGGTAAAGGCCACTTGCAAGCCGGCAAATACGTTCGCCAAGGTTGACTGCACGGCCAGGCCAACGACCACCGAAGCCAGGCCAGCCGAGGCCAACAGGCCGGCCCCCAGCGCCCTGACTTGCTCGATCGTCAGCAGCACCGCGGCGATTGCAATGATGCAGAGCACCGCAACCAGTACCCGTCGCATCAGGCCGACCTGCGTCTGGACCTTGGCCAGCCTGCGCCCTGGACCGAATCTCACCTCGAAGCGTGCCATCATGCCGGTCTCAATCACGCGCACCAGCTTGATGATGAACCAGGTGAGGAAGAAGACCAGAATGATCAAAATGGCGAACTGCCAGGGGTTGTACCAAGTGCGTTCTCGATAGAAGACCGCGAAGGCCGACTTGGCAATAATCGAGGTAACCAGGCCGAAGAACGGGAATCTGGTGGCTTTCACGTCGGCTTCGTCCACGCCGATCCGGCGCAGCACGCGGCGGGAAACGCCGCTGAAAACAAACGCCAGGATTGCGGCTACGAGCGCACCGATGAGCAGGACAACCCAAAATTGCAACGATTCGGGGAGGAAGCTTGAGGCTGTAATGACTTCCTCGACGGTTTCGCCGATGGGTTCAACGGGGGTAGGTGACATGTTTAAAGCATGTCATATGGCGCTAAATAAATGCTGTGTGGAACCTGCCTTCCGCCCTACGGCCCGGGAGTTCTCCGGCTCCATTGCAGAAGCGTCTCAGAGTGGTTCCAATTCTTTTCTGCCCTTGCGCTTGCCGCATTCCAGGCCTTTAGTTGACTCACTGGCAGTCCGCTCTGCCTGCGGGCGCAAACCAAGAGAGACGGTGATCCATATGCGCCACGGAAAAATTGGAATCGTTCTAGGCACGGTGGCGGCAGCCTTGCTCGTGGTGACGCCTGCTTCCGCGGCGGCCCCCGCTCCGGCCGCCCTCGCGTCTGCTTCCTGCCCAACGGTTTATTGGGGATCCTTGGCCAAAACCAGCTCCTTGTCCACGCATTCCGCAGTGGAAAATCTTCGGACCGGACGGCACCTGTGCTTTGACCGGCTGGTCATCGATCTCGCAGGACCAGCTGCCAGCCATTCAGCCAGGTATGTCAGCGAACTGACCGGAATCGGTTCCGGCCTGCAGGTGGACACCACTGGCGGTGCCAACCTGGAAATCCTGGTGCAGGCCCCGGTAACCGAGGATTTCAACCCGGGCGCCGAAGTGAAGAATCTGGGCTACACGACGTTCCGCCAATTGGTGTGGCTGGGCAGCTTTGAAGGCCAAACCAAAGTGGGGCTCTCGACCAGGGCACGGCTGCCCATGCGCGTGTTCGCACTGCCTGGACCTGGCGACGGTTCACGCTTGGTCATCGATGTTGCGCACCATTGGTAAAGAAGGTTCATTTCCTTGATGCGTTCGCAACTTTTTGCGTGACGTACCACGTAACACCGGGTCAACCTGCTGATTAATGTGCCACCATGCTAAGTATGTCGCGCACATTCTCTTATCAGCAGGTTGATGTCTTTGCACCCACTGCTTTCAACGGCAATGGCCTGGGAGTCGTGTTCAATGCCGACAGCCTGAGCGATGACCAGATGCAGCACTTTGCGCAGTGGCTGAATCTTGCGGAAACTGTATTCTTCGTCGAGCCCACTGATGAGGAAGCGGACTACGCCATTCGCATTTTCACCCCGAGCACCGAGCTGCCCTTTGCTGGCCATCCGACGCTGGGCGCGGCTCATGCTTGGCTGGAGTCCGGTGGCGAGGCTGGTCCCGCAGGCCATCTGATCCAGCAATGCGGTGCCGGGCTGATTCCGGTGCGTGTGGAACGGGAAAGCAGCGACCGCCACTCGCGGCGCTTGGCCTTCCTCGCACCCCCGCTGACCAGGTCGGGCCCTTTGGAACCAGATGTCCTGCAATGGGCGATTGCCGGGCTGGGCATTCGCGAAGAAGACGTGGTGGACCACCAGTGGCTGGTCAACGGTCCGCATCCTGCGGGCCTGGTGCTGCGTGACGCCGATATCGTGCTGGGCATCGAACCTGACTATGAGGCGCTGCAGGGATTGGAAGTAGGCGTCATCGGCCCCTACACCGCAGCCAGCGTTTCGCAGAGCGTGTGGCAACCGCGCGGATCGGTCATGCCGCGCGTTTCCGGTACCCGCGAAGAGCTGCGTCCGCTGGACTTCTCTGATTTTGAGCGTTCCGAAGAGCGCTTCCGCAATGTGGTGCTGCAGCCTCCGGCGGACTATGAGGTCCGTGCCTTCATTCCCGGCGAGGCTGTTCCGGAAGACCCTGCCACCGGTTCGCTGAATGCTGCGTTCGGCATCTGGCTGACGCAGACCGGTTATGCACCCCAGCGCTATACCGTGCGCCAGGGCACGCGTTTGGGCCGCGAAGCGATCTTGCATATTGAAGCTACCGAAAAAGGCGTCTGGGTCAGTGGCGATGTCGCCACCCGCATCTCGGGCGATGTGAGTTTCGACTGATTTCCTATGCATAGTTTCGCTATCCGTTCCGCACAGGGCTGATAGGGACTAGCCTTGACCAGTGCCTGAAACTGCGAATCCCGAAACACACTTCGACAAGAAAGCCGCCTGGCGTGCCCTCTGGGCACTGGTCATCGGCTTCTTCATGATCCTGCTGGACACCACGATCGTGTCCACCGCAATGCCCTCCATCATGACGTCGCTGGACGCCGATATCTCCAGCATCTTGTGGGTCAACAGCGCGTACCTGCTCACCTTCGCGGTGCCGCTGCTGGTCACCGGGCGCCTCGGTGACCGCTTCGGTCCGCGCAATATCTACCTCATCGGCATGGTGGTCTTCTCGCTGGCCTCGCTGTGGTGCGGCTTGTCCGATTCCCTCGGCTCGCTGGTGGCGGCGCGCGCCGTCCAGGGCCTTGGCGCTTCGATGATTTCCCCTCAGGCGATGACGCTCATTACCCGCCTCTTCCCTTATCAGCACCGCGGTGCAGCCATGGGCCTATGGGGTGCAGTGGCGGGCATCGCTTCGCTGATCGGTCCGATTGCCGGCGGTCTGCTGGTGGACTCCATCGGCTGGGAATGGATCTTCTTCATCAACTTGCCCATCGCGGTAGTCAGCTTGACCATGGTCTTCAAATTCGTGCCAGCCCTTGAATCCCAAGCGCATTCCTTCGACTGGTTCGGCGTCATCCTTTCGGCGTTGGCCATGTTCTGCTTGGTCTTCGGCATCCAGGAAGGCGATGCCACCAATTGGGAACCATTCATTGGCCCGCTGAATTCGTGGCATCTGATTATCATCGGCGCGGTGCTGATGGGAGCCTTCATCTGGTGGCAGTCCAAGACCACGTCTGAACCGCTGGTTCCGCTGCGATTGTTCAAGGTCCGCAATTTCTCCTTGGCCAATGTCGCGATCACCTTCATGGGCCTGACCATCGCGACCATCGCCTTGCCGATGGTGTTCTTCTTGCAGAATGTCCGAGGCCTGACTCCCACCGAATCCGCGTTGATGATTTCTCCGATGGCTTTCGTGGCGATCTTCCTCGCGCCGCAGCTGGGAAAGAAGGTCAATCAGCTCAGCCCGCGGATCTTGGCCGTGCCCGGGTTCTTCCTGTTTGGCGGTGCCACGGTGGTCTACGCCTTCATGATGCACGCCGATATCCCGCTGTGGATGCTGCTGATTCCTTCAGCGGTTCAAGGCATCGGTTCAGCCATGATCTGGCCATCGCTGTCGCTGGCAGCCACCAAGGACTTGACCGCGCGTGATGCGGGTGCCGGTTCAGGGATTTACAACACCACCCGGCAAATCGGTTCAGTGCTTGGTTCTGCGCTGATCGCGGTGATGATGGATGCCCGCATTTCGGCACAGATCGCGCAGGCAGATTCCAAGGATCCTGCGGTGATCATGGAAGCCACGTCTGTTGGCCTGGGACAGGCACTGATGCTGCCAGGCTTCATCGGCGTGGCTGCTGTGCTCGTTGTAGCGTTCCTCAGCGATGGCAAGAAGGCGCAGCGCCACTAGCCAGAGGCAGCTCTTAACGGAGCCAGCGCCTGGTCCGGGACTCGAAAGTCGCTGGATCAGGCGCTGGCTTCGTGGTCGCTAGACCTTGTCTTCAGGTTCTTCGTTGCTATCGCCGTTCTTGAATTCATCGACCTTCTCGCCGATTTTTTCTTGGGCGTCCGCTGCGAAGTTCTTCACGTTCTCGGTAGCGTCGCCTGCGAAGTCCTTCGCGTTTTCGACTGCCTCGCCCAGCTTCTTCTTTGCATCATCTAAGAAACCCATTGGTTCTCCTCTTAGCTTGTAGTTCAAATGTGGCCGCTGAAAACCGCAGTCTCCAAGATCAACTTACGGCGTGCCGAGTGTTTTGCTCAAGCGATTCCGTCCGCTTATTTTGCTTTCTTGATCTTCTTGGCGCCCTTGCGACCAAGAATCAATGCCACAGCGATACCTGCCAGCCATACGTCCTTGGCCAGGGCGGTGCCATCCGCGGTTGGGCGGATGCCGTCGGATTCTGTCATGCCCGGAGTGCGCAGGTAGGAAGCCAGCAGCACACCGGAGAATGCGCCCAGGCCTAAGCCGGCCAGCCGCGATGGGATCAGCGGCAGCAGCAAGGCGCTACCCAGCGAGATCTCGCCGATGGATACGGCCTTACCGAAAACTGCCGGTTCCAGCTCGGCCAGCTGAGGCACGCCGTTGGCTGCCATCTGCTGCAGGCCTGCGGCGCTGGCTTCATCGATGCGCAACTTGTTGATGCCGCTGTTGAGAATGAACGCACCACTGACCAAACGTAGCGCGGCGTTTGCAATCGAGATTCCCATGGGCCCTCACTTCTCTTTCATTTCGTCCAAGAATGGCGTTCCTGCATGGAACGCCCTGATGTTCAGCGTAGTCATGGGCGCAGTAGTTCACAATCATTTGCGCGGCGCGCATAGCTGAACCCAAGAATTTCCCAGCTTGAATCGTGCTAAATTCGTGAATCATGATCGCTTCTTCCGCAGTACCCCCAGCAGCCCTTGATCTACTCATTACCCAGGGCTTCGATGCCACCAGCGTCGACGAGCTGGCAGCTGCCGCTGGCATTTCCCGTTCCACTTTCTTCCGCCGTTTCGGGTCGAAAGAGAATATGGTCTTCGCCGACCAGGAAATGATCATTACACACGTCGAGACCACGCTGGCCGCCTCGTCGGTTGATGCAATCACTACGCTCATCGATGCCGCGCATGTGGTTTTCGACCAGTACACGGTCAACCCCGAAGGTGCCCAGTTGCGCCACAAGCTGCTCTCCTCGGTGCCGTCGCTGCGAGAGCGCGAGCTGGTCTCCACTCACCGTTACGAACGGGCGTTTTACGGGTTCCTGAACCGTCGCGATTTGGCAAAGAGCGCCACGGAGAAGTCGCTGTGCCTGGGCGTTAGCGCTGGCCTGGTTGCGATCCACAACGATCATTTGCGCAGCTGGCTGAAAGACGCGCAATGCACGGACCGCACCAAGCTGGCCAACGATGTGCGCCAGTTCCTGAACCGCTTCGCAGATCTGCTCGACCCCGGACAGGCAGCGGCCGCCCCCAAGCCTGCGGCCCCCAGCGTGGTGGTTTCCGTGCTGGATGCCGGCGCCGATGAGCAGGCGATTCTCCAGGCCGTCTCCCGCGCGCTCAAAGAGCACGGAAACTAATCGATTCCACCCAACTCTTGAAACCAAGTTTCTTGACATGGCACTGCGTTCCACTAGTCTAGGAGTGAAGCTTTTTCACCGTAGCTATTAGGAGCATCTGAAATGTCCCAGCTGGAGACCGGTTTTGAATTTCCCGCCGGCGTTGTCGAACCCGAATACGACCTGTGGTCCGGAGACGTCAATATCGATCCGACCGGAATCTTCGCCGAAGTAGGCGAAGCGGACAACGCGTGGCGAGCCAAGGCCCGTGCATTCATCCTCGACGAGGTCAAGGACGACATCCACGAGTACTGGGACAAGGCCGACTACCCGCTGCATCTGCTCAAGAAGCTCGGCGATGCGGATCTGCTGCGCGATGGCCTGAACCTGGAAGGCTACGAGGAAATGAGCCCGCTGGCTGCCGGCTTGGTCAACATGGAAATGGCCCGTGGCGACGGTTCGGTCTCCACCATTGTTGGCGTCCAGGGCGGTCTGGCTCTACGCTCCGTGCTGTACTGCGGCAATGCCCAGCAGATCAAGAAGTACGCCATCCCCATGCTGCGCGGCGAACTTCCAGGCGCCTTCGCGCTGACTGAACCAACTCATGGTTCCGACTCGGTTTCGCTGGAAACCCGTGCCACCAAGGTCGAGGGCGGATACCGCCTGAGCGGTGAAAAGAAATGGATCGGCAACGGCTCGGTCGGCGGCGTGAGCATCGTTTGGGCCCGCGACGACGAAGGCAAGGTCCGCGGATTCATCGTGCACCAGGATGCCGAAGGCTACAAGGCCACCACCATCGAAAATAAGCTCTCCCTGCGCGCTATCTGGCAGGCGCATATCCGCATGGAGAACGTCTTCGTTCCGGACCACGATGTGATGCCCGAAGCCAAGAGCTTCAAGGACACCTCGCGCGTCCTGTTCGCCACCCGGCTGGGTGTCGCCTGGTCTGCCGTGGGCCACGCGACCGCCTGCTACGAGTCGGCCGTGAGCTACGCCAAGCAGCGCGTGCAGTTCGGGCGTCCGCTGGCCGCCAGCCAGATCGTCCAGGAGCGCCTGGCCCGCATGCAGTCCGAACTGGCTACTATCCAGGTTCTGGTCATGCAGGCGACCAAGCGCGAAACTTCCGGCGAGCTGACCGGCCCGCAGGCGTCGCTGGCCAAGTACACCGCTACCCGCACCGCACGCGCCATCGCAGCGAACGCCCGCGACCTGCTCGGCGGCAACGGCATCCTGACCAGCAACCGCGTGGCCCGCCATTTCGCTGATGTGGAAGCAATCCACACCTATGAAGGCACCGAAACCGTGCAGGCCTTGATCATGGGCCGCGACATCACCGGCTTCTCAGCGTTCGCCTAGAACCTGGGCGCCGGAAAGCACGCCGGGACCTGGCTCGTTCTTCCGGGCCTCGGCCCCGGCGTGCTTTTGCCTACTGCTGGCCCAATCGGTTCTTGGTCTTTGCCGTTGCCACGTGGTCCCATGGATTCTCCGGCCAAGGATGCTTCGGGTAGCGCCCGCGCATTTCAGAACGCACCTGGGCGTAGGGCCCATTGAAGAAGCTAACCAGGTCATCGGTCACCGCCAGCGGCCGGCCACCGGGCGAAAGCAAGTGGAACTGGACGGCAAGCTTGCCCTTGACCAGCCGCGGCGACTCATCGAGCCCGAAGCATTCTTGCAATTTCACGGCGACGACCGCTGGACCGGTTTCACCGACCTCGGGATAGGCCACGGAAATCCTTGATCCCGAAGGCACCTGGAGCCGTTCGGGCACCAGCGAATCAAAATCATGGGCATGCTCCCACGGCAGCAAGGTCCGCAATGCCGAATACAGGTCAACCTTGGCCGCGTTCTTGCCGGCGGCTACCTGCCGCAAGACCGGCTGCAACCAGTTGCCCGCCGAGGCAATCAGGGCCTGGTCATCCATCGCGGCAAAGGGTTCGCCCAGCAGGCGATGGGCCACGGCCATCCGCCGGCGCAAGGCATCAAACTTTTCATGGGTGCCGAAGAAGGCTATCCCCTGCGTAGCTATGGCGCTGGCAACAGCCTGCATGCCCAGCTCTGCGGTGGCCTTGACCGGATGGGCCGCCAGCTCGATCTCGCCAAAGCTCTCGATCTGGCGAGCGGTGATCCTGCCGTCAACCAGCTCCGCCACTTCGCGCTTCTGGTGCATCTGCGGCAACAGGTCGACGGCAGTGCCAAGTTCGATGCCAACGGCCCGTCGGATCACCGCCTTGGATCCGGCACGGGAAACTTCGGCGACCGCAAGAAATTCCTCATGCATCAGCTGGCTGCCGCGTGGCAAGGTTGCCCGGGTCCCCGAAGCCAACAGGTATTCCTCCGGGCCGACCTTGCGCGCAATCCATTGCGGGTACGCCAAAGCGCACACGCCTGTCAGGGCCGCAGCCGCCGGTGCAGGCTGCCGCCCGGTGCGGTTTTCCGCACTGCCCAGGAGCTTTTCCAGGCGCTGCGCTTCATGCTTCCAGGCACGGTGCGCCGGATGCGAACTCCGGCGCACCGCGGCAAGCAATTCATTCAGGTCCGCACTGGCAATGCGTTCCGAGCTGGCCAGCAATGCGACAGCATCCGAGGCAGCCCGGGTGCCGAAAATCCGGCTGCCTTCGAGCAACGCGCGGGCGGCACGCGGGTCTGCTGGAACCTTCATCATCTGCTCGCCCAGGGCGGTGATCTGCCCGGTGCCGTCAACCGCGTCCAGGCTGCGCAGGATCTGCTCGTCGCTGGCCATGGCGCTAGCCGGCGGCGCTTCCCACATGGCCAGCCCCTCGCCACGCGGGGTCCCCCATGCTGCGAGCGACAAGCCGGCGGCGACCAGGTCGCCGGTGCGGATTTCCGGTGTGGAGTGCGCCGGGGCGGCGGCAAAGGACTTGGGGTCCAAGGTCCGCACCACCTTGCCCGGCCCGAGTCGTCCTGCCCGGCCCGCCCGCTGGGTGGCCGCGGAACGGCTGGCCACCACGGTCATCAACCCCGAGAAACCACGCGAGCTGTCTCGGCGCGGCTCGCGGGCGTAGCCGGCGTCCACCACCAGATGCACGCGCGGCACGGTCACCGACGATTCGGCAATGGAGGTGGAGACGATGATCCGCGGGGCGCTGCCAGCCTCCGGCTCACTGAGGATCCGGTCTTGTTCCTTGGAAGAGATCTGCGAGTGCAAGGCCAGGGCTTGCACTCCGGAGGCAGCAATCTGCGAGCAGACGCGGTCGACTTCCCGTACCCCGGGGACGAACACCAAGGTGTCCACCGGGGTTGCGCTTGCTGCGTTGGCTTCCGCGCTGTGGCGTACCGCGACGGCGGCAACGTGGCGCAGGTAGTCATCATTCAGTCCGCGTTCGGTATTCCGGATTCCGGCGAAGCTGTCGAAAGCTTGTTGCACGGCATACTGCGCGGTGTGGGCGCTGAGCACTGGAGCGGCATGGCCACGGGCCAGCAGCGCCGAGAGTTCCCCGGCGTGCAAGGTGGCACTCATCAGGATCAGCGACAGGTCATCACGCAATTCGCTGACCTGGTTGGCCATCGCCAGCAACAAATCCGTATCGATCGACCGCTCGTGGACCTCATCAATGATCACCGCGCTCACACCGGCAAGATCCGGATCGGCCAGCAACCTGCGCAGCATCAGGCCTGCGGTCACGAATTCCACGCGGGTCTGCGCCGAAGACTGCCGTTCCCCGCGCACGGCGAAGCCAACGCGCTGGCCCAGAACCGATCCATCAAGCTGGGCGAGGCGACGGGCAGCAGCCCGGGCAGCGACACGACGTGGCTGGGTCACGATGATCTTGCCAGCCAGTCCTGCCTGGTCCAGGGCGTTGGCTACCGTGGGTGGAACTATCGTCGTCTTGCCGGATCCCGGTGGCGCCTGGATCACCAACGGCTGGGCAGGATTAGCCGCCAAGGATTCATGGAGTTCCTCCCTGCTGGGACCGAAAGCCAGCCCTGAAGCAATCCTGTTCAGGTCGAAGCGGGCCGAACTCATGCTTGGCGTCCAGCCCAGAAGGACTCGATGGCCTTGACCACAGGCTCAATCGGGAACAGGGTGCTGCCGTGGGTTCGCCCCGGCAAGGCCACCATGCGCGCATTGGGCAAGGTGCGGACCATGATCTTGTTCTGGTCGAAGCGCGGCTGGTCCCGGGTGCCGATCAGCAGCAAGGTCGGGATTCTGATCTTGCCCAGCTCGGACAGATTGATGTTCTGCAGGGTCTCGGCGGCCTCGTAGTAGGCAGCCAGGGCCAGCGGGTCGTTGGACTTGAAGGCCATGCGGGTTGCTGGATCCAGGCGTCCATTCTTTTCCTGCCCGGTGACGAATCCTTCGATGTCGCCATTGCGCAGGACCTCGAGGTAGCCGGGGAAGAAGAGCTTCCCGATTTCGCCGGGGGTAATTTCGTAGGTGCCGCCGAGCATGATCAGCGAGATCACCTCCTCTGGGTGGTGCATGGCCAGGTGGAGCCCGGTGCGTGCGCCAAAAGAGTAGCCGACAATGTGAATACGTCCGATGCCCAGGTGATCCATCACCGCGCGGATATCGCCGGCCACCTTGTCCATGGTGTAGTCGGCTACGTCATGGGATTTGGCTGACTTGCCATGCCCGCGCAGGTCCATGCGGATGGTGCGGTGCCCCTGGCCCAACGCCTTGGTGTAGCCGAGTCCTCTCCAGATGGACCGGGACAGGGCGGAGCCATGGAGGAAGAGAATCGGCTCCCCGGCAGCCCCGTCATCGTCAAAGAAGATTTCGGAACCATCTGCGGGATTATTGATCATCGGCATGCCTTCGATTAAATCCTGTATTGACGTTGAAGGCGAAATCAGTGTTTGCCGCCGCCCTCGACATCCGCGGCTAATAGGTGAACACTGAAGACACAGGGTCCAGCCATCCGCAGGGGGTGGCCCACGGAAGTTGGGAGGAAGATCATGCCTGAACAATCAGCTGCTGGGCAGCCCGGTGGCGCTGAAGAGGAAAAGCTGCGGCTGGCCGCAGAAGAAAAGAAGCGCCATGACGAGCACGATGAAGCTCTCGTCGAAGAGTGGGAAGACGAGTCATTCCCGGCTTCGGATCCGCCTTCGAATTATTAGCAAAAGCCTTTTCCCAAGAGACCGCACACCTCGCATTCAGCTACTTTCAAGTTTCAGCTCCTAGTGTGGTTATTACCTTCTCAAGGTGCGAGTGATCTAGATGAACCGATCCGCACAGGCGTTACCTCCTTGGCCTGGCGGGTCGGTTCTTCATTTAATCCCAATCCACGAAACCATTACGCACACAGCGGATCCACCTTTGCGCTATTTATTTAGTTCAGGCTCTGGCCTATTGTGGAAACTGACGTCAAATCGATTTCCGCTCGCCAGCGCTTGACCTGGCAGAAAGGTGCCTCGTGGAATACGAACGCCTCCCGTCCATCCCGGAACTGCACCGTCCCTACACTGCTGCCGCAGACCGCTATGCGCACTTCGGCTACCGCCGCGTTGGCGACTCCGGCCTGCGCCTGCCCCCGCTGTCCCTGGGACTGTGGTGGAATTTCGGCGATAACCGTCCATTCGATTCCCAGCGCGAGATCCTGCGCCACGCTTTCGATAACGGCATCAACCACTTCGATCTGGCCAACAACTATGGTCCTCCGGCAGGTTCAGCCGAAGAGAACTTCGGCCGCATGATGGAAAAGGACTTCAAGCCCTACCGCAACGAGCTGGTCATCTCCTCCAAGGCCGGCTACGACATGTGGCCAGGCCCGCACGGCACCTTCGGCTCGCGCAAGTACCTGCTGGCCTCCTGCGAAGCCTCGCTGAAGAAGATGAATCTGGACTACGTGGACATCTTCTATTCGCACCGTTTCGATCCGAAGACTCCTCTGGAAGAAACCATCGGCGCTTTGGATACCCTGGTTCGCCAGGGCAAGGCCACCTACGTGGGCATCTCCTCGTACTCGGCAGAACGCACCGCCGAGGCTGCCGCTATCGCCAAGGACCTGGGAACCCCGCTGGTAATCCATCAGCCTTCCTACAACATCCTGAACCCGTGGGTAGAGCACGGCCTGCTGCAAACCCTGGAAAAGGAACGCATGGGCACCATTGCTTTCACCCCGCTGGCCCAGGGCCTGCTCACCGATAAGTACCTGGAAACCACTGATGTGGTCCGCCAAGGCGGACGCCGTTCGCTCGAAGCCCAGCTGACCGATCAGAACCTGGCCAAGGTCCGCAGCCTGAACGAGGTTGCGCAGACGCGCGGGCAGTCGCTGGCGCAGATGGCCCTGGCCTGGTTGCTGCGCGATGGCGCGGCAACCTCGGTATTGATCGGCGCCTCGTCCACCAAGCAGCTCGACGAGAACTTGGGCGCGCTGGACAACCTTGAGTTCTCCGACGCGGAATTGGCCCAGATTGCCAAGATCGCCCAGGGCGATGCCGGAATCGACTGGTGGCGTTCTTCCGCTATCGGCTAGTAATCCACTGATCACACAGGTAATACCTGTGTTCTTGAGCCGCGGTTTCCGAGACAAGTCTTGGAAACCGCGGCTTTTTCATTCGCTTCCGTCTGCAACTTCCACTCAAGCCAAATACCTACTGTTCCTTGGTGGCTGAATGTTGTTTCTGCGGATAAGCTCGGAGTAGACGCAATATGAAGTGAATTACATTCATTTATTGCGTGGAGTCCGCTAGCGTTAGATCCACACGGCTTACGCTGACCACTTTTGTGCATACGACAGGAGCATTGATGAGCGCCCCAACCTACAAGGTCTTGAACCCGGCAACCGGTGAAGTCGTCGAGGAATTCGCCGCGGCCACCGATGAGCAAGTCGAACAGGCGCTGGCTGCCGCGCAGAGCGCCTACGAATCATGGCAGGACGTTGACATCAACGAACGCGCCAAGATTGTTTCCAAGGTAGGCACGCTCTTCGCCGAGCGCGCAGCAGAACTCGGCAGGATCATGACCACCGAAATGGGCAAGCCATTGTCCGAGGCCGTGGGCGAAGCTGAATTCTGCCAGGAGATCTTCGAGTACTTCGCCACCGAGGGACCAGCCTTGGCAGCGGACCAGGAGATCAAGTCCTTCTCCGGCGGCAAGGCCGTCGTTCAGAAGCGCCCGGTTGGCCCGCTGCTGGGCATCATGCCGTGGAACTTCCCGCTGTACCAGGTAGCGCGCTTCGCGGCACCTAACCTGATGCTGGGCAACACCATCATCTTGAAGCATGCCGAGTCCTGCCCGCGTTCAGCACTGGCCATCCAGGAAATCATGGATGAGGCTGGAGTACCGGCCGGCGTCTACAACAACCTCTTCGCCACCCACGACCAGATCTCCACCATCATCGCCGATTCCAGGATCCAGGGTGTTTCCTTGACCGGCTCGGAGCGCGCTGGCGCCATTATCGGCGAGCAGGCCGGCCGCAACCTGAAGAAGGCCGTACTGGAGCTGGGCGGCTCGGATCCATTTGTTGTCCTGGACTCCGATGACGTACCGGGCATCGTGGATACCGCTTGGGGCTACCGCATCGACAACACCGGCCAGGCCTGCAACTCGAACAAGCGCATGATCGTCATGGAAGACATCTATGACGAGTTCGTTTCCGAACTGACCAAGCGTGCCGAAGGCCTGCAGCCTGGCGACCCGATGGCGGAAGCCGAAGGCACCTTCGCTCCGCTGTCCTCCCGCAAGGCGGCAGAGTCCCTGCACGAGCAGGTCCAGGACGCCGTGGCCAAGGGCGCTACCCTGCACGCCGGCGGCGTGCTGCACGACGGCCCTTCGGCCTACTACTCCCCTGCGGTGCTCACCGGCATCACCAAGGAGATGCGTGCCTACTACGAGGAGCTCTTCGGCCCGGTAGCAGTGGTCTACAAGGTATCCAGCGACGAGGAAGCCACTGAGCTGGCCAACGACACCATTTACGGCTTGGGCGGTTCGGTGCACTCCACCGACGTCGAGCGTGCCTCCAGGGTGGCTCAGAAGCTGCAGTCCGGCATGACCAACGTGAATGCAGCCAGCGCAGAGGGTGCAGAAATGCCGTTTGGCGGCGTGAAGCGTTCGGGCTTCGGCCGCGAGCTTGGCCCGCTGGGCATGGACGAATTCGTGAACAAGCGCCTGTTCTACGTAGGCGAATAATTCTTTAAACGATATGGGGTAGCTGAACCAAAAGTTCAGCTACCCCATATTTTTGTGTTTAGCTATCGTCCAGCTGCAACCAGTTCCTTTTCTTCGAAAAGTTCGTCTTCGATCGAGCGCCTTCGAAGAATCTTTCTGTTCACGAATCCAGCGATCGCCGCCCATTCCTTATTGGAAATGAAGAGCAAGTCCAAAGCGATCATGACCAACGAGAACTGCCAGAGACCTGCCAGTAGAAGCGCGATGCCCATGTGCATAGTGAATAGGACCGCCACAGCCCATGGACGCAGCTTGCGCCACAGAATGAAAATGATGAAACCGCCCTGGGCAATCAGAGTCATCCACGATGATATTTTGATGAACAAACTGGACTGCCAAATCAGCTCGTTGAGTCCTGGGTAGATCTGATAAGACTCCAAATTCAAGGCATAGTAGAAGCCCGTTCCATCAAGCCAGTTATCCCCGATGACTTTCAGATAGCTGGAGATAACGTAGACAATGACGATCTGCGCCATGCACAGCAGAAGCACGATATTGTGGACCGCGTTCCATGCTGGCTTGTTCTTGCGATTGACGGTCTTTCCCTTACGTCGCCGCAACCAAGAATCCACTGAGAAATGCTCGTTGAGGTTGGCGAAAACAAGGAAGAGCAAGGTAATTCGCGTTAGCGTATCCCCGCCGTTGGTGAGATATGGGTTGTTGGACTGCAACGCAACGAGGAACAGCAGGAACAACGGCGTGATGTACTTAGTCTTCCAGCCAGCGATGAAGATCAGCACGATGGCTATGAAAGCCATGTACCCAAGGCTGAAGAGCAATTCGTCGCTCTTGGTAAGAATCGTGTCAAAGGTCCAGTAGCCGCGCCGTTTGGCTTCCGGATCAACCCACCAGGAGGCTGGCCCCCAAAGTATGGAACGGTCTTCCATGCTTGGCAGCAAGACGGTGAGCATACCGATGCCGTAAATAATACGCAGCAACGAGAAGCTGATCAGAGAGTGTTTAGATTCGAGAAGCCAGTTACCGAATTTATCAATAAGAGATGTCATTTCCTATCGGCCTTCCTGGCGGTCAATCATGTTCTCCAAATGCTCCACGGCATGTTCGTACGGGCTGGCATCAGCCGCACGCCATCCGAAGGTTCGCACGCTCGTTTCGAATTGCGCGTCGTCCATGAAGCGGTGGTTGAAGTCGTTATTTCGATCTCCGACGATGCGCCATTGCACATCACGTGCTTTCTTCCCGGTATAGGCTTCAGAGTAAACCGTGGCGTAGCGAACAAGCATGTAATCCATACGTACAAAGCTCACTACACGTGATGAGTTTTTTTCTTCACCCTGGATGGCTTTGACGACTTCACTGTCGGTCATGACATCGCGTTTCTTACCGTCAACAGAGACAAAGTTCTTCCGTGCAGTTTCCCGCTGATCGGACTTCAGCTTGTTGAATCGTGAGAGGTAAACACTGGTGGTGTTTTGAGAAAGTTTTTGAATCCGGGAGGGGGCCAAGCTGCCTTTATTCAGTAGTCGCTCTACTTCGGTAACGGGAATCCATTCCGATTCTGTGATTTTCCCGTCGTCGTCATATGCCCGGGAGCGAACCTCCAAGTAGGAGTCGCGCTTCTGAATATTGGGAGCAAAAACATTCCATTTCTGACTGAAGAACGGCGATAATTCGCGCTTCACTGGATTAGATGCTTCCACTGCCATGGATACTGCTACTGCGCTATAACCAAGCACCATTACCAACGCAACAATTACGGCTATCAGCCTTCGCGTGTGACCTTTTTTGGTCATCCTTACCTCTCGAATGTCAGGGCGTCATTCCGCTTGCCGTCATTGCCCAAATTTTCTATCGACATCGGTCTCTGCTGAACACTTTGCCGGGCATTCAGCCAGCTACTGAAATCTTCTGTATCGATTACTCGCCTATTTAAGAGAACTATATTCCAACAGAACAAGGTTCAGATGCGCAGCCACATCTAAGTCATGTGCCAAATAAAAAGTCTTGAGCTGGGCAGCTAATATCAGCTGCCCAGCTCAAGATTTATGGTGCTACTTTACGATAGCTTAGGCCTTCTTACGACGGAGCACGGTTACGGCTCCACCTGCGAGGACCAGCAGCAAGGCGATTCCGCCGATTACCAGTGGAGCGTTTGCGCCGGTGTCGGCCAACTTGTCCTTCTTGGAATCGTTCTTAGAATCGTTCTTGCCCGAATCGTTGCTGTCGTTATCGCCAGCATCGGTAGCGTCAGCATCGGTAGCGTCAGCATCGGTAGCGTCAGCATCGGTAGCGTCAGCATCGGTAGCGTCAGCATCGGTAGCGTCAGCATCGGTAGCGTCAGCAT
>NZ_JBIUWY010000001.1:0-647 GCF_044743685.1 Glutamicibacter sp. NPDC087583 | reverse complement strand
ATCTACTGCAGCTTCAACTACCTGGAAGGTGGTGGTGTCGTTGGTGCGACCGTCATCGGCGAAGACCGAGTATTGGCCAACTTCAACTTCTTCGAAGATTACTTCCCAGTTGCCTTCATCATCTGCCGTAACCACGAGCTCTGGAGCTGCGATGGCGTTCTGGAAGAATGCGAACACCTTTGCAATAGCGGAATCAGCGACTTCGGTAGCCTTGACAGTTACCACAGCATTTGGATCCGAGGTGCCCTTCACGAGCACGTTAGGTCCTTCAACAGTCGAGCCTTCGAGTGGAGTAACGATGTCCACTGGCAGGTATTCACCGTCTTCGTCGCCGTCCACATCCGTGCCATCTGCATCGGTAGCGTCAGCATCAACGGCATCAGCATCGGTAGCGTCAGCATCAACTGCATCGGTAGCGTCAGCATCAACGGCATCAGCATCGGTAGCGTCAGCATCAACGGCATCAGCATCGGTAGCGTCAGCATCAACGGCATCAGCATCGGTAGCGTCAGCATCAACGGCATCAGCATCGGTAGCGTCAGCATCAACGGCATCAGCATCGGTAGCGTCAGCATCAACGGCATCAGCATCGGTAGCGTCAGCATCAACTGCATCGGGGTAGCGTCAGCATCAACTGCATCGGGCAT